>NZ_JBFAQO010000006.1:168964-427939 GCF_040678715.1 Micromonospora sp. NPDC049301 | reverse complement strand
TTTTTGTCCCACACACTGTTCCCTTTTTTGTGGGGCCCCCCCCGCGACCCCCGGGGGGGGGGGGGGGGGGGGGGGGGGCGCGCCCCCCCCCCGCCCCCGTTGCCGTACCGGACGTGATCGACGTCGACTCAGATCATCGATGGTCTGTCGGGTGACCGACACCGTTACCGGCGGGTTGTGGATAAACCGGCGAATCCTGTGGACAGCGCTGGACAGCGGCCCGGCCACCTGTGGACAACGATCGACCGAGCGCAGGGAAGCGGTCACGATTCGTCATCATGAGTCGTACCGCACTGCCGCTCCCGACCCTGCTGCCCGGCCTGAGCCGGCTCTGGCGCGACCGGCACACCCTCCAGCTCGGGGTCGGCCCCGGGCCCGCCGTGCTGCTCGAGCTGGCCAACCCGCGCGCCGCCCACCTGCTCGACCTGCTGGACGGCACCCGCAGCGAGCGCGCCGTGCTGGCCCACGCGGCCACCGCCCGGGTCACCGCCGACGAGGCACGTACCCTGCTCGACGCCCTGCGCACGGCGTGCCTGCTGGTGCCCGCGCAGAGCCTGTTCCCCCGCGAGCTGGCCGGGCCGCTCCGGGCCCGGCTCGCCGCGGAGGCCGGCGCGCTGGCCCTGGCCGCGGCCCGGCTGCCCGGCACCCCCGCGCAGTGCCTGCGCCGGCGGCGGGCCGCCCGGGTGCTGCTCACCGGGGCCGGCGCGCTCGGCGCACCGCTGGCGGTGGCACTGGCCCAGTCCGGCGTCGGGCAGGTGATCCCACACCTCAGCGGCCCGGTACGCCCCGTCGACCTGGTCGGCACCGGCATCCCGGCCGCCGAGCTGGGCCACCCGCTGGCCCCGGCGGTACGGGCCGCGGTCAACCGCGTCGCGCCGGGCACCGGCACCCACCCGGGCCGGACCGCCCGGGTCGACCTGGTGATCCAGCTCGGCACCGACCGTCCGCCGGCGCTGCTCGCCGCCGGTCTCGCCCAGCGCCGCCAGCCGCACCTGCTGGTCACCGTGCGCGAGGGCGTACCGGTGGTCGGGCCGCTGGTCCGCCCACCTGCCGGGCCGTGTCTGCACTGCGTCGAGCTGCACCGGGCCGACCGTGATCCGGACTGGCCACGGCTCGCCGCCCAACTCGCGGCGGCCGAGCCGGCCGCCGCCGGCGCGACCGGCACGCTGCTGGCGGCCACCGGGTACGCGCTTGCCGAGGCGCTGGCGCAGCTCGACGGCGGCAGCCCGGAGACGCTGGGCGGCGCCATGGAGATCACCCATGCGGGCCGTTTCCGCCGCCGAGGCTGGCCACCGCATCCGGCGTGCGGGTGCTCTCCGAGCCGCGTACGGGCACCAGCCCGGCGGCAGAGCAGCAGCGGGGCCCTCCGGTCGGTAACAATGACCGAGTGACCGACATCCCGCGCCGGGCCGTGTCCCGGACCGCCAAACTCGCCGCTCTGCCGCTCGGCTTCGCCGGTCGGACCGTCCTCGGCATGGGTAAGCGCGTCACCGGGCTCGCCTCCGACGTGATCTCCGCGGAGATCCAGCAGCGTACCGCCGAGCAGCTGTTCAGCGTGCTGGGCCAGCTCAAGGGCGGTGCGATGAAGTTCGGCCAGGCCCTGTCGGTCTTCGAGGCCGCGCTGCCGGAGGAGATCGCCGCGCCCTACCGCCAGGCGCTGACGAAGCTCCAGGAGGCCGCGCCGCCGCTGCCGGCCGCCAGCGTGCACAAGGTGCTGACCGAACAGCTCGGCCCGGACTGGCGGGACCGGTTCGTCGAGTTCAACGACACCCCGGCCGCCGCGGCCAGCATCGGCCAGGTGCACCGGGCGCGGTGGCGCGAGCCGGGGTACGGCCCGGCGGGCGAGCCGAACAGCCGCGACGTGGCCGTCAAGATCCAGTACCCGGGCGCCGGCGACGCCCTCCTCGCCGACCTCAAGCAGCTCTCCCGGCTGGGCGGGATGTTCCGGGCCATCCAGCCCGGTCTGGACGTCAAGCCGCTCCTGGTCGAGCTGCGTGAACGGATCACCGAGGAGCTGGACTACGAGCTGGAGGCCGAGTCGCAGCGCACCTTCGCCGCCGCGTACGCCGACGACCCGGAGATCTACATCCCGGCGGTGGTCTCCGCGTCGCCCCGGGTGCTGGTCACCGAGTGGGTGACGGGCACACCGCTGGCCGACATCATCCGCGAGGGCACCGAGGAGCAGCGGGACGAGGCCGGCCGGTTGATGGCCACCCTGCACCTGTCCGCACCACAGCGGGCCGGGCTGCTGCACGCCGATCCGCACCCGGGCAACTTCCGGATGCTGCCCGACGGCCGGCTCGGGGTGATCGACTTCGGCGCGGTGGCCCGGATGCCGGAGGGCACGCCCGAGCCGATCGGCCGCATCGCCGCGCTGGCCCTGCGCAACGACGCCAGCGGAGTGGTGGAGGGGCTACGGTCCGAGGGCTTCATCAGCCCCACCGAACCGATCGACGCCGAGGGGGTGCTCGACTTCCTCCGTCCGATGCTGGAGCCGATCTCAGCCGACGAGTTCCGGTTCACCAGGGCCTGGCTGCGGGGCGAGGCAGCCCGGCTGGCCAGCCCCCGCTCCCCCACCTACCAGCTCAGCCGGCAGCTCAACCTGCCGCCGTCGTACCTGCTCATCCACCGGGTGACGCTCGGGTCGATCGGGGTGCTCTGCCAGTTGGAGGCGAAGGCGCCGTACCGGGGCATCCTGGAGCGCTGGCTGCCCGGCTTCGCCCCGGTCGCCTGAAAACCTCCCCCCGGAACGGCGAAAGGGGCGGGTGCCGGTGGCACCCGCCCCTTTCCGTGTCGTGGTACTAGAGAACGCCCAGGTCGCGCGCCGACTGGTTGCGGCTGTTCATGGCGACGGTACGGGCGGATCGGGTTGCCTCAGTGCTCGTGGTGGTACGACCGGCCTGAGGCCGGCGCATTCGAGCCCGGGACAACGCTTCGTGGAGTAGTTGCATCTCGAAGGCTCCAGTCGGTACATGCAGCATGGTCTTCTCACTCGCTGCCGGTGTGACACCGGCGTAGTTGGTACGGATCGGGAACATGTCAGGCCGCCAGCCGGACCGTGCTACGCACCTCGGACAGCCCACTGGCCGCCAGGCGCGCCTCGGCCTCGACCCGGAGCGCGGCGTCACGGGCGACGTCCTCCTTGCGCGGACGGCCACGGGGCCGCTTACGCGGAACGACCGCGCCACGCTCGAAGATCTCGCCGCCCCAGACGCCCCACGGCTCCGCTCGCTCCACCGCCCCGGCCAGGCACTCGACGCGCAGCGGGCAGTCCCCGCAGAGCGACTTGGCCAGCTCGAGCTCGGCAGGCGAGTCGGAGAACCACAGGTCGGGGTCGAACTTCCGGCAGGGCAGGTTCGCCTCCATCTCGACGCTCACGTCGAGGGGGGCCAACGCCAGACTCATCGCCCGGTCACCTCTCTCTCACACTTCGATCTCGTGGATCGCATTCCGACGTACTTCGGCGGGGCAAAAAACTGAGGCCGCGGATCCCGGTAAGCGGGTTCCGCGGCCTCGAGGTGAGCCGGAGTCTGATGGTCAGACCGGTCTACCTCGAGGTGGAACGCCGCGGACATCCGTGCGCTTGTTGGCGCCCTGAATGCCCATGCCCGTGAAGCCACTGGTCCCCTCGACTCCGGTGAGTGCGACAGTCAGGTTCAGCTCGGCCTGAACCTGGTGCACCTGCGGAACCGACGGTCGTGCGGCCGCGAGGGCCACCCGGACAGCCGACAACGGAGCGTGGACAGCTGGCATCGCCGCCAGACGCTCATAGGTGAAGATCTTCACGGGTGCCACCTCCCTCACGTTCCTCGAATCGACTGGACCAACCCTCGTGAGCAGCCGGAATGGCGCCGCTCGCGTGGTGTGTCCTGAGGCTATTCCTCGCGCCGGGGCGAGGGCAAACGAATTTACGACGAGATTTCGAAAGTTTTCTCCGGGCAGACGTCGTCCACTCCCGCGCCCCCCACCAGCGCCAGCACCGACTCCCCGTAGAGGCCCAGCTTGCGGGGGCCGATGCCGGCGATGGCGATCAATTCCTCCGACCGGCCGGGTCGCCGCTCGGCCAGTGCGATCAGGGTGGCGTCGGTGAAGACCACGTACGCGGGGACCTTCTGCGCCCCGGCCACCCGCTGCCGCCACTCGCGCAGCCGTTCGTGCAGCTCATCGTCTATGTCCGACGGGCAGGTGGGGCAGCGGCCCAGCTTGCGGTCGGGACCGGCGAGCAGGGTGGCGCCGCAGATCCGGCACGAGACGATCTGGGTCCGGCGTCGTTCCGGGCGACGGGCCGGGCCGGGGCCACCGGTGGCCCGCTCGGCCCCGCCGGAGCGGTCCAGCTGCGGCAGGAACCGCGACGGCCGCCGGGCCCGCCCGCCCGGCGAGCGCGCGGCGGCGTACGACAGCCAGAGCCACTGCCGGGCCCGGGTGATCCCGACGTAGAGCAGCCGACGCTCCTCCTCGACCTGCTCGACGGTCTTGGCGTACGTGGTGGGCAGGGTGCCCTCGGCGAGGCCGACCAGGAAGACCGCGTCCCACTCCAGCCCCTTGGCCGAGTGCAGCGAGGCGAGCGTCACCCCGTCCACCGTCGGCACGTGCTGCTGGGCGGCCCGGCGGGCCAGTTCCTCGGTGAAGTCGGTCAGGGTGACCGGGCGCTCGACCGCGGCGGCCTCGCCGATCGGCACCACCTCGGGGGTGGCCGCGTACTCCTCGGCGAGCTGGACCAGCGCGGCCAGCGCCTCCCACCGCTCGCGGGCCGCGCCACCGGCCGGGGGCGCGTCCGGGGCCCAACCGACCGCGGTGAGCGCCTCGACGACGGCGACCGGCAGCGGCGTCTCCCCCGGGATCGACCGGGTGGCGGAGCGCAGGGCGACCATCGCCTGGCGCACCTCGGTCCGCTCGAAGAACCGCTCCGCGCCCTGCACCACGTACGGCACCTCGGCCTCGGTGAGCGCCTTCTCGTACGCCTCGGACTGCGCGTTGATCCGGAACAGCACGGCGATCTCCTTCGCCGGCGTGCCCGCGTCGATCAGCGACCGGCAGCGGGCGGCCACGGCGTTCGCCTCGGCCGGCTCGTCGGTGAAGATCCGCAGGTCCGGTTCGGGGCCGGGCGGGCGCTGCCCGCTCAACTCCAGCCGCAGCCGCGCCTCGGTGCCCCGGGCCTGGGAGATCACCGCGTTGGCCAATCCGACCACCTGGGGAGTGGAGCGGTAGTCGCGGACCAGGCGGACCACGGTGGCGCCGCGGTGCCGGCGCGGAAAGTCGACCAGGTACGCCGAGGTCGCCCCGGTGAACGAGTAGATCGTCTGGCTGGCGTCGCCGACCACGGTCAGGTCGTTCCGGCCGCCCAGCCAGGCGTCCAGCAGCCGCTGCTGGAGGGGGTTGACGTCCTGGTACTCGTCCACCACGAAGTGCCGGTACTGGCCGCGGACCTGCTCGCCGACGTCCGGGTGCTCCTCGATGCCCCACACCGCGGCGCGCAGCATGTCCTCGAAGTCGATCACGCCGTTGGAGCGCTTGAGCTGCTCGTACGCGGTGAACACCTCGGCCACCTTCGCCGGTTCGTGCGGCGTGTCGCGCAGTGCGCGCGCCGCCGAGACGACGTAGTCCCCCGGCTCGACCAGCGACGACTTGGCCCACTCGATCTCGCCGGCCAGGTCCCGCGCGGCGGCCCGGTCGGTCCGCAGGCCGACCCGGGCGGCGGCGAGGGTGACCAGCCGCACCTTGCTGTCCAGCAGCTCGGGCATGGCCCGGCCGGCCAGCAGGCGGGGTGCGAAGTAGCGCACCTGACGCAGTGCGGCGGCGTGGAACGTCCGCGCCTGCACACCGCCCACCCCGAGGACGGTGAGTCGACTCCGCATCTCGGCGGCGGCCCGGGCGGTGAAGGTGACCGCGAGCACGTGCCGGGGGGAGATCTCACCCGAGAGCGCCCGGTGGGCGATCCGGGAGGTGATCGCGCGGGTCTTGCCGGTGCCGGCGCCGGCCAGGATGCAGACCGGGCCGGCGGGTGCGGTCACCGCGGAGCGTTGCTCCGGGTCCAGCCCGGCGAGCACGCGTTCCGACGCTGAGTGAACCACCACAACCAGGAATCATCTCAGCTGTCCCGGACGTTGCAGCGAACAGCCTCGGCTTGATCCGCAAGCCGGCGGTGGAGGAGTTGGAGGACCCGACCATGCTGACGATGTATTCCACCCCCTGGTGCGGCTACTGCCACCGGCTGAAGTCGCAGCTCGACCGGGAGGGCATCGGGTACGAGGTGGTCGACATCGAGCAGGACCCGGAGGCCGCCGAGTTCGTGATGAGCGTCAACGGCGGCAACCAGACGGTGCCGACGCTGCGCTTCGCCGACGGCAGCGCCCTGACCAATCCCTCGATCATCCAGGTCAAGCAGCACCTGGGGACCCTCACCGCCTGACCGGCCGGGTCATCCTCGACGAGCGGTCGCCCCATCCGGGGCGGCCGCTCGTCGTGTCCGGTATCCGTCAGCGTCGCGGTGACCGCTGGCTCCCGGTCACCACCTTCCGGTCGGCGTCGTCCATGGGGCGCCGGGGTGCCGGAAGGGTCGGTCGGGTCGGCGGTGTGGTCGGGCGGGCTCCGGGCGGCGGGCTGAGGTGCCGGCCCCGCCAGAGGTAGCCGCCGGCGACCAGGGTGGCCACCCCGACCAGCGCGAACAGCGCCCGGTAGTCCAGGAGTCCGACCAGCAGGGCGCCCGCGCCGATGGAGAACGCCTGCGGCCCGCTGACCACCGCCTCGGTGGCCGCGGCGACCCTGCCGACCAACCCCGGCGGGGTACGCCGCTGGATCAGCGTGTGCAGCCCCACCATGGTGAGCGGGAGCGAGACGCCGGCCAGCAGCACCGCCGCGAACCCGAGCCGGAGATCGGGGTACGCGAGCGCCAGCGCGGCCGGCCCGAAGAAGGCGACCCCGGCGGCCAGCGTGCCGACCTCGCCGAGCCGGCGGACCAGCGCCGGCGAGCAGAGCCCACCGAGCAGCCCTCCCACGCCCTGCACGGTGACCAGCACGCCCACGAACGCCGCGTCCCGATCCAGCCCCTGGTCGACGTAGGCGAAGATGAGCGACTCGCTGAAGCCCATCACCAGCGATCCGAGCCCGTAGCCGAGCAGGGCCCGGCGCAGGGCCGGCTCGCCGGCCAGGTGTCGCAGCCCCGCACCCAGCTCGGCCGGCCAGCGCAGCCGTACGGTCGGCGGCGCCGGCTGCGGGGTGCGCAGGGCGGCCACCACCGCGGCGGCGGTCAGGAAGCCGACCATGCCGATCCCGGCCAGCGCCCACCCGCCGATCGCCGCGTAGAGCGCCGCGCCGGCCAGCGGGCCGATCAGCCGCAGACCCTGGCGTACGGTCTGCAACACGCCGTTCGCCTCGGCCAGCAGCTCGACCGGCACCAACTGCCGGATCAGCCCGCTGAGCGCCGCGCTGAGCGTGATGTAGGACAGGCCGTACAGGGCGGCCACCAGGTAGACGAGCCAGACGTCCCCCGCGTCCCGGACCGTGAACAACGGGGTGAGCAGCACCGCGGTCACCAGGTTCGCGGCCACGAAGAAGGGCCGGCGCGGGTAGCGGTCGACGAACCAGCCGACCAGCGGCGCGAGCGTCATCGGGGCGATGACGGCGAAGATCGTGGCGCCGGCCAGCCCGTCCGAGCCGGTCAGGTCCTTGACCCAGATGGCGAGCGCGAGCAGCAGGATCGACTCGGCGGTCATGCTGGCCAGCAGGCCCCCGAAGAGCAGGCGGAAGTCGGGGCGGCGCAGGACGGTGCGCATGGGTCCCTCCGGCGGGGATGGCGCGCCCGGGTGGGCGTGGGTCGACGGGGCCGCGGCCGCGGGTCCGTCGTCGTCCGGCGTACCCGAGGTCCATTTTTCGGGAGACACGCCCCCGCCGGAACCTCCGACGCCGGCCGCGCCGTCCATACTGACCGTGGGGGGCGAATTTCATACAGTTACCGTCGCGTCCGCGGCGGTCGACGGGAAAGAGGACACCGTGCCTCCTGCCGCACCCAGCCCGATCCTGCGTCGTCGCCGGTTGGGCACAGAGCTGCGCCGCCTGCGCGAGGCCGCAGGCCTCACCGGGGACCAGGTCATCGAGCGGATCGGCTGGGCCTCCGCGTCGAAACTGTCCCGGTTGGAGAACGGCCGAAGCCGGCCCGACCCGCAGGATGTCGGCGTTCTGCTCGACCTCTACGGTGCCGACGCGGCACTGCACGAGGAGCTGCTCGGCATCACCGGCGAGGCCGGTGACATGCGGGGCTGGTTGAAGAACTTCCCGGTGATGACCCAGCAGCAGCGCAGCTGGGCCGAGCTGGAGGCGGGCTGCGCGGAGATCTCCGAGTACAACCCGGTGCTGGTGCCGGGGCTGTTGCAGACCCCCGGGTACGCCCAGGTCCGGATCGTCTCGGCCCGCCAGGTGGCCGAGGGGGCCGGTGAACCGGAGCCCGACGCGGAGCCCGAGACCGAGGTGCAGGCACGGCTGGCCCGCCAGACGCTGCTCACCCGGGAGCCCGACGCGCCCCGCTACACCGCCGTGCTGGAGGAGGCGGCCCTCGGCCGCCGGGCCGGGCCGCCTGAGGTGCTGCACGAGCAACTGCGCCAGCTCTGCGAGCTGGCCCTGCTGCCCAACGTGACACTGCACGTGCTGTTGCGGGACACCCAGATCGGCAATTGGTACCTTCCGCCGACCGCGTTCTCCCTCTACCGGTTCGCCGATCCGCTCGATCCGGAGACGCTGGCCATCGAAGGGGGGTTCACCGACGTCATGTCGACCGAGGCAATCGCACTAAATCGCTATAAAGTGGTGTTCGAGTGGCTATGCACGGCGGCACTTACCTCTTCGGACACCCTCTCCTGGCTGATCGAGGCGACGGGACGGCTGACCGAGGCGGCGCCCCCATCCACAGTGGCGTTCGGGCCGGCAACGGCGCCGCCCCAACGCCGCCGGGCCTCGGGGCGGCTGACGGATCGGTGATCCACGGGGGACCCTCCGTCGGGCGTGCGGCACCACTCGTCCCATCGGAGCGGTTCACACAGGAGCAGAACCATGAACGACATCCGCAACACGCCGTCCGTCCCCGCCCACCGGCTGTCGGACGCCCCGTGGCGTACCAGCACGCGCAGCCAGACCTCCAACTGCGTCGAGGTCGCTCCGCTGGGCACCGGCCCGTCGGCTGTCGCGCTGCGCGACAGCAAGGACCGGGGCGGCCCGGTGCTGCTGTTCAACCGGGCGGGTTGGCTCGGCTTCATCGCCGGAGCCAAGAAGGGCCAGTTCGACCTGAACTGATCTCGTGACCGGAACGGGGCCGTCGGCGCGCTGCCGGCGGCCCCGTCGCGTTACGCGCCGCCGACCTCGCTGACCAGCCATCCGCCGATCGGACGAGGCTCGAAACCGATAGGCGCGTTTCAGTTGCTGGGACGGACACGCGGCGTAACATGGCCGTCGAGGACGTGGAACTTCCACACTGACTCATCCGTCGCGGTTCATCCGGAGACCCTCATGCGGTTCCTGATCGTTCGCACCGACATCCGCGCCGTCGCCGACGGGGACATCGCCGCCGCCTGGGCGGACGGCCACCGGCTGCGCGACGAGACGACCGCCCCCGAGCCGCGCCGGCAGATCGTGCACGCCGAGGACCGCGACGCCGCGCTGCTGCTGGCCCGGGCACTCGCCACGGTCGGCGCGGTCCGCGCCGGCAAGCAACGGGTCAAGGTCCTGCCGCTGGCCGACCCCCGGCTGGCCTTCCGACACAGACCGGGCCGCACCGCCACCTGACGCACCAGACGTCCGTCGTGGTCGGACCGGCTCCCCCGCCGCGTTTTAGCCCCAGCCGACCACGACGGCCCGTGTTCCCGGCCCGTGACCGCCGCGGCAACGGCGGCCACGGGCCGGGACCGCGTTCACCGGTCGACGTCCACCCAGCCGTCCAGCCAGCGGTGGATGAGGAACAGCGCGATCGATGACGGTGGCGGCAGGATGAGCTGGGCGCCGTCGCCCACATCCACGGTCCGCCCGGCCAGCGCCGCCCCGATCTCACGACGGGAGAACCAGCGGGCGTACGCGATCTCGGACGGGTCGACCTCCACCGGATCGGTCGGGTCGGCGGTGGCCAGGAAGCCCAGCATCAACGAGCCGGGGAACGGCCACGCCTGACTGCCCGCGTACCCGATCCGCTCCACGCTGATGCCCACCTCCTCGCGGACCTCGCGCAGCACGGCGGCCTCGGCCGACTCCCCCGGCTCAACGTAGCCGGCCAGGCAGGAGTAGCGCCGCCCACCCGGTGTGCCCGGCCAGCCGGCGTTGTTGCCGAGCAGGCAGCGCCCGTCCGGGCCGTCGACCCCGTCGTGCACCAGCACGATCATCGCCGGGTCGGTACGCGGCCAGATCCGCCCGCCGTTGCGGTCCACCCGGGACCAACCAGCCTCGTCCATCGCGGTCGGCGCCCCGGTGGCCGCCGAGTAGCCGTGCCGGGTGTGCCAGTTGACCAGCGCCAGCGCCGTGGTGAAGATGCCCGCCTCCCGATCGCCGAGCAGGTGGCCCACCTCGCGCAGGTTGACCGCCCGGGTGCCCGGCAGTGCCGGCAGCGGCGTGTCGACCGCGAAGACCGGCACCCCGTCCGGCTCGACACCGAGGAACATCGCGATCGACTCCGACCCGGCCGGCACGTCGCCCGGCCCGAACAGCACCAGCTCCGGAGGCGACGCGTCGGTACGGGCCAGTGTCCGCCCCTCGTCGGTCGAGTCGAGCAGCAGGACCCGGGCACGCAGCCACGCCTCGGTCAGCCACTGCTGGTCACCCCGCCGGTGCGCGGCCCGGTCCAGGGTGGACCGGGCCAGCGGCGGTGCCGTCTCGCCGCTCACGCCGCCGCTCCTCTGCCGTGCCGCACGGTTCGGTCGGGCAGGACACCGGGCCTCCGGTTCACTGCTGCACCGGCTCGGTCCGGACCGCGGTCAGCGCGGCCAGGCCCGGGGTGATCCGCTCGGCGTCGCCGAGCACCACGACCGCCGCCCGGGCCGGCGCGAGGTAGTGGGCCCCCGCCTGCGCGACGTCGTCGACGGTCGCCTTCGCCAGCCGGGCCGCGTACTCGGCGAGGAAGTCCAGGCGCAGGCCGTTGCCGGCGTACGCGCTGGTCAGCGCCGCGAGCCCGGCCTGGGTGGACATGCCGAGCTGGAGGGTGCCGAGGGCGTACTGGCGGGCCTGCTCCAACTCCTCGGGCTTCGGCGGCAGCGACGCCAGCCGGCCCAGCTCGTACGTCGTCTCCAGCAACGCCGGGCCGGTGACCTCGGTGGCCACCTCGGCGGCGGCGACCAGAACCGACCCGGCCACCGAATGCTCGATCACCGAGTGCGGGCCGTACGTGTAGCCCTTGTCCTCCCGGATGTTCTCCACCCAGCGGGAGGAGAAGTAGCCGCCGAAGATCAGGTTGGCCAGTTGCAGCGGAGCGTGATCGGGATGGGTGCGCGACACGGCCGGCAGCGCGATCCGCAGCGAGGACTGCACCGAGCCGGGCCGGTCGACCAGCAGCAGCGGCCCGGCCTCCAGCGGTGGGGTGGCCGGCAGCTCGGCGGTGCGCCCCGCGCCGGCCCAGCCGCCGAGCGCCCGCTCGGCCGCGTCCAGGGCCTTCTCCGGCTGCACGTCGCCGACCAGCACCAACTGCGCGCCGGCCGGGTGCACCCGCTCGGCGTGCAGGCTGCGCAGGGCGGCCGGACGGACGGCGCGGATCTGGCCGGGCTCCGGTGTCTGCGTCGCGTACGGGTGCCGGCCGTAGATCCGCTTCAGCAGCGCCTCCCGGGCCAGGTGCGCCGGCTGGCTCTGCGCCACCTGGATCCGGTCGATCAGCCGGTCCCGCTCGGTGGCGACCTCGTCGCCCGGGTAGCTGGCGCCGGTCAGCACCTCGGCCAGCAGTTCCAGCATCCGGTCCAGGCCGGTGACCAGGCCGGCGCCGGAGAGCATCAGCCGGTCCGGGTCGACGCCCGCCGACAGACCGCCGCCCACCTTCTGCAACTCGGCGGCGATCTGCACGCTGGTCATCGACCCGGTGCCGGAGAGCATGGTCTGCGAGAGCATCGCGCCGCGGGCCAGGTGGGCCCGGCCGAACGGGACCCAGAGCCGCAGCTCGACCAGGGGCACGGCGGGCCGACGTACGGCGATCACGGTGAGGCCGTTGCGCAACGTGCGTTCGGCCTGCTTCGGCACCTTGAGCTTGCGGGTGGGGCCGAGCGGGGGCAGCGTGCGCGGCGCGGTCGGGACGGTGGCGGCGGCGCTCATCGGGCACCTCCGGCGATGACCTCGACGGCGGCACGGCGCTCCGGGCGCAGGGTGGCCGCTGCGGTCCGCACCTGCTCCTCGGTGACCTCGCCGACCAGTCGAGGCAGCTCGTTGAGCAGGCCCGGCTCGCCGCGTTGCTGCTCCAGCACCGCCATCCGCAGCGCCCGGCCGAGCACCGCGTCGGTGTCCCGCAGCAGGTGGGTCGCCATCCGGGCCTGGGTCCGGGCCAGCTCCCCCTCGGTCAGCCCGTCGGTGGCCAGCCGGTCCAGTTCCTCGTCCATGGTGCGCAGCACCTTGTCCACGTCGCCGCCCGGTGGCAGATGCGCCTGGAGCAGCAGCGCCGTCGGGTCCCGCACGTCGAACGGGTCGCCCATGAAGCCGAGGTACCCGCCGATGCTGGTCACCGTGCGGTCGCGCATCACCAGCCGTTCGACGAGCCGCGACGCGTCGCCGTCGGTGAGCACCTCGGCCAGCACCACGTACGGCAGGTAGCCGGCGAAGTCGGTGACCGGGTCGGGCACTCGCCAGGCGCCGGCCACCGCCGGCAGCGGCGCCAGCGCGTCGGTGTACGAGGTGCGCCGCTCGGCGGTCAGGTCGGGTTCGGTGAAGTCGGGGCGCCGGGGCGCGGGGCGGGCCGGCACGTCCCCGAAGTGGCGGCTGACCAGCTCGGTCGCCTCGGCCACGTCGATGTCGCCGCTGACGGCCAGCACCGCATTGCCGCTGGCGTAGTAGCGGCGGAAGAAGTCCGCGGCGTCGGCGACGGTCGCCGACTCGAGATCGTCGAAGGAGCCGTAGCCGTCGTGCGCGTTCGGAAAGGTGTCGAACATGACCGGCGGCAGGGTCAGCCAGGGGAAGCCACCGTACGGCCGGTTGAGCACGTTGACCCGGATCTCCTCCTTGACCACGTCGACCTGGTTGCGCAGGTTCTCCTCGGTCAGGCGGGGGCCGCGCATGCGGTCCGCCTCCAGGAACAGCGCGCGTTCCAGCGCGTTGCTGGGCAGCGTCTCGAAGTAGTCGGTGTAGTCCAGGTGGGTGGAGCCGTTGAAGGTGCCACCCGCCCCCTGCACGTGCCGGAAGTGGGCCAGCTTCTCCAGGTTCTCCGAGCCCTGGAACATCAGGTGCTCGAAGAGGTGGGCGAAGCCGGTGCGCCCCTCCGGCTCGGAGCGGATGCCGACGTCGTAGACCACCGCCACCCCGATCACCGGGGCACTGCGGTCGGGGGTGAGCACCACCCGCAGGCCGTTGTCGAGGGCGAACCGTTCGACCGGGTACGTCGTCGCTGGAATTCTGGATCTTCGCGCCGCCACGGGATCGACCCTAGCGCGTCGGCACCCCCGCCACCGGCGACCTCCGCGGAGCCCCCGCCACCGGGTGGGTCACCAGGGGCAGCACCTCATACGGTGCGATGCCACCTACCGTAGCTAGCTGGTAGGAAATACCGACATATCTGAGACACGCCGTCCCGGCATGTGGATGGGTCTTGACGCTGCATCCGGCCTGGCCCACTCTTCCTACCAACTAAGTAGGAATACTGCGGATTGGATGGACGATGAGACGGCTCCCCCTGCGCCGGATGGTCACCCTGGCCACCCTCGCCGTGGTCGGCGCGGCGACCCTGGGCAGCACCGCCGCGTGCGGCGACGACAGCGATGGCGCGGGCAGCAGCTCCGGCCCGGTCACGCTGCGCCTCGGCTACTTCCCCAACATCACCCACGCGCCGGCCGTCGTCGGCGTGGAGAAGGGCATCTTCGCCGAGAAGCTCGGCGCCAACGTGAAGCTGGACCCGAAGACCTTCAACGCCGGCCCGGCCGCCATCGAAGCCGTCTTCTCCGGTGCGCTGGACGCCACCTACATCGGCCCGAACCCGACCGTGAACGCGTTCTCCAAATCCAAGGGTGAGGCCGTCCGGGTGGTCTCCGGCGCAGCCTCCGGTGGCGTGGCGCTGGTGGTCAAGCCCGGCATCAACGGCCCGCAGGACCTGAAGGGCAAGAAGGTCGCCACCCCGCAGCTGGGCAACACCCAGGACGTGGCGGTGCGCTACTGGCTCAAGCAGCAGGGGCTGACCACCACCAAGGAGGGTGGCGGCGACGTCAAGATCGTGCCGCAGGAGAACGCCCAGACGGTGGAGACCTTCAGCAGCGGCGCGATCGACGCCGCCTGGGTGCCCGAGCCGTTCGTCTCCCGGCTGGTCAACGCCGGCGGCAAGGTGCTGGTCGACGAGCGGGACCTGTGGCCGGACAAGAAGTTCGTCATCACCAACCTGCTGGTCAGCACCAAGTTCCTCAAGGCACACCCGGACGTGGTGCAGAAGCTGGTCGACGGCCAGGTGGCCGCGAACGAGTTCGTCAACAGCAAGCCGGACGAGGCCCAGCAGGCCATCTCCGACGCGATCGGCAAGATCAGCGGCAAGCCGCTGGACCTGAAGCTGATCAAGCAAGCGTGGCCGACGTTGGAGTTCACCAACGACCCGATCGCCACCTCGCTCAAGGCCGGGCTCGACCACGCCGTCGACGTGAAGCTGACCGACCCGGTGGACCTCAAGGGCCTGTACGACCTGACGTACCTGAACAAGGCGCTCAAGGCGCAGGGCAAGCCCGAGGTCGTCCAGCCATGACGTCGACCACGACGACACCGGAGAGCGCGACCACCGCGGTCGCGCTCTCCGGCGTGACCAAGGTGTACGGACGCGGGGCGAACGCCGTGCTGGCCCTGGACGGCGTGTCCCTGGACGTGGCGCCGGGCGAGTTCGTCTGCCTGGTTGGCGCCTCCGGCTGCGGCAAGAGCACGCTGCTCAACCTGGTCGCCGGGCTGGACCGGCCCACCGGAGGCGACATCGCCCTGGCCGGTGGCGCCAACCCCGGGCTGATGTTCCAGGAGCCGGCGCTCTTCCCCTGGCTGACCGTCGACGCCAATGTGGAGGTGCCGCTCAAGCTACGGGGGATGCCCCGGGCCGAGCGGCGCGCACGGGTGGTGGAGCTGCTGCGCACCGTGCACCTGGCCGACTTCGGCCGCAAGCGCCCGCATGAGCTCTCCGGCGGGATGCGGCAACGCGTCGCGCTGGCCCGCACGCTCGCGCTGGACACCCCGGTGCTGCTGATGGACGAGCCGTTCGGCGCGCTGGACGCGATGACCCGGGACATCCTGCACGACGAGTTGGAACGGATCTGGTCCGAGCGCAGGCTCTCGGTGCTGTTCGTGACGCACAACGTCCGCGAGGCCGCCCGGCTGGCCGACCGGATCATCCTGCTCTCCAGCCGACCCGGCCGGATCATCTACTCCACCGCGGTCGACATCCCGCGCCCACGGCGGATCGACTCCCCCGAGGTCGCCGCCATCGCCGCCGACGTCACCGAGCGGCTCCGTACGGAGGTGGGCCGCCATGGCCAGTGACACCCTCACCAGCACGGCGCGTACCGACGCGCAGATCTCCGGCCTCGACGCCCTGGAGATCGCCGGTCAGGAGAAGGAGGCCAGCCGGGCCGCCCGGCTCTGGGCGGCCACCTGGCCCAAGCTGGCCGCGTTGGCCCTCGCCGTCGGGATCTGGCAGGTCGTCGTCTGGACCGGCTGGAAGGATCCGTGGGCCCTCCCGGGCCCGGTACCCGTGTTCGGCGACCTCGCCGACTACGCCCTGAGCTCGGCACTGTGGGACGGCCTGGCCACCACCGCACGCCGGGCGGTGGTGGGCTTCGCCGCCGCGGTGGCCGTCGGGCTGCTGCTCGGCCTCGCCGTCTCCCGCTCGAAGGTGCTCCGGGCCGCCATCGGCTCCATGATCACGGCGTTGCAGACCATGCCGTCGATCGCCTGGTTCCCCCTGGCGATCCTGCTCTTCCAGCTCAGCGAGCAGGCGATCTTCTTCGTGGTGGTGCTCGGCGCCGCGCCGTCCATCGCCAACGGGGTCATCCACGGCGTGGACTACGTGCCACCGCTGCTGGTGCGGGCTGGTCGCAACCTGGGAGCGCGAGGGCTCAACCTCTACCGGTACGTCATCGCGCCGGCCGCCCTGCCGGCCATCGTGGCCGGGCTGAAGCAGGGCTGGGCCTTCGCGTGGCGCAGCCTGATGGCGGGTGAACTGCTGGTGGTCATCGCCTCCCGGACCTCGATCGGCGCTCAGCTCACCTACGCCCGCGACTTCTCGGACGCGGAGCGGCTGATGGCCATCATGATCGTGATCCTGGTCGTCGGCCTGGCCGTGGACGCCGCGTTCGGTGCCGCCGACAAGGCGATCCGGCGCCGCTGGGGCGTGCTGGACCAGGCTGGTCAGTGACGTGTACGTCTCCGCGCGCAGCGACTACGCGCTCCGGGCCATGCTCGCTGTCGCCGCCGCCGAAAGCGGCGGTGGCGGTGGTGACCTGGTGAAGGCGGCCAGTCTGGCCGAGGTGCAGGAGATCCCGCTCAGCTTCCTCCAGGGCATCCTGCTCGACCTGCGCCGGGCCGGCCTGCTGCTGAGCCATCGCGGCACGGAGGGCGGGTACGCGCTGGCCCGTCCGCCCGACGAGATCACGGTGGGCGACGTGCTGCGCGCGGTCGGCGGCTCGCTCACCACGGTGCGCGGGCTGCCGGCCGAGCGGGCCGGCTACCACGGGGTGGCCGCCGGGCTGACCGACGTCTGGCTGGCCGTGCACGGGGCGATCGCCACGGTGGTGGACAGCACGAGCCTGGCCGACCTGCTCGCCCGCAACTCGACCGGTCGCGCCCCCACCGCGTCATGATCACCTGACGCGTTCGCCAACAGATTGCGGCGTGGTCGGGTCGGTGCCCCGCCGACCCGACCACGCCTCGTGCCGATCCTGACCGGGCCTGCCCCTCCGCCGGCACCGGTCGGTCCGGCCGCTGCTCAGCCCACGTGTGCGACCGTCGGGCCGGAGCCCGGGTCGCCGGGGCTGCGCAGCTCCACCAGACCGGCGGGAGCGTTGCCCGCCGGGGTGGCCTGCCAGGGTGCGAAGGCCGCAACCATGGCGAGCAGCAGGCCGGCGAGCGCAACCGCGACCACCAGGATCAGTTCGCGCAGCGCTCCCGAGCCGGCTTCGCCCGCCATGGTCACCCCTCCCGTGCCGGGCCCCCCGCCCGACTTCCCCCCGGTGGTCAGCTTCGACCACCGGTCGTCGGAACACAGTCGGCCAGCCGACCCAGCCGAGGCTGATTACCGACTCAAACGAATGGCCGGACGGGCCGAGGCCGAGGACTGATGCGGCCACCTTTGCTCTGCTTCAACCGGCGCAACAGCCGGTGTCCGTTATCCGGACGGTCTCCGTTGCGTGGGTTGAAGCAGAGCAAAGGTCGTGCCGAGGAGTCGGTAACCCCAGGCGACCCGGTCTCGCGCGCGGTCCGGCACGCGCCGCCCCGCAGACAGACCGACCCGCCCAGCCGGAGCGGGGCGGGTCGGTACGTGCGGAGAACGTCAGGCGATGCGGGGACGGCGCGGGCGGCGGGACCGGCCCGACGCGCGGTGCGCCGTCCGGGCGCCGCCGTCCGTGGTCGAGCCACCGGATCCACCGGCGGTACGTCCCCGGCCGGCGGGCGCCGGCGGGGCGGTGATGGTCACCGGCACGCCGGAGGGCTCACGGGCACCGGTCACCCGGGCCAGCGCCTCGTCACCCGCGCGGACCTGGACCGACTCCGGCCGGATGCCGGCGGTGGCCATCAGCCGGGACACGTCCCGGCGCTGCTCGGGCAGGACCAGGGTGACCACGGAGCCGGACTCGCCGGCCCGGGCCGTCCGGCCGCCCCGGTGCAGGTAGTCCTTCGCCTCGGTCGGCGGGTCCACGTTGACCACCATGTCCAGGCCGTCGACGTGGATGCCGCGGGCCGCCACGTCCGTGGCGACCAGGGCGGTCACCTGGCCGTTGCGGAACTGCTCCAGGATCCGGGTGCGCTGCGGCTGGGACTTGCCGCCGTGCAGCGCGGCCGCGCGTACCCCCTTGGAGAGCAACTGGCGGGCGAGCCGGTCGGCGCGGTGCTTGGTGCCCATGAACAGGATGGTGCGGCCCTCGCGGGCGGCGATCCGGGTCAGCGCGTCGGGCTTGTCCACGGCGTCGACGTGCAGCACGTGGTGGGTCATCGCGGTGACCGTGGCGGTGCCCGGGTCGACCGAGTGGGTCACCGGGTTGCTCAGGAAGCGGCGGACCAGCCGGTCCACGCCGCCGTCCAGGGTCGCCGAGAAGAGCATCCGCTGGCCCTGCGGCGCGACCTGCTCCAACAGCCTGGTGACCTGCGGCAGGAAGCCCATGTCGGCCATCTGGTCGGCCTCGTCCAGCACGGTGATCTCGACCTGGTCGAGCCGGGCGTCGCCGCGGTTGATCAGGTCGTGCAGGCGACCGGGGGTGGCCACGACCACCTCGGCGCCGGCGCGCAGGGCGTCCGCCTGACGCTGCAACGACAGCCCGCCGACGACGGTGGCGCAGCGCAGCCCGACGGCGCGGGCGTACGGGGCCAGCGCGGTGGTGACCTGCTGGGCCAGCTCCCGGGTCGGCACCAGCACCAGGGCCAGCGGGCGACCCGGCCGGGCCTTGCGGCCGGCGGTACGGGAGAGCAGCGGAAGCCCGAAGGCGAGGGTCTTGCCAGAACCGGTGCGACCCCGACCGAGCACATCCCGGCCGGCGAGCGAGTCGGGCAGCGTGGCCGACTGGATCGGGAACGGCTCGGTGATGCCCTGCGCGGTCAGCGCGGTGAGCAGCGCCGGTGCCAGACCGGTGTGGGCGAACGAAGGAACAACAGTGGTCACGCAGGAGCCTTCCTCGACGCGGCACGTGTCGAGGGAGGGCGCCGAGAACGGCGCTGTCGCCGGCGGCAAAGGCCGCCAGGACTCACAAGCACGAACCGAAGGGGGTACGGGCCGGCCCGCCGCCGGGCCGCCGCCTGCGTAAGCAGGTCGACGGCGGGGCGGGCCGGTCCCGTCACCGCCACGCCCGGAGGGCGCGACAGGTAATGCTGGCCGATCCGAAGATCAGAGCGGGCGGATGTTCTCCGCCTGCGGGCCCTTCTGGCCCTGGGTCACCTCGAACTCGACCCGCTGGTTCTCGTCCAGGCTCCGGTAGCCGGAGGACTGGATCGCCGAGAAGTGGGCGAAGACGTCAGCGCCGCCGCCGTCCGGGGTGATGAAGCCGAAGCCCTTGTCAGCGTTGAACCACTTCACGGTGCCAATAGCCATGTGTTTCGTCTCCTTGACGGAACGTCGGACCCGCACTTGTTGCGAGCCCGAAGAGGAGCGCTCCGCGCGGGAATGCGCGAATCGCCTGTCGCTTCTGGTCGCCCCGCCCGGAGAACTCCGGACACAACAAAGAGCGCCTGGGGCCACAATCCCGCCAGGCGCACACAGAGTCTCTGGTAACCAAAACTGCAACCCGTTCAACCTACCACGGATTTTCGCGGCATGGTCAATGTTGGTCGGAATCTTCCGGCAGTTTGGCGATCAGGGCCGTGAGCCCGGTCACGTCCAGCAGGTCGGCGGGGCGAACCGTCACCCCGTGCCGGACGTAGTGGAACGCCGCTCCCACCCGGTCGACCGGCACCCCGGCCAGCTCCGCCCACGCCAACCGGTAGACGGCCAACTGCACCGCGGCCACCTCCGCCGCCGGGCCGGTCGGTTGCGCGCCGGTCTTCCAGTCGACCACGTCGAACCGGCCACCCGGCCGAGCGAAGACCGCGTCCATCCGCCCCCGGACCACCACCCCGGCGATCACCGTGGCGAACGGCACCTCCACCTCCACCGGCGCCCGCTCGGCCCACTCGCTGGCCAGGAAACGCTCCTGAAGCTCGACGAGCGCCTCGTCCGGCGCGGCGTCCGCGTCCGCCGCGCCGGGCAGCTCGTCCAGGTCGAGCAGCCGGTCGGCGCCGAAGCGCTGCTCCAGCCAGGCGTGGAAGGCGGTGCCGCGGCGGGCGTACGGGTTGGGCTCGGTGGGCACCGGGCGGCGCAGCGTCCGGGCCAGCGCCGCCGGGTCACGGCGCAACGCGACCAACTGGGTGACGCTCAACTGCCCGGGCAGAGCCACCTCGACCGCGCCGGAGAGGCGGGTCAGCTCGGCCCGCTCGGCCAGCAGCAGGTCCGCCTCCCGCCGCCAGCGCTCCACCTCCGGATCGGCCTCCGGCTCGACCGGCCCTTCGGCGACCACCAGGGCCGCCGGGCCGTCGGTCATCAGGCGGCGCACCAGCCCGGCCGCCTCGGCCAGTGCCGGCCGACGGCCACCCAACGGATCGGCCGGCCACTCCGCGCGGAGCACCACCTCGGCGGTGGGGTTCGTCGCATCCGGGGTCGGCTCCGGCGCCCACGCGTCGACCAGGTGACCCGGGCCGCCGTCCAGACAGGCGTCGTACACCTCGCGCAGGAAGACCGACGGCCCGCGCGGACGCTTGGTCCCCTCCCCCCACCAGTACCCGGAGCAGAGCAGCAGCCGGCGCGGCCGGGTGACCGCCACGTACGTCAGCCGCCGCTCCTCCCGCTCGTCGTGGGACCGCCACGCGTCGGTGAAGTCGGTCAACGCCCGGGCCACCGCCCGCTGGTCCGCCGCCTCGTCGAGCGCCAGCTCGGGCAACCCGTCGGCGTCGCCCCGCAACGGGAACGGCAGCACCCCCAACCCGCCCAGCCAGTGGTCGGAGTTGCGCACCGGCCCGGGCCACAGCCCTCGGCTCAGCCCGGCCACCGCCACCACGTCCCATTCCAGGCCCTTGGCGGCGTGCGCGGTGACCACCTGCACCGCGCCCTCCACCACCTCGACCTCGCCCGGGGCGAGACCGCGCTCCTCGTCCTCGGCCGCGGCCAGATAGGACAGGAAGCCGGAGAGCGTCGCGCCCGGGGTCTCCCCGCTGAACCGGGCCGCCACGTCGCCGAGGGCGTCCAGGTGCCCCCGGGCCAGTCCGGCGTCGCCGGCGCCGTCGCGGCCGGCCCGCACCGCGACCTCCACGTCCAGGCCGATGGTCCGCTCGATGTCCGCGATCAGGTCCGGAAGTGCCTGGTCCAGTCGGTAGCGCAGCAGCGCCAGTTCCATGCCGTACGCGCGCAGCCGCGCGAAGCCCTCCGCCGAGTACGCCTGCGCCGGACCGAGGTCGGCCAGCGCCTCCACCAGGGTCGCCTCGTCCAGCAGGTCGGGGGTGATCTCCGGGCCGTCCTCGGCGGCCACCTGTCGCCGGGTGTTGGCGATGGACCGGGCCCGCCGGTGCAGGGCCACCAGATCGCGCGGCCCGATCCGCCAGCGGGCACCGGTGAGCAGCCGCAGCAGCGCCGCCCCGTCGGTCGGGTCGGCCAGCACCCGCAGCGTGCAGACCACGTCGCGGACCTCGGGAGTGTCCAGCAGGCCGCCGAGCCCGACCACCTCCACCGGAAGGCCGCGCTCGCGCAGCGCCGACTCGATCGCCGGGATCTGGCTGCGCACCCGGACCAGCACGGCCGTGGTCGGCCGCTGCGCCACCGGGATGTGCTCGGGCGCCACGCCCGGCATCCGCGCCGCGCCGCGCCAGGCGGCGAGCACGCTGTCCGCGATCCAGTCCGCCTCGTCGGCGTACGTCGTCAGCAGCGCGCAGTGCACCGTGCCGCCGGCCGCCCCACCGGGACTGCGGTGCGGGATCGGGTCCCGCACGGTCAGCGCGGAGCGCAGCTCCGGCACCCGGGCGCCGGCCGCGCGCAGCGGGGTGGAAAGCGCGTTCGCCACCCGCAGGATCTCCGGGCGGTTGCGCCAGCTGGTGGTGAGCCCGAGCGCCTCGGCCGGCCGGCCGTCGGCTCGGGCGAACTCGGTCGGGAACCGGTCCAGCGTGCCGGCGCTGGCCCCCCGCCAGCCGTAGATCGACTGGCACGGGTCCCCCACAGCGGTCACCGGGTGCCCGCCGCCGAACAGCGCGTTGAGCAGCACCACCTGGGCGTGGCTGGTGTCCTGGTACTCGTCGAGCAGCACCACCCGGTAGCGGTCCCGCTCGATCTCGCCGACCCCCGGGTGGTCCCGGGCCACCCGGGCCGCCCGGGCGAGCTGGTCGGCGAAGTCCATCGCCTCGAAGTCCTCCTTGCGCCGGGCGTACGCCCGCACCAGCGGCAACAGACGCAGCCGGGTCTGCTGGAGGGCGAGCGCCTTGCGCACGTCGGCGTACACCCGACCCGGCCGGGACTGCACCTCGGCGAAGAACCGCCCGGTCCAGGCGGCCAGCTCGTCCGGGGCGACCAGGTGCTCGTCCAGCTCCCCGGCGAGCGCCAGCACCGCGTCGGTGATGGTGCTCGGCATCCGGTCCACCTCGGACATGTCGCCGTCGTAGTTGCGCACCAGCAGGTCGACCAGCTGCCAGCGCGACGCCTCGGTGAGCAGCCGGGTGGACGGCTCGTAGCCGGCCCGCAGCCCGTGCTCGGTGACGATCCGCCCGGCGTACGAGTGGTACGTGGAGACGGTCGGCTCGCCGGCGAGCGGGTCGTCCAGCGGGTCCCGACCCTGCCGACCGAGCCGACGGATCAGCTGGTCGAGCCGCGTACGCACCCGGTGGGCCAGCTCGCCGGCCGCCTTCCGGGTGAAGGTCAGCCCGAGGATCTGCTCCGGGCGGACGTACGAGTTGGCCACCAGCCAGACCACCCGCGCCGCCATCGTCTCGGTCTTGCCGGACCCGGCGCCGGCGACCACCAGCAGCGGCTCCACCGGGGCAGCGATGACCGCGGCCTGCTCCCGGGTGGGCGCCGGCAGCCGCAGCAGCTTGGCCAGCTCCACCGGCGTGTACCGGGGGCCGGAGTCGGCGAGTCGGGGCGCCGGCGCCGGACCGGCGCCGAACAGGGCAGGCTGGGTCACGGTGCTGTCGTGGGTCGTGACTGCGGGAATCGCACGCTCACTCCTCGCCCGCACGGCTGCCGCGGGTGGTCGGCGGCTCGACGACCTGGCGCCCCTGCCCGGAGACCGGGCAGCTGGTACGCACCGGGCAGACCCGGCACTTCGAGTTGGCCACGGCCGCGAACGTGGCAGCTGCCATCGTATCGGCGGTCCGCCGGACCAGCGCGGTCGCCCAGCCAGCCGCCGGGCCCTCGCCGGCCGCCGGCTGGTTCTGCTCCCTGGCGTCCTTGGCGGAGGTGCCGAGCTGCACCAGCGCGGCGCCTCCGGACTCGTCGCCGAACTCGGCGAACGCCCCCGCCTCCACCGCGGCCTGGTAGGCGCCGAGCTGCGGGTGCTCGGCCAGGTCAGTGCCGGTGACCGCGGTGGACTTGCCGGTCTTCAGATCGATCACCACCAGCCGCCCGGCCTCGTCCACCTCCAGCCGGTCGACCCGACCGGTCAGGTCCACGGGCCGGTGCGGGTCGTCCAGACGGACCGCGAACTCGTGCTCGATGGCGAGCAGCCGGCGCGGGTTGGTGGCCAGCCAGCGCAGCAGCTTGTCGACCATCGCCTCGGCGCGTTCCCGCTCCGGCCCGGCCATCCACCGGGCGGCCAGCTCGATCGCGTCGAACCGGGCGGCCACGTAGTCGAGCAGGGCGCCCCGGTCGGCGCTGGCGTCCTCGGCGAGCATCGCGGCGGCGTGCACCAGGTTGCCCACCCCCTGCGCGGTGCTGGCGGGAGCACTGCCGCCGTGCCGTTCCAGCAGCCAGCGCAGGCTGCACCGCAACGCGCTCTCCATCGCCGACGGGGTGACCCGCACCGGCTCCCCGTCATCGACCAGCGGCCGGTCGTCGGAGAGCGCCCGCAGCCCCCACCAGTCGTCGGGATGCGCGCCGGGCACACCGGCGGCGGCGAGCCGGGCCAGCTCGGCCGCCGCGGCGCGCCGCCGGAACGCCGGTGCGGCCGGGTCGGTGATCGCGGTACGCAACTCGGCCACCAGCGCCGGCAGGGTGAGCGCCCGGGGCGGCCGGGTGACCGGCAGCGCACCGGGTCGGTCGGGCTCACTGTCGCCGTCCTCCCCCACCGCCGCACCGTCGGCGCCGGTGGGCACGACGGCGGGCACGCCACGCTCGGTGTGCGCGGTCGGGGTGCCGCTGCCGGCGTGTTCGGCCGAGCCGCCGCCTGCGGGACCGCTGGTGTGCGGGCCGGTGCGCGGGCCGGGCGGACCGGGCGGGTCGACCGGCCCGGTGCCGGCGGGTGGGTTGGGTGGTGCGGCGGGGGCCAGCTCGTGCAGGAACCGGCTGGGCTGCTCCTCGTGGTCGTCGCCACCGACCGCGGCGGACGCCACGGCGGTGACCAGCAGCCGGTGTCGGGCCCGGCTGACGGCGACGTGGAAGAGCCGGCGTTCCTCGTCCAGCAACGCCGAGGTCTGACCCACCACGTTCGCCGCGGTGGCACCGCCGACCGACCGACCGGCCAGCACGTCGACCAGTCGCTCCGAGCCGAGCAGGCTGCCGCGCAGGCGCAGGTCCGGCCAGATGCCCTCCTGCACCCCGGCCACCGCGACCAGGTCCCACTCCAGGCCCTTCGCGGCGTGCGCGGTGAGCAGCCGGACGGCCGCACCCCGGTCGGCGGTCGGCGCGATGGTGTCCGCCGGCAGGTCCTGAGCGAGCACATGGTCGAGGAAGACCTCGGTGCGGGCGCCGGGAAGCCGGTCGGTGAACCGGGCCGCCGCGTCGAAGAGCACGAGCACGGCGTCCAGATCGCGGTCGGCCGCCTCGGCCCGCCGCCGCCGGGCCAGGTCTCCCTCGCCGGCCGCCGGTCGCCCCTGACCGATCGCGCCGGCCCAGCGTTCCGCCAGCCCGCTGGCGTGCCAGACGGCCCAGAGCACGTCCTCGGCGGTCGCGCCCGGCCGGGCGGCGGCGGCCCGGGCGGTGGCCAGCAGCCCGGCCACCGCCTGCGCCGGCTCCGCCCACCGCCGCTCGATGCCGGCCAGCTCGGCCGGGTCACCCAACGCCTCGACGATCAGCTCGCCGGACGGGCGCCGGTCTCCCCCGGCCAGCGCCAGCGCGCGCAGGCCCTGCCGCAGCCGCCGCTCCGCCAGCGGGTCGGCCCCGCCCAGCGGCGAGTGCAGCAGCGCGACCGCCGCCTCCTCGTCCAGGCGGGCCGGCTCCAACGCGCAGCGCAGCAGGAGCAGCAGCGGGGCCACCGCGGGTTGCAGATGCAGCGGCAGATCCTCGCCGTGCACCACGGTGGGTACGCCGGCGGCGTGCAGCGCCCGTTGCAGGGTGGGCAGCTGCAACGCGGTGGACCGAACCAGCACCGCCATCCGTGACCAGGGCACGCCGTCGAGCAGGTGGGCGGAGCGCAGCGCGTGGGCCAGCCAGGCGGCCTCGCTGGTCGCCGAGCGGAACGTGTGCACCTCGACCACACCGGACGGGGCATCCGGCAGCGGGTGCAGTCGGCGGTGCGCCGCCGGACCCCGCAGGCGGCGGCCCAGCCGGGCGATCGCGGCGAGCAGGCCCGGCCCGGCCCGGTAGGACGTGCTCAGCAGCACCTGCGCCGCCGGTGCCCCCGAGGCGGTCCGGAACCGGTGCGGGAAGGTGGCCACCCCGGCGGGGTCTGCGCCGCGGAAGGCGTACGTGGAGGAATCCGGATCGGCGAAGGCGACCAGCGGCTTGCCGCCACCGGCGATCACCGAGAGCAGGTCGAGCTGGGCGGGGTCGGTGTCGGCCAGCTCGTCGACGTACACGTGGGCGAGCCGGCGGCGCTCGGCGGCCAGCAGCTCCTCGTCGTCGCGCAGCAACCCGGTGGCCGCACGGACCAGCTCGGCCGGGTCGTACGCGATGGAGCCCCGGTTGCTGACGTCGCGCAACGCGAGCACCGCGACGTACTCCCGCAGGAAGCGCGCGGCGGCCGGCCAGTCGGCGCGGCCGAGCTTCTCGCCGAGTCGGGCCAGGTCGACCGGGCCGATGCCGCGCTCGGCGGCACGCATGAGCAGGTCGCGCAGCTGACCGGCGAAGGCCCGGGTCCGCAGGGCCGGGCGGAGGTCCGTCGGCCAGCCGACCGGGTCGTCCTCGGGTTCCTCGCCCACCACGTCGAGCAGCTCGCGGATGATCAGATCCTGTTCGGGACCGGTGAGCAGGCGGGGCGACGGCTCGCCCCGTTCGGCGGCGGCCCGACGGAGCAGCCCGAAGGCGTACGCCGGGAAGGTGCGCACCAGGGGCTCCCGCAGCACTCGGGGGCCGTCCTGCGCCACCCGCGCCTCGATGCGCTGGCGTAGTGCGGTGGCGCCTCGACGGCCGAAGGTCAGCACCAGGATGCGTTCGGGATCGACCCCCTCGGCCACCCGGGCGGCGACCGCCTCGACCAGGGTGCTGGTCTTGCCGGTGCCCGGCCCGCCGAGCACCAGCATCGGCCCGTCGGTGTGCCCGACCACCTCTGCCTGCACCGCATCGGCCCGCCGGCCCGCGTCACCAACGGCCGCCCCGGACGCCCGCTCCTCCCCACCGCCACCACGGCCGGTGGCCACGGCTCCGCCGGTGGGCAGGGTGCGGCCGTCAGACGCGCCGGCAGCGACGGGCTCGACGCCGCCGGAAGCCGCGCCCCCGTCCCCCCGCGCCGGCCCCCCGGACCGCCGCACCAACCGGTACGCCTGCATCAGCTCATCCCATCACGCCCATACGACACCAACCCACCCCCGCCCACCCACCCGCCCAACCCCACCCCGCCCCGCCCCACCCAGCCCAGCCCAGCCCCGTCGATCATGAAGTTAGCGGTGCGACACGCCGACGACCGCACCGCTAACTTCATGATCGACAGGGGCTGGGGGCTGGGGGGTGGGGGGGTGGGTCAGGTCAGGCGGGATTCCAGAGCGTTCAGGGCGGCGGGGACGGAATCGGCCACGGTGAGGAGATCGAGGCCGGCCGGTTTGAGGAAGTGCTGGTCGGCGAGCGCGCCGAGCCAGTCCAGCAGCGGCCGGTAGAAACCGTCGGTGTCGATCAGCACCATCGGCTTGGTGTGCAGGGCGAGGGTGGCGGTGGTCCAGACCTCGAACAGCTCGTCCAGGGTGCCCAGCCCGCCGGGCAGGGTGAGGAACGCGTCCGACTTGTCGATCATGAGGGTCTTGCGGGTGGCCATCGAGTCGGTCACCAGCAGCTCGTCCGAGGCCAGGTCGGCGACCTCCAGGTCCACCAGCGCCTGCGGGATCACGCCCAGAGTGCGGGCACCGGCGGCCCGGGCGCCGTCCGCCAGCGCCCCCATCATGCCGACGCAGCCGCCGCCGCTGACCAGCGTGTGCCCGCGCCGAGCCAGCTCCGCGCCGGTCTCGGCGGCGAGGTCCAGCCAGCGCTGGTCGAGGGTGCGGGAGGAGGCGCAGAAGACACAGATCGCGGCCATCAGCCCTCCCGCGACTGGTCGGCCGCCTGCTCCGCCGCGGCCCGCTGGTCGGCCTCGGTACGGGCGACGGCTTCGTCGCGGACAGCCTCCTGCTCGGCGGAGAGCGCCGCCTCGGCCTCGATGATGTGCTGGACCGCCGCGTTGACGTCGTCGGTGAGGCAGATCAGGTCCAGGTCGACCGGGCCGATCTTGCCGCCGGCGGCCATCGTGCCGCGCAGCCAGTCGAGCAGGCCCTGCCAGTAGTCGACGCCCATCAGCACCACCGGGAACCGGGTGACCTTGCCGGTCTGCACCAGGGTGAGCGCCTCGAACAACTCGTCCATGGTGCCGAACCCACCGGGCAGCACCACGAACGCCTGGGCGTACTTGACGAACATGGTCTTGCGGGCGAAGAAGTAGCGGAAGTCGATGGCCAGGTCGACCCACTCGTTGATGCCCTGCTCGAACGGGAGCTCGATGCCGAGCCCGACGGAGAGCCCGCCGGCCTCGCTGGCGCCCCGGTTGGCGGCCTCCATCACACCGGGTCCGCCACCCGTGATCACCGCGTAGCCGGCCCGGGCCAGCGCGCCGCCCAGCTGCTCGGCCATGCGGCACTCGACGGTGTCCGGTCCGCTGCGCGCGGAGCCGAAGACGCTGACCGCCGGCGGCAGGTCGGCGAGCGTGTCGAAGCCCTCGACGAACTCGGAGAGGATGCGCAGCGCCCGCCAGGCGTCCCTGGTCTTCCAGTCGCCCCGCCCGCGCGAGTCCAGCAGGCGCTGGTCGGCGGTGCTGCTCGGAATCGCCCCACGACGCAGCGTGACCGCACCCCGGTGCCGCTCCTGTCCGGGACCGCGGCCGGCCTCCCGCCCGTTGCTCTGGCTCATGCAGCAACCGTAGTGGTCCACCCGACAGTTGCCGCTGCGGACCGGGGACGCCAAGAAATAGTTCGAAGTCTTGGGCAACTATTCGGCTCGCTCGTACGTCTTACTATTCACATACCGGGTATGCCCCGGCGCGCGCCTTCGGGGGAGGAGACAGCGTGATCAGTAACAGCGAGATGATCCGGATCCGTCGCCAGATGCAGCGGCGGATCCGAGACGTGGTGGCCGAACGCCGCCGCACCCGCCAACTGGACGAACGCCATCCCCTCTCCCCTACCCCGTCCGGAGCTGATCAAGAGGTTTGCGTCGCCGACAACGGGCCCGGCTGACGCAAACCTCTTGATCACCCGAAGCGAGGAGTGGGGTCGGGTCAGGCTGGGGCCAGCCAGCGGTGCAGGGTTGCGGCGCCGTCGCGGATCTTGGTGATCTCGACGTGCTCGTCCGGGTGGTGGGCCAGGTTGGGGTCGCCCGGGCCGAAGTTCAGCGCGGGGATGCCCATGGCCGCGAACCGGGCCACGTCCGTCCAGCCCAGCTTGCCGATCGGCGCCGCGCCGACCGCCGCCAGGAACTCCTTCGCCGGGGCCGCCTCCAGCCCGGGCAGGGCACCGGCCGCCACGTCGGTCACGGCCAGCTCGAAGCCCGCGAAGACCTCCCGCAGGTGCGCCTCCGCCTCGGCCGGGGTGCGGTCCGGGGCGAACCGGTAGTTGACCTCGATCTCACACCCGTCCGGCACCACGTTGCCGGCCACCCCACCGTGGATCCGCACCGCGTTCATGCCCTCGCGGTAGTCGCAGCCGTCGATGGTGACCCGGCGCGCCTCGTACGTCTGAAGGCGGCGGAGCACCTCGCCTGCGGCGTGGATGGCGTTGACCCCGTGCCAGGAGCGCGCGGAGTGGGCGCGTACCCCGGTGGTGGTGACCGTCGACCGCATGGTGCCCTGGCAGCCCGCCTCGACGATGCCGTACGTCGGCTCCAGCAGCACCGCGAAGTCCGCCTCCAGCCACTCCGGGTACGCCTGCGCCACCAGGTTCAGGCCGTTGTACCGGGACTCGATCTCCTCGGCCTCGTAGAAGAAGTACGTGACGTCGTACCGCGGCTCGGGCAGGGTCACCGCGAGGTGCAGGGCGTACGCGACCCCGGACTTCATGTCGGAGGTGCCGCAGCCGTACATCAGGTCGCCGCGCATGGTCGACGGGAAGTTGTTGTTCAGCGGCACCGTGTCCAGGTGCCCGGCCAGCACGACGCGCTGCGGGCGGCCGAGGTCGGTGCGTGCCATCACGGTGTTGCCGTGCCGGTGGGTGGTCAGGTGCGGTACGCCCCGCAGTACCTCTTCGACAAAGTCGGCGATCGCCTTCTCGTTGAGGGACACGGACTCTATGTCGACCAGGGCGCGGGTCAGCGCCACCGGATCGGCGAGGACCTCGGGGGTCAGCGGGTTCTCCATGGTTCGCACGGTACCTTCAGGTCTGTCAGCGCGAGGAGCGAGCTTGCGGGCCCCGGGGCGAGCGCGAGGAGTGAGCTTGCGAGCCCCGCCGTCGTGAGCAGAGGCCAGCCCGGCCGCGACCGAGAGGTGAAACAGTGACGTCCGCAGATCCCGCCTGGGGCATCGGCCTGGCCACCGTCACGGCCGACGAGCAGGTGCTCGACACCTGGTACCCGACCGGCAAGCTGGGCCTGGGTGAGCTGCCGCTGGTCGCCGGTGAGGACGAGACGGACGTGCTCGACCTGCCGCCGGCCGCGCTCGGCGACCGGCCGCTGCCCGGTCTGCGTACCGTGCAGGTGGTCACCGTGATCGGCTCGCTGGACGACCCGATCAAGGACGCCCCGGACGCGTACCTCCGGTTGCACCTGCTCTCGCACCGCCTGGTCCGACCCAACCAGGTCAACCTGGACGGCATCTTCGGCAAGCTGGCCAACGTGGCCTGGACCTCCGCCGGGCCGTGCCCGCCGGAGCGGGTGGACGAGCTGCGGGTGATCGAGCGGGCCGCCGGCCGCCACCTGGCGGTGTACGGGGTGGACAAGTTCCCCCGGATGACCGACTACGTGGTGCCCTCCGGTGTGCGGATCGCCGACGCGGACCGGGTCCGGCTCGGCGCCCACCTGGCCGCCGGTACCACCGTGATGCACGAGGGCTTCGTCAACTTCAACGCCGGCACCGTGGGCACCTCGATGGTGGAGGGCCGGATCGTGCAGGGCGTGCTGGTCGGCGACGGCTCCGACGTCGGTGGTGGCGCCTCGATCATGGGCACGCTGTCCGGTGGCGGCACCGAGAAGGTGAGCATCGGTGAGCGGAGCCTGATCGGCGCGAACGCCGGCGTCGGCATCTCGCTCGGCGACGACTGCGTGGTCGAGGCCGGCTGCTACATCACGGCCGCCTCGAAGATCACCCTGCCGGACGGCCGGGTGGTCAAGGCCCGGGAGCTGTCCGGGGTCGACGGCCTGCTGTTCTGGCGCAACTCGGTCACCGGCGCGCTGGAGGCCCGGCCGCGTACCGGCCGGGGCATCGAGCTCAACGCCGCCCTGCACGCCAACGACTGACGGCACCCGCCGGGTCCGCGGCGCACGGCCACGGACCCGACGGGTACGCCTCAGCGCAGCCGGTACGCCTGGATGATCCGTTCGGTCACCGTGTTGCCGGCGGCGTCCCGGGCCGTGGCCCGCAGGGACGCGTAGCCGGCCCCGGCGGGATGCCGGACGGTGGCCGTCCAGCCGTGCCCGCCGTGCCGGACCTGGGCGGCTTGCCAGCTCTGGCCGCCGTCGTAGGAGACGTCCACGGTCAACCCGGCCAGCCGTGATCCGGTCGCGCCGGGCTGCCGTTGCACCTGCACCGGGATGACCAGGGTCCGGCCGGCTCGGGCGGCATTGGTTTCGTCGAGCGGCGGCGTGAACCGGATGGCGGACAGCGGCAGCGGCCGGTAGTCCTCACCGGGCACGTGCCCGGACCGGAACGTCCACGACGTGCTGACCTCGGTGCTGAGATCGGAGAGGCTCCGCTTCGACGAGACCTCCAGCCGGTAGTTCGCGGCACCGGGAGGCACCGTGAACTGCCCGTAACCCGGCTCCGGCAGCTCGCCGACCAGCACCCCGTCGCGGTAGAGCGCGGTCCGCGCGGTGTCGGCGAGCGAACCACCCGCGTGCCCCTCGGCGTCGCTGTGCAGCGGCACATCCACCTGGATCTCGTCACCCAGTCGCGTGACGCCCTGGCCCGGCCAGCGCGGCGCCGGGAAGGACGGCCCGTACGGTGCGCTGTTCCAGCTCTCCCGGGTGTGCCGGCCGGCCCGGTACGCCCGTGGTTCGGCCACCAGCACCGCCTTCGTCTCGGTCCACCCGTCCTGGGTGGGCACCCCGAACGTCAGCTCCGAGGACCAGCGCAAGCCGCGGGTGTTGTAGTGCTCGACCCGCTGCCCGGGCACCGTGGTGGGCTGGACGGTCGCCCAACCGCCCAGGTCCGGGTCGAGGTGCGGGAAGACGACCCGCTCCGCGATCAGGCCCGGATAGCCGCCCCGGAACTGGTGCGTGACGCTGGCCAGCTCGCGACTGCGGTAGGTCTTGTCGAAGCCGGTCGGCATCCGGCCGGGGAACTTCTCGGCGAGCGCGTACAGGTAGGGGCTGTTGGGAACCTCCGGCTGCGCCCACTGGCTGGCCAGCGTGGCGAAGAACCGGTCACCGGAGACCGCCCGGCCGAGGTGCCCGGTGGCCAGCCCGGTGAAGTCGAGCGCGAGCACGCCGAACCCGTAGTAGCCGTCGTCGATGACCCAGTTGGCCCCGATGTCCACCAGCGACGGCACGGCCGAGGGCTCCGGTACGGCGGTACGCACCGGCCGGGCCTTCCGTGCGTCGACGGTGACCGTGGTGTCGCGGTCGAAGACCAGTTCCGGCTGGGCCAGCTGCGCGACCCCGTCCTCGGCGAAGAGGAGGCTCACGAGCCCGTAGCGGCCCTTGGGGATCCGGGTGTCGACGGTGCCGTCCGGGTCGTACAGGTCGTGGGTGGCGAAGGTGGCCAGGTCGACCAGCGCGGTGATGTGGTCGGTGGCGGCGGCACCGGTGGCGTCCACGTGTCGCACCGTGAGCTGGTAGCTCTCCACCTCCCGGTTCACCGCCACCGGGGTGACCGCCACCGCCGACCCGGAACGGGCCACGATCCGGCCGGTCCAGTAGCCGTCCGTGCCGAGCCGGGTGTCGGTGGTGACGGTGGTGCCGGCGGTGCCGCCGGCGGGCACGGTGACCTGACTCGCGCCGAGGGTGAACATGCCGGCGGGCGCCGGCTGGCCGTCCGGGCCGGTCACCTCGAGGGTCAGGTCCAGGGTGAGCGGGTCCGGGCCGTCGTTGCGCCAGTCGACCTCCCGGGTGATCGGGGTGTCGTCGCCGTGCGGCCAGGCCGGCTGCCCGAAGGAGACGCTGACCGGCTCACTGACCACCCGCTGGGTGATCGCCCGGGCCACGTCGACCCGTCCGGCGCCCTGCTGGAAGGCGGTCTGCGCCGGGTGCGGCTTCGCCGAGGCCATCAGGGTGGCCTTGAGCTGGGCCGCCGCCCAGCCGGTGTGCTGCTGGGCGAGCAGCGCCACCGCGCCCGTGACGTGCGGCGCGGCCATCGAGGTGCCGGAGAGCGAGACGTACGCCTCCCCCACCGGCTCGCCGAGCAGCGTGCCCTCGCCGCGAGCGGCGACGATCTCCACGCCGGGCGCGGTGAGGTCCGGCTTCAGCCCGCCGTCGCCCACCCGGGGACCCCGGCTGGAGAAGTCGGCCAGCGCGTCGTCACGGTCCACCGCGCCGACCGAGAGGGCGGCGTCCGCGGTGCTCGGCGAGCCGACCGAGCCGTCCGTGCCGTCGTTGCCGGCGGAGATCACGAAGAGCGCGCCGGTCTGCGCGGTCAGCGACTCGACCGCCGCCTCCAGCGGGTCGACGTCCGGCGTGTCCCGGCCACCGAGGCTCATGTTGATCACGTCGGCGTGCTGGTCGACGGCGGCCCACTGCATGCCGGCCAGGATCGCCGACTCCGAGCAGCCTCCCTCTTCGCAGACCTTGCCGGCGAGCAGCGTGGCGTCCGGGGCGACGCCCCGGTACTTCCCACCGGAGGCGGCACCGCTGCCAGCGATGATCGAGGCGACGTGGGTGCCGTGACCGACGGTGTCACGGGTGTCGGTGGCCTCGGTGAAGTTGCGCGCCTCGGCGACCCGGCCGGCCAGGTCGGGGTGGCCGGCGTCGACGCCGGTGTCGAGCACCGCGACGCGGACGCCCTGGCCGGTGAAGCCCGCCTGGTGCGCGGCCGGTGCGCCGATCTGCGGCACGCTGTGGTCCAGGGTGATCTGCCGGCGACCGTCGAGCCAGATCCGGTCGGCACCCCCCGCCGTGCCGACCCGGACGCCGGCGCCGGTGAGCGCCGCCCAGACCGTCGCGGTCCGCTGCTTGTCCGCCCTCGCGGCGACACCGCCGATCGCGGGCAGTTGCGTGGTGACCTCCAGGCCGGCGGGAGCGGCGGCGCTCCGGCGGGCTCCCGCTTCGCCGGTGACCAGCACCGGCAGGTGGTCGCGGCGGGCGTCGTCGTAGCCGGCGGCGATCAGCCCGGTCACGTCGAACAGCCGCCGGTCGACCCGGCCGGCGCGGACCAGCGGCAGGGCGTCCTGCGGCAGCACGGTGAGGTGCCCGTCGTCGCGGGTGGTGAGGAAGCGGATGTCGGTACGCCCTGGGCCCGGGCGGACGGCGGCGGACCCGGACGCGGTGACGGTGACCCGGTCCCCGGTGAGCAGGGTGACGGTGGTGCTCGGAGACGCGGCGTCGGTCGCGGTGCGGGCGACGGCGTCCGGGGTGGTGGTCGGCGGGGCGGCGACGGCAACGGCCGGACTGCCCAGCAAGAGGGCGACTACGGCGGCGGCGGCCATTCTGCTACTTCGATGCAACGGATCCTCCTCGATGGAGCGTCGTTATCACAGGAGACGCATTGACCATCGTCAGGATTGCATACCGGGTATGCATAAGGAAGTCGAAAAAGTGACGGACCAACCAACCCGTACCCGGTCGGACCCGGCATCATCGACCGGGTGACCTCCATGAAGGACCGGATGCTCGCCGGTGAGCCGTACCTCGCCGACGATCCCGAGATCATCGGCGACCTGGACCAGGCCGCCCGCCGGATGGAACGCTTCAACACCAGCCCGGCGGCGGACGAGGAGGCTCGCCTCGCGGCACTGCGCGAGCTCCTCGGCGAGCTGGGCGAGGGCACCTGGATCCGCCCACCGTTCTACTGCGACTACGGCTGGCAGATCCGGATCGGGCCACGCAGCTTCGTCAACTACAACGCGGTCTTCCTCGACGTCGCTCCGATCACCCTCGGCGCGGACGTCCAGGTCGGACCGAACGTGCAGTTGCTCACCCCGACCCACCCGGTGGAACCCGGGCCGCGGCGCGACAAGTGGGAGGCGGCGAAGCCGATCACCATCGGCGACAACGTCTGGCTCGGCGGCGGCGCGATCGTGCTGGCCGGGGTGACGATTGGCGCGAACACCGTCGTCGGCGCGGGTGCCGTGGTGACCCGGGACCTGCCCGCCAACGTGGTGGCGGTCGGCAACCCGGCCCGGCCCGTCCGCCAACTGGACTGACCGGCGCCGCGTGCCCCCGGCCGGCGCGCGGGTCAGGGCAGAGGCGGCTCGGGCAGGCGGACCACCAGGTCGGCCCGGTCGGCGGTGCCGGTGACCAGGGAGGCGTTGGACTCGTCGCTGCCCAGCGCCCAGGCCCGCGCCTGCTCCGGCGACCGTCCGAACGCCTCGTGCCGGGCGACCAACCGACGCTGCCGCACCTCGGCGTCCAGGTCGAGGAACCACACCTCGTGCAGCAGCTGCCGGATCTCCTGCCACGGGTCGTCGGACAGCAGCAGGTAGTTGCCCTCGGTCACCACCAGCCGGACCGACGGCGGCACCTCGATCGCCCCGGCCACCGCCTCCTCCAGCTCCCGGCGGAACTCCGGCGCGTAGACCGAGGCCGGCTCCAGCCGGTGCATCCGGCGCAGCAGCGAGACGAACCCGTTGGCGTCGAAGGTGTCCGCCGCGCCCTTGCGCTCGGCGCGGCCCAACCGGACAAGCTGCGACTGCGCCAGGTGGAAGCCGTCCATCGGCACCAGCCGGGCGGTCGGACCGACCCCGGCGACAACCTGTTCGGCCAACGTGGACTTCCCGGCGCCCGGCGCGCCGGCGATGCCGAGCAGTTGCCGCGGACCGGCTTCGGCCAGCGCGCGCGCCCGCGCGACCAACTCGTCGACGGAGAGCACCCGGGCCGGCGGCATCAGCTCAGAACCGGTTCGCTGATGGTGAACCGCGCCTGCACGGCCGCCTGGACGGTCTGCGGCTGCGGATCCAACTCCAGCTCCGGCCCACCGCCGCCCCCCGTGGCGTACGCCGCACGGGCGAACATCGGGCGGTCGCCCGGGCCGGCGTCGGCCAGCTCGATGAGCGAGGTGACCCTCGCGCCCAGCGCCTCCGCGTACTCCCGGGCGCGCAGCAGCGCGTCGCTGATCGCGGCGTGCCGCGCCTCGCGGTGGGCGGGGCTGTCCGGGCGCAGCTCCCACCAGGGACCGGCCACCTCGACCTGGTCCTGGTCGGCGAGCCGGAGCATCAGCTCGCCGAGGGCGGTGAAGTCGGTGACGGTGACCGTGGTGGTGACACTGCTGTGCCAGGCGACCACCCGCTCGCCCGAACGTCGCGTCTCCGGCCGGACCCGCAGGTCGCCGGTCTCCCGCCGGGTCACGACCGGCTCCGCGCCGTCCAGCAGCACCCGGACGGCGGCGGCCCGCTCGGCCAGCCGGGTCAGGGTGGCCTCCCGGTCCCGGTCCCGGGCCGTCGCGGTGACCGCGAACCGGGCCAGCTCGGGCGGCACCTCCCGGTACGCCTCGCCCCGCACCTGCACCACCGGGCCATCCACTGCCATGCCTCTGAGCCTAGTCAGCCACCGGGCGCAACGCCGTGTAGGAGACCGTTGTCGTTCCGACCCGGCACCCGGTCAGGTGCCCGCCCGTCTCGCCCAGGCCCCGCAGCCAGGTCACCTCGCCGGCATGGTCACCATCGGCGGGGAATTCCCGGTCCTGCGCGGCGTACCGGGGGTCGAGCAGCGCCGACCGGGCCGCGGCGGCCTCCGCGTACCGGGCGGTGAGCGCCGCCGCGTCACCGGCCCGCAGCGCGGCTGCCAGCCCGTCCAGGAATGCGCTCACCTCGGCCAGCTCGTGCAGCACCCGGGCCCGGTTGCCGAGCAGCATGTTCGCGGTCCGCTCCGCAGGGGTGCCGGCGACCCGGGTGCCGTCGGAGAAGCTGCCCGCGGCGAGCGCCAGCACCGCGTCGCGCAGTGGCGCCCGCTGCGCCGCGCCGGCCAGCGCCCCGGCCAGCAGGTGCGGCACGTGCGAGGCGAGCGCCGCCGCCGAGTCGTGCGCCGGCGCGGACATCGGTACCACCCGGGCGGCGAACAGCTCCACCAGCAGCCCGGTCAGCCAGCGGAAGCTGTGCGTCGCCGCGCCCGGTGCCGGGCAGAGCACCCAGGCGGCACCGGCCAGCAGCGTCGCGGAGGCAGCGGTGAGGCCGGCGGACTCCGCACCGGCCATCGGGTGGCCGGGCACGAACCGGTCGGTCAGCCCGAGCCGGTCGGCCGCATCGGTCACCTCGGCCTTGGTGCTGCCGACGTCGGTGAGCACGCAGCCCGGCGCGGTCGCGGCGGCAACCCGGGCCAGCGTCTCGGGGATGGTGGGCAGTGGCCCGCAGAGGAACACCACGTCCCGGCCGGCCACGGCCTGCTCGACCGTGGTCGGGGCCGCCATCCCCCGGGCTCGGGCCCGCTCGCGGGTCGCCGGGTCAGGATCCCAACCGGCTACGTCCAGACCGGCGTCGGCCAGGCGCAGCAGCACCGAGCCGCCGATCAGACCGGTGCCGACCACCGCCGCCCGCACTCCGGCGTACCGCCCGGTCGTCTCGCCGGTCATCGCCGGGCCCGGGTCAGGCCCGCAGCCGGCCGGCGACCGCGGCGACGTGCTCGTCGGACTCCGTCAGCGCCACCCGGACATGCTGGTCGGCCGTGGGGCCGTAGAAGACCCCGGCGGCGACCAGGATGCCCCGCCGGGCCAGCCAGTCGACCGTCTGCCAGCAGTCCTCGCCCCGGGTGAGCCAGAGGTAGAGGCCGGCCTCCGAGTGCTCGACCGTGAAGCCGGCGCCCGTGAACGCGGCGGTCAGCACCTCGCGCCGTGCGCGGTAGCGCTCCCGCTGCTCGTCGGCGTGCCGCTGATCCTGTAGAGCGGCCACCATGGCCGCCTGCACGGGGGCGGGCACGATCATGCCCGCGTGCTTGCGGACCTTCAGCAGCTCGGCGACGAGCGCCGGGTCACCGGCCACGAACCCGGCCCGGTAGCCGGCGAGGTTGGACCGCTTGGAGAGCGAGTGCACGGCGAGCACCCCGGCGTAGTCGCCGCCGCAGACCTCCGGGGACAGCACCGAGACCGGCTCGGCCGACCAGCCGAGCGGCAGGTAGCACTCGTCGCTGGCGACCACCGCGCCGCGTTCGCGGGCCCAGTCGACCACCTTGCGCAGGTGGGCTGCGGGCAGCACCCGGCCGGTCGGGTTGCCGGGCGAGTTGACCCAGACCAGCCGTACCCGGGAGGTCGGCCCGACCGCGGTGAGCGAGTCGGCGCGGACCACGGTCGCGCCGGCCAGCCGGGCCCCGTCCTCGTAGGTGGGGTACGCGATCGACGGCACCACCACCACGTCATCCGGACCGATGCCGAGCAGGGTGGGAAGCCAGGCGACCAGCTCCTTGGAGCCGATGGTCGGCAACACGCCGAGACCGTCGACCCCGGCGCCACAGGCCCGGGCGACCCACGCCGCGATCGCGTCCCGCAGAGCCGGTGTGCCGGCGGTCAGCGGGTAGCCCGGAGCGTCGGACGCGTCAGCGAGCGCCCGCCTGATCACCTCGGGCACCGGGTCGACCGGCGTGCCCATCGAGAGGTTGATCAGACCCTCCGGATGCGCCGCGGCCAGGGTGGCCGCGGCGTCCAGGGTGTCCCAGGTGAACTCGGGCAGCCGTGACGAGACCGGCGCGGGCCGGTTCAGTGGCCCTCGCCGCGCGGCGGCTGCGCGGCGACGAAGGTGGCGTCCTTCTCCACCTTGCCGATCTTCGAGGCGCCCCCGGGCGAGCCCAGGTCCTCGAAGAACTCGTAGTTGGCGCCGGTGTAGTCCTTCCACTGCTCCGGGACGTCGTCCTCGTAGAAGATCGCCTCCACGGGGCATACGGGCTCACAGGCACCACAGTCGACGCACTCGTCGGGGTGGATGTAGAGCATCCTGTTGCCCTCGTAAATGCAGTCGACCGGGCATTCCTCGATACATGCCTTGTCGAGCACATCCACGCACGGCTCGGCGATGATGTAGGTCACCGGTCTTCTCCTCCGCAAGACACGCCGCGATCTCCCGCGACGGTTAGAGCCTAGTATCTCGCCGGGGAGGGGGTCGATCGTGCTCCGACAGCAGGATGTGGGACACCGGATCGTGGTCCGCCGGATTGTGGGGATTCGCGAAGGCCGCCCGCTCTTCTCGGACGCCTTGGGCGAGCTGGTCGAGCTGAGCGAGACTCATCTCACGCTGGCCACCGCGCAGGGTCGACTGCGGGTCCCGGTGGCGCAGGTGCACCGGGCCAAACGGGTGCCGCCGACCCGCCGACCGACCGCCGCCGCGGTGGTGGCGCTCGAGCGGGCCGCCGACGAGGCGTGGCCGGCGCCGACACGGGGCCGGCTCGGCGACTGGCTGCTCCGGGCCGCCGACGGCTGGACCGGGCGGGCCAACTCCGCGCTGCCGATCGGCGATCCGGACCGGCCGCTGCCGGCAGCGGTGGACGCGGTCGAGCGCTGGTACGCCGAGCAGGGCCGACCGGCGCTGATCAACACACCGCTGCCGCTCGCCGCGCCGGTCGGCGCCGAGCTGGACAGCCGGGGCTGGGGCAGCCGACCGCCGACGCTGGTACAGACCGCACCGCTCCCGCTGGCTGACTCCGGGGCCGGCAGGGCGGCCGCCGGGGTTGGATCAGCGGCCGCCGGGGCCGGCACGGCGGCCGCCGAAGCCGTGGTCGAGCTGGTGGCCGCGCCGTCCGCGGCGTGGCTGGCGATCGCCGCCGGGCGAAAGGGTGGTCTGCCGGACGCCGCACGGCACGTGCTCAGCGCCGTGGACCAGGTGCGCTTCGCCCACGTGTACGCCGACGGCGCGCTGGTGGCGACCGGTCGGGGCACGGTGACCGGGCAGGGCCGCTGGCTCGGGCTGAGCCTGATCGAGGTGCTGCCGGAGGCGCGTCGTCAGGGGCTGGCGCGGGCGGTGATCGCGGCGCTGGCCGACTGGGGCGTCTCGGCCGGCGCGACGCACGCCTTCCTCCAGGTCGAGCAGCGCAACTCCGCAGCGGTGGCGCTCTACCAGCGGCTCGGCTTCACGACCCACCACACCTACCTGACCCGGGTCGCGCCGCACTGAGCCGGACGCCGCTCCGCGCATGATCGACTCAGAGTCGGGGAAATCGGCCCGTCCGCCTCGGCGGGACACCCCGACTTCGTGGTTATCGAGTGGGTCACCGCCGCCTCCGGGCGGTCGCGGCCCGCCCGGCACCGGGCCGGCCGGCGACCCGGCTCAGCGGCGGACGACCCGGCGCGGCTTGGCGGTCTTGACCTCGGCGTACCGCTTGAGCTGCTGCGAGCGGTGGTCGCGGCCGAGCGCGGTGAGCACCAGGTACCCGATCAGCACGCCGGCACCGCTGGCGAGCAGGTAGAGCCAGATCTGGGCGAAGAACGTGCCCGCCCCGCCAGCGAACGGGTTGTGGCCGACGAGCAGGGGCCCGACCAGCACGGTCAGCGCCATCGCCACCAGCACCGCGACGGCCACGTCGGCCGCCCACGCGGCCAGCGGCCGACGGCGCCCCCAGCGGAAGGCGACCACGGCCAGGATCAGCCCGATCACCACGAACATCCCCAGCGACACCCGGTCGGCGACGGTGTCGTCACCGTCGAAGCCGAGCCGGATGATCAGCCGGGCGACCACGTTGACCGCGAACAGCGCTCCCGCGAGCACCCCGACGTCACGCCACCGTCCGTCCATCGCACGACCTCCTGCCGTACGCCCCGTTTCGGGGCCGCAATCCCTGGCAGGAATATCTACCACCCGTACCTGGGTGGCGTCATCAGCCGCCGAGTGCCGGGGGCGGGGCGAGGATCTGCCGGAAGCCCATCACCGCGAAGGTCATGGCGCCGGCCACGATCATGGCCAGGCCGACCCAGTTGTCGCCGGCCAGCAGCAGGTCGCCCTCGCTGGTCCGGACGGCGGCCACCGCCATCAGCGCGAACCACGGCACCGCGGGCAGCGCCACCGCCCACCGACGGCCGACCGCCTCGTGCGCGAACCAGCTCAGCGCGATGTTGGCCCCGACGGCGAGCAACGCCGACACGCCGATCAGCTGCCCGCCGACCCGGACCGTGGAGAGCAACAGCTCCAGCACCCCGGTCAGCACCCCGGCCACCACCACGACGATCGCGCCGGCCAGCCGCAGGCTCAGGTCCAGCAGGCGCGGCGGTGGCCCCGCCGGGGGCGGGGCGTCCTCGCCTTCCAGGACGGGCATCGGAGCGGCGGGCAGGGTCACCGGAGACCCGCCGCCGCGACCGAGAGCCGGTCCGGGGCGTTCTCCTCGGGCAGCCCGGCGAAGAGGTCGTCCTCCCAGCCGTACCGACCGGCGCCCGGGCCCTTCTCGCCGACCGCGAGCGTGAAGAACTCCACGCCCATGAACTCGCCCCCGAAGTTGCCGGCGATCGAGTAGAGCCAGGAGGTGGCCGGGATCTGCGTGGCGTGCGCCCGCATGCCGGCCTCCTTCGCCGTGTGCTGGTCGGTGGCGTCGATCCGGGCGGCGATCTGGTCGTCCGGGGTGCCGAAGGGCAGGTCGGCGATGTCCTCGATGCCGGCGAACGGGTTGTCCGACGACTCGGCGAAGTGCTCCATGCCGGCTTCCAGCACGCTGCGCGGCATGGCCGTCCAGTAGACCTTGGCGGGTGCGCAGCCCTCGGCGGCGGCCAACTCGACGGCGCGCATCGCCACCCGGTGCGCCTGGATGTGGTCGGGGTGACCGTAGAAGCCGTTCGGGTCGTACGTGATCAGCACCTGCGGGCGGACCTCACGCATGACCTCCACCAGGTGCCCGGCGGCCTCGTCGAGGTCGGCCTGCCAGAAGGCGCGGGGGTGCTGGTTGGTCGCGAGCCCCATCATCCCGGAGTCGCGGTAGCGGCCGGCGCCGCCGAGGAAACGGTGGTCGGTGACGCCGAGCGCGGCGCACGCGGCGGCCAGCTCGGCGATCCGGTACCCGCCGAGCTGGTCAGCCTGGGCGGCGGCGAGCTGGGCCAGCGCCGGTACGTGGATCTCGCCCTCCTCGCCGAGGGTGCAGGTCACCAGCGTGACGTGCGCGCCGGCGGCGGCGTAGTGGGCCATCGTCGAGCCGGTGCCGATCGACTCGTCGTCGGGGTGCGCGTGGACCAGCAGAAGGCGGCGGTCGGGCAGCATCGTCACGACGGTCACTCTAACCGGCGGTTCCGGCCGGCAGCCGTCAACGGGTCCGCCCAGGTCGGCCACATCACGCCCGGCGCGCCTCTACGATTTGGCCTGTGGACTTTCCGGAGCTGGCCGCCCGCACCCGCCGGTTCAGCCACGGCGCGCCGCGTGCTGTCTCCGTGGCCGAGGACGGCTCCCGAGTGATCTTCCTGCGTTCCGCCGGCCCGGAGGATCCGGCGGACGCGCTCTGGCTGCTCGACGTGGCCACCGCCGAGGAGCGGCTGGTCGCCGATCCGGCCACCCTGCTGGGCGCCGACGGCGACGCCCGGGCGCTCTCGCCGGGCGAGCGCGCGCTGCGCGAGCGGCTGCGGCTCAGCGCCGCCGGCATCGGCTCGTACGCGCTGGACGCCGCCGGCCGGGTGGCGGTGTTCGCGCTGGCCGGCCGGCTGTTCCGGGCCGACCTGGTGCACGGCGACGTGGTGGAGGTGGCCACCGTCGGTCCGGTGCTGGACCCACGGCCGGACCCGACCGGGCAGCGGCTGGCGTACGTGACCGACGCGGCCGAGGGCGTCCGCCGGGGTGAGCTGCGGGTGATCGACGCCGACGGCACCGACACGCTGCTGGCCGGCGAGGACGCCGGCGTGAGCTGGGGGCTGGCCGAGCACATCGCGGCGGAGGAGTTCGGGCGGTTCCGCGGCTACTGGTGGGCGCCGGACGGCCGCTCGGTGCTCGCGGCCCGGGTCGACGAGTCCCGGCTGGACCGCTGGCACCTGCACGATCCGGCCGAGCCGGCGAGCCCGCCGACCGCTGTGGCGTACCCCCGGGCGGGTGGGCCCAACGCGGAGGTCAGCCTGCACCTGCTGGACCTGGACGACGGCTGGGTCGACGTGCACTGGGACCGGGAGACCTACCCGTACCTGACCGGGGTCAGCTGGGTTGAGGGCAGCCCGCTGATCACCGTGCTGCGCCGCTCGCAGCAGCACGGTCTGGTGCTGGCGGTGGACCCGCGGACCGGTGAGACGCAGGTGCACGCCGAGTTGGCCGATCCGCGCTGGGTCGAGCCGATCGCCGGCACACCGGCGCACCTGCCGGACGGCCGGGTGCTGGTCGGTGGCGAGCTGGCCCACGACGGGTACGACGCGCGGTGCCTGTTCGCCGACGGCACCCTGCTCACCCCGCCGTCGCTGTACGTGCGGCGGGTGGTGGGCCGGCTGCCCAACGGCAGCGGCCCGGCCGACCTGCTGGTCGAGGCGAGCGACGGCGAGCCGAGCGAGCGGCACCTGTTCCGGGTTCGCACCACCATCGGCGGCGGAGTGGACGCTCGCCGCCTCACCACCGACTCCGGCTGGCACACCGCTGCCGTCGGCGGGGACGTGCTGGCGGTCGGGGTGGCGTCGCTGGACCACGCCGGGGTGCGGTGGACGGTCCGCCGCGGCGACCGGGAGCTGGCCGAGCTGCGGTCGTTGGCCGCCACCCCGCCGTATTCGCCGCTGCCCTTGCTGGAACGGGTGACCGACCGGCGGTTGCCGGCGGCGGTGCTCTACCCGGACAACCACGTGACGGGCCGGCGGCTGCCGGTGCTGCTGGACGTCTACGGCGGCCCGGGGCACCAGGAGGTGGTGGCCGCCCGGGCGGCGTGGCTGGAGCGCCAGTGGTGGGCCGACGCCGGGTTCGCGGTGGTCACCATCGACAACCGGGGTACGCCGGGAGTGGCGCCGTCGTTCGAGAAGGCGATCCACCGGCGGGTGGCCGACGTGATCCTGACCGACCAGGTGGACGCGCTGACCGCGCTCGCGGGCAAGCACCCCGACCTGGACCTGGAACGGGTGGCGGTGCGCGGCTGGTCGTTCGGGGGGTGGCTGGCCGGGTTGGCGGTGCTGCGCCACCCGGAGCTGTTCAAGTGCGGCATCGCGGGCGCCCCGGTGACCGACTGGGCGCTGTACGACACCGCGTACACCGAGCGCTACCTGGGGCTGCCCGAGGACGGCGCGGACATCTACGCGCACCACTCGCTGGTCGAGCTGGCCGCCGAGCCGGTCACCGGCCCGGATCAGGCGCGGCCGTTGCTGCTGGTGCACGGCCTGGCCGACGACAACGTGGTGGCCGCGCACACGCTCCGGCTCTCCGCGGCCCTGCTGAACAGCGGCCGGCCGCACGCCGTGCTGCCGCTGACCGGGGCCACGCACATGGCCGCGAACGGCACGGCCGAGCGACTGCTCCCGCTGGAACTCGACTTCCTCCGCACCCACCTGCGGTGAGCAGCATTCGACACCTGGGCTCGGCACGTCGAGCCTCCTGACCGACCACGCCGTCGGGCAGCACGTGGAACGGCTCGACGTTCCGCGCCGGTCCGTTCGGCTACCACCGACGGTCCTCCAGGGCGGGAACCTGGTTCGCCCAGCCTCCTGGATCCGTCCTGGGCTGCACGATGAGCAGTGCCATCAGCACCTGGGCGGCTGCCACGGGCAGAGCTTTCTGCGGACCGTAGGCGCTGAGCACAAAGAGGGGAAACGGCGCGGCGAAGAGCAGGATCGCGGCCAACCTGAACCAGTACCAGCGGACGTCCGACAACAGACGCAGCACTCCCAGGCAGAAGGTGGCGGCGACGCTCAGGAGCGCCCACAGCGGGGCGAGGAACATGATCCCGATGATTATCAACAGCAGGTGTTCGGCGAGTGCCCGGCCCGGGGGCAGATCCATGAGGACATAGACGACAAATCCCGCCAGCCACAGACCGAGGTACAGCAGCACGTGCAGGCTCAGCCAGCCGGCCCACTGCAGCTCGGCGAGACGGTGCAGCGGACGACGTCGAACTCGGTCAATGTCCACAGGCGCATGGTATCGACACCGGGGAGCAGGACCACAGCCAATTCTCTGCGTACCGCCGTCTCTCCTGCTCGACCGTGCGCCAACCACGCCCAGCAGAGACAATGCCATCGCCGTTACGTGGCTTGCGCGCTCCCCCAAGATCGCGCTCGATCCGGGATCGAGTGGTATCCCGGCACCACATAGCCACTGACTTCCGAGATGCTTCCACGTCCAAGGCGACGCTCGACCGGTACAACACGTCACCCGAATAGGACGTCGCCCGTGGGCCGCCGCGCGGATGCGTCGCGTCATCAAGGGCTTCTCCGGTGACCAACCTGCTACGTGGCGGTCGGACGTTGGGTCATCCGAGCCACCGGTCGAACCATGCGCGGGTGCGGCGGAGCACGTCGAGTTGGTGGTTGCGTTCGCGGATCGAGTGGTTCTCTCGGGGATAGACGACGTACTCGTGCTCGACCCCGAACCTGCGTAGCGCGCGGTGGAAGAACTCCGCCTGGGATACCGGAACGTTCGTGTCGTTCTCGCCGTGCAGGATCAGCACCGGCGTGCGGACCTTGGAGGCGTACGAGATCGGGCTGAGCTTGTCGTGGCGGTGTGGACCCGTTCCTTCCCAGCCGCTGCTACCGCCCAGGGCGGCCTCGAACGGCCCCGCCTCTCCGGTTGCGGCGAGCATTCCCCAGTCGCTGATGCCGGCCCCCATCACGGCGGCCTTGAACAGGTCGGTCTGCCCGACCGCCCAGGCGGCCATGAACCCGCCGTGGCTCCAGCCGCCGATGCCCAGCCGGTCCGGGTCGGCTACGCCGTCGGCGATGAGCAGGTCGATGCCGGCGCGGATGTCGGTCCACTCATCGAGGCCGACCGCACCGGCGACGCGCACCGCGAAGTCGTGGCCATGCCCTTGGCCGCCGCGCGGGTTCGGCAGAAACACGGCGTAGCCCGCGGTTGCCAGCCACTGGCCGGACGGATCCCAGCGGAGCATGAGCCGGTCGGCGTGCCGGTCGTAGGGGCCTCCGTGGACCAGTGTCACCATTGGAAAGGGCCCGTCCTTGTGAGACCGGCTGGCGGGCAGGATCAGCAGGCCGTCGAGGGCCAGCCCGTCGGGTGCCTCGTATGACAAGCGTTCCTGGACACCCCACCGGATGGTGCGGAGTTCGGGCCTGAGGTCAGTCAGCCTCGTCAGGGGCCCGCAGGTAGGGCCGGCGTGGACGTTTCCGGGCTCGTAGGACGTGCTGATCACCGCCGCGACGGCGTCACCGTGCCGGTTAGTGGTCAAAGACGCCGCGAGGCCGTCGACTCGGGACAGCTCGACGAGGTTGCGCCGGACCGGATCGAGCCGGTGGATCCCGGTATCGAGCCCGCCGACAACCAGTGCCAGAGGCGGACCGGTGTCGACCTGAACCAGGTTGCTCGGGCAGACGGTCGTGCCGGCGGTCAGATTGCGGTGCTCGCCCACTGGCCCGCTCACCGGCACGGCGACATCGAGAACAGCCTGTCCGCCCACCAGAGCTGGCGGGGTCTTCGCGACGTATGCCAGGTGCCAGCCGTCGTCGGCGGACCACCAGACGAGCGACGACGCGTCCGCCGCTGCCGGGCCGAGGTCCCGCGTCACGCCGCTGTCCGGGTCGAGCAGGTGGAGGCCGGGCTCCATCAGACCCGGGTCCACGTCGGGGGTCGACCAGGTCAGTACCGCCAGCATCCCATCGTCGGGCCGCTGGGCTACCTCGACGACATGGCGATCGCCGAACGCAGCCGGCGTCCTGACCTCCCAGCTCCGTACGTCGAGCAGCCGCAGCCGGTCCGGGCGTACGTGTTCACCCCACACCCGAGCGTCGTCACGCTCCCTGTACCGACGTTCGTCCTCAGCGGACGGTTCATCGGCTGCGATCACCACGGCAAGGGCCGGATCGGCTAGTGGGAGGTGCCCGGACACCCCACCGGCCCAGGACGTGACCGCCTCCACGACACCGTCGACCAGACCCACCCGGTGCAGTTGCGCCGTGCCACGCTCGGGCCGGTCGGAGAGGAAGTAGATCAACAGCGAATCCGCAGCCCACCGCGGCGCCGACTCGTACGCCTCACCCGAGGTCAATCGTCGGGGAGACCCGGTCCCGTCGACGGCGACGACCCAGAGTTCGCTGACCGGGTGAACACCAGACCGCGCGACCGGGGCGACCAGGTAGGCGACCCACTTGCCGTCCGGCGACAGCGCCAACGCCTGCGGAACACGACCATCGACCACCATCTCGGCGCTGAGCTGTACACGGGCCACCGATGCACCGTAGCGATCGATTCTTACGGCGGCCAGCCGTTGCCGCAACGCCTCGGCAGCATGCCTGCGGCGTCCTCGCAAGCAGTCCCGGATCGCACCATCACCTGTCCGGTGTGAACGGCAAGGGTCCCCTCCCGACAACGCTGTCGGGAGGGGACCCTGCCTGCCTGCGATGTGACTTACGGCTTGACGTGTGCGTTCACGAACGACGGGTAGCCGAAGACGCTGGAGATGAAGACGCCACCGGCCTTGGACCCGTGCACGTTGTAGGCCACGTCGACGAAGAGCGGCACCACCGGCGCGTGCTCCTTCATGATCCGCTCGTCGAGCTTGGCCCACTCCGGGCCCTGCTCGGCTGCGGGCAGGCTCGAGATCCGGTCCATCTCGGCGTTGATCGTCGGGTCGTTGAAGTAGGACTGGTTGCTGTTGCCCTCGGCCTTGATGGAGCGGCCGTCGTAGAGCACCGGCAGGATCGAGGCCCCGCTCGGCCAGTCCGCCGCCCAGTTACCGATGTACAGGTCCCAGGGGTTGTCCTTCTTCTTGATCTCGTCGAGCTTCGCGTCGTCCGAGATGTTCCGCAACGTGATCTTGAAGCCGGCCCGCTCCAGGTTGGCCTTGAGCTGGGCACCGATCTGCTGCTCGGTCGTGTTGTCGGCGACACCGAGGACCAGCTCCGGCGTCTGACCGCCGAGCAGCTCCTTGACCTTGGCGACGTCGCCGTTGGTGCCCGCCGGGTACGCCTCGTACGCCTTGTAGCCGATGGTGGCCGGCGGCATGAGCGTGGTCAGCGGCGCGGCGACGGTCTGCCCGCCGAGCGCCTTGATCAGGCCCTCCCGGTCGATGGCGTAGTTGAGCGCCTGGCGGACCTTCAGGTCCTTGACCCGCTGGTTGTTGATCACCAGCTGGTTGGCGCTCGGCGTCGGCGAGAGGATGCTCCGCGACTTCAGCGAGGCGTCCCCGGCCACCTTGGCGACCAGCGAAGGCGGCACCGGGTTGAAGGCGAGCGCGCTCTGGTCGGCGCCGTTGTCGGCGATCACCCGGTTGTTGGCGGCGTCCGCGGTCGGGCCGAAGCTCCAGACGAACTGGTCGGGGTACTGGTGCCGGACCGGATCCGTGTTCGGGTCCCAGTTGGGGTTGCGGTCCAGGGTGATCTGCACGCCGACCTGGTTCTTGGCGACCTTGTACGGGCCGGACGAGAACGGCTGCTTGTCCAGGTTGACGCCGGTGTCCTTGTCCGGCGGCAGCGGGGCGGTGGTCGGCAGGGAGACCGCGAACGGCAGGTCGCAGCGGGCCTTGGCGAACTCGAAGCGCAGCGTCTTCTCATCCGGCGTGGTCAGGCCGGGCGGCAGCGACGTCTTGTTCTTCTTGAAGTCCCACGTGGTGTCGAACTGCGGGGTGTCGGCCAGCCACTCCTGGATGTAGGTCGGGCCGCCGGAGAGATCCGGGTCGAAGGAGCGGGCGATGCCGTACGCGATCTCCTTGGAGGTGATCGGGCGACCGTCCTCGAACTTCACCCCGTCCTTGATCTTGAATTCCCAGACCTTGCAGTCGGAGTTGACGTTGGTGCCGGGCGTCTCGGCCAGGTCACCGACGAGGACCAGGCCGCCCTTGCCGTCGTCCTTCCAGGTGGTCAGGTACCGAGCGAAGAGCGGGTTCGTCATCAGGCCCGCGAACGAGTACGTCCGCTGCGGGTCCAGGTGGGAGATCGGCGACTCCCGGATGATGGTGAAGATCCCACCCTTCTGTGCCCCGCTCACCTCGGCGGCCGGGCCCTGGGAGTCCTTGGGGTCGGTCGCGATGACCCCGGTCTGCTTCCGCTCGGTGTCCACCGTGGTGCCCTCGCCCGTGTTCTCCGAGCACGCACCCAATGCCACAACCAGAGCGATCGCGCCGCCTGCGGCGGCCGCCATGCGTGGTCGCATGAAGTACCTCCTTCACCCATGTGCCGTGCGGTCCGTCGGGGCGAGAACCGCCGACGTCCCGAGGATCGTAAAGAAGAAAACCTACGAGTTGTGTAACAGTTGTCGATAAATTTCACCGTCAACCGGGGTGGTCGACACCCTGGTCGGCGGCCCGGTTCAGCGCAGCCGGACCCGGGGGTCGATGGCCGCGTAGAGCAGATCCACCAGCACGTTCGCCAGCACCACGAAGACGGCCGCGATCAGCACGGTGGCCATGATGGTGGGCAGGTCACCCGAGCGCACCGCGTCCACCGCGGTACGACCCAGTCCCTGGATGCCGAAGGTGGTCTCGGTGATGACGGTGCCACCGAGCGCGCCCCCGACGTCCAGGCCGGCGATCGTGACCACCGGGGTGATCGCCGCCCGCAGCGCGTGTCGCCCGTACACCGCGGGTTTTGCCAGGCCCTTGGCCCGCGCGGTACGGACGAAGTCCTCCGACAGCGTCTCCAGCATCTGCGCCCGGGACAGCCGGGCGTAGATGGCCGAGAAGAGGAAGGCCAGCGCGACCCAGGCGAGCACCAGCCCACTGGCCCACTTCGCCGGATTGTCGAAGAGGGAGGTGTAGCTCGGCACCGGCAGCAACCGCAGGTTGTAGACGAACACCAGCAGCAGCACCGCGCCCACGAAGTAGAGCTGCAACGAGGCGCCGGTCAGGGAGAAGCCGATCGCCAGCCGGTCCAGCCAGGTGCCCCGGCGCAGCGCGGAGACCATGCCCAGACCCACCCCGAGCAGCAGCCAGAGGATGGCCGCCGGGATGACGATGCTCAGCGTCACCGGCAGCACCCGGGCGATGGTGTCCGAGACCGCCTCGTTGGTGACGTACGACCAGCCCAGGCAGGGAGCGTCACACCGGCCGCCCTGGGCGCTGCCCAGGTCCCGCCCGGTCACAATGCCCTTCATGTAGCCGGCGTACTGGCTGATCAGCGGGTCGTTGAGGCCCAGTTCGGTCCGGACCCGCTCCAGCCGCTCCGGGTTGCAGTTCTTCGGGCACATGCCGGTCACCGGATCGCGCGGCAGGGCGAAGAACATCAGGAAGGTCAGCACGCTCACCGCGAACAGGGTCAGCGTGGCCGAGAAGAGCCGCTTGATCAGGAATCGCGCCATGGGAAACCCCTACCGGGACGACTTCGGGTCGAGCGCGTCACGCAACGCGTCGCCGAAGAGGTTGAAGGCGAACACCAGCGCGAAGATCGTGATGCCCGGGAAGAACACGTACGCCGGGTCGGTCTGGAGGAAGTCCAGACTGTCGTAGATCATTCGGCCGAAGCTCGGCGTCTCGTCGCTGAGCCCGACGCCGATGAACGAGAGCGCGGCCTCGCTGGTGATGAACTGCGGCACCGCCAGCGAGAACGAGACCAGGATCGGCGCCCAGATGTTCGGCAGCAACTGCCGGAAGAGCATGTGCCCGAGCCCGGCGCCGCTGGCCCTGGCCGCCTCCACGAACTCCCGCTCGCGCAGCGCGATCACCTGCCCACGCACCAGTCGGGCCGTGCTGGTCCAGCCGAAGATGGCGAAGACGGCGATCAGCACGCCCACTCCGAAGGCCGTCGACACCTGCCCCCGCTCGCCGTAGAAGCGCAGCGTCAGGGCGGGGGTGAGCGCCAGCGCGATGATCAGGAACGGCATGGCCAGGGTGAGGTCGGTGATCCAGTTGATGACCGCGTCGAGCCAGCCGCCCAGGTAGCCGGCGAGGGCACCGAGCACGATGCCGATCGTCGCGGTGATCAGCGCCGCGGCGAACGCGATGAAGAGCGAGGTCCGCAGCCCGTAGATCAACCGGATGAAGATGTCCCGGCCCAGCCCCGGCTCCAGACCGAACCAGTGGTCCCCGGTGACACCGCCGGCGTAGCCCAGCGGCATGCCGAAGCCGTCCAGCAGGTTCTGGAACTGGTCGCGGGGGCCGACCCCGTAGACCATCTCGATCAGCGGGGCCGCGAGCGCCAGCAGAACGAAGAAGATCAGCAGCGTACCGCTGACCATGGCCGTCCGGTCGCGGCGCAGCCGCAGCCAGGCGAGCTGCCCGGGCGAGCGTCCGACGACGGCGCCGACCTCCGGGCCGCCCGCGCCGGTGCCGGACTCGATCTCGGCCAGCGCCACACCCTCCACCGGGGACAGGCTCACGGCGACACCTCCTCGACGATCTCGTCGGTCGACCCGGCCCGTCGGCCCGACGTGTCCCCGTCGACCTCCGGGCTCACGCCCCCCGCCTCCGGGAAGTGACACGCGGTGGCCTGGTCGCCGCCGTCGCGCGGGACCAGCGCCGGCTCCTCGGTGGCACAGATGTCCTGCGCCTTCCAGCAGCGGGTGCGGAACCGGCAGCCCGACGGCGGGTCGAGCGGGGTGGGCACGTCGCCGCTCAACCGGATCCGGCCGCCGGGGCCGAGCCGGGTGACGTCCGGGATCGCCGAGAGCAGCGCCCGGGTGTACGGGTGCTGCGGGCGCTCGTAGATGTCCGCCCGGTCACCGATCTCCACGATCCGCCCCAGGTACATCACCGCGACCCGCTGGCAGAAGTGCCGGACCACCGCCAGGTCGTGGGCGATGAACACGAACGCCAGACCGAGCTCCCGTTGCAGGTCCCGCAGCAGGTTGACCACCTGCGCCTGGATCGAGACGTCCAGTGCGGAGACCGGCTCGTCGGCGACGATCAGCTTGGGCCGCAGGGCCAGCGCCCGGGCGATGCCGATGCGCTGGCGCTGACCACCGGAGAACTCGTGCGGGTACCGGTTGTAGTGCTCCGGGTTCAGCCCGACCAGCTCCAGCAGCTCCTGCACCCGGGCCTTGATCCCGCCCGGCGGCTTGATCCCGTTGACCTGCAGGGGCATCGCCACGATCCGGCCGACGGTGTGCCGGGGGTTCAGGGAGGCGTACGGGTCCTGGAAGATGATCTGGAGGTCCTGGCGCAGCGGGCGCAGCTCACGCCGGCCGGCGTGCGTGATGTCCCGCCCGCCGAACTCGATGGTGCCGGCCGTCGGCTCCAGCAGCCGCACGAGCATCCGACCGGTGGTGGTCTTGCCGCAGCCGGACTCCCCCACCAGGCCGAGCGTCTCGCCCGGGCGCACGTCGAAGTCGAGCCCGTCCACCGCCCGCACCAGGCCGGTGGAGCGCAGCCCCTGGCGTACCGGGAAATGCTTGGTCAGGCCGCGTACCCGCAGCAGCGGCTGATCGGTCATCGGGCCACCCCCACGGATGCGATGTCCTCGGCGTAGAGCGTGCTGCGCTCCGCGGCGCTCAGGTGGCAGGCGACCAGGTGGCCGTCCGCGCCGGCAGAGCCCGCCGGGCGCAGCTCGGGCACCTCGGTGCGGGAGCGGTCGCCCGGGCGGTCCGCGTACCGGCAGCGCGGGTGGAAGGCGCAGCCTGGCGGCAGGTTGATCAGGCTGGGCGGGTTGCCCCGGATCGGCAGCAGGTCCGCGTCCGCGTCGCCGTGCAGCGACGGCACGCTGGAGAGCAACCCCCAGGTGTACGGATGCTGCGGCGAGCGGAGCACCTGCTCGACGCTGCCGTGCTCCACGGCCCGGCCGCCGTACATCACGAGCACCTCGTCGGCGACCTGACCGACCACGCCGAGGTCGTGCGTGATCAGGATGATCGCGGAGTGGAACTCGGCCTGGAGGTCGGCCAGCAGGTCCAGGATCTGCGCCTGCACGGTGACGTCCAGCGCGGTGGTCGGCTCGTCGGCGATCAGCAGGGCCGGGTCGTTGACCAGTGCCATGGCGATCATCACCCGCTGGCGCATGCCGCCGGAGAACTCGTGCGGGTACTGGTCGAAACGGCGCGCCGGCTGCGGGATGCCGACCCGGTCCAGCATGTCCACCGCCCGCTGGCGGGCCTCTCGCCGGCTGGCCTTCGGGTGGTGCACCCGGTACGCCTCGGCGATCTGCCGGCCCACCGTGTAGTACGGGTGCAGCGCGGAGAGTGGGTCCTGGAAGATCATCGCCATGTCTCGGCCGCGCAGCCGACGCACCTCCTCGTCGGGCAGGCCCACCAACTGCCGGCCGCCGACGGAGATCTCGCCGGTGATGGTCGCCCGCTTGGCGTCGTGCAGGCCGAGGACGGCCAGCGAGGTGACGCTCTTGCCGGAGCCGGACTCGCCGACGATGCCGAGGGTGCGGCCCCGCTCGACGGAGAAGGACACCCCGTCGACCGCGCGCACCACGCCGTCCTCGGTGTCGAAGCGGACCCGCAGGTCGGTCACCCGCAGGTAGGCGCCCTGGTCGGAGCGCTGCGCCGGCACGACGGGACGGTCGTCCGGTTCCCCGGACGGCGCCGGATCGGAACTGTCCACGGCCGCCTCCCTCAGTGACGAAGAGAACTTACAGGAAAGTCCCGAGGGTGAAAATAAGCTACAAGCTCGGCGGCTGTCAGCGGGCCCGAGCGTAACGAGTCGGCATCGGCCTGACCACCCCTCACCTCGCCATCCACGCCCATTCATCTCCTGATCGCACGTCGGGTGCGACCATGGGAAGGGTGACCGGAAGAGGATGCCCGTGGCACGAGGTGGAGGTGACGATGACCGCGGCGGTGTTCAACCACGAAGGCCCGTGGACCGAAGAGGAGTACCTCGCCCTCGGCGAGACGCAGCAACGCGTCGAACTCTTCGACGGGAGCCTCCACGTGACCCCAGCCCCCACCCCCCGACACCAACGCATGTCCCGCAGGCTCGGCAACATCCTCGAAACAGCAGCGGAGGCTGCCGGTCTCGAACTGCTGGAGGCGGTGAACGTCCGGCTCCGGCCCGGTCGGATACCGATCCCCGATCTCGTCGTCACGGATCCGATCGACCTCGACGAGCCCACCATCGAGGCGACCGATGTCCAGCTGGTCTGCGAGATCATTTCGCCAAGCAACGCCTCCACCGACAAGGTGCTCAAGATGCACTACTACGCCGCCGCCGGGATCGGGTGGTACCTGTTGGTGGAACAGGAGACGGGAACGCTGCGCCTCTACCGGCGCCAAGGCGGCCACTACGCCGAAGCAGCGGCCGCGAAGCGGGGCGAGGTGTTGGAGCTGACGGAGCCCGTGCGGGCCACGATCCGGCCGGAAGATCTCCTCCCCTGACGGGTGTCGGTCGGCTGGCCTAGGGTCGGTCCATGACCGAGTTCGACGCGGCAACCGCCGCCGTGCAGGCGGCCCTCGACGCGGGTGCCCGGTACGCCGACGCCCGGGTGATGCACCGCCGCTACGAGTCGATGACCGCGCGCAACGGCGACGTGGAGGAGCTGACCCAGGACGAGAGCATCGGGCTGGGCGTCCGGGCGCTGGTCGGGGCGAGCTGGGGCTTCCACGCCGTACCCGATCTCTCTGACGCCGCCGCCCGCGACGCCGGCCGGCGCGCGGCCCGGATCGCGACGGCGAGCGCCCGGGTGCCCGGCCCGCCGGTCGACCTGGTGCCGGTCGAGGCGGTCACCGCGAGCTGGGCGTCCGACTGTCAGATCGATCCGCTCGCGGTGTCCCTGTCGGACAAGGGCGACCTGCTGGTCGGCGCGACGCGCACGATGGCCGAGCACGGCGCCGACCTGGCCGAGGGGCTGTACCAGATCTGGGACACCGCCAAGTGGTTCGTCTCCAGCGAGGGCCACCGGATCGACCAGCGGATCCGCGAGTGCGGGGGCGGCATCTCGGCGACCTCGATCGGTGACGGCGAGACGCAGCGGCGCTCCTGGCCCAGCTACCGCGGGCAGTACGGCACCACCGGCTGGGAGCTGGTCGAGTCGCTCGACCTGGCCGCCCACGCCGCGCAGATCGCCGAGGAGTCCCGGGCTCTGCTCACCGCGCCGGCCTGCCCCGCCGGCGAGACGGATCTGATCCTCGGCGGCGAGCAGTTGGCTCTGCAGATCCACGAGTCGGTCGGGCACGCCATCGAACTGGACCGGATCCTCGGCTGGGAGGCCGCGTTCGCCGGGACGTCCTGGCTGGACCTGGCCCAGCTCGGCTCGCTGCGCTACGGCTCCGAGCTGATGAACATCACGATCGACCCGACCATCCCGGGCGCGCTGGGCAGCTTCGGCTTCGACGACGAGGGCTCGCCGGCGGTCAAGCGGGACGCGGTCCGCGACGGGCGGTGGGTGGGCGTGCTCGCCGGCCGAGACTCGGCGGCCATGGCCAGCCTCGACTACGGCGGCAGCGTCCGCGCCGACGGTTGGGCCCGGCTGCCGATGGTGCGGATGACCAACGTGGGCCTGGAACCCGGCCCGCACACCCTGGACGAGATCATCGCGGCCACCGACGACGGGGTGCTGATGGACCTCAACCGCTCCTGGTCGATCGACGACAAGCGCCTCAACTTCCAGTTCGGCTGCGAGATCGGCTGGGAGATCAAGAAGGGCCGGCGGGGGCGGATGCTGCGCAATCCCACCTACACCGGGATCGGCCCGCTCTTCTGGCGCTCGATGGACATGCTCTCCGGCGAGACGGTGCCGTGGGGCACCCCCAACTGCGGCAAGGGCCAGCCCGGCCAGACCGGGCACACCGGCCATCCGGCCGCGCCGGCGCGCTTCCGCAACGTCCGGGTGGGGGTGTCAGCGTGAGCGCGAGGAGTGAGCCGGGTCTGCGAGCGCCGCAGTCGCGAACGAAAGGGGTGTCGGCGTGAGCAGCGAGCTGGAGCTGGCCGGCCAGGTCATCGAGCTGGTCCGTCGCCTCGGCGGCCCGGCCGTGCAGGCCGAGGCCATGGTGACCCACGCCGACCTGGCGCTGACCCGGTTCGCCAACTCGGCCATCCACCAGAACGTCGCGGAGTCGACAGTCGGAATCCGGCTGCGGCTGCACGTCGACGGGCGGACCGCCGCTGGCAGCGGCAGCGTCGTCACCGCCGACGGGTTGCGCGCGCTGGTCGAGCGCACCCTGGCGGCGGCACGGCTCTGCCCGCCCGACCCGGGCTGGCCGGGGCTGGCCCCGCCCACACCCGCGCCGCTCGCCCCGCCCGTCGACGAGTCCACCGCGCACGCCGAGCCGGATCAGCGGGCGGACCGGGTCCGCGCGTTCGTGGCCGCCGCCGGGGGCCTCAGCACCGCGGGTTACTGCCGTACCGCGCACCGCTCGTCGGCGTTCGCCAACTCGGCCGGGCACACCGCGCACGGCCGCTCGGTGGAGGCGGCGATGGACGGCATCGCCCGCCAGGGCGGCGCGGACGGGGTGGCCCGGCGCTGCGCCGACCGGCTGTCCGACATCGACGGCGCCGAGCTGGGCGCGCACGCTGCGGCGAAGGCCCAGGCGGCGGCCGATCCGGTCGAGCTGCCGCCGGGGCGCTACGAGGTGGTGTTCGAGCCGGCCGCCGTGGCGGACCTGTTGCAGAACCTCTCCTGGTACGGCTTCAACGGCAAGCGGTACGCCGAACGGCAGTCCTTCGCCGAGCCGGGGGCGGCCCAGTTCGACCGTGCGGTGACCCTGGTGGACGATCCGCTGGGCGCGTCCGGGCTGCCGTTCGACTCCGAGGGCACCGGCCGGCGGGCGTTGACCCTGGTCGAGGCGGGCACCACCCGGGCGGTGGCGCATGATCGGCGGACCGCCGCCGAGGCGGGCGCGGAGTCCACCGGGCACGCGGTCGCGGGCGGTGCCACCTGGGGGCCGATGGCCCGCAACCTGCGCCTGTCCGGCGCGGCGGCCGGCCCGGCCAGCGCCGTGGGCCGGAGCACCACCGGCGCGGCGGCCGGCGCCGTCGTCGACGCGGACACCGCGGCGCTGGTCGCCGGGGTACGCCGAGGGCTGCTGGTCACCGACCTCTGGTACACCCGCGTGCTCGACCCGAAGAGCCTCGTCGTCACCGGGCTGACCCGCAACGGCGTCTGGCTGGTCGAGGACGGCACGGTTGTGCGGGCGGTCCGCGATCTGCGATTCACCGAGTCGTACCCGCGGGCGCTCGGGCCGGGTGCGGTGCTCGAGCTGGGTGGCCAACCGGTACGCCAACCGGACCGGGTGGACGGTGTGTGGTGGGCGGCGCCGCCGGTGCGACTGGCGTCCTGGCACTTCACCGGGGGCGCCTCCGGCTGATCCGGGCGGGGTGGACAGTGACGTTCTTAACACCGGGCCATTGACCGGCGTGCCAGGGCTTTTCCGCAGGTCGGACACACGGGACACTCCCTTGCGCGGACGGCCCGCAGAGATCGGCGTAACGTGTGTCACTTAGCTGCGCCGGTCGATCCGGCGTGGTTGTTGGTGTGCGCATGACGTGGCAGCGGGTGCGGGTTCGCCGGTCCGCGTGCCGACCGGAGAAGATCAGCCCGCCCGTACGGGCCCGTCGAGGAGACGACTCGAATGACATCAACGGCAACGAGGCCGCGGGGAGCGCGGGCGCGCGCCGCGATCGCGGCGAAGACGTTGCGTACCGACCGGTGGTGGTTCGCCCCGCTGATCACCGTGATCGGGCTCAGCGCCTGGGTCGCGTACGCGACGGTCCGGGTGTTCATGCACAAGTGGTACTGGGTCGACGAGTTCCACTACCTGACCCCGTTCTACTCCCCCTGCGTCACCGAGCGGTGTGTGGAGGGGGCCTCGCACTTCGGCCGGTTCCTGCCGGGCTGGTGGATCATCCCGGACGCGGCGCTGACGCTGCCGTTCCTGCTGCTGTTCCGGCTCACCTGCTACTACTACCGCAAGGCCTACTACCGGTCGTTCTGGCTGTCGCCGCCGGCCTGTGCCGTGCCGGACGGTCACAAGGAGTACGGCGGTGAGACCCGCTTCCCGCTGCTCGGCCAGAACCTGCACCGCTACTTCTTCTACGCCGCCGCGATCATCTCGCTGATCAACACCTGGGACGCGATCATCGCCTTCCACTCCCCGAAGGGCTTCGGCTTCGGGCTGGGCAACATCGTGCTGCTGGTCAACGTGGTGATGCTCTGGGCGTACACCATCTCCTGCCACTCTTGCCGGCACATCATCGGCGGGCGGCTCAAGCACTTCTCCAAGCACCCGGTGCGCTACCGGGCCTGGAGCTTCGTCTCGGCGTTGAACGTCCGGCACATGCAGCTCGCCTGGATCACCCTCGGCACCCTGGCGCTGACCGACTTCTACGTCATGGCGATAGCGGCCGGCTGGTTCAACGACCTGCGGTTCATCAACTAAAGGGCCCCTGACATGACCACTACCACGCGAATCGAACGACACCACTACGACGTCGTCGTGATCGGGGCCGGCGGCGCCGGCCTGCGCGCGGCGATCGAGGCCCGGCTCGCCGGCAAGAAGACCGCGATCATCTCGAAGTCGCTCTTCGGCAAGGCGCACACGGTGATGGCCGAGGGCGGCGCCGCCGCCGCGATGGGCAACGTGAACAGCCGGGACAGCTGGCAGGTGCACTTCCGCGACACCATGCGCGGCGGCAAGTTCCTGAACAACTTCCGGATGGCCGAGCTGCACGCGAAGGAGTCGCCGCAGCGGATCTGGGAGTTGGAGACGTACGGTGCGCTCTTCGACCGCACCAAGGACGGCAAGATCTCCCAGCGCAACTTCGGCGGCCACGAGTACCCGCGGCTCGCGCACGTGGGTGACCGGACCGGCCTGGAGCTGATCCGCACCCTCCAGCAGAAGATCGTCTCGCTCCAGCAGGAGGACCAGCGGGAGTTCGGCTCGTACGACGCCCGGATCCGGGTGTTCTCCGAGACGACCATCACCGAGCTGCTGCTCGACGGTGACCGGGTCGCCGGCGCGTTCGGCTACTACCGCGAGTCGGGCGAGTTCATCCTCTTCGAGGCGCCGGCGGTCGTGCTGGCCACCGGCGGCGTCGGGCGCTCCTACAAGGTCACCTCCAACTCCTGGGAGTACACCGGGGACGGACACGCGCTCGCGCTGCGCGCCGGGGCGACGCTGATCAACATGGAGTTCCTCCAGTTCCACCCGACCGGCATGGTCTGGCCGCCGTCGGTGAAGGGCATCCTGGTCACCGAGTCCGTCCGCGGCGACGGCGGTGTGCTGCGGAACTCCGAAGGCAAGCGGTTCATGTTCGACTACGTCCCCGACGTCTTCCGCAAGCAGTACGCGGAGACCGAGGAGGAGGCGGACCGCTGGTACACCGACCCGGACAACAACCGGCGCCCGCCGGAGCTGCTGCCCCGCGACGAGGTGGCCCGCGCGATCAACAGCGAGGTCAAGGCCGGTCGGGGCTCCCCCGCCGGCGGCGTCTTCCTGGACATCGCCAGCCGGCGCTCGGCCGACGAGATCCGCCGACGGCTGCCCTCGATGTACCACCAGTTCAAGGAGCTGGCCGACGTCGACATCACCGCCGAGCCGATGGAGGTCGGCCCGACCTGCCACTACGTGATGGGCGGCGTCGAGGTGGACCCGGACTCGGGTGCCGCCTTCGGCCACGTACGCGGGCTCTTCGCCGCCGGTGAGGTCTCCGGCGGTATGCACGGCTCCAACCGGCTGGGCGGCAACTCCCTGTCCGACCTGCTGGTCTTCGGTAAGCGGGCGGGTGGGCACGCGGCCAGCTACGCCGACGGGCTGGCCGCCCGGCCGAAGGTGGCCGTGGACGCGGTCGAGGCCGCGGTGGAGACCGCGCTGGCCCCGCTGCAACGGGACACCGGCGAGAACCCGTACACCCTCCAGCAGGATCTCCAGGCGGTCATGGGAGATCTGGTCGGGATCATCCGTCGGGAGGGCGAGCTGGCCGATGCTCTGGGCAGGCTGGCCGAGCTGCGCGAGCGCGTGGCCAAGGTGAGCGCGGCCGGCGGCCGGCGCTACAACCCCGGCTGGCACCTGGCACTGGACCTGCGCAACATGCTGGTGGTCTCGGAGTGCACCGCGAAGGCGGCGCTGGAGCGGCAGGAGTCGCGCGGCGGGCACACCCGGGAGGACTACCCGGCGATGGAGCCGAAGTGGCGGCAGGTGAACCTGGTCTGCGCGCTGGACGGCGACACCGTGCGGCTGACCCGCAAGCCGCTGCCGAAGATGCGGCCGGAGCTGATCGGCCTCTTCGACCGCGCGGAGCTGTCCAAGTACCTCACCGACGAGGAGCTGCTTGATTTCGACGCCCTCGTCGCCGACGCCGGAGAGGCGGACAACCGATGAGCGCGAAGCGTCAGTTCCGGATCTGGCGGGGCGACGAGACCGGCGGCGACCTGCAGGACTACATGGTCGAGGTGAACGAGGGCGAGGTCGTCCTCGACATCATCCACCGGTTGCAGGCCACCGACGCGCCCGACCTGGCGTGCCGGTGGAACTGCAAGGCCGGCAAGTGCGGCTCCTGCTCCATGGAGATCAACGGCAAGCCGCGGCTGGGCTGCATGACCCGGATGTCGACCTTCGGTGACGAGGAGACCGTCACGGTCACCCCGCTGCGCACCTTCCCGGTGATCCGGGACCTGGTCACCGACGTCTCGTTCAACTACGAGAAGGCCCGGGAGACGCCGGCGTTCGCTCCGCCCGCCGACGTGGCTCCGGGCGACTACCGGATGCAGCAGGTCGACGTCGAGCGCTCGCAGGAGTTCCGCAAGTGCATCGAATGCTTCCTGTGCCAGAACGTCTGCCACGTGATCCGCGACCACGAGGAGAACAAGCAGGCGTTCTCCGGGCCGCGGTACTTCATCCGGGCGGCCGAGCTGGACATGCACCCGTTGGACACCCGGACCGACCGCAGGGAGTACGCGCAGGCCGAACAGGGCCTCGGCTTCTGCAACATCACCAAGTGCTGCACCGAGGTCTGCCCCGAGCACATCAAGATCACTGACAACGGGATCATCCCCATGAAGGAGCGGGTCGTCGACCGCAGGTACGATCCCCTTGTGTGGCTTGGTAGCAAGATCTTCCGTCGGGGCGAGACGCCCCAGACCAGCGTGACCACCGCCCGTCAGAGCTCGGCGACGCCGCCGAGTACCCGGGGTGGCGGGTTGCACTCGCACGCGGGCGGTTCGCACGACCGGCAGGCCGAGGCGCAGGCGCAGAGCGGGGTCAACTGGCACCGGGAGGTGCCCCACCCGACCGCCCCGGCGGTCGACGACCGGGGCCGGTTGCCGCTGACCGAGCTCACCTTCGACCGGGCCGCCGCGCCGTCGCCGTTCGGCGACGACGTGACCTTCCCGCTGCCTCCGGAGCACCTCAACTTCGCCCACCCGGAGCAGGACAAGCACTGAGCACGACCACCAGGACGGGGGCTCACCGGCATCGCCGGGGCCCCCGTCCCCCATTTCCGGCGTTGATCATGACGTTGGCGGGCTCGGCGAGCTCGGAAACGCCCGCCAACCTCATGATCAACCGGTCGGCGGCTGGGATTCCGTGAGCAGTGGGCGGAGCGCGGCGACGATGGGGGCGTCGGCCGGAAGCCAGGTGACCGAGTCCAACTCATCGGCGGCGAGCCAGCGCAGCGCCGAGTGCTCCAGCGCCTGCGGCTGATCGTCGTGCAGCAGGCGGGCGGCGTACACCTTGAGCACCGAGCGGCCGTGAGCCATCCGGACGTTGCGGCCGACCCGCTTACCGATCTCCACGCGTACGGCCAGCTCCTCGGAGCACTCCCGGACCAGCGCGTCGGTCTCGGCCTCCCCCGGCTCGACCTTCCCGCCGGGAAACTCCCACATGCCCGCCACCTCCGGCGGGGCGGAGCGGGCACAGGCGAGCACCCGCCCACCCCGGATGATCGCCGCTCCCACGATCACCTTCAGGTCCCGTCGTTCGGCCTGCCCGCCACCATTAGCCCGTTCGGTCCGCACGGGCGTCCAGGGTGCCAGATCAATCGGCGGTTTGGGTACCGTCGCCGTCCGCTAGGCCAATAGAACACGGAAGTGTGGGCGTGGACACCTCTTCCGAGCGACGACAGACTAGAGGGCACCGACAAGGCACGGGATGGCGACGATTTGGCCACAAGCCGGCAACGGCGCTTGGGGGGTGCGGTTATGCGCGTGCTGTTCAACAGCCGGGCCAAGCACGACTACCTTTCCGACGCGTTGACCTTGCTATCGGGTTGGACGCGTGAAGGCGAGCAGATCCGACGGACGCTCGAGATCGACGAAACCCAACACGCGGCGCTCACCGAACGGGTGAAGGTCGTCGCGGACGCGCTGCACCTGCGGCCCGAGATCAGTCGCCGGTCAGACAGTACCCAGATCCGGGTCGGACACGGTAACGGCGAGCCGCTGACCGAGGGTGAGGTCCTGCTGGCGGCGCGCATCGAGGACGCCTACCGCGCGGTCACCGAGTCCTGACCTTTCGTGGCGTGGTCGTGAGAATTCTGAGGTTTCCTGAAAAGCGCCGGGGTATCGATTCGGGTTGGTAGCGGAAACAGGCCGCAACCAACCCGAATCTCTGATATCTCACTTTCAGGAGCTGACACGACCAGGCTCACCCGTCGGCGCGGACGTCCTGCGGGTACCAGCGCAGCTCCACCGAGTTGCCGTCCGGGTCCCGTACGTAGATCGAGGTTGCCGAGCCACGGGCACCGAACCGGTCGACCGGCCCGGTCAGCACCGTGAAGACGCCCGAGTCGACCACCTGCGCCCAGTCCAGCGGCTCCACCACCAGGCAGAAGTGGTCGACGTTCGTGCCCCGCCGGTCGCCCCGGACGAGGTCGATGATGCTCCCGGGACCGATCCGCACCGACGGGAACGGGACGGCACCGGCGCGCCACTCGTCGACGCGTACCGGCGTGAGCCCGAGCCGGCCGCAGTAGAAGCCCAGGGCCCGCTCCACGTCCGTGACGGTCAGCACCAGATGGTCGAAGCCGGTCACCCGCACCGCGCTCACGCCTCCTCCAGCGCGGCCGCAGCGCGCAGCCAGTCGGTGAACAGGGCCGGGTCGATGTCGGCGACGCCTCGCAACTTCACGACCGCCATCGCTCGCGCGGCCGGCTCCAGCCGCCCGGACCCGTCGGCGATCTCCCGCCCACGCCACAGGCCGAAGGTGACGTAGGAGTCGTACGCCTTGACCAGGCAGACCGGGCGTTGACCGGGCCGGTCGCCCAGACTCCACACCGGGTGGCCGTGCCACATGGCGCCGGTCGCCCCGGGCAGGGCGGCGGTGATGACGGGCGTCAGCTTCTCCCCGATCTCGCGGAGCGGGTCGGCCAGCGCGGCCAGGTAGTCGTCGATGGTCATCTCGCAGCCTCTCGGTCGAGCGGTGTGCTTGCGGACTTCACGATCCGCCGACGGGGGCGCCGGACCAAGACCGGTTGCCGCTACGATCGTTGACCACAGGTCAACGGTAGGAGTGGCGTGCTGGAGCGGTACGAGGTCGAGACGTTCCTGACCCTCGCCCAGGAGCTGCACTTCGGCCGGACCGCCGAGCGGCTGCGGATCAGCACCGGTCGGGTCAGCCACGTGATCAAGAAGCTGGAGCGCCAGATCGGGGCGTCGCTGTTCGCCCGGACCAGTCGGGTCGTCCAGCTCACCCCGATCGGCCGGCAACTCGCCGATGACCTGACCCCACTGGTGGCCGGGATGGACGACGCGGTCCGCCGCGCCGTCGACGCCGGCCGGGGAGTCACCGGGACACTGCGGGTCGCGTTCCTCGGCGAGTGGACGGCGCCGGTGCTGCTCCGGGCGGTGGCCCTGTTCTCCGAGCGGCACCCCGACTGCCGGGTGGAGGTGCACGAGGCGCAGTTGTCCACCACCCGCTCCGGCCTGCTCGACGGCTCGACCGACGTGCTGATCGCCTCGTACCCGTTCGACGGGATGGTCAACGGCCCGGCGCTGCTGTCCGAGGACCGGATGCTGGCGGTGCCCGCCGGCCATCCGCTCACCCGGCGACCGTCCGTGTCGCTGGAGGTGCTCGCCGACCATCCGGTGGTGCAGTACCCGCCGGTGACCTCGGCCGAGTTCAAGCGGGACCGGACGCCGGAACGCACTCCGTCCGGACGGCCGGTGCCGAAGGGCCCCGCCGGCAACACCTTCTCCGAGATGCTGTCACTGGTGGCGATGGGTCGGGGCGTGCTACCGGTCGGCGAGCACACCCGGCGCTACTACCCGCGCCCCGATGTGGCGTACGTGCCGATCCACGACGCGCCGCCGATCGAGCGGGGCCCGGTGTGGCTGGCCAGCAACACCACCACCCGGGTACGGGAGTTCGTCCGCGCCGCGACCGACGCCAGCAGCACCGACCGATGAGACACGCCGAGTTCCGCCATCCCCGGCTGGTCCAGGTCTACGACGCGGAATGCGCGTGGGGGCCGGACGACGACTTCTTCCAGGCCGTGGTCGACGAGACCCCGGCCGCCCGGGTCGTCGACCTGGGCTGCGGCACCGGCCGCCTGACCGTCGCCCTCGCCGCCGCCGGGCACACCGTCACCGGCGTCGACCCCGCCGGCGCGTCCCTGGACGCCGCACGCGCGCGGCCGGGCGGCGAGCGGGTGACCTGGATCGAGGGCACCTCGGCCCTGCTGCCGAGCCGGGCGTTCGACGTGGCAGTGCTGACCAGCCACGTGGCGCAGTACTTCGTCGACGACGCGGAGTGGGCGCGTACCCTCGCCGATCTGCGACGGGCGCTCGCGCCCGGCGGCCGACTGGTCTTCGACGCCCGCGACCCGGCGGACCGCCGCTGGGAGCGCTGGAACCCGATGGACTCCCAACGGCGGATCAGGCTGGCCGACGGCGACGAGGTCCAGGCGTGGACCGAGGTGACGGGGGTGCGCGACGGCGCGGTCAGCTTCACCCACCACTACCACTTCGCCGACGGGGAGGAGCTACTCAGCTCGGCGACGCTGCGCTTCCGCACCGAGGCCCAGCTACGCGACTCGCTGGCCACGGCGGGCTTCACGGTGGACCACATCCACGGCGGCTGGCGCCGCGAGCCGGTCGGCCAGGGCGACGGCGAGTTCCTGGTCATCGCCCACAACTGCCGGCTGGCACCGGTTGCCTAGCCTGATTCACATGGCGAACATCGCGTACGACCGCAAGGAGCAGGTCCAGCAGATCGAGAGTGGACTCCTCGACGGTGAGCAGATCATCGCCGTCTACGACGCTGTCGGCACCGGCACCGGGTTCATCGGGCTGACCGACCGGCGCGTGATCATCCAGGACCGTTCGTTCGTCGGGAAGCGGCATGCGATCACCAGCATCCCGTACTCGAAGATCACCAGCGTGAGCGTGGTCAGCAACAAGTCCTGGGGCGGCACGTTCTTCTCCACCGGCGCGATCGCGATCCACGTCGGTACGCACACCTACGAGGTGGAGTTCCGTGGCGCGCAGAAGAGCCACCACGTGCACAACGTGATCCTGCACCACATCTCCTGAGCGACCCTGCCTGCCGCGGCCCGGCCGGGTAAATGCCTTGCCGGGCCCCGGCCACCTCTGGTGTCCTCATCGACAGCCGCCCGAAGGGAGCAGCCGACATGCCTCACTCATCGAAGTCCCCCCGACCGACCGTCACCCGACCTGAGGAATCGATGCTTCGTGAATCGACCTGCTCCCCTGGCGACGGCGCGGCTGCGCGCCACTGAGACCAACCCCAGAGGCCGCTGATGTCGGTCTTCGATGATCCCGGCCTCTTCGGCCGGCTGTGGGCCGCCGGCTATGACGACGGACCGAACCCCGACCCGACGCCGGCGGTCGATTTCCTGGCCGACCTGGCCGACGGCGGTCCGGTACTGGAACTGGCGATCGGCACCGGACGGGTCGCGCTGCCGCTGGCCGAGCGGGGCCTCACCGTGCACGGCGTCGAGGCATCCGAGGAGATGCTGGCGAAGCTGCGCGCCAAACCCGGCGGCGAGCAGATCCCGGTGGTGGTCGCCGACATGGCGGACGTACCCGTGCCGGGCCCGTTCCGGCTGGCGTTCCTGATCTTCAACACTCTGTTCAACCTGGTGGACGCCGAGCGGCAGGCGGACTGCTTCCGCAACGTCGCCCGGGTGCTGTCGCCCGGCGGCGCGTTCGTCGTCGAAGCGTTCGTACCCGACCCGCGCAGCTTCGACCGGGACGAGCAGGTGCAGGTCCGCGCCGTGACCGAGGATTCCGCGACGATCCGACTGCACAGGTACGACCGGCCGGCGCAGCGGTTCATCCGGCAGACCATCACCTTCGACGGCGATGGTGTGCACCTGAAACCCTTCGCCATGCGGTACGCCTGGCCGCACCAGATCGACGCGATGGCGCAGCAGGCCGGGCTCCGGCTCACCGAGCGGTACGCCGACTGGCACCGGCGACCGTTCGACGCTGACAGCACGGCGCACATCTCGGTCTACCGGGCCGGATAGCGGCGACTGGTCGACTCCGGTTCCACGCCCACGGTCGTCGAGCCGGCAGCGGTCGTTGTCGTACCCGGCGCAGACAATGCGGAGCATGTCTGAGTCTTCTCCCCACCGGCACCACGCCATTGACTACGTGGAGCTCACGGTCACCGACCTCGATCAGGCCAAGCGCTTCTACGCCGACGCGTTCGGCTGGCAGTTCAACGACTACGGGCCGGGCTACGCCGGCATTCGCAGCCCGCACGGTGACTCCGCGCCCGAGGTGGGCGGTCTCCGCGTAGACCAGGAGGTCCGGGCGGGTGGCCCGTTGGTCCTGCTCTACTCGGCCGACCTGGACCGGTCGGTGCAGGCGGTGAAGGACGCGGGCGGCCAGGTGGTGAACGGGCCGTACGAGTTCCCCGGGGGCCGTCGGTTCCACTTCACCGACCCGAGCGGAAACGAGCTGGGCGTCTGGTCCGAGCGGTAGCCCGCCGGGACGGTTCGGGGTTCAGCGTTGGGGTGTCGTTGATGGCTCCTTAACGACGTTTCACCGCGTCCTGCGCCCCGTGTGTGCCCCACTGTCAGAGCGGGCAGAGGTACCTCAGCCTCGCCCCGGCACTGCTCAGCGGCTCCGCCGATGTACGGGGTGGTTCGGCTGGGTACGCGGCCTTGCCTACTTGGGTGGCTACTCAGCGAAGACGACCTGCCAGGACCCGGTGATGCGCCCGGGCACGATCTCGACGGTCACCGGGTCCCCGGGGTCCGCTCGCCGATCGCGAGCCCGAATGTGCCGCTGGCCGGGACCTGCGTATGAATCTCGCCCGACTGGTCCAACGGCCGCGTGCCGGTGATCGTCAGGACGAAGGTGGCGGGCTTGCCGACCGCCACGTCGTACTTGTCCCAACCGGACCCCAGCTGGACCGTCCCGCAGTCACCGTGGGAGAGAAAGTCGTGGCCGTTGATGCTCAGCTTCTCCTGTAGCAGGGGATCGTCGCATCGCGTGGACACGACGAGATCGAGGGTGGTCGGCACGATCGTCAACTCGACGCGGCGCTTCGGCAGCGCCGCAGACTCCACGGCCACGAGCCGGGCGCCGTTGGCGTACTCGGGGAATCCGTCGATGATGCGGACCGGCGACGTGCTGTCCGCCGGAGCGGGGGTGACGTCCGGGCGGAGCCCCGGCAGGACAGCGGCCGCGACGACGCCGCCCAGGGCGACCACCGCGCAGGTCGTCCAGGTTGCGATACGGCGGCGCCGTCGCGCGACCACCTTCGCCCGTACGCCTCGCAGCCGCTCGTCGTGCCTGTCCTGCGCCGCCGGTTCGCCGGAACGCTCGTCGAGCACCTGCGTCAGATCGGTCAGATTCATCGCAGCATCCCTTCCGGTGCCAGGGTCTCGTCGAGGCGGAGCTTGGCCACCGCCCGGCTGGCCTGGCTCTTGACGGTGCCGACGGAACACCGGAGGACTTCGGCGACCTCGGCATCCGACAGATCCTCGAAGTACCTCAGAACGAGTACGGCGCGCTGCCGGCGAGGCAGGCGTCCCAATGCCCGCCAGAGGCGGTCCCGGTCGTCGAGACCCGAGTACCGGTCTGCCTCAGCGGCCACCTCAGGAAGGTCCGCCGTAGGAACCTCACCCCGCCACCGGCGCCGCCACCACGACGCGTTCGCGTTGACGATGATCCGCCGCACATACGGCTCCGGGTCACCCTCGATCCGCCGCCACGCCTCCCACGCCCGCGCCAGTGCCGTCTGCAAGAGATCCTCGGCCAGCGCCCAATCGCGCGTGAGCAGGAACGCAGTACGCAACAGCCGGGGCGAGCGGGTGGCGACGAACTCGTCGAAGCCCTCAGGTGTGATCAAGTCCCGCCCTTCCTCCCAGTCATCAGGTAGTACCGGCTGGGAACAGAAAAGGTTGCATGGGCTAACGGCCACTCGACGCGGCAGGGTCGATCGTCACCCAGATGGTCACTCACGAGCGTGCAGACGGCTTTGCTTCCTCACCGGCTCAAGTCGCAAACGCTTCGGGCTGCTGGCATGATTCGCGCCGTGGCCTTCTTCGTGACTACTTCTCAGCTGCCTCCGAGGAGGCTGCCGTCGCAGCGATCGATGTTCTCGATGGGTCCACGCGCCGCCTCAGGTTAGGAGTACTGAGGTGACCGAGGTCCAACGGCGTGGTGCCGGCTGGTGGTTGGGGGGCACCTGCCTGGTGGCCGCGCTGCTCGTGCCGGTCAAGTTCGTGCTGATGCTGATCATCCTTGGGCCGGAGGCGTACCTCAGCTCCACCCAACCGGAGGGGACGTTCCTCGCGCTCGGCGTGGAGGTCGTCCTCTACCTGGTGCCGACGGTGCTGCTCCTGGCGCTGTTGGCGGCGGTGGGTCGAGCGCTCGGAACCGGACTCGCGTTCCGCGTGCTCACCGTAGTGCTGATCGCCGCGGTCGCGGCCCTGTCGGTCGTGTTTGTCGGCTGGGTCGTCTATGTGACGGTCGAAATCCTCGGGCAGCTCGTGGTGGCTGCCGTCGCGGTCCGGTGCGCGGACGCTCTGCGGCCGTCGAGCGGCTCCGTCCGGCCCGCCACGTCAAGCGGACCTTGACACGTTCGGACGCTGCCGGAACAGCCTGAGTCGGCTCTCGTGTCACGGACCGCGCCCCCGGCGGACACTGCCACAGTGGCGCAGTTGACCCAACCTCGGCCGGCACGGACCCGGCTCCCGGGTTCGAAGTGGCCACCGGCGGCCACCCCTCCCCCTCCCAGGTGAGCTGTTGATCTGACCCGGAGCGGCTGTGGAGCCGGCTCCTGGACGACCGGCATGCCGTCGCGCGGACACCGCCCCCATGCTTGGGGCTTGCCGCGCGGACCCGGCGCGCGCGCTTTCCTGCGCCGCGCTGCTCGGGCGCGGCGCGGCCGGCTGCCGGCGACGAACCTCCACCACTCTCTGAGCTACCCCGTCTGCGGCGGCCCCGGCCTCCCCGCTCTCCGCGCCAGCCGCCGGGCGTGTTGCGTGGCCGGAGTCGGAGCGCCAGCGGAGCGACGGACGCGCGCCGAGGCGGCGGCGCGTGCGGCCGTCAAGGGCCGCCTTGGTCCTGTCGACCTACGGGCACCTGATGCCGGACTCTGAAGCGCGCACCCGCCGGGCGGTCGATGAGGCATGGGGTTGTGGCCCCCGATGCGCCCCAGAGCGAAGGCTCACCCTTCCTGACCTGCGAAAACAGGCAGGATTCAGACGTTGAAGCGGAACTCCACCACGTCGCCGTCCTGCATGACGTACTCCTTGCCCTCGATGCGGACCTTGCCCGCAGCCTTGGCCGCCGCCATCGAACCGGTCTCCACCAGGTCGTGGTACGAGACCACCTCGGCCTTGATGAAGCCGCGCTGGAAGTCGGAGTGGATGACGCCCGCGGCCTCCGGCGCGGTGGCGCCGACCGGGACGGTCCAGGCGCGCGCCTCCTTCGGCCCGGCGGTCAGGTACGTCTGGAGCCCGAGGGTGCGGAAGCCGACCCGGACGAGCTGGTTGAGGCCGGGCTCGTTCTGCCCGATCGACTCCAGCAGCTCGCGGGCCTCCTCCTCGGGCAGGTCCACCAGCTCGGATTCGATCTTGGCGTCCATGAAGACGGCCTCGGCCGGTGCGACAAGGGCGCGCAGCTCGTCGAGGAACGCCTCGTTGGCCAGCTCGGCCTCGTCGACGTTGAAGACGTACAGGAAGGGCTTCGTGGTGAGCAGGTGCAGCTCCCGCAGGTGCTCCAGCTCGATCTTGGCGGCGGCGGCCCCGGAGTACAGGGTGGTGCCGCCGTCGAGCACCTCGATGGCCGCCTTCGCGGCAGCGACCGCCGCGGCGCGGTCCTTGCGGAGCTTCGCCTCCTTCTCCAACCGGGGCAGCGCCTTGTCCAGGGTCTGCAGGTCGGCGAGGATCAGCTCGGTGTTGATCGTCTCGATGTCGTCGGCCGGGGAGACCTTGCCGTCGACGTGCACCACGTTCGGGTCCGAGAAGGCCCGGACGACCTGGCAGATCGCCGAGGCGTCCCGGATGTTGGCCAGGAAGGCGTTGCCCCGGCCCTGCCCCTTCGACGCCCCGCGGACCAGGCCGGCGATGTCGACGAACGACACCGGCGCCGGCAGCACCTTCTGCGAGGAGAAGATCTCGGCCAGCTTGCCCAGCCGGTCGTCGGGCAGCCCGACCACGCCGACGTTGGGCTCGATGGTGGCGAACGGGTAGTTCGCCGCCAGCACGTCGTTCTTGGTCAACGCGTTGAAAAGCGTGCTCTTGCCGACGTTGGGCAGGCCGACGATGCCGATGGTGAGACTCACGACGAGCCAGCTTACGCCGGTGGTGTCCGGGCCGGTCCACGCGGCTCGGTTTCCGGCCGGGGCTGGCCGGTCCCAGCGGACCGACGGGGTGCCCGGGCGGCAGTCAGCCGAGCAGGCGTGGGGCGATGACCGCCTCCCGGACGCTGCCGTCCACGCCACGGCTGACCTCGTACGCCGAGACGCCCTCGCGGTCGGCGACCGCCTCGACCAGCCGGGTGCCGCGGTAGACCAGCCCGACGCCGTCGTCGGTGCAGTGGCTGGTGGGCAGCGTCTCGTCGCCGACCAGCTCGTGCATCAGCGGTCGCCGCTGGCCCTCGCTGTCGTAGTGCACGCCGTTGCCGTACGGCAGCCAACCCAGACCGTCGGTGAAGCCACGCAGCCGGGGACCGAAACTGTCGGTGGCGCCGCCGACGTGCCAGCAGATCGAGCCTGCCGAGACGCCGCCCAGCACCACTCCGGCCTGCCAGCACTCGTGCAGGATCTCGTCGAGCCCGTGCACCCGCCACAGCGCCACCAGGTTGGCCACGCTGCCGCCACCGACCCAGATGACGTCCTGGGCGAGCAGGTGGGCGCGGACGTCCTCGACGTTCGGCATCGGGAACAGGGCGAGGTGGGACAGCCGGAACCGGGTGTCGGCGAACGCGCCGTAGATTGCGGTCAGCGAGGTGGGCTGGTCCCCGACGGCCTGACCGAGGTAGCAGAGTCGCGGTTGGTCGCCGGCCCCGGCCAGCTCGGCCGCCAGCTCGAAGATCGGACCGGGGCGCAGGTCGGTGGGCCCGCGATCGCCCCGGAAGAAACCCATGCTGGTGGCGAGGATGGTCGGTTCGCTGGCGGGCATGTGCGTCCTTCCGTCGGTGCGGGACGCATTCATCCTGCCGCAGCCGGGCGCCGACCGATCACTTAGCCCACGGCGGCGGGAACCGGCGCCTACTCAGCCAGCGCGTCGCTGCCGGGGCACCAGGGCCAGCGCCCCGGCGACCCTCCCGGTCGGCTCGGTGCCGGTGGGCTGACCCTCCGCCGACTCGGCGGTGGGTGGGCCCCCGGCCGGCTCGGCAGCAGGAGCCACGCCGGGCGGCTGGCCCGGGATGACCGCCTCGGTCTCCGGCCAGTGACCCGGGGGCAGCTCCCCGAACGGCCGTTCCCCCGGGGGCAGTTGCGCGGCGGCGGCGTGCGGCAGGGTGAACCGTTCGGCGGCAGCCGGACCGGCCGCGACCGACTCGCGCAGCATCCAGCGCACCTCGTCGGCCGTCCAGCCCAGGCGCTGCCGGGCGGCGATCTCCCGGACCAGCCGCCGGCCGACCCGGGTGTCGTCGTCGTAGAAGCGCATGCACCAGTGGTGTGTCCACATGCCGAGCGCGCGCAGGCCCGCGTCGTCCAGCGAGCCGGCCAGCCGTCCGCAGGCGGTGTCGGCGAAGGCCCGCTCGGCGCCGGCCGCCCGGTCACGCTCGATCGCGCCGACGGCGGCGGGCGCCACGGCCCGCATCCGGCGGTAGAAGGACTGGACCACCGCGCGGGGCAGCGGCGGGAACGCGTCCCGTGTCGATGCCGCCGCCCGACCCGCCACGCTCACCATCACCGCACCCCTTCTTGAGTTGGTGGCCGGACGTTACCCACCACGACCGACACTTTCGGGCGGAAAAACGCGCGGATCGTGGATAGCGAGGATGAGCTGGGGCGTCTGTACGGGTGACAAGGAAATGAGGTGGTGGGTGGACGAGGACGAACGCGCTCGGTTGACCGACTTCGTCGCCAGCCGCACTCCGGCGTTGATGCGGGTCGCGTACCTGCTGACCGGGGACCGCAACGCTGCCGAGGATCTGTTCCAGTCGGCGTTGGCACGGGTCATCCCCAAGTGGGGGACGATCCGGCACGCCGATCCGGAGGGGTATCTGCGCGTGGTGATGTACCGCGAGCAGATCAGCTGGTGGCGGCGACTGCGGCGGTGGCGGGAGACGCCGCTCAATCCGGCGGACGAGCCGGTGGGCGCCGATCCGAGCGGCGGGTCGGACGTACGGCTGGCGATGCGTGCCGCGCTGCGCCACCTGCCACCGGCGCAGCGGACGGTGGTGGTCCTGCGCTACTACGAGGACCTGCCCGAGGCCCGGGTGGCCGAACTGCTCGGCTGCTCGGTGGGCACGGTGCGCAGCCGCACCCACCGGGCCGTCAGCCGACTGCGCGAGCTGCTGCCGGAGGTCGACATGCTGGAGGTACGGCGATGACCGGTCCCTTCGAGCACCTCATCCGCTCCACCCTCACCGACCTGGCCGAGGAGGCACCGATCGTGCATGACCAGTTGAGCCGAGCGGAACGGCGGGTGCGCAACCGGCGCCGGGCCACGGTGACGATGGGGGCGGTGGGCACCCTCGCGGCCGTCCTGATCGCGACCCCGATCGCCCTCGCCGCCACCGGCTCGGACCAGCCCCGGCCGGCCGCACCGAGCCCGTCGGGCCCCGCGGTCGTACCCAGCCCGCCGGCGCCCACCCCGTCCGGGCCCGTCGCCGTACCGAGCCCCTCCGGCCCGCCCGGCGTGCCGAGCCCGGCGCATCCGACGGTCGTACCGAGCCCGCCCGGCCCGCCCGGTGTGCCCAGCCCGGCGCATCCGACCGCCAAGCCGACTCCGACCCGCGTGCCCGGGGTACCCGGCGTGCCCGGTGCGCCAGTCCCGGCACATCCGACGGTCAAGCCGAGTCCGACCCGCGTCCCCGGGGCGCCCGGGGCGCCGAGCCCGGTGAGCTGATCAGACCCGGTCGGCAGCACGGTCAGCTCGTCGGCTTCTCCGCTGGGCGGGCATTCGGGGCGGAGATTCCGGTCACCATCGCTCGGGCTTTCCGGAACCGGCGCGCTCCCGCGCACCGGCGAACAAGATCAGGAGCCGACCGGAGTTTGCCGAGGCCGGTGCGACCGCCCACTCTTGGGCCATGAGCGATCACGGACACCGGCCCGCCGCCGGCCTGAGCCTCGACCCGCCCGTCGTGCCGGTCGTCGGCGAGCAGGTGCGCGAGGGGCAGCGATGAGGGCAACCCTGGCCCGGGTGCCCGACTCGCTCACCGGGCAGATCGTCACCCCTGGAGATCGCCGGTACGCGCAGCTGCGCTCGACGTACACCACCACCGCGTCGCCGGCCGGCGTCCTGCTTCCGAAGAACACCACGCAGGTGATCGCCGCGATCCGGTACGCGCGGGAGCAGCGGCTGCCGATCGCCGTCCGCAGCGGCGGACATGGTCTCTCCGGCGCCTCCTCCAACAACGGCGGCCTGGTCATCGACCTGTCCATGCTCAACCGGGTGCGGGTTCTCGACGAACGGTCCGGGCTGGTCCGGGTCGAGGCCGGCGCCCGCTGGGCGAACGTCGCGACGGCGCTGGCCCCGTACGGCCTGGCCATCAGCTCGGGTGACCACGGCAACGTCGGCGTCGGCGGCCTGGCCACCGGCGGCGGTGTCGGCTGGCTGGTCCGCTCCTCCGGTCTCACCATCGACCGCGTCCGCGCGGTGGAGGTGGTGCTCGCCGACGGGACGCTGGTGCGCGCGGACGCGGAGCACGAGCCGGAGCTGTTCTGGCTGGTCCGGGGTGCCGGCGCGGGGGCGGGCATCGTGGTGGCCTTCGAGATCGAGGCCACCGAGCAGCGCAGCGTCGGGGTGGCGCAACTGGTCATCGAGGCGCACCCGGACGGCCGCACCGTTCGGGAGTGGACGCGCTATCTGGCGCAGGCGCCCCGGGAGCTGTCCGCGGCCGCCGTCCTGTTCGCGGAGGGACGGTCCGCCCTCATGTCCGTCACCGCCGTGGTGGCCGCCGAGAGCCTGCGCCGGGCCCGGCCCCTGGTGGAGCCGCTGCTGGCCATCGGGAAGGTGCTCGAACACCGGACCGACCTGCTGCCGTATCCGGCGCTGGTGCCGACCGCGCACCTGCACCCGAACCTCGGGCAGCAGCGGGGCACGACCACCAACGGCCTGTTCACCGACCTGGGCGACACCGGTGCGCGAGCGGTGATGCGGGCGGTCACCGGGCCGGGGCGGGCGGTGATCCAGCTCCGCTCGCTGGGCGGGGCGGTCAACGACGTGGCTCCCGACGCCACCGCCTACCCGCACCGGCACCAGAACACGCTGGTCATCGCCTCGGTGTTCCCCCCGCAGGGCAGCGCGGCGTTGGACTCCGCCTGGCGCCCCGCCGGCCGGGCGGACGGCGCGTACGTCAACTTCGAGAGCCGGCCGGACCCGGCGGCGTTCGCCCGGATCTATCCCGGTGAGACCGGTGCCCGGGTTCGGCGGCTGTGGCGACGGTACGACCCGGAGGGGGTGTTCCGGCCGGCCCTGCTCAGCGCCAGACCCAGCCGGCCCGACCGGGTGGCCCGCACCGACCGGGCCGATGGGGCCGCCCGGTCCGGTCGTTCCGGCCAACCCCACCGGCGCCGCCGCTGAACGCCCGGCCAGCCGGCGGTTGGCGAGGACCCGCAGGGCGCACGGCCAGGTCCGATTCCCGCCAGCCGGTAGCCCGCCGAGGGGGGCATCATCGGTGACGTGGAGATGGACTTCGAACGGTGCTACCGGGCCGTGGACAGCCGTGACCAGCGGTTCGACGGCTGGTTCTACACCGGCGTGACGTCGACCGGGATCTACTGCCGGCCGTCCTGTCCCGCGACGACCCCCAAGCGGCAGAACGTCCGCTTCTTCCCGTCCGCCGCCGCCGCGCAGGGCGCCGGGCTGCGCGCCTGCCGCCGCTGCCGGCCGGACGCCGCACCCGGCTCACCGCAGTGGGACGTCCGCGCCGACGTGGTCGGCCGGGCGATGCGGCTGATCGCCGACGGGGTGGTCGACCGGGACGGCGTTCCCGGGCTGGCCGCCCGGGTCGGCTACACCGAGCGGCACCTGCACCGGATGTTGCGCGCCGAGATGGGCGCCGGACCGCTCGCGCTGGCCCGGGCCCAGCGGGCGCAGACCGCCCGGATCCTCATCGAGACGACCGGCCTCGGGATGGCCGAGATCGCGTTCGCCGCCGGCTTCGGCAGCGTGCGGCAGTTCAACGACACGGTCCGCGAGGTGTACGGGATCGCCCCGTCCGAGCTGCGGGCGGCCCGTGGCCGGCACCAGGCACCGGTCGGGGCGGGGACGATCACGCTCCGGCTGGCGTACCGTCCGCCGCTGCACGCCCGGGCGCTGCTGGACTTCCTCTCGGTGCGGGCGCTGCCCGGGGTGGAGGAGGTCCGCGACGGGACGTACCACCGGGGGTTGCGGTTGCCGCACGGCGCCGGCCAGGTGGCGCTGACCCCGGCGGACGGGCACGTGGCGGCGACGCTGCGCCTGGCCGACCTGCGCGACCTGGCGCCGGCGGTGGCCCGCTGCCGCCGGCTGCTCGACCTGGACGCGGACCCGGTCGCCATCGACGCCACGCTCGCCGCCGACCCGGCGCTCGCCCCGGCGGTCGCCGCCGAACCCGGCATCCGGGTCCCGCGCGCGGTGGACGGCTTCGAGCTGGCGGTCCGCGCCATCATCGGCCAGCAGGTCTCGGTCACCTCCGCCCGCACCACCCTCACCCGCCTGCTGGCCGCCCACGACCGCGTCGGTCCCGGGACGGACGCAGATCGCACCCCACCTCACGATCGACCCGGCGGTGACCAGCCGGGGGATCTTCGGGGGTTCCCCAGCGCGGAGGAGGTGCTGGCGGTGCCGGATGAGGGGTTCGGGATGCCGGTCGGGCGGCGGGAGACGGTACGCGGGCTGGCGCGGGCCGTCGCCGACGGGGAGCTGGACCTGGCGCCGGGCGGCGACCGGGAGGAGACGGTCCGGCGGCTGGTGGCACTGCCCGGCATCGGGCCGTGGACCGCCGGCTACCTGGCCATGCGCGCCTTCGGCGACCCGGACGTCCTGCTACCCACCGACCTGGCGATCCGGCGCGGGGCGGCCGCGCTCGGCCTGCCCGACACCGCGAAGACCCTCGACGCGTACGCCGAACATTGGCGCCCCTGGCGGTCCTACGCCACGATCAGACTCTGGAGAGCGGCATGAGCATCGACAGCACCGTACTGAACACACCCACCGGCCCGCTGAGCATCCTCGCCGGTCCGGACGGTGAGGTCCGGGCGGCCGGCTTCACCCCGGACCCGGCGGCGCTGCTGCCCCTGGTCCACCCCACCCTGCGGGCGCCGCTGCGACCGCGGGCCGACCTCGGCCCGGTCAGCGTCGCCGTACGGTCCTACCTGGACGGTGACCTCACGGCCATCGACGCGGTGCCGGTGCGGCAGAGCAGCGGCGGCGAGTTCATGGCGCACGCCTGGCAGGTGCTGCGCGAGGTCCCGCCGGGCACCCCGGTCACCTACACCCGGTACGCGGCGCTGGCCGGCCGGCCGCCTGCGGTGCGGGCCGCGGCGGCCGCCTGCGCCCGTAACGCGGTGGCGCTGTTCGTGCCCTGCCACCGGGTGCTGCGTATCGACGGGACGCTCGGTGGCTACCGCTGGGGGCTGGACGTGAAGAAGTGGCTTCTCGGTCATGAGCGGCGGTTGACAACAACCTGACACAAGCATCGACAGCTATTGACGCTACCGTCGGGTAGTGCCTGTGGAGAGCGACGGCGACCCGGCCGCCCGGGTCGCCGCGGGCGTCCACCCCGTGCACAACCTCTGGCGGCTGCGCCGCTACCTGCGCCCGTACGCGTCCGAGTTCGCCTGGCTACTGGTCGCCGGGCTCGCCGGCACCGCCGCCGGGATCGCCGTACCGCTTGTGGTGCAGCGGGTGGTGGACGGGCCGGTGGCCCGGCGCGATCCCGCCGGCCTGCTCCAGCTCGGTGGCCTGGCGCTGCTGCTCGGCGTGGTCGAGGCGGTGCTCATCTTCATCCGCCGCTGGGTGCAGTCCTCCTCCGCCGTGGGCATGGAGGCGGCGCTGCGCGCCGAGGTCTACGCCCACCTGCAACGGTTGCCGACCAGCTTCCACGACCGCTGGCAGTCCGGCCAGTTGCTCTCCCGGATCACCAGCGACCTCTCGGTGATCCGCCGGTTCCTCTCCTTCGGCGTCTTCTTCCTGGTGCTCAACCTGACCACCTACGTGGTGGTGGTGCTGCTGCTGATCCACCTGCACCCCGCGCTCGGGCTGCTGGTCGCGGCCAGCGCGGTGCCCCTGCTGCTGATCAGCCGCCGGTTCGGTCGGCACTACCACGCCGCGTCGCGCCGGATGCAGGACCAGCAGGGCGACGTGGCGACGCTTGTCGAGGAGACCGCGCAGGGTCTGCGCACCATGAAGGCGTACGGCCGGGGGCCCGAGCTGGCCGCCCGCTTCGCCGGCGGGGCTCGGACGCTGCACGACACCGGCGTGGGCAAGGGTCGACTTCTGGCCAACACGGCGGCACTGCTCGACCTGGTGCCCAACCTGACCCTGGGTGTGGTGCTGGTGGCCGGGGCGGCCGCCGCCGCGCGGGGCGCGCTCACCATCGGCGAGCTGGTCGCGTTCGTCAGCCTCCAACTGATGCTCATCTGGCCGGTGCAGTCACTGGGCTGGATCATCGCCAACGGCCAGGAGGCGGCCACCGCCGCCGACCGGATCCAGGAGGTGCTGGACACCCCGCCGCAGATCACGGACGCCCCCGGGGCGCTCGCCCTGCCCCGCGACGCGGTCCACGGTCGACTCCGCTTCGAACGGGTCGCGTTCCGCTACCCGGGCACCACGACGCCGGTGCTGCGCGAGATCGACCTCACCGTCGAGCCGGGCGAGACGCTGGCCCTGGTCGGCGCCACCGGCAGCGGCAAGAGCACCCTGCTCTCCCTGGTGCCCCGGCTGCACGAGGTGACCGGCGGCCGGATCACCCTGGACGGGCACGACCTGCGTGAGCTGCGGCTCGACTCGCTGCGCCGACTGGTCGGGGTGGCCTTCGAGGAGCCGACGCTCTTCTCCATGTCGGTCCGGGAGAACCTCACCCTCGGGCGCCCGGACGCCGGCGACGACGAGGTGCGCGCCGCGCTGGCGCTGGCTCAGGCCGACTTCGCGTACGACCTGCCGTGGGGGTTGGCCACCCGGGTGGGTGAGCAGGGGCTGTCCCTCTCCGGTGGGCAGCGGCAGCGGCTCGCGCTGGCCCGGGCGGTGCTCGGTCGCCCGGCGCTGCTGGTGCTGGACGACCCGCTGTCCGCCCTCGACGTGCACACCGAGGCGCTGGTCGAGGCGGCGCTGCGGCGGGTGCTGCGGAACAGCACGGCGCTGCTGGTGGTGCACCGGCCGTCGACGATCGCGCTGGCCGACCGGGTCGCCCTGCTCGACAGCGGGCGGATCGCCGCGATCGGCCGGCACTCCGAGCTGCTGGCGACCGTACCGGCCTACCGGGCCCTGCTCGCGGCCGAGCCGCCGGCCGGGCAGCCACCGCCGGCCGGCGCCGCTGCGCCGGCCGCGTCCACGGCGCCCACGGCGGACGGACGGGGGCTGGTGCGCTCGTGAGCGTGCCCGAGCAGGCCGATCCGCCCGGGGAGGAGCCGGAGCTGACCCGCTGGCGGGGCACGGCCACCGACCCGGAGGCCGACCGGAGCCGGGCCGAGGAGAGCACCCCCGAGGCGGTGGCGCGGCTGCGTCGGCTCAGCCGGACGCTCCTGGCCGACCTGCTCCACCCGCACCGGGGGCGACTCGCCGCCGCGGTCGGCCTGCTGCTGGCCCAGAACGCCGCCGCGATGGCCGGCCCGTACCTGGTCATGATCGGCATCGACCGGGCCATCGCGCCGCTGCGGGCCGGCAACCCCGGTCCGCTGGCCGCGGTCGCCGGGGCGTTCGCCGCCGCCACCGTGACCGAGTACGCGGCCCGGCGCGGCTTCCTCGCCCTGTCCGCCCGGATCGGCCAGGCCGTTCTGCTGGACCTTCGGCAGCGCGTGTTCGGGCACTTCCTGCGGCTGTCGGTGGGCTTCCACGAGCGGTACACCTCCGGCCGGATGGTCTCCCGGCTCACCAGCGACCTCGACTCGATCGCCGAGCTGGTCGACGGCGGGATCGACAGCCTGGTGCTGGCCGGGCTGTCGATCCTGTCGGTGGCCGCCATCCTGCTCTGGCTGGACCTGCCGCTGGCCGCCGGGACGCTGCTCGCCTTCCCGTTCCTGTTCTGGCTCTCGCGCTGGTTCGCCCGGGCGTCGGCGAGCGCGTACCGGCGGACCCGGGAGGCGGTGGCGCTGGTCATCGTGCACTTCGTCGAGTCGATGCGGGGCATCCGGGCGGTGCAGGCGTTCCGCCGGGAGCCGCGGAACCAGCGCATCTTCGTGGCCCTCGGCGACGACTACCGGCGCACCAGCCTGCACGCGTTCCGGCTCATCGCCACGTACTCCCCGGCGATCAAGCTGATCGGCAACGTCACGGTGGCGATGGTGCTCTGCTACGGCGGCTGGCGGGTGCTCGGCGGGCGGACCGAGGTCGGCGTGCTCGCCGCGTTCCTGCTCTACCTGCGTCGCTTCTTCGAACCGATGCAGGAGCTCAGCCAGTTCTACAACTCGCTCCAGTCGGCCACCGCCGCCCTGGAGAAGCTGGCCGGGGTGCTGGACGAGCGACCCGGGGTCGCCGAGCCGGCCCGGCCGGTGCCGCTGCCGACCGGCGCGGGCCGCGGCGAGCTGACCTTCCGGGCGGTCTCCTTCGGCTATCGCGCGGACACGCCGATCCTCTCCGGCCTGGAGTTGACCGTGCCGGCCGGCCAGACCGTCGCGCTGATCGGGCCGACCGGCGCGGGCAAGTCGACCATCGCCAAGCTGGTCGCCCGGTTCCACGACCCGGACGCCGGCACGGTGCGGCTGGACGGGATCGACCTGCGCGAGGTCAGCGACGCCGACCTGCGCCGCGCGGTGGTGCTGGTGACCCAGGAGAACCACCTGTTCAGCGGCACCGTGGCGGAGAACATCCGGTTCGGCCGGCCGGACGCCGACGACGCCGCGGTGCAGGCCGCCGCCCGGTCGATCGGCGCGCACGAGTTCATCGCTGCGCTGCCCGACGGGTACTCCACCCAGGTGCACCGGCGCGGCGGCCGGCTCTCCGCCGGGCAGCGGCAGCTGGTCGCATTCGCCCGGGCGTTCCTGGCCGACCCGACCGTCCTGATCCTGGACGAGGCGACGTCCTCGCTGGACGTGCCGACCGAACGGCTGGTGCAGCGGGCGCTCGGCACCATCCTGCGGGACCGGACCGCACTGGTGATCGCGCACCGACTCTCCACCGTGGAGACCGCCGACCGGGTGCTCGTCCTCGACGGCGGGCGGGTCGTCGAGGACGGTCCGCCCGCGGTGCTGGCCGAGGCCGGCGGACGGTACGCCGCACTGCATCGCCAGTGGCGCGAATCGCTGGTCTAGGCGCACGGCCGCATCGCTCTCCCCGTCCCGGCGGGGTGTTGGGCGCAACTACGTGGCCCGCCCCCTGGGTGGTGCCTACGATCGCAGGATGACCGAAACGGCGAGGACGGCCCGCGCCGGTGTCCCCGAGCGTCCGAGTCTGGACGGGCTCGAGGAGAGCTGGGCGCGCCGCTGGCAGGAGGAGGGCACGTACGCGTTCGACCGCTCGAAGAGGCGTGTCGACGTGTACTCCATCGACACCCCGCCGCCGACCGTATCGGGCGAGCTGCACATGGGACACGTCTTCTCGTACACGCACACCGACACCGTCGCGCGCTACCAGCGGATGCGCGGCAAGGCGGTCTTCTATCCGATGGGCTGGGACGACAACGGCCTGCCCACCGAGCGCCGGGTGCAGAACGTGTACGGGGTGCGGTGCGACCCGGCGCTGCCGTACGACCCGGTGTGGCGGCCACCGGCGACCCCGGTCGACGACGCGGCACGCCGCGACCCCACCCCGATCTCACGGCGCAACTTCATCGAGCTGTGCGAGCGGCTGACGGTCACCGACGAGCAGGTCTTCGAGGCGCTCTGGCGGCGGCTCGGGCTCTCCGTGGACTGGTCGCTGACGTACACCACGATCGGCCGGGTGGCTCGGGCGACCAGCCAGCGGGCGTTCCTGCGCAACCTGCACCGGGGCGAGGCGTACCAGGCGGAGGCGCCGACGCTGTGGGACGTCGGCTTCGGCACCGCGGTCGCCCAGGCCGAGCTGGAGGACCGGGAGCGGCCCGGCGCCTACCACCGGCTGCGGTTCACCGGGCCGGACGGGCGGGAGGTGCTCATCGACACCACCCGGCCCGAGCTGCTGCCGGCCTGCGTGGCGCTGGTCTGCCACCCCGACGACGAGCGGTACGCCGAGCTGGTGGGCGCCACGGTGCGCAGCCCGCTGTTCGGCGTCGAGGTGCCGGTGTACGCGCATCCGCTGGCCGACCCGGCCAAGGGCACCGGCGTCGCGATGGTCTGCACCTTCGGCGACCTGACCGACGTGACCTGGTGGCGGGAACTTCGGTTGGACACCCGGGTGGTGATCGGCCGGGACGGCCGGCTGCTTCCCGAGCCGCCGGCCGGGGTGCCGGCGCAGCCCTACGCGGCACTGGCCGGGCAGACCGTCAACGGCGCCCGCCGGGAGATCGTCGGAATGCTCGCCGACGCGGGCGACCTGATCGGTGAGCCGCGACCGATCACCCACCCGGTCAAGTTCTACGAGCGTGGCGACCGGCCATTGGAGATCGTTTCGACCCGGCAGTGGTACGTGCGCAACGGCGGCCGGGACGACGACCTGCGGGCGACGTTGCTGGCCCGGGGCGACGAGCTGCACTGGGTGCCGGCGCACATGAAGCACCGCTACGACCACTGGGTGGCCGGCCTCAGCGGGGACTGGCTGGTCAGTCGACAGCGCTTCTTCGGGGTGCCGGTGCCGGTGTGGTACCGGCTCGACGACGCTGGCGAGCCGGACTGGTCCCAGCCTCTCACGCCGGACGAGTCCGCGCTGCCGGTCGATCCATCCACCGATCCGCCTCCCGGCCACGACGAGTCGCAGCGCGGCCGGCCGGGCGGCTTCGTCGGCGACCCGGACGTGCTGGACACCTGGGCCACCTCGTCGCTGACCCCGCAGATCGTCGGCGGCTGGGAGACCGACCCGGACCTGTTCGCCCGGATCTTCCCGATGGACCTCCGGCCGCAGGGGCAGGAGATCATCCGTACCTGGCTCTTCGACAGTGTGGTCCGGTCGCACTTCGAGCACGGGGTGCTGCCCTGGCGGGACACGGTGCTCTCCGGCTGGATCCTCGACCCGGACCGCAAGAAGATGGCCAAGTCCAAGGGGAACGTGGTCACCCCGCTGGCGCTGTTGGAGCAGCACGGCTCGGACGCGGTGCGCTACTGGGCGGCCAGCGGCAAGCCCGGCATGGACCTGGCGTTCGATCCGGCGCAGATCAAGGTCGGCCGGCGCCTGGCCACCAAGCTGCTCAACGCGTCCAAGTTCGCGCTCGGGCTGGGCGCGGCGGACGCGCTGCGCGCCCCGGCGACCGCTCCACTGGACCGGGCGATGCTCGCCGAGCTGGCCACCGTGGTCGCCGCCGCCGGCACCGCCTTCGACTCCTACGACCACACGGCCGCGTTGCAGGCCACCGAGGCGTTCTTCTGGCGGTTCTGCGACGACTACATCGAGCTGGTCAAGGAACGCGCGTACGGCACCGGAGCGGCGGCCGACTCGGCCCGGGCGGCGCTGGCCTCGGCGCTGTCGGTGCAGCTGCGGCTGTTCGCCCCGGTCCTGCCGTACGTCACCGAGGAGGTCTGGTCCTGGTGGCGGTACGGCTCGGTGCACCGGGCGCCGTGGCCCACCACGTACGAGGTGACCCGCGCGATGGAGGGGACGGGTGAACCGGCGCTGCTGCGGCTGGCCGGCGACGCGCTGAGCCAGGTGCGGCGGGCCAAGTCGGAGCGGAAGCTGTCGATGAAGGCGGAGGTGCCGCTGGCCGAGGCGCTCGGCCCGGCGGCGCTGCTGGAGCAGCTCACCCTGGTCGCCGACGACCTGCGCGCGGCCGGCCGGATCGGCAAGCTCGATCTGCTCCCCGACCGCACCCCGGAGCTCGTCATCGCCTGCGCCTTCTGACCGGCGCGGAGGGTGCCCTTCGCAGGGAGGGCGCCTTCCGCACCGGTCACCAGCCGCGCAGGAAGCGCAGGCCGAGCAGGAACGAGACCACCGCCGGCCCGACCAGCAGGGTGATCGCCTGGAGCCGGTACGGCATCCGGTGCCGGGTCAGCTCGACGGCGTTGCCGAGCACGATCACCCCGGCCAGCATCAGGAACGCGCCCCACCAGCCGGTCTCCAGGTGGATCAGTTCCACCCGGATCAGTTGCAGGGTCAGGCCGAGCAGCGCGCCGGTGAGCGCGAGCAGGGCGACCGCCCGGTGCAGGCCACGGGCCAGCGGGTGGGCGGCCCGCCACAGGTAGGTGCCGGCGACCGCCAGGCAGGGCAGCACCACCAGCGTCGGCCAGCCCCGGCCCATCACGCCGAACATCAGCAGCGCGCCCACCGCGAACACCAGCGTGCCGACGCAGGCGATGACGTATCCGGCGAAGGCGCGGCCGCCGCCCCGGGCCAGCAACGGCCCGCCGCTGGCCGCGATCAGCGCGGCCGGAATCAGGATGAAACCGGCCCACCAGTGGAACCGTCCGCTGCCCTGCGCGGCCGTCGCGACCGTGGCGCAGGCCAGCCCGGCGACCGCCAGGCTGGTCAACCAGGGCCGGCTGCTCCGCGAGTACGGCTCAGCCAACGACATTCGCTCCGCTTCGACGCTCACGCCCACCAGCCTGGCCCGCGGCGCCCCTTCCGGTCCATCTGGCCAGCCCTACCGCCCGGCGGTGGCTGGCCGGAACACCGCCTCCCACCAGCCTCAGCTCGTCTCGCCGGCCACGCTGAACGAGCGCAGGCGGTCGATGGCCAGCACGGTGAAACCGACGCTGACCAGCGCGGTCATCACCGACGCCACCGGCACGGACACCGTGGTCTCCAGCAGCCCGGTGGGGGCGAGCCGGTCGGCGAGGGCGATCACGTACTGCTGGATGGAGAGCACCTTGGTGCCGCTGACGAAGTTGCCCAGCAGCCCCTCCCAGATCAGCACATAGACCAGGCCGAGGAGCACCGGCCGCCGGGTGACCAGGCTGAGCGCGAGGAACAGCGCCGAGTACGCCAGCGCGCCGAGCGTCGCCGCGGCGGCCAGCGCCAGGCCGAGGCGTACCGATTCGGCCAGCACGCCCGCCACGTAGAGCGGCAGGGCGACGGTGGCGGCGCTGACCCCGGCGGCCACCGCGAGCTTCGGCAGGACGATCTGCCAGCGCGGCAACGGCTTGGTCAGGATGTGCACCACCGTGCCGTCGTCGATCTCGGCGCCCAGCACACCGGTGCCGATGATCAGCGCCACCACCGGCAGCACCACCGCCAGCCCGAGGCCGACCAGCACCGGCGGGCCCCACTCGCCCGGGTCCACGCCCAGCGACCGGCAGAGCACCGCCAGCCCGAGCAGCACCAGCGGCAGTGGGAGCAGCAGCAGGAACCGCCGCCGGCCGAACAGCCCGCGCGCGGTGATCCAGGTAATGGTCGACATGTCAGGCCTCCACCAGGTAGGAGAAGACGCTCTCCAGGGACTCGTCGGACGGCACCAGCTGGCGCACCCGGATGCCCCGGGTCAGTGCGATCCGGGGCAGCGCCCGGGTGAAGGCACCGTAGTCGCCGGCGCGCACCGTCAGGCCGGTGCGATCCAGCTCCACGCCGCTCACCGACGGCTCGGCGATCAACGCGACGGCCAGCGCCCGGTCGTCGGTGGAGCGCACCGCGAAGACGTGCGGACGGTTGGTCATCAGCCGGCGGATGGTCCGGAAGTCACCGGAGGCGGCCAGCCGGCCCGCCACCATCACCTGCACCGTCCCGGAGACCTGCTCGACCTCCTCCAGGATGTGCGAGCTGAACAGGATCGTCCGGCCGGCGTCGCCCAGGGTGTGCAGCAGTTGCATCATGTGCAGCCGCTGGCGCGGGTCCATCCCGTTGAACGGCTCGTCGAGCAGCAGCACCTGCGGGTCGTGCACCAGCGCGGCGGCCACCCGGGCCCGCTGCCGCATGCCCTTGGAGTACGTGCCGATCCGGCGGTCCTGCGCGGACTCCAACTCCACCAGGTCGATCGCCCGTCGGGCCGCCGCCGCCGGATCGGCCAACCGGTGCAGCTTGGCGCTGGCCAGCACGAACTCGTACGCGGTGAGGAAGCCCTGCACCGCCTCGCGCTCACTGACCAGCCCCAACCGGCGGTAGACGCCGGGGTTGCGCCAGGTCGGCTCGTCGTCGAGCGTCACCGTGCCCCGCGACGGGGACAGGAACCCGGCCATCATGTGCAGCAGCGTGGTCTTGCCGGCGCCGTTCGGGCCGAGCAGCCCGGTCACCCCCGGACCGAGGGACATGCTGATGTCGTTGACCGCGACCACGTTGCCGTACCACCGGGACACCCCGGTCAGGCTCAGCGTGCTCATCAGGAGGCGACCTTCCGGTAGCGGGCCAGCAGGAGGGCGGTCGCGCCGGCGACCAGCAGCAGCGCGGCCAGGGCGTAGACCGGGCCGAAGCCGCCGATCGACGGGCCTCCCTGGTCGCCCTCCACGAGCAGATCGCCCAGCGACCACATGCCGACGCCCTGCACCAGGGTGGAGGGCGAGGCCAGCCCGGCCAGCTCGTTGGCCGTACGCGACGGCAGGATGCTCAGCGTGCCGACGATCGGCGTGGTCATCAGGAAGACCGCCACCACACCGCCGGCGGCGAAGGCGCGCTTGCCGGTCAGCGACGCGACCAGCAGCCCGACCGAGGCGAAGACCACCGCCCACAGCCCGGCGTAGAGCAGCCCCGGCAGCAGGTCGAGCAGCTCGTTCCAGACCCCGCTCAGGCCGTCCTTGGTGGTGAACGCGGCGCCCAGGAACATCACGAGCTGGGGCCCACCGAGCAGCAGCCAGAGCGCGGTCACCAGCGCCAGCAGCTTGGCCAGCGCATAGTCGGCGCGCGGCAGCGGTCGGGAGAAGTACAGCGGCAGCACACCGCTGCGCAGGTCCCGCGAGACCAGCTCCGGCGCGGCCACCGCCACGAAGAAGAGGACCAGCCAGCTCATCGCGTCGGCGAACTGGGCGTACGTGGCGACCGGCTCGCCGATCTGGCTGCGTACGGCGGCCAGGGCCACCGCGACCAGGGTGACGATGCCGACCACCAGCCAGGGGAAGATCTTGGCCTTGGCGCTGCGCCCGAACCCGAACGCGGTGCGCAGGCCGTGCAGGTAGAGCGCGCCGAAGACGTGCCGGCGGCCCAGCCGTGGGCCCTGGTAGCGCTGGTAGCCGATGTCGTGGATGACGCCGGTCGGCGTGGAGCGCACGGCGGCGGTTGACGGCTCAGGCATGGGTGAGCTCCCTCGTGGCGAAGAGTTCGGCCACCCGGTGCCGGCGCTGGTCCAGTCGGTGCAGCGGTAGGTCCAGCTCGGCGACCGCGCCGAGGATCAGGTCGTAGGTGCTGTCGTCGGCGAGCGGCACGAGCAGCAGCCGGCCGTCCCGCGCCACCGGCAGGTCGAGTGCGGTGAGCCGGGCGGCGAGCTCCTCGGTGCCCTCGCTGACCTCCACGGCGAGCACGTCGGTGGCAGAGGTCATCGCGGAGATGTGGTCGGCGCGCAGCAACCGGCCGCCGTCGATGGCGATCAGCGTGTCGCAGATGCGCTCCACCTCGCCGAGCAGGTGCGAGCAGACCAGCACGGAGATGCCGAACTCGGTGCCGATGCGGTGCACCAGCGCCAGCATGGCGTCCCGGCCGGCCGGGTCGAGGCCGTTGGTCGGCTCGTCGAGCAGCAGCAGGTCGGGGTCGTGCACCAGCGCCTGGGCCAGCTTGACCCGCTGCTTCATGCCGGTGGAGTAGCCGCCGACGGGACGGTAGCGCTCCTCGTAGAGCCCGACGTGCCGCAGCGCCTCGGACGCCCGCTCGCGGGCCGCGGTGCGCGGCAGGCCGCTCATCCGGCCGAGGTGGGTGACCAGCTCGGCGGCGGACAGGTCCGGCGGGAGGCAGTCGTGCTCGGGCATGTAGCCGACCCGCGCGCGGACCGCCGCGGGGTCGGCGGTCGGGTCGATGCCGAGCACGGAGACCTGACCGCTGGTCGGGGCGATCAGGCCGAGCAGGATCTTGATCAAGGTGGATTTGCCGGCGCCGTTCGCGCCCACCAGGCCGATGATCCCCGGCTCGACGGCGACGGTGAGGTCGGCGAGCGCGGTGACCCGACCTCCGTACGTCTTGGTGAGCGACTGGGTCGCGATCAGTGTCACAGTGCCCAGCGTAGGGAGTCGATACGCACCACGGACACCGGCGCGCCCCCGGCGCTCCCCTGATCCTCGTGGCCGCCTACCCCTAGGGTGCGTTACGGGTGCGGGCGACGTTTGCGCCGGTCCCGCGTTCGGCCCGACCCCGCTGCCGGAAAGGTCCGGTCCGGGTGGCACCATTCACTTCCCGTTCACCGGGCAGTGCTCCGGGCGATATGCGACCGCCGACGCGGGAGGATCTTTGATGGTCGAGGTGGGCGTCCCCAAGGTGAGCGTCGTCGTGCCCGCGTACAACTGCGGTTCGCACATCGAGAAGCTCGCGGCCTCGCTGCTGCGCCAGTCGCTGCCTGCCGACGAATTCGAAGTGATCTTCGTCGACGACGGCTCGACCGACGGCACGGGTAAACGGTTGGATCGGCTGGCGGCCGCGCACCCGCACATCCACGTGCTGCACATCGAGAACTCGGGCTGGCCGTCACGCCCGCGCAACCTCGGCATCGAGCGGGCCCGCGGCGAGTACGTCTTCTTCGCCGACGACGACGACTGGTTCGCCGACCAGGCGCTGGAGCGGCTCTACGACTGCGCGAACACGTACGACGCCGACCTGGTGATCGGGAAGATGGCCGGGCACGGTCGCGGCGTGCCGCGGGAGCTGTTCCGCAAGAACCGCTTCGACGCGACGCTCGAGAACGCCCCGCTGATCGACAGCCTGACGTGCCACAAGCTGTTCCGCCGGTCGTTCCTCAACGAGCACGGGCTGCGGTTCCCGGAGGGCGGAAAGCGGCGGCTGGAGGACCACTCGGTGGTCGTGCGGGCCTACTTCCTGTCCCGGCGCACCTGCGTGCTGTCCGACTACACCTGCTACCACCACGCGCAGCGGGGCGACGCGCGCAACGTGACCGCGGCTCTGCTGGAGCCGTCGGGCTACTTCGAGAGCGTGCGCGACGCCCTGGACATCGTGGACGCCAACACCGAGCCGGGCCCGCTGCGGGACCGGCTGCACCGGCGTTGGCTGCGCAACGAGATGATCAACCGGCTGCGGGGGAAACGGCTGCTGGACGTCCCCGAGGACTGGCTGGAGCAGGTCGCCCTGGAGTCCCAGAAGATCATCCAGGACCGGTTCGCCCCGGGCGTCGCCGCCGGCCTGCCGCCCCTGCAACGGGCCGTGGCGTACCTGACCGAGCGGGGCCGCTTCGCGGACCTGCGCCGCCTGGCCCGCTGGGAGGCGGGCATCGCCGGGCACGGCAGGGTGGACGAGTTCCAGGTGGACGACCGGACCGTCACCGTGAGCGTCGTCGCCGAGCTGCGCAGCGCGGACCAGCCGATCGGCTTCCGCAGCGACAACGGCCGGGACGTGCTGGTGCTCCCGGTCGACGACATCGCCCCCGAGGTGCTCGACTCCACCGCGCAGGTTCGTAAGGCACGACTGGACGTGGTCGCCCGGCGCCGGGAGACCGGAGACGAGATCTTCCTGCCGGTGACCTTCCGGATCGAGCGGGTCGGCGAACCGACCGGGACGGACCCCGTCCACCTGGTGCACCGGGCCACCACCACGATCGACTTCGGCGCACTCAACGGCGGCCGGACCCGGGGCAGCTGGTTCCTCAAGGCACGGATCACCAACGCCGGCTGGACCGAGGACGCTCGACTCCCGTTCCTGTTCATCTGCCGGGCCGACGGCGCGCCGCCCCGGATCCGGGACGAGCGGAAGATCTGGAACATGCTGCGGTCGGCGGTGGGTCGCCGCATCCGCCGCTGATCCGCCCGCCCTGGTCGTGGAGTGGCGGCCTCGACCGATCGGCGGTCGGCTGCGAAACTGTGTGCCGGTCAGCGAGTGGGGGGTGTGGATGAGCAACGGCTGGGTGCTGCCCGACGAGGTGCTCCGGGACGCGCCGGCGTACACGCCGCGTCCCGGCGAGCTGGCAGATCTTGAGCTGCTGCTGACCGGCGCGTACACCCCTCTGACCGGCTTCATGACCCGCGCCGACCTGGTCTCGGTCAGCCGGCGCGGCCGGCTGGCCGACGGCACGCCGTGGCAGGTCGCGGTCACCCTCCAACTGCCCGCCGCGCTGGCCACGGGGTTCGATCCGCGTGACCCGGCCCGCCGGGCGCTGGTGCTGACCGACGGCGAGGGCGCGCCGGTGGCCGCCCTGGACGTGGCGGACGTCTGGCCGGTGCGCGAGGGCGTGGCCGGGGTCGGCGGCCAGGTCCGACGGCTGGGCGACGGTGGCCACGGCCCCTTCCAGCGGCTGCGCCGCAGCCCGGAGGAGGTCCGCGCGCTGCTGCCGCCGGGTCGGGTGCTCGGTGTGATCGCCGACCGGCCACTGCACCGGCCGCAGCTCGCCCAGATCGCCCACGCCGCGCGCACCCTGGCCGCGCACCTGCTGGTGCTGATTCCGGTCGGTGAGGGTGGCGTCGCCGGGCTCCCGCCGGAGGCTCTGGTGCGCAGCGTCTTCGCCGCCCGGGACCGGATGCCGCCGGCCACCCTGGTCGCGGTGCCGCTGTCGCACCGACGGGAGGAGATCGCCGACGCGCTGCTGCGCGCCCGGGTCTCGGCCGCGTACGGGGTCACCCACCTGCTCTCCACCGGGGAGATGCTCTCCGGCGCCGGGCTGCGGGTGCTGGTGCCGCGCGAGCTGGCGTACGACAACCGGGACGGGCAGTGGCGCTGGCGGGAGGACATCCCGCCGCGCAACCGTCGCCTCGCGCTGACCCAGGAGGAGATCGACGACCTGCTGGACCGGGGTTTCCCGCTGCCGGAGTGGCACACCCCGCCCGCGGTGGCGAAGGAGCTGGCCCGGGCCCGACCGCCGCGCCGGCACCGGGGTCTCGTGGTCTTCCTGACCGGTCTCTCCGGCTCCGGCAAGTCGACCATCGCCCGTGGCCTGGCGGACGCGTTGCGCGAGAGCGGCGACCGCACGGTGACCCTGCTCGACGGGGACGTCGTGCGTCGGGAGCTCTCCGCCGGGCTGGGCTTCAGCAAGACCGACCGGGATCTCAACGTCCGGCGGATCGGCTGGGTGGCAGCCGAGATCGCGCGGCATCACGGGGTGGGCATCTGCTGCCCGATCGCCCCGTACGCGGCGGCCCGCGCCACCGCCCGGGAGATGGCCCTGGCCGCGGGGGCCGGTTTCGTGCTGGTGCACGTCGCCACCCCGTTGGAGGTGTGCGAGCGGCGGGACCGCAAGGGCCTGTACGCGCGGGCCCGGGCCGGCCTGCTCACCGGCATGACCGGCATCGACGACCCGTACGAGGAGCCGACGGACGCCGACCTGGTGGTGGACACCACCGATCTGAGCGTGCCGGAGGCGGTGCAGGTCCTGCTGGACCACCTGACCGACACCGGCTGGGTGGAGATGAAGATCCCGTCCGCCTGAGGCGACGCCACACCCCCGTTCCTTCCACAGCTCCCGGCTACGCGCTAGTGTTCATCTTTGTTGGAACACGTTTGACCGCGTGAGAGTACGTGGACCCCCGGGAGGCACGGAGGATGCTCGCTCAACAGCGGCAGGCGGCCATCCTGGAGCGGGTCCGGTCGGCGGGCGGCGTCCGGGTGACCGAGTTGGCCACCGAGTTGGGCGTCTCCGACATGACCATCCGGCGCGACCTGGAGGCGTTGCACGAACGCGGCCTGCTGGCCAAGGTGCACGGCGGCGCCACGGCGGCCGGCCCCAGCTCGACCGACGAGCCGGGCTTCCACGCCAAGTCGGTCCGCCAGCTGCCGGAGAAGGCCGCCATCGCGGACCGGGCGGCTCAGCTGGTCCGGCCGGGTGCCGCGGTCGCGCTCTCCGCCGGCACCACCACCGCCGAGCTGGCCCGGAGGCTGGTGGACGTGCCCGGCCTGACCGTGGTGACCAATTCGCTCCCGGTGGCCGAGATCCTGCACGCCGGCGGTCGGCCGGACCAGACGGTGGTGCTCACCGGCGGCGTACGCACGCCCTCGGACGCGCTGGTCGGCCCCCTCGCGGTGGGCGCCGTCCGGGCGTTGCACCTGGATCTGCTCTTCCTCGGGGTGCACGGCATCAGCGAGCGGGCCGGTTTCACCACGCCGAACCTGATGGAGGCGGAGACCGACCGGGCACTGGTCGCGGCGGCGGACCGGCTGGTGGTGCTCGCCGACCACACCAAGTGGGGCACGGTCGGCATCTCGTCGATCGTCGAGCTGGCCGCGGCGCACGTCCTGGTGAGCGACGACCGGTTGCCTCCGCCCGCGCGTCGGGTACTCGGGGAACAGGTGGGCGAATTGATCATCGTGAAGGCAACGGGGGCGGGCCGCGTGACGCGCACGCCGACGAGTGAGGGGACGGCGCCGTGAAGCGCACCGCGATCGACCTGGCCGACGGCCGGGAGCTGATCTACTTCGACGAGCGCGACGACGCCGTACGCGACCAGCCGGACCGCCGGGACCTGCCGCCGCCACCCCCCGCGTCGCAACTGCGTTACGACCCGCTGACCGACGAGTGGGTGGCGGTCGCCGTGCACCGGCAGACCCGCACCTTCCTCCCGCCGGCGAACGAGTGCCCGCTCGACCCGTCGGTGGGCGACCGCCTGACCGAGATCCCGGCCCCCGACTACGACGTGGTGGTCTTCGAGAACCGCTTCCCGTCGCTGAGCGGCCGGGTGGCCGACGAGCCCGGGGAGATCACCCCGTTCACGCCGGTCCGGCCGGGCCTTGGCCGGTGCGAGGTCGTGTGCTTCACCTCCGATCACAACGCCTCCTTCGCGAGCCTCCCCCCGCGGCGGGTCCGCACCGTGCTGGACGCGCTCGCCGACCGGACCGAGGTGCTCGGCGAACTGCCCGGCGTGGAGCAGGTGTTCTGCTTCGAGAACCGGGGCGTCGAGATCGGTGTCACGCTGCACCACCCGCACGGGCAGATCTACGCGTACCCCTTCGTGACGCCGCGCACCCGGGCGCTGCTGGCCGCCGCCCGCCGGCACGCGGAGCGGACCGGCGGAGGCAACCTCTACGCGGACATGTTGGCCGCCGAGCGCGCCGCCGGCGACCGGGTGGTCGTCGAGAACGAGCACTGGACGGCGTTCGTGCCGGCCGCTGCCCGCTGGCCGTTCGAGGTGCACGTGGCGCCGCGCCGTGTCGTGCCGGACATCCCGGCGCTCAGCGACAGCGAGCGGGACGCCTTCGGGCCGCTCTACCTGGATCTGCTGCGCCGCTTCGACGGGCTGTTCGACATGCCGATGCCGTACATCGCGGCATGGCACCAGGCGCCGGTACGGGTCGACCGCGAGCTGGGCCACCTGCACCTTCAGCTGTTCAGCATCCGGCGGGCCAAGGACAAGTTGAAGTACCTGGCGGGCTCCGAGTCCGGGATGGGTGTCTTCATCAACGACATCTCCCCCGAGCGGGCCGCCGACCTCCTGCGCGCCGCCTGAAAGGGGCCGTAGACAGGGCGCGGGGGGCCCGGGACAGGGCCCCCCGCAGGGAAGGGACGGCTGGCTGTGCACGACACAGCCGGGAAGGCTGGCTGATCGGCACGCATGCCGCGGGTCGACCGCGGTCAACCTTCCTGGACGCGACTGGCATCTCGTCCATCCTGGTCAACGAGGCGCGCCGGCCGGGGTGACGCGGACGGAGTGTCGGCCGCCGACACGCCGGAGCCCGCCGGCGGGTGCCGACGGGCTCCGGTGCTGCGGTACGCCTGGATCAGGCAGCGATCTTGCGGGCCAGGTTCTCGTCGAGCGCGTTCATGAACTCGTCGGTGGTCAGCCACGGGGCGTCGCGCGAGATGAGCAGCGCGAGGTCCTTGGTCATCTGGCCGCCCTCGACGGTGTCGACGATGACCTGCTCCAGGGTGTTGGCGAACTCGGTCACCGCCGGCGTGCCGTCCAGCTTGCCCCGGTGGGCCAGGCCCCGGGTCCAGGCGTAGATCGACGCGATCGGGTTGGTCGAGGTCTTCTCGCCCTTCTGGTACTGCCGGTAGTGCCGGGTGACCGTGCCGTGCGCGGCCTCGGCCTCGACGGTGCGGCCGTCCGGGGAGAGCAGGACCGAGGTCATCAGACCCAGCGAGCCGAAGCCCTGCGCGACGGTGTCCGACTGCACGTCACCGTCGTAGTTCTTGCAGGCCCAGACGTAGCCGCCCTCCCACTTGAGCGCGGCGGCGACCATGTCGTCGATCAGCCGGTGCTCGTAGGTGATGCCGGCGGCGTCGAACTCGGCCTTGAACTCGTTCTCGAACACCTCGGCGAAGATGTCCTTGAACCGGCCGTCGTACGCCTTGAGGATGGTGTTCTTGGTGGACAGGTAGACCGGGTAGTTGCGGTCCAGGCCGTACCGGAACGAGGCCCGGGCGAAGTCCCGGATCGACTCGTCGTAGTTGTACATGCCCATGGCGATGCCGCCGCCGGGGAAGTTGGCGACCTCCATCTCCATCGGCGCGCCGCCGTCGGCCGGGGTGTAGGTGATGGTCACCGTGCCCGGGCCGGGGACGACGAAGTCGGTGGCCTTGTACTGGTCACCGTGGGCGTGCCGGCCGATGATGATCGGCTTGGTCCAGCCGGGGACCAGCCGCGGCACGTTGGACATGATGATCGGCTCGCGGAAGACGACGCCGCCGAGGATGTTGCGGATCGTGCCGTTGGGCGACCGCCACATCTTCTTCAGGCCGAACTCCTCCACCCGGGCCTCGTCCGGGGTGATGGTCGCGCACTTGACGCCGACGCCGTGCTCCTTGATGGCGTTGGCGGCGTCGATGGTGACCTGGTCGTCGGTCTCATCACGGTGCTGGATCGACAGGTCGTAGTAGTGCAGGTCGACGTCGAGGTAGGGCAGGATCAGCTGCTCCCGGATCTGCTTCCAGATGATCCGGGTCATCTCGTCGCCGTCGAGCTCCACGACCGGGTTGTTTACCTTGATCTTCGCCATCGGCCGGCGCTCCTCTCGGGGGACACGTGCTCAAGCAGTACGAGCGTACTGGAAACAGGCCGGCAGCTCCCAGCCGGCCTCGACCGACCGGCGGAAACCGGGCTGCACGGCGCAGAAGTTCCCTGGCACCATCGCCCAATGCCACTGAGCCGCACCCTCGGGTCTATCACGGTCACCGCGCTCACCGACGGGGAGGGTGCCTTCTTCCAGCCCCGGGCCGAGGCGTTTCCGCACGCCACGGCGGCGCACTGGCAGGAGGCCGACCGGCGTGACCCCACCTCGGTGACCGCCGACGGGCAGTGGTGGCTGCCGTTCCGCAGCTTCGCGATCCGGGCCGGCGACGGGCCGGTGACCCTGGTGGACGCCGGGATCGGCCCCGCCGGCGCGCCCGCCGCGAGCTGGGCACCCGTGCCCGGTCGGCTGCCCGCCGAACTGGCCGCCGCCGGCATCGACCCGGCCGAGGTCGACACGGTCGTGCTGACCCATTTGCACAGCGACCACATCGGCTGGGCGGTGACCGGCACACCGGGGCGGCCGTACTTCCCGAACGCGAGCTACCTCCTCCAGCGCGCCGAGCTGGACGCGGCGGAGACGCTCGATCCAGGGCTGCCGGCCGGCCTGGTCGCCCCGTTGCGCGCCGCCGGCCAGCTCCGGGTGGTCGACGGCGAGACCAGCCTCACCCCGGCGGTACGCCTGCTGCCCACCCCCGGGCATACCCCGGGCCACCAGTCGGTGCTCCTGACGGCGGCCGACGAACGGATGCTCCTCACCGGCGACCTGCTGGTGCACGCCGTGCAACTGGTCGACCCCAACCTGTCGTACGCCCACGAGGAGGACCCCAAGGCCGCCCGCCTCTCCCGAACAAACCTCCTACGCACCCTGTCCGCCACCCCCACCCTCCTGGCCACCCCCCACCTGGGCACCCCCTTCACCCCCTGGCCCCCCTTGACCCCCAGGCGCCCCCAGCCCCGTTGATCATGAAGTTATTGCCTCGACCCGCCGGCGAAACCCGCAATAACTTCATGATCAACGGGGGGTCGGACGGGGGTGGGTGGGGGGACGTCGAAGGGGCGCGCCGGCTCTGCCGGCGCGCCCCTTCGGTGGGTCGGGTGGATCACATGTTCGCTACGTCGCCCTGCTTGGCGCGGACGGCCTCGGCGGCCGCCAGGAGGCTGGCCCGCTCGTCGTCGTCCAGGTCGGTCTCGACGATCCGCTTGACGCCCTCGGCGCCGATCTCGGCCTCGACACCCAGGTAGACGCCGGAGATGCCGTACTCGCCGTCGACCCAGGCGCAGACCGGCATGACCTCGCCGGAGTCCTCGGCGACGGCCTTCGCCATCCGGGCCGCCGCGGCGGACGGGGCGTAGTACGCCGAACCGGTCTTGAGCAACGCGACCACCTCGGCGCCACCGTTGCGGGTCTTGACGACCAGCTCCTCGATCTGCTCCGCCGGCATCGCCTCACGCAGCGGCTTGCCGTTGACGGTGCTCTTCGACGGCACCGGGACCATGGTGTCGCCGTGCGAGCCCAGGGTCAGCGTCCGGACCGACGCCACCGGTACGTTCAGCGCCTCGGCCACGAAGTTGCTGAAGCGGGCGGTGTCCAGCATGCCGGCCTGGCCGAGCACCCGGTTCTTCGGGAACTGGGTGGCGAGCTGCGCCAGCGCGGTCATCTCGTCCAGCGGGTTGGAGACCACGATGACGACGGCGTTCGGGGCGTACTTGGCGACGTTCTCGGCGACCTGCCGCACGATCTTGGCGTTGGTCTCCAGCAGGTCCATCCGGCTCATGCCCGGCTTGCGCGGCAGGCCAGCGGTGATCACGACGACGTCGGAGCCCTCGATGGCCTCGTAGCCCTCGCCGTTCGGGCCGGTGGTCACGCCGACCACCTTGGTCTCGAAGCCCTCGATGGCCCGCGACTGGTTGAGGTCGAGTGCGAGACCCGCGGGCTTGCCCTCCACGATGTCGGTGATCACTACGGTGTCGAAGACGTCGAACTCGGCCAGGCGCTGTGCGGTGGTGGAGCCGTAGAAGCCAGCCCCGACGACAGTGACCTTCTTACCCATGGTCGTCCCACTCCCTGATACCAGTCGGTTTTCCGGACCGTATCAGTCATCCTGACACCGATCAGGCCAGGGGCGGACGGTTACGGCCTCTCAGGTGAAGAAGGGCCCCAAGGTGCCCTTCCCTACACGTCAGCCGCGCTCGGCGCGCTCGACGACGTTGCTGAGCAGCATGGCCCGGGTCATCGGGCCGACGCCACCGGGCATCGGGACCAGCGCGCCGGCCGTCTCGGCCACCCCCGGGTCCACGTCGCCGGTGTAGCGGCCCTTGCCGTCCGGGCCGATCACACGGGTGATGCCGACGTCGACCACGACCGCGCCAGGGTTGATCATGTCGGCGGTGAGCAGGCCCGGTACGCCGGCCGCGACGATGACGATGTCGGCCGCCCGGGTGTGCGAGGCGAGGTCGAGCGTGCCGGTGTGGCACAGGGTCACGGTGGCGTTCTCGCTGCGCCGGGTGAGCAGCAGGCCGAGCGGGCGGCCGACGGTGTTGCCCCGGCCGACCACCGCGACGGTGGCGCCGCGCAGCGCCACGTCGTGCCGGCGGAGCAGCTCCACGATGCCGCGCGGCGTGCAGGGCAGCGGGCCGTCGTAGCCGAGGACGAGCCGGCCCAGGTTGACCGGGTGCAGGCCGTCGGCGTCCTTGGCGGGGTCGATCAGCTCCAGCACCCGCTGGGTGTCCAGGTGGGCGGGCAGCGGCAGCTGGACGATGTAGCCGTGGCACGCCGGGTCGGCGTTCAGCTCGGCGAGCACGTCGTCGACCTGCTGCTGGCTGGCGTCGGCCGGCAGCTCCCGGCGGATCGAGGCGATGCCCACCTCGGCGCAGTCCCGGTGCTTGCCGTTGACGTACGCCTGGCTGCCCGGGTCCGCCCCGACCAGGACCGTGCCCAGCCCGGGGGTGATGCCACGCTCCGCGAGCGCCTTCACCCGTATCCGCAGCTCGTCCTTGATCGCCGCCGCGGTCGCCTTGCCGTCCAGAAGCGTCGCCGTCACGACCAGATCGTCTCACGGCGGCGGGCCGCCGTTCGGACGACCTCGTTCGGGCAGCCCACCGAGATCCCCACCACTCGACTTTAGTAACGATGCGTGACGTGTTTCTCGTCACTCTCAGTGACCTGTTGTGCAGCCGATGACCACCGAACCGGCCATGCCGGGAGACCGGGGCAGGGACCGGGCGTCGGGGCGAGAGTGGGCGAGCCGGGCCGAGGCCGGCACGGCGGGTACGCGAACCAGCCGGAGAACCCGCACCTCAGCGCGGTTGACCACCGTTGGCGCTAGCACGTCTTCCGATACCCGGCAAGGGAGGGCACCCCGGACCGTTATGCAGCCGCAACCGGGTCGTTGTCGAATTCGGTCCGTCGACCTACCGTTGCCGCTTGTTGCGCAGCGTAAACCCAGCGTCGGGCTTGACTGCGCAGCGTGAGGAGATGAGGAGGCTCAATGCGAGTTCGTAGACTCGCCGCCTGGACCGCCCTCCCGCTCGCGGTGACGCTGGGCCTCGCGGCCTGCGGCAGCGGCGGAGACGGTGGATCCGGCGGCAGCGACAGTTCGGCGGTCAGCATCCAGATCGCCGAGCCCCAGCACCTGGTTCCGACCAACACCACCGAGACGTCCGGGTCCCAGGTGCTCGCCGGCCTGTTCAGCCCGCTCGTCGACTACGACGCCCAGAACAAGCCGTACGAGGTCGCGGCCGAGTCCGTGACGTCGTCCGACAACAAGGTCTGGACGATCAAGCTCAAGGACGGCTTCACCTTCCACAACGGTGAGAAGGTCACGTCCGAGGACTACATCAACGCCTGGAACTACGGCGCGTACGCGCCCAACGGCCAGGGCGGCAGCTACTTCTTCGAGAAGATCGCCGGCTACGAGGACCTGCAGGGCGACAAGCCGAAGGCCAAGGAGATGTCCGGCCTGAAGAAGGTCGACGACCTGACCTTCCAGGTGACGCTCTCCGCCCCGTACATCGACTTCAAGACGATGCTCGGCTACAACGCGTTCTACCCGCTGCCGGACGCCGCGTTCTCGGCCCCGGGTGTGCTCAAGGACTCCTACGAGCAGGCGCCGATCGGTCAGGGCCCGTTCAAGATGAAGGGCGCCTGGCAGCACGACAGCAAGATCGATGTCGAGCGGTACGACGCCTACCCGGGTGAGAAGCCCAAGGTGAAGGACGTCCAGTTCCGGGTCTACCAGCAGCTCAACGCGGCCTACGCGGACGTGCTGGGCGACAACCTGGACGTGCTGCCGACGATCCCGACCGAGAGCCTGAGCAACGCGCCGACCGACCTGGGCGACCGGTACCAGACCAGCCCGATGTCGTCGTTCCAGTTCCTCGCGTTCCCGACGTTCGACAAGAACTTCAGCAACCCGGACGTGCGTAAGGCGATCTCGATGGCGATCGACCGGGACGAGATCACCAAGTCCGTCTTCAAGGGCTCGCAGGACCCGGCCCGTTCGTTCGTCTCGCCGGTGCTGCCGGGTTACCGGGAGAACACCACCGGTGCCGCCGGTGAGTTCAACCCGACCGAGGCCAAGAAGCTCTACCAGGCCGCTGGCGGCCCGTCGAAGATCGTCATCTCCTACAACGGCGACGGCGGTCACAAGGACTGGGTCGACGCGACCGCCAACCAACTGAAGGCCAACCTGGGTGTGGAGGCCGTCGGCTCGGCCGAGCCGAAGTTCGCCGACCTGCTCACCAAGGTCGAGAAGAAGCAGCCGGTCGGCATGTTCCGGCTGGGCTGGGTCATGGACTACCCGTCCATGGAGGACTACCTGGGCCCGCTGTACAGCACCAACGGTTCGTCGAACTACTACGGCTACAGCAACCCGGAGTTCGACAAGCTGGTGAAGGAGGGCTCGGCCGCGGCCACGCAGGAAGAGGCCATCAAGAAGTACCAGCAGGCCGAGGACATCCTGGCCAAGGACATGCCGGTCATCCCGCTCCGCTTCGGCGAGAACGTGTTCGGCCACTCGTCCAAGGTCAAGAACGTCGAGATGGACCTGTTCCAGCGGGTCAACCTCATGAAGATCGAAGCGGCCAGCTGAGCTGAGCTGACCATGGTGCGGGCCATCCGGGCGACGACGCCCGGGTGGCCCGGACCGCGCTCACCGGGACCGGGGCGCACACGCGGACCCGGTGCCGGTAGCGCCGGCCTCGCCCGGGCCGGACGGCACGCATCCCGATATTTCGGGTACGACCAGAGATGCCGTCCTGCGACCCTTTCGCATATTTCCGGAGAGACTGCTAAGCATGTTCCGCTACATCCTGCGGCGCCTACTGCAGATGGTCCTCGCGTTCTTCGGGACCACCCTGATCGTCTACGCGCTGATGTTCGCCGGCCAGGGCGACCCCATCCAGGCCCTCGCGGGCGAGCGGCCCGTGACCGCGGCCCAGCGGGCCTACCTGACGGAGAAGTACCACCTGGACGCCACCGGCGTCGGCGGCTTCTTCTACCGCTACTTCGACTACGTCAGGAGCCTGCTCCAGGGTGACCTCGGCCAGTCGCTGACCGGCCGCCAGATCGGCGACATCCTGCAGGCGGCCTGGCCGGTCACCGTGAAGCTCGCGCTCATCGCGCTCGCCGTGGCGATCATCTTCGGAGTCACCGCCGGTGTGATCGCCGGCATCCGCCGGGCCAGCATCTTCGACAACTCGACGCTGGTGCTGACCCTGCTGGTGCTGGGCATCCCGACCATCGTGCTGGCGCCGCTCGCGCAGTACTTCCTGGGCGTCAGGTGGCAGCTCTTCCCGCCCACCGCCGGCTCCGAGCCGACGTTCTACGCGCTGCTGCTGCCCGGCATCGTGCTCGGCTCGCTGTCGCTGGCCACCGCGCTGCGGCTGACCCGCACCTCGGTGGCGGAGAACCTGCGCGCCGACTACGTACGGACCGCCCGGTCCAAGGGCCTGGTCAAACGCCGCATCGTCACCGTGCACGTGCTGCGGAACTCGCTCATCCCCGTGGTCACCTTCCTCGGCGTGGAGCTGGGCAACCTGATGAGCGGCGCCATCATCACCGAGGGCGTCTTCAACATCCCCGGGGTGGGCTTCAACCTCTTCCGCGGCATCCGTACCGAGGACGGCCCCCTGGTGGTGGGCATCGTCAGCGTGCTCGTCGTGGTCTACCTGATCTCGAACCTGGTGGTGGACGTCCTGTACGCCGTACTCGACCCGAGGATCCGCTATGAGTGAGCGCAGCGAACGAATCATCAACGCAGCGTGTTTGGGCGCTCATGCCGGCACCGAGCGCAGCGAGGTCCGGGCATGAGTGACTTCGAAACCGTGGCGGCCACCGAGAACCAGGCCGCGCGACGTGGCCCCTCGGGCGAGCCGGGCACGCCGAACCAGATCGGCGCGGCGAACAAGGCCCGCAGCCTGGCCGGTGACGCCTGGCGCGACCTGCGCCGCAACCCAATCTTCTGGATCTCGCTGGCGCTGGTCGTCGTCTTCACGCTGATGGCGCTGGTCCCCGGTCTCTTCACCGCCAACAGCCCGAACGACTGCCTGCTCTCCCGGCAGCACGCCGGGCCGTCCGGCGGGGCGATCTTCGGGTACGACTTCCAGGGCTGCGACACGTACGCCCGGGCGGTCTACGGCACCCGCGCCTCCCTGCTGGTCGGCGCGCTCTCCACGCTGGGCACCGGGCTGATCGCGCTGGTGGTCGGCATGCTGGCCGGCTACTTCGGCCGCTGGGTCGACGCGGTGCTCTCCCGGGTGATCGACGTGGTGCTCGGCATCCCGCTGCTGCTGGCCGCGATCGTGCTGCTCAAGCGGGTGTCCAGCGACAGCGTGAACGCCCGGATCGCCGCGGTGATCTTCGTGCTGGCCATCCTGGGCTGGACCACCGCCGCCCGGGTGGTGCGCTCCTCGGTGATCACCGCCAAGGAGCAGGACTACGTGGCGGCGGCCCGGATGCTCGGCGCCGGCAACGGCCGGATCATGTGGCGGCACATCCTGCCGAACTCGCTGGCCCCGGCCATCGTCGTGCTGACCATCGCGCTCGGCTCGTTCATCGCCGCCGAGGCGACGCTGTCCTTCCTGGGCATCGGCCTGAAGGCGCCGACCATCTCGTGGGGCCAGGACATCGACACCGGCCGGATCCACATGCGGGAGGCGGCGACACCGCTGATCGTCCCGTCGGCCTTCCTCGCGCTGACCGTGCTGGCGTTCATCATGCTCGGCGACGCGATCCGTGACGCCTTCGACCCGAAGCTGCGGTGAGAACCTCATGACCCACTCCACCGTCCAACCCACTCCCGCGTCCGCCACGCCCGAGGGCGGCCACCTGTTGGAGCTCCGGGACCTGTACGTCGAGTTCCGGACCAACGAGGGTGTGGCCCGGGTGATCAACGGCGTGTCGTACCACCTGGATGCCGGCGAGACCCTCGCCGTGCTCGGCGAATCCGGCTCGGGCAAGTCGGTCACCGCCCAGGCGATCATGGGCATCCTGGACACCCCGCCCGCGGTCATCCGCTCCGGCCAGATCCTCTACCAGGGTCAGGACCTGCTCACCCGCTCCGAGGAGCAGCGCCGGCAGGTCCGCGGCAAGGAGATCGCGATGATCTTCCAGGACGCGCTCTCCGCGTTGAACCCGGTGTTCCCGGTCGGCTGGCAGATCGGCGAGACGCTGCGCCAGCGCTCCGGCATGTCCCGGGGTGACGCCCGCCGCCGGGCCATCGAGCTGATGGACCTGGTCAAGATCCCGGGTGCCGCGAAGCGGATCGGTGACTACCCGCACCAGTTCTCCGGAGGCATGCGGCAGCGCGTCATGATCGCCATGGCGCTGGCGCTGGACCCGAAGGTGCTGATCGCCGACGAGCCCACCACGGCGCTCGACGTCACCGTGCAGGCCCAGATCATGGACCTGCTGGCCGACCTGCGCCGGGACCTCAACATGGCGATGATCCTGATCACCCATGACCTCGGCGTGGTCGCCGGCGTCGCCGACCGGATCGCCGTCATGTACGCCGGCCGGATCGTCGAGCACGCCGACGTCCGCTCCCTGTACAAGGCGCCGGCCCACCCGTACACCAAGGGGTTGCTGGAGTCGATCCCGCGGATGGACGTCCGCGGCCAGGAGCTGTCGACGATCAAGGGTTTGCCGCCGAACCTGATGCGCATCCCCTCCGGTTGCCCGTTCCACCCCCGGTGCCCGTACGTGCAGCAGGTCTGCGTGGACGTGGTGCCGCACGACCTGGTCCTCGGCGACGGCCGGACCAGCGCATGCCACTTCGCGCAGGAGGTCCGTGATGACAGCGCCCGCTAGCTCCACCAAGGTCCGGGGCGAGACCGTCCTCTCCGTCGACAACCTGGTCAAGCACTTCCCGATCAGCCAGGGCGTGTTGTTCCAGCGGCAGATCGGCGCCGTCAAGGCCGTCGACGGCGTGAGCTTCGAGCTGCGCCGCGGCGAGACGCTGGGCGTGGTCGGTGAGTCCGGCTGCGGAAAGTCCACCCTCGCCCGGCTGCTGATGCGGCTGGAGACGCCCACCTCCGGGCGGGCCACCCTCGAGGGCAAGGACCTGTTCAAGGCGTCCGGGGCCGAGCTGCGCCGGCTGCGACGCAACATGCAGATGGTCATGCAGGACCCGTACACCTCGCTGAACCCGCGGATGACCGTCGGCGACATCATCGGCGAGCCGTTCGAGATCCACCGCGACGCCGCCCCGAAGGGCAGCCGGGCCCGGCGGGTCCAGGAGCTGCTGGAGGTGGTCGGGCTCAACCCGGAACACATCAACCGGTACCCGCACCAGTTCTCCGGCGGTCAGCGTCAGCGCATCGGCATCGCCCGCGCGCTCGCGCTACGGCCCGAGATCATCGTCTGCGACGAACCGGTCTCGGCCCTGGACGTCTCCATCCAGGCCCAGGTGATCAACCTGCTCGAGCAGCTCCAGGACGAGCTCGGGCTCTCGTACATCTTCATCGCGCACGACCTGTCGGTGGTGCGGCACATCGCCGACCGGGTCGCGGTCATGTACCTCGGCCGGATCGTCGAAATCGGCACCGAGGACGAGATCTACGAGCGGGCCACTCACCCGTACACCCAGGCGCTGCTCTCCGCGGTGCCGGTCCCGGACCCGGAGGCGCGCGACCAGCGCAACATGATCCGGCTGGTCGGCGACGTGCCCAGCCCGGCCGACCCGCCGAGCGGCTGCCACTTCCGGACCCGCTGCTGGAAGGCCCAGGACATCTGCGCCGTCGAGGATCCGCAGACCGTGCCGAGGGCTGCGGACCCCCACCCCTCGGCCTGCCACTTCGCCGAACTCCGCCCCCCACTCCCCCAGACCCCGTAACCCACCCACCCCGTTGACCATGAAGTTGTTGTCCCGACACGCCGAGCGGCGGGGCAACAACTTCATGATCGACAGGGGTTGGGGCGGGGTTTAGTGGAAGAAGTGGCGGGTGCCGGTCAGGTACATCGTCACGTTGGCTTCCTTCGCGGCGGCGATGACCTCTTCGTCGCGGATGGAGCCGCCGGGCTGCACGATGGCGCGGACGCCGGCGTCGATGAGGATCTTCGGGCCGTCGGCGAACGGAAAGAACGCGTCGGACGCGGCGACCGATCCCCGGGCGCGTTCGGCGCCCGCGCGGCTGACCGCCAGTTGCGCCGAGTCGACCCGGTTGACCTGGCCCATGCCGACCCCGACGGTGGCGCCGTCCTTGGCGAGCAGGATCGCGTTGCTCTTCACCGCGCGCACGGCCCGCCAGGCGAACGCGAGGTCGCGCAGCAACGCCTCGTCCGCCGCCGCACCGGTCGCCAGCCGCCAGCTCGACGGGTCGTCGCCGGGGGCGTCCACCCGGTCGGCGACCTGGGTCAGCACGCCACCGGTCACCTGCCGCCACTCGACCTTCGCCGGGCTCCACGCTGGCGCGCGCAGCAGCCGGATGTTCTTCTTGCCCTGCAACACCTCGACCGCGCCCTCGTCGAAGCCGGGGGCGACCACCACCTCGGTGAAGATGTCGGCCACCTGCCGGGCCAGCTCGACCGAGACCGGCCGGTTGACCGCGATCACCCCGCCGTACGCCGACACCGGGTCGCAGGCGTGCGCCTTGCGGTGCGCCTCGGCCACGTCCGCGCCCACCGCGATGCCGCACGGGTTGGCGTGCTTGATGATCGCCACGGCCGGCTGGTCGGCGAAGTCGTTCGCGGCCCGCCACGCGGCGTCCGCGTCGACGTAGTTGTTGTAGGACATCTCCTTGCCGTGCAGCTGTTCGGCCTGGGCCAGCCCCGCCGGGGCGTCCGGGTCCGTGTAGAGCGCGGCCGGCTGGTGCGGGTTCTCGCCGTAGCGCAGCGCGGTCGACTTGCGCAGCGCCAGCCCCGCGAACTGCGGCCACCAGTCGTCGGAGGGTGCCAACTCCTGGGCGCACCACTGGGCCACCGCCACGTCGTACTCGGCGATGTCGGCGAACGCCCGGGCGGCCAGCGCGCGGCGCTGGGCCAGGGTGAACCCGCCTTCGCCGACCGCGGCGCGCAGCGCCGGGTACCCCGCCGGGTCGGTGAGCACGGCGACCGAGGCATGGTTCTTGGCGGCGGCCCGGACCATGGCGGGGCCGCCGATGTCGATCTGCTCCACGCACTCCTCGACGCCGGCGCCGGAGGCGACGGTCGCCTGGAACGGGTAGAGGTTGGAGACCAGGAGGTCGAACGCGGCCACTCCCAGCTCGTCGAGCTGCGCGGCGTGCGTGTCCTTGCGCAGGTCGGCGAGCAGACCGGCGTGCACCTTCGGGTGCAGGGTCTTCACCCGACCGTCGAGCACCTCGGGGAAGCCGGTCACCGTCTCCACCGGCGTCACCGGCACCCCGGCGGCGGCGATGGTGCTCGCCGTGCTGCCGGTGGACACGATCTCCACGCCGGCCGCGTGCAGGGCCTGGGCCAGCTCGACCAGCCCGGTCTTGTCGTAGACGCTGACCAGCGCCCGCCTGATCTGGCGGCGCCCGTCCTGAGTGGAACTCACGGAACCGTGACCTTCCTTCCGGTGATGGTCCAGCCTTCGCGAACCAGGCGGCCCACCTGCTCGACGAGCTGGCGCCGCTCGGCTTCCTTGATGCGCTCGGTGAGCGTCTCGACGTCGTCGGAGTCGAGCACCGGAACCGCGACCTGCGCCACGATCGGCCCGGTGTCCATACCGGCGTCGACGAAGAAGAGCGTGGCCCCGGTGAGCTTCACGCCGTAGGCGAGAGCGTCACGCGGGCCGTGGATGCCGGGGAACGCCGGCAGCAGGGTGTTGTGCGTGTTCAGGTAGCGGTCACCGAAGGCGGCGAGGAAGTGCGGGCCGACCAGCTTGAGGAACCCGGCGGAGATGACCAGGTCGGGTTGGTGCTTCGCCACGTGCGCGGTGAGCGCGCGGTCCCAGTCCTCCCGGGTGTCGTGGTCGCGGACCCGCTCGACGAAGGCCGGCACCCCGGCGGCCGCGGCCCGGTCCAGGCCCGCGATGCCGTCGCGGTCGGCGCCCACCGCGACGACCTGTGCGCCGTACGCGGGGTCGGCGGCGGCGTCCAGCAGCGCCTGCAGGTTGCTCCCGGAGCCGGAGACGAGGACGACGATGCGGGCTGCGGACGCTGGCTCGGTCACCGCGCCACCCTATCGGGCAGGTCAGGACGCCCATCGGCTGGGCGGCGCGCCGATCTTTGACAGTGCCGACGGGCATCGACCCGGTACGCTGCCGGTCGCTCGGGCTGGACACCGTGCCGGCCCGCACCCCGTCACTGATCCGGCACGCCAGCCGTGTCGTTGGAATGAGGAGCGCCCCGTGCAGCCCGGTTACCACCCCCAGCAGCAGCCGCCCCCGATCAACAACAACATGACGATGTCGATCGTCGCCATCTTCCTCTTCTGGCCGCTGGCCATCCCGGCGATCATCAACGCGTCGAAGGTCAACCCGCTGCTCCAGCAGGGCGACTACGCCGGCGCCCAGGCGGCCGCCGCGGAGTCGCGGAAGTGGTCGAAGTGGGCCCTGATCGTGGGCATCGCGTGGTATGCCATCTTTTTGGTGTGCTGCGCTTTGGGCGGTCTGGGCGCGATCATGAGTAGCGACAACAGCAGCTACTGACGGAACCAGTCCAAGGAGCTTCTCGAATGCAGCCCGGTAACCCCGGTCAGGACCCGTACGGCCAGCAGCCCCATCAGGACCCGACCGCACCCCAACCGCCGCACGACCCGTACGCCCCGCCGCCGGCCGCCCCGTACGGCCAGCAGCCCACCTCAGGCCAGCCGTACGGTCAGCAGCCGCAGAACCCGTACGGCCAGCAGCCCACCTCCGGGCAGCCCTACGGCCAGCAGCCCACCTCGGGGCAGCCGTACGGCCAGCAGCCCACCTCCGGGCAGCCGTACGGCCAGCAGCAGCCGTACCAGGACCCGTACGGCCAGCCGCAGCAGTACGGCGCGCCGACGTACCCGAACGCCGGCTACCCGCAGCCGCAGGGGCAGAACAACACCCTCGGCCTGGTGTCGATGATCCTCGGCATCGCGTCGATCCCGCTGGTCTGCTGCCTCTACCTGGGCATCCCGCTCGGCATCGCCGGCGTGGTGACCGGTTACCTGGCCCGCCAGAAGGTCGCCCAGGGCCAGGCCAGCAACGCCGGGCAGGCCAAGGCTGGTCTGATCTGCGGCGCGGTCGGTGTCGGTCTGGGCATCCTCCTGCTCATCCTGAGCGTCGTGGCGCAGGTCAGCCTGCCGACCCAGCCCTGACGCTCCGGTCGTGACGGGGCGCTCCGGATTCGTCCGGGGCGCCCCGCGGCGCATCGGGGCCCGTCGCTACTGGGCGGGGGCCCGGGTGAGCGCGCGGGTGGCGGCGGCGCCCAGCAGCGCACCGGCCGCGACGACACCGGAGGCCACGAGCCCGACCTGCCAGGCCACCGGCCCGACCTGCGACAGCCGGCCGGCGCCGAGCGGACCGCCGGAGATCGCGGCGGCCACGCCGAGCAGCACGCCGGCCACCGGCCCGGCCAGCGCCGCCGGCGCCAGCAGCTCGACCCAGCGCTGCGGGGCGCGCTCCGGCCCGGCGACCCGGGCCACCCGGCGGGCGAGCAGCCAGCCGGCGACCATTCCGACCAGCACCGGCACGGCGAGCAGCAGGGCGCCGAGACCGTCCACCGGGCCGCGCGGCAGGCCGGCGAGCAGCGGTACGGCCGGCAGCGCGCCGACCGACACCTCACTGGTGCGGACCGCGGTGTCGGTGCCGACCGCGAAGCCCGGCCCGAGCAGGTAGCTGGCCGACCAGACCGCGGCGTTCGGCGCGTACGCCACGCTGACCAGGGTGATCCCCGCCTGCCCGGCGACCCCCGTCCGGTAGGCCCCGATCATGTCCGCCGCGTCCCCACCGCCGGTGGCGACCGCCAGGCCGGCCCCGCCGGCACCCGCCGCGAGCAGCAGCAGCACGGCCACCAGCCCGGTGCGCACGCCGCCGCGCACCGGACCGGGCATCCGGGCGACCAGCAGCCGGGTGACGGCGGTGATCCGGGTCGCGCCGACCAGCGCGGCGAGCGTGCCGACCACCGCGAACGTGGCTGCCGCCCGTACCGGGGAGACGTCCGGACCACCGGCGCCGACCAGCAGCGCCGCGACGGCGCCGAGCAGCGCGTACGCGATGCCGACCGTGCCCGCGGCGAGCAGCGCCCGGCGGGGTGAGCCGGTGCCGCGGGCGCCGATCGCGCGGCTGACGTGCACGCCGGCCCGGGTCAGCCGCCAGAACGCGAGCACGGTCAGTGCCAGCGGGGCGAGCGCGAACGGGCCGGACTCGGTGCGCAGCGGCACGCCGTGCCCGAGGAGCCAGCCGGCCAGGGCGGTGCGCAGGGTGCCGCCCAGCGTCGCGGAGTCCGCGCCGAGCTGCACGAGGCCGAGCACGATGGCGACCGGCAGGTACGACGTGAGTGCGGCCCAGCCGGCGGCCACCCCGGCGGCGACGGGCAGTGGTGCACGCCCGCGCGGCGAGCCTCCGACGCGGGGCGCGGGCACCCGCCGGGCCGGCACGGCACGGTCGACGGGCCGGTCGTCGGCGCTCACACCGCCGGCACGGCTGGGATGGTCAGGGGTGACGGGGGACATCCGCTCTACTCTGGCACGTCGCACGGGCAGTGGCAGTCCGTTAGGCCGCCCCGCGTGGCGGCGAGTTGACCGAACCGGGGTCCGGGCCGCCCGGCCCGGTCTAGCCTCGGCCCAGAGGGGGCCACCACCGCCGCCACCCGAATCGGGCCCGCCGGTCGCGGTCCGGCTCGGCCCGCCGCCCACGACAGCCCGGAGGAAGCCGTGACGAGCGCATACCCACCACCCCCGCCGGCCCGGGGGCGGGACCGGACCACGCTCTGGGGCGTGCTGGGCATCGTGCTCGGCCTGATCTGCTGCGGCATCCTCGGCATCATCTTCGGCTACCTGTCGATCCGCGACGCCCGGCGGTACGGCCAGTCGCCGCTGCTCGGCTACCTCGCCATCGCGTTCGGCGTGATCAATATCATCGGCGGTGCGATCCTGCGCGCCACCGGCAACTACCCGTTCTGGAACAACGACTGAGATCGGTCGACCGGAGAGCCGGCGCTCGTCGCACCGGTCACGGTGAACCCGGTACGCGCCAGCAGGCCGGAGGCCACGCGGCGGTACGCGAAGGGGGCCGACCGGACCGGTCGACCCCCTTCGGTGCTGCCTGGTCCGCTCAGCTGCCGGACATGATCTCGCGCATCAGGCGGGCGGTCTCGGTCGGCGTCTTGCCGACCTTGACCCCGACCGCCTCCAGCGCCGCCTGCTTCGCCTCGGCGGTGCCGGCCGAGCCGGAGATGATCGCCCCGGCGTGGCCCATGGTCTTGCCGGGGGGCGCGGTGAAGCCGGCAATGTAGCCGACCACCGGCTTGGTGACGTTCGCCTTGATGAACTCGGCGGCCCGCTCCTCGGCGTCGCCGCCGATCTCACCGATCATGACGATGGCGTCGGTCTCCGGGTCGGCCTCGAACGCCGCCAGGGCGTCGATGTGGGTGGTGCCGATGATCGGGTCACCGCCGATGCCGACGCAGGTGGAGAAGCCGATGTCCCGCAGCTCGTACATCATCTGGTAGGTCAGCGTGCCGCTCTTGCTGACCAGACCGATCCGGCCGGAGCCGGTGATGTCGGCCGGGATGATGCCGGCGTTGGAGGCGCCCGGCGAGGCGATGCCCGGGCAGTTCGGCCCGATGATCCGGGTCTGCTCGCCCTGCGCCACGTTGTACGCCCAGAAGGCGGCGGTGTCGTGCACCGGCACGCCCTCGGTGATCACCACGGCCAGCGGGATCGCGGCGTCGATCGCCTCGACCACGGCGGCCTTGGTGAACTGCGGCGGCACGAAGATGACGGTGACGTCGGCCCCGGTCTCGGCGATGGCGTCCGCCACGGACGCGAAGACCGGCAGCTCGGTGCCGTCGAAGTCGACCTTCTGGCCCGCCTTGCGCGGGTTGACGCCACCGACGACGTTGGTGCCGGCGGCGAGCATCCGCCGGGTGTGCTTGGAGCCCTCGGAACCGGTCATCCCCTGGACGATGACCTTCGAGTCCTTGGTCAGCCAGATAGCCATGATCAGACCCCCGCAGCTGCCAGCTCGGCGGCCCGCTCGGCCGCGCCGTCCATGGTGTCCACCCGCTGCACGAGCGGGTTGTTCGCGCCGTCCAGGATCGCCCGGCCGGCCTCGGCGTTGTTGCCGTCGAGGCGGACGACGAGCGGCTTGGTGACCTGCTCGCCGCGCTGCTCCAGCAGGGCCAGCGCCTGGATGATGCCGTTGGCGACCTCGTCGCAGGCGGTGATGCCGCCGAAGACGTTGACGAAGACGCTCTTCACGGCCGGGTCGGAGAGCACGATCTCCAGCCCGTTCGCCATCACCGCGGCGCTCGCGCCGCCACCGATGTCGAGGAAGTTGGCCGGCTTGACGTTGCCGTGCCGCTCACCGGCGTACGCCACCACGTCGAGGGTCGACATGACCAGACCCGCGCCGTTGCCGATGATGCCGACCTCGCCGTCGAGCTTGACGTAGTTGAGGTCCTTCTCCTTGGCGGCCTGCTCCAGCGGGTCCACCGAGGCCTGGTCGACCAGGGCCTCGTGGTCCGGGTGCCGGAACGCGGCGTTCTCGTCCAAGGTGATCTTGGCGTCGAGCAGCAGCAGCCGCCCGTCGCCGTTCTTGGCCAGCGGGTTCACCTCGACCAGCGTGGCGTCCTCGGCGACGAACGCCTGCCACAGGGCGACGGCCACCTCGACCACCTGGTCGGCGACCTCGGCCGGGAAGCCGGCGGCGGAAACGATCTCCCGCGCCTTGGCCTCGTCGACGCCGACGTTCGCGTCGATCGGGGCCTTGACCACGCGGTCCGGGGTCTCGGCGGCGACCTGCTCGATGTCCATACCGCCGGCGACGCTGGCGATGCAGAGGAAGGTGCGGTTCGCCCGGTCGAGCAGGTACGAGAAGTAGTACTCCTCGGCCACGTCCGCGGTCACGGTGATCATGACCTTGTGGACGGTGTGACCCTTGATGTCCATGCCGAGGATGTCGGTGGCCCTGGCCACCGCCTCATCCGGGCCCTCGGCCAGCTTGACGCCGCCGGCCTTGCCTCGGCCGCCGACCTTCACCTGCGCCTTGACGACCACTCGACCGCCGAGGCGTTCGGCGATCGCGCGGGCCTCCTCCGGGGTAGTGGCGACGCCGCCGGCAAGCACGGGCAAACCGTGCCGCTCGAACAGGTCCCGCCCCTGGTACTCGTACAGGTCCACGATTGCGCGTCCCGTCCCGTCTCCGCGGCGCGCCGTCGCGCCGCCACCAGCGTTCAGAAAACAGTTTGACGCCTGTCATCACTTGACACAGGCCATTGGCCGCAGCCTAGCGAGGTGGGCACGTCCGGCAACCGAGCGGGTGCACGGTGTGCGGTAATGCACAACCGGGCGTCGGACGCGGCCGGTTCCCGTACGGCACGGGCGGCGTCCACCGTCCGAGCGATGTTGCCGGGGTGCGTAACCCGCCCGTCGGGGCGTCGTTGAGTCAGGTGTCGGAGCGCTGATCAGCGCGATGACGGGAGACGGCCGATGCCCTGTCGGTCGAGGGGTGGCGGCGGGGCATCGTGCATAGAGGGGCCGGACGTGTGAGGGGTGCGTCCGGCCCCTCCCCCGTGCCCGGACCCGTCCGACTGGCCCCGCCGGCGCGCCTCAGGCGACCGGCTGCGCGACGTTCTGCCGGACCCACTCGACGATCGACTGGGTGGTGGCGCCCGGCGTGAAGATCTTGGCGACGCCGAGCTTCTCCAGCTCGGGGATGTCGCCGTTGGGGATGATGCCGCCGCCGAACACGACGATGTCGCGGGCGTCCCGCTCACCGAGCAGTTCCAGCACCCGACGGAAGAGCGTCATGTGCGCGCCGGAGAGCACGGACAGGCCGACGGCGTCGGCGTCCTCCTGGATGGCGGTCTCCACGATCTGCTCGGGGGTCTGGTGCAGGCCGGTGTAGACGACCTCCATCCCCGCGTCGCGGAGAGCCCGCGCGACCACCTTGGCGCCCCGGTCGTGGCCGTCCAGGCCGGGCTTCGCGACGACGACCCGAATACGAGAGCTCATCAGCGCACACCTTTCACCGGCTCCACGGCCTTCACCTGAACGAACGGTAACCCGGCCGACCGGGCCCGGGAAATCCGGGCCGGGAAACCGATCGGCACTTCGGCGCCGCCGAGCATGGTCACGTGCGTACGGGCGGGCCTGCGGTGGGGTTCGGGCGACCCCCGCCGTCAAGCCGGACGACTCCGCCGGACCGGTCACGCTCGGCGACGAACGGGCAGTAACGGGGGCACCGATTGACGTCACGATGCGTGACAATCACGGACGCAAACGGACAGATCGACACGCCAATTCGGCGGTCTGGCTTGTGACTCGCCTGGTGGTTGGCTAACGTGTCCACGGTTGTCATCAGGTCTATGGACGGGTGACGACGCGGCCAGCGGACGTTCACCACAGCTCCACGAACGTCCACCGACCGCTTCGGAACCCCGACAACGGAGGGTGTGCGTGCGCCAGCGCCTGTCGTCTGAGCCCGATAGATATCGCGGTCGTCGCCGCGTACCCACCCCCCCACGCAGCCGTTACGCCGCGGTCGTCACCACCGCCTTCGTCGGAGCCGGCATCGTCGCGCTCGGCGCCAGCGCCCTGCCGGACGCCAAGGACGTCAGCCCGTCGGTGCTCGACGAGCTCAAGCAGGCGTCGATCACCAGCCAGGACGCCGCGGCCCGTGCGGACAACGCCGACCGCGCCTCCCGGGACAGCCGGACCAAGGACGCGGCCGAGCCCGACGTCTGGATGCTGCCGCTGCAGGGTTACGACTTCAACTCTCCCTACGGGGTGCGCTGGGGCAAGATGCACACCGGCGTGGACCTGGTCGTCCCCGAGGGCACGCCGTACGTGGCGATCCACGACGGGCTGGTCACCAAGGCCGGCTGGTTCGGCGGGTACGGCTACGCGGTGATCGTCCAGCACGCTGACGGCAGCGAGGCGGTCTACGCCCACTCCTCCGCCCTCAGCGTCAAGGAGGGGCAGCAGATCAAGGCGGGCGACCAGCTCGGCCTGGTGGGCCAGACCGGTCACGCCTACGGCACGCACCTGCACCTTGAGATCCATGTCAAGGGCCAGCCGAAGGACCCGGTGCCGTTCCTGCAGGAGCGCGGAGTGGACATCAAGCTGCAAGTCGAGGCAATCTACAGCGAGGTAGCCGCGTCCTGACGCTCCGTACTGACCTTTGACCGCCCGGATCTGTCGATCCGGGCGGTTTTTTGTCGCCCCGACGGCGCGAATGTCTGCTGGATCACAACCTCGACTATGACCGAGGACACCTACCTACAAGATCAGTTTTCCGGATGTATCACAGCGGAGCGGGTCATATCGGGACAGCAGCCCCCGACCCGCCCGGCAGCCGCCCGGTCCCCGTACCGGCCCCAGCTCGGCCCGACACCAGTATTTCGAGGTCAAGTGCCCCTCGACTGTGAAGGTCCGCCGTGCAGGAAGACAGCCCCGTCCAGAACGAGAACACCCCCGACACCGCCGCCGAGCAACCGCAGCGCGCCGGCCGGCGGAACCGCCTCATCGTGCTCGGCGCAGCCGCCCTGGTGGCCCTCGGCCTGGGCGGTGTCGCCGTCGCCACCACCGGCCCGGAGCGCCCGGCGCCCGCCGCCGTCTCCCTGGACGCGCAGTCCCGGGCTGAGGCCGTCAGCCGGGCGGACCGCTCCGCCCGCGAGTCGGCCGCGCCGGTCTCCCCCTCGGCCAGCCCGACCGCGAGCCCGTCGACGGCCAGCGCCAGCCCGACGCCGACGAAGACGGCCACCGCGAAGCCCAAGCCGAAGAAGACCACCAAGCCGACGCCGGCCTGGGTCGACCCGATGCCGGGCGCAGCGGTCACCTCCTGCTACGGCCAGCGCTGGGGCACCCTGCACGCTGGGATCGACCTGGCGCTGCCCTCCGGCACGCCGATCCGCGCCGCGGCGGCGGGCACGGTGGTCCAGGCCGGTGACGCCTCCGACGGGTACGGCAACTCCGTCTTCGTCGACCACGGCAACGGCTACCTGACCCACTACGCCCACCAGAGCCGGATCGCGGTCACCGTCGGGCAGGCGGTCAAGGCCGGCCAGGTGATCGGCTACGAGGGCGCCACCGGCGACGCCACCGGCCCGCACCTGCACTTCGAGGTGCACCAGGGCATGTGGAACCAGATCGACCCGGCGCCGTTCATGCGGGCGCGCGGCGTCGACCTGGGCTGCTGAGCCCTCTGTGCGAGAAGTGTCCGTACGGCGGCGGTCTCAGTGCTGAATGAGACCGCCGACCGGAACGGAGGCGACGTGGCCGGTCACCGGAAGGGTCTGCGCCAGTGCGAGGCCGATGTCGACAAGCCCTGATCGGCGCAGTTGAGCTACGTCGGGTATCGGAGTCCAGACCGACTCGGCGGTTTCGCCGTTCGGCTCGGGCCGGAGAGCGCCGCCGGTGATACGCACTCGGTAGAAGATGCCGACGTTCTGGTGCTCGATCCCCAGATGCGCCTCGGCAGCGGGAATCACTCTCGAGTCCACACCCAGCAGGCGTTCGACCACCCCGTCGCAGCCGGTCTCCTCGGCGACCTCCCGGATCACCGCATCGAACGGATCCTCCGCGTGCTCGACCTTGCCGCCCGGGAGGGTCCAGTGACTGCCGCCCGTCGGTGGGACGTAACGGGCGAGCAGGACCCGCTCATCCTCGATGCACACGGCGTACGCCGCCAGCCGGAAACTCATTCGCGCACCTCTCGCCGGACCCTACATCGCCCGGCGCGCGCAAGGCTTCGCCGGAATTCCCCCAGCCGCACCGCTAGCGCACGCAACTTCAGGGAAAGAGTGGCCTCCGGCGGTGCCGAGACCACTCTTTCCCGGAAGTAGTGCGGATCTTGGGCAGCGGACCTCCGGCCCGCGCGTTTCGGGGTCAGAGCTTGTCGATCGGGGCGTGTCGCAGCACCAGCCACATGGTCTGGTCACCGAAGTCGATCTGCGCGCGGGCACCCGGACCGTGCCCCTCGACGGCGAGCACCCGCCCCATGCCGTAACGCTGGTGGTTGACCCGGTCGCCGGCCGACACCTTCGGCCCCTGCGGCAGCTCACTGGCCGTGGCCAACCGGCTGGCGTCCACCCCGAGCCGCTTGGCCAACTGCGCCGCCTTCGGCGTGCCCCCGGTGAAGGTGCCCCGCACGCCGGGAGCGCGGTCCGCGCGCCCACCGACGCCGCCGCCCCCGCCGGCCCACGAGGTGTACGACCCCTCGGTGCGCTCCCAGTGCACCAGCTCCGGCGGCAGCTCCTCCAGGAACCGGGACGGCGGGTTGTAGGCCGGCTGCCCCCAGGCCGAGCGGGTCACCGCCCGGGAGAGGTAGAGCCGCTGTCGGGCCCGGGTGATGCCGACGTACGCCAGCCGGCGCTCCTCCTCCAGCTCGCGGGTGTCGCCCAGCGAACGCAGGTGCGGGAAGACGCCGTCCTCCAGCCCGGTCAGGAAGACCACCGGGAATTCCAGCCCCTTGGCGGTGTGCAACGTCATCAGCGTGACCACGCCCTGGTGGTCGGGGTCGTCGGAGGGGATCTGGTCGGCGTCGGCGACCAGGGCGACCTGCTCCAGGAACCCGGCCAGGGTGGCCCGCTCGCCGTCGGCGCCGGTCGCCTCGATCCGCTCGGTGTACTCCCGGGCGACGCTGACCAACTCCTGGAGGTTGTCCACCCGGCCGGCGTCCTGCGGGTCCAGGCTCTCCTCCAGCTCGGTGAGGTAGCCCGAGCGGGTCAGCAACGCCTCCAGCACCTCCTCCGGGGTGCCGGTCTCGGCCAGCTCCCGGGCACCGTCGAGCAGCGCCACGAAGTCGGCGATGCCGTTGGCCGCCCGGCTGGAGATGCCCGGCGCCTCCCGGGCCCGGCGCAGCGCCGCCCCGAAGGAGATCCGGTCACGGCTGGAGAGCGCCTCGACGCACGCCTCCGCGCGGTCGCCGATCCCCCGGCGTGGGGTGTTCAGCACCCGCCGCAGGCTCACCGTGTCGTCGTCGTTGACCACCGAGCGCAGGTACGCGAGCGCGTCGCGGACCTCCTTGCGCTCGTAGAAGCGCACCCCGCCGACCACCTTGTAGGGCAGGCCGACCCGGATGAACACCTCCTCGAAGACCCGGGACTGGGCGTTGGTGCGGTAGAAGACGGCGACGTCACCGGGGCGGGTCTCGTCGGCGTCGACCAGCCGATCGATCTCCCGGGCCGCCCAGTCCGCCTCGGCATGCTCGGTGTCGGCGACGTAGCCGACGATCCGCTCGCCGGCCCCGGCCTCGCTCCACAGCCGCTTGGGCTTGCGCGACGTGTTCCGGTCGATCACGGCGTTGGCCGCGTTGAGGATGGTCTGGGTGGAGCGGTAGTTCTGCTCCAGCAGGATCGTCCGCGCGTCGGTGAAGTCCCGCTCGAACTCCAGGATGTTGCGGATCGTCGCGCCGCGGAACGCGTAGATCGACTGGTCGGCGTCGCCGACCACGCACAGCTCGGCCGGGGCCAGCCCCTCGGTGCCGGAGACCAGCTCCTTGATCAGGACGTACTGGGCGTGGTTGGTGTCCTGGTACTCGTCGACCAGCACGTGCCGGAACCGCCTGCGGTAGCTCTCCGCCACGTGCGGGTGGGACTGGAGCAGGTGCACCGTGGTCATGATCAGATCGTCGAAGTCCAGTGCGTGCGCCTCACGCAGCCGGCGCTGGTAGAGCGTGTACGCCTCGGCCAGCGCCCGCTCGTTGGGCCCCGTGGCCCGCGCGGCGAACTGCTCCGGGTCGACCAGCTCGTTCTTCAGGTTGGAGACCTGGGCTGCCAGCCCGCGTGCCGGGTAGCGCTTCGGGTCGAGGTCGAGCTCGCGGGTGACCAGCTGCATCAGCCGGCGGGAGTCGTCCGCGTCGTAGATCGAGAACGTCGACTTGAGGCCCGCGTGCTCGTGCTCGGCACGCAGGATGCGGACGCAGGCGGAGTGGAACGTCGACACCCACATCAGTCGGGCCCGCGGGCCGACCAGAGCGGCGACCCGCTCCTTCATCTCGCCGGCCGCCTTGTTGGTGAAGGTGATCGCGATGATCTCCCCGGGATGCACGTCCCGCGCGGCGAGCAGGTAGGCGATCCGATGGGTGAGCACCCGGGTCTTGCCGGACCCGGCGCCGGCCACGATCAGCAGCGGCGAACCGGCGTGGCTGACCGCGTCGCGCTGCGGGCCGTTGAGCCCGGCGAGCAACTGCTGCGGATCGAGGCGGACAGCGGCTGGCCGGGGCCGGTCCGGGCGGGCCGGCGCCGACTCCGGCGCAGGCGGGGACGCGGGAATGTCGAAGAGAGGATGCATCGCGCGACAAGTCTATGCCGCCGGCCGGACACTTCCCGACCGCGCGGTGTCGTCGCCGCCGGCGCGCCACGCCCGCGCAGAACGGTGACCGCGACGGCACCCGGACGGTCAGCGGGCCCGAATCCTTGCGCACCGGCGGGCGGCATGGGCATACTCGACGGCGTGTTCGCTCAGCGCTACTACTTTTACTACGGCACCGGGAGTCCGGCAGCCGTAGGTCGCGCCTGATCGATCAGACCTGCGAAAGCCCCGGGCTCCTGGAGCCCGGGGCTTTTTCGTCCCGGGATCCGGGCACCGGGCACGACAGTGCGAGGGGTACCCGATGATGACAGACGTGGCGGAGCAGAGCGGCGGGCCGGTCCGACCGGGGGCGGACCAGCCTCCGGCCAACGGCAGCGAGCCCGTGGTGGGCACGGTGCCACCGGCCGAGGAGGAAGGGCCGGCCGAAGCGGGGACCGGCACCGCGGAGCCGGCCGCCGCCGCGCGGATCGTGCAGATCAGGGAACGGATCGACGAGATCGACAACGCGTTGATCGCGCTCTGGCACGAGCGGGCCGCGCTGTCCCAGGAGGTGGGGGCGACCCGGATGGCGTCCGGTGGGACGCGTCTGGTGCTCTCCCGGGAGCGGGAGATCCTGGAGCGTTTCCGGGTCGCGCTCGGCGCCGACGGCACCCAACTGGCGCTGCTGCTGCTCCGGGCGGGGCGCGGCCCGCTGTGAGCCACCCGGGTCGGCCGTCCGGCCCCGCTCCGGTCGGCGGCCGCTCGCCGGCCCGCGCCGTGGCGGGCCGGACTCCACGGCTGACCGCGCGACGCCGGAGCGGGCCCCGGACAGACGAAACCGCCTGCCGTCGTCGTGGTTGACGTCGGCAGGCGGTTCCGGTGACTCAGGCGGCCTCGTGGCTCGCGACGATCTCGCGCTTCTCCGCGAAGTGGCAGGCGCTCGGGTGGTCCGAGCCCTGCCGGATCTCCAGCAGCGGGACCTGCTCGGCGCAGACGTCCTGCGCCTTCCAGCAGCGGGTCCGGAACCGGCAACCCGAGGGCGGGCTGATCGGCGACGGCACGTCACCGGTGAGACGGATGATCGTCTTGTTGTGCCGCTGGGTCGGGTCCGGCACCGGCACGGCCGAGAGCAGTGCCTGGGTGTACGGGTGGGTAGGCCGCTCGTAGATCTCGTCCTCGGTGCCGATCTCGACGATCTTGCCGAGGTACATCACCGCGACCCGGTCCGACAGGTGGCGGACCACAGACAGGTCGTGCGCGATGAAGACGTACGAGAGCCCGAACTCGCCCTGGAGCTTCTCCAGCAGGTTCATCACCTGGGCCTGGATGGAGACGTCCAGCGCCGAAACCGGCTCGTCGCAGACGATGATCTCGGGCCGTAGCGCGAGCGCCCGGGCGATGCCGATGCGCTGACGCTGACCGCCGGAGAACTGGTGCGGGTACCGGTTGATGTGCTCCGGGTTGAGCCCGACCAGGTCGAGCAGCTCCCGGACCTTGCCCCGGCGGCTGCCCTTCGGCGCCACCTCCGGGTGGATCTCGAACGGCTCACCGATCAGGTCGCCGACCGTCATCCGGGGGTTCAGCGAGGTGTACGGGTCCTGCATCACCAGCTGGATCTGCCGGCGGAGGCGCCGCAGCGCGCCACCGGAGAGCTTGGAGATGTCCTGGCCCTTGTAGACCACGTTGCCGGCGGTCGGCTTCTCCAGGTTCATCAGCACCCGGGCGAGGGTCGACTTGCCGCAGCCGGACTCGCCGACCACGCCGAGGGTCTCACCGGTACGCAGACCGAACGAGACCCCGTCGACCGCCTTGACCTGACCGACGGTCTTCTTGAACACCACACCCTGGGTGACGGGGTAGTGCTTGACCAGGTCACGGACCTCGAGGATGTTGTCAGTCACGGTTCACCAGCTCCTCGGCGAAGTGGCAGGCGCTGGCCCGGGCGGTGCCCACCTGCAGCAGCGGCGGGAGCTTCTCCCGGCACACCGGCTGAGCCATGGGACAGCGCGGGTTGAACGGGCAGCCCGGCGGGATGTTCATCAGGTTCGGCGGGAGACCCTTGATCGTCCGGAGCTGCTGCCCCTTCTCGTCCATGCGCGGGATCGAGTCGATAAGGCCCATCGTGTACGGGTGCGCCGGCTTGGCGTACAGGTCGTACACGTCGGCTTCCTCGACGATGCGGCCCGCGTACATGACCGCGATCCGGTCCGCGACGTCGGCGACCACGCCGAGGTCGTGGGTGATCAGGATCATGCCCATCTGCCGCTCGCGCTGAAGCTCGGCGAGCAGGTCCATGATCTGGGCCTGCACGGTCACGTCGAGCGCCGTGGTCGGCTCGTCCGCGATCAGCACCTCCGGGTCGAGCGCCAGCGACATCGCGATCATCGCGCGCTGCCGCATACCGCCGGAGAACTGGTGCGGATAGTTGTTGAACCGGCTCTTGGCGTTCGGGATCTTGACCTGGTCGAGCATCTCGATCGCGCGCTTCTTGGCCTCCGCGCGACCAATGCCGCGCCGGATCCGGAACTGCTCGGCGATCTGGAACCCGACGGTGAAAACCGGGTTCAGCGCGGAGAGCGCGTCCTGGAAGATCATCGCGATGCCCTCGCCGCGGATGCGGCGGCGCTCCTCGTTGGACATGCGGAGCATGTCCTTGCCGTGGAAGCGGACCTGCCCGCCGGTGACGAAGCCGGGCGGGGTGTCGAGGATGCCCATGATGGTCTGCGCCGTGACGCTCTTACCGGAGCCGGACTCGCCGAGCACGGCGAGGGTCTCCCCCGCGTCGACGTGGTACGTGACCCCGTTGATGACCTTGGCGACGCCGTCCCGGGTACGGAACTCCACCCGCAGGTCGTCGACCTCGAGCAGCCGGCCGGAGGGACGTCCGGACCCGCCGGGTCCCGGCGCGGACTGCTCAGACACGAGAATGTCGGACAACTGAGTCTCCCCTAGCGGAGTTTCGGATCGAGGGCCTCGCGGACCGCCTCACCGAGCATCACGAAGCTCAGAACGGCGGTGACGAGGAACGCGGCGGGGAAGAACACCAGCCCCGGCGCGACCCGGATGAACTGCTGCCCGTCGCTGATCATGATGCCCCAGGACACCACCGGCGACTTGAGGCCGACGCCCAGGAACGACAGCGTGGCCTCGGCGCCGATGAACGAGCCGACCATGATCGTGCCGTAGACCAGCAGCGGGGCCAGGCAGTTCGGCAGCAGGTGCTTGAGGATGATCCGGCCGGTGCCGGCACCCAGCGCGCGCGCCGCGACGATGTAGTCGGCCTCCTTGGTGGCCAGCACCGAGGACCGCATCAGCCGCATCACGACCGGCCAGCTCAGCACGATCAGGGAGGCGATCACTAGGCCCATGATCTGGGCCTTGCTGTTGCCGGAGCCCGAACCGTTGAAGGTGGTGAGGATGACGATCGCACCGAGCACGAAGGGCAGGCCGAAGAAGACGTCGGCGATCCGGCTCAGCAGGCCGTCCACCCAACCACCGCGGTAGCCGGCGATGATGCCCATGGTGCCGCCGACCAGCAGGGTGCCGACCACGGAGAGCACGGCGACCACGATCGAGGCCCGCGCGCCGTAGATGACCCGGGCGTAGACGTCCCGGCCCTGCACGTCGTAACCGAACCAGCCGTCGGCGCCCGGCTTGACCAGGCTGCGGGACAGCGCGCCGTTGACCGCGTCACCCGGGGCGAACAGCGCCGGGAACGCAGCCATCAGCAGGAAGATCACGATCAGCGTGGACGAGATCCAGAACAGCGGCTTACGACGCAGGTCCCGCCAGGCGTCACCGAGCAGGCCACGCGGCTTCTCGTTGCTCTGCGGCAGCCCCACGGTGGGGGCGCCGGCGTCGGTCGGCTGCGCGGGAGGGGTGCTGACGATCGATGCGGTACTCGGGTCACTCATAGCGGATCCTCGGGTCCAGGGCGGCGTAGAGCAGGTCAACCAGCAGGTTCATCACGAGATAGACCAGCACGAGGACGACCACGATCCCTACCACGGTAGCGCTTTCCTTGGTGACGATCGCGCGGAAGACCTGGCGGCCGATTCCGTTGATGCCGAAGATGCCTTCGGTGACGATCGCGCCGCCCATCAGGGCACCGAGGTCGGTGCCGAGCAGGGTGACCACCGGGATGAGCGAGTTGCGCAGCAGGTGCACGCCCACCACCCGGCGCATCGGGAGGCCCTTGGCGATGGCGGTGCGCACGTAGTCGGCGCGGCGGTTTTCCGCGATGCTCGTTCGCGCCACCCGGGCGATGTACGCCACTGACGCGCTACCGAGCACGAAGCCCGGCACGATCAGCTCGGAGAGCCGCATCTCGGAGGAGACGGTCGGCTTGATGATGCCCCACTGCACGCCCAGCAGCCACTGGAGCACGAAGCCGACGACGAACACCGGCAGCGCGATCAGGAAGAGCGTGGAGACCAGGACCAGGTTGTCCAGGAAGCCGTTGCGCCGCAGACCGGTCAGCACGCCGGCGCCGAGGCCGATCACGGCCTCGATGGCGAGCGCCACCAGGGCCAGCTTCAGGGTGTTCGGGTACGACGTCAGGATGATGTCGCTGATCTCGCGCTGCGAGAAGGTCTGACCGAAGTCACCCTGGAGCAGGTTCTTCATGTAGTTGGCGTACTGCACGAAGACGTTCTGGTCGAGGTGGTACTTCTCGGTCATGAACGCGATGTACTGGTCCGGGCAGCGGCGCTCACCGCACTTGCCGGCGAACGGATCGCCCGGAACGGCCCAGACGAGGGCGTAGATCATGAAAGTCGTACCGATGAAGACCGGCACGAGTTGGAGCAGCCGTCTCAACAGATAACGGCCCATGGGGTGGTCCTCCAGACAGGGGGCGCGTCGGACGGCCGACACGGTGGTGACAACGTGGCGAGTGGAGTGTTGTAACACCCACTCGCGGAACGGCCCCGGGTCGGGCTCACCGGATGTGGCGAGCCCGACCCGGGGTCAGACCGTTCGGATCAGAGCTCGACCGAGGTGATGTCGAGTTCGCCGACGTTGTTCAGCTCGAGCTTCTTGATCTTCTCCGAGTGGCCGGACTGCTGGCCGTAGAAGTAGATCGGGATGCTCGGGACGTCCTGGTCGACCAGCTCGACGGCCTTGGAGAACGCCTCGTGCGAGGCCTCCAGGCTCGGCGCGGCGCTGGCCTGCTTGGCCAGGGCGTCGACCTGCGGGTTGCTGTAGAGGCCGTCGTTCGAGGAGCCACCAGTCACGTAGAGCGGGTTGACCCAGTTCTCCACGTCCGGGTAGTCCTGCTGCCAGGCGGCACGGTACGGGCCGGCCATCTTGTGCGCGTTGATGTTCTGGCGGAAGACCGCGAAGGTCGGGATGCCCTCGGCGCGGGCGTTGATGCCCAGGTTGGTCTTGACCTGCTGCGCAACCGCGTCCATCCAGTCCTTGTGGCTGGAGTCGGCGTTGTAGTAGAAGACCATCTCGCCCGTGAAGCCACCGGCCTCGGTCAGGAGCCGCTTGGCCTCGGTCGCGTCGAACTTGCAGGCGGTGCAGTTGCCCGGCTTGGCGCCCGGGGTCAGCGGGTTCGCCCAGCTGTCGGCCGGCTTGCGGGTACCGAAGAAGATCTTGTCCGAGATCTCCTGCCGGTTGATCGACAGCGACACGGCACGACGCAGCTTCGGGTTGGTGAAGCGCTTGTCGTAGTTCGGGAACGCGATCAGCGCGGTCGACGGCGTGGTGGTCGACAGGCCCCGCTCACCGAGGTCGGTCTTCCACTTGTCACCGGCGAGCGCCGAGGTGGGGACCGTCTCCATGAAGTCGAGGTTGTTCGCCAGGAGGTCGCTGTAGGCGGCGTTCTCGTCCTGGTACAGCTTGACGTCGACGTCCTTGATCTTCATGGTGTCGCGCAGGTTGTAGTCGTCGAAGCGCGTCAGCTTGATGAGGACGTTGTCCTCCCACGACACGAACTTCACCGGGCCGTTGCCGATCGGCTTCTTGCCGAACTCCTCGGGCTTCTGGGTGAAGAACACGTCCGGCAGCGGCATGAAGGCGCTGTAGCCGAGCTTGGTCGGGAAGACCGCGGTCGGGGCCGCCAGGGTGACCTCGAACGTCTGGTCGTCGACGACCTTCAGGCCGGACAGCTTCTCGGCGGTGGGCGGCGGAGCCTTCTGCGGGCCCTCGCCGTCCGGGTCCGACGTGTAGGTCTTGTCGAAGCCCGCGATGTCCGAGAAGAACGTGCCGTTCTGCGCGCCGTTCGGCGAGTAGGCGGCCCAGTTCCAGGCGTCGACGAAGTTCTTCGCCTTCACCTCGGTACCGTCGTGGAACTTGGTACCCTTCTTGATCTTGATCGTGAAGACCTTGGAGTCCGTCGTGTTGATGGACTCCGCCAGCGCGTTGCGCGGGGCCCCACCGTCGTTCGGGTACTCGACCAGGCCGGTCCACAGCCAGTCGATGACCTTGCCACCGCCGGTCTCCGTGGTGTTCGACGGGACCAGCGGGTTCTCCGGCTGGACACCGTGGATGACGATCGCGCCGTCCTTGCTGGCGGCGGCGTCGCCGTCGCCGTCACCGCTCGAGCAACCGCTCGCGACAAGCGCGGCAGCCGCGCTGAGCGCGATCGCGCTCGTCGCCCGCTTCGAGACTCTCATTCCGAGGGGCCTCCTCTTTCTAAACCTGGTTCCGTCGTGGGTTTCACGCACGTCTGGGGATGACACCGCCCGACCACCCCGGGGCGCGGGTCGCCGGGTTCACAGGGAAGTTGGGGACACCCCTGATGTTCCGATCCGCCGGGCTCCCCACTTACGAGGCGCGACCCGACGCAGGCGATACAGCCACGGACCAGCCGAAACAGCGGAGGTCGTGGTCGTGGGCCGTACGGGGTGCCGCACACCGAGGGTGGGGTGCTGCCACTGTGACACCCACTGGCCGCTTCCGTGAAGGTGCCGTTATCAAGCCGTTAGTTGCCCGCCACGTTGCCGATACTTGAAAAATGATCATAAAATGGTCGCCTCGGGCAGCTCTGAGCAGGAAATACGTGGCCCGGCCGGACAGCCGTGCTCGGCGTAGGCTCGCGTTCTGTGAGCTTCCCCGCGTCCGCTCCCGTGCTGTCCGACGTCCGTCGTGCGCTGGCGGTCTTTGCCCATCCGGACGATGTCGACTTCGGCTGCACAGGCACGATTGCCGGCTGGGTGGACGAGGGTGTCGAGGTCGCCTATCTGATCGTCACCCGTGGCGACGCCGGCGGCTTCGACGACACCGACCGGGCCGAAATGCCCCGGGTGCGCGAGGCGGAACAGCGGGCCGCGGCCGCTGTCGCCGGCGTGCGGCAGGTCGACTTCCTGGACGGGTACCCCGACGGCATGCTGACCCCGACGCCGGCGCTGCGCCGGGACATCGCCGCGGCCATCCGCCGGTTCCGACCCGACCGCGTGCTGACCAGCTCGCCGCTGCGCCGCTGGGAGTTGCTGGCCGGGCCGAGCCACCCCGACCACCTGGCCGTCGGTGAGGCCACCACCTGCGCCATCTACCCGGACGCGCGCAACCCGTTCGCGTTCCCGGAGCTGCTGGCCGAGGGACTGGAGCCGTGGGTGGTCCGGGAGGTCTGGTACGCCGGCGGCCCCGCCCCGGACCACGCCGTCGACATCACCGACCGGTACGACCGCAAGGTGGCCGCGATGCGCGCCCACCACTCGCAGACCGGCCACCTGGACGTGCCGGCCTGGATCCACGACCGGCTCGCCGCGATCGCCGCCGACGCGGGGCTGCCGCCGGGCCGGCTGGCCGAGGCGTTCACCGTCCTGCGGACCACCTGAACTCCACCTGCGGAACGGCCCGCCGCGGACGGCACCGGCCCCGGCGCCGCGTGGAGCGGGGCCGGGGCCGGTGGTGGAACCGCGGGTGGATCAGGCGGTGAAGCGGACCTTGCGGCGGCGCACCAGCAGGACGGCGACCGCACCCGCGGCGAGCAGCAGAACGCCGGCGGTCGCCGCCGTCGCGATCGGCGAACCGGTCAGCGGCAGGCCGCCCCCGTTGCTCGCCGGCGAGGTGGACGGGGCCGGGCTGGCCGGCGTCGACGGAGAGGACGAGTCCGACGGGGTGGCCGACGGAGAGGCCGGCGACGGCGTCGCGCTCGGAGCCGGCGTCGAGGGGGACGCGGACGGCGACGGGGCGGCGGTGAAGCCGGCCGTGGCCCGGGCGGTGACCGTGGCGCCGGTGCTGCCACCGAGGATCAACTTCTGCGCCTTGCCGCCGGTGAACAGGAACACCCGGCCGAAGGAGACCGAGTCCTGCGCGGTCAGCGTCACGGTGACCGTGCCGGCGCCCTCGGCGGCCAGCCAGAACTGCCCGCCGTTGGTGGTCGTGGTGACCGGCTTGCCCTCGGCGTCGACCGCCGCGCCGCCGGTGGCCGCGACGGCGATGTCACCGGCCGGGCCCTTCACCGTGAACGGGCCGGCCTTGCCGCCGACCGTCGCGGTGGCGTTGGCCGGGTCGACGGACAGCTCGGCCCGCGGCTCCGGCTGGTCGGTGGCGTGCGCGACCAGGTAGTCACGGACCTTCTTGACCACGTCGTACTGCTTCGGCGCCAGCAGGCCCTGCTCCCAGTCACCCAGCTCGATGCCGTCGCTGAAGTGCCAGACGGCGGTCTGGGTGCCGAAGTAGAGCAGGGTGTCCAGCCGCTTCTTCTCCACCGCCGGCGCGGTGACGCCGGCGGCGGCGAGCAGCGCGGTCGGCTCGGCGTTCGGGTAGCCGTGGGTGAGCACCCACTGCACCTTGCCGAGGTTCTTCACCTGGGACTCGTCCCAGGTGCCCTCCTCGTACTTCCCGTTCAGCTTCACGCTGGTGTGGTAGTCGATGCAGAACGCCGGCACCAGCTTGCCGTCGATCCGCAGCGCGAGCGCCGACGTGGTGCGCTGCTTGCCGTCGAGCTTCAACGCCACGCTGCTGCCCTCGACCGCCTTCGCCACACCGGTGGCCGGGCCCTCGGCGGCGGCCGGGCCGGCGACGCCGAGCGCCAGCGTGGCACCGGCCACGGTCGCCAGCGCGACCCGCGCCCAGCGTCGTCCTCGTTGTCCGATCATCAAGACTCGTGCACCTCTCCCCAGGGGTGACCCGCACAGCGGGCATGCGTGAGCCGCCGCCTCCGCGGGATGCTCGGCACCCGCGCGCGGAGACGCGACCGGGGCATTATGGGGCGAACATTGATCGTTTGTCAGCCCCAGACAGCGGCTTCCGTCGCATGTGCCCCAAATGTCGATGGGGAGGAACAGATCACACGAGCCGGCGGTCCGCCGCCCATCGGGAGAGCTCGTAGCGGTTGGACATCTGGAGCTTGCGCAGCACGTTCGACACGTGCGTCTCCACCGTCTTGATGGAGATGAACAGCTCCTTGGCGATCTCCTTGTACGCGTACCCGCGGGCCAGCAGCCGCAGCACCTCCCGCTCCCGGTTGGTGAGCTGGTCCAGCTCCGGATCGGCCACCGGGGCGTCCGGCCGGGCCGCGAAGGCGTCCAGCACGAACCCGGCCAGCCGAGGGCTGAACACCGCGTCACCGTCGGCGACCCGGCGGATCGCCGCGGCCAGCTCGTCGGGGGAGATGGTCTTGGTGACGTAACCCCGGGCGCCGGCACGGATCAGCCCGATCACGTCCTCCGCCGCGTCCGAGACGCTCAGCGCCAGGAACTTGACCTGCGGGTGGCCGCGGCGCATCGCCTCCAGCACCGCACGCCCGCCCCCGTCGGGCATGTGCACGTCGAGCAGCACCACGTCCGGTCCCGTGGCGGCGATCCGGGTGACCGCCTCGGCCACCGTGCTCGCCTCCCCCACCACCTCGACGTGGGCGCCCAGCTCGGCGCGGACCCCGGCCCGGAACATGGCGTGGTCGTCCACCAGGAACACCCGCAGCCGCTCGGGGCGGGCGTCCGCCGGGTCGAGGTGCTCCATCGACTGCTCGGCCATGGTCATCTGTTCCTCTCCGCTGCGGACGAGTCCCGGGAGATCGGCAGGATCAACCGGACCTCGGTCCCCTCCCCCGGGCCGGACCGGATCTCGGCCCGTCCGCCGTGCCGCTTCATCCGCCCGATGATCGAGCCGCGTACGCCGTGCCGGTGGTCCTCCACGGTATCCGGATCGAAGCCCTTCCCCCGGTCCCGGACGAAGACGCTGACCTGATCCGGCTCCACCTCCGCGTACAACGACACGGTCTGCACCCCGGCGTGCCGGGCCGCGTTCACCAGAGCCTCCCGCGCGGCGGCGACCAGCGCGCCGACCCGCTCGTCGGTCTCCCGGTCGCCGACCACCACCGCCTCCACCGTGATCGCGAAGGTGTCCTCAACCTCGGCCGCGGCCTGCTCCAACGCCGCCGCGAAGCGCTCGTTCGGCGAGGCCGTGGGCTTGTAGAGCCAGTTGCGCAGGGAGCGTTCCTGCCCCCGGGCCAGCCGCTGCACCGTCTTGACGTCACCGGCGTTGCGCTGGATCAGGGCCAACGTGTGCAGCACCTGGTCGTGCACCATCGCGGCCAGCTCGGCCCGCTCCTGCTCGCGGATGCGCCCCTCACGCTCGGAGCGGAGCTGGCTGTACGTCCGCCAGAGCACCGGCGCGGCGACCACGCCGACCCCGGCCAACCCGACCAGCGCGAAGATCACACCGTTGATCACGGCGTCGAAGTTCTGCGCCGGCGAGTAGACCGCCGCGACGCCGATGATGCCGACCGCCACCAGCACCCCGCCGCCGATGAACCGGAGCACGAAGGCCCGCCGGTCGCTCTCCTCGACCACCGCGCCGAGCCAGGGCACCGGCATCGTGTCGCCCCACCGCCGCCGCCGCTCGGGCGCGGACTGGTGCCAGATGACCCCGGCGCCGACGGCGATGATGGCCACCAGCCAGCCGGCGGTGCCCGCCGCACCGACCGAGTCGAAGACCATCACCTGGATCAGCAGGACGCCGAGCCCGATCCCCACGAACGGCAGGAGCTGGGCCACGTCCCGCCGGGGCGGCACCCCGGTGTCACCAGGTCGTAGCGGCACCACCGCCCAGAAGGCCGCGTAGAGCAGCAGGCCGAGGCCACTCAGCCCGAGCAGCACCATGAACGCGACCCGCACCCGCAGCACCGAGATGCCGAGGTGGTCGGCGATGCCGGCGGCGACGCCGGCGGCCATCCGGTGCTCGGGGGCGCGGTAGAGGCGCGGGGGCGGGGTCACGGTGCTGATCGGGGGCTCCCTGGTCACGGTGGCGGGTGGGGCGAGGTCGGTGGATCCGATCGTCACACGCTGCGGCGTGCCGCGACCACGGGGACGCCCCCGACATTCCGGCCGCCCGGATCTCAGGGTGGGGTCAGGGTCGGGTCCTGAGGTCGCTCGGGCCGACCGGGCAGCAGGATCGAGGCATGACCGAGGAAGCTGCCCAGCCGCCCCGACCCGGGTCGGCACAGCCGGGCGGTTCATCACCGCCCTCACCAGCCGCGATACCCGCCGGCTGGGCCGAGCCCACCCCGTTCGGCCCGCCCACCGGCGCCGCCACCGGGTTCGACGCCGGCCCGGCCGCCGACCCCACACCGGGCGCTTCGGCCGGCTACGGGCCGGGCGGAGCGGGCTACGGGCCCGGCTACGCGGCCGGCACCGGGTACGGGGCGGGCGGGGGCATGCCGCCCGGGCCGGGTGGTCCCGGTCCGTCGGCACCGCCACCGCCGCTGGGCGGCGCCGGCTTCACCTCGCGGTACGGGCTGGTCCGGCCTCGCGAGGGGCGCTACCTCGCCGGCGTCTGCGCGGCCATCGGTCGAGCCACCAACACCGACCCGGTGCTGTGGCGGGTGCTGCTCGCGGTGCTCGGCTTCTTCGGCGGCATCGGCATCCTGGTGTACGTCGCCGCCTGGCTGATCATCCCGAACGAGGGCGACACCGCCTCCCCGGTGGAGTCCATGCTCGGGCGCGGCCGGTCCAGCATGTCGCCGGTGACCGTGATCGTGCTGGGCATCCTGGTCGCGGCCAGCTTCGGCTACATCGTCACCGACGCCTTCCGCGCGGTGCTGCTCGGCGCGGCCATCCTGATCGGCGGTGCGCTGCTGCTCAACCGGGACAGCCGAGGGCCACAGCCCGGCGCCCCGGGTGGGCCGGTGCCGCCCGCACCGGTCGGTACGCCGTCCGGCCCCGTCCCGCCGGTCAGTTGGCCTGCGCCGACGCACGGCGCCGTGCCGCCCACCGGCCCGCTGGCAGGCGTGGATCCGGCGTACGCCACCCCGGCACCGGAGGTGTCACCGACCCTGCACACCCCGGCTTACGGCGCGCAGCCGGCCGCCGGCCCACAGCCGTTCACCAGCGCGCAGCCGGTGTCCGGGGTGGGCCCGGTGTCCGGGCAACCGGCCGGCGCGACGGTTCCGCAGGCCGGCTGGCCCGCACCCGCACCCGCCGCACCCGGCTGGCCGAGCACCGGCACGCCCAGCGGCGGTTGGCCGTCGGCACCGGTGACCGGTGCTCCCGCTACCGGCGCCGGCTACCCGGTCACGCCGCCGCAACCGGCCGGATACCGCGCCCCGTTCGCGCCGCACGGGCCGTACGCCTCACCGGCCGCGTACCCCCCGCCGAAGCCCCCGAAGCCGCCCAAGCCGCCGAAGCGACCCAAGGAGCGGTCGCCGCTCGGCGCGGTGACCTTCTCGCTGATCTTCCTGGCCCTCGGCGTGGTCGCCCTGCTGGATCTGCTGGACGTCTTCGACGTCGGCGCGTCGGCGTACTTCGCCGCCGCGTTGGCCACGATCGCGCTGGGGCTGCTGGTCGGCACCTGGTTCGGCCGGGCCCGCTGGCTGATCGCGCTCGGCCTGGTGACCGCCGCCGCGCTGGGAACGGCCACCGTGGCCGAGTCCTACGACCGGATCCGCGGGGTCGACGGTGCGGTGACCTGGGCGCCCACCGACTACCGCGACCTCGCCGACCGGTACGAGAACAGCTTCGGTGACGCCGTGCTCGACCTGCGCGGGATCGACTTCGCCAAGCGGGAGACCCAGGTGACCGTGTCGATCAACTTCGGCCAGGCGACCGTGGTCGTGCCCCCGAACGTGGACGTCACCACCGTGGCCGACGTCAACGCGGGCGACGCCACCATCTTCGGCAACCGGTCCGGCGGTCTGGACGGGCGCCTGCGGGAGTCCACCGATCTCGGCGCGGACGGGCCCGGGGGCGGCACGCTGCGCCTGTACATCCACGTCAATGCCGGCAACCTGGAGGTGACCCGGTGAAGGCTCACCGTACGGACCTGGTGTCGTTCGCCTTCGGGTTGGTCTTCCTGGCGCTGTCCGCCTGGTGGCTGCTCGCCCAGTTGCTCGGGCTCGCACTGCCGCCGGTCGGCTGGTTCCTGGCCGGCGCCCTGATCCTGATCGGTGTCTTCGGGCTGGTCGGCGCGCTGCGCTCCGGCCGGCCGGCCCAACCGGAGGCGGCCACCGCGGACGCCGTCGCCACCGAGCCCGCCGCGCCGGTCTCCGGTGCGGCCGCACCGACCTCCGGCGCGGGCCTGCCGTCCTGGGACGCCGAGCGCTCGACCTGGGACACTCCGACGGCGGGACCGGCACCGGAGACGCCGACCGCCGAGATGCGGGCACCGGAGACGCCGACGGCCGAGGTGATCCACCCGGCCTGGCTGGCCCACCCGCCGTCGGAACCGGAGACCGCCCCGGTCTCCGCTCAGCCCGCCGACGGCGGCGACGAGCCGACCACCAATCTCCTCGCCCGACCCACCGGGGCCGAGGGCGAGGCCGGGGCGGACGAGCCGACCCGGGTCGACCACCCGGCGGGCGAACGGGAGGATCAGCGGCGGGAGCCCTGACCCAGCGCCTGCCCGCGTCGGGCTTCTCGACCGCTACGGCGGTGCGGCCGGCGCGGGCAGGCGCATATGCTGGCCGGTGGAGATCTCGCCTCCGCCGGCCGGCCCGTCCCGCCATGGCGGCCCCGCCGCGATTCCCGTCTCTACCCCGTCAGGAGCCCGTCCGACATGACCCAGTCCCCCGCCGTGCGTACCACCGGTCGGTCCGGTCCGGTCCGCATCGGCGAGCGAGCCGCCCGTACGCTCGTCACCGAGCTGGCCCGGATCAACGATCCCAAGGTCGCCCTCCTGATCGGCGCGAGCCCGGAGTCCGCGGTGCTGGCCGCGGCGATCGAGGCGCTGCTCCCCGGTGACCGGCTCACCGTGGTGCCCGCCGAGTCGTCCGGCGCCACCGTGCTCCGCGAGCACGTCACCGCCCAGGGTCGGTGGGTCGCCGACCGGGTCCACGTGATCGACTCGCTGGCCGAGGCCGGGGCCGCCGGGGTGGTCATCGCCGGCGAGGCGTTCACCGGCACCGCCGAGGAGACCCGCAGCGGCATCGAGGCTCTGGTGAAGCACCTGGCCGACGGTGCCGTGCTGAGCGTCGCGACGACCGCCACGCCCGGCCGGACCACCGGCGCTGCCGCCGAACTGGCCCGGCAGGACGCCCTCTACGGCGTCGGTGCCGACCTGGTGCTGCGCAACTCGCCGCCGGTACGGATCTACCGACTGCGGTTCACCCCGGCCAGCCCGGCCGCCGCCGACCGGTTGGCGCCGGCGCACCGGCCGTCGAGCGTGCCGCTGACCCGTGGCATGCACATCGACTCCAACGGGGTGGCCGCGGCGGGCATCACGCTGGGCCTGGCCGTGCTGGCCCGGGTGGCACGTCCCTCGTCCAAGCTGTGGCTGCTGCCGGCGCTGGCCGCCGGGCCGGTCGCCGCGTTCTTCCGCGACCCGCAGCGCGACGTACCGGAGGACCCGACGGCCGTGGTCGCCAGCGCCGACGGGCAGGTCCTGTCGGTGCAGCGACTGCACGACGAACGTTTCGGCGAGGGTGAGTGGCTGCGGATCGCGGTCTTCCTGTCCGTGCTGGACGTGCACGTCAACCGGGCGCCGGTCGCCGGCAAGGTGGTGGACTACTTCGTCGCCGACGGCGGCTTCGTCAACGCGATGAAGCCGGACGCCGAGCACAACGTGGCCGCGTACACGGTGTTGGACACCAGCCGTGGCACGGTGGTGGTCGCGCAGCGGACCGGGCTGATCGCCCGCCGGATCGTGCAGCGCGCGCCGATCGGCGCGCTGCTGGCCAAGGGCGAACGCTTCGGGCTGATCCGGTTCGGCTCCCGGACCGACGTGTACCTGCCGGCCGAGGCCGCCGAGCCGCTGGTCGGGCCGGGCGACAAGGTGGTCGGGGGCTCCACGGTCATCGCCCGCTGGCGCTGAGCCGTCAAACGAGGAACGGGGCGCCCGCCGGTCAGCGGGCGCCCCGTTCTCTCAAGCGGATCAGGCGGTACGACGCTGCCGCAGCCAGAGCACCGGGCCGCTGACCAGGTAACCCACCACGATCAGGGCGAAGGTGAGCCGGATGTCGACCAGCGCGCCGATCACCGGGGCCAGCCAGAGCCACGGCGGCAGCTTGACCAGCCGGGCGAGCTTGGCGTACGGGAAGCTGGACACCATCGCGAAGGCGAGCAGCGCCACCCCGGCGACCAGCACGGGGCCGGGCACGGGCAGGCCGATCGCGACGGTCACGGCGAGCACCGCGGCCGCCATGGTGGTGGGCACCCCGCAGAAGAAGCGGCCATCCTTGGGCGAGACGTTGAAACGGGCCAGGCGGATCGCGGCACAGGCCGCCACCAGGGCGCAGGCCACCGCCGCCGCGGCCGTCGAGACGGAACCGGCGAGTGAGGCGTAGACCACCACCGGTGCGGCGAGGCCGAACGAGCACATGTCGGCCAGCGAGTCCATCTGCGCGCCGAATGGGCTGGCCACGTTGAGCCGGCGGGCCAGCGCCCCGTCCAGACCGTCGAAGGCGACGCAGGCGATCAGGCAGAGCGCGGCGATGCGCACCTCACCCTGCATGGCCTGGAAGATGGCGAGCATGCCGAGCATCAGGCTGGCCAGCGTGCACGCGTTGACCAGGCCGAACTTCATCCGGCGGGCGAGTGTGCGCTCACCGGGCAGCAGTGGGATCGACCCGGCCGAAGCCTCGTCGACGTGCGCCATCGGCGGCAGTGCCGGGCTGACCGGCATGACCGCCTCGATCTCCGAACGGCGGACGCCGAACGACGAGCGACCGAGCCGGTCCAGGCCGTAGCGGCGGCGCTGCCGGTCGGCGTACCGGCGCTCGGGCAACGCCACATCGGTGGTCCCCAGGTCGCCGTCGCGGCGGCCCACACGGACCAGCAGCACCTGACGCGCGAACGTGCTGCTGCGGCGCAACCGGCCCGCCCAGCGACGCCCTGCGGGGCGCGGACTGTCAGTCGTACGACGCCGGCGCCATGGGGCTCTCGGCACGTTTCCTCCATCACCGGATCGGCTGGCCCGCCGTGGGGCGGGTGTCCGGCTGTCTCGTGCCGGACCTGCGTGGCCCGGCAGCCGTTTTGCGGAGTACACCATCGCATAAGGGAACAGGACTTGGCGATAGCTGCCGGCGGTACTTATATCTGGCTTAAACCGCGCGAACCGCTCTCTTATTCCCATGCCGGGCCTCATCGCCCGTTTCCTCCATCATTCCCTCCTCCGACTGTACCGGAGGGTCACCATCTCGGCTCACCGAGCGTGGGCTATCGGCCCCGCCGTCCGATTGCCGAGGCAGCGATGCCGGTCAACGGCAGGTCAGCGGCCTGGGCCGGGGTGAACCAGCCCGCCCGGGCCGTCGACCCGCCCGCCGACTCGGTGACCACCGCGTCGGTGGGTACGTCCACCAGCACCCGATAGATCACCCGCACGCCGTGCCAGTCCAGCGGACGACCCTCCGGGCCGAGCGCCGCGGGGTTGTGCAGGTTGTCCACGCCGAGCAGCTCCACCACCCGGCCCAGCTGGCCGCCCTCCTCGACCAGCTCGCGGAGCAGCCCGGTGGTCGGTTGCTCACCGTGATCGGTGCCGCCACCCGGCAGGTGCCACTGCCCGGCCCCCGGGTAGCCGTCCGCGATCTGGGTGAGCAGGATCCGCCCGGCCGGGTCGGTGACCAGCCCGTACGCCCCGAAGCGCAGCCGGCGGTCGGGGTGCGCCGGCGGGAACGGCTCGCGGGGTCGGCGCGTACCGGTCGGGAGCGGGGTGACCGGCAGGCCGAGCAGCTCGGCGCTGAACGGAGCCAGCGGCAGCCGGGCCGCCTCTGCCGTGGTGACCCAGCGAGCCTGGTCGGTCGGACCGTCCGCGGCGTCGCGCAGCGTGCCACCGAGGACGCTCAGCTCGAACGCCAACCGGTCGGTGTGCAGGGCGACGTCGTCCTCGGGGTAGGTGGTCACGTCGGCGACGGCTGCCAGCAGCCGGTCCACCGTCACGGTCAGCCCGGTCTGCCGGGCGACCTCGCGGACCACCGCGTGCTCCGGATGCTCGGCGTGCGCCACCGCACCCCCCGGCAACCGCCAGACCCCGGGAACCTCCCCGTCCGTCCCGTCCCGAACAAGCAGAACCCGCCCAGATTCCCGCAGAACCCCGTAAACCCCCACACCGCGCCGCAACTCCATCCCGCTCCCCACTCCCCCGCCCCCCGCCGTCCCCGCCGCCACCCGTCGATCATGAAGTTATCGCCGTCCATCTCGGCGTGTCCTGACAATAACTTCATGATCAGCGCGGGACAGGGGGCCCGGGGCCGGGAGGGGCGGGGGTTAGGTGAGTTGGGCGGCTTGGACGGCTTCGGCGGTCACCTCGGTGAGGTGGTGGGTGGGGAGGGCGCCGAGCTCCTCGCGGGCGAACCAGCGGGCCTCGCAGGTCGAGCCGCCGACGTCGGCCACGGTCAACGGGTTGGGCTGGTCCACCACCACCCGGTAGAAGGCGCGGACGCCGTGCCAGTCGATCGGGTAGCCCTCCGGGCCGAGCGAGGCGGCGTCGCGATGGCTCGCCACCCCGAGCAGCTCGACCAGGCGGCCGGTCTGGCCCGTCTCCTCGACCAGCTCCCGGATCAGCGCCGCGCCCGGCTGCTCGCCGTAGTCGGTGCCGCCGCCGGGCAGATGCCAGCAGCCGGCGCCCGGGTAGCCGTCGGAGACCCGGGTGAGCAGCACCCGACCGGCCGGGTCGGTGCAGACCGCGTACGCGGCGAAGCGCTGCGCGCGGTGCAGCCCGTCCGGGCCGGGCACCGCGTAGAAGGAGGGGAACTCGGGCGCCTCGTCGGGCACCACGTCGGCCGAGGACGCGGGCAGCCCGAGGGCGCGCGCGGTGAACGAGCGCAGCGGCAGCTCCCGCGCCTCGTCGAGGGTGTACCAGCGGGCCAGGTCGGTGGGGCGCTCGCCGACCCGGTCGGACAGCGTGCCGCCCCGCACCGCCACCCGGTAGATCAGCCGGTCGGTGTGGATGGTGATGCCGCGCTCCGGCAGCGCCCGCATGTCGGCGAGCACGTCGGCCAGGCCCGAGACGGCGACCGAGAGGCCGGTCTCGGCGGCGGTCTCCCGCACGACCGTGTGGTTCGGGTCCTCACCGTGGTCGACCGCCCCGCCGGGCAGCGACCACGTGCCGGGTGTGCCGGAGCGCTCCGAGGCACGGACCAGCAACACTCGGCCGTCTGAGTCAGCACAAACTGCGTATGCCGCGATCCTGCGGAGCGGCTCCAGCAAGGTGGTCACGGGACCAAATTCTCCCCGGGCCGGGTTACCGGAACGGAAAAGAGTCGGATTCCTGACTCTTTGGCCCCGGTCAGGGATCGGTCAGGGTAAGGATCCGGGCGGTCACCGAGGGCGGCCGGGGCACCGGCGCGGAACGTGGAGGCATGACATCCACCACCGCTCCCCACGCCCCGTACAAGCAGCTCCGGCGACCCACCACCGACCGCATGGTGGCCGGTGTCGCCAGCGGTCTCGGTCGGTACTTCGCCGTCGACCCCACCCTGGTCCGGGTGATGTTCGCGGTCACCGGCCTGCTCACCGGCGGGCTCGCGCTGCTCGCGTACCCGATCATGTGGTTCCTGATGCCCGAGGAGCCCACCAGCGCGCCGGCCTGGCCGCACCCGGCGGGCGTCGCGCCGCAGGGCCCGCCGCCCACCGCCGGGCCCGCGCCCGGCCAGCCGGCCCCGGGGTACGCCCCGACGCCGCCCTACCCGCCGACGACCCCGTCCAGCACGCCGCCGGCCGGGTGAGCGGCGCTCACTCCCACTCGATGGTGCCCGGCGGCTTGCTGGTCACGTCCAGCACCACCCGGTTGACCTCGGCAACCTCGTTGGTGATCCGGGTGGAGATGCGGGCCACCACCTCGTAGGGCAGCCGTGACCAGTCGGCGGTCATCGCGTCCTCGCTGGAGACCGGGCGCAGCACCACGGGATGCCCGTAGCTGCGCCCGTCGCCCTGCACGCCGACGCTGCGCACGTCGGCGAGCAGCACCACCGGGAACTGCCAGACACCCCGGTCGAGGCCGGCAGCGGTCAGCTCCTCGCGGGCGATCAGGTCGGCGCGGCGCAGCAGGTCCAGTCGCTCCTGGTCGACCGCGCCGATGATCCGGATGGCCAGGCCGGGGCCCGGGAACGGGTGCCGCCAGACCATCGCCTCGGGCAGGCCCAGCTCCAGGCCGAGCGCCCGGACCTCGTCCTTGAACAGCGTGCGCAGCGGCTCGACCAGGGCGAACTTCAGGTCCTCCGGCAGGCCGCCCACGTTGTGGTGGCTCTTGATGTTGGCGGTGCCGGTGCCGCCGCCGGACTCGACCACGTCCGGGTAGAGGGTGCCCTGGACCAGGAACTCCACGTCGCCGTGCGAGGCGATCTCGCGGGCGGCGGCCTCGAAGACCCGGATGAACTCGCGACCGATGATCTTGCGCTTCTGCTCCGGGTCGGTCACCCCGGCCAGCGCGCCGAGGAACCGGTCCGCCGCGTCGACCACCTTCAGCTTGATGCCGGTGGCCGCCACGTAGTCCTTCTCCACCTGCTCCGCCTCGCCGGCGCGCAGCAGGCCGTGGTCGACGAAGACACAGGTGAGCTGGTCACCGACCGCCTTGTGCACCAGCGCGGCGGCGACCGCCGAGTCCACCCCGCCGGACAGGCCGCAGATGACCTCCTTGTCGCCGACCTGGGCGCGGATCCGGGCCACCTGCTCGTCGATGATGTTCTCAGCCGTCCAGGTCGGCTCGATGCCGGCGATGTCGTACAGGAAGCGGGTCAGCATCTCCTGGCCGTGCGCGGTGTGCCCGACCTCCGGGTGGAACTGCACGCCCGCCCGGCGACCGGCGAGGTCCTCGAACGCGGCCACCGGCGCGCCCGCCGACTCGGCGGTCACCGTGAAGCCCTCGGGGGCCTCGGTGACGCAGTCGCCGTGGCTCATCCAGACCGGCAGGTCGGCCGGCAGGTCGCGGAGCAGCACACCGGGCTCGAGCAGGCGGGGGCGCAGCGGCGTGCCGCCGTACTCGCGGTTGCCCGTCTTCGCGACCGTGCCGCCGAGCGCCTGCGCCATCGCCTGGAAGCCGTAGCAGATGCCGAAGACCGGGACGTCGGCGGTGAACATGCCGGCGTCGATCTGCGGCGCGTTCGGCGCGTAGACGCTGGACGGGCCGCCGGAGAGGATGATCGCGGCCGGGTTCTTCGCCAGCATCTCGGCGACCGGCATCGAGTGCGGCACGATCTCGGAGTAGACCTTCGCCTCGCGGACCCGGCGCGCGATGAGCTGGGCGTACTGGGCTCCGAAGTCCACCACGAGGACGGGGCGAGGCAGGCTCATGCGCACAAAGCCTACCGACGGTCACCGCCGCCCCCGGCACCGGCTCGCCAACAGCCGCCACCGTGTCTGGTCAGGGGCGCAGGGCGGCCGGGGCGTCGGCGGGGACGGCGGGGGTCCGCGGCGTGACCGGGTCCAGCCGGCGGTAGGGGCCGCCCAGCGGTGGACGGGGGTCGGGCTGGTCCCGGTTGGGCCAGAGGGACATGGCCCGCTCGGCCTGCGCGGTGATCGTCAGCGACGGGTTGACGCCGAGGTTGGCCGAGATCGCCGCGCCGTCCACCACGTGCAACCCGGGGTGCCCGTACACCCGGTGGTAGGGATCGATCACCCCGTCGGCGGGGGTGGCCCCGATCACCGCCCCGCCCAGGATGTGCGCGGTCATCGGGATGTCGAACGGCTCGGTGAGCGAGCCGCCCGGCGTACCACCGATCTCCTCGGCCAGCAGCCGGGCCGCGGTGTTGCCGGCCGGGATCCAGGTCGGGTTCGGCGCCCCGTGGCCCGGGCCGGTGACCAGCCGGCGGCCGAGCGCGCCGCGCCGCCACCGGGTGGTCAGCGAGTTGTCCGCCGACTGCATCACCAGGGCGATCACCGTCCGCTCCGACCAGCCGCGCACCGACAGCATCCGGGCGGCCAGCCCGGGCTGCCGCACGATGCTGCCCAGCCAGCGCCGGACCCGGTGCGGGCCGCCGTCGACCAGCAGCGACTGGAGCAGGCCCATCGCGTTGGAACCGCGCCCGTAGCGGACCGGCTCGACGTGGGTCTGCGGGTCGGGGTGGAACGAGCTGGTGATCGCCACCCCCTCGGTGAAGTCCAGCCGTTCGGACCGGGCCCGCTGACGCGGCACCGAGGCCCCCAGGATCGCCTCCGAGTTGGTCCGGGTCAGCTCGCCCAGGCGCGGCGACAGCCCCGGCAACGCCCCCTCGGTCTTCATGGCGTGCAGCAGCCGTTGGGTGCCCAGCGCCCCGGCCGCGAAGACCACCTGGTCGGCGTGGAACACCTGGCGGCGGCGACGCAGCCAGGCGCCGGTGCGGACGGTGTGCACCTCGTACCCGCCGCCGGTGGCCGGACGGACGGCGGTCACCGTGGTCAGCGGGTGCACCGTGGCGCCCAACCGCTCCGCGAGCCAGAGGTAGTTCTTGACCAGCGTGTTCTTCGCCCCGTGCCGGCAGCCGGTCATGCACGAGCCGCAGTGCAGGCAGCCGGTGCGCTCCGGGCCGGCGCCGCCGAAGTACGGGTCGGCGACCCGCTGGCCGGGGCGGCCGATGTGCACGCCGACCGGGGTGGCGTGGAAGGTGTGGCCCACCCCCATCCGCTCGGCCACCGCCCGCATGGCCCGGTCCGCCCCGGTGTCCACCGGGTACGTGGTGACGCCGAGCATCCGCTTCGCCTGGTCGTAGTGGCGGGCCAGCTCGTCGCGCCAGTCGGTGATGTTCCGCCACTGCGGATCTGCGTAGAAGGCCGGCAGCGGCTCGTAGAGGGTGTTCGCGTAGACGAGCGAGCCGCCGCCCACCCCGGCGCCGGAGAGCACCAGCACGCCGCCGCCGGATCGGCGGTCGGCAGGCCGGAGCAGGGTGATCCGCTGGATGCCGTAGCAGCCCAGCTTCGGCGCCCACAGGAACCGGCGGGCCCGCCACGACGTCTGCGGGAACTCGTCGTCGGCGAACCGCCGGCCCGCCTCCAGCACGCCGACCGAATAGCCCTTCTCGGCCAGCCGGAGCGCGGTGACGCTGCCGCCGAAGCCGGACCCGATGACGAGCACGTCGTACCGCATGAACGCATCATTACCCGTGAGTAGCGCTCGCGCCAGCGGCAGTTTTCGCGCGATCATGCACCGGCCGACCGACCCGGCGCCTTCCGGCCGCAACCCGGAGCACCCGTCGGAGCGTTGTTCGGGACACGGGTGGAAGGAAATCCAGGATGGTCCTCGGATCGATGGCACCGCGCCGACGGTGGCTGCTGCTGGGGCTGGCGGCCCTCGCCATCGTCGCGCTGGTCGCGACCGGGGCGGTGGTGGTCACCCGGTTGACCGCCGGCAGCACGCCGCAGGGCGGGGCACCGGCGCCCGGCTCGCCGAGCGCGCCGCCGGCCGGCACGCCCAGCCCGAGCCCGACCGGGCCGCCGCCGGGCGCCAACATCACCGGGCCGCTGAACCTGCTGCTCGTCGGGGTGGACACCCGGGTCAGCGTGCCCGGCTGGGAGCCGCACGCCGACGCCGTGCTGGTGCTGCACGTACCCAAGGGGCTGGGCCGGGCGTACCTCTTCTCGCTCCCCCGCGACCTGCTGGTGGACATCCCGGCGTTCCCGAAGGCCGGCTACAAGGGCGGTAAGACCAAGCTCACCCACGCGATGAGCTACGGCAGCCGGGTGCCGGGCAGGCCCAAGCAGCCGAGCACCGCCCAGGGGTACGAGCTGCTGCGCAGCACGGTCAGCGGGTACACCGGGCTGCGCATCGACGCCGGCGCGGTACTCACCTTCACCGGGTTCGACCGGCTGGTGAACGCCCTCGGTGGCGTGGACATCTACGTCGACCAGCGGGTCGCCTCGCTGCACCGTCGGCCCGACGGCAAGTACCGGGAGAGCGCGCCCGGCGGATACAAGGGGCCGCAGATGATCTACGAGAAGGGCGACCGGCACCTCAACGGCTGGCAGGCCCTGGACTACGCCCGGCAGCGCTACATCACCGGCGGCGACTACGCCCGGCAGCGCCACCAGCAGCAGCTGATCCGGGCGCTGACCCGCAAGATCCTGGACGAGGGCCTGGCCCGGCAGCCGGAGCGGGTCGACCAGGTGGTCGCCGCGCTGGGCGACACCCTGGTCTACGTGGGCGGCCGGAAGATCGTCGACCTGGCGTACGCGCTGGGCGGGGTGCCGGAGGACCGGTTCGTCCTGGTCGGCCTGCCCGGCTCGGGCGTCGGAAAGGGCAGCGCCTACCGCGGCGAACAGCTCACCAGCGTCGGCCGGGACTTCATCACCGAACTCCGCGCCGGCCGCGCCGAGGCCTACCTGGCCGCCCACCCCACCCTGCGTATCAAGACCTGACCCCGGTCCCCGCGGTCGCACAGATCGCGGGGAACCGGGATGGGATCAGAGGGCCTTGGGGGTGGGGGGCTTCTTCGTGCCGTAGAGCCAGGCGTCGAAGACGGCGTCGAGCTGCTTGCCAGAGATGCGCTCCGCGAGGGCCACGAACTCGGCCGTCGTGGCGGTGCCGTTGCGCTTCTCCGCCGCCCAGGTCTTGACGATCTCGAAGAACGCCTTGTCGCCGACCGCCACCCGCAGCGCGTGCAGGGTCATCCCGCCGCGCTGGTAGACCGACTCGCTGAACAGCTCCTTCACCCCCGGCTTGCCCGGCGGCGTCCTCCACACCTGCGCCGGCACCCGGGCGTACCGGATGTCGAACGCCTGCTCGGCGGTGTACTCCTTGCTGTGCTCGGCCCAGAGCCACTCCGCGTACGTCGCGAAGCCCTCGTTGAGCCAGATGTCCTCCCACTTGGCCAGCGCCACGCTGTCACCGAACCACTGGTGGGCCAGCTCGTGGGCGACCACCTCGGTGTTCTCGCCCTGCCGGAAGAAGCCGGCGGAGTAGACCGGGCGGCTCTGCGTCTCCAGCGCGTAGCCGATGCGGCTGTCGGAGACCACCACACCGCCGTACGCGTCGAACGGGTACGGCCCGAAGACGCTCTCCAGGTAGTCGGCCACCTTGACGGTCTTCGCGATCGACGCGTCCGCCGCGCCCTTGGCCACCTTCGTGGTGACCGCGCTGTACACCGGCCGTCCCTTGTGCTCACCCGTGGTGATCCGGAACTTGCCGATCACCACCGTGCTCAGGTAGCTGGCCATCGGCGACTTCTCCGACCACTTCCAGGTCGTCCAGCCGTCCTTGCTGGTCTTGCCGCCCGGTACGCCGTTGCTGACGGCGGTCACACCGTCCGGGACGGTGATCTCGAAGTCGTAGGCCGCCTTGTCGGAGGGGTGGTCGTTGACCGGGAACCAGGTGCTCGCCGACTCGGGCTGGCCCAGCGCGATGGCGCCGTCGGACGTGTGCAGGAACCCGCCGTCGCCGAGCACCTCGTTCTTCAACGGCTTCGGCTGCCCCTCGTACCCGATCTCGGCGACGAACCCGTTGCCCTCGATCAGGCCGGCGGCCGGCTTGATCACCAGCTCGTTCTTGTCCCGCGTGTGGGTGGCCGGGGCGCCATCGACGGTGACCGTCGTGACGGTCAGGCCGGCCAGGTCGAGGTTGAACGCCGACAGGTCGGCCGTCGCGGTGGCCTGCACCGTGGCCGTGCCGGTCAGCTGGTCCTTCGCCGGGTCGTAGCGCACCTTGACGGTGTACCGCCCGACGTCGTACCCACCGTTGCCGTAGGTGGGGAAGTAGGTGTCACCGACCCCGGCCGCGCCGGGGGTGAACGTCCGCGACGGCGTCGCGGAGGCGCTCGCCGACGGCGCCGACTCCGGGGTGGCCGAGTCGCATCCGGACAGTACGAGCGCCCCGGTCACCAGCAGACCGGTGCCCACCCGCAGCCTCTGCCGCGTCACCCACATCACGAGCCCTCCCCCGTACGGTTGCGGAGGCGGCCTGCGCCGCCCCATGCGAAGGGCGTCCGCCCGCCGATCGCAGGCGGCAGCCTATCGACCGACCATCACGGCCCCGTCACGGCAGGGTGGGCGCGGCACCGCCCACCAACCAGGCGTCGAAGAGCGGGCGTAGCTGCCGGTTCGCCACCCGCTCGGCCAGCGCGACGAAGTCCGAGGTGGTGGCGTTGCCTCCCGCCCGCTCGGCGGTCCAGGTACGCAGGATGCGGAAGAAGGTGTCGTCCCCGACGGTCCGGCGCAGCGCGTGCACGGTGAGCGCGCCGCGCTTGTAGACGGCGGTGCCGAACATCCGCTCCCGGCCCGGCTCGACCGACGGCTGCGACCAGTCGGTCGCCGCGTACTGGAGCTCGAAGTTGCGCTGCGCGGTGCGGCCGCCGTCGTGCTCCTCCCAGAGCCACTCGGCGTAGCTGGCGAAGCCCTCGTTGAGCCAGATGTCGCCCCATCTGCTGAGCGAGACGCTGTCGCCGAACCACTGGTGGGCCAGCTCGTGCGCGACCACCCCGACGTTGGGGCGGTCGTCGGCGAAGAAGTCGGGGCCGTAGACCGGTCGGGACTGGGTCTCCAGCGCGTAGCCGATCCGGTCGTCAGTGACCACGATCCCGCCGTACGAGTCGAACGGGTACGGGCCGAAGCGGCTGGCGAGGAAGTCGACGATCTCACCGGTGCGGGCCAGCGCGCGGGCCGCGCCGCCGGTCGCCGGGAGGCTCGCCGCCACCGCGGTGACCATCGGCCGGCCGGCGTGACTGCCGCTCACCACCCGGTAGTCGCCGATCACCAGGGTGGTCAGGTAGCTGGCCATCGGGGTGCGCTCCGACCAGCGCCAGGTGGTCCAGCCGTCGACGCTGCTCTTCGGGCCGGGCACCCCGTTGCTCAGCGCGGACAGGCCGTCCGGGACGGTCACCGCGAGGTCGTAGCTGGCCTTGTCGGACGGGTGGTCGTTGACCGGGAACCAGGTGGCGGCGGAGTCCGGCTGGCCGAGCGCCACCGCGCCGTCGGCGGTGTGCAGGAAACCGCCGCTGCCCAGCTCCCCGTCGGTGACGGCGGTGGGCACGCCCGCGTAATCCACCGCCACCGTGAACGGCCGGCCGCGCGGCAGCCCGTCGTGCGGAGTCACCACCAGCTCGCCGTCGACGCGGCGGTGCTCGGCCCGGGCGTCGCCGACGGTGACCCGGCTGACCGCGAGCCCGGCCAGGTCCAGATTGAACCGGGACAGGTCCTGGGTGGCCGTCGCCGTGATGGTGGCCCGGCCGGTGAGCCGGTCGGACGCCGGGTCGTAGCTGACGTCCAGGCCGTAGTGCGTAACGTCGTAGCCGCCGTTGCCGCTTCCAGGGACGTAAGGGTCTCCGGTGTCGGCGGCACCGGGCCGGAACCCGTCGTCGCGGGTGCAGCCGGCTGCGGCCACCGCGATCGCGCAGGTCAGCGCGGTGACGGCGGCGGCCAGCCGGCGGCGGGTCGGTGTCCGTCCGGTCAGGACCATGCGCACTCCTCCTGCGGCTCCCCGGTCAGGACGAGCGTAGCCAGCGCCGGGTGGCGCGAGGTGGGTATCGACGATCGTCAGTTACTTTCGTCAAATCAAACAAAAGTTAGCTCCGATCGATACTTTCTTTTGGCTTCGACCGACGTTAGTGTCTGTCTCCAAGATGTAACGCGTTCGGAACATTCAAGCCGACCGCTGCTGGAGACGGGGTTTCCCCCGCCCCCACACGCCGTGGCGGCGGCGTGGACCTGCCCCTTCGACTGCGCGAAACCGCACACTCCCGGCGCCGCCGGGACGCGGAACGGGCGCTCGGCGGCGCCCGCGACCTGACCCTCGTCGCACCTCTGCTGATCGTTATCGACGGCGAACCGCCGTCGCGAAAGGTGGAAAAATGCCCGACCACACCGCACCCGACGCCTCCTCGGCCGGCCGCCTCAGCCGCCGGTCACTGCTCGCCGCGTCCGCCGGCGCTGCCGCCGCGATCGGCGCGGCCGGCCTGCCGGTCCTCGCGACCGGCACCCCCGCGCTCGCCAACCCCAAGGACAAGGGGAAGAGCAAGCTGCGGGTCGAGCCGCTGATCCCGTCGCAGAACCGCGGCATCATCCTCTACAGCGTCCGGGACCGGATCACCGCCGCGCCCGACGACAGCGGCGTGCCGTACGGCTTCGAACGGGTCCTCGCCCGGCTCGCCGAGATCGGCTACAAGGAGATCGAGTTCGCCGGCTACACCCAGAGCACCGACATCCTCGGCCGCCAGATCACCCCGCGCGAGATCCGCAAGATCCTCGACGACAACGGCCTGGTCGCCAACGGCACCCACGCCTCGATCCAGGCCGCCACGTTCCAGCAGCAACTGGACATCGCCGAGGAACTCGGCATGAAGAACATCGGCACCGGCAGCGACCCGACCAACAGCGCGTACAAGGCCGACTGGGACGCCGCCGCCGACACCTGGAACGAGCTGGGCCGGCAGGCCCGGGCGCGGGACATGCGGCTCTACACGCACAACCACGACGTCGCCTACAGCTTCCTGCTGGACTCCGGACCGCTGGACGCGCAGGGCCGGCCCACCCGCTCCTCGGGCATCCGGCGGCTGGAGTACTTCTTCGGCAGGACCGACCCCCGGTACGTCTTCTTCGAGTTCGACATCTACTGGGGCTACGTGGCCCGGTACAAGCACCAGAAGTACGTCGACCCGGCCGGCCGCGAGGTGACCGACCTGTTCGACCCGATCCTCAACGTGGCCGACCGGACCACCCGGTTCCCGCTCTTCCACGCCAAGGACGGCGACCGCGACACCAGCGTGCCCAACGGCCACCAGATGACGCCGCTGGGCGAGGGCGACATCAACTTCCAGCAGTTCTTCCAGACCATCGGCGAGCGGGACTTCCACCACGCCAACTGGGAGATGGACACCGCCCCCGGCGGCACCGCCAACCGGGGCCAGTCGCTCGACTTCGCGGCGCTCAGCTACCGCAACATGTCCGACCTGACGATCTACCTCAAGAAGTGACCCCCGGCGCGGCCGGCGTCCGCCCGACGCCGGCCGCGCCCCACCCCGCCGGCCACACCGCCGGCCGCTGACGGGCCCGGTCGACCACCGGCCCGGTCACCCCGCGTCTCCCGTACGGCGACGGGAGGCGAACGGTCCATCCCCCACGCAGTCGCGCTGCCGGCCCGACCAGGCCGGGGATGCCGCGCGCCTGCCGATCTCCGGAGGAACGATGACCCGACCGACCGGACGACGATGGTTCGCCGTCGCCGCTGGACTCATCCTCACCATCCCCCTCACCTCCGCCGTGCCCGCCACCGCCGCGCCGACCGACGACGCGCCACCGACCGCGCCGGGCGTGGTGGAGAACGGGCCGGCCGCGCTGCGCTCCGCCGCCCGCGCCCCGCAGACCTACCGGGTGCTCGTCTTCAACAAGACCGCCGGTGAGCGTCGGGCCTCCATTCCCGACGGCGTCGACACCATCCGGCAGTTGGCCAAGGCCAACGACTTCACGGTCACGGTGAGCCGGGACGCCGCCGTGTTCACCGCCGCCGAGCTGGCGAAGTACCGGGCGGTGGTCTTCCTCAACACCACCGGAGACGTGCTCAACGCCAGCCAGGAGGCGGCATTCGAGGCGTACGTCAAGGCCGGCGGCGGCTACGTCGGCGTGCACGCGGCGGCGGAGACCGAACCGGACTGGACCTTCTACCAGGATCTGGTCGGCGCGAAGGTGGCCGGCGCCTCGCCGGTCGTCCGCGGCGTCGTGGACGTGGCCGACCGCGCCCACCCGGCCGCCGAGACGCTGCCGCGCACGCTCACCCTGACCGAGGAGTGGTACAACTTCGACCGCAACGTCCGCGGCTCCGCACACGTGCTGGCCACGGTGAACGAGAAGACCTACGCCGGCGGCGCGATGGGGTACGACCACCCGGTCACCTGGTGCAAGGACCACCAGGGCGGACGCTCCTTCTACACCGGCCTCGGGCACAGCATCGAGACGTACCGCTCGGCGAAGTTCCGGGAGCACCTGCTCGGCGGCATCCAGTGGTCCGCCGGCGTGGTCGAGGGCGACTGCGGCGCCACCGTGCTCGGCAACTACGAGAAGGTCACGCTCAACGACGACCCGGGCGAGCCCATGTCGCTGGCCGTCCTTCCCGACGGCCGGGTGCTGCACAACACCCGCGGCGGCGAGGTGCGGCTCTACGACCCGGCCACCGGCGCCAGCCCGGTGATCACCACCGTCGACGTGTACCAGCACGACGAGGACGGCCTCCAGTCGGTGGCGATCGACCCGGACTTCGCCACCAACAAGTGGGTCTACATCTACTACGCGCCGAAGCTGAACACCCCGGTCGACGACCCGGCCACCCCGGGCGTCAACGAGGGCGACGCGCCGGCCACCTCCACCGACCCGACCGTGTGGAACAAGTTCAAGGGCTACAACCAGCTCTCCCGGGTGAAGCTGGTGAACTCCCCCACCCCGCACCTGGACATGAGCACCGAACAGCAGATCCTCCGGGTCGACGTGGACCGTGGCATCTGCTGCCACGTGGCCGGTGAGATCAAGTTCGACGGCAAGGGCCTGCTCTACCTGATCACCGGGGACGACACCAACGCCGGCGGCTCGGACGGGTACGCCCCGATCAACGAGTCGCCGACCCAGGGCCCCGGCTACGACGCGCAGCGCTCCGCCGCCAACACCAACGACCTGCGCGGCAAGCTCCTGCGGATCAAGGTCCGGGCCAACGGCACGTACACCGTCCCGAAGGGCAACCTCTTCCCCGAGGAGCTGGACACCACCGGCCGGACCCGACCGGAGATCTTCCTGATGGGGCTGCGCAACCCGTTCCGGTACGACGTGGACGCCCGCGGCACGGTCTACGTCGGCGACTACTCGCCGGATTCCCGCGTACCGAGCCCGACCCGTGGACCGGACGGCACCGGCCGCTGGTTCGCCACCGACAAGGCCGGCAACTACGGCTGGCCCTACTGCTACTCGCCGAGCCTGCCGTACATCGACTTCGACTTCGTCACCCGGACCTCCGGCGCCCCGTTCAACTGCGGCGCCCCGGTCAACGACTCGCCGCGCAACACCGGCCTGCGGGTGCTGCCGAAGGTCGAGCAGCCGCAGTTCTGGTACACCTTCGACGGACGCACCCCGTGCGCCGGGTCGTACCTGGAGACCCCGCCGACCAGCTGCGACTTCACGTGGCCGGTGATCGGCACGGGCGGCGTCGGCCCGATGGGCGGCCCGATCTACTCGTACGACCCGGCGTCGACCTCGGAGGTGAAGTTCCCCGAGTACTACCAGAACGCGGTGGTGTTCGGTGAGTTCACCCGGGACAAGATCTTCATGATGCGCACCGACGGCCGGGGCACCCTGACCGGGGTCGAGCAGTTCCTGCCGGGCGTCGTCTTCGACAACCCGATGGACATGGAGTTCGGCCCGGACGGCTCGCTCTACCTGCTCGAGTACGGCGACGGCTTCTTCCGGGCCAACCCGGACGCGCAGCTGTCGGTGATCCGGTACGTCAAGGGTCAGCGGTCGCCGGTGGCGAAGCTCGACGCCACCCCGACGTCGGGTACCGCGCCGTTGACCGTGCGGTTCTCCTCGGCCGGCAGCTACGACCCGGACCCGGGCGAGTCCATCTCGTACGCCTGGGACTTCACCAGCGACGGCACGGTCGACTCGGCCGACCCGAACCCGTCGTTCACCTACCCGGCGAACGGGACGTACACCGCCAAGCTGACGGTGACCGACTCCAGCGGCCGGACCGCGGTGCTCACCAAGGAGATCGTGGTCGGCAACACCGCGCCCACGGTGACCGTCACCTCCCCGGTGGCCGGCAGCTTCTTCACCTGGGGTGAGAGCGTGCCGTTCACCGTCACGGTTTCCGACCCGGAGGACGGGCCGGTGGACTGCTCGCGGGTGACCGTCACCTTCGTCCTCGGCCACGACAGCCACGGCCACCCGGACAGCTCCACCACCGGCTGCACCGGCACCCTCGCCACCCCGGCCGACGGCGGTGACCACGCCGGCGGGTACCTGTACGGCGGAATCAGCGCCTCGTACACGGACCTCGGCGGCGGCGGTCAGGCCCCGCTCACCACGGTCGGCCAGGCGATCATCCAGGCGCCCCGGCAGCAGGCCGAGTACGCCCAGGTGAAGCAGGGCGTCGAGGTGGCCACCACCGGTGACACCGGCGGCGGGCAGCACGTCAGCGCGATCGACCCGGGCGACCACATCGCCTTCGACCCGATCAACCTGGGCGGTGTCTCCACCGTGACGCTGCGGCACTCGGGCGGCTCGGCGGCCACCGCCGGCACCCCGCGGGCCCGGGTGGAGCTGCGGCTCGACTCGCCGACCGGCCCGGTCGCCGCCACGGCGACGTTGAACGCGACCACCGGCAACGCCGCCTTCACCAGCACCACCGTGCCGGTGGACCAGCCGGCCGGAGCGCACCGGCTCTACCTGGTCTACACCGCCGTACCCGGCGGGCCGACCAGCGGCCTGGGCAACCTCAACTGGGTCGAGTTCACCGAGGGCTGACGCCCCCGGTACGACGGAGGCCGGCCCCGCAGCGTGGCGGGGCCGGCCTTCCGGCGTGTGCGGGACGGGTCAGCGGTCGAGGACCAGGCCGACCTTCTGGAACTCCTTGAGGTCGCGGTAGCCGCACTTGGCCATCGCCCGGCGCAGCCCGCCGAACAGGTTGAGCTGGCCGTCGGGCTCGTCGGCCGGGCCGAAGAGCAGCTGCTCCATCGACCCGATCGGCTCGCCGGACGCCTCGAACGCGCCCCGGGGCAGCGACGGGTGGCTGGCCGCCGAGTGCCACCAGGCACCACCGGCGGGCGCCTCGTCGCAGAGCGACAGCGGCTCGCCGAGCATCACCGCGTCGGCACCGCAGCCCAGCGCCTTGGCGATGTCGCCCGAGGTCTGGATGTCGCCGTCGGCGATCAGGTGCACGTACCGGCCGCCGGTCTCGTCGAGGTAGTCCCGGCGGGCCGCCGCGGCGTCGGCGATCGCGGTGGCCATCGGCACCCGGATGCCCAGCACCGACTCGGTCGTCGACCACTCGTCGCCGCCGATGCCCACGATCACGCCGGCCGCGCCGGTGCGCATCAGGTGCAGCGCGGTCTTGTAGTCCGTGCAGCCGCCGACGATCACCGGCAGGTCGAGGTCGGCGATGAACTCCTTGAGGTTCAACGGCTCGTCGGTGGTCGACACGTGCTCGGCCGAGACGATGGTGCCCTGGATGACCAGGATGTCCACCCCGGCGTCCAGGATCACCGGGGCCAGCGCCAGGGTGTGCTGCGGGGACACCCGCACCGCCACCGTGCCGCCACCGGCGCGCAGCTCGCGGACCCGCTCGGCGATCAGGTCGGGGCGGATCGGCTCCGCGTACACCTCCTGGAGCCGCTTGGTGGCGCGGGCGTCCTCGTCGAGGCCGGCCAGCTCCTCCAGCACCTTGGTCGGGTTCTCGTAGCGGGTCCACAGCCCTTCGACGTTGAGCACGCCGAGGCCGCCGAGCTGACCGAGCCGGACCGCGGACGCCGGGCTCATCGTGGCGTCGGACGGGTGCCCGACACATGGGATGCCGAACGGGTACGCGTCCAGCTGCCAGGCGGTGGAGACGTCGTCGACGTCCCGCGTCCGTCGGCTCGGCACGATGGCGATGTCGTCCAGGTGGTAGCCGCGCTGCGCGGTCTTGCCCAGCCCGATCTCGACCACGTCACGCATGGGGGACTCCAGGTTGTTGGGGGATGGTCAGCGGGAGTGGTAGTTGGGCGCCTCGACGGTCATCTGGATGTCGTGCGGGTGGCTCTCCTTGAGCCCGGCCGCAGTGATCCGGATCAGCTGGCCACGCCGGTGCAGCTCGGGGATGCTCTCCGCGCCGACGTACCCCATCGCGGCGCGCAGCCCGCCGGTGAGCTGGTGGGCGACCGCGGACAGCGGGCCCCGGTAGGGCACCTGGCCCTCGACGCCCTCGGGGACCAGCTTGTCCTCGGCGAGCACGTCCTGCTGGAAGTACCGGTCCTTCGAGTACGACTTGGCCTGCCCCCGGGACTGCATCGCGCCGAGCGAGCCCATCCCGCGGTACGCCTTGTACTGCTTGCCGTTGATGAAGATCAGCTCGCCGGGGCTCTCCTCGCAGCCCGCCAGCAGGCTGCCCAGCATCACCGTGTCGGCGCCGGCGACCAGCGCCTTGGCGATGTCGCCGGAGTATTGGATACCGCCGTCGCCGATCACCGGCACACCGGCCGGGCGGGCGGCCCGGGCCGCCTCCATGATCGCGGTGATCTGCGGGACGCCGACCCCGGCGACGATCCGGGTGGTGCAGATCGCGCCCGGACCCACGCCGACCTTGATCCCGTCGGCGCCGGCGTCGACCAGTGCCTTCGCGCCGGCGTACGTGGCCACGTTGCCGCCCACGATATCGATGCTGACGTCCTTCTTGAGCTGGCGGACCATGTCCAGCACGGCCCGCTGGTGGCCGTGCGCGGTGTCCACGATCAGCACGTCCACGCCCGCGTCGACCAGGGTCCGGGCCCGCTTGTACGCGTCCTCGCCGACGCCCACGGCGGCGGCGACCCGCAGCCGGCCCGCGTCGTCCTTGGTGGCGTTCGGGTACTGCTCGCTCTTGGTGAAGTCCTTGACGGTGATCAGCCCGCGCAGCCGGCCCGAGTCGTCGACGATCGGCAGCTTCTCGACCTTGTGCCGGCGCAGCAGGTCCAGCGCCTCGTCCTTGCTCACCCCGACCCGGGCGGTGACCAGCGGGGTCCGGGTCATGATCTCGTGCACCGGGGTGTCCGGCTCGTGAACGAAGCGCATGTCGCGGTTGGTGACGATGCCGACGAGCTGGCCGTCGCCGTCCACCACCGGCACGCCGGAGATCCGGTACCGCCCGCAGAGCTCGTCGACCTCGCGCAGGGTGTCGGTCGGGCTGGCGGTCACCGGGTTGGTGATCATGCCGGACTCGGAGCGCTTCACCAGGTCGACCTGGAGGGCCTGGTCCTCCAGCGAGAGGTTGCGGTGCAACACGCCGATGCCACCCTGGCGGGCCATGGCGATCGCCATCCGGGCCTCGGTCACCGTGTCCATCGCGCTGGACAGCAGCGGGATGGACAACTCGATGTTGCGGGTGAGCTTCGTACGGGTGTTGACGCGGCTGGGAACCACGTCCGACTCGCCCGGCTGCAGCAGCACGTCGTCGAAGGTGAGCCCGAGCGGAACCACCCGGGCCGAGCCGGCAGGCAGCTCGGGCAGGTGGCCGCCCAGCTCGGCGTGGTCGGCGCCGGCCGGAAGATCGGTGCTGGGCGAATTCTCCACGATTGCTCCCCTGAGCTGCTCGGATGGGCTTCAGCGAGGTGGCGCGGGTGGGCACCGGAGCGCGCCACGGTGCCGGCGCGTCGTCCCATCGTACCCAGTGAGCTGGGCACCTCCGCCGGTGGCGGGCCGGCCCGGCGCGGGCCGGGGGCGGACGTCTTCGCCGCGTTGGGTCTACGGTGAGGGGGTGCACGACGAGCCCATCGACCCGTTCAACGGCGACCCGGCCGATCCGACCGCGGGGCTGGACGATCCGGGCGACGACGCGACGCCGGATCCGCTGACCGACGTCGAGCGGCAGGATGTGCTGGAAGACCTCGCCGACCTGGAGATCTACCAGGCCCTGCTGGCTCCGATCGGGGTCCGCGGCCTGGTGATCGAATGCGAGGACTGCCGGGAGCCCCACTACTTCGACTGGGACCTGCTCCGGGGCAACCTGCGGCACCTGCTCAACTCGGGCCGGCCCCGGGTGCACGAGCCCGCGTACGACCCGGACCCGGACCACTACGTGACCTGGGACTACGCCCGTGGGTACGCCGACGGGGTGCACGACACCCTGACCGAGGGCACCGAGGACGAACCGGGCGCTTCCTCCTCCACCGACTGACCCCGGGGCCCCACCGCGCGCCGCAACACGGAACGAGTGGCCTCCCGGTTCCGGGAGGCCACTCTCATCCTGGATCGAGCGCGCTCGGGCGCCCGGGCTCGGTCAGGCGACCAGGCCGGCGCGGAACCCGGCGGCCACCGCGTGTGCCCGGTCCCGGGCGCCGAGCTTGCGGAACAGCCGACGGGCGTGGGTCTTGACGGTGTCCTCGGAGACGAACAGCTCCCGGCCGATCTCCGCGTTGCTCTTGCCTTCGGCCATGCCCAGCAGCACCTGGAGCTCCCGCTCGGTGAGCCCGATCGACGCCCGGGCGGGCCGGGCGCTCGGAGCGGGCCGGGGCGGGTCGGTCTGGTCCCCCGCCGGCTCACCGGTACCCGACTCGACCTCGTCGTCGCCCCGCTGCACGGGCACCGACGGGACACCCGCCGTCCCGTCCCCCGGCGCGGCGACCCAGCCGGGTTCGCCGGAGCCGCGCAGCGACGGCGCCGAGCGCCCGCCGACCGCCGCCGTGTCCCGGGCCGGGTCGGTGATCCGTTGCCGGGAGGCCCGGCCGGGCGCGGTGAGCAGCAGCAGGGCCTTGGCCACCGCGCTGGTCAGGTCGTGGTCGGCGTTCTGGATGAGGCCCCGGGCGCCGGCGCTGATGGTGGCCGCCGCGGCCTCGGACTCCTCGGCGCCGAGCAGCACCACCGCCGCCTGCGGTGCGCGGGCCAGCACCCGGCGGACGAAGCCGGCGCTGTCCGGCCGGGTGAGGGCCGTGTCGGCCAGCACCACGTCGGCCGGCCGCTCGGCCAGCCGCAGCATCACCTCGGGATCGGAGACAGCGGTACGAACGATCGCGGACAACCCCAGCCGCGCGGCCGCGGAAGTCAGGTGCTGGGCCGCGAGTGGTGTCCGAACGCACACAAGAACGCTACGCACTGTGATCTCCTCTCCGCCAACGAGCAGACCATGACGGGGTCGGCTGGGGAGGGGGTTCCCGGCAATCCTCCGAACTTTTCCGACAGATGGGGCAAAAGCCGCAACTTCCGGGGCGTTCTCGATCACAGACGTGTGAGTCGGGGACAGCCCGGGTACCGAGAGATCCAGGCCGGGAACGGTGCGCCTGCGCGGCCCGCCGCCCGGAAGCCGGCCACAAGCATCTCGCGGTGCCGCGCGGGAGGAGGGGTGCTGATGTCGAACGTACGTAGACTGCCCGGACCCATCGTCGACCTCTGGGACTGGCAGCGGCTCGGTGCCTGCCGAGGCCGCGACAGCGCCCAGTTCTTCCACCCCGACGGCGAGCGGGGCTCCTCCCGACTGCGTCGGGAGTCCGCCGCCAAGGCCGTCTGCCGCGCCTGCCCGGTCCGAGCCGAGTGCGCCGCGCACGCCCTGTCGGTCCGCGAGCCGTACGGCGTGTGGGGCGGCTTCAGCGAGTCGGAGCGGCTGCGCCTGCTCGCCGTCGGCTGGGAGGACCTGGCGGACCGCCGGCAGGCCCGGGTCGACGTGTCCCGCCTGGAGGCCCGGCTGGGTCGCCCGCACAAGTCCACCGTCCCGGCCCAGCGCAACGTCGCCTGACCCCGGCACTCCCTCGACATACCGCGAACCGCGCCCCCGCAACGGGGGCGCGGTTCGCGCGTACCCGGTCGGGGGCTCGGTTGCGCGATTTCCCGGTCGCAGCGTGCGGATCTTGGACAGTTTCCGTGCAGACGGAACGGGAACTGTCCAAGATCTCCAGGTGGAGGCGGCGGGAGCCGGCCGAGGGGTGCTCAGCGGACGTTGACGGCGACCGTGTGCCAGCCGGTGGCGCCGTCCGGGGCGACGCCCTGCGTGCGCTCGGTCTGGGTCTCACCGGTCGCGTCGGTCGCCCGGACCTGGAGCCGGTGCTCGCCCGGCGTGGCGTCCCAGCGCCACGACCACTGCACCCAGGTGTCCACCGACACCGTCGGGGCCAGTTCCGCCTCCTGCCAGGGCCCGCCGTCGACGCGTACCTCGACGCGGCGGATGCCCCGATGCTGCGCCCAGGCCACCCCGGCCACGGTGACCGGGCCGGTCGTCAGCCGGTTGCGCGCCCGGGGCGCGTCGATCCGCGACTGCGTCTTGATCGGCCCCTGGGCGGACCAGCCGCGCGGCACCCAGTACGCGTCGAAGTCGGCGAACCGGGTCAGCTCCAGCTCGGTCACCCACTTGCAGGCGGACACGTAGCCGTAGAGGCCGGGCACCACCACCCGGACCGGGAAGCCGTGCTCGACCGGCAGCGGCTCGCCGTTCATGCCGACCGCCAGCAGGGCGTCCCGCCCGTCGCGGAGCACGGCGGTGGGGGTGCCGCAGGTCCACCCGTCGACGGACCGGCCGACGACCTGGTCGGCGTCCTCCTCGGGCTCGACCTCGTCGAGCAGCTCGCGCAGGGGTACGCCGAGCCAACGGGCGTTGCCGATCAGGTCCCCGCCGACCTCGTTGGAGACGCAGGCCAGCGTGATGTACCGCTCGACCATCGGCCGGGCCAGCAGGTCGGCGTAGCTGTAGGTGCGCTCGGTACGGACCCGACCGTGGATGCGCAGCCGCCAGGTCTCCGGGTCCACCTGCGGCACCACCAGCGCGGTGTCGATCCGGTAGAACCCGGAGCTCGGGGTGACGTACGGCGCGAGCTGGGCCATCGAGAGGTCCGCGCCCGCCGGCAGTGCCGGTGCGGGGGCGACCGGCGCGGGCAGCCGGATCGCCTCCCGGGCGGCCGACACTCCACGCCGCCCGGCCAGCCAGCGGCCGCCGAGACCGGCCACCGTCGCCGTGCCGAGCAGCACCCCGGCGCTGGTGAGGAAGCGCCGCCGCGACTCCGGGTCGACCCCCTCACCCGGCGCCCGCCCGCTCGACGCGACCGGCTCCGGCGGCGCGGCAGGGGTCACCGGCACCGGCAGGCTGTCCGGCGCGGTGGGGCCGGCCGGCGACACCGGCGCCGGCGGTGCGACCTCGCGGGACGCGATCGGCGTGGGTGGGGACCAGGGCCACGGATCCAGCTCCAGCGGGCCGGCGATGAACAGCCAGAGCACCAGGGCGCCGAGACCACCGCCGACCAGGGACGGCAGCGCGTCGGCGGCGTCCGCGCCGGCACGTGTCAGCGCGGCGGCCACGCCCACGGCGGAGAACGCCGCGATGCCGGCCAGGCCGAGAGCCAGCCGGCGCACCGCCAGCATCCCGAACAGCGCGGCGAACGCGCCCAGCAGCAACGCCGTGCCGACCAGCAGGGCGATCTTGTCGGCGGTGCCGAAGACGTCGATGGCGAACTGCTTCAGCGACTCCGGGACGGCGTCGACGACCACCCCGCCGACCGCGACCAGCGGCGCCGACCGGGGACCTGTCAGCACCGCGACCGGTTCCGCGATCCCGATCGCGACGGCGGCGGCGGTGACTCCGGCCAGCGCGGCGTACCGCCGTGACGTGGTGCTCATCGGCCCAGTGTGCGCGATCAACTCGGCCGGTCGCCAACCACGTCAGCGTTCGGTAATGACCGGAGGAGACGGACCGGGGCACACCGCCGTACGACGGTGTGCCCCGGGGACGTACTGCTACCGGATCAGAAGCCCGGGCCGTGCTGGTGGCCGTGGCCGTGGCCGTGGCCGTGCCCACCGGCGGCGGCCGGCTCGGCCTGCTCCGGCTTCTCGACCACGAGGCTCTCCGTGGTCAGCAGCAGGCCGGCGATCGAGGCGGCGTTGGTGACCGCGTTGCGGGTCACCTTCACCGGGTCGATGATGCCGGCCTTGACCAGGTCGACGTAGTCGCCGGTGGCGGCGTCGAGGCCGTTGCCCCACTCCTTGGTGGCGACCTTCTGCACCACGACGTAGCCGTCGTGACCGGCGTTCTGCGCGATCCAGCGCAGCGGCTCGACCAGTGCCTTACGCACGACCGAGACGCCGACCTTCTCGTCACCGGTGAAGCCGAGATCGTCATCGAGCACCGAGGAGACCTGCACCAGGGCGGCGCCGCCGCCGGGCACGGTGCCCTCCTCGACCGCGGCCTTGGTCGCCGCGATGGCGTCCTCGATGCGGTGCTTGCGCTCCTTCATCTCGACCTCGGTCGCCGCACCCACCTTGATCACGGCGATGCCGCCGGAGAGCTTCGCGAGCCGCTCGCCCAGCTTCTCCCGGTCCCAGTCGGAGTCGGAGGCCTCGATCTCCTTGCGGATCTGGGCCACCCGGTCGGCAACGTCGGCGCTCTGGCCGCCGCCGTCGACGATCGTGGTGTTCTCCTTGTCGACCACGACACGCCGGGCGGTGCCGAGCACCTCCAGGCCGACCTGGTCGAGCTTGTAGCCCAGCTCCGGGGCGACCAGCTCGGCGCCCGTGGAGATCGCGATGTCCTGGAGCATCGCCTTGCGCCGGTCACCGAAGCCCGGGGCCTTCACCGCGCAGACCTTGATGGTCTTGCGCAGCGAGTTGACCACCAGCGTGGAGAGCGCCTGGCCGTCCACGTCCTCAGCGATGATCAGCAGCGGCTTGCCGTTCTGCAGGACCTTCTCCAGCAGCGGCAGCAGCTCCTCGATCGCCGAGATCTTCTGGGTGGTGACCAGGATGTACGCGTCCTCAAGGACGGACTCCTGACCCTCCAGGTCGGTGACGAAGTTCGGCGAGATGAAGCCCTTGTCGAACTGGAGACCCTCGGTCACGTCCAGCTCGGTGGTGAGCATCGAGCCCTCCTCGACGGTGATGACACCGTCGCGGCCGACGCGCTCCATCGCCTCGGCGATCAGCTCGCCGATGGTGGAGTCCTGCGCGGAGATCGTCGCCACGTTCGCGATCGACTCCTTGCCGGTGACCTCCGCGGCCCGACCGAGCAGCGCCTCGGAGATCTTGGTGGCCGCCGCGTCGATGCCCCGCTTGAGGCCCGCCGGGTTGGCACCGGCGGTGACGTTGCGCAGGCCCTCGCGGACCATCGCCTGGGCCAGCACGGTCGCGGTGGTGGTCCCGTCGCCGGCGACGTCGTTGGTCTTGGTCGCCACCTCCTTGACCAGCTGCGCGCCGAGGTTCTCGTAGGGATTGGTGAGCTCGATCTCCTTGGCGATGGTCACACCATCGTTGGTGATCGTCGGCGCACCGAATTTCTTGTCCAGGACGACGTTGCGCCCGCGCGGGCCGAGGGTGACCTTGACCGCGTCCGCGAGGGCGTTGACACCGTGCTCCAGCTGGTGCCGGGCGTCGTCCGAGAAGCTCAGGATCTTCGCCATGAATGTCCCTTCGAAGCGCCACTGCCCCGGCCCGGCGAGCCGGACCGGGGCAATGACACTGATCGGTTGCTTACTTCTCGATGACCGCGAGGACGTCGCGGGCGGAGAGCACCAGGTACTCCTCGCCGGCGTACTTGACCTCGGTGCCGCCGTACTTCGAGTAGAGGACGGTGTCGCCGACCTGAACGTCAACCGGAACCCGGTTGCCGTTGTCGTCGACGCGCCCCGGGCCCACAGCGAGGACAGTGCCCTCCTGCGGCTTCTCCTTGGCGGTGTCGGGGATCACGATGCCCGACGCCGTGGTGGTCTCAGCCTCGTTCGCCTGGACCACGATGCGGTCCTCGAGCGGCTTGATCGCAACCTTGGTCGCGGTAGTCACGGGCATACCCTCCTGGGGTACTGGTTTCGTTGCCGGCCGGCGGGGCCGACCAGCGTCAATCTGCCTCATGCCACCGGGCGGGGCCGTCGTCGCGGGTGCCGGTCCGCCTGGCGTGCGCACCCGGGTCGCGAGACCCGGGAGCTGGCACCCTCAGGGTGAGAGTGCTAATCGCAGGTTATTCCGTGGCTAGCACTCCGTCAAGGAGAGTGCCAACGCACCGCCCGCCGTGTCGCCACGGAACGGGCGGTCGTCGCCGCCACGTCCACCGACTGACACCACCGTCCGGGCAGCCCGGCCGGCCCGGGACAATGATCGGGTGGACCTCGACCAGCTGGCTGCTCTGCGTACCCCCGAGGGGTCGGCCGCGCTCGCGGCGGCGGCCGGGCTGGCCGGCGGTGACCCGCTGACCGCAGCGTCGGCCCTGCGCGCGACCGGGGTGCCGCCGGCGCTGGCCGCGGCGGCGCTCACCCAGGCCGAGCTGCGCCACCGGGCGGTCGGCAAGTTCGGCCCGGCCGCCGCCGGGATGTTCCTCACCCGCGCCGGCCTGGAGCAGGCCACCCGCCGGGTGGTCGCCGACCGCCGGGCCGCCCGGCTGCGCGACGCGGGCGTCCAGACCCTGGCCGACCTCGGCTGCGGCCTCGGCGCCGACGCGCTGGCCGCCGCCCGCGCCGGCATCCGGGTGTACGGGGTGGAGGCCGACCCGGTGACCGCCGAGATGGCCGCCGCCAACGCGGCGGCGGCCGGGCTGGCCGACCTGTTCACGGTCGAGTGCGGCGACGCCACCACGTTCGACGTCTCCCGGGTCGACGGCGTCTTCTGCGACCCGGCCCGGCGGCGGGCCGGCACCGGACGGCGGATCTTCGACCCGCGCGCCTACTCCCCGCCGTGGGACTTCGTCACCGGGCTCGCCGAGCGGGTGCCGCGCACCGTGGTCAAGGTGGCACCGGGGCTGGATCACGCGCTCATCCCGGCCGGCGCCGAGGCGGAGTGGGTCGGCGTGGACGGCGACCTGGTCGAGGCCGCGCTCTGGTGCGGCGAGCTGGCCGGGGTGCCCCGTCGCGCCACCCTCTACCGGCAGGAGGCGGGCGGCGGGGAGACCCGCTGCCACCAGCTCACCGGCTCGGGTGCCGCCGAGGCCGCCGTCGGGCCGGTACGCCGCTACCTGTACGACCCCGATCCGGCGGTGGTCCGCGCGCACCTGGTCGCCGAACTGGCCGGCGAGCTGGACGCCACCCTCGGCGACCCGAGCATCGCCTACCTCTACGCCGACCAGGCCACCCGCACGCCGTACGCGCGCTGCCTGGAGGTGACCGACGTGCTGCCGTTCTCGCTCAAGCGTCTGCGTGCCCTGCTGCGGGACCGCCGGGTGGGCCGGGTGGAGATCCTCAAGCGGGGTTCCGCGCTCACCCCGGAGCAGCTCCGGCGGGACCTGCGGCTGGCCGGTGACGCGGCGGCGAGCCTGGTGCTCACCCGGGTCGCCGGGGCACCGACCGTGCTGGTCTGCCAACCGGTGGACTAGGTTCGTCGTCGTGGCGGGACAGGGCACTCCGGCGACGGCACTGCTGGTCAAGCGTGGGATCGCGCATCGCACCCACCCGTACCGGGTGGCACCGGACGCGCCGAACTACGGCGCCCTGGTGGCGGCGGCGCTCGGCGTGCCGCCGGAGCGGGTGTTCAAGTCGCTGGTGACCGAGGTCGACGGGGGGCTCACCGTGGCGGTCGTCCCGGTCACCGGCGAGCTGGACCTCAAGGCGCTCGCGGCGGCGGTCGGCGGCAAGCGGGCGGCGCTGGCCGACCGGGCGGTCGCCGAGCGGGCGACCGGCTACGTGCGCGGCGGGATCAGCCCGCTCGGGCAGCGCCGACGGCTGCCCACCGTGCTGGACGAATCCGCGCTGGACCTGCCGACGATCTATGTCTCCGCTGGCCGGCGCGGTCTGCAACTCGAACTGGCGGCGGCGGATCTGGTGGCGTTGACCGAGGCGCGTACGGCGGCGCTGCAGACCCGCTGACCGCTGCCGCCCAGCGTCATCACCCCTGGATGACCGGGGAGTGACAGTCGCGTTGCTGAATTGTTATTGCTCCCAACAAACTTGACCTTCCGGCGGTCTTGTGGACCCGCGCGCAGGCGAAATACGTTGCCGGGCACAACAAAAGAACCGCCTCCCCCACCCCGAAAGGACCCTGCACATGCGTAAGGGGCTCCTCACCATCGCCGCCGTGGGTCTACTCACGACCGGCAGCATGACCGCCTGCGGCGACAACGCCGGCGACGACCAGGCCAGCTCCGCGAAGACCCCCAAGATCGGCGTCATCCTCCCGGACAGCAAGTCCTCCGCCCGCTGGGAGACCGCGGACCGTCGGTTCCTGGAAGAGGCGTTCAAGGCCGCCGGCGTCCAGTACGACATCCAGAACGCCCAGAACGACAAGACCGCCTTCCAGACCATCGCCGACCAGATGATCACCAGCGGCGTCACCGCCCTGATGATCGTCAACCTGGACTCCGGCACCGGCAAGGCCGTGCTCGACAAGGCCAAGTCGCAGGGTGTGGCCACCATCGACTACGACCGGCTCACCCTGGGCGGCTCCGCCCAGTACTACGTCAGCTTCGACAACGAGACCGTGGGCAAGCTCCAGGGCGAGGGTCTGGTCAAGTGCCTGACCGACCAGGGCGCCAAGAACCCGGTCGTGTCGTACCTCAACGGCTCCCCCACCGACAACAACGCCACCCTGTTCAAGAACGGCTACGACTCGGTGCTCAAGCCGAAGTTCGACGCCAAGGAATACACGAAGGGCCCCGAGGACGCCGTGCCGGCGTGGGACAACGCGCAGGCCGCGACGATCTTCGAGCAGCAGCTCACCAAGGCCAACGGCAAGATCGACGGCGTGCTCGCCGCCAACGACGGCCTCGGCAACGCGGCCATCTCGATCCTGAAGAAGAACAAGCTCAACGGCAAGGTGCCGGTGACCGGGCAGGACGCCACACCGGAGGGCCTGCAGAACATCCTCGTCGGTGACCAGTGCATGACCGTCTACAAGGCGGTCCGGGAAGAGGCCAAGGCCGCGTCCGACCTGGCCATCGCGCTCGCCAAGGGCGAGAAGAAGGACACCGGCCAGACGGTGAAGGACCCGGAGGGTGGCCGCGACGTCCCCTCGGTGCTGCTCACCCCGAAGGCCATCTACAAGGAGAACATCAAGGACGTCATCGCCGACGGCTACGTGACCAAGGAAGAGGTCTGCGCCGGGACGTACGCCAAGCTCTGCGCCGACGCCGGCATCAGCTGACCGACGCGCAGTACCCGCCGCGACGACACACGCCGCCCGGCACGGGAGAACCTCCCCGTGCCGGGCGGCGCCCGCCGGACGGGCCCCGACCCTCCCTTAAGAAGGAGACCCCCGTGTCCGCGACCCCCCTGCTGGAACTACGCGGGATCGACAAGAGCTTCGGTCCCGTCCAGGTGCTCCGCGACGTCGCCTTCACCGTCCACCCCGGCGAGGTGACCGCGTTGGTCGGTGACAACGGCGCCGGCAAGTCCACCCTGGTCAAGTGCATCAGCGGCATCCACCCCACCGACGCCGGCGAGTTCCTGTTCAACGGCGAACCGGTACACATCAGCAACCCCCGCGACGCCGCCGCACTCGGCATCGAGGTCGTCTACCAGGACCTGGCGCTCTGCGACAACCTCGACATCGTGCAGAACATGTTCCTCGGCCGGGAGCGGCGCAGGGGCATCGTCCTCGACGAGCCGACCATGGAACAGCTCGCCGCCGAGACGCTGGCCGGGCTCTCCATCCGCACCGTCACCTCGCTGCGCCAGCACGTCTCCAGCCTCTCCGGGGGGCAGCGCCAGACCGTGGCCATCGCCAAGGCCGTGCTGTGGAACAGCAGGATCGTCATCCTGGACGAGCCGACCGCGGCGCTCGGCGTGGCGCAGACCGCCCAGGTCCTCGAACTGGTCCGGCGGCTCGCCGACAACGGCCTGGCCGTGGTGCTCATCTCGCACAACATGAACGACGTCTTCGCCGTCTCCGACCGGATCGCCGCGCTGTACCTCGGTCAGATGGTCGCGCAGGTGAAGACCACCGACATCACCCATGCCCAGGTGGTCGAACTGATCACCGCCGGGCGCTCGGGCGGGCTCGGCCTCGCCACCGACCCGGGCGGCAACGGCAACGGCGCGCAGCCGGCCGACTCGACCTCAGGAGGCGACCGATGACCACCACCGCCGTGCGGAAGGACGGCCCCGCGGCCGTCACACCGCCGCCGACCGTCGGGGGCCACGTCCGCAACTACTGGAGGCGCGTACGCGGTGGCGACGTCGGCGCGCTACCGGCCGTGCTCGGCCTGATCGTGCTCTGCACCGTCTTCGCGGTCATGCGGCCGTCGTCGTTCCTGTCGGCCGGCAACTTCGCCAACCTCTTCACCCAGGGCGCGGCGGTCACGCTGATCGCGATGGGTCTGGTCTTCGTGCTGCTGCTCGGTGAGATCGACCTCTCCGCCGGCTTCGCCAGCGGGGTCTGCGCCGCGGTGCTGGCCAATGTGGTCACCGTGCTCGGTTACCCCTGGTGGGTGGCCGTGCTCGCCGCGGTCGCCACCGGTCTGGTCATCGGCACCGGCCTCGGTCTGCTGGTCGCGAAGATCGGAATTCCGTCCTTCGTGGTCACCCTCGCCGGTTTCCTCGCCTTCCAGGGCATCGTGCTGCTGCTCGTGAAGGAGGGCACCAACATCTCCGTCCGGGACGAGGTGCTGGTCGCCATCGCCAACCGCAACCTCGCACCCACCCTGGGCTGGGCGTTGACCATCCTCGCCGTCGTCGGCTACGCGGCGGTGCAACTGCTGCGCCACCGCAACCGCGTCGCCCGCGGTCTGATCACCGACCCGATCGCGGTGGTGGCGCTCCGGATCGCCGGGCTGGCCATCATCCTCGGCACGGCGGTGTACGTCCTCAACCTGGAGCGCAGCCGCAACGTACTGATCGTCTCGCTCAAGGGTGTGCCGATCGTGGTGCCGGTCATCGCGGTGCTGCTGATCGTCTGGACCTTCGTGCTCCAACGCACCAGCTACGGCCGGCACATCTACGCCGTGGGCGGCAACCGGGAAGCGGCCCGCCGGGCCGGCATCAACGTCGACCGGATCCGGATCTCGGTGTTCGTGATCTGCTCGTCCATGGCCGCCGTCGGTGGCATCGTGGCGGCCAGCCGGGCCAACTCGGTCGACCCGAACACCGGTGGCAGTAACGTACTGCTCTACGCGGTCGGCGCGGCGGTGATCGGCGGCACGAGCCTCTTCGGCGGCAAGGGCCGCGTCCTCGACGCCGTGCTCGGCGGCGCGGTGGTCGCGGTCATCGAAAACGGAATGGGTCTGATGGGGTACAGCGCGGGAGTCAAGTACGTGGTCACCGGCGTCGTGCTTCTCCTCGCCGCCAGCGTGGACGCTCTCTCCCGCCGCCGCGCCGCCGCTACTGGCACCCGCTGACCGCGGGAGGTGGCACCGCGATGCGCCCGGCACCAAGCCAGGACGAGGTCCGACGGCAGAACCTCGGCGCCCTGCTGCGGCACGTGCACGTCCACGGGGCGACCACACGTGCCGAACTCACCACCACGCTGGGCCTGAACCGGAGCACCATCGGCGCGCTCACCGCCGACCTGGCCGGCGTGGGTCTGGTCAGCGAGGGAGCGCCCCGGGAGACCGGCCGGGCCGGGCGACCGTCGCTGGTCGTCCGACCCGAGTCGGCCCGGGTGTTCGCGTACGCGTACTCGGTGGAGGTGGATCGGCTGCGCGCCGCCCGGATCGGCCTGGGCGGCGCGGTGCTGGACCAACGGGAGCTGGACCGGCCGCGTGGCCTGCTCGCCGCGGAGGCGGCCCCGCTGCTGGCCGGCGCGGTGAAGGAGATGCAGCAGGGCGTGCCGCCCGACGCGATCTGCGTCGGCGCCGGCGTCGCCGTCTGCGGCATGGTCCGCCGCGACGACGGCCTGGTCCGGCTCGGCCCGACCACCGGCTGGGTGGACGAACCGATCGGCGCGGCGCTCGGCGCCGAGCTGGGCATCGACGTGCCGGTCACGGTGGGCAACGTGGCCGACGTGGCCGCGTTCGCCGAGCACGCGCGAGGTGTGGCTGCCGGCTGCGACAACGTCATCTACCTGTACGGCGACGTCGGCGTGGGCGCCGGCATCATCGCCGGCGGGCGACGGCTGACCGGGCACGGCGGCTACGGCGGCGAGGTCGGCCACATGAAGGTGGTCCGCGACGGCACGCCCTGCGAGTGCGGTGCCCGAGGTTGCTGGGAGACCGAGATCGGCGAGCACGGTCTGCTCCGTGCGGCCGGACGCTCCGACGCCCGGGGCCGGGACGCCCTGCTGGCGGTCTTCGACGCCGCCGACCGGGGCGACGCCCGGGCCCAAACGGCGGTCCGCCAGGCCGGTGACTGGCTCGGTTTCGGGGTGGCCAACCTGGTGAACATCTTCAACCCCGAGATGGTCATCTTCGGCGGCACCATGCGCGACCTCTACCTCGCCGCGGCTGCCCAGATCCGCAGCCGGCTCAACTCCAACGCGCTCGACGCCTGTCTGGAGCACGTCCGGCTGCGCACCCCCAAGCTGGGCGAGGACGCACCCCTGATCGGCGCCGCCGAGCTGGCCTTCGAACGGCTGCTCGCCGACCCCCTCGACGTGGGCTGATCCGCGTACCCTGTCCGGCGTGGATGTCGAGCTGCGCGCCTCCGACGACGACCGCAACCGGGTGGTCGCCGAGCTGCACCGGCACACGACGGCGGGCCGCCTCACCCTGGACGAGTTCTCCGACCGGGTCGGCGCGGTGTGGACCTCCCGCACCCTCGGTGACCTGGCCGCGCTGACCCGCGACCTGCCGGCCCTGCCCGCCCCGGTCACCGACGCGTCGACCGGCGGCGATGCCGTCGGGCACGGCCGCCGGGAGCTGCTGGTGCTCTTCGCCGTCGCCGCGCTCACCCTGCTGCTGCTCGGCGGCTTCCTCGCCGTCACCCGCTGACCCGCTCCGCCAACCGGTGAACTGATCGGGCGGTCAGTCCGTATCAGTGGACGGACGGGCAGCCGGCGGTGTGCGGCTGCCCGGTTCAGACGCGTTTCGGTCCGGACCGAGGAGGCACCGCAGACATGGCACCGCTCAGATCCGCCCGTCGCCGGCCGGGCAACCGGACCCACCGGGCGGCGATGCTGCTCATCGCTGTCGTCGCGGGGATCGGTGTCCTGCCCGGCGTGGCCGTCGCCGCGCCCGCCGGCGGGCAGCAGCTCAACGCCGCCGACATGACACTGCTCAACGGGGTGCGGCTGGCCGGCCTGTGGGAGATGCCGGCCGGTCAGATGGCCGCCGAGAAGGGCCAGTCGGCCAAGGTGCGGGAGATCGGCGCGGGCATCGCCAACGAGCACCAGCGGCTCGACCAGCTCGTCGTGGACGCCGCCAACAAGCTGGGCGCCGCCATCCCGGCCGAGCCGACCGCCGAGCAGAAGGGCTGGCTGTCGGAGATGCAGAACGCCTCCGGCGCCCGGTTCGACCAGATCTTCGTCACCCGGCTCCGGGTGGCCCACGGCAAGATCTTCCCGGTGATCGGCGCGGTCCGGGCCAGCACCCGGGACGCCACGGTGCGCAAACTCTGCGACGACGCCAACGGCTTCGTGATGCACCACATGCAGATGCTGGAGAGCACCGGGCTGGTCCGCTGGCCCGAGCTGCCGCCGGCTGCGCTGCCCGCCCCCGGCAAGGACGGGCTGCTGGCCGCCGCCGGGGCGAACGCCGGCCCGCAGGTCGGGGTCAGCAGCACTGTCGTCTGGCTGGTGTTCCTCGCCGCGCTGGGCACCGGCGGGATCGCCACCTACCGGATGCTGCGCCGCAGCTGACCCGGTTGCCTAGCTGGTGGCCGGCCGGTCGCCGGGCTCGTCGCTGTGATGCCAGGAGCGCCACAGCGCGGCGTACGAGCCGCCGGCCGCCACCAGCTCGTCGTGCGGCCCCAGCTCGGTGATCCGGCCGTCCTCCACCACCGCCACCCGGTCGGCGTCGTGCGCGGAGAAGAGGCGGTGCGCGATGGCGATGACGGTGCGGCCGGCCAGCACGGCGGCCAGGGAGCGTTCCAGCTCCCGGGCGGCCCGCGGGTCGATCAGCGAGGTCGCCTCGTCCAGCACCAGGGTGTGCGGGTCGGCCAGCACCAGCCGGGCCAGCGCCACCTGCTGCGACTGCGCCGGGGAGAGCGGGTGGCCACCGGCACCGACCACGGTGTCCAGCCCGTCGGGCAGCGCCTCGGCCCAGTCCAGGGCGGCGACCGCGGCGAGCGCATCGCGCACCTGCGCCGGGTCGGCGCCCGGCCGGACCATGGCCACGTTCTCCCGCAGTGTGCCGATGAAGACGTGGTGCTCCTGGGTGACCAGGGCGACCTGCGAGCGCAGCTCGTCCAGCGGCAGCTCGTCCAGCCGCCGGCCGCCCACGGTCACCGAGCCACTGCCCGGGGCGTGCACGCCGGCGAGCAGCCGACCCAGCGTGGACTTGCCGGCACCGGACGGCCCGACCATGGCCAGCTTCTCGCCCGGCCGGGGGATCAGCGTCACGCCGTGCAGCACGTCCCGGCCCGTCCGGTACGCGTACCGGACGTCGCGGGCGGCGAGCTGCTCCGTGCCGGCGGCGGCAGGGGCCGGTGCGGTACCGGCGGGCGATGGATCGGCGGCGGGGCTGTCACCGGTACGGGCAACCCCCAGCAGGCGGGCCATCGAGGCGCCGCCCACCTGGAGCTCGTCCAGCCAGGAGAGCAGCCGGTCGACCGGGTCCACCAGCTGCTGCACGTAGAGCGTCGCCGCGGTGACCTGGCCGAGGCTGACCCAGCCCCGCAGGTAGAACCAGCCGCCGATCAGCAGCGTGGCGACCACCGGCACCACGTACCCGATCTCGGCGACCGGAAAGAAGACGGTCCGCAGGTTGAGGGTGTACCGCTCGGCCGCGTACGACCGGCGGATGTCGGTGTCGGTGCGGGCCCGGCGACGCGCTTCCTGCCGCAACGCCTCAGTGGTCCGCGAGCCCTCGACGGTCTCGCTGATCCCGTCGGTGATGTCCGAGTAGGCGGCGTTCTCCCGCAGGTAGCCGGCGGGGGCGCGGCGCAGGTACCAGCGGGTGCCGGCCCAGAGCAGCGGCACCGCCAGCAGGCAGGGCAGCGCGAGCAGCGGGCCGATCAGCAGCAGCGCGCCGACGATGAACCCGCTGGTGACCACCGCGATCAGCGTCTCGGGCACCGCCAGGCGGACGGTCCGCGACAACGCGGAGACGTCCCGGGACGTGCGGGTCAGCAGATCCCCGGTGCCGGCGCGCTCGACGGTGGCCAGCGGCAGGTCGAGGACCCGATCCACGAACTCCTCGCGCAGCTCGGCGAGGACCCGCTCACCGAGCCGGGCCGAGGCCAGGTGGGCGAACCGGACCAGCACCGACTGGGCCACCACGAAACCGCCGATGAGCAGCGCGACCCGGTCCACGGTGGACTGCACGACTCCCCGGGAGATGCCCTCCACGAGGTCGCCGAGCAGCCGCGGGGCGACCAGCCCGGCGGCGGCGGCCAGCGCGTGCAGGCCGAGCGCGGTGGCCAGCGCGCGCGGGTGCCGGCGGGCCAGCGTCCGCGCGTACCGGCGGACCTGCCGCGCGTCGGCGACCGGCAGTGCGGTGGCCATCAGTTCTCCTCCCGGCTGACCGTCGCCCGGTAGCGCGGCTCGCCGTCCAGCAGCTCGGCGTGCGTCCCCTCGGCCGTCACCTTGCCGTCCTCCACGAAGATCACCCGGTCGGCTCGGCTGAGCACCAGCGGGCTGGTGGTGCAGACCAGGGTGGTCCGGCCGGCACGGGCGGCACCCAACCGCTGCGCGATCCGGGCCTCGGTGTGCGCGTCGACCGCGCTGGTCGGCTCGACCAGCAGCAACGTCTCCGGGTCGGCGACCAGCGCACGGGCCAGCCGCAGCCGCTGCCGCTGGCCACCGGAGAACTCCCGGCCGCGCTCGGCCACCGGGCTGTCCAGCCCGTCGGGCAGCGCCTCGACGATGTCCGTCGCGCTCGCCGCGACCAGCGCCGCGTCGAGCACCGCGTCGTCGCCCCGGTCGTGCGGGTCCAGCTCCGTGCGGAGCAGGCCGGTGAACAGATGTGCGTCGTTGTCGGCCACCAGGATCCGCGCGCGCACCGTCGGCAGCGCCAGCGACCGCAGCGGTACGCCGTGCAGCGTGGCGTCCGAATCGGTGTACCGGCCGAGCCGGTCCACGATCGCGGCCGCGTCCTCGGGGGCGGTGGCGGCCAGCGCGGTGAACCGGCCGGGGCGCAGCACCACCCCGGAGTCGGGGTCGGCCAGCTCGCCCGGGCCGTCCGGCAGCGCGACCGGCTGCGCCGGGTCGACCAGTTCCGGGGTGAGTTGCAGCAACCGGACGACCCGGCGGGCCGACACGTGGCCACGGGTCAGCTTGTCGACCGCCTCGGTGAGGTTGCGCAGCGGGTTGACCAGGAACGCGGTGTAGCCGTAGAAGGCGACCAGTTGCCCGGCGCTGATCTGGCCGCGCAGCGCGAACCGGGCGCCCAGCCAGGTCACCAGCACCAGGAACGCGCCGGGCAGCAGCACCTGCGCCGCCTCCAGCAGCGACTCGACCCGGGCCACCCGCAGACCACGCGTACGCAGTTCCTGCGACCGGGCGCGGTACCCGGCGGAGAGCACCGGCTCGCCCCCGACGCCGCGCAGCACCCGCAGCCCGGAGACGATGTCGCCGGCCCGGGTGGTGAGCGCTCCCTCCGCGTCCCGGTACGCCTGCTGCTGGCGGTGCAGGGGCCGGATGAGCAGTGCCACCACGGCCATCAGCAACGGCACGCCGAGGACCACGACCAGCCCGAGTGGCATCGAGGTGTTCAGCAGGATCACGGCGACGGTGACGATGGCGACCAGCGAGCCGGCGCCCCGGGCGGTGATGTCGATGGCGTGCCCGATCTGGCCGATGTCGGCGGTGCCGATGCTCACCACCTCGCCGGCGGCCACCCGGCGGGGCAGCGCGGCGCCGAGCCGGTTCGCCGCCTCCACCGTCAACTGCACCGTGCGGTACGCCCCGGCCAGCCAGTTGTGCACGGCGCAGCGGTGTCGCAGGATCCCGGCGACCGCCTGGAGCACGCCCAGACCGAGCAGCACCAGGCCCCAGGTGAGCAGGGCGCCCTCGTCGCGGCGGGCCAGCCCGTCGACGGCCCGGCCGACGGCGGCCGGCATCAGTGCCTGCGCCACCATCCACACCACACCGAGCCCGATACCGACGGTGAACAGCCGCTTGTGCCGGCTCGCCAACCAGATCAGATAGCGGGTCGCCGACCGGGCATCGGGTACGCCGGGATCGCCGGCCGGTGAGAAACGCATAGCGGCTCGACGCTATGCGGCCGCACTGGACCGGGCGAACCAATTACCGACCGAGGGTGCCGCAGCTCACGGCGAAATCGGGGCTGGGCGGGGTCAGCGGTCGACCTGGGTGAAGTCCCAGGAGTGCGGGGCGCGGGCCACCAGCAGAGCGGGTGGCTCGGGCAGCGGGCGCGGGTTGCTGCGCCACTTGGAGATGACCACCACGCGGTGGTCGGTGGAGGAGAAGACCTCGCTGGACACGTGCAGCGGGTCGTGCTCCAACTCGGGCAGGGCGGTGTCGCACACCCAGGTGATCAGGTCGGCGACACCGTACGCCTCCGCGCGCGCCTCCCACATCCGCACGATCATGTCCGCGGCCCCGTCACACACTGACCGTGGTCAACGGCAGCGCCGAGTCGGCCGGCAGGTCCAGCCGACTGGGCGCCACCCCGGCGGCGACCAGGTGCGACCCGAGCGCGGCGACCATCGCCCCGTTGTCGGTGCAGAGCTTCGGCCGGGGCACCCGAACCCGGATGCCGTACTTCTCGGCCCGCTGCTCGGCCATCGCCCGCAGCCGCGAGTTCGCCGCCACTCCCCCGCCGATCACCAGGGTCTCGATCCCGTTCGCCCGGCAGGCGGCGATCGCCTTGGTGGTCAGCACGTCACAGACCGCCTCCTGGAAGGACGCGGCCACGTCGGCCACCGGCACGGACTCGCCGGCGCGCTGCCGCGCCTCGACCCAGCGGGCCACCGCCGTCTTCAGTCCGGAGAACGAGAAGTCGTACCGGTGCGCGGCGAGGTCCTTGGCGGCGGTCAGGCCGCGCGGGAAGGCGATCGCGCCCGCGTCGCCGGCCCGGGCCTCGCGGTCGATGGGCGGGCCGCCCGGGAACGGCAGCCCGAGCAGCCGGGCGACCTTGTCGAACGCCTCGCCGGCCGCGTCGTCGATGGTGGCGCCGAGCGGGGTGACGCCCCGGGCCAGGTCGTCGATCAGCAGGAGGGACGAGTGCCCGCCGGACACCAGCAGGGCGATGGCCGGTTCGGGAAGCGGGCCGTGTTCGAGGGTGTCCACCGCGACGTGCGCGGCCAGGTGGTTGACGCCGTACACCGGCTTCTCAGCGGCGAGCGCGTACCCCTTGGCGGCGGCGACGCCGACCAGCAGCGCGCCGGCCAGCCCGGGGCCGGAGGTGACCGCGATCGCGTCGATGTCGGCCAGGGTCACGCCGGCCTCGGCCAGGGCCCGGTCCATCGTCGGCACGATGGCCTCCAGGTGGGCCCGGCTGGCCACCTCGGGCACCACACCCCCGAACCGCGCGTGCTCCTCGACGCTGGAGGCGAGCGCGTCGGCCAGCAGGGTGTGCCCCCGCACGATGCCGACGCCGGTCTCGTCGCAGGAGGTCTCGATGCCCAGGATCAGCGGTTCGTCAGCCATGGTCGTGTGGTCCGTCTCCGGTCGGCTCGGCGACGCGCTGCATGACCAGCGCGTCGGTGTTGCTCGCTTGGTAGTAGCCGCGCCGCACCCCGATCGGCTCGAAACCGTACGTCGCGTAGAGCCGTTGGGCGGGTGCGTTGTCCGCGGCGACCTCCAGCAGGGTGCTGCGGGCGCCGACTCGGGTCGCCTCGGCGAGCAGCTCCTCCAGCAGGGCACGGCCCACGCCGCGCCGTTGGACGTCGCGGCGGACCGCGATGTTCTGCACCCACACCTCGTCCGGCGGGGCCCCGGCGAGCCCGGCGTAGCCCAGCACTGTGCCGTCGTCGTCGGTGGCGACCCGGTAGTGGTGCCCGTTGGCCAGCTCGTTCCAGAACATCGCCGGCGACCACTGCTCGGCGCCGAAGAGGTCCGCCTCGATCGGCAGCACCTGGTCGATGTGCCACCAACGGAACCGGTCCAGCCGCACGTTCACGGAGCAGCCTCTGTTCGCGACTGCGGGGCTCGCAACCCCGGCTCACTCCTCGCGCTCACGGGAGGACCGGTTTACGGCCGGCCGCCACCACGGCGTCCGGGCGGCGCAGGTAGAGCGGGGTGAGCCGTTCGCCGGGCGCGCCGGCCCGGATCCGCTCGGCGGCGAGCAGCGCCAGCACGGTCGCGTCCGGGTAGCGCGGCTCGACCCGGACCGGCAGGCCCAGGGTCTCGGCGTACCGGTGGGCGCCGTCGCCGACCGCCACCGTCGCCCCCAGTTCCCGGGCGCGGGCCGCGGCTACCACGGGCGTGGACACCTCGGGCCCGACGATCCGCTGGCCGGCGCCGTCGTAGACGGCCCAGTACAGCTCCTTGCGCCGAGCGTCGCTGGCGGCCAGCACCGGCTCGCCGACGGCCGCCGGGTGACCGATGGCGTCCAGCGAGCAGACCCCGTAGGTGGGGATGTTGAGCACCTGGCCCATGGTGGCGGCGGTGACCAGCCCCACCCGCAGCCCGGTGAACGGCCCCGGCCCGAGCCCGGAGACGATGGCGCCCAGGTCCTGCGGGCGCGCGTCGGCGTCGGCGAGGACCGCGTCAATCTGAGGCGCCAGCAGTTCGCCGTGCGCGCGGGCGTCGACCGTGCACCGGTGCGCCCGGGACGCCACTCCGTCCGCCGAGACCTCCGCCAGAGCCGCGGTCACCGCGGGGGTCGAGCTGTCCACCACGAGTACGAGCACGGTAAGCCAGCCTAGCCGCCCCGCCGCCGGCCCCCGGTCACGCCCCGCCCCACTGCCATGCCACCGCCCACGGCCCGACCACCGCCTCGGGCCGGACCCCGGCCCGAGCCCCCACGGCAGCCGCCACCCCGGCCCCGTCCACCACTCCGACCCCGTCCACCACTCCGGGCCGCGTCATGCCGGCCCGGCTCGCGCTGCCGGATCCGTCCTGATGCGGATGGGGAGCGAGCCGCACTCCGGCGTGCCCGACGTCCCCGCCCACTGGGTGACAGCTCGGCGACCCGACCGAGCGGCCGGGCCGCCCGTCCCACCGCGCGGCGGCACCTCCCCTGGTGAGCGCTATACCTGTGAGTCATAAACATGACTCACAGGTATAGCGCTCGTGAGGATTACCCGGCCGAAAAGGCACGTCATCCGGCACCGGAGACCTCGGTCGAAAGCTGGCCAGTCATCAATCCGCCTCAGCGGTATCGGCTACGGCCCGGCCTGGTCCACCATCCCGGGATGTCATCCACTCGCCTCGTCACTCTGCTCGGCAGCACCATCCGACAGCAACGGCACCTGAGAGAGCTGAGCCAGTGCGAGCTCGCCGAGTTGGCCGGAGTCAGCCAGGCGGCGGTGGCCCGCATCGAACGCGGCAACCGCGCACCCAGCATCCCGGTGCTCGAAGCGTTGCTGGCCGCGATGGACGTGCAGCTGGTTGTCGGGATCGAACCGCTGGACGCGCACCTCGACGCCCGGATCGACGACCTGGCCGCCCGGCCGATCGCCGAGCGGATCGAAGAGCTGGGCCTGAACCGGATGCTGGACCGGCTCACCGACTTCCCACAGGTGATCACCGGGAGCACGGCGGCCCTGTTGCAGGGCGCGCCGGTGCCCGTCGCGGCGCTGGAGATCGCCCTGCGTTGGCAGGACTCGAAACGGTTCACCCGCTGGCTGGAGGCGGCCTACGGCCAGCGGTGGAACGCCCGCTGGGGCGAGTTCGGCGGGGTGTGGTTGGAGCCCGAGGAGCAGGGCGAGCATCTCTGGACGACCCGCTACGGCGAGATCAGGGCGACAATGTGTGACGAACTGCCCGAAACGATAGAGGTACGCCACGCCGGCCGGGGTTACCGGGTCGTGCCGCTGGTCGAGCTGGAGCTGACCGAGCCGCGGGCGGCCGACCTGCTCCGCCGATACCGGGCCCGGCAGGCCGCCGGCGGGGAGTGACGGAACCCCAACCCCGTCGGCGGGACCGGGTCAGCCGGCGGATCGGGCCAGCCCGGCGGCGCGGGTCAGCCGGCGGTGCGGTCCCAGTCGATGGTGGGCAGGCCGGCGTCGGCGAGCGCCTTGTTGGCCGCGCTGAACGGCCGGCTGCCGAGGAAGCCGCGCGGGTTCATCGGGCTGGGGTGGCCAGCCTCCAGCACCACGTGCTGCGGGTTGGTGACCAGGGCGGCCTTCTTGCGGGCGTAGCCGCCCCAGAGCAGGAAGACCACCCGGTCCGGTGAGGAGTCCAGCGCCCGGATCGTGGCGTCGGTGAACTCTTCCCAGCCGGAGTTGGCGTGCGAGCCCGGGGTGGCCTGACGGACCGTCAGCACCGCGTTGAGCAGCAGCACGCCCTGCGCGGCCCAGCCGTCGAGGTTGCCGCTGCGCGGCTTGGGCACGCCCAGGTCCTCGCCCAGCTCCTTGAAGACGTTGCGCAGCGACGGCGGCACCGCCACCCCGTCCCGGACGCTGAAGCTCAGCCCGTGCGCCTGCCCGGCCCGGTGGTACGGGTCCTGCCCGAGGATGAGCACCCGGGTGCTCTGCGGCGGGCAGAGCCGGTAGGCGGAGAACAGGTCCGCCAACGGCGGGAAGACGGTCTGCGTCGCGTACTCCCGCGAGACGAACTCGGCCAGCGCGGCGGTGCGGGCCTGGTCCAGGTGGGGGGTGAGCACGGCACGCCACTGCTCCGGCAGCAGGGCCAGCAGATCCAGGGCGGGGGCGTCGTCGGGCATCGGGAACCTCTCACAGCGCGGGTCGGTCCCCCGCACTCTAGGCACCGGGTACGACAGCGGCCGGGCGGCCTAGCCCAGATCGGCGAGCCGCCGGGCCCAGTCCCCACCGACCGGGTCGAGCTCGACGATCCGCGTGTCGTCGTCGCGGCGGTCGATGCGGACCCGCAGGTGCGCGTCCACCAACTGCTCCACCAGGCCCTCGCCCCACTCCACCACGGTCACCGACTCGTCCACCGAGGCGTCCAGGTCGAGGTCGTCGATCTCGGCGCGCGGGTCCGTGGCGTCGCCCAGGCGGTACGCGTCGGCGTGCACCAGGGCCACCCGGCCGCCCCGACCCGGGTCCGGCCGGTGCACCCGCGCGATCACGAACGTCGGGGACGTGATGTCCCCGAGCACCCCGAGCCCGGCACCTATGCCCTGGGTGAGGGCGGTCTTCCCGGCACCCAGCGGCCCGGTCAGCAGCACCAGGTCACCGGCGCGCAGCAGCCCGGCCAACCGGCGGCCGAACTCCCGGGTGTCCTCGACGGTCGGCAGCTTGACGACGTGACTCACCGTTCCTCCGCGCTATCAGAGTGACTCGAGGAACCGCGCCAGCGCGGCGTTGACCTCGTCCGCGTGCTCCAGCATCACCACGTGCCCACTGTCCTTGATCTTCACGAACTCGGCGTGCGGCAACCGCCGGACGATCTCCTCCGAGTGGGTCACCGGAGTAATCATGTCCTTGTCGCCGACCACCACCAGCACCGGCGTGTCGGCCAGGGCCGCGAGCGCCGGGAAGCGCGAGTGGGTGGCCAGGGTCCGCAGGTAGCGGGTCACCGTGTCGGCCGACGTCCGGGAGTTCATCATCTCCACATAGGACACCAGCGCCGGGCTGGGCTTGCGGGTGCCGAAGCCGTACTTGCGGGTGAGCAGCCAGGCCACGTTCGAGGTCGACTTCCGGGCCTTGTCGATCACCGGCCCGCCGTACCGGGTGGCGTTGCTGACCATGAACAGCACCGGGCCGCCGACCCGGCCGAGCAGCGCCGGCGCGACCAGCTTGGTCTCCGCGACCAGCCCGCCCGAGGTGGCCATCAGCACGGTGCCCACCACCCGGTCACCGAACAGCTCCGGGAACAACTCGGCGAACGCCATGATGGTCATGCCGCCCATCGAGTGGCCGACCAGCACCAGCGGCCCGTCCGGGGCGGTACGGTCGATCACCCGACGCAGCGTCCGGCCGAGCACCGCGAGGTCGTACTCGCCGGTCTCCAGGCGGCCGGACCGGCCGTGGCCGGGCTGGTCGTACGCCACGATCCGGTAGTCGCCGCGCGCCGCGAGCATCTGGCGCTGGAAGTGGAAGGTCCCCATGTCCAGGCAGAACCCGTGCACCAGCACCACCGTCGGGTGCCCGGGCACCGGCCGGGTCGGCTCGACCACCTCGACGTGGATGTCGGTGCCGTCCGGAAGCTCCAGCCGGAACGCCTCGTCGTACCGCTGCTCGCCGAACGGCTCGTGCGCGTAGCGGTCGGCCGGGTCGGCCTTGAGCCGGCGGACCAGGGTGCGTTCCGTCGCGACGCCGGCCGCGAGACCGGCCGCCGCCACCCCCACCGCCGCGCCGACGATCCCGGCGACCCGGCCCGCGGCCGTCCTCGGCCGCGGAATGCGATAGCTCATGGCCGTTCGCCGTCGTAGACCCGGGGCACCCGCGTGCCACCGAACCGGGTGACGATCTCGTAGTTGATCGTGCCGACGGCCTCGGCCCAGTCGTCGGCGGTCGGCTCGCCGTTGGCGCCGCTGCCGAACAGCGTCGCGATGTCGCCGTCGGCCACCGGGTCGTCGCCGCAGTCCAGCACGAACTGGTCCATGCAGACCCGCCCCGAGATGGTCCGCCGGGCACCGGCGAGCTGCACCGGCCCGCTGTTGGACGCGTGCCGGGGCACGCCGTCGGCGTACCCGAGCGGCACCACGGCCAGGTTCGCGTCGCTGCCCGTCGTGTAGGTGTGCCCGTAGGAGACGCCGGTGCCGGACGGTACCCGCTTGGTGAGCACGACCCGGGCGCGCGCGGTCATCGCCGGTCGCAGCCCGTACGTCTCGCCCGCCACCGGGGAGAGCCCGTAGACGGCCAGCCCGGGACGGACCAGGTCGAAGTGGGTGTCCGGCCGGGTCAGGGTGGCCGCCGAGTTGGCCAGGTGCCGCCAGCGCGGGCGCAGCCCGGCCCGCTCCACCATGGTCAGCCCCTCGTGGAAGACGGCCAGCTGCCGGTCCGTGGTCGGGTGGCCGGGCATGTCCGCGTACACGAAGTGGCTCCACACACCGACCACCTCGATCAGCCCGTCGGCCTGCGCCTTGGCGGCGGCGTCCAGCAGGGCCGGCCAGTCGGCGACGGTCGCCCCGCCCCGGGACAACCCGGTGTCGATCTTCAGGTGCAGCCGGGCCGGACGCTCGGCGCGCCGGCTCGCCTCGATCATCTCGTCGAGTTGCGTCAGGCTGGCCGCACCCAGGTCCACGCCGGCGCTGACGCCCTCGTGCAGCGGCAGCCCGGGCGCGAGCAGCCAGGCCAGCACCGGCACCGCCACCCCGGCCCGACGCAGGGTGAGCGCCTCGTCGAGGGTGCAGACACCGAGCCAGTCCGCCCCGGCGTCGATGGCCGCACGGGCGGCCGGGACCATGCCGTGGCCGTACCCGTCGGCCTTCACCACCGCCATCAGCTCGGCGGTGGTGCCGGACCGGAGTCGGCTCACGTTCTCACGGATCGCGTCAAGATCGACGCGTACCTCGGCCTGCCACATACACCCAGCCTACTTTCCGCCGTGATCACCGCGGGCGGCGACGCACGTCCCGGGGCTCGCCGAACGCGTCATCCCGGCCAGACGGGGATGATCAGGGCAGCCGGGCGACAACCGGGCGCAGTGCGGTGGCCACGTCAGGCGCGGTCACCGGCCCGCCCCGGGCCGCCTCCCGGCCGGCCAGCCCGTGCAGGTACGCGGCCGAGGCCGCCGCCCGGTCCGCGGGCACACCGGCCGCCAGCAGTGAGCCGAGCAGCCCGGCCAGGACGTCGCCGGTGCCGCCGGTGGCCAGCGCCGGGGTGCCGGTGGGGTTGACGTACGCCCGGCCGTCCGGCGTGCCGATCACCGTGCGGTCCCCCTTGAGCAGCACCACCGCGTTCATCCAGGCGGCCAGCCGCAGCGCCGAGGCGACCCGGTCGGCGCCCGGCTCCTCGCCACAGAGCCGGGTGAACTCCCGGTCGTGCGGGGTGACCACGATCGGCGCGTCCCGGCCGCGCAGCCGGTCGGCGAGCGAGCCGTCGACCAGCAGGGTCAGCGCGTCGGCGTCGAGCACCACCGGCACCGGAGCGGCCAGCACGGCGCGCAGCTCGGCCGCCGCGTCCTCGCCCGTGCCCAGCCCGGAGCCGCAGACCCAGGCCTGCACCCGGCCCGCGTCGGCGACCCGATCGGTGGCGATCACCGAGGGGTGCTGGTGCAGCACCTCGGCCCGGGCACCGCCGGCGTAGCGGACCATGCCGGTCGGCCCGGCCAGCGCGCCGCCGACGGAGAGCACCGCCGCGCCCGGGTACGTCGCCGAGCCGGTGGACACGCCGACCACGCCCCGGGTGTACTTCTCCGACGCCGGGCCCAGCCTCGGCCACCAGTCGACCAGGTCGGACCACTCGGTGACCCGCAGCGCCGGGGTGCCCCGCAACCACGGCCGCAGCCCGATGTCGATCAGCTCCACGTGGCCGGCCAGGGCGGCGGCCGGCCCGACGACCAGGGCGGGCTTCAACGCGCCGAAGGCCACCGTCACGTCGGCGCGGACCGCGGTGGGCCGGCCGGACGCGGACAGCGGCACGTGGCCGGTGTCCACCGCCACACCGCTCGGCACGTCCACGGCCAGCACGGTGGCCCGTCCGCCGTCCCGCCCGCGCAGCTCACCGAGGCGCTGGACCACCTCGTCCGCGTTCGTCCGCAGCCCGCCGGTGCCACCGATGCCGACGATGCCGTCCAGGACCAGGTCGACCGGGCCGGTCGGGCGGTCCACCAGCCGGCCGCCGGCGGCCCGCAGCGCGGCCAGCCCCGCGGCGTGTGCCCGCCCGGGGGTGAGCAGCAGGGCGGACACGGTGACGCCACGGCGAGCCAGCCGCTCACCGGCGTACAGCGCGTCGCCCCCGTTGTCGCCGGAGCCGACCAGCAGCAGCACCCGCCCGCCGTATACCCCGCCCCGCTCCGCGAGCAGCAGCGCCGCCCGGCGGGCCAGCCCGGCGGCGGCCCGCTGCATCAGCGTGCCCTCCGGCAACGTGCCCATCAGCCCCGCCTCGGCCGCCCGTACGTCGGCCACCCGCCACACCGGTCTCATGCCACCGTGCCCCATCCCGCTAGGGGGCGGGCCGGACGGCCCACCCGGCCGACGTCACCGTTCCGCGACCACCATCGCCGACGCGATCCCGCCGTCGTGCGACAGCGAGAGATGCCAGCGGTTGACCCCACGCTCGACGGCCGCCGCCGCGACCGTGCCGGACACCGTCAGCCAGGGTCGGCCGTCCGGGTCGGGCACGATCTCGCAGTCGTGCCAGCTCAGCCCGGCCGGCGCGCCGAGTGCCTTGGCGACGGCCTCCTTCGCGGCGAAGCGGGCGGCCAGCGACTCGGGCGAGCGCGGGTTGCCGGAGCGGGTGGACCGCTCGGCCTCGGTGAAGAGCCGGTCGACGAGCAACGGCGTCCGCGCCAGGGCCCGGGCGAACCGGTCCACCAGGACGACGTCGATGCCGACAGCGACGATCACCAGACCACCCTACCGGCGGCGGAGGCGGCAGATTAGCCGTCGGCCCCGCACCGGGCAACGCCTGTGGACAGGCCGGGGTACGGCCGTCGACGGCTGTCCACAGGGCACTCCCGGGCGTCCCGGGCCCGCCTAGCGTCGGCACGTCGATGCCGATCGCACACGGGGGTGTGGGGATGACAGAGGAGCCGTTGACGGTCCGACCGGAGCTGCTGGGTGGGGTGGCCCGGGCGCTGGACGACGACGCGTACCGGCTGGCGCACGGGCTGGTCGGGGTGCCTGGGCTGATGGTGCCGGCACCCGACTGGCGGGCCGGCGCGGCGCTGGTGGGGCTGGAGTCGGCGGTGCACGGGTGGCTGGGCCGCCTCGGCGGCCTGGTGGCGGCGACGGGCGGTGCGGTCCGCACGGCGGTGGAGTCGTACCGGGCGGTGGATGACCGGGCGGCCCGCCGGCTCGCCGCGCTACCCCGGTGACCGCGCCGACGCGCCCGCGCGCGGCCGGGCCGGTGGGTGCCCGAGGGCGCGTCACGGCGGACCCGGCCGGCCCGCCTGCGGTCGGTTACGCCCAGCTGTGGGCGGCCGACCCTGGGGCGTGGCGGGTCGCCGGGGCGGCCTGGGCCAGGCTGACCACGCTGGTCGAGACGCGGGCCGGCGAGCTGGGCACGGGCGCCCGGGCGTTGCGGGTCGCCTGGTCGGGCCGGGCGGCCACGGCGGCCGACGGGCGGCTCGCGGAGCTGCGCGGCGAGCTGACCTCGATCGCGCCCGCGCTGATCGAGGCCGATCAGGTGCTCGCCGAGTTCGCCGGCCGGCTCTCCGCGGCGAAGGGCCGCCTGGCCGAGGCGGTGGCGCTGGCCGAGGCTGCGGGGCTGCTGGTCGACCGGCACGGGCGGGTCGGCGCGGATCCGGCCCGGTCCCGGCCACCCGGTGAGCGGGACGGGCCGGCGACAGCCCGGGTGGCGGCGGCGCTACGGGCGGCGCTGGAGCTGGCCGGGGCCGCGGACCGGGCCGCGACGGCCCGGCTCGACGAGTTGGCCTCGGCAGCCGCCGGCGGCTGGCAGGCACCTCCGCCGCCCGGCCGCCCGGCACCGGGTGCCACCCCGGTCGCGGTGCGGGCGTGGTGGGCGGGGCTGACCCCGGCGCAGCGCCGGTGGCTGGTGGGGCACGAGCCGACGCTGGTCGGGCGGCTCGACGGCGTGCCGGTGGCCGCCCGGGACCAGGCCAACCGGCTGCTGCTCGGGGCCCGGCGGGAGGAGCTGCTCGCCGAGCGACGGAGGCTGCTGTCCCGCGTGCCTCCCGGGCCGGTCGCCGCACTGCGGCTGCGCGGCGTCGAGGCGCGCCTGGCCGGTCTGGACGCGCTCGGCGACCGGCTGGCCGGGCCGCAGGTCCCGAGGGCCTACCTGCTCGGGCTGGATCCGACCGGCGAGGGACGGGTGGTGGTCTCGCTCGGCGACCCGGACCAGGCCGATCGGGTGGTGACCTACGTGCCGGGGATGACCTCCGGCCTCGACGACGCGCCGGGTGAGCTGACCCGGGTGGGGCGCGTGCAGGGCCGGTGCGCCACCCTCGACCCGGGCGAGCAGACGGCCGCGGTGCTCTGGCTGGACTACGACGCCCCGGACTTCCTGCACGAGGCGGCCTCGGCCGGCCAGGCCCGGGACGCCGGCCCGGCGTTGCACCGTTTCCAGGAGGGGCTGCGGGCCAGCCACGAGGGGCCGGCGGCCCGGCAGACGGTGCTCGGGCACAGCTACGGGTCGCTGGTGGTGGGCATGGCCGCCCGGGACCACGGGCTGGCGGCCGACGCGCTGGTCTTCGTCGGCTCGCCGGGGGTCGGCGTGGCGCACGCCGCCGAGTTGGGCGTGCCGTCCGGGCAGGTCTGGGCGAGCAGCGCACCGGACGACGTGATCCGGCTGACCCGTCCACCGGACGACCTGGCCCGGCGGCTGCTGCTCGGTCCGTCGCCGGTGGCCGCCGCGCTCAGCCTGGTCGGGCACGGCGAGCACGAGCTGTGGTTCGGCCGGGACCCGGCCGGGCCGGGTTTCGGCGGGCGGACGTTCCCCAGCGGGCGGCACGGCCACGTCGGCTACTGGGAGCCGGACAACCCGGCACTGGACGGGATGGCCCGTATCGTCCTGGGTCGCTGACCGCCGGGCCGTGTCGGGGCACGACGAAGGCCCCGGTCGCCGCGTGGTGCGACGTCCGGGGCCCAGGTCGGCAGTCGGGCCGGTTACTCGACGGTGACGGACTTGGCCAGGTTACGGGGCTGGTCCACGTCGTGCCCCCGAGCCGCGGCGATCTCGGCGGCGAGCACCTGGAGCGGCACGGTGGTGACCAGCGGGGCCAGCAGGGTCGGCGTACGCGGCACGTAGATCAGGTGGTCGGCGTACCGGACGACGGCCTCGTCGCCCTCCTCGGCGATCACGATGGTCCGCGCGCCACGCGCCCGCACCTCCTGGATGTTGGAGACGACCTTGTCGTGCAGCATGCCCCGGCCGACCGGCGAGGGCACCACGCAGATCACCGGGGTGCCCTCGTCGATCAGGGCGATCGGGCCGTGCTTCAGCTCGCCGGCGGCGAAGCCCTCGGCGTGCATGTACGCCAGTTCCTTGAGCTTGAGCGCGCCCTCCAGGGCCACCGGGTAGCCGACGTGCCGGCCGATGAACAGCACGGTGGGCTCGGACTTCAGCTCCCGGGCGAGCTCACGCACGGGGTCGATCCGGTCGAGCAGCTCACGCAGCTTGCCCGGGATCTCCTGCAACTGCGCGACCACCGCGCCCACCTCGTCGGCGAACTTGATCCCGCGCACCTGGGCCAGGTGCAGGCCGATCAGGTAGCAGGCGACGACCTGGGTGAGGAACGCCTTGGTGGACGCGACGGCGATCTCCGGCCCGCCGTGGGTGTAGAGCACCGCGTCGGACTCGCGGGGGATGGTCGAGCCGTTGGTGTTGCAGATCGCCAGCACCCGGGCCTTCTGCTCCTTGGCGTGGCGCAGCGCCATCAGGGTGTCCATCGTCTCGCCGGACTGCGAGATCACCACGATCAGCGTGGACCGGTCGAGCACCGGGTCGCGGTAGCGGAACTCGCTGGCAAGCTCCACCTCGCAGGGGATCCGCGTCCAGTGCTCGATGGCGTACTTGGCGACCATGCCGGCGTGGTACGCCGTGCCGCAGGCCACGATGAAGATCTTGTCGACGTCGCGCAGATCCTGGTCGCTGAGGCGGACCTCGTCGAGGGCGATCTCACCGGTCTCGGTGAGCCGGCCGAGCAGCGTGTCGGCGATGGCCTGCGGCTGCTCCTCGATCTCCTTGAGCATGAACCAGTCGTAACCGCCCTTCTCGGCGGCCGACGAGTCCCAGTCGATGTGGAAGTCCTTGCCGGTGGCGGGCTGGCCCTCGAAGTCGGTGATCTCGATGCTGTCGCCGGTGATCAGGACGATCTGGTCCTGGCCCAGCTCCACCGCGTCCCGGGTGTGCTCGATGAACGCGGCCACGTCACTGGCCAGGTAGTTCTCCCCGTCGCCCCGGCCGACGACCAGCGGCGAGTTGCGCCGGGCGCCGACGACCGCGCCGGGCACCGCGGCGTCCACCGCGAGCAGGGTGAACGCGCCCTCCAGCCGCTGGCAGACGACCCGCATGCCGGCGGCGAGAAGCTGCGGGCTGTCCGGCTGGCCGGCGGCGCGCAGGTCGGCCAGCGCGGCGGAGAGCAGGTGGGCGGCGCACTCGGTGTCGGTGTCGCTGGTGAACTGGACGCCGTCGGCCTCGAGCTCGGCACGGAGCTTGGCGAAGTTCTCGATGATGCCGTTGTGGATCACCGCGACCCGGCCGTCGGGGGCGAGGTGGGGGTGGGCGTTGCGGTCGGTCGGGCCGCCGTGGGTGGCCCAGCGGGTGTGCCCGATGCCGGTGGTGCCGTCACCGATGCCGATCGGGCTGGCCGCGCACGAGGCCGGGTCGTCGGCGGCCCGCTCGGAGAGCACCTTCTCCAGGTTGGCCAGCTTGCCGGCCTTCTTCTCGGTCAGCAACTGGTCGTCGCAGACGATGGCGACGCCCGCCGAGTCGTAGCCGCGGTACTCCAGTCGCCGGAGCCCGTCGAGCACGATGCCGAGTGCGGGGCGCGCGCCCGCGTATCCCACGATTCCACACATGGCCCGCAGCCTAACCCAGTTTCGCTCACGATGGTTGCTCGAAAGTCGGGTAAACGAACATTGAGATTGAGCGAACGTCCGGCGCACCGCGCCGACCTGGCCGGATCGCCGGCCAGGCGTACGACAACGCGGGCGTTCACCGCACCCCTGCCTACCCGCGCACCTAGGGTCGCAACCGGCCGGCACGTAGGCTGGCGCAGGTGACGACGAGCACCGATGTCGACCCGCTGGTGGCCCGGATGCGGCCGTTCGGCACGACGATCTTCGCCGAGATGTCCGCCCTCGCCGTACGGACCGGGGCGGTCAACCTCGGCCAGGGCTTCCCGGACACCGACGGCCCACCGGAGATGCTGGCCGCCGCCGCCGAGGCGCTGCGCGGTGGGCAGAACCAGTACCCGCCCGGGCCGGGGGTCCCCGCCCTGCGTGCGGCGGTCGCGGCCCACCAGCGGCGGTTCCACGACCTGGCGTACGACCCGGACAGCGAGATCGTGATCACCGCGGGCGCGACCGAGGCGGTCGCGGCCAGCATCCTCGCCCTCTGCGAGCCGGGCGACGAGGTGGTCTGCTTCGAGCCGTACTACGACTCGTACGCCGCCTCGATCGCCCTGGCCGGCGCGGTCCGGCGGCCGGTCACCCTGCGCCCCGCGGCCGACGGCCGGTACGCCTTCGACCCGGCCGCGCTGCGCGCGGCGTTCGGCCCCCGCACGCGGCTGGTGCTGCTCAACTCGCCGCACAACCCCACCGGCAAGGTCTTCACCCCGGACGAGCTGGCGCTGGTCGCCGAGTTGTGCCAGGAGCACGGCGCGTACGCGGTGACCGACGAGGTGTACGAGCACCTGGTCTTCACCGACGCAGCCAGCCCGCACGTGCCGCTGGCCAGCCTGCCCGGTATGCGGGAGCGGACGCTGCGCATCTCGTCGGCCGGCAAGACGTTCTCCTGCACCGGCTGGAAGGTCGGCTGGGTGAGCGGCCCGGCGCCGCTGGTGTCGGCGGTGTTGCGGGTGAAGCAGTTCCTCACCTTCGTCAACGCCGCCCCGCTGCAACCCGCGGTCGCCGTGGCGCTGGCGCTGGCGGACGACTACTACGCCGGTTTCCGGGACGGGCTCCAGCAGCGCCGTGACCAGCTCGTCGGCGGCCTCACCGACGCCGGGTTCGAGGTGCTGGTGCCGGAGGGGACGTACTTCGTCACCGCCGACGTCACCGCCCTCGGCGGCCGGGACGGGGTGGAGTTCTGCCGTTCGCTGCCGGAGCGCTGCGGCGTGGTGGCCGTGCCGACGCAGGTCTTCTACGACGACCAGGAGGCGGGCCGGCGACTGGTCCGGTTCGCCTTCTGCAAGCGCCCGGAGGTGCTGACCGAGGCGGTCACCCGCCTGCGGCGGCTGTCGACCACCTGACGCCCACGGCCGGGTAGGCCCGTCCGTGTTCCCGCCATGGTCGCTGTGGAGCTGATGTCGTAGACGACTCAGCTCCACAGCGACCCAGGTTCGACAGGACCAGCCGGAGGTCGTGGCGCCCGCGGGCCGCTACGCCCCGGCGGGACTGGCGCTGCGGACCAGGGCGGCGATCCGCTCGGCGACCTCGCGGGCGGTCGCCTCGGTGGCCGCCTCGACCATCACCCGGACCAGCGGCTCGGTGCCCGACGGGCGCAGCAGCACCCGACCGGTCTCGCCCAGCTCCGCCTCGGCCCGCTCGACCTCGGCGAGGACGGCCGGCGCCGCGGCGCCGACGGTCCGGTCGCCGACCGGCACGTTGATCAGCACCTGGGGCAGCTTGGTGACCACCGAGGCCAGCTCCGCGAGGGACTGGCCGGTGGCCGCCATCCGGGCCATCAGGTGCAGGCCGGTGAGCACCCCGTCGCCGGTGGTGGCGTGCGCGGGCATCACGATGTGGCCGCTCTGCTCACCGCCGAGCGCCAGCCCGGAGCCGCGCAGCTCCTCCAGCACGTACCGGTCGCCGACCTTCGTCTCGATCAGCCGGATGTTCTGCGCGGACATCGCCAGCCGCAGCCCGAGGTTGCTCATCACGGTGGCCACGAGGGTGTCCTGGGTGAGCGTGCCGGCATCGCGCATCGCGAGCGCGAGGATGGCCATCACCTGGTCGCCGTCGACCTCGTCGCCGTCGGCGGTGACCGCCACGCAGCGGTCGGCGTCGCCGTCGTGGGCGATGCCCAGGTGGGCGCCGTGCTCGACCACTGCGGCGCGCAGCGCCTCGATGTGGTTGGAGCCGCAGTCGTCGTTGATGTTCAGCCCGTCCGGCTCGGCGTGGATCGCCACGACCTCCGCGCCGGCCTCCCGGTAGGCGACCGGGGCGACCTCGGCGGCGGCGCCGTTGGCACAGTCGACCACGACCTTGATCCCGTCGAGCCGGTGCGGCACGGTGCCGACCAGGTGCTGGACGTAGTGGTCGGCGCCGTCGAGCAGGTCGTGCACCCGGCCGACGCCCGCGCCGATCGGCCGGTCCCAGGCGGTGGTGGCGTTCGTCTCGACGGCCGCCTCGATCTGCATCTCGATCTCGTCGGGCAGCTTGTGCCCGCCGGCGGCGAAGAGCTTGATGCCGTTGTCCGGCATCGGGTTGTGGGACGCGGAGAGCATCACCCCGAGGTCGGCCTTGGCCTCCGCGGTGAGGTACGCGACCGCCGGGGTGGGCAGCACGCCGACCCGTACGACGTTGGCGCCCGCGCTGGTCAGCCCGGCGACCACGGCCGCCTCCAGCATCTCGCCGCTGGCCCGGGTGTCACGGCCGACCACGGCGAGCGGCGGATGGCTGCGGTCCGTCTCGGCGAGAGTGTGCGCGGCGGCCACGGCGAGCGCGAGCGCCAACTCGGGGGTGAGATCGGCGTTCGCCCGCCCGCGTACGCCGTCCGTGCCGAACAACCGACCCATACCCGCCAACCTCCGATGAGCACTACCGATGAGGAGAAAGCGGAACGGCCGGCCCACCTCCCCGGTCGAGGGGAGGCGGACCGGCCGTCCGTCAGAAGTACAACGCGCTGGTGAAGATCAGCGCTTCGAGTACTGAGGAGCCTTACGGGCCTTCTTGAGGCCGTACTTCTTGCTCTCCTTGACCCGGGCGTCCCGGGTCAGGAAGCCGGCCTTCTTGAGGGCCGGACGGTCGTCCGGCTCGTTGACGATCAGCGCCCGGGCGATGGCCAGCCGCAGCGCACCGGCCTGGCCGGTGGTGCCGCCGCCACGCAGGTTGGCGATGACGTCGAACTGCTCGGGCTTCTCGGCGGTGACCAGCGGGTCCTTGATCAGCTGCTGGTGCACCTTGCTCGGGAAGTAGGCCTCGAGGTCACGGCCGTTGCAGGTGATCTTGCCGGTGCCCGGGACGATACGAACCCGGACGATGGCCTCCTTGCGCCGACCCACGGTCTGGATCGGGCGGTCACCACGCGGCGCGCGGGCGACGGGCGCCGGCGCCTCGGTGGCCTCGGGGGCAACCTCGGTCTCGGTGATGTCGGTCATGCTGCTTCCTTCGCCCGCGCTCACTGCGCGATCTGCTTGATCTCGAACGGCATCGGCTGCTGCGCGCCGTGCGGGTGCTCGGCACCGGCGTAGACCTTCAGCTTCTTGATCAGCTGACGGCCGAGCTTGTTGTGCGGGAGCATCCCCTTCACGGCCAGCTCGATGGCCCGCTCGGGGCGCTTGGTCAGCAGCTCCTCGTAGCCGACCTGCTTCAGACCACCCGGGTAACCGGAGTGGCGGTAAGCGATCTTGGTCTGGCGCTTGTTGCCGGTCAGCGCAACCTTGCCCGCGTTCACGATGACGACAAAGTCGCCCGTGTCGACGTGCGGCGCGAAAGTCGGCTTGTGCTTACCACGCAGCAACGTGGCGGCGTGGGTGGCCAAGCGGCCCAGCACGACATCAGAGGCGTCGATGACGTGCCACTGACGCTCGATCTCACCCGGCTTCGGGCTGTACGTACGCACAGGTCTACCTTGTCTCGTCGTCGGTCTGGGGTCGCGCGCCGAGGTGACCAGGCGCGCACGAACGACCAAGCGTACCTGATAGGGCACGCCTCTGGATGTCGTACAACAGCAGGCAACGATACCCGGCGCCCCATCGGCAGGTCAAAACGGGGGTACGGCCGCGCGTGCCGGCGTAGCCCATCATGGCACAGCTCACACGCCGGCCAGCCGGGCCGCCCCCCGCCGACGGTAGAAGAACCAGGTCACCGCGAAACAGAGCGCGTACCAGCCGATGGTCGGCGGGGATACGAGGGCCGCACGGCGGCCGGGCGGCGGTGGTGAGCCCGCACGGCACGAGCGGGGTGTCGCGGTCGACGGTCAGAGCTGCTGGAGGATGCGCAGCGCGCGGCCGACCCGGAGCATGGTGTCGGTGTCGGCGACATCCACGCAGTCGGTGAACCACTTCTTCATCGGCGAGGAGAGCCGGTCGGGCATCACCACGTACCGGCCCATCGACACGGCGAGCGGCGAGTCGCGCAGCAGCGACTCCTCGACCACCTCGACGACGATCACGATAGGCACGTCGGTGGAGTTGTAGACGTCCGAGCTGATCACGAGTCCGAGGCGTTCCCGAGCGCCCTCGATGCGCCAGACCTCACCCCTACGCAGCACGCGGCCGGCCGCGGAAGAGCAGGTCGTCGACCATGCCCACCTCGCGGGCATCGGCGAGGGCGGCGGATTCCAGGTCCAGACCGGCGCGGCCCACGGCGGCGGCGTGTGCGCTGAAGACCTCGCGCAGCGCCTTCTCCCGGGCGGCCTGGTCCATCCACGCGGAGAGCGACAGCCCCTCGCGCTTGGCGAACCGCCTGGCCTCCTCGATCGTCTCGTCTGTGAACGACAGGGTCACCTTGGCAGTCATGCCGCTGAGACTACCCAGCGGTATGACCATCAGTCATCCTCGTGGTCGGAGCGCTCCCCATCGGCGTCGAAACGCACATTCCGCCGGCAGCTCGCGGATGTCAGCGCCCGGCACCGGCCGCCCGGCCGCCGAACACCGCGAAGCGCCACTCCTTGAAGTTACAGTCGACGTCGACGAGGCCGGCCTCGGTGAGCCAGCGGCACTGGTCGGCCACGGTCGCCGGTCGGTCGTGCCGCATCCGCTCCCGGGCGGCGGCGATCTCCTCGGGAGGCGAGCCCAACTCGGTGATCCGGGCGGTCCACACCTCGTCGTAGCGCCGGTCCAGGGCCGGGGTCGGGCCGGCCACCTGTTCGGCGTTGACGAACACCCCGCCGGGCACCAGCGCGTCGGCGGCCCGCTGGTACAGGGCCTGCTTGCCGGAGTCGTCCAGGTGGTGGATCGCCAGGGCGCTGACCACCGCGTCGTAGCGGCCGGCCGGCAGCGGGTCGGCCAGGTCGGCCCGGACCGTCCGGTGCGGCACGGACCGGGCGTGCAGTTCGTCGGCGGCGCGGGCGAGCATCGCCGGTGCCGCGTCCACCAGGGTCAGCCGCACCCCCGGCACCGCGGCGGCGAGCAGCAGCGAGAGCAGGCCGGTGCCCGCACCCAGGTCCAGCACCTCCGGGGTACGCCCGGCGGCGAGCGCGGCGCGCAGTGGTGGCGTGGCGACCTGGACGGCGGTGCCGTAGAAGGCGTCGAAGCAGGGCACCAGCCGTCGACGGGCTTCGTCGTAGCTGCCGGCCACCGCGTCGAACGCGTCCGCCACGCTCATCGCGCTCTCCCAAATGTCGAGACGGCTTTCCCACATTCTAGATCACAGATGCCGTCCCGCAAACGCCTCCCTTGCGCCGGCGCGGTGTGAGCCGCACTTGACAGGACCGAAACAGAAGGGACCCGGACCGGAAACCGCCCGGCGGCACGCTTTCCCGACATGACAGACGGTGCACGGTCGACAACTCGACCGGGGCTCTCGCCCCGGGAGGCCGCGACACACTGCCCGTACTGCGCGCTCCAGTGCGGCAACGCCATGAACGGTGGCGAACTGGTCGTCATCGGCAACGGCATGGTCGGACAGCGCTTCGTGGACGCGCTGCGGACCCGCGATCCGCACGGGCGCTGCCTCGACCTGCCCGGGGTGGCGGTGGGCCGACACGACGTGCGCTGCCGGGACGGGCTGGTCGAGGTGCGGCTGCGGCAGGAGGCCTGATGCGGGAGGAACTGGCCGGCTTCACCATCGGGGTGACCGCCGACCGCCGGCGCGACGAGCTGGCCGCGCTGCTCGAGCGGCGGGGCGCCCGGGTGGTCCTCGCCCCGGCACTGCGGATCGTGCCGCTGTCCGACGACACCGAGCTGCGCGCGGCGACCCGCGCCTGCCTGGACCGACCGCCGGACATCCTGATGGCCAACACCGGCATCGGCATGCGGGGATGGCTGGAGGCGGCCGAGGGCTGGGGGCTGGCCGAGCCGCTGCGCTCGGTGCTGGCCAGCTCGTACGTGGTGGCCCGAGGCCCCAAGGCGCGTGGCGCGATCCGGGAGGCCGGACTGCACGACCAGTGGTCACCGGCCTCGGAGAGTTGCGACGAGGTGGTCGACCACCTGCGCCGGCGCGGCGTGGCCGGGCAGGTGATCGCCGTGCAGCTGCACGGCGAGCGGCAGCCGGAGTGCACGCTGGCGCTGGAGGCGGCCGGAGCCACGGTGATCGAGGTGCCGGTCTACCGCTGGGCGCCGCCCACCGACCCGGCGCCGCTGCACCGGCTGGTCGACCTGATCGCCGGCCGGCTGGTGGACGCGGTGACGTTCACCTCGGCGCCGGCGGTCGAGGCACTGCTGCGGGCGGCCGGGGACCGTACCGACGCCGTGCTGTCCGCGTTCCGTGGTGAGGTGCTGGCCAGCTGCGTCGGCGCGGTGACCGCCGAGCCACTGCTGCGGCTCGGGGTGCCGGTCAGCGCGCCGGGGCGGGCCCGGCTCGGCGCGCTGGTACGGACCATCGTCGACGAGTTGCCCCGCCGGACGACGACGTTCAAGGCCGGCGGGCATCTGCTCACCCTGCGCGGGCACGCCGCGGTGATCGACGGTGAGCTGCGCCCGCTCGCCCCCGCTCCGATGGCGGTGCTGCGTGCGCTGGCCCAGACCCCCGGCCGGGTGCTGTCCCGGACCGCGCTGCTGCGGACCCTGCCCCGGGGCGCGGACGAGCACGCGGTGGAGATGGCGGTGGCCCGACTCCGGGCCGGCCTGCGCGCCCCCCGCGTGGTGCAGACCGTGGTGAAGCGCGGCTACCGGCTCCGGGTCGACTGACGCGTCGCGGGCCGGCCGGTGTGTGCCGGCCGGCCACGTCGGATCAGCCGACCGGCGTGGGGAAGCCCCGGCCGTGCTCGGCCTGGAGCCGGAGCATCGCGTGCTCGACCACCGTCACCAGCACCTGCTTGACCGACTCCCGATGCCGGGCGTCGGTCATCACCAGCGGCACCTGCGGCGAGATGGCCAGCGCCTCACGGACCTCCTCCGGCTCGTACTGGGGAGCGCCGTCGAACCGGTTCAGCGCCACCACGTACGGCAGGTTGCGGTTCTCGAAGTAGTCCAGCGGGGCGAAGGCGTCCGTGATCCGGCGGGTGTCCACCAGCACGGCGGCGCCCACCGCACCCCGGATGATCTCGTCCCACATGAACCAGAACCGGGTCTGGCCGGGTGTGCCGAAGAGATACAGGATCAGGTCCTGGGCCATGGTGATACGGCCGAAGTCCATGGCGACCGTGGTGGTCTCCTTGCCCGGCACCTTGGACGGGTCGTCGATGCCGACACCGGCCGCGGTCATCACCGCCTCCGTGGTCAGCGGTGTGATCTCGGAGATCGAACCGACCAGCGTCGTCTTACCGACGCCGAAGCCGCCCGCGACGACGATCTTCGCGGAGACGATTCCCCGGCTCTGCCGCCCCCCAGCGGGGTCATAGCCTGCGAAGTCCACTTAGCACCCTTCCAAGCAGTTCCATCCGCTCCTCGAACCCCTCGGCGGGAGCAGCAGTGTGTAACGTCAGCAGGCTCTCGGCCACCATGTCGGCGACCAGCACCCGGGCGACGCCCAGCGGCATCCGGGTGTACGCGGCGATCTCCGCCAGCGACTGTGCCCGGCCCTCACAGACCGTGGCGATGCGGTGCTTGTCATGCCCCGCGAAGCGGGACTCGGCGACCTGGGTGGGAGAGGACGTGAGGACCGCCTCGAGGGCGATGTCCTGCCGGGGCTCGGTACGACCGCGGGTGACCGCGTAGGGACGTACCAGGGCGCCGCGCGGGTCAGCGCGTCGTTGGTCCATCCCCGGTCACCTCCTCGTCCCCCGTGGAGCCGGTCCACACCGCCTCCCCTCCCTGGTCCGGCGCGCCGTCGGCACGCCGTGGTCTCGTCGCTACGAGCGCACCGCGTCGCGCGGCAGCGGCACCAGTGCGGCACCCACCCGCTCGACCAGCAGCGCCATCTCGTAGCCCACCTGGCCCACGTCGCAGCTGCGCGCGGCCAGCACGGCCATCGACGAGCCGTCGCTGATCGACATGAGGAAGAGGTAGCCGCTGTCCATCTCGATGACGGTCTGCAACACCCCGCCCGCGCTGAACATCCGGGCCGCGCCCTCGGTCAGGCTCACCACTCCAGAGGTGATCGCAGCGAGCTGGTCCGCCCGGTCTCCCGGGAGGTCCCGGGAGGAGGCGAGCAGCAGCCCGTCAGCGGACACCGCCACCACGTGGGCGATGCCCGCCACGCTGTCGGCGAAGTTGGTGAGCAGCCAACCCATGTCCTGCATGGCAGCTGGCCTGTTCATCGGCTCTCCTTGGTCGAGGTGCTGTTCACGTCCGTTCCGGCCGACCGTCCGCGCTGCACGCCACGGTGGTAGGCCGACAACAGACCGCGTACTTCATCGGGGGTCCGCCGGCTGCGGTCCCGGCCGGCCTTCGGTTCGATGCCGCCCGGCACGAGCTGCGCCTGCGGCACCCGCTTGGGAAGCCCGGAGCGGGTGGTTCCAGCGGCGGCCGGCTCGGCGGCCCTGCTGGCCCGGGACCAGCCCTCGTCCGCGGCCGTCCGCCAGGCGCTCGGGTCCACCGCCGGAGCGGCGGGCGCGCTCGGAGTGGCGGGCGCGCTCGGAGTGGCGGGCGCGCTCGGAGTGGCGGGCGCGGCCGGCGTGGTCCGGGCGGCCGGCGGCGGGCTGTACGACGGCGGCGGAGGCGGTGCCGCCGTCCCGGCTCCGAGCCCGCCGGTGCCCGCGCTGCCCGGCGTTCCGGTGCCATCGGTGGCGGAGCTGCCCGGGGTACGGGTCGGCAGTGGCGGTCGGGCCGGCGACGCTGCCGGCGCGGACGCGGCGGTCGTGTGACCCCCGCCGCCCGAGCGCGAGCCGGCGTCGGCGGGCGGTGGCGGCGAGTCGAACTGCGGCCGGGTGAAGATCGCGGTGGCGTCGTCGCCGTGCGACCGGAACCAGACCGCCTCCATCTCCCGGAAGATCGGTGCCTCGGCGGGGAAGTCGGGCCGGTTGCTGACCGGGGCGGCCGGCATCGGCGGCGCGGGCGGCGGTGCGACCGCACCCGGGCCGGCGACCGGCCCGACCGGCAGCACCGAGGCGCTCCGCGCGTCGGTGGCGTCCGCCCCCGAGCCGCGCCGGGGCAGCGGGTCGACGGTCGGGTACGCCACCGTCGGGCTGCCCAGGGAGGCACCCCCGCCCTTGCCGTACGGAGTCCGTGCCGGCGGGGCCGGTGCGGCCGGGGCCGGTGCGGCCGGGGCCGGTGCGGCCGGGGCCGGTGCGGCCGGGGCCGGTGCGGGCGGCACCGTCGCGTGTGCCCCGGTGAAGCCGCCGGCCTGCACTGCCGGGGCGGTGTTCCGGGCGTCCAGCGGGGACTGCCAGGCCGCCGGTGTCGGCGTGCTCGTCCGCCACTGGTCGGGCAGCGTCGCCGCCGAGGTGGTGGCGCCGGCGAACGGCTCGGCGTGACCGACCGGGGTGAGCGGCGTCTGCTCGACCGCCATCGGCTGGCGCGGCCGGGTCAGCACCTGCTCGCGGCCCCGGTTGGCGGGCAGCACCACGGTCGCGGCGGGCAGCGTCACCTGGGCAACGGTGCCGCCCTCCATGTTGCGGCGCAACTCCACCCGGATGCCGTAGCGGGAGGCGAGCCGGCTGACCACGGCCAGACCCATGAGCCGGAACGCGGCGACGTCGACGCTCGGCGGCGCGGCCAGCCGACGGTTGAGCGAGTCGAGCTGCTCGTCGCTGAGGCCGAGCCCCCGGTCCTCGATCTGGATCAGCACGTAGTCGCGGATCCGGCGACCGTCGGCGACCACAGTGGTGTTCGGTGGCGAGAACCGGGTGGCGTTGTCGAGCAGTTCGGCGACGAGCCGCACCACGTCGTTGACCGCGTGCGCGGCCACCGAGATGTCCGTGTCCACCGTGCCGAACTCGATGCGGTTGTACAGCTCGACCTCGGACTGGGCGGCGCGCAGGACGTCCACCACCAGCGCGTCGTCGCGACGCGGTACGGCGGAGTCGGCGCCGGCCAGGACCAGCAGGTTCTCGTCGTTGCGGCGCATCCGGGTGGCCAGGTGGTCCAGCTCGAAGAGCTGCGCGAGCCGCTTCGGGTCCTCCTCGCCACGCTCGATCGCGTCCAGCTCGCCGATCATCCGGTCGACGAGGGTCTGACTGCGGCGGGCCAGGTTGAGGAACATCGCCGAGACGCTGGTGCGCAACGCGGCCTGCTCGGCCGCGACCCGCACCGCCTCCCGGTGTACGACGTTGAAGGCCAACGCGACCTGTCCGACCTCGTCGCGGTTGGTGAGCTGGATCGGGTCCCGGACCTGGCGGACGATCTCCTCCACCCCGCCGTCGCCCACGCTGCCCATGTTCTGCAGCCGCTGCACCGCGTCGGGCAGGTCGTGGTTGGCCACCGAGAGCGCGCCCTCGCGCAGCCGGCGCAGCGAGTGGTTCAGTGAGCGGGCCAGCACCACGGCCAGCGACACGGCGATGATCAGGGTGAGCAGCACCAGCACCGACTCGACCACGGCCTGCCGGATGACGTTCGCGCGCGCCTGGTCGGCCTGCTCGAACAACCGGTTCTGCAGTTGGATCTCGGCCCAGCGCATCAGGTCGTTGACCGCGCCGATGGAGGCGGTGGCGTCCTGTGCGGTGACCAGCGGTCGTTGCCCGACCGAGCGGGTGATGTCGGTGGCCACCCGGTCGGCCAGGCCGACGGCGTCACCGGAGACGGTGCTGTTGACCAGGGCGCGCTGTTCCGGGTCGGCGGCGAGCGAGAAGGCGACCAGGGCCTCCTGCTGGCTGGTGAGCGTGGCGACGAAGGAGGAGAACTGTTCCTCGTCGAGCTGGCCGGCGGTCAGGGCGGTGAAGGCGACCGCGCCCTCCTCGGCGACGGACGCCTTGGCCCGGGCGAACGCGGCGACCGCGCGCCGGCTGTCCGACAGGCTCTCCTCGCCGGGCAGCTGAGCGAGCCCGTCACCGTAGGCGACCAGGTCGGTGAGGATGACGCCGTACCGCAGGACCGCCTCGGCGACGGCCATCTGCCGGCGGTCCAGCACCTCCTGGCGGGTGCCGTCCAACGTGTCCAGGTGGTCGTCGATGGCGGCCAGCCGGTCCCGCAGGGCCGCCGGCACCTCGCCGATTCGGCCCCGCTCGGCGCGGTACTCGTCCACCCGCTGCTGCGTCTGGCGGACCCGCAGGTTGTACGCGTCGGCGGGCTGCTGCGGTGCGGCCAGGTAGGCCGCCGCGGCCATCCGCTCGACCTGGAGGTCCTGGGTCAGCGCGCTGACGTCGATGGAGAGCGCGGTGAGCGACCGCGCCCGGGTGGCGTCGAGGGCGCCCTCGCCGACCGAGATCAGCCGGACCGTGGCCAGCGCGATCACCGCCGCCACCGGGACGACCAGGATCAGTGCCAGCTTGGACCGGATCCGGGCGTCGCGCAGTCTAGGCATCCGTCGGCGGGTGGGCCGATTGGTGTCGCCGAGCGCGGGCAGGGTCGTCGGTCCGGTGCTCACGACATCGCCTCCGTCGTTTCTTCCCCGCCTGACCCGCCGAACCGTGCCGCAAGCGGAGGGGACCACGCGCGGCACGGCCGCGATTTCATCAGAGAAGGTCCTCTTTGGGAAGCCGCAGTGGGGCAGGAAACGGTCGGACGGCACGCAACCCGTGATCCGGTCAACTGATACCTTCATTTCCGCAAGCCCCTGAACAGGGCATGTAACTCCAGAGTGGTCGCGCGTGTATGCAAAGTGAGCTTTTGCAAACATTGCGTTACCCCAGCATGTGGGATGGCCGTCCCGAAAATGCGACCCGCGTCCGCGCTTGACCACAGCGCCGGCCATTGGCAAGGTTTTGCAGGCTTCGCGCCAACCGTACGGCAGAGGAGACCCCGTCCTCCACTGAGGACGGATTAGCGGCGGTGACCGGGCAGCGCCCGCGCCCGCACCTGGAGGACTGAGTTGAGCCCCATCCGCTCCGCGACCATCGCGGCGCTCGCATCGGCCGTCGTGGCCACCACGCTCACCGGCTGTCAGTTCGGTGGTGCGGAGCAGGACACGAGTCCGATCGTGATCGCCGCCGACCTCGAACTCTCCGGCGCCGCCGCTCCGGTCGGCCGGGCATACCAACGGGCCCTGGAACTCAAGGTCGAGCAGTTGAACTCCTCCGGAGCACTGAACGGCCGGAAGATCGATCTGAAGGTCAAGGACAACCGTTCCGATGCCGCGGAGTCGTTACGCAACATCGTTGACTTCAGCGGTGATTCCCGGGTCAGCGCCATCATCATGGGTGGCTGCAACGAATGCGCGGTCGGCGCCGTCGGGACCATCAACGAGAAGCGGATTCCCACCATTGCGCTCGCCGCTTCCGGCGCGATCGCCAGCCCGGCCGCAGAACGGCGATACGTGTTCAAACTAGGCCCGAACGCCGCGGACAGCGCCGCGGCACTCACCACCGAACTGCGTCGCAAGAACGTCCGCAAGGTGGGCCTGCTCCACAGCGACGACGACTACGGCCGGGAGGGCGCGGTCGCACTCCGCCGGGAACTGGCCAAGACCCCCATCAAGCCGGTCGGCGAGGAGTCGGTGAAGACCACCGACACCGAGGTCTCGCAGCAGATCGGGCGGTTGGCCGGGCTCAAGCCCGACGCGCTGGTCATCTGGACCCCGCCGGAGCAGGCGACGCTGGCCGCCACCAGCGCCCAGCAGACCGCCTTCCGCGGGTCGCTCTTCTTCGACCCGGGCGCGGCCGGCGACCTCTTCCTCGGCGCGGCGGCCCGGGCCACCGAGCGGGCCACGCTGATCTTCACCCAGACCATGGTGATCGACGACGTGATCGCCACGACGCCGGCGAAGGCGGCCCGGCGGCAGTGGTTCCAGGACTACACCGCCCGCTTCGGCGGGTACAACGGGTCCTCGTCCTTCGCCGCCGACGCGATCCAGCTCATCGCCGACGCCGAGCTGCGTGCCGGTGGTCCGGCCGGGCAGGTGGACCGCGACGGCATCCGGGACGTGCTGGAGACGTCCCAGATGGACGGTCTGTCCGGCCCGATCCGGATGACGCCGGACAACCACTCCGGGCTGATGCCGCAGGCACTCACCACGCTGGTCGCGCGCAACGGCCGGTGGCGGCTGGCGGGGTAGCCGCTCCACACCGTCCGCGCGTCACGGTCACCGCAATGGGCCGGCCTCCGGTGGGGGCCGGCCCTGCGCTTTTCCAGGGATGATCTTGCCTGTGATCTCAGTCGTCAGCGGCTGCTGGTGGTCTCTCGGACCCAGGGCAGGGCGATCCGCTCGACCAGCAGGAGCGCCGAGTAGAGCAGGATGCTCACCAGCGCCACCAGCATGATCGCCGCCCAGGCGGTGGCGGTGTCGCCGACGCCCGCGTACTGGAGGATGACGTAGCCCAGGCCGCTCTCGCCGGCCTGGAACTCACCGATCACCGCGCCGATCGCGGCCAGCGGCATGGCCACCTTGAGCCCGACGAAGATCTGCGGCAGCGCCGCCGGGAAGCGCACCTTGCGGAACGCCTGCCAGCGGGAGGCGTTCCAGGAGCGGACCAACTCGGCCAGGTCGGCCGGAGTGGTGGTCAGCCCCGTCGCGGTGGAGAGCACGATCGGGAAGAAACAGAGCAGGAACACCATGGTCAGGATCGGCTTCTGACCCCAGCCGAGCGCCACCACCAGCAGCGGCCCCAGCGTGATCTTGGGCACCGCGTTGACGGCGACCAGCAGCGGGGTGAACATCCGCTCCACCGTGCGGGAACTGGCCAGGGAGAGTCCGATCAGGACACCGGCGGCCGCCGACAGGGCGAAGCCGATCAGGATCTCCAGCAACGTGTCCCAGGTGTGCTCGAGCATCCGGGCGGGCTTGTCGACGAACGCGGTGAGCACATCGCCCGGCGGTGGCAGGGCGGCCGGGTGGACCAGTTCCAGCCGGGCGATCAACCACCAGGCCGCCAGGGCGACCAGCAGGCCGGCCGCGGGCAGCAGCGCCGCCCCGGCCCCGGCACGGAGGCCGGCACCCCGACCCGCGCGCCCCGCACCGGGGGCGGCACCCGGGGGTGGGGCCACCGTCACCGCCGGCTCCGCTGACCGGACCTCGGTCATCTTGTCCTCCTCGATATGGCACGGCCCCGGGGGCCGACGAGCGACGGGGGTACGCCCTACCGGAATCGGCGGGACGTACCCCCTGGTGACGACCGGACGATCAGGCCTTCGGCGCGAGGCTGAAGTCGATGATCTGCTCGGGGGTGATGTTCTGCTTCAGCGCGCCGGCGCCCTGCAGGATCGCGATGCTCTTGGCGACCCGGCCGTTGTCCAGCGTGCCGATCGCGGTGCCGGAGTTGCCGGAGCGGACGTACGCGGCCATCAGCTCAAGCTCCGCGGCGGCCGCGAGCGGGTTGGTGGCGTCGACGTTCTTCTTCAGGATCTCGGCGGCCTCCTTGGAGTTCGCCAGGCTGTACTCCAGGCCCTTGAGCAGCGCCGCGGTGAACCGCTTCACCATCTCGGGCTTCTCCTTGGCGATCTTCGAGGAGGTGATCAGCACGTTGCCGTAGAGGTCCTGCATCACGTTGCTGTACGGCAGCATGACGGCCTTCTTCTTGGCCACCGCCTCGATGGTCGGCTGGCCGACGACGAACTGGCCGATGCCGTCCACCGACCCGGAGGCCAGCGTGCCGATCAGCGCCTGCGCCTCACCGTTGACCCAGGTCACCTTGCTGGCGTCCACACCGGCGAGCCGGGCGTACGTCGGGAACAGGTTGCGGACCACGGACCCGGGGGTGTCGGCGAGCTTCTTGCCCTCCAGGTCCTTCGGGGAGGCGATGTTCTTCCCCTCGACGGTGGCGATGCCGGCCATCGTGCGCTGCTGGATCGCGGCCACCGCGACGAAGTCCTTCGCCTGGCCGTTGCCGAGCTGGAGCAGGCCGCCGGTGAGGTCGATCGGCCCGAAGTCCGCCTGGCCACCGACGACGGTCTGGATCACACCACCGGTGCCCTGCCCGGCCTTGATCTCGACCTCGAAGCCCGCGTCCTTGAAGAAGCCCTTGTCCTTCGCCACCCAGGCGTAGGAGTCACGGCCGAAGTTGCCGAAGGAGGTGAGGTAGGTCACCTTCTCCAGCGCCCCGCCGTTGCCGCCCTTGGCGTCGTCGGACGAGTCCGACCCGCTGCTGCAGGCGGAGACAAGGGCGAGGGCAGTGGCCAGCGCGGCCGTAGCGACCGTACGGGTCAGCCTTCTCATGTGTGCACCATGTCCTTTCCGACCGGGGCCGGCAGGCCACCGGAGGGGGTTGTCGCGGCGGAACCGGCGGGAGGGGTCGAAGCCGGGCACCACCGTCGTGAGGGGACTCTTCGCGCGCACAGCGTACGAGAAACCCACCTTTGCGACGCCAGGCGTATCGGGTTGCGGAACGGAAACAAGATGACGACCACCCCGGACGGTGCGATTGGGAGACGAGACGGCTAGCCTTTGCCGGATTCTTGACCGTCCACTCAGCGGAGGTCCGCCGGAGATGATTCGACTGTCCGGGGTGTCCCGTACCTTCGAGGGCCGATCCGGCCGGGTGGAGGCGCTTCGGAGCATCGACCTCGACGTCGCCGAGGGTGAGTTCGTCGCCGTGCTCGGCCGCTCCGGCTGCGGCAAGTCCACACTGCTGCGGCTGGTCGCCGGGCTGCTCCCGCTGACCGCCGGCGAGATCACCGTGGCCGGTACGCCGATCACGCGGCCCCGCCGGGACATCGCCATGCTGTTCCAGAAGCCGGCGCTGCTGCCCTGGCGCACCGTGCTGGACAACGTTCTCCTGCCGGTGGAGATCTTCGGCTGGAGCCGCGCCAAGCACCGCGAGCGGGCCCGGCAGCTGCTCGACGTGGCCGGGCTGGCCGGCTTCGAGAAGCGGCTGCCGCACGAGCTCTCCGGCGGCATGCAGCAGCGCGTGTCGCTGTGCCGGTCGCTGATCGGCGAGCCCCGGGTGATGTTGATGGACGAGCCGTTCTCCGCGCTCGACGCACTCACCCGCGAGGAGCTCTCGGGCGAACTCCAGCGGGTGCACATGGAGAACAAGCCGACCATCGTCTTCGTCACCCACTCGATCGACGAGGCGGTACTGCTCGCCGACCGGGTGGTCGTGCTGAGCCCTCGCCCCGGCCGGATCCGCAAGGTCGTCGACGTGACCATCCCGCGGCCCCGCACGCTGGGCCGCAACGCCCACCTCGCCGACGTCGCCCGGGTCAGCGCCGACCTGCACGAGCTGTTGATGGAACGCGACCAGCCGGCCGCGGCCGGCGCGGAAGGGCGATGAGCATGCGGGTCTCCGTCTTCACCGAGCCGCACCGGGGCGCCACGTACGACGACCAGCTCCGGTTTGCGCGGATGGTCGAGGCGGGCGGCTTCGAGGGCTTCTTCCGCGCCGACCACTACCAGTCGATGGGCGCCGACCCGGGCCTGCCCGGCCCGACGGACGCCTGGCTGACCCTCGCCGCGCTGGCCCGGGAGACCGAGCGGATCCGACTCGGCACCCTGGTCACGTCGGCCACCTTCCGGCTGCCCGGCCCGCTGGCCGTCATGGTCGCTCAGGTCGACCAGATGAGCGGCGGGCGGGTCGAGCTGGGCATCGGCGCGGGCTGGTACGAGCGCGAGCACACCTCGTACGGCATCCCGTTCCCCGCCGTCAGCGAACGCTTCGACCGGCTGGCCGAGCAGCTCGACATCATCACCGGCCTGTGGCGGACCCCGGCGGGCGAGACGTACAGCTACGCCGGCGACCACTACCGCCTGGTCGGCGCGCCGGCCCTGCCCAAGCCGGTGCAGGTGCCCGGGCCGCCGATCATCGTCGGCGGGCGCGGCCCCAAGCGCACCCCGGAACTGGCCGCCCGGTACGCCACCGAGTTCAACATGCCGTTCAAGTCCGTGGCGGAGTCCGCCAGGGCGTACGACCGGGTGCGCGAGGCGTGCGACCGCACCGGCCGGACGGAGTCCGGGCAGGCGCCACTGGTCCTCTCCGCCGGGATCGTGGTGGCCATCGGCCGGACCGACGCGGAGGCGCAGCGGCGGGCCGCGCCCCTGCACGAGAAGAGCGCGCTGCCGCCGGAGGACCCGGTGGTCGGCTCGCCCGCGCAGCTCGTGCAGCGGATCGGCGAGTTCGCCGCGGTCGGCACCACCCGGGTGCACCTGCGCCTGATCGACTTCGCTGACCTCGACCACCTCGAGCTGATCGCCGCCGAGGTGCTGCCCCAACTGGACGGAGAATGATGACCGACGTGTTCGACGGCACCGAGCTCGGGCCGGTGGGCCAGGAGATCGTGTACGAGAACGACCGGGTCCGGGTCTGGCACATCCGGCTCGAACCGGGCGAGCGGCAGCCGCTGCACCGGCACGACCACCCCTATCTGGTGGTGGCGATCGAGGGGGCGAAGAACGTCGTGCAGACGGTCGACGGCACCCGGATCGACGCCGACGAGCCCACCGGCGGAGTGGTCTACCGGGACCCGGGAGCGGTGCACATGCTGACCAATGTCGGGGACACGACTTACCTGGCCCGCCTGGTCGAACTCAAGTAGACCCGCCGGGGAGCGGCCGGCGCGCCGAGCGGCGCGCCGGTGGCGATCGTGTGTACCGGGTGCGTAACGTGCCGGACATGGCCTTTCGGACCTGGGGCAGACTGCTGCTCACGGCGCTCGGGGTGAGCGTGCTGGCCGGAGCCGGCCAGCTCGGCGTCGCGTACGGATTCGGCATCATCCGACTCACCGGCGCCTTCACCGGCACGACCGTCAATCAGTGGCCGGCCCAGCTCGTCTGGGTGGGCTGGTTCGCCGCGAACGCCGCCGTCGCCGGTGCCGTCCTGACCGGCCGCCTGGCCCGCCGGGACGTGCCGGCCAGCACGGGCCGGCAGTTGGCCATCGGCGCCGCGGCCGCGTTCGGCGCCACCGTCGTCGCCCCGCTCTGCATGCAGCCCGCCCGGGCAGCCGAACTGATCTCCGTCGACCCGGTCTGGGCCGTCGGCATCTGCGCCGTGCTCGGCGCGGTGATCGGGGCCGGGGCGGCGACCGCCGTCCTGATCCGGCCCGAGCTGGGCTGGAACATGGCGGCGGTGGCCGGTGCGGTGTGGGTGCTGGCGCTGGTCTCCGTCCTGCCGTCACTCGGCACGAACGGGCCGCTGCCCACGGTCCGACTCGGCGTCCTCGAGCCGAACTGGCTGGACGACGACGCGGCACAACGGCTGGCGCTGGTCCTGCTGCCCCTCACCGCGCTGCTGGCCGGCGCGGCGACGGCCGGGCTGGCCCGGTGGCGCGGCCAGGTTCCGCTGGTCAGCGGGGCGACCGGGGTGGCCGGTCCGGTGCTGGTGGCGTTCGCCTACCTGACCGCCGGCCCCGGCGACGCGGTGGACCGCTACCAGACCACCCCGTACTACGGCGCGCTGATCGCGATCCTCGCGGGCGCGCTCGGCGCGGCGGCCGCCGCCCTGCTGCGCTGGCCGGCGCGTGCGCGCACCGCCGAGTCGCAGGCGATCGAACCCACCACCATCCTTCGCCCGCTGCCCGCCGGCCCGGCCCTGCCCGGCGCCGAGTCGACGAATCCGGCGAACGACCGGCACACCGCGGAACCCACCGGCGCGGAGTTGGCCGGCGCAAAGCGGCCCGGCGCCGGACAGGACCTGCGCGCTGCCGACAGCACCGGCGCCGTCCGCACCGTCCCGGCCCACTGGGACTGGCCGGCGACCTCGGCGAGCGGCCAGCACGGCCCGATGCCCACCGACCCGACCGGCGCGGCTGCCACCCCCGTGCCCCGAGCGGCCGACCGCCCCCGCCACCACACCGACGACCCGAGTGACCGCGCCACGCGCGAGCCGAGCACGGGCGGACCGGCAGAGGACGGTCCGGCCGGCGTCGAGCACCAGGAGACCGGGCCGACCGAGACCACCGGGCCCGTGCCCGGCACCCGCACGTCCCCCGCCGACGCGGCCGGCAGTGCCGAGCCGGCCGGGACGGCCACCGTCACCGGCCCGCGCGGCTCCGTCCGGTCGAGCCGGACCGGCGTCGACGCCGCCGTTCCGGCGGGCGGCCCCGGGGACGACGGCTCGACCAGCACCCCGACGGCAGCGACCGGCGCGATCCGGCAGACCGACGACGGCGCGCCGAGCAAGGGCCCGGCCCACCACGGCACGACCACCGTGAGCACGGGAACGGACACGACCAAGGCGGGCACGAGCAGCGCCGGCACGACCGCGGGCACGACGAGCGCGGGCGAGAGCAGCGCCGGCACGAGCAACGCGGGCACGGCCGGCAAGAACACGGGCATGGCCAGCGACGGCACGGCCGACGCGCCGGCACCCAAGCCGCGCCGGACCCGCAAGCCGAAGTCCGTCCCGGCCGCCACGGCGTCCGAGCTGGCCGACGGCACGACGCCGCCCGCCCCGGACGCCGCCCCGGACGCTTCCGCGGACCCGGGCGGGTCCGCGACGTCCGGCCGCGCAAAGAGGACCACCCGGCCCGCCAAGACCACCGACAGCGCCGGCTCCGGCACGGCCACCGACGAACCCCGCCCGGACAGGGACGCCCCGAGCACCGAACCCGGTCGGGGAGCCCGGACGCCTGCGGCGACCCCGGCCCCCACCACCGACGCGGCAGCTGGCCCAGCCGCCACCAACCCGGCGGCGAGCCCCACCGTTATCGACCCGACAGCGAGCCCAGCCACCGCCGGCCCGACGGCGAGCGCCGCCACCACCGGCCCGGCAGGGAGCCCAGCCGCCGCCGGCCCGACGGCGAGCGCTGCCACCGGCCCGGCGGCGAGCGCTGCCACCACCCCGGCCCCGGCCGAGCCGGCCACCGGTTCCGCAGCCACCGTCGCGCCCCGGACCGACCGGACCGACCGGACCGCGGCCCCGGGTGGTCCCGCCGGTCCGCTGTTCGGGGTGGCGGCGGCCGGCGAACCGGAGGCGGACCGCTGGACTCCGGCCGCGCCGGCCTGGCCCGTCACCTCGGCCTGGACGGCTCCCGCACAGACCGGTGCGCCGGAACCGGCCACATCGGACACCTCGACCGGGTCGGCGGCGCCGACCGAGTGGACGCCCCGCCCCCGGCACCGGGCTCCCCTGCCGGACCTGACCAACGCCAGCACCTGGGACGCCTTCACATCCGCGCGCCGCGAGGGGCCGGCAGACCCGCGGGAGAGCCCGACGGGCGGCACCGGGCCCGCGTTGACCAACTCGGCCGCGACCAGCGACCCGACCCTTCCCACCGGATCATCGAGCCCGACCGGACCCACGAGCGGCCCGCGCAGCGCGTCGGACCGGGCGGCCGCCCGGTGGCGCCGGGCGGCCGGCACGCCGGACCGGACCACCGAGGCCGTTCCGTCCGCGCCGGCGGAACAGGCCATCCCGACCTCGGCGTCTCCGGTGGTACCCGAGCAGACCGGCGTCGGCACCGGGGCCGCCACCGGTGGTCCGGCGAGCGCCGACGCCGTACCGGCTGCGTCCGCAGCCGGCGACGACGCGGAGCAGCCCTCCCGGCGGGGCCGGCTGGGCGGCCTGTTCCGCCGCAACCGGTCCCGCGCGGAGGACGAGAGCCCGGCCGCGTCCGATGCGACCGAGGCGTTGCCGGCGCAGGACGAGGAGTTCGTCGACTGGGTCGCCGGCCTGAGCAACCCGGTGGCGGACAACGAGCCGGAGCAGGAGAGCGGCCGCCGCTCCCTTCGCTCCACCGGGCGACACCACCGCGACTGACGCCGCTGCCCCGCGCTGGCCCGCCCGGAAACGGCCGGCCAGCGCAGGGCGGGCGGATCAGGCCAGGGGCAGGTAGACCCGACCACCGCCGGAGACGAACTCCTCCGACTTGTCCTTCATGCCACGAGCGGCGTACTCCTTGAGCTCCTGGCTGATCTTCATGGAGCAGAACTTCGGGCCGCACATCGAGCAGAAGTGCGCGGTCTTCGCCGGCTCGGCGGGCAGCGTGGCGTCGTGGTACGAACGCGCCGTCTCCGGGTCCAGCGAAAGGTTGAACTGGTCCTCCCAGCGGAACTCGAACCGCGCCTTCGACAGCGCGTCGTCCCACGCCTGCGCACCGGGGTGCCCCTTGGCCAGGTCCGCCGCGTGCGCAGCGATCTTGTACGCGATCACGCCGGCCTTGACGTCGTCGCGGTCCGGCAGGCCGAGGTGCTCCTTCGGGGTGACGTAGCAGAGCATCGCGGTGCCGAACATGCCGATCATCGCGGCGCCGATCGCCGAGGTGATGTGGTCGTACGCCGGCGCGATGTCGGTGGTCAGCGGGCCGAGGGTGTAGAACGGGGCCTCGTGGCACCACTCCTGCTGGAGGTCCACGTTCTCCTTGATCTTGTGCATGGGCACGTGCCCGGGGCCCTCGATCATCACCTGCACGTCGTGCTCCCAGGCGACAGTGGTCAGCTCGCCGAGGGTGCGCAGCTCGGCGAACTGCGCCTCGTCGTTGGCGTCCGCGATGGAGCCGGGCCGCAGCCCGTCGCCGAGAGAGAAGGTCACGTCGTAGCGGGCCAGCAGCTCGCACAGCTCGGCGAAGTTGGTGTAGAGGAAGTTCTCCTCGTGGTGCGCCAGGCACCAGGCGGCCATGATGGAGCCGCCTCGGGAGACGATCCCGGTCACCCGGTCCACCGCCAGCGGCACGTACGGCAGCAGCACCCCGGCGTGCACCGTCATGTAGTCGACGCCCTGCTCGGCCTGCTCGATGACGGTGTCCCGGAACACCTCCCAGCTCAGCTTCACCGGGTCGCCGCCGACCTTCTCGAGGGCCTGGTAGATCGGCACCGTCCCGATCGGCACCGGCGAGTTCCGCACGATCGCCTCGCGGGTCTCGTGGATCCGCTTGCCGGTGGACAGGTCCATCACGGTGTCCGCACCCCAGCAGGTGGCCCAGGTCAGCTTCTCCACCTCCTCGGCCACCGACGAGCTGACCGCCGAGGTGCCGATGTTGGCGTTCACCTTGACCAGGAACGCCTTGCCGATGATCGCCGGCTCGCACTCCGGGTGGTTGACGTTGAGCGGCAGCACCGCCCGACCGGCGGCGATCTCGGCGCGGACGAGTTCCGGGTCGACGCTCTCCCGGATCGCCACGAACTGCATCTCCGGCGTCACCACACCGGCCCGCGCGTACGCGAGCTGGGTCGGCCGGCGTCCGGCCACCGCCGCCAGCGGCGTACCCGCGCCCCGCACCGGGGCGACGTCACCCCGCTCGGCGATCCACGGCCCGCGCAGCGGCGGCAGCCCCACCTCCGGATCGGAGCCGGGACCGGACGTGTCGTAGAGCCGCACCGGCGGATGGTCACCGGTCAGCGCCACCTCGGCGAACGGCACCCGCACATCCGGCCGCGAACCCTCGACGTACACCTTGCCTCGTGCCTGCATGACAGCCTCCCTGGTGATCAAGCGGACCAGCCGAAGTGATCCAGCGGCCCACGGCCCGCGCCCAGCTCCCAACCCCGCGCTCCGGTCAGTGCGCGGAGCACGTACTCCTTGGCGACCCCGACCGCCGCCGGCACCGGATCGCCCAGCGCGAGCCGCACGGCGATCGCCGCCGAGAACGAGCACCCGGTGCCGTGGGTGTGCCGGGTGTCCACCCGGGGCGCGCGCAGCAGGGTGGTGCTTCCGGCGCCGTGCAGCACGTCGACCGCCTCGCCACCGTCCAGGTCGCCGCCGGTGACCACCACGTACTCCGGGCCACCGGCCGCGAGGGCCTCGGCGGCCGCGACCATCCCGGCCACGTCGTCCACCGGGCGCCCGGTGATGGCCGCGGCCTCCGCGCAGTTCGGCGTCGCCACCCTGGCGTACGGAAGGAGCCGCTCGACCGCGTCCACCACGCCGAGCCGGTGGCCGCTGGTGGCGACCAGCACCGGGTCGACGACGAGCTGGGGCAGCCGGCCGTCCCGGGCGGCGACCGCCACGGCGTCGGCGACGGCGGGATTGCCGAGCATCCCGGTCTTGACCGCACCGACCGTGAAGTCGGCGAGCACGCTGTCCAGCTGCTCGGTGACCGTGCGCGGGGGCAGCGGCAGGACCGCGTCGACGCCCCGGGTGTTCTGCGCGGTGATCGCGGTGAGGACGCTGGTGCCGTACGCGCCGAGCGCCGCGAAGACCTTGAGGTCGGCCTGGATGCCGGCGCCGCCTCCGGAGTCCGAGCCGGCGATGGTGAGGATGGTGCGCGGTGTCACTTCTCCTCCCTGGTTGCGGTTTGGGGCTGCGGGGACCTGGGTGCCTCCGCGCGGGCTTGGAGAAGCTCCGGGATGACCGCCTCGGCATAGGCGGTGGTGACGGTGATGGCTGTTTCGGTGGGGTCTCGGGCTCGCATGAGTGCGCCTAGTACGGCTACGCCGGTGGCTCCTGCTTGGACGCAGGCGGTTACCTGTTCTGGGGTTTCCACTCCGCCGAGCGCCAGCACGGGCACTGGGCTGGCCTCGACCAGCTTTCGCAGGCCGTCCGGTCCTAGGGGTGGGCCGTAACCCGGCTTCGTCTTCGTTGGCCAGACCGGGGAGACCGTCGCGTAGTGCTCGGTGGTGAGTCGGCTCAGCTCGGCCTGGTTGTGGCACGAGCGGCCGACGAGCGGAAGGGTCGGTGGTGGGTAGGGGCCGGCGGAGGGCAGATGGACGGCGTCGCCGTCGAGCGGGTCGGGGCCCGCCACGATCAGGGTTCCGCCGACGTCGGCGAGGATCCCGCGCAGGTCGACGGCGAGGGCGGCGCGCTCGGCGCGGGGCAGGTCCTTCTCCCGCAGCACCACCCAGCGCACTCCCCCGGCGACGGCCCCCGCCACGACCCGATCGAGCGGCGCTCGCGCCACCAGCCGATCCGTCAACACCACGACGCCCCACGGCACGGTCCCCGCCGAGATCCTGGAAGGATCGGGCCCCACCAGGGGCGGTTCGCTTCCAAGATCTGGCGGGGCACACCCGGCCGACGGAGGTGGGGTGGGGGTCACAGGTCCGGCCTTCCCTCGTCGGGGGTGGAGGGGAGGGCGTGGAAGCGGCGGGCGATCCGGCCGGCGCCGGCGGCCAGCCGACCGGCCTCGACCGCGTACCGCATCGCGGTGGCCATCGCGACCGGGTCGGCGGCCCGGGTGACCGCGCTGGCCAGCAGGACGGCGTCGCAGCCCAGCTCCATCGCCAGCGCCGCGTCGGACGCGGTGCCGATGCCGGCGTCCAGGATCACCGGTACGTCCACGCCCTGCCGGATCAGCCGGATGTGGTGCGGGTTGCCGATGCCGAGCCCCGAGCCGATCGGCGCGCCGGCGGGCATCACGGCGGCGCAGCCCACGTCGGCCAGCCGGCGGGCGAGCACCGGGTCGTCGCTGGTGTACGGCAGGACGGTGAAACCGTCGGCGACCAGTTCCTCGGCGGCGCGCAGCAGCTCGACGCCGTCGGGCAGCAGGGTCCGCTCGTCGCCGATCACCTCCAGCTTGATCCAGTCGGTGTCGAACGCGTCCCTGGCCAGCCGGGCCACCTTCACGGCCTCGGTCGCCGTGTGGCAGCCGGCGGTGTTCGGCAGCAGCCGCACCCCGCACCGGTCCAGCAGATCGAGCAGCCCACCGGCGGAGCCCGGCGCGGTGTCCACCCGGCGCAGCGCCAGCGTGACCAGCTCGGTGCCGGACGCCCGGATCGCCTGCTCCAACACGTGCAGGTTGGCGGCGCCGCCGGTGCCGAGGATCAGCCGCGAGGTGAACGTCGTCCCACCCAGCTCGAACGACATGCCGGTCACCCACCCTGCGCGGCGGTGAGCACCTCGACGCGGTCGCCGTCCTGCAGCACCGTGGCCGGCCAGCCGGTCCGGGGCACGACCTCGCCGTTGACCGCGACCGCGACCCCGCGCTGCTGCCCGGTGACGTCGCGGACCAGGTCGGCCACCGACGCGCCACCCGCGACGGTTCGCCCGACTCCGTTCACCGTGAGCTTCACGAGTCCTCCTCCAGGGTGTGATCAGGCACGTCGAGGTCGGCCGCACCGGGAGCGGCGGTGGGATCCGGCGCGGTGCCCGCGAAACGGTCCGGGCGGAAGGGCGTGAGCAGCGGGTCGGCCACGCCGGTGGTCACCAGGTCGGCGATCAGGTCGGCGGTGACCGGGGTGAGCACGATGCCGTGCCGGTGGTGCCCGGTGGCGGTCAGCACGTCCGGCCGGCCGGGCAGCGGCCCGAGGATCGGCGCGTTGTCCGGGGTGCCCGGGCGCAGTCCGGCGACCGCCTCGACCAGGTCGTACTCGGCCAGCTCGGGCAGCAGGTCGACGCCGGCGCGGAGCAGGCGCAGCACCGCGCCGGCGGTGACGGTGGTGTCCGACCGCTCCTCGACCGTCGCGCCGAGCACCACCTCGCCGTCGGCGCGCGGCACCAGGTAGACCGGCTCGCCGTCGGCGTACCCCCGGATGACGTGCCGGAAGCCCGGCGCGGCGCCGCCGGGCGCGCGCAGCCGGAGGATCTGACCCTTCACCGGCCGCACCGGCAGGCCGGTGAGGGCGGCGGCGCCGCAGCCGGCGGCGACCACGGTGACCCGGGCGTCCACCTCGGAGAGATGCCGGACCGCCTGCGGAACGAGCACCGCACCGGCCCGCTGGGCGGCCGTGCGCAGCGCCGGCACCAGCAGCCGCGGGTCGACCTGGTGATCGGTGGGCGCGAGGGCCCCGCCGCGCACCCGCGGCGCGAGCGCCGGCTCGCGGTCGCGCAGCTCGGTGGGGCGCAGCGGGGTGACCGGCAGGTCCAGCCCCTGCTGGTACGCCCAGAGCCGGCGCGCCTCGGCCAGGTCGTCCCCGGTCAGCCCGACCATCAGGGTGCCCTCGGTCCGGTAGCCCAGCTCGGCGCCGCTCGCCTCGGTCAGCTCGTCGGCGAACGCCGGCCAGCGGGCGGCGGACGCCAGCAGCAACCCGGTCAGCTGCCGCTCACCGAAGTACGCCTCGGCCACCGGGGAGAGCATGCCGGCGGCCACCGCCGACGCGCCCGAGCCGGGGGCCGGATCGTGCACCACCACCCGGAGCCCGCGGGATGCGCACCGCCAGGCGATCGCCAGCCCGATCGGCCCCGCCCCCACCACCGCCACGTCCGGCCGGACCCGATCGTCGAACGGCGTCGACGGGGACCGGCCGGTCAGCACGTCAGGGCTCCGAGCAGCTCGGCGGTGGCACGGGCCGCGTCGGCGGCGGCGGAGACCGCCCCGACCACCGCCACCCCGTACGCCCCGGCGGCTCGCAGCGCCGGCACCCGGGCGGCGGTCACCCCGCCGATCGCGATGACCGGCACGTCCACCGCGCCGGTGACCGCCCCCAGCCCGGCCGGGCCGATCGGATCGGGCAGACCGGACTTGGTGCTGGTCGTGTGGCACGGCCCGACGCCCAGGTAGCTGGCCCCCTCGGCGACCGCCGCGGTCGCCGTCTCCGGGGCCCGGGCGGTGGCTCCCAGCACGCCGGTGGGGCCGAGCACCCGGCGGGCGGCGGCGACCGGCAGGTCCTCGGCACCGACGTGCCCGCCGGCGGCCCCCACCGCCAGCGCCACGTGCAGCCGGTCGTTGACCAGGCAGGTCGCCCCGTACGGCGTGCAGAGCGCCAGCACCCGGCGGGCCAGGTCGTACGCCTCGCGGTCGGTGGCGGAGTCCTCGACGCGGACCTGCACCACCAGGTCGGCGCGGGCCGCCGTGAGGGCGGCCCGGACCACGGTGAGCGGGTCCCGCCCGGGTCGGGTGTCGGTGATCAGATGCAGTCGCCCGAGGGACGGCACGGCAACGCTCCTCCCTGCGCCGGCATTACCCGGATCAGGTTCGACGGTCGGGGGCTGTCAGCCCCCCTCTCAGCCCGGTACACCGGGCTCCCGTGGGTTACTTGCGTGTCACCGTACGACAGTTCCGGCCGGCTGCCAAGGCGGGGTCGGCGGGCCGCGACGGACCAGATCCGCTGGGCGCTTCATACGGTCCTGTTCGGAATGTCGCCCGCCGTTGCAGAACCGTTACCCGCCGGCATCTTGCCCGACATTGATCCAACCGAATTAATTTGTTCAGCGATTCGACAAAAATGCTGGCGCGGGCGCCCTGGCACGGCACCCGTACCGGCTCCATCTGGGACGGTCTTCGGCGAGCCGGCCCCCGCGATTCCTGTCCACCGCGACCTAGGAGGCGGCGTGTCCCACTCTCGTCGTGCCCGCATACCCATCACTGCGACCCTGATCTCCCTGGCCCTGGCCTCGACGACCCTCTTCGGTCTGCCCGCGCAGGCGGCACCCGCCGCGCAGGCCGCACCGGCCGCGAAGGCCGCGCCAGCGGTCGTGCAGGCCGCCCCGGCCACCCAGCCACTCCCCCGGGCGGCCCAGGCAGCCGAAGAGCCCTTCTCCGTCCTGGTGTTCTCCAAGACGGCCGGCTTCCGCCACGACTCCATTCCCACCGGTATCGCCGCCATCCAACAACTCGGTGCCGCCAACGGATTCACCGTGGACAGTTCCGAGGACGGCGGAGCGTTCACCGACGCCAATCTGGCCAAGTACAAGGCCGTGATCTGGCTCTCCACCACCGGCGACGTCCTGGACGCCCAGCAGCAGGCCGCGTTCGAGCGTTACGTACGTGCCGGCGGCGGTTACGTCGGCATCCACGCCGCCTCGGACACCGAGTACAGCTGGGCCTGGTACGGCGACCTGGTCGGCGCGTACTTCGCCAACCACCCGCAGAACCAGCAGGCCACGGTCAAGGTGGAGGACCACGCCCACCCGTCCACCGCCGAGTTGCCGGACCGCTGGTCCCGCTTCGACGAGTGGTACAACTTCCAGACCAACCCCCGGCCGGACGTGCACGTGCTGGCCAGCCTGGACGAGAAGAGCTACACCCCGGGCGCGGGTGCGATGGGCGCCGACCACCCGACCGCCTGGTGTCAGGACTTCGACGGCGGCCGTTCCTGGTACACCGGCGGTGGGCACACGCGGGAGTCGTACGCCGAGCCGGAGTTCCTCTCCCACCTGCTCGGCGGCATCCGGACCGCGGCCGGTGTCGCGGACGCCGACTGCGGCGCCTCGAAGACCGCGAGCTTCGAGAAGGTCGCGCTGGACAGCAACACCAGCAACCCGATGGAGCTGGACATCGCGCCCGACGGGCGGGTCTTCTACATCGAGCGCGACGGCCGGGTACAGATCGTCAAGCCGGACACCGGCAGCACCGTCACGGCCGTCGACCTGGACGTCTTCACCGGCAACGAGGACGGCCTGATCGGCATCCGGCTCGACCCGGACTTCGCCACCAACAAGTGGGTCTACCTCTACTACGCCCCCAACGACGGGATCACGCGCAACCTGCTGTCCCGGTTCACGGTGACCGGCGACACCATCGACCCGGCCAGCGAGAAGCAGGTGCTGCGGGTCGACACCCAGCGCAACACCTGCTGCCACGCCGGCGGCAGCATGGCCTTCGACAGCGACGGCAACCTCTACCTGGCCACCGGTGACAACACCAACCCGTTCGAGTCGAGCGCGTACACGCCGATCGACGAGCGGCCGGGCCGTCAGGACTACGACGCGCAGCGCACCTCCGGCAACACGAACGACCTGCGTGGCAAGGTGATCCGGATCCACCCGGAGGACGACGGGACGTACACCGTCCCCGCCGGCAACCTCTTCGCGCCGGGCACCGAAAAGACCCGTCCCGAGATCTACGCGATGGGCTTCCGCAACCCGTTCCGGATCGGCACCGACCCGAAGACCAAGACGCTCTACGTCGCGGACTACGGGCCGGACGCCAACGCGGACAACCCCACCCGGGGCCCGCGGGGTCTGGTCGAGTGGAACATCGTGACCCCCGGCAACTACGGCTGGCCGTACTGCACCGGGACGAACGAGGCGTACAACGACTACACGTTCCCGTCCGGCCCGAGCGGGGCGAAGTTCGACTGCGCCGCGCCGGTGAACAACTCGCCCAACAACACCGGCCTGACCAACCTCCCGCCGGTCGTCCCGGCGACCGTCGACTACGGGTACGCCGGTGACGCGCGGTACCCGGAGATCGGCGGCGGCGGTGCCCCGATGGGCGGCCCGGTCTACCGCTACGACGCCGACCTCGACTCCGACCGGAAGTGGCCGGCGTACTACGACGGCAAGGCGCTGCTCGGCGAGTGGAACCAGTCGAAGATGTACACCATGCAGGTGACCGCCGACGGGAAGTCGTTGGTGGACATCAACCAGCTGCTCACCGGGATGAGCATGATCCGGCCGATGGACTTCGAGTTCGGCCCGGACGGCGCGCTCTACCTGATCGAGTGGGGCAGCGGCTTCGGCGGCAACAACGACAACTCCGGCGTCTACCGGATCGACTACATCGCCGGTGACCGCGCACCGATCGCGGTGGCGGCGGCAACCCCGACCTCGGGGCCCGCGCCGTTGACGGTCACCTTCTCCAGCGCCGGTTCGCGGGACCCGGACGGTGGCACGCTCACCTACGCCTGGGCCTTCGGCGACGGGCAGACCTCCACCGAGGCCAACCCGACGCACACGTACGCCACGGCGGGCAGCTTCACGGCCCAGCTCACCGTCACCAACCCGAAGGGTCGTACGGCGGTGGCCAACGTGCCGGTCACCGTGGGCAACACCGCGCCGACGGTGACCATCGAGTTCCCGCCGGACGGCGGCTTCTTCGACTGGGGTGACCAGGTCCGCTACACGGTGACGGTGACCGACCCGGAGGACGGGCAGATCGACTGCGACCGGGTGCAGCTCCAGGTGCTGCTCGGCCACGACGAGCACGCCCACCCGCTGGAGCAGCACACCGGCTGCACCGGCACCGTCCAGACGTCGCTCGCCTCCGGGCACGGCGCCGAGGCGAACGTGTTCGCGGTCTTCGAGGCCACCTACACCGACGAGGGCGGCGCTGGCGGGGCCGGCCCGCTCACCGGCCGCGCCATCGAGCAGTTGCAGCCCAAGCGCAAGCAGGCCGAGTACTTCACCGCCACCGGGCGGGCCCCGGTGAGCACCGGCGGCGGCGACGCCGGCGTGCAGCGCGAGACCAGCGGCGACACCGCCGGCGGCGGCCAGAACATCGGCTTCATCGAGGACGGCGACTGGTGGTCGCTCGCCCCGGCGAACCTGACCAACGTCACCGACATCCGGTTCCGGGCCGCCTCGGCCGTCGCCGGAGGTCGGGTCGAGGTCCGGGCCGGCGCGGTCGACGGGCCCCTGGTCGCCTCGGCGACCGTGCCGGGCACCGGCGGGTGGCAGACGTACACGGACGTGACCGCGCCGGTGACCGCCGCGAGCGGCACGCTGTACTTCGTCGCCCGGGACCCGAACGGCGGCGCGGGGTCGCTGTTCAACGTCAACTGGATGGACTTCCTCGGCCGCGGCGTCACCGAGAACGCGCCGCCGGTGGTCAGCGCCACCGCCACCCCGGCCACCGGGACGGCACCGGTCACCGTCGCCTTCGACGGCACGGCCACCGACGCCGAGGGCAACACCCCGCTGACGTACGCCTGGGACTTCGGTGACGGCGGCACGGCGACCACCCTGGACGCCAGCCACACCTACACCAGCCCGGGCACCTTCACGGCCACCCTGACCGTGACGGACAGCAAGGGCGCGAAGTCGTACGCCACCGTGCCGGTGCGGGTCGACGCGCCGAACACGTCCTGCTTCGGGGCGCGCTCGGACGACTTCACCGGCGCCAGCCTCGACAAGGGCCGGTGGACCAGCGTGGTCCGGGAGAACCAGCTCTACTCGGTCTCCGGTGGCGCGCTGCGGCTGCCCACCTCGGTGGGTGACCTCTACGGCGGCCGCAACGACGCCACCAACCTGGTGCTCCAGCCGGCTCCGAGCGGGGCCTGGCAGGTGACCACCCGAGTCACCCTGCCGGTGACGACCAACTACCAGCAGGCCGGCCTGCTGGTGTACGGCGACGACGACAACTACGCCAAGCTGGACCTGCTCTACTCGGGCAGCCGGCGGGTGGAGTTCATCCGGGAGACCGCCGGGACGCCGCGCAACGAGGCCGCCGACAGCACCGCCGCACCCGCCGGTGACACCCTGCACCTGCGGCTCAACAGCGACGGGACGAACCTGACCGCCGCCGTCTCGGCCGACGGGCAGACCTTCACCCCGGTCGGCCGGTCGGCCGCGCTCGCCGGCATCACCAACCCGCGGATCGGGCTCTTCGCGCTCAACGGCGGCACCGAGGCGCCGGTGGTGGACGCCAGCTTCGACTGGTTCCAGATCACCCCGGACGCCCCGGCCGGACCGGTCGTGCCGTCGGACGAGTTCACCGGCGACACGCTGGACAAGTGCCGGTGGAACGCGATCCTGCGGGAGGACCCGAACGGTTACCGGGTCACCGGTGGCGCGCTGCGGGTCGACGTGCCCAACGGTGACATCTACGGCGGCGACAACACCGGGCCGAAGAACTTCATCCTCCAGACCGCGCCCTCCGGCGACTGGACCCTGGAGACGAAGGTCGACGGCAGCCTGCTGAACGAGCAGTACCAGCAGGCCGGCCTGATCGTGCACGGCGACGACGACAACTACCTGAAGTTCGACTACATCGCCGACAACCAGGTCGGCCAGCCGGTGACGCGGCGGATCGAGTTCCGCAGCGAGATCGGTGGGGCGGTCCAGAACCCGCAGCCGGAGGCGGCCAACCTCACCTCGGCGGTGTGGCACCTGCGGCTGGCCCGCACCGGTGACACGTTCACCGCGTCGTACTCGGCCGACGGGACGACCTGGACCGCGTTGACGACGCTGACCAACAGCGCGGTCGGGGCCACCCCGAAGGTCGGGCTGTTCACCCTGGGCGCCAACCAGACGGCCTCGAAGACCGCCGGGTTCGACTACTTCCGGCTCACCACCGAGGCGGCCGACCAGACCGCACCGGTGACCACCGCGACGGTGTCCGGCACCCCGACCGACGGTTGGTACACCGGGCCGGTGACGGTCACGCTGACCGGCGCCGACGAGGCCGGCGGCAGCGGGCTCGCCGGCACGGCGTACCAGCTGGACGGGGCCACCACCTGGACGGACTACACCGCTCCGGTGGCGGTCAGCGGCGACGGCGAGCACGAGGTGCGGTTCCGCTCGACCGACGAGGCGGGCAACGTGGAGCCGACGAAGACCGTCACGGTCAAGATCGACGCCACCGCGCCGGTCACCTCGGCGACGTTCGCTCCGGCGAACGACGACGGTTGGCACAACGGGACCATCCCGGTGGTGCTGACCTCGACCGACGCCGGTTCCGGCGTGAAGACGGTGGAGTGGTCGCTGGACGGTGGCGCGTGGACGCCGTACTCGGCGCCGGTCGAGGTGACCGGCGACGGGCAGCACGAGCTGCTGTTCCGGGCCACCGACAAGGCGGGCAACGCCGAGACGCTCAAGTCGGCGGTGCTGCGCATCGACGGCACCAAGCCGACGCTGCTGGTGTCGGGGATCGCCGACGGCCAGCTCTACGGTGACAGCCAGGACGTCCGGGTGTCCTGGCAGGCCGTCGACCCGACCTCGGGCATCGCGACCGTGGTCGGTCAGCTGGACGGCCGGTCGTACGCCAGCGGCACCCTGCAGGCCATGTACGAGCTGCCGCTCGGCCTGCACGAGCTGACCGTGACCGCGACCGACAAGGCGGGCAACAAGACCACCTCGACGGTCCGGTTCTTCGTCACCACCTCGTTCCGGGACATGCAGAACCTGCTGGACCGGTTCAAGGCGACGGGGCGGCTCTCGGCCAAGGCACACAAGCAGTTGACGGCCAAGCTCGACGCGGCCCGTAAGGCCGAGGCGGCCGGCAACGACACGAAGGCGATCAAGCAGCTGACCGAGTTCCGTACGCTCGCCGCCGACGCCACGCTGGTGGGTGAGGCGGAGATCCGGGACGTCCTGATCCGGGACGCCGACGCCATGATCGTCCGGCTCGGCGGCACGGCCAGCAAGGCCGGGGTCCGGGCGAACGACGGCGAGCCGGTCAAGGGCGCCGGGCGGCTCGGTGGCGACGCCACCCGGTTGGCACCCGGTCGCCAGCTCTGATCCGACGAGGCCCCTCCCCGACGCTCCGGCGTCGGGGAGGGGCCTCCCTCATCCGTAGTGAGGAGACGTCCGTGACCCGTATCCGCAAGGTGTTCGCCGCCCTGCTCGCCGGACTGGCCCTGGCCCTGTTCTCCGCCGCTCCGGCCACGGCGCACACCGGCAAGCTCAAGCTGACCGTGGCCGGCGACGGGGCCGACGGGGTCACCGTCCAGGCCACCTACGCCGACGGGCACCGGCTGGACAAGCCCGTGCGGTTGACCCTGACCGGCACCGGCCCGGAGGGACGGCGACTCGGCCCGGTGCAACTGGAGCCGGCGCCCGAGGGGCAGGGCTTCTACAGCAGCGGTCCGGTGCTCTCCCCGGGCACCTGGAAGGTGACGGTGACCGCACCGGCGCCGAACAGGGGCGACGCGAGCGCCCAGGTGCAGGCGCGGCCCGCCCAGTCCCCGCCGACGCCCGCACCGGTCGCGGTGACCGCGCCGGCCGACGGCCGCGCCGCCGGTGCCGAGGGGAGCGCCTGGTGGTGGCCGGTCGGGCTGGCGGCCCTGGTGCTCACCGCGTTGGCGGTGGCGGTGCCGATGCTGTTCAGCCGACGCCGAGCCGACTGACCACCCGGGGCGCTCCGGCGCCCCACACCGGACGGGCCGGACCGCCCTGAGCGGTCCGGCCCGTGTCGTTCCTGGCCCGGCGGTGCGACCCGCCCGGAGGTCAGAGGATGGCGCGCAGCGCGGCCAGGTCCTCGTCGGTGGGCTCCCAGGTGCCCGCGGCGGCGTTGGCATGCACCTGCTCGGGCGTGGTGGCGCCGGCGATCACCGAGGTCACCGCCGGCTGGGCGGCCAGCCCGCCGATCGCCACCTGGAGCATGGTCAGCCCACGCTCGGCCGCGTACGCCTCGATCGCCTCGATGGTGTCCCAGTCGGCGGCGGCGAGCCGCTCCGCGTACCGGCCACCACCGGAGAGCCGGCTGCCTGCCGGCGGCTGCTCGCTGCGCTTGTACTTGCCGGTGAGCAGGCCGTTGGCGAGCGGGAAGAACGGCAGCATGCCGAGGCCGAACCGCTCGCAGGCCGGGATCACCTCGGTCTCCACGGACCGCTCCACCAGGCTGTAGTGGTTCTGCGCGCTGATGAAGCGGGCCCGGCCGTTGGACGAGGCGACCCAGTCCGCGTCGGCGATCTGCCAGCCGGCGAAGTTGGAGTTGCCCAGGTAGCGGACCTTGCCGTCGCGGACCAGGTCGTCCAGGGCGGCCAGCGTCTCGTCGATCGGCGTGCCCGGGTCGGGCTCGTGCATCTGGTACAGGTCGATGTGGTCGGTGCCGAGCCGGCGCAGCGACGCCTCCACCGCGCGGGCGATGTAGCGCCGCGACCCCCGGGCGCCGAAGTCCGGCCCGTTGAGGCCGTTCATGTCCATGCCGAACTTGGTGGCCACCACCACGTCGTCCCGGCGTCCCTTGAGCGCCTGCCCGAGCAGCTCCTCGGAGGCGCCCTGCGGCTCGCCGTAGATGTCGGCGGTGTCGAACAGGGTGATCCCGGCGTCCAGGGCGGCGTCCACCACCGCGCGGGTGCCGTCGAGGTCGAGCTTGCGGCCGAAGTTGTTGCAGCCGATGCCGACCACGGACACCACGAGCCCGGAGTCGCCCAGCCGGCGATAGGTCATCTCAGTCACGAGATCCACCCTATGCCGGCCGGGTCGACGTTCGCCGGGCCGTCCGTCAACGGACGTCCCAGACGGGCTCCGGGGTCTCCACCACCTCGCTGTCGCCGCGGAACAGCACGAACCGGTCGAAGGAGCGGGTGAACCAGCGGTCGTGGGTGACCGCGACCACCGTCCCCTCGAACGCGTTCAGGCCCGCCTCCAGCGCCTCCGCGCTGGCCAGGTCGAGGTTGTCGGTGGGCTCGTCGAGCAGCAGCAGGGTCGCCCCGGACAGCTCCAGCAGCAGCACCAGGAACCGGGCCTGCTGCCCGCCGGAGAGGGTGCCGAAACGTTGGTCACCCTGGCCGGCCAGCTCGTAGCGGCTGAGCACCCCCATCGCCGCGTGTCGGTCCATTCCGGTCCGGTGCTCGTCGCCGCGCCAGAGGATCTCGACCAGCGTCTTCGACATCAGCTCCGGCCGGTCGTGGGTCTGGGAGAAGTGCCCGGGGCGGACCCGGGCACCGAGCCGGGCCGTGCCCTCGTGCGCCACCGGGGCGAGCGCCCCGGCCCCGTCGACCGGCCCGTTGGCCGGGTCGGGGTCGCTGCCACCCCGGGCCAGCAGCCGCAGGAAGTGCGACTTGCCGGTGCCGTTGGCACCGAGCACCGCCACCCGGTCGCCGTACCAGATCTCCAGGTCGAACGGGTAGGTCAGACCGTCCAGCTCCAGCTGGTCGCAGACGACCGCGCGCTTGCCGGTCCGCCCGCCGGTCAGCCGCATCCGGATGTCCTGGTCCTTCGGGGGTACGGGCGGCGGCCCGGCCTCCTCGAACTTGCGCAGCCGGGTCTGCGCGGCCTGGTACCGCGAGGCGAGCCCGTCGTTGTACGCGGCCTTCTGCTTGTACATCAGCATCAGCTCGCGCAGCTTCTGGTGCTCCTCGTCCCAGCGCCGGCGCAGCTCGTCGAGGCGGGCGTGCCGCGCCACCCGCGCCTCGTGCCAGCTGGCGAAGCCGCCCGGGTGCACCCAGGCGCTGCCGCCCTCCACGGCGACCACCCGGTCCGCGGTCTGGGCCAGCAGCTCGCGGTCGTGCGAGACGTACAGCACCGACTTGGTCGACTCGGCCAGCCGCGCCTCCAGCCAGCGCTTGCCGGGCACGTCGAGGAAGTTGTCCGGCTCGTCGAGCAGCAGCACCTCGTCCGGGCCGCGCAGCAGCAGCTCCAGCGCGAAGCGCTTCTGCTGCCCACCGGAGAGGGTGCGGACCGGCCGGTCCCGGACGGCGTCCCACGCCAGGTCGAGCACGGTGGTGGCGACGGTGTCGAAGAGCACCTCGGCGTCGTACCCGCCGGACTCGCCCCAGGCGCCCAGCGCGTCGGCGTACGCCAGCTGAGCCTTGCCGGCCGCGGTGCTGTACTTGCCGCGGACCTCGGCCGCCCGCATGGCCGCCTCGGTCTCGCCGAGCCGGCGGCCGGCCTCCCGCAGCGGTGGTGGGGCCAGCGACAGCGCCAGGTCGGCGAGCGTCGACTCGTCGCCGATCATGCCGATGAACTGGCGCATGACGCCCAGCCCGCCGGCCCGCGCGATGGCCCCGGTACGCACTGGCAGGTCGCCGGCGACCATCCGCAGCAGCGTCGTCTTACCCGCGCCGTTGGGCCCGACCAGGGCGACCTTCGCGCCCTCACCGACCCGGAACGACACGTCGGCGAAGAGCTCCCGACCGTCGGGCAGGATGTGCCCGACCGCTGCCACGTCCACGTATCCCACGCGGGGATCCTGCCCCAGCGGGGCCGGGCGGTACATCCAATTACCGGGTGACCCGCAGCACCCGGAAGCCCTTCTGGCTCGCGTGCCGCTCGACCTGCCAGCCCTGGTCGGTGAGCCAGCGGTGCAGCGAGTCGCCGCCGAGGTGCCGGGCGACCACCAGCCAGCCGACGCCGTCCGGGGCGAGCCGGGGCAGCCAGCGCAGCAGCAGGTCGTGCAACCCGTCCTTGCCGATCCGGATCGGCGGGTTGGACCAGAGCTGGGCGAAGCGGATGTCGGCGGGCACGTCGTCCGGTGCGCGGACCCGGACCCGGTCGTCGGCGCCGACCCGGGCGGCGTTGGCCGCGGTCAGCTCGCGGGCGCGGGCGTTGACGTCGACCGCCCAGACGGTGCTCGCCGGCGCCAGGTCGGCCAGCACGCAGGTGATCGGCCCGAACCCGCAGCCGAGGTCGAGCAGGTCGCCGGTGGTGGCGGCGGTGGGCAGCTCGGCCTTGCGCAGGAGCACCGCGGTGCCCGGGTCGAGACGGGTGGCGGAGAAGACGCCGCCGGCCGAGGCGAGGCGGTAGTCGCGGTCGGCGACGGAGAACTCGACCTCGCGCGGCGGGGCGTCGCTGGCGGGCTGAGCGGTGAAGTAGTGGTCGCCGGTCACACCGGCAATTCTCGCACCGGCCGAGGCATGCCCCGACACGGCCCACACCCACATTTCCCGTTATTACCCCCTAAAGGGACAATGACTCCTACTCTGGGCGACATGGTGTATCGGTACGAGTCCGATGAGGACGCTTTCGTGGAGTACCCGGATGACGGGAACGACCTGTCCGTGCACGGCGGTCCGCCCCCGCCTGCCGGGCCCTCTCCGTCGCGCTTCCCCACCCCGTCGCTGCGCCGGACGAACCAGATCGCGCTGCCGTCGTCCGCGCCGCCGCCGGTCCGTGCCGACATCCCGCCCGCCCCACCACGCGAGCCGATCTACACCTCGGCGGAGCCGGTCGAGTCGCCCTCCCGGCGCGGTGGCGGCCGGCTCTGGCAGGTGCTGATCGGGGGCGCGGCCGTCCTGGTGCTCCTCGCACTCTGCGGCCTGGGCGCCGCCGCTCTGCTCATGGACCGCGACCCGCAGCCGCAGGCCACGCCGACGTACCAGCCGAACGCCGCCGCGTCCGCCCCGGCGGAACGGCAGGACCTCGACTCCCGGGACACCGATCAGGCCCCGCTCACCGCCAAGGAACTCTTCCCCGGCAAGGAGCTGAAGGTCACCGACGGCCAGCCGGGCTACCAGGTGCTCACGACACAGTCGAGCGGCAGCTGTGCCGTCGCCGCCACCGGCGAGGTGGCCGACCTGCTGGTCCGGCTCGGCTGCAACCAGGTGGTCCGGGCCACGCTGCGGGCTCCGCGCGGCGACCACCTGGTCACCACCGGGCTGTTCAACCTCACCGACAAGGTGAGCGCGGAACGGGCACGGGACCGGATCCGGCAACTGCTCGACGAGCGGCAGGGCCGCTTCCGGGGCCTGGTCGGCAAGGACGGCGACCGCACCGAGGTGCTGGCCACCGCCCCGGCCCGGGTCGGCTGGCAGGTCCGCGGCCACTACCTCGCGTACGCGCTGGTGGTCCGCACGGACGGGGTGGCGGTCAAGGCCGGCGACACCACGATCCGCGAGATCCTGTTCGACATGATCGAGCTGCACCTCAGCCAGGGCGTGCTGCAACGGCGGGCCGACGGCGGCACGGCGGGTCAACCCACGACGGCACCGACCGAGACCAGCGGCTCCCAGAGCGGCACCACCGGCGGCAACGACGAAGTGCCCGGCGACTGACCTCACCCACCGGCGGCGGGTCAGCCCTCGACGGGGACCCGCAGCCGGCGGGTCAGGTCGGCGCGGCGGACGTACTCGGCCGGATCGGCCGGGTAGCCGACCTCGACCAGGGTCAGCCCGTGCGCCGGGGCCACGGTCACCTCGCTGGACCGCTCCCGCCGGGTGAGCAGGGTGCCCGGCCACTCCACCGGGCGGCGGCCGTCCCCGGCCACCAGCATCGCGCCCACCAGGCTGCGCACCATCGCCTGGCAGAACGCGTCCGCCTGCACGGTGGCGACCAGGATGCCGTCCGGGTCACGGCGCCAGTCCAGCCTGGTCACCTCGCGCAGCGTCGTGGCGTTCTCCTTGCGCCGGCAGTACGCGGCGAAGTCGTGCTCCCCGACCAGGCCGGCCGCCGCGGCGTTCAGCGCCGCCAGGTCCAGCGGCCGCGGCCAGGCCAGGATCTCGTGCCGGCGCAGCGGCTCCGCGCCGTACCGGGCGTCGGTCACCCGGTACTCGTAGCGGCGGAAGGTCGCCGAGAACCGGGCGTCGAAGTCGACCGGCACCTCGGTCATCTCCCGCACCCGGACGTCGGTGGGGAGCAGACGGGCCAGCCGACGCAGCAGCCGACCCTCGTGCTGGCGCCACACCTCGGCGGGAAGGTCGAGGTGGCAGACCTGCCCGGTGGCGTGCACCCCCGCGTCGGTCCGCCCGGCCACCGTCAACCCGGTGGCCGTGCCGGCGCCGAGGACCAGGTCCAGGGTCTCGACGAGCACCCCGGCGACCGTGCGCCGGGTCGGTTGGGCGGCCCAGCCGGAGAAGCCGGTGCCGTCGTACGAGACGTCCAGCCGCAGCCGGATCCGCTCGTCCACCTCGTACCTCCCGTTACGGGTCGGGCCCGGCACCCCGATGGGGTGCCGGGCCCGAACGATGCCCGAGATCAGGCCTTGTTCTCCTCGGTGGCGAGGTCGCTGTCCTCACGCGCCTCGGCGGTGTCACCGGACGCCGACACCGGCGGCTCGGAGTCCTGGTCGGCCTGGGCCGACTTCGGGGTCTCCTCCTCCGGGGCGAGCGCCTCGACCTTGTCCTGCTGCGCGGCCTTGCGGGCGGCGGTCTTCTTGTTCGCCTTCGGCTCGGCGACCTGAAGCTCCTCCACCAGCTCGATGACGACCATCGGAGCGTTGTCACCCTTGCGCGGGCCGGTCTTCACGATCCGGGTGTAACCGCCGGGGCGGTTGGCGTACCGGGGCGCGATCTGGTCGAACAGGGCGTAGACGACGTCCTTGTCCTTGACGACGCCCAGCACCCGCCGCCGCGAGGCCAGGTCACCGCGCTTGGCCTTGGTGATGAGCTGCTCGGCCAGCGGACGCAGCCGCCGGGCCTTCGTCTCGGTGGTCTTGATCTTGCCGTGCTGGAACAGCGCGGTGGCCAGGTTGGCCAGCATCAGCCGCTCGTGCGCGGGGCTGCCGCCGAGGCGGGGGCCCTTGGTGGGCGTGGGCATGCTTGGTGCTCCTCAGTTGTGGCGGCAGCGCGGACTAGAGCTGCTCGGTCTCGCGGTAGTCGTCGGTGTCGTAGTCGGCCTCGCCGAAGGTGTCCACGACGTGCGCCGGGTCGAAGTTCGGGGCCGAGTCCTTCAGCCCCAGACCCATCCCGGCGAGCTTCATCTTGACCTCGTCGATCGACTTCTGACCGAAGTTGCGGATGTCGAGGAGGTCGGCCTCGGTACGCCCGATGAGCTCACCAACGGTGTTGATGCCCTCGCGCTTGAGGCAGTTGTAGGAGCGGACGGTGAGGTCCAGCTCCTCGATCGGCAGGGCGAGGTCCGCCGCCAGCTGGGCGTCCTGCGGGGACGGCCCGATGTCGATACCCTCGGCGGTCTCGTCCAGCTCCCGAGCCAGACCGAACAGCTCCACCAGCGTCGAACCGGCGGAGGCCAGCGCGGTACGCGGGCCCATCGACGGCTTGGTCTCGACGTCGATGATCAGCCGGTCGAAGTCGGTCCGCTGCTCGACACGGGTCGCCTCGACGCGGTAGGTCACCTTCAGCACCGGCGAGTAGATCGAGTCGACCGGGATCCGGCCGATCTCCGCGCCGGACTGCTTGTTCTGCGCCGCCGTCACGTAGCCCCGGCCCCGCTCGACGGTCAGCTCCATGTCGAGCCGGCCCTTGCCGTTGAGGGTGGCGAGCTTGAGATCCGGGTTGTGCACCGAGACGCCGGCCGGCGGCTGGATGTCACCCGCGGTCACGTCGCCCGGGCCCTGCTTGCGCAGGTACATGCTGACCGGCTCGTCGTGCTCGGAGCTGACGCACAGCTCCTTGATGTTCATGACGAGCTCGACCACGTCCTCCTTGACACCGGGGATGGTGGTGAACTCGTGCAGGACGCCGTCGATCTTGATCGAGGTGACCGCCGCACCCGGGATCGACGACAGCAGCGTGCGCCGCAGCGAGTTGCCCAGGGTGTAGCCGAAGCCCGGCTCCAGCGGCTCGATGGCGAACCGCGACCGGGTCTCGTTGATCGACTCCTCGGAGAGGGAGGGTCGCTGGCTGATGAGCATGTTTTCTCTTCTCTTCCGGGACGCCCGCTATTTGACGCCCACGACACAAACTGTTCCGGTGGCCCGCCCCGGAGGGCGGGCCACCGCAACGAGCTCTGACTACTTGGAGTAGAGCTCGACGATCAGCTGCTCCTGGACCTGCGTGTCGATGACCTGCCGGGCCGGGAGGGAGTGCACGAGGATCTTCATCTGGCTGGGGATGGCCTCGAGCCACGCCGGGACAGCCCGCGAACCGGCCTGAGCCTGCGCCACGATGAACGGGGTGAGCTCCTTGCTCTTGCCCCGGACCTCGATGATGTCGTGCTCCTTGACGCGGTACGACGGAATGTCGACCTTCTTGCCGTTCACCGTGAAGTGACCGTGCTTGACCAGCTGGCGGGCCATGTCCCGCGAGTGGGCGTAGCCGGCCCGGTAAACGACGTTGTCCAGCCGCGACTCGAGGATCTGCAGGAGGACCTCACCGGTCTTGGCCTGCTTGCCAACGGCTTCCTCGTAGTAACCGCGGAACTGCTTCTCCAGCACGCCGTAGACGCGGCGGGCCTTCTGCTTCTCACGGAGCTGGAGCAGGTACTCCGTCTCCTTGGTACGGCCGCGGCCGTGCTGCCCGGGCGGGAACGGCCGGGACTCGAACGGGCACTTCGGGCCATCGCACTTGCTGCCCTTGAGGAACAGCTTCATCTTCTCCCGCCGGCAACGGCGGCAGTCAGCACCGGTGTAACGAGCCATCTCTCTCTACCTCTCAGACCCGGCGACGCTTCGGCGGACGGCATCCGTTGTGCGGCTGCGGCGTGACGTCGGAGATCTGCCCGACCTCGAGGCCCACGGCCTGCAGCGAACGGATGGCGGTCTCCCGGCCGGAGCCGGGGCCCTTGACGAACACGTCGACCTTGCGCATGCCGTGCTCCATGGCCCGACGCGCGGCGGCCTCGGCGGCCAGCTGCGCGGCGAACGGAGTCGACTTGCGGGAGCCCTTGAAGCCCACCTGGCCCGCGGAGGCCCAGGAGATGACCGCACCGGTCGGGTCCGTGATGGACACGATGGTGTTGTTGAACGTGCTCTTGATGTGCGCCTGCCCGTGGGCGACGTTCTTGCGTTCCTTGCGCCGGACCTTCTTTACAGCGGCTCCGGCACGAGCCTTCGGTGGCATAAGTCTTCTGCGCTCCTAGTTGACTTCCCGATACAGGTTGCGGCCTGGCCTAGCTCGGCGGACCCAGACCCGCATTCCGGTCTACGTCTTACTTCTTGCCGGGCTTCTTCTTGCCGGCGACGGTCCGCTTCGGGCCCTTGCGGGTCCGCGCGTTGGTCTTGGTCCGCTGGCCACGCACGGGCAGGCCCCGGCGGTGCCGGATGCCGGCGTAGCAGCCGATCTCGACCTTGCGACGGATGTCAGCGGCGACCTCGCGGCGCAGGTCGCCTTCAACCTTGTAGTTGCCCTCGATGTGGTCGCGGAGCTGCACGAGCTCCTCGTCCGTGAGGTCCCGAGCGCGCTTGTCCGGCGAGATGCCGGTGGCGGCGAGTGTCTCCAGGGCGCGGGTACGACCGACCCCGAAGATGTAGGTGAGCGCGATCTCCATCCGCTTCTCGCGGGGGAGATCCACGCCGACTAGACGTGCCATGTGCGGGCGTACTCCTCGTGATGTGTGGCGGAGGTGTGGACCCGTCCCACCCCGCTACCGGCCGTCCCGTCTTTCCGACGCGGTGAGCGCCGGCGACCGGGATCGGTCGCTGCCCGAGCGGGCCCCGGCCTCCGACCGGGGGTCAGCCACGCAGGAGTACGTCTCGCGTACCGCTCGCGGCTGGGACGAGCATGTGTGTTGTGTGTGTCGCTGGGGATCTGCCTGGACCGAACCCACCCGGCCGTGTTCCGGCCGGACGGGCTGAATCAGCCCTGGCGCTGCTTGTGGCGCGGGTCGGTGCAGATCACCATGACCCGGCCGTGCCGGCGGATCACCCGGCACTTGTTGCAGATCCTCTTGACGCTCGGCTTGACCTTCACGGTTGCCTTACTTCCCATCTGGCCCGGGGACGCGCGCAGCGCGAGACCGGACGTCGAAGACGGACACGGGACTTCCCGGCCGTCGTCAGGACTACTTGTAGCGGTAGACGATGCGCCCGCGGGTCAGGTCGTACGGCGAGAGTTCGACGACGACCCGGTCCTCCGGCAGGATGCGGATGTAGTGCTGCCGCATCTTGCCGCTGATGTGAGCCAGCACCTTGTGGCCGTTCGCGAGCTCCACCCGGAACATGGCGTTCGGCAGGGGCTCGATGACCCGACCCTCGATCTCAATGGCTCCGTCTTTTTTCGGCATGTCCTCCGCTGTCCTGACGTCGATTGCTCCGGGCGGCCCACAACGCCTTACACGGGAAACTGACCAAGATCAGAAAGCCCGCGCCAGCCGCGGCTCCAGCACCCACCGAAGCGCAGGGTGGGCATGCCGGAGTGGACGCTGTGCGCCGATCAGAAAGTGTACGCCGGCCTGCGGGTGGTCGCCAAACCGGCCACCCACCGCACCGCTGTGTCGGGCGCCGCTCCCCCCTCCGGGCTCCCGATGATCTCCGTCGAACCGCCGCCGACTCGTACGGCGACGCCCCGTCCGGGCGTCAGCCGGCCGGTCGCGGGTCGTCCCGTTCGTCCGGTTCGCCGGCCCGCAACGCCCTCCGGCGGTCCCGCTTCACCCGCTTGCGCTGCCGCCGGCGTTGCCTCTCGATCGCCCGCCGCCGTGGCTCTCCCCCGGCCAGCCCGGTGACCGTGCGGACCACCAGCACCGCGCCCCACGGCCCGGCCACCCAGGCCGGCCAGAAGTAGAGCACCTCCCGGCTGAGCAGCGAGGTCACCGCCCAGATGGTCACCACGATGGCGATCACCTTCAGGTACGGCAGCCACACCTCGGCCAGCCAGCGCGCCGTGACCCCGCCGGCCACCGCCGGGACGGGCTGACCCCCCGCAGCGCCGTCCAACGGCCCGGCGGCCGGTGTGGTGACCGACGCCAGCGTCGAGCGCTCCGGCGGCGCCACCGGCGGCAGATCGGTCAGCAGGGCGTCCAGCTCGGCGTAGGTGCGCGCGGCATAGGCCCGCTGCAACCGCTCGTCGTACTCGTGCAGGTCCAGTCGGCCCTCGCCGAGGGCCACCCGCAGCCGATCGGCCACCGCCTCACGGTCCGCGTCCGCCGCTCGCATCCCGTCGCGCCCGTTCATGCCGGCAAGCATGCCACCGTCACGCCAGCCGCGTCCGATCCGATCATCGCTCGCCGGTCCACCGGTCGGGCCGGTGCGCTCCCCTGCGCGGGGCTGGCCGGGCCGGTCGAGGCGGTCAGGACGCGGGCGAGGCGGCCGGCTGCCGCGCGGTGACCAGGTCGCCGAGTCGGGCCCGACCGCCGTCGAACGCGGTGAGCACCCAGACGCCATCCGGCAGCAGCGCCATCGAGTGCTCGACGTGCGCGGCCACCGACCCGTCCCGGGTGACGACCGTCCAACCGTCGGCCAGCTCGACGGTACGCGGCGACGCCATGGTGATCATGGGCTCGATGGCCAGCGCCATGCCGGGAACCAGTCGCGGGCCCTTGCCCGGCCGGCCGTGGTTGAGCACGTGCGGGTCCTGGTGCATCTCGGTGCCGATGCCGTGCCCGCCGTAGCCGTCGACGATGCCGTACCGGCCGCCCTTGCGGACCGCCGTCTCCACCGCGTGCGAGATGTCGGTGAGCCGTCCCTTGCCGCTGGCGGCACCGCGTGCGGCGGCGGCGATGCCGGCCCACATCGCGTCCTCGGCGACCTTGGCCATCTTGAGCAGCGCCGGGTCGACGTCACCGACCCCGACGGTGATCGCCGAGTCGCCGTGCCACCCGTCCAGCACCGCACCGCAGTCGATGGAGATCAGATCGCCGTCCCGGAGCACCTGCTCCGGCGAGGGGATGGCGTGCACGATCTGCTCGTTGACCGAGGAGCAGATCGACGCGGGGAAGCCGTGGTAGCCCATGAACGACGGGACGCCACCCGCCTCGCGGATGGTCGACTCGGCGATGGCGTCCAGGTCGGCGGTGCTCACGCCCGGGGCCACCGCCTCGCGCATCCGGCGCAGCGCCTCGGCCACCACCAGCCCGGCGGCCCGCATCTTCTCGATCTGGTCAGGGGTCTTCAGCTGGATGTCCAGCTGGGGACGACGCATGGAGCGATTACCTTTCGTTGCCGATCAGCGGAGCACGTGGCACGTACCCCGCTGATCGCACTCTATCCGCCGTGGCCCGGCCGGACCTCAGCCGCCGTACGACCGCAGCGCGTCTATGGCCCGCGTGGTGACGTCCTCCACCGGGCCGGTGGCGTCGATCCCGACCAGCTTGCCCTGGGCGCCGTAGTAGTCGACCAGTGGAGCGGTCTTCTCGCTGTACTCGCGCAGCCGCGTGGCGATGGTCTCCGGCTTGTCGTCGTCGCGCTGGAACAGCTCGGCGCCGCACCGGTCACAGACACCGGGCCGGGTGGTGGCGTCGAACTCGACGTGCCAGATCTTGCCGCAGCCCCGGCAGGTGCGCCGGCCGGAGAGCCGGCGGATCACCTCGTCGTCGTCGACCACCAGCTCCAGGACCAGGTCCAGTGCGGTGCCCAGGTCGGCCAGGAGCTTGTCCAGCGCGGCGGCCTGCGGAGTCGTCCGCGGGAAACCGTCGAGCAGGAACCCCTCGCTGGCGTCGGGCTCCGCCAGCCGGTCCCGGACCATGTTGATGGTGACCTCGTCCGGGACCAGCTCGCCCGCGTCCATGTACCGCTTCGCCTCGACACCGAGCGGCGTGCCCTGGGAGACGTTCGACCGGAAGATGTCCCCGGTCGAGATCTTGGGCACCGACAGGTGCGCGGCGATGAACTCGGCCTGCGTGCCCTTGCCCGCGCCCGGCGGGCCAACCAGAACGAGTCTCATCTACCGCAGGAACCCTTCGTAGTTCCGCTGCATGAGTTGGCTCTCGATCTGCTTAACGGTCTCCAGACCGACGCCGACCATGATGAGCACAGCGGTGCCGCCGAACGGGAAGTTCTGGTACTGCTGGTTGTCCAGCCAGATGAAGAAGAAGTTCGGCAGGATCGAGATGACGCCGAGGTAGAGCGCGCCCGGCAGGGTGATCCGGCTGAGGATGAAGTCCAGGTAGTCGGCCGTCGGCTTGCCCGGGCGGATACCCGGCACGAACCCGCCGTACTTCTTCATGTTGTCCGCGACCTCGGTCGGGTTGAACGTGATCGAGACGTAGAAGTACGTGAAGAAGATGATCAGCAGGAAGTAGACCGAGATGTAGATCGGGCTGCTCGGGTTGACCAGGTTGTTCTGGATCCAGGCCTGGGTCTTGCCCGGGTCGGTCTGGTCGAAGAACTGCAGGGCCAGCTGCGGCAGGTAGAGCAGCGACGAGCCGAAGATGACCGGGATCACACCGGCCTGGTTGACCTTGAGCGGGATGTAGGTCGAGGTGCCGCCGTACATCCGCCGGCCGATCATCCGCTTGGCGTACTGCACCGGGATGCGGCGCTGCGCCTGCTCGATGAAGGTGACCGCGGTGATGACCACCAGGACCAGCGCGATGACCAGGGCGAACATGTCCCAGCCCTTGCTGGTCTTGATCTGCCAGCCCTCGCTGGGCAGCCGCGCCGCGATCGAGGTGAAGATCAGGACGGACATGCCGTTGCCGACGCCCCGGTCGGTGATCAGCTCACCGAGCCACATGACCATGCCGGTGCCGGCGGTCATCGTCATCACCAAGATGGCCAGGGTCAGCCAGTCCGGGATGCCGGTGCCGGTCGGGATGATCGGGAACTGGTCGCAGCGGTTCTGGAAGAGCTGCCCGGAACGGGCCAGCGCCACGAACGCCGAAGCCTGCAGCACACCGAGACCGAGGGTCAGGTAGCGGGTGTACTGGGTGATCTTCGCCTGGCCGGCCTGGCCCTCCTTGCGGAGCTGCTCAAGGCGCGGGATCACGACGGTCAGCAGCTGCAGGATGATCGACGCGGTGATGTAGGGCATGATGCCCAGCGCGAAGACCGAGAGCTGTAGCAGCGCTCCGCCGGAGAAGAGGTTGAGCAGGTTCACCACCCCGGTGGTGTCACCCTGGATGGTGTCGAGGCACTTCTGCACGTTGCCGTACGAGACGCCCGGGCTGGGCAGCGTGGCACCCAGCCGGTAGACCGCGATGATGCCAACTGTGAACAGCAGCTTCTTGCGCAGGTCAGGCGTACGGAACGCACTGAGAAAGGCGGACAGCAACTTCTTCCTCCTGCGCGAGGCGGGCCGCCGGTGATCCCTGGCGGGTCGGGGTGGATCCCGGGCGAGCGCCCGGAATCCATGGCTGGGATGGGACTCTAACAGCCCCATCCCGGTCCGGGCAGATGTGCCCGGCTACATAAACCGATTGCGATATTACCGGGCGCATACGCCCCAGGCAGACCATGGCGCCCGCCAGTTGCTCACAACTGGACGGGCGCCATGGGTCGTACGCCTTACAGCTCGGTGACGGAGCCACCGGCGGCGGCGATCTTCTCCTTGGCCGACGCACTGAACGCGTGCGCCGACACCTGGAGCGCCACCCCGCCGAGATCCCCGGTGCCGAGGACCTTGACCGGGTGGCCCTTGCGGACCGCGCCGGACTCGACCAGCTCCAGCGGGCCGACCTGGCCGCCGTTCGGGAACAGCTCGGCGAGCCGGTCCAGGTTGACCACCTGGAAGACCACCTTGAACTTGTTCTTGAAGCCCTTCATCTTCGGAAGGCGCATGTGGATGGGCATCTGCCCACCCTCGAACGCCGCCGAGATGTTCTTGCGGGCCTTGGAACCCTTGGTACCGCGACCAGCGGTCTTGCCCTTGGAACCCTCACCGCGACCCACACGGGTCTTCGCGGTCTTGGAACCGGGCGCCGGGCGCAGGTGGTGCACCTTGATCGTCATTACTCGACCTCCTCGACCTTCACGAGGTGGTTCACAGTGAAGATCATGCCGCGGATCTCGGGCCGGTCCTCCTTGACCACCACGTCGTTGATCCGCTTGAGCCCGAGCGAACGCAGCGAGTCACGCTGGTTCTGCTTGGTCCCGATGCCGGATCGGACCTGGGTGACCTTCAGGCGTGCCATCAGTGCGCCACCCCCGCACGCGACGCCAGCATGGCGGCCGGCGCGACGTCCTCCACCGGCAGGCCACGACGCGCCGCGACCTGCTCGGGGGACTCGAGCCCCTTCAGGGCCGCCACGGTGGCGTGCACGATGTTGATCGGGTTCGACGAGCCGAGGCTCTTGGAGAGCACGTCGTGGATACCGGCGCACTCCAGAACGGCGCGCACCGGACCACCGGCGATGACACCCGTACCGGCCGAGGCCGGCTTGAGCAGCACCACACCAGCGGCGTCCTCACCCGTCACCGGGTGCGGGATCGACTGGCCGATCCGCGGAACCTTGAAGAAGTGCTTCTTGGCCTCCTCGACACCCTTGGCGATGGCCGCGGGCACCTCCTTGGCCTTTCCGTAGCCCACGCCGACCGTGCCGTCGCCGTCACCAACGATCACCAGGGCGGTGAAGCTGAAGCGACGACCACCCTTCACGACCTTGGCGACGCGGTTGATCGCGACGACCCGCTCGAGGTGCGGGGTCTTCTCGACGGGCGCGTTTCCGCGGCCGCCCTCACGGCGGTTGTCGCGGCGACCACCCTCGTTGCCACCGGACCCGCCGCCACGGCGCTGTTGACCTGGCATCAGCAGCCTTCCTTATCTCTCGTGACGGGGTTGTTAGAACTCGAGCCCGGCTTCGCGGGCGGCGTCGGCAAGCGCGGCGACTCGCCCCGCGTACCGGTTGCCACCGCGGTCGAAGACGACCTTGGAGATGCCGGCGGCCTTGGCCCGCTCGGCGAGCAGGGCGCCCACCTTGCCGGCGAGGGCGCTCTTGTCGCCCTCCGCACCGCGCAGCGAGGCGTCCAGGCTCGACGCCGACGCCAGGGTGTGACCCTTGGTGTCGTCGACGATCTGGGCGACCATGTGCCGCAGCGAACGGGTGACGACCAGGCGCGGACGCTCGGCCGTACCGCTGACGTTCTTGCGGACGCGGAAGTGCCGACGCGCACGCCCAACGGCGCGCTTGGCGGCGACGCCGCGGCGGCGCTTGAGCAGCGTGGCGCTCACTTCTTACCTGCCTTTCCGGCCTTGCGGCGGATGACCTCGCCCTGGTACTTCACGCCCTTGCCCTTGTAGGGCTCCGGCGGGCGGATCTTCCGGATGTTGGCGGCGACCTCACCGACCTGCTGCTTGTCGATGCCAGCAACGTGGAACAGGGTCGGCCGCTCCACCGTGAAGGTGATGCCCGCCGGGGCGGGGACGACCACCGGGTGCGAGAACCCGAGCGCGAACTCGAGGTCCGTGCCCTTGGCGGTGACCCGGTAACCGGTGCCGGCGATCTCCAGGCTCTTGCGGTAGCCCTCGGTGACCCCGACGATCATGTTGGCGACCAACGTGCGGCTCAGGCCGTGGAGCTCCTTGGCCTTGCGCTCGTCGTTCGGGCGGTTGACGCTCAGCTGCCCGTCCTCGGCCCGCTCGATCGTGATCGGCTCGGCGAGGGTGTGCTGGAGCTGGCCCTTCGGGCCCTTGACCTTGACGGTCTGCCCGTCGATCGTGATGTCGACGCCGGCTGGTACCGGGATCGACTTACGTCCAATTCGCGACATTTCTACCTGTCTCCCGTTACCAGACGAAGGCGAGGACTTCCCCGCCAACACTCCGCTTGCGGGCCTGCCGGTCGGTCAGCAGCCCCTGGGACGTCGAAATGATCGCCACGCCCAGCCCACCGAGCACCCGCGGGAGCCCGTCCGACTTGGCGTACACCCGGAGACCGGGCTTGGACACGCGCTTGATGCCGGCCAGGCTCCGCTCCCGGTTCTGGCCGTACTTCAGCTCGACGACCAGTCGCTTGCCGACGGCGCCCTCCTCGGGCTCCTCGACCGACCAGGTGGCGATGTAACCCTCGGCCTTCAGGACCTCGGCGATGTTCGCCTTGATCTTGGAGTAGGGCATCTTCACCTGATCGTGGTACGCCTGGTTGGCGTTACGCAGACGCGTGAGCATGTCTGCGATCGGGTCGGTCATCGTCATGGATTTCGTCAGCCTTTCTCGCCGGGGTTCCCGGGGCATCAGCCCCGGGCCTACGGCGAAGAGCAATACCTAATCGGTGCAGGAGTTCCCGGCTGACAGCCGGGACGCGGTCGCCCTTACCAGGAAGCCTTGGACACGCCCGGCAGCTCACCGCGGTGGGCCATCTCCCGGATGCACACCCGGCAGAGACCGAACTTGCGGTAGACCGCCTTCGGACGCCCGCACCGCTGGCAGCGGGTGTACGCGCGAACCGAGAACTTCGGCTTCGCGGCCGCCTTGAGGATCAGCGCCTTCTTGGCCATCTCAGTTCTCCTTGAACGGGAAGCCCAGGAGCTTGAGCAGCGCCCGGCCCTCGTCGTCGGTCGTGGCGGTGGTGACCACCGTGATGTCCATGCCCCGCTGGCGATCGATCCGGTCCTGGTCGATCTCGTGGAACACCGACTGTTCGGTCAGACCGAACGTGTAGTTGCCGTGCCCGTCGAGCTTGCGCCCGTCCAGACCGCGGAAGTCGCGGATACGCGGCAGCGCGATGGACAGCAGCCGGTCCAGGAACTCCCACATCCGGTCACCGCGAAGGGTGACCTTCGCGCCGATCGGCATGCCCTCGCGGAGCTTGAACTGCGCGATGGACTTGGTCGCCCGCCGCACCTGCGGCTTCTGGCCGGTGATCGTGGCGAGGTCGCGGACCGCGCCATCGATCAGCTTGGCGTCGCGAGCAGCCTCGCCGACACCCATGTTGACGACGATCTTGACCAGCCGCGGCACCTGCATGGGGTTGCCGTAGCTGTGCTGCTCACGCAGCTGGGCCACGATCTCGTTGCGGTACCGCTCCTTGAGGCGCGGCATGGTCTTTTCGGTAGCCGTGGTCATCACAGGTCCTTACCGGTGCTACGCGCGATGCGGACCTTCTGGCCGTTGTCGTCGATCCGGTAACCGACGCGGGTCGGCTTGCCGTCGGAGTCCAGGACCTGCACGTTCGAGACGTGGATCGGGGCCTCCTGGGTGACGATGCCGCCGGTCTTGGCGCCACGCTGGGTGGTGCTGATGCGGGTGTGCTTCTTGACCCGGTTCACGCCCTCGACCAGGACCTTGTCCTGCCGCGGGTAGGCCGCAATGACCTTGCCCTTGGCACCCTTGTCCTTGCCGGCGATGACGACGACCGTGTCGCCCTTCTTGACCTTCACGGTCACAACACCTCCGGCGCGAGGGAAATGATCTTCATGAACCGCTTGTCCCGCAGCTCCCGGCCCACCGGGCCGAAGATGCGGGTACCGCGCGGGTCCCCGCCGTCCTTGATGATGACGGCGGCGTTCTCGTCGAAGCGGATGTACGAGCCGTCCGGCCGCCGCTTCTCCTTGGCGGTGCGGACGATGACCGCCTTGACGACGTCGCCCTTCTTGACACCGGCACCCGGGATCGCGTCCTTGACGGTGGCCACGATGACGTCGCCGATGCTCGCGTAGCGCCGACCGGAGCCACCGAGAACCCGGATGCACAGGATCTCCCGAGCACCCGTGTTGTCGGCGACGCGCAGTCGCGACTCCTGCTGAATCACGTCTATCTCCTATGTCTGCCGGTTCTCCGGCCGCCGTGGCGGCCGGAGCCTGGCGGAACCAACGCCCGACGCAACGCCGGGCGAGCTCGAGCCTTCGCTACTTGGCCTTTTCCAGGATCTCCACGATCCGCCAACGCTTGGTGGCGCTCAGCGGCCGGGTCTCCATGATCAGGACCCGGTCGCCGGTGCCGGCGGCGTTCTGCTCGTCGTGCACCTTCAGCTTGCTGGTACGACGCATGATCTTGCCGTACAGCGCGTGCCGAACCCGGTCCTCGACCTCGACCACGACGGTCTTGTCCATCTTGTCGCTGACCACCAGGCCCTCACGAACCTTACGGCGGGCCCGCGCGTCGGCGGTGGTGTTCTCGGTCATGATGCAGTCACCTCAGTCGGCGCGGCCGAGAGCCCCAGCTCGCGCTCGCGCATGATCGTGTAGATCCGGGCGATCTCCCGACGGATGACCTGCAGCCGCCGGTTGTTGTCCAGCTGCCCGGTTGCGGCCTGCACGCGGAGGTTGAACAGCTCCGCCTTGGCCTCCCGCAGCTTCGTGACCAGCTCCTCCTCGGAGAGCTCACGCAGCTCGGTCGCCTTAACGCCCGCTGCCATCAGGATTCACCCACTTCGCGCGTAACAATGCGGCACTTCATCGGGAGCTTGTGGATCGCGCGACGCATCGCCTCTCGCGCAATCTGCTCGTTGGGGAAGGACATCTCGAAGAGAACCCGCCCCGGCTTGACGTTGGCGACCCACCACTCGGGCGAACCCTTACCGGAACCCATCCGGGTTTCGGCCGGCTTCTTGGTGAGGGCCTGGTCCGGGAAGATCGTGATCCAGACCTTGCCGCCACGCTTGATGTGACGGGTCATCGCGATACGCGCCGACTCGATCTGGCGGTTGGTCACGTACGCCGGCTCGAGAGCCTGGATCCCGAACTCGCCGAACACCACCCGGTTACCACCCTTGGACGCGCCACTGCGGTCCGGGTGGTGCGGCTTGCGGAAGCCCTTCGGGGGCTTGCGCGGCATCAGCATCTGTCAGCCCTCCTGCTGCGTTTCTGCCGGAGCGGCCGCGGCGGCGACAGCAGCGCTGTCCACCGGCTCGCCACTCGGCGTCTCGGCCTGCTGCGCGATGGTGGTCGCAGCAGCACGGCCAGCCTCGGTGCCACCAGCCGTCGTGCCGGACGAACCCGACCGGCCACGGCGCGGACGCTCGGGACGGTCGCCGCGCTCACCACGACGCGGGCGGGACGGACCGGCCTCGGCCGGAGCCTCCCGGCCCGGGACGGCGTCGCCCTTGTAGATCCAGACCTTCACGCCGATCCGACCGAACGTGGTACGGGCCTCGAAGAAGCCGTACTCGATGTTGGCCCGCAGCGTGTGCAGCGGAACCCGGCCCTCACGGTAGAACTCGGTCCGGCTCATCTCGGCGCCGCCGAGACGACCCGAGACCTGCACGCGGATGCCCTTGCAGACCGGGTTCTTCATGGCCGACTGCATGGCCTTGCGCATCGCCCGACGGAAGCTGACCCGGCTCGACAGCTGCTCGGCCACGCCCTGCGCGACGAGCTGTGCGTCCGACTCGGGGTTCTTCACCTCGATGATGTTCAGCTGCACCTGCTTGCCGGTGAGCTTCTCGAGCTCGCCGCGGATCCGGTCGGCCTCCGCACCCTTACGGCCGATGACGATGCCCGGCCGGGCGGTGTGGATGTCCACGCGGACCCGGTCGCGGGTGCGCTCGATGTCGACCTTGGAGATGCCGGCACGCTCGAGGCCCTTGGACATCATGCGGCGGATCTTGACATCCTCGCCGATGTAGTCCTTGTAGAGCTTGTCCGCGAACCAGCGGGACTTCCAGTCGGTCGAGATGCCGAGCCGGAACCCAGTGGGGTGAACCTTCTGACCCATTACTCGGCGTCCTCCGTCTTGCTCTGCGCTTCGGCCGGTGCGGCCTGCGTGGCCGGGGCGGCCTTCTTCGCCGCGGCCTTCCTCGGCGCTGCCGGCGCGACCGCCTCGACCGCCACGGTGATGTGGCAGGTGCGCTTGCGGATCCGGTAGGCCCGGCCCTGCGCCCGCGGCTGGAACCGCTTCATCGTCGGGCCCTCGTCCACGAACGCCTCGCTGACGAGCAGCGCGTCGGGGTCCAGCCGCTCGTTGTTCTCCGCGTTGGCGATCGCGCTAGCGAGCACCTTGTACACCTGCTCGCTCGCAGCCTGCGGCGCGAACTGCAGCACCGTGAGCGCCTCCTTCGCGGGCAGGCCGCGGACGAGGTTGACCACCCGGCGCGCCTTCATCGGCGAGATGCGCACGTGCCGCGCAACCGCCCGCGCGCCCGGAAGCACCGGAGCGTCGCCCTTTCCTGGCATCGCTGTAACCCCTTGTTCCCTCTATCCGTATGCCCGCGGCGTCAGCGCCGACGGCTCTTCCGGTCGTCCTTCTCGTGACCCTTGAACGTGCGGGTCAGCGCGAACTCGCCGAGCTTGTGCCCGACCATCGCCTCGGTCACGAACACCGGGACGTGCTTGCGTCCGTCGTGCACGGCGATCGTGTGCCCCAGCATCTCGGGGATGATCGTCGAGCGCCGCGACCAGGTCTTGATCACGTTCTTGGAGCCCTTGTCGTTCTGAACTTCCACCTTCTTGAGCAGGTGGTCGTCTACGAACGGGCCCTTCTTCAGGCTGCGAGGCATGTCTTATCTCCCTCAGCCGCGCTTACGCGTGGCGTAGCGACGGCGGACGATCAGCCGGTCACTCGGCTGGCCCTTACGGCGGGTGCGGCCCTCGGGCTTACCCTGCGGGTTGACCGGGTGGCGACCACCGGAGGTCTTACCCTCACCACCACCGTGCGGGTGGTCGACCGGGTTCATGGCGACACCACGGACGGTCGGGCGCTTGCCCTTCCACCGCATACGGCCGGCCTTACCCCAGTTGATGTTCGACTGGTCGGCGTTGCCGATCTCGCCGACGCTGGCGCGGCAGCGCACGTCCACCCGCCGGATCTCGCCGGACGGCATACGCAGGGTCGCGTACGCGCCCTCACGGCCGAGCAGCTGGATGCCGACGCCGGCGGAACGGGCCAGCTTGGCCCCGCCACCCGGACGCAGCTCCACGTTGTGGATCGTGGTACCGACCGGGATGTTGCGCAGCGGCAGGTTGTTACCCGGCTTGATGTCGGCGCCCGGGCCGGACTCGACGCGGTCGCCCTGCTTCAGGTCCTTCGGCGCGATGATGTACCGCTTCTCGCCGTCGGCGTAGTGCAGCAGCGCGATGCGCGCCGTGCGGTTCGGGTCGTACTCGATGTGAGCGACCTTCGCCGGCACGCCGTCCTTGTCGACCCGCTTGAAGTCGATCAGACGGTACTGGCGCTTGTGACCGCCACCGTGGTGCCGCGTGGTGATCCGGCCGTGGGCGTTACGCCCGCCCTTCTTCGGCAGCGGAGCCAGCAGCGACTTCTCCGGCGTGGACCGGGTGATCTCGGCGAAGTCGGCGACACTGGAGCCACGTCGGCCCGGCGTCGTCGGCTTGTACTTACGGATAGCCATTGTCTACACCCCTCAGCTGACCGGGCCGCCGAAGGCCTCGATGCGGTCACCGTCAGCCAGCTTCACGATCGCCCGCTTGGTCGCCTTGCGCTGACCGAAGCCGGTCTTGGTGCGCTTGCGCTTACCCTGGCGGTTGAGCGTGTTCACCGTCAGGACGCGGACGTTGAAGATCTGCTGGATAGCGATCTTGATCTCGGTCTTGTTCGCGTCCGGGTGCACCAGGAAGGTGTACCAGTTCCGGTTCAGCTCGCTGTAGCTCTTCTCCGAGACGACCGGCGCCACGATGATGTCGCGCGGGTCGGCGATCGTGCTCACTTGCCACCCTCCTCGGTGGTCTCGGCGGGCACGCCCAGGAACTCGTCCAGGGCGTCCTTGGTGAAGACCACGTCGTCGGCCACCAGCACGTCGTACGTGTTCAGCTGGCCGGACTCGATCAGGTGCACCCGCGGCTCATTGCGCAGCGACACCCAGTTCAGCTCGTCGGTGCTGCTCAGCACGACCAGGACCCGACGGGCCTCGGTGAGCTTGGTCAGCGTGGCCAGAGCCGCCTTGGTCGACGGCTTCTCGCCCGAGACGAACGCCTCGACGACGTGCACCTGCCCGGCGCGGGCCCGGTCGGAGAGGGCACCGCGCAGCGCGGCGGCCTTCATCTTCTTCGGGGTCCGCTGGCTGTAGTCGCGCGGCACGGGACCGTGCACCACGCCACCGCCGGCGAACTGCGGCGCGCGGATCGAGCCCTGCCGGGCGCGACCGGTGCCCTTCTGCTTGTACGGCTTCTTGCCGCCGCCGGCGACCTCGCCGCGGGTCTTGGTCTTGTGCGTGCCCTGTCGGGCCGCCGCGAGCTGGGCCACCACGACCTGGTGCATCAGCGCGACGTTGGCCTGCACGTCGAAGATGTCAGCCGGCAGCTCGACGGAGCCGCTGGTGCTGCCTTCGACGGTGCGCACGTCAACGGTGGTCACTTGGCCGCACCGCCCTTCTTCACCTTGCTCTTGGCCGCGGTACGGACCAGAACCAGCGCGCCCTTGGGACCAGGAATGGCACCACGGACGAGCAGGAGGTTGTTCTCGGTGTCGACCGCCTGGACGGTGAGGTTCTGCACGGTGTACCGCACGCCACCCATCCGGCCGGCCATCCGGGTGCCCTTGAAGACACGACCCGGAGTGGCGCAGGCGCCGATGGAGCCGGGCGAGCGGTGCTTGCGCTCGACACCGTGGCTGGCGCGCAGACCGTGGAAGCCGTGCCGCTTCATCGGGCCGGCGTAGCCCTTGCCCTTGGTCTTGCCGGTGACGTCGATCGTGACGCCGGGCGGGAACTCCTCGACCGTGACCTCCTGGCCGAGCGAGTACTCTCCCGCGTCCGTGGTGCGCAGCTCGACGATGTGCCGGCGCGGCGCCACGTCCGCCTTCGCGTAGTGCCCGCTGATCGGCTTCTTGACCTTGCGCGGGTCGATGATGCCGTACGCCAGCTGGACCGCGGAGTAACCGTCCTTCTCGGCGCTACGAACCTGACTGATGACGCACGGGCCGGCCTCGACCACGGTCACGGGAACAACACGGTTGTTGTCCCAGACCTGGGTCATGCCGAGCTTGGCGCCCAGGATCCCCTTGACTTGCCTGTCCATTTGTCCGGTCCCTACAGCTTGATCTCGATGTCGACGCCAGCCGGCAGGTCGAGGCGCATGAGCGAGTCGACCGTCTTCGGGGTCGGGTCGATGATGTCGATCAGCCGCTTGTGCGTGCGCATCTCGAAGTGCTCGCGCGAGTCCTTGTACTTGTGCGGCGAGCGGATAACGCAGAAACGGTTGATCTCCGTGGGCAGCGGCACCGGGCCCGCGACCTGCGCCCCGGTGCGCGTCACCGTCTCGACGATCTTCCGAGCCGAGGAGTCGACGACCTCGTGGTCATAGGCCTTGAGCCGGATGCGGATCTTCTGTCCCGCCATGGTGGCTTCTGTTCCTTCTCTCGATGCCGCTGTGTTGCGGGCGCCTGTACCGGCTGGTACAGGCCCACTTCGCCGACCCCCGCGGTCGGGCGTGTCGCGCCCTCGGGCCGGGCTCCGCCCTGGGACTCCAGAGCGGTGCTGACCGCGCGGTGGGTCAAGGCGCCGATCGCACTACCGCGACCTGAACGCCGTGCGAGGGTGGTTGGCGGCGAGCCGCCAACCACCCCACGCTCGACTGTCCTGTCACCCGGAGGTTCAGCGAAAGCCGAACACAGGCGACGAACTGTCGTTACGCAACCTGACTAGTATGCCGCACGACCGGCGGCGGGTCTAATCGGGGTTACCTAGTTCACTTGATGATCTTGGTGACGAACCCGGCGCCGACGGTGCGGCCACCCTCGCGGATCGCGAACTTGAGGTTCTCCTCCATGGCGATGGGCTGGATCAGCTTCACCGTCATGGTGGTGTTGTCACCCGGCATGACCATCTCGGTGCCCTCGGGGAGCGTGACGACACCGGTGACGTCCGTGGTCCGGAAGTAGAACTGCGGACGGTAGTTCTGGAAGAACGGGGTGTGCCGGCCGCCCTCCTCCTTGGAGAGGATGTAGACGGTCGCCTCGAACTCCGTGTGCGGGGTCGTGGTGCCCGGCTTGACGACCACCATGCCGCGCTCGACGTCCTCGCGCTTGATGCCACGCAGCAGCAGACCGACGTTCTCGCCCGCGCGGGCCTCGTCGAGCAGCTTGCGGAACATCTCGATGCCGGTGCAGACCGTCTTCTGCGACTTCTCGCGGATACCGACGATCTCCACCTCCTCGTTCGGCTTGAGGATGCCGCGCTCGGCGCGACCGGTGACGACGGTGCCACGACCGGTGATCGTGAAGACGTCCTCGATCGGCATGAGGAACGGCTTCTCGGTCTCGCGCTCCGGCTGCGGGATCGCGGTGTCGACCGCGGTCATCAGGTCCATGAGCTTGCCGGTCCACTCGGGGTCACCCTCGAGGGCCTTCAGCGCCGAGACCCGGACGACCGGCAGGTCGTCACCCGGGTACTCCTGCGAGGAGAGCAGCTCGCGGACCTCGAGCTCGACGAGCTCCAGGAGCTCCTCGTCGTCGACCATGTCGCTCTTGTTGAGCGCCACGACGATGTACGGCACGCCAACCTGACGGGCCAGCAGCACGTGCTCGCGGGTCTGCGGCATCGGGCCGTCGGTCGCCGCGACCACCAGGATCGCGCCGTCCATCTGCGCGGCACCGGTGATCATGTTCTTGATGTAGTCCGCGTGGCCGGGGCAGTCGACGTGCGCGTAGTGCCGCGCCTCGGTCTGGTACTCGACGTGCGCGATCGAGATCGTGATGCCGCGGGCCTTCTCCTCCGGCGCCTTGTCGATCTCGTCGAACGGCGTGTACGGGTTCAGGTCCGGGAACTGGTCGTGCAGGACCTTGGTGATGGCCGCCGTCAGCGTCGTCTTACCGTGGTCGATGTGACCAATGGTGCCGATGTTGACGTGCGGCTTAGTCCGCTCGAACTTCGCCTTCGCCACTGGTGTCCTCCTGTGGACTTCTTGGTTCGTACGCCCGGCGCGCCGGTCGGCGCTTAGGACTCTGTCGACAGCCTTTCCGGCCTGACGGCCGGAGAGCTTTTGTGGGTTCTGCGGCGATGAAGCCTACAGGCCCGGTCTCACGCAACCCGATCGTGGTGGCCGCGGGCGGGTGAACCCTCCCGCGACCGACCACGAATCACCTGCTCGGGGACGTTACTCGCCCGTTGCCTTGGCGATGATCTCCTTCGCGACGCTCTGCGGAACCTCGGCGTAGGAGTCGAACTGCATGCTGTAGCTAGCCCGGCCCTGGGTCTTCGACCGCAGGTCGCCGACGTAGCCGAACATCTCCGACAACGGCACCAGAGCCTTGACGATGCGGGCGCCACTGCGCTCCTCCATCGCCTGGATCAGGCCGCGGCGGGAGTTGAGGTCGCCGATGACGTCACCCATGTTCTCCTCAGGAGTGGTGACCTCAACGGCCATCATCGGCTCGAGCAACGCCGGGTCGGCCTTGCGGGCCGCGTCCTTCATCACCATCGAGCCGGCGATCTTGAATGCCATTTCCGACGAGTCGACCTCGTGGTACTGGCCGTCCAGCAGGGTCAGCTTGACACCGACCAGCGGGAAGCCGGCGAGGATGCCGTACTGCATGGCGTCCTGCGCGCCCGCGTCCACCGACGGGATGAACTCCCGGGGGATGCGGCCACCACTGACGGCGTTGGCGAACTCGTAGGTCGGCGAGTCGTTGTCCAGGGGCAGCGGCTCGACGCTCACGATGACGCGGGCGTACTGGCCGGAACCACCGGTCTGCTTCTTGTGCGTGTACTCGACCTTGTCCACCTTGCGGCGGATGGTCTCGCGGTACGCCACCTGCGGCTTACCGATGTTCGCCTCGACGTTGAACTCGCGGCGCATCCGGTCGACCAGGATGTCCAGGTGCAGCTCACCCATGCCGGAGATGACCGTCTGACCGGTCTCCTCGTCCAGCTTGACGCGGAAGGTGGGGTCCTCCTCGGCCAGCCGCTGGATGGCGGTGCTGAGCTTCTCCTGGTCGGCCTTGGTCTTCGGCTCGATGGCAACCTCGATGACCGGCTCCGGGAAGGTCATCGACTCGAGGATGACCGGGTTCGCCGGGTCGGACAGCGTGTCACCGGTGGTGGTCTGCTTGAGACCCTGCACCGCGATGATGTCGCCAGCCTGGGCCGAGCCGCGCTCTTCCCGCTTGTTGGCGTGCATCTGGTAGATCTTGCCGATGCGCTCCTTGCGGTCCTTGGTGGAGTTGACCACCTGGGTGCCGGTCTCGACCACGCCGGAGTAGACCCGGACGTAGGTGAGCTTGCCAAGGTGCTTGTCGGTCTGGATCTTGAAGGCCAGGCCGGAGAACGGCTCCGACTTGGAGGGCTTCCGCAGCAGCGGAGTCTCGCCGTCGGTGGCCGTACCCTCGATCGCCGGAACGTCCAGCGGCGACGGCAGGAAGTCGACCACGGCGTCGAGCATCGGCTGGACGCCCTTGTTCTTGAACGCCGAGCCGCAGAGCACCGGGTTGGCCTTGCCGGCGATGGTGGCGCGCCGGATGGCGGCCTTGATCTCCTCGACGGAGACCTCCTCGCCTTCCAGGTACTTCTCCATCACCGCGTCGTCGACGTCGGCCAGGGTCTCCATCAGCTTCTCGCGCCACTCGGCCGCGGAGTCGGCCAGGTCGGCCGGGATCTCCTCGATCGCGTAGTCGTCACCCTTCTGGGTCTCCCCACGCCAGGTGAGCGCGCGCATGCCGATCAGGTCGACGACACCGATGTGGTCGCCCTCGAGCCCGATCGGGATCTGGAGCACCAGGGGGGTGGCGTTGAGCCGGTCGATCATCATCTGCACGCAGCGGAAGAAGTCGGCGCCGGTCCGGTCGAGCTTGTTGACGAAGCACATCCGCGGGACGTTGTACTTGTCGGCCTGCCGCCAGACGTTCTCCGTCTGCGGCTCAACGCCGGCGACACCGTCGTAGACCGCGACCGCACCATCCAGCACCCGCAGCGACCGCTCGACCTCGACCGTGAAGTCGACGTGGCCAGGCGTGTCGATGATCTGGATCGTGTGGCCCTTCCACTCACACTTGGTGGCAGCGGAGGTGATGGTGATACCACGCTCCTGCTCCTGCTCCATCCAGTCCATGACGGCAGCGCCCTCGTGGACCTCACCGATCTTGTACGTGATGCCGGTGTAGAACAGGATCCGCTCGGTGGTCGTGGTCTTACCGGCATCGATGTGCGCCATGATGCCGATGTTGCGTACGTTGGCGAGCGCGTCTGCGGCGGCCACTTCAATCCCTACTTATCGTCGTCTCGACTCAACTGGTGGCGGTTCCGGCGCCCGAGGGCGCCGGAACCAGGGTGTTACCAGCGGTAGTGCGCGAAGGCCTTGTTGGACTCGGCCATCTTGTGCGTGTCCTCGCGCCGCTTGACGGCGGCACCGAGGCCGTTGCTCGCGTCCAGCAGCTCGTTCATCAGCCGCTCGACCATGGTCTTCTCGCGCCGGGCGCGGGAGTACGTGACCAGCCAGCGCAGACCCAGCGTGGTCGCCCGGGTGGGGCGGACCTCGACCGGAACCTGGTAGGTGGCGCCACCGACACGACGGCTACGCACCTCGAGGGTCGGCTTGACGTTGTCCATCGCCCGCTTGAGGGTGACGACCGGGTCGGTGCCGGACTTCTCGCGGCAGCCCTCGAGGGCCGCGTACACGATCGACTCGGCGAGCTGACGCTTGCCGCGCAGCAGGATCTTGTTCACCAGCTGGGTGACCAGCGGCGAGTTGTACACCGGGTCAGCGACCAGCGGCCGCCGCGGAGCGGGTCCCTTACGCGGCATGTCAGCTCTTCTCCTTCTTCGCGCCGTAACGGCTGCGCGCCTGCTTGCGGTTGCGGACACCCTGGGTGTCCAGCGAGCCGCGAACGATCTTGTAACGCACGCCGGGGAGGTCCTTCACCCGGCCGCCGCGAACGAGCACGATCGAGTGCTCCTGCAGGTTGTGACCGACGCCCGGGATGTAGGCGGTCACCTCGATCTGGCTGCTGAGCTTCACACGAGCGACCTTGCGCAGCGCCGAGTTCGGCTTCTTGGGGGTGGTGGTGTACACGCGGGTGCACACGCCGCGCCGCTGAGGGGAACCCTTCAGCGCCGGGGTCTTGGTCTTGCTCGTCTTCGCCTGGCGGCCCTTTCGGACCAGCTGCTGGATCGTGGGCACCGGGTTTCTCCGCTCCCTTCGGCCGCAGTGTTGCGGCCGCGCCGTCTGCTCGTTAGCCGGCCTGATGACCGGCTCTCCTACATTCCGACCAGGGCCACCTTGCGGAGGTCCCGGCACCCGCGGTCGGGCGTGTCGCCCAGCTCACGGTCCCGGTGCGGACGCTTGCGCGGACGTACCGGGTTCTGTCACCGGCACGCGGGTCGCCCCGCCCCGGATCTTTGGCTTGTCGTGCCGCCGTCCGTACTCCGGATCCAGCGCACGCACGAGTTGCCCGGGCAGGCCCGGGCACAAGGGGAAAGAGTACCTACCACAGCCGCCCAGGTCAAAACGGAATGGCCCGGCGACCGTCTCACACCTGCCGGCCGGATCTCGCCCTGCCCCGTCGCCCGCGATGGGCACCTACAGACACAAGTGTACCGGCTTCTCCGGCGGACCACCCGTCGGCCCCGGGGCCGGCACCGCGGACCAGGTGCGCGGCCCGGGTCGCGGGCGGGATCCGGTCGTGACCGGCCTCACGCCAGGGAGATCACCAGCGCCAGGCCGAGGCCGAGCAGGCTCAGCAGCGCCCCCGCCGCCCCGCAGCTGATCCCGGCGATCGCCAACCCCCGGCCGGTGAAGCGGACCGCGGGCGGTCCGGCCGGCCGGCGGATCTGCCGCTGACCGAGCAGGCCGGCGACGGTCGCCGCGGCCCCGGCCAGCACGCCGAGCACGGTGAACGCCCCGGACGCCCAGACCCCACCGTTGTTCGCGCCGACCACCCCGAAGCAGATCACCAGCAGCGAGACCAGGATCGACGCGATCCCGGCCACCAGCGCCCCGATGGCCAGCCCGGAGGTGACCGGGGGCACGTCCAGGTAGACCACACCGAACGGGGTGCCGGGCACCGCCTCGACCCGCTTCGGCGGGCGACGCTCGTCGTCGGTGGGCGGCGGCACCGGCCGACCCGACGCGGTACCCCAGGTCGGAGGATGGCCCGGCACCGGCTGTCCCCAGCCCGCCGGCGCACCCTGCCCGCCCGCCGGACCGGACGACGGCTGACCCCAGCCGTGCGGCGACGGGCTCGGCGCCCCGGAGGACGCCGGGTACGGCTGACCGGACCCGGGTGGGGTGGCCGCACCCCAGCCGGCCGCCGGTGCGCCCCAACCGGAGGATGGCGGCGGCGCGCCCCAACCGGGCGTGGCCGCGAGCGGGGTGCCCCAGGCGGGCGAAGACGCCGGCGGCGTACCCGGGTCGGGGTCGGCCGCGGGTGCGTCGGGCTGCCCGCTCGGGTGAGGGGCGGCCGCGGGTGCGTCGGGCTGCCCGCTCGGGTCGGGTCGCTCCCAGCCGCTCGGCTCGGACGGGCCCGGGGCCGGGTCCGGCGCGCCAGGGTGCCCGGCCGGATCGTCCGCCGGGGGCCGCGCCGGTTCCGTCACGAGGTCCTCCTGTCGACAGGGCCGCCGCCGCCGCGCGGCGGACACCGGCCAGGCTACCGCCGGGGACACAGCCGCCCCCGCCGGGCGCGGCCGCGGGCCGGCTCAGTCCATGTTCGCCGGGTAGTCGTGGCCGAACGGCGTGCCGGCCAACCGCACCACCCCGATCACCACCACGACCACCACGCTCACCGCGACCAGCACCAGGCCACCCCAGGCCAGCTGCTCCCCCCGCCGCAGCCAGGCGCCGCCGGTCAGGAAACCCCCCGAGGCGTACGCCTCTCGGCGTGCCTGCCGGGCCAGCTGGAGTGCCACCGTGGCGGGCACCACCCCGCCGATGAACAGGCCGGTCAGCAGGCCGAGCAGCCCCAGCGCGAAGACCGCCCGCGCCTTGGTGGCGCGGACCGGGTCGGGATCGAGCGGGTGACGCAGGCCCTGCTGCGCCACGGGCACCTGCCCGGGTGCGGTCGTCATGCCCCCATCATGCCGAACCCGGTCCCCGGCCGGGTCACTCCGGACACGACGAGGCCCCCGGCATCCGCCGGGGGCCTCGTCGTGGTTGGTGCTTAGCGGTACGACCCGAAGTCGAAGTCGTCCAGCGGCACAGCCTGCCCGCTGGCCGGCCCGAAGCCGTAGTCGGTCTCCGGGTACCCGGTCATCGAGTAGACCTTGGCCTTGGCCTCCTCGGTCGGCTCCACCCGGACGTTGCGGTACTTGCTGATGCCGGTACCAGCCGGGATGAGCTTTCCGATGATCACGTTCTCCTTGAGGCCGACCAGCGAGTCGCTGCGCGAGTTGATCGCAGCGTCGGTCAGCACCCGGGTGGTCTCCTGGAAGGAGGCCGCCGAGAGCCAGGAGTCGGTGGCCAGCGAGGCCTTGGTGATACCCATCAGCACCGGACGACCGGCGGCGGGCTCGCCGCCCTCCGAGACGAGCCGGCGGTTCTCCGACTCGAACAGCGCCCGGTCGACCAGCACACCCGGCAGGAACTCGGTCGAGCCGGAGTCGATGACCGTCACCCGCTTGAGCATCTGGCGGATGATGATCTCGATGTGCTTGTCGTGGATGAGCACGCCCTGCGAGCGGTAGACCTCCTGGACCTCCTGGGTCAGGTGGACCTGGACCGCGCGCGGACCGAGGATGCGCAGCAGCTCGTGCGGGTCGATGGTGCCCTCGGTGAGCTTCTCGCCGACCTCGACGTGACCGCCGTCGTGGGTCCGCAGCCGGACCCGCTTGGAGATCTTGTCGTAGACGATCTCGTCGCTGCCGTCGTCCGGCACCACGATGATCTTCCGCGAGCGCTCGCCGTCCTCGATCCGGATCCGGCCCGGGGTGTCGGCGATGGGCGCCTTACCCTTCGGGACCCGGGCCTCGAAGATTTCCTGGACACGCGGCAGACCCTGGGTGATGTCCTCACCCGCGACACCACCGGTGTGGAAGGTACGCATCGTCAGCTGCGTACCCGGCTCACCGATCGACTGGGCGGCGATGATGCCGACCGCCTCGCCGACGTCCACGGTCTTGCCGGTCGGCAGCGAGCGCCCGTAGCAGGCACCGCAGACACCCAGCTTCGACTCGCAGGTGAGCACGCTGCGCACCCGGACCGTCTCCACGCCAGCGGCGACGATCTTGTCGACCCCGATGGAGTTGATGTCCTGACCCCGCTCGGCGACGACGGTGCCGTCCGGCCCCTTGATGTCGTCGGCCAGGGTACGGGCGTGCACGCTGGTCTCGGCGTGCTCGTGCACGACCAGCCTGCCGTCCTCCAGGCGCTCGCCGATCTGCATCGGGATCGCCCGGTCGGTGCCGCAGTCCTCCTCGCGGATGATCACGTCCTGCGAGACGTCCACCAGACGACGGGTCAGGTAACCCGAGTCGGCGGTCCGCAGCGCGGTGTCGGCGAGACCCTTACGGGCACCGTGCGTGGAGATGAAGTACTCCAGCACGGACAGACCCTCCCGGTAGCTGGCCTTGATCGGCCGCGGGATGATCTCACCCTTCGGGTTGGCCACCAGACCACGGATCGCCGCGATCTGCCGGAGCTGGAGCAGGTTACCGCGGGCACCCGAGTTGATCATCTTCCACAGTGGGTTCTCCTGCGGCAGCGCGGTGTCCATCTCCTTGGCGACCTCGTTGGTCGCCTTGGTCCAGATCTCGATGAGCTCGCCGCGACGCTCCTCGGCGGTCATCAGACCACGCTGGTACTGCTTGTCGATCCGGTCGGCTTCCTTCTCGTACTTCGCCAGGATCTCCGCCTTGCGCGGAGGAGCGATGACGTCCTCCATGCCGATCGTGACGCCGGACCAGGTGGCCCAGTGGAAACCGGCCTCCTTGAGCCCGTCCAGGGTGGCGGCCAGCGCCACCTTGGGGAAGCGCTCGGCGAGGTCGTTGACGATCGCGGAGAGCTGACCCTTGCGGATCTCGTAGTTCACGAAGCGGTAGCCCTGCGGCAGCGTCTCGTTGAACAGCACCCGGCCCAGGGTGGTCTCCACGGTCAGCGGGTCACCCTCGACCCAGCCCTCCGGGGCGGTCCACGCCTCGGCGCCGGCGCCGTTGTCGACACCGATCACGTCGCGCAGCCGGATCCGCACCGGCGCCTGCAGGTGCAGCTCGCCGTTGTCGAACGCCATCCGCGCCTCGGCGTCCGAGCTGAACGCCCGGCCCTCGCCCTTCTCACCGGGGGTGAGGTGGGTGAGGTGGTAGAGGCCGATGACCATGTCCTGGGTGGGCATGGTGACCGGCTTGCCGTCGGCCGGCTTGAGGATGTTGTTCGACGACAGCATCAGGATCCGCGCCTCGGCCTGGGCCTCGGCGGACAGCGGCACGTGCACCGCCATCTGGTCACCGTCGAAGTCCGCGTTGAACGCGGTGCAGACCAGCGGGTGGATCTGGATCGCCTTGCCCTCGACCAGCTGCGGCTCGAAGGCCTGGATGCCCAGGCGGTGCAGGGTCGGCGCCCGGTTGAGCAGCACCGGGTGCTCGCCGATGACCTCTTCCAGCACGTCCCACACGACCGGGCGCTGCCGCTCGACCATCCGCTTGGCGGACTTGATGTTCTGTGCGTGGTTGAGGTCGACCAGCCGCTTCATCACGAACGGCTTGAACAGCTCCAGCGCCATCTGCTTGGGCAGGCCGCACTGGTGCAGCTTGAGCTTCGGGCCGACCACGATGACCGAACGGCCGGAGTAGTCGACGCGCTTGCCCAGCAGGTTCTGCCGGAACCGGCCCTGCTTGCCCTTGAGCATGTCGGACAGCGACTTGAGCGGGCGGTTGCCCGGACCGGTGACCGGCCGGCCGCGGCGGCCGTTGTCGAACAGCGCGTCGACGGCCTCCTGGAGCATCCGCTTCTCGTTGTTGACGATGATCTCGGGCGCGCCGAGGTCGATCAGTCGCTTGAGGCGGTTGTTCCGGTTGATCACGCGGCGGTACAGGTCGTTCAGGTCGGAGGTGGCGAAACGGCCACCGTCGAGCTGCACCATCGGACGCAGGTCCGGCGGGATGACCGGGACGCAGTCCAGCACCATGCCGAGCGGCGAGTTGCGGGTGTTCAGGAACGCCGCCACGACCTTGAGCCGCTTGAGCGCCCGGATCTTCCGCTGGCCCTTGCCGGACCGGATGGTCTCCCGCAGGCTCTCGGCCTCGGCGTCGAGGTCCATGTTCTGGACCAGAGCCTTGATGGCCTCGGCGCCCATGGAACCGGTGAAGTACTCACCGAACCGGTCGCGCAGCTCGCGGTAGAGCAGCTCGTCGGTGACCAGCTGCTTCGGCTCCAGCTTGCGGAAGGTGTCCAGCACCTCGTCCAGGCGGTCGATCTCGCGCTGGGCCCGGTCGCGGATCTGGCGCATCTCGCGCTCTCCGCCCTCCTTGACCTTGCGCCGGACGTCCGCCTTGGCGCCCTCGGCCTCCAGCTCGGCCAGGTCGGCCTCGAGCTTGGCGGCGCGCTTCTCGATCTCCGAGTCGCGGCTGTTCTCGGACTGCCGCTTCTCGGCCAGGATCTCGTTCTCGATCGTCGAGAGGTCACGGTGACGCGACTCCGCGTCCACGCTCGTCACGACGTACGAGGCGAAGTAGATGATCTTCTCGAGGTCCTTGGGGGCGAGGTCCAGCAGGTAGCCCAGCCGGCTCGGCACGCCCTTGAAGTACCAGATGTGGGTCACCGGAGCGGCGAGCTCGATGTGCCCCATCCGCTCACGACGGACCTTGGAGCGGGTCACCTCGACGCCGCAGCGCTCACAGATGATGCCCTTGAACCGGACGCGCTTGTACTTACCGCAGTAGCACTCCCAGTCCCGCTGTGGACCGAAGATCTTCTCGCAGAAGAGCCCGTCCTTCTCCGGCTTCAGGGTGCGGTAGTTGATCGTCTCAGGCTTCTTGACCTCGCCGTGCGACCACTGACGGATGTCGTCGGCGGTGGCGAGACCAATGCGCAGCTCGTCGAAGAAGTTGACGTCGAGCACTATGTCCCCTATGTCGTCGTCTGTACTGCTAATACTCGGGCGAGGTCGGGGGCCGGCAGGCCGGCCCCCGACCGCTCACCTCAGACCTCTTCGACCGAGCTCGGCTCGCGCCGGGACAGGTCGATGCCCAGCTCCTCGGCGGCCCGGAACACCTCGTCGTCGGTCTCGCGCATCTCCAGGGCCACGCCGTCGCTGGACAGCACCTCAACGTTGAGGCACAGCGACTGCAGCTCCTTGAGCAGCACCTTGAACGACTCCGGGATGCCCGGCTCCGGGATGTTCTCGCCCTTGACGATGGCCTCGTAGACCTTCACCCGGCCGAGGACGTCGTCGGACTTGATCGTGAGCAGCTCCTGCAGGGCGTACGCGGCGCCGTACGCCTGCATCGCCCAGCACTCCATCTCACCGAAGCGCTGACCACCGAACTGCGCCTTACCACCCAGCGGCTGCTGCGTGATCATCGAGTACGGACCGGTCGACCGTGCGTGGATCTTGTCGTCGACCAGGTGGTTGAGCTTCAGGATGTAGATGTAGCCGACCGCGATCGGGTCCGGCAGCGGTTCGCCGGAGCGACCGTCGAACAGCTGCGCCTTGCCGCTGGCGCCGATCAGCTGGTTGCCGTCCCGGTTGGGCAGGGTCGACGAGAGCAGACCGGCGATCTCCTCCTCGCGGGCGCCGTCGAAGACCGGGGTGGCCACGTTGGTGTCCCCCTCGGACTCGTGCGCGTCGATCGAACGCAGCTGCTTCTTCCAGGAGGCGTCGTCGCCCTCGACCTTCCAGCCGGTCTTGGCGACCCAGCCGAGGTGGGTCTCGAGCACCTGGCCGATGTTCATCCGGCTCGGCACACCCAGCGGGTTGAGCACGATGTCGACGGGCGTGCCGTCCTCCAGGAACGGCATGTCCTCGATCGGCAGGATCTTGGAGATGACGCCCTTGTTACCGTGCCGGCCGGCGAGCTTGTCGCCGTCCTGGATCTTCCGCTTCTGGGCCACGTACACCCGGACCAGCTCGTTCACGCCCGGAGGCAGCTCGTCGCCGTCCTCGCGGGAGAAGGTACGCACACCGATGACCGTGCCGGTCTCGCCGTGCGGCACCTTCAGCGAGGTGTCCCGGACCTCACGCGCCTTCTCACCGAAGATCGCGCGAAGCAGCCGCTCCTCCGGGGTCAGCTCGGTCTCGCCCTTCGGCGTGACCTTGCCGACCAGGATGTCGCCGGGGACGACCTCGGCGCCGATCCGGATGATGCCGCGCTCGTCGAGGTCGGCGAGCATTTCCTCGCTGACGTTCGGGATGTCGCGGGTGATCTCCTCCGGGCCGAGCTTGGTGTCCCGGGCGTCGACCTCGTGCTCCTCGATGTGGATCGAGGTGAGCACGTCCTGCTGCACGAGGCGCTGCGACAGGATGATCGCGTCCTCGTAGTTGTGGCCCTCCCAGCACATGAACGCCACGAGCAGGTTGCGCCCGAGCGCCATCTCGCCCTCGTCGGTGCAGGGACCGTCGGCGATGACCTGACCGGCCTCGACGCGGTCGCCCTCGAAGACGACCGGCTTCTGGTTGACGCAGGAGCCGGCGTTGGAGCGGCGGAACTTGTGCAGCAGGTACGTCCGGCGGTGGCCGTCGTCCTGGTGGATGGTGACGTAGTCGGCGCAGAGATCCTCGATCACACCGCCGACCTCGGCGACGACCACGTCGCCAGCGTCGACCGCGGCCCGGTACTCCATGCCCGTGCCCACCAGCGGCGCCTCGGCCTTGACCAGCGGCACCGCCTGGCGCTGCATGTTCGCGCCCATCAGTGCCCGGTTGGCGTCGTCGTGCTCGAGGAACGGGATCATGGCGGTCGCGACCGAGGTCATCTGCCGCGGCGACACGTCCATGTAGTCGACGGCGCCGGGGACGACGTCCTCGGTCTCGCCGCCCTTACGACGACACAGGACCCGGTCCTCGGCGAACGTGCCGTCAGCCTTCAGCGGCGCGTTGGCCTGGGCCTTGACGAACCGGTCCTCCTCGTCCGCGGTCAGGTAGTCGATCTGGTCGGTGACCCGACCCTCGATGACCTTCCGGTACGGCGTCTCGATGAAGCCGAACGGGTTGACCCGGGCGAAGGTGGACAGCGCGCCGATCAGGCCGATGTTCGGGCCTTCCGGCGTCTCGATCGGGCACATCCGGCCGTAGTGGGACGGGTGCACGTCGCGGACCTCGAAGCCGGCCCGCTCCCGGGACAGACCACCCGGGCCGAGCGCGCTCAGCCGGCGCCGGTGGGTCAGGCCCGCCAGCGGGTTGGTCTGGTCCATGAACTGGGACAGCTGCGACGTCCCGAAGAACTCCTTGATCGCCGCCACCACCGGGCGGATGTTGATCAGGGTCTGCGGGGTGATCGCCTCGACGTCCTGCGTGGTCATCCGCTCGCGGACGACCCGCTCCATGCGGGAGAGGCCGACCCGAACCTGGTTCTGGATCAGCTCACCCACGGTGCGCAGGCGCCGGTTGCCGAAGTGGTCGATGTCGTCGGCCTCGTAGCCCTCCTCACCGGCGTGCAGCCGGCAGAGGTACTCCACGGTGGCGACGATGTCGTCCTCGGTCAGCGTGCCCGTGGTGATCGGCACGTCGACTTCGAGCTTCTTGTTGAACTTGTAGCGCCCGACCTTGGCGACGTCGTACCTCTTCGGGTTGAAGAAGAGGTTGTCGAGCAGGGTCTGGGCGTTCTCGCGCGTCGGCGGCTCGCCAGGGCGCAGCTTGCGGTAGATGTCGAGCAGGGCCTCGTCCTGGCCGGCGATGTGGTCCTTCTCGAGCGTGGTCATCATCAGCTCGGACCAGCCGAACCGCTCACGGATCCGCTCAGCCGACCATCCGATGGCCTTGAGCAGGACCGTGACGGCCTGCCGACGCTTGCGGTCGATGCGTACGCCGACCGTGTCGCGCTTGTCGATGTCAAACTCCAGCCAGGCACCCCGACTCGGGATGACCTTGACGCTGGAGAGGTCGCGGTCGGAGGTCTTGTCCGGCTGCTTGTCGAAGTACACGCCCGGAGACCGGACGAGCTGGCTGACCACGACGCGCTCGGTGCCGTTGATGACGAAGGTGCCCTTGGGCGTCATCATCGGGAAGTCACCCATGAACACCGTCTGGCTCTTGATCTCGCCAGTGGTGTTGTTGGTGAACTCCGCGGTCACGAAGAGCGGAGCGCAGTAGGTCAGGTCCTTCTCCTTGCACTCCTCGATCGAGGCCTTAACCTCGTCGAAGCGCGGTGCCGAGAAGGAAAGCGACATGGTGCCGGAGAAGTCCTCAATGGGACTGATCTCTTCGAGGATCTCCGCGAGACCCGAGCGTGCGTGCGGGTCGTCCGCCGACCGGCCCTGCCAACCCTCGTTGCCGACGAGCCAGTCGAAGGACTCGTTCTGGATGGCGAGGAGGTTGGGGACCTCGAGGTGTTCGGTGATCCTGCCGAATGAAACTCGGCGGGGCGCGAAAGCGCTCGACGTACGACTGGTCTTCGCAGGGCGGGAAGCTGCCAAGATGCGTCCTTCCGAGGACCGGTGCTGCAGAACGGCTGGTACGCGTGCACTCCAATGACCCCACCAGAAATATCCGTAAACGGACATTTCCGAGCAGGGGTCAAGTCGGAAGGCAGCGCAAACTAGCAGTGTAGCCGAGAGGCTAACCGCTGTCCAGCCCACCCCGCAGGTCGTTTGCGGAACGCGCCTCGGCCCCCGTGAACCGGGGTCTGCCGGGCCGCTCGGAACGCAACGTTCCCGCTGGGCCGCTCGGGTTGCTGCGGCCGATGGTGCCGCCGCTGTCATTACCCACGTCGTGGCCGTCGCAAGCGCGGTGTCTTGCTGGTGTCAGCGTGCCTGGCAGCCCGGGGCCGCGTCAAGGGCCGGTATCCGGGTCGACCCGTCTTTCCCACCGAAGGGCGACCCGCCGCGCTCCTCCGGGTCATCCCACCGGGCCGTCGGCGCCCAGCTCAGGACGGCTGTGGCCGCGTTCACCAACACGGCGGGCGGCGATCCGTGTCGGATCGCCGCCCGCCGCGACGCGATCGTGTCCCAGCTCACCGAGCCGGGCACGCGCTGGTGGAGCGTCAGGTCACTTGAGGGTGACCTTGGCGCCCTCGCCCTCGAGCTTGGCCTTGGCCTTCTCGGCGGTCTCCTTGTTGACCTTCTCCAGGATGGCCTTCGGCGCGGACTCAACCGCGTCCTTGGCCTCCTTGAGGCCCAGGCCGGTCAGCTCACGCACGACCTTGATGACCTGGATCTTCTTGCCACCGTCAGCCTCGAGGACGACGTCGAACTCGTCCTTCTCCGGCTCGGCCTCGGCGGCGGCCGGAGCCCCACCAGCGGCGGCCACGGCGACCGGGGCAGCGGCGGTGACCTCGAAGGTCGTCTCGAACTGCTTCACGAACTCGGAGAGCTCGATCAGCGTCATCTCCTTGAACGCGTCGAGCAGCTCGTCGGTGCTGAGCTTCGCCATGTCTGGCGTCCTTTCCTGAATCTGTTAAGTAAGAACTGGTGCGCCGGGAGGGCCTCAGGCCGCCTCGGCGCTCTCCTTCTCGCGCTTGTCCTGCAGGGCAGCCGCCAGACGGGCGGTCTTCGACAGCGGGGCCTGGAACAGGGCCGCGGCCTTGCTCAGGTTGCCCTTCATCGCGCCGGCCAGCTTGGCCAGCAGCACCTCGCGGGACTCCAGGTCGGCGAGCTTCGTGACCTCGGCCGCGGAAATGGCCTTGCCCTCGAAGACACCGCCCTTGATGACGAGCTTCGGGTTGGCCTTCGCGAAGTCGCGAAGCCCCTTCGCCGCCTCGACGACGTCGCCCGAAACGAAAGTCAGCGCGGTAGGACCGGTGAACAGCTCGTCGAGGCCGGTGATGCCCGCGTCCGTCGCAGCACGCTTCGCCAGCGTGTTCTTCGCGACCGTGTAGCTGGTCTCGGCGCCGAGCGAGCGCCGCAGCTGGGTGAGCTGGGAGACCGTCAGACCGCGGTACTCGGTCAGCACGGTGGCGCCCGCGCTGCGGAAGCTCTCGGTCAGCTCTGCGACGGCCGTGGCCTTGTCGGCCCGGATCGGCTTGTCCGCCATGTCCCTCCTCTCTCGTTACTCGAGGCTGGTCCCCGCCGGCCGAGCCGGAACGGGGGCGGAGGCAGCACGACAACGAAAAAGCCCCGGCGCAGGGCGCACGGGGCGAGGGCCGGCGGATCGTCACGGTCGGCGGACCATGCTCACTGCCGAGTTACGCTTGCCGCCCTACGCGGGTCGCCCGTTGTCGCGGGACCTTCGACCGTGCCGAAGCACGGTGACCAGCGGTCTCTGGGTGGTTCCTCATCCATGACAGGCACGGATGACGGTTGAAGAGTACGCGACCGTGGTGACCAGCGCCAAATCACCTCCCTGTGGGCCGGGCCACGCCGCCCACGCCCGGGAGCCGGTCAGCTCCGGGCCCGCCGCCGCCACAGGTAACCGCCGACCGCCGCGGCACTCCATGCCAGCGCCCAGGCGGTGAGCCCGAGCAGGGTGAGCGCGGCGGCGTCGCCCGCGGCGGCCCGGGCCGCAGCCATGATCGGCGGTGCCAGCCAGGGGGCCACCGACCCGGTCAGGCCGAGCACCACCGCGCCGACGCCGCCGAGGGCCAGCACCGCGACGCCGTACCCGGCGCTGCCCACGGACGCCCGGCTGGCCAGCGCGCCGAGGGCCACCGCGGCGGGTACGACCAGCAGATGCGCCCACAGGCCCAGCGCGACACCGGCCGGCACCGACCGGTCCCCCGGGTCGACCGGGCCGGTGACCCCGCCGACCAACCACGGGAAGGCCAGCGCCACGGCCACCGTGACCAGGGCCGCCACACCGGCGGCGAGCAGCCCGGCCAGCCGTTCCCGGGCCACCCCCACCGTCACCTGGGCGAGCCGGCGCTGCACGTCCGGCTCGACGTCGAGCAGGATCTTGGTCTGCCAGGCGAGCACCGGGAAGAGCACCACGGCGGAGACGCCGTACGCCTCCGCCGGCTGGGCCCGGCCGCCGCCGTACAGGATGCCGAGCGCGACGAGGCCGGCGAGCAGTGGCGCGACCGCCCGCCCGGTCCGCAGGAAACCGGCCAGTCGCAGCCGGACCAGGCCGGTCATCGGGCCTCCCCCGCAGCCTGCTCGACCGCGTCGCCGTCGACCCCCACCGGCTCGTCCGGCGGGGCGTCACCGCCCGGGCGGGCCGGCGGCGGGGCTGAGCGGGCGTCGGTGCGTACCCGCAGCACCTGGTGGCCCTCGGCGCGCAACCGGGCGACGGTGCCGGCGACCCGCGCGGCCGGCACCGCGACCTCGACCACGGCGACCGTTTCGTCCGGCGGTGCGGAATCCTCGGTGACCGTGCCGTCGGCCACCGTCCAGCGGCGCGCGCCCGGCAGCCGGACCGTCTCGCCACGGTGGTCGCTGACCAGGACCGCCGCGCCGGCGACCAGCACCTCGTCGATCAGCTTGGGAACCAGCTCCCGGGTGGTGGCGTCCAGCCCCTCCCACGGCTCGTCGAGCACCAGCAGGCCCGGTGGGCGCAGCATCGCCTGGGCGAGGCCCACCTTCTGCGCGGTGCCCTTCGACAGCTCGGGCAGCCGGACCGCACGGAACTCGGCCAACCCCAGCCGGTCCGTCCAGGCCGTCACGGCCTCGTCGGCCGCCGTGCGGCCCAGGCCGGCCATCCGGGCCATCCCGGTCAGGTAGCGCGCCACGGTGAAGGGTTGGTCGGCCGGGAACCGCTCGGGCACCCAGCCCACCCGCCCCGGCCGGTCGGTGACCCGACCCCGATCCGGGCGGAGCACCCCGGCGGCCACCTGGAGCAGGGTCGACTTGCCCACCCCGTTTCGGCCCAGCACGACCGCCACCTCACCCGGACCGATCCGCACGTCCACGCCCCGCAGCACCCACGGACCACGCCGGTGGTACCGCAACCAGACGTTCTCCAGCCACATGCGGTCGAGCCTGTCACACCGGGAACGCGGCGGGGCGCCGCCACAGGTGTGGCGGCGCCCCGGTGGAGCGAAGTGTCGGCTCGGCTCAGGCCTCGACCGAGTCCTCACGCAGGTTCTTCACCAGGTTCGGGTCGACCGGGACGCCCGGGCCCATCGTGGTGGTCAGGATGACCTTGCGGAGGTACTTGCCCTTCGCCGCGGACGGCTTGGCGCGCAGCACCTCGTCGAGCACCGCGGCGTAGTTGTCCACCAGCTGGCTTTCCGAGAAGGAGGCCTTGCCGATGATCAGGTGCAGGTTGGAGTGCTTGTCCACCCGGAAGGTGATCTTGCCGCCCTTGATGTCCTGCACCGCCTTGGTGACGTCCATGGTCACCGTGCCGGTCTTCGGGTTCGGCATGAGACCGCGCGGGCCCAGGATCCGCGCGATCCGGCCGATCTTGGCCATCTGGTCCGGCGTGGCGATCGCCGCGTCGAAGTCCAGCCAACCGCCCTGGATCCGGGCGACCAGCTCGTCGGTGCCCACCTCGTCCGCACCCGCAGCGGCGGCCTCATCGGCCTTCGCGCCGGCGGCGAAGACGATCACGCGGGCGGTCTTACCGGTGCCGTGCGGCAGGTTGACCGTGCCGCGGACCATCTGGTCCGCCTTGCGGGGGTCGACGCCGAGGCGCATGGCGACCTCGACCGTGGCGTCGAACTTGACGTTGGTGGTCTCCTTGGCCAGCTTCACGGCCTCGGCGGGGGTGTAGAGCTTGGACCGGTCGATGACGTCGGCGGCCTTGCGGTAGCTCTTGCTGCGCTGCATTGCTGATTACTCCTGTGGTCTCTGGCGGGCCGCTCGGCGCGGGCCCTCCCACGATGGGTCGTCGGCCGGGGCCGAGGTCAGTCGTTGACGGTGATGCCCATCGACCGGGCGGTGCCGGCGATGATCTTCTCGGCCTGGTCCAGGTCGTTGGCGTTGAGGTCGGCCATCTTCTTCTCGGCGATCTCACGCAGCTGGGCGCGGCTGACCGAGCCGACCTTCTCGCTCTGCGGAACGCCCGAGCCCTTCTGCACACCGGCGGCCTTGATCAGCAGCCGGGCAGCGGGCGGGGTCTTCAGCACGAAGGTGAAGGACCGGTCCTCGTACACGCTGATCTCGGCGGGGACGATGTCGCCCCGCTGGGACTCGGTCTGCGCGTTGTAGGACTTGCAGAACTCCATGATGTTCACGCCGTGCTGGCCGAGCGCGGGGCCGACCGGCGGCGCCGGCGTGGCCTGGCCCGCCGGCAGCTGAAGCGTGAACGTCTTGACGAGCTTCTTCTTCGGAGGCATGTCACTTCCTGGGGCTTGGAGCTGGGAAAATGCGGCTGACGCCGCCCTGGCGGGCGCGCACGGTCAGCGCGGTGCGACAGCGGCGACGTTCAAGAGTAGCGCAGGCCGCAGCCCACTCGTCCGCCGAGGTCGAGCGGGAGGGCGTACGCCGACGTCGGGGGGGGGGGGGGGGCGCCCCCCCCGCCCCCGGAAAAAAAAAGGGCACCTAGAGTAGTTTTGGCACACCCGGGAG
>NZ_JBFAQO010000006.1:155969-168954 GCF_040678715.1 Micromonospora sp. NPDC049301 | reverse complement strand
TTTGTGGCCCCGCCCCCCCCCCCCGGGGCCGCGGGGGGGGGGGGGGGGGGGCGCCCCCCGGGGGGGGGGGGGGCGGGCCCCGCCGCCGACGACCGGTCAGATCTTGGCGACCTGGTTGAAGTTGAGCTCCACCGGGGTCTCCCGGCCGAAGATCGACACCAGCACCTTGAGCTTCTGCTGGTCGGCGTTGATCTCGCTGATCGTCGCCGGCAGCGACGCGAACGCGCCGTCGGTGACGGTGACGGAGTCGCCCACCTCGAAGTCGAGGACCTTGATCTCGGGCTTCGCCTTCTTCTGCTCGGTCTCGACAGCCGGCGCCAGCCACTTCAGCACCTCGTCGAGGGAGAGCGGCGCGGGCCGGTCGGCCCGGTCGGTCGCGCCGACGAAGCCGGTCACGCCCGGGGTGTTACGGACGCAGGAGTAGGACTCGGCGGTCAGCTCCATCCGGACCAGGATGTAGCCCGGGAAGACCTTGGCCTGGACCTGAGAACGCTTACCGTTCTTGACCTCGACCTCTTCCCGGGTCGGCACCTCGACCTGGTAGATGAAGTCCTCCATGTCGAGGCTCGTGATCCGGGTCTCGAGGTTGGTCTTGACCTTGTTCTCATAACCGGCGTAGGAGTGCACCACGTACCAGTCACCCGGTGCGTAGCGCAGCTTCTGCCGCAGCTCGGCGACCGGGTCGTAGTCCTCGTCCGGCGCGGGCTCGGTGGTTGGGAACTCCGGCTCGCTGGCGGCCTCAACCGACTCGTCACCAGCCGCCGTCGCGACCGTGGACTGCTCGTCCACCGGTCCGGCGGTCTCGTCGTACTCAGGCACGCTCGCTCACTTCCGTCACTATCGGCTCTGGAGGCAGCCGGTCAGCTCGAGTTGCCGAAGACAAACAGCACGACCTTGGCGAAGCCGAAGTCCAGCACACCCACGATCGTCAGCATCACCGCGACGAACGCCACCACCACGGCGGTGTATGTCAGCAACTCCTTGCGCGTCGGCCAGATGACCTTACGCAGTTCGGCTACGACCTCGCGGAAAAACCGGGCGATGCGGCCGAACACGCCCACCCGACCGGTCTCCGTCCGAGTGGTCGGCCGGCTGTCCGCCGACTCCGCCCGGGCGCGGGACCGCGTCGCGGTGCCTCCCCGGGAGACCGGCTCGTCCGCGCTGGTGGCGTCGTCGTCGGCCACGTCGTCGACGACCTCGTCGTCCAGACGATCGTCGCCGGCGTCCTCGCCGCGCCGCTTGTTGTCGGCCACTTCGCCCTCCGTCGCGGAATCTCGGGTCGCACGCCGGGCGGCGTGCGCGGCGCTGGTCACGCCGGCCGGACCAACCGTCCCGCGACGGGCCGCGGCCGGTGGATCAACCGGGGGGCCCGATGCCTCGGAACCACCCCGCCAATGCCACCACCACGGGCCAGACGCCGCCAGCTCGGCGGCGCGACCCACGGGAACGGTCAGGCCTGAGGCGCAGGGGTGACAGGACTTGAACCTGCAGCCTGCGGTTTTGGAGACCGCTGCTCTGCCAATTGAGCTACACCCCTGTGCGGCAACTCTCGCCCCACGCGGTCACAGACGACCGAGCAGGGGTCACTTGCCCCACGGCGGACCAGTGTACGGGTAGCCACCCGACTTTCCCAACCGGTCTCCCCGCCACGCGTGGCGCGCGCGGTTCAGCGCGTCGTACGAATGGTGGCGCGGGCCTGTGAGAGCACCTTCTCGCCCAGGCAGGTGGCGGTCACGTCGAGCCGGGTGAGGCCGTCCTCGGTCACCTCACGGACCACCGCGCTGACCTCGATCTCGGTCCCCTGGTCGTCGTCGGGGACGACCACCGGACGGGTGAACCGGACGCCGTACTCGACCACCGCGTCGGGCGCCCCGGCCCACTCGGTGACGGCGCGACTGACCAGGGCCATGGTGAACATGCCGTGCGCGATCACCCCGGGCAGACCGACCTTGGTGGCGAACCGGTCACTCCAGTGGATCGGGTTGAAATCGCCCGAGGCGCCGGCGTAGCGGACCAGATCCGCGCGGGTCACCTGGAAGGTCTTGGCTGGCAGCTCCATGTCAGGCCTCCCCGCGTACGACGATCTTGGACCACACGGCGACCACCGGCTCGCCGGCGACGGTGCTCACGTCGGTGCGGGTGGTCAGGAAGCCGTGCCCGCCCCGGGTGGTGATCTCCTCGATGGTGCTCGCGCAGACCAGCTCGTCGCCGGCGACCACCGGCCGGGTGTACGCGAACCGCTGGTCGCCGTGCACCACGCGGCTGTAGTCGACGCCGAGCGCCGGGTCCTCGACGATCTGGCGGCTCGCGGCCATCGTCACGACCACCGGGAAGGTCGGCGGGGCGACCACGTCCGAGTGGCCCAGCGCCTGGGCCGCCGCCGGGTCGTGGTGCGCCGGATCGGTGGCGCCGATGGCCGTGGCGAACTCACGGATCTTTTCTCGGCCCACCTGGTAGGGGGCGGTCGGCGGATAGGTCCGGCCGACGAAGGAAGGGTCCAGAGGCATGCCGCGAACCTACACGGAAAACACAATCGCCGATCTGCTCGGTCGGCGGCGGTGGAGCCGCGCCGTACCGGTCAGATCGGCGATCGGAAGAGCTTCAACAGTGGCCGGCGCGGGGCCGGCCGCAGGTCAGCGGGTCTCGCGGTGAACCGTGTGCCGACCATCGCGCGGGCAGAACTTCTTCAGCTCGATGCGGTCGGGGTCGTTACGGCGGTTCTTGCGCGTGATGTAGTTGCGCTCCTTGCACTCCACACACGCCAAAGTGATCTTCGGCCGGACATCGGTAGCCTTCGCCACGGCGGAGTGCCTTCCTCGCTAACGGAAACAACTACGACGCGTCAGCCTAGTCGCTGACTGCGTGGACATGCAAAGTGGGCGCCAGTGGCGCCCATCCCCACGACCACCGGGAACGAGCCCGGAAGACGAGAGTAGCGGTGGCCGGACTTGAACCGGCGACACAGCGATTATGAGCCGCTTGCTCTGCCATCTGAGCTACACCGCCGCGGTGGGTCCAGCTGAACCCTCGAGCCCCCTTACGGAATCGAACCGTAGACCTTCTCCTTACCATGGAGACGCTCTGCCGACTGAGCTAAGGGGGCCTGCGCGATCTCCCCGTGGGGCGCGCAGAGGTAAGAGTACACGGCCCGACCCGACAGGTGAAATCGGATCCCCGGTGATCGTCCGCGCCCAGCTCAGGGCACGACACGAAGGCGCGGAAGCTCCGTACCGGAGATCGATTCCGGGTCGACCTGGGCGCCGAACCAGGCCGCCAGCCGCTCATACGGCAGCGGCCGGCTGAACAGGAAGCCCTGGCCGATCTCGCAGCCGATGTCCTGGAGCAGCTCCAGGGTCAGCTCGCTCTCCACGCCCTCGGCGACGACGGCCAGGCCGAACTGCTGGGACAGGGTCACCACCGCGTTGACGATGGCCAGGTCCCCCGGATCGGTCGCCATGCCCTGCACGAAGGAGCGGTCCACCTTCACCTCGTGCACCGGCAGCCGGCGAAGGTGGGCCAGCGACGAGTCGCCGGTGCCGAAGTCGTCCACCGACAGCCGGACGCCAAAATCACGCAGGCGGCGCAGGGTCGGGATGGGCCGGTCCGTGCCGTCCAGCACACCCGCCTCGGTGATCTCCAGGGTGAGGCGCTGCGCCGGCACGCCGTACTCGGTCAGCAGCTCGTGCACCCGGTCCGGGAAGTGCTGGTCGGTGAGCGTACGGGCGGCGAGGTTGACCGCGATGGAGAGCGGCTGGTCGGCCTGCGCCCAGTCGCGGCTGCGGCGCAGCCCCTCGCGGAGCACCACCTCGGTGAGCCGGCTCAACTGACCGGTGTGCTCGGCCACCGCCACGAAGTCCTCGGGAGCGACCGTGCCGTGTGTCGGGTGCTCCCACCGGGCGAGGCACTCGACGCCGACCAGGCGGCGGTCCCGCAAGGTCACCTTCGGCTGGAAGTAGACCTCCAGCTCGTCCTGGTCCAGCGCCCGACGCAGGTCGCCGGCGAGGCCCAACCGGCGCAGCGACCGGGACTCCAGCGCCGGGTTGAACAGCTGCACGCTGCCCGGCACCGACTTGGCCGCCGTGGCGGCGAGGTCGACCCGGAGCAGCAGGGTCGCCGCGTCGCTGCCGTGATCCGGGTGTACGGCCACCCCGACGGCAGTGTCCACATCGAGGGTGAGCGCGTCGAAGACCATCTCGTCGCGGATCTGATCGCGCAGTTGGCCGGCCAGCTCCAGCGCCGCGTCGGCGCTCTCCAGGCGCAGCGTCACCAGGAACTCGTCCCCACCGGCCCGGCCGACCAGGGCCGAGGACGGCGCGCTGGCCCGCAACCGGTTGGCGACCTCGGTGAGGACCTTGTCCCCAGCCGCGTGACCGAGGGACTCGTTGACCTGGCGCAGCCCGTCGACGTCGAAGAGCAGCAGCGCCACCACCTCGCCGGGCGCGCGGATCTTGACCGACTCCTCCAGCGCCCCGGTGATCCGACGCCGGTTGGGCAGCCGGGTCAGCGCGTCGTGGTACGCGTCGTGCCGCAGTCGGTCGACCAGCCGGGAATTCTCCAGCGCAACCGCCGCGTGCGCGGCCACCGTCTCGAAGACCGAGATGTCGCGCTGGGTGAAGTACAGCGTGTCGGCGAGCCGGTTGGTGACCTCCAACGTCCCGATCACCACACCGCCGGACCGCAGCGGAACGACGACGGTGTCCTTGACCCCCCGCTCAGCGAGGCTGGCCCGGAACTCGGGATCACTGGTCAGGCCACGGCCGACCGTGACGGGGCGAGCCGTCTCCAGCACCTTCTCCCGCAGCTCGGGCGGGGTCAGGGACAGGTCCAGCAGGCCGGAGTCCTCGACCCGTGCGGTGAGCAGGATCTCGGGGTGTCGTCCCTGTGCCGGCAACCAGAGGGTGGCGTACTCGGCCTGCATCAGCGCGCGTACCCGCCCGAGCAGGGCGTCGGCCAGCGTCCCGTCCTGACCGCTGGCCGCCACCGCGCGGCTCAACTCGTACATGTCCGTCAGCGTGCGGTGCTGACGGAAGAACTGGGTGTACGAGCGGTAGACCAGCGCGAGCCCGGCCGCCAGCGCGGCCAGCGGGAGCAGCGACCACCAGGACACCCGGATCAGGATCAGGACGATCAACCCTGCGGAGACGTTGATGCCCGCGGTCAGAAGCAGGGACGGCACCGCACGGAGCGTCTCCCGCCCGGCCTGCCAACCCTGCAGGAGGGTGTGTACGGACGCGACCGCGGTGAGGCTGACCAGGATCACCACACTGGTCGCGCAACAGAGACTCACCCAGGTCGCCGGACCGACACCCGATCTCGGTGGGAGCGCCTGGAGGAGCAGGGTGGCGAGCGAAGTCCCGGCGGCGGCCCGCGCGACGTTGAACCAGACCTTGGGCGCCGTTATCCGGTGTCGCAGCTGCGTGACCAGTGACGCGAGCGTGTAGATGACCACGACCGTCAGTGGCGGCAGGAAATACAGAGCGAGCACGAGCGGCAACTCGGTCAGCGTCATGGCCACCGACTGCCGACGGACGACCAGCACCAGCAGCGGCAGACCCGCGGCGATCATCGCCGCGAGAAGCAGCGCTGCCCAGTGCCAGTCGCCGAACGGCCGGTCGGCGACCAGACCCGTGAGAGTTGCGCAGGCGACCGCGAGAAGTATCAGCGGAGCCGTGATGATCCAGGCGTCTTCCGACGACCTACGCCTCAACTGGTCGCGCGCGATCATCCCGCTCCCTGTCGGTCTGGCGTATGTCTGAGGATCGACAGCCCGTCGAGCGAAGCTGTCAGACCCAGATGATGTCCGCCATGTGCAGTTCGGCTGGGACGCCGCCGTGGTTGGCGACGACAACGCTGGCTACGGCAGCGAGGATGAGGAGCGAGCCAAACAGCCGGCCCAACCTACGACCAGACATGATTGCTCCTGTCGGAATGCGTCGTGGGGATAGTGGAGGTTCCACGATCGTGCCACAGCGCGGGCAGCGAGAGAAGGGTGGAGGCCCCGACTGGCCCCACCGTCCGTGACTTCCCGCCGTTCGGCCCACCCCCGTCATCACACTGGGCCAGATGACGGGCTTACGGGCGTCTCACCGCTTCGCACAGCGTTGAATACGACCTTCAACGCAATTCGGTCCAGCCGTGAGGCAGTCGCCTAATTCGGGGCGGTGGTCACTGTGCGTGATGCTTGGAGCCGGCAGTGACGCCCCCACTTCCCGCCCGGCCATCGACCACCATACCGGTTCATCGCGCTCGCGCCAGTACCTCGGCGGGTACGCTTCCGTTACTCGCCAGTCGCACCGGAACGCCGTCACCGCAGCTCAGTCGAGTCGGCGTATCGGTGACGATGGTTGTCCGACCCCAACCTCTGTAGCATTCGCGACCGATTAACACGACGTCAACAGTGGTGCCCCTGCCCCCGCGCCCTGAACCGTCGCTCCTCCCGCTGAGCGGAAGCAGGATCAGGATCACCGCAGCGGCCGGAACGCGGCCCGCACCTCGGTGGCGAAGCGCTCCGGCACCTCCCAGGCGGCGAAGTGACCCCCGCTGTCGGCCTCGTTCAAGTACGCGGGGTTGGGATAGACCGCCTCGACCCAGCTGCGCGGGGCGGCCCAGAGCTCCCCGGGAAACGTCGTGAAGCCAACCGGAACCGACGGGTGAATCCAGAAGGGAGTGGGCGCTGCCCAAGCGTCAGAACTACGCCCAAGGTGGGGTGTATCGGCTCACGTAGTCGCGAGCACGGGGGAGCGGGTCCTGCCAGTACTGGTGCGGCATCCGGGAGTGGTGCGTCTCGCAGAATTCGGCGAGACTTTCCACGATCTTGACGCTCTCCAGCGGGCGGCCTTCGAAGGTGGTGTTGGTCTCCAGCAGTTCCGGCTCGGCGTTCCAGCCCGAGTGGTCGAACGCCCAGCCGTCCCAGAGCGCGTAGACGTGGAAGACCTGCCAGTCGCCTGCCAGGCGCACGCCCGCGATCTCGATCGGCCGGTCCGGATAGGAGGCCCGGCACACCCAGGCCAGGATGTGGCACGCTCCGGCAGCGAAGAAGGCCTGGTCCGTCCGATTCCAGGAGATGCGCTGATCCGCTCGCTCGATCGGTGTCCGACGATATGCACCCGCTGCTTCGGCCGCCACCGGCAAACGTTAGCGGATTGCCCGGCTGACGTCTGGCCGGCGAATGGAGGTACGGCAGACCTGCTCGGGGCACATCTGACCCTTGCCAGCCCGTAGCCGAGTCGTACGGTGTCGGCGTCGAGTACAGGGAGGTCCTCGGTTTTCCCGCCAGCCCTGCCATACCAGCCAGGCGCCGCCGATTTCGGCGAGCGCGGCGAGGAGAAACAACAGGATCGAGCGGGCAACATTCATGCGTCGGACCGCAGCGGGATTACCTGGCGGTCGTGCTGGTCGGGTTGGCCGCAGGAGCAGTTGCCGCCGGAGCAGCCGCTATTGGGCCGGCGTTTGGTGGCCCACCACCAGGACAGGCCGGCGAGCACGGCCAGGGCGACGGCAACGCCGGGCAGGAAACGGTTGAGCGCAGCCCAGCCGGCACCGCCGAGGATTCCCGCGGCGAGCAGCGCCGGCAGCACGCAGCAGGCGACGCAGGCAACTCCAGCGAGTCCCGTCATGCTGGAGGGCAGTAGGCGGCGCAGTCGGCTAGCAGGTGTCGGCACGATCGGTCCTCTCGACCAGCTCAGCGAAGGGCAGAGGGCAGCAGGAACTAGCGGCGCAGGCGACCAGGTCGTCACAACCGGCTGAGATGGCGGCCCGCAGGGTGTCACGGATGACGGTCAGGTCGGCCAGCTTCTGCTCCACCTCAATGAGCTTCTCCCTGGCTCGGGCCTGGAGGCCGCTGTCGGGTCGACCGCCGTGCTGGTGCTGGCCGGCGTCGAGCAGGTCGGCAACCTCGTTGAGGGTGAAGCCGAGGCGTTGCGCGGTCTTGATGACCCGCAGCAGGGTGACCGACTCGGCCGGGTAGAGCCGGTGCCCACCCGGCGACCGCTGCGGCGAGGCAAGCAGGCCACGGCGCTCGTAGTAGCGCAGAGTCTGCATGTTCACCCCGGCGGCGCCGGCCAACTGACCGCTACGCAGTCCCGAACCGCTCATCCCTGATTCCGGACAGACGCAGCCCGCTCGGCGAGGGCCTCGAGCACGTCCGCGTGCGCCGCCGGCACCCGGACGTCCAACGCCAGCGCATCCGGGCCGGACCGGGAGAGGTCAAAAGCGAAGAACGAGCAGCAAGACAACTCCCGAGCCGTCAGATCACGGGCCGTCTCCTCGACTTGCGCCGCGCCGTCGAGCTGCAACCGCAGATGCTGAGCCGACAGCCGGTCGACGCCCCGGACGGCGTCAGTGAAGAACTGATCAAACTCGGCGAGCCGCAGCGGCCGCTCAGCCGTCGGCAGGGTGCAGGCATCCGGCACCCAGGCGTCGTCCGTCGTGATGTGGTGGTCACTCATACCGCGACGGTAAGCCTGTACCTAGGTACCAGATGCAAGCCCGGACTGGAGTTTCCCGCCACTCGTGGAAGATTCCGGGCAGTCGGAGGGAGGTACCGCGAGCCGCGCAGGCCCCCCGAGGCCCCCGGACAATGAGGTCGGTGGGCAACGGAGCTGATCTCAAGCTCGCGGCGTAGTAGCTCACCGCGAGGGCCACCACGCCCCAGGCGAATCCCAAGCTGAAGGCTGGTACGAGGAACCTGACCACAGCTTCCGGCACGAGGTCGGCAGTGAATGCGGCCACCCCCAGGGCGGCTCCCGCGAGAACCGGGGGAAGCACCTCACGCCGCACCGACCGTCTGCCGAGGGCCTTCAACTCCGTCATTCGGACACCGCCAGATAATCGAGGTTCACTGTGGCGCTCTCATCCGCGCTGACTGCGGCGTCTCGACGCCCACCATCTAACTCACGCCCCGGACGCTGCCCACGGGCGGTCGATCGCGTACATCACCTGGCGCGCGTCGAACTCCTCGAACGCGTCGACCCGGACCATGCCGAGGGCTTCCAAGAGACGAACCGACCGAAGGTTCGCCTCCTGGGTCACTGCGATCAGACGGACGTCGTGCGAGAACTGGTCGAAGGCCAGCGCGATGGCCGCCGCACACGCCTCCCGGGCGTAGCCCCGCCCCCACGACTCCGGCAGGAATACGTACGACAGCTCTAGATCTCCCGTCCGGTACCGGCCGAGGTGACACCAGCCGACGATCTCGCCGGAACTCCTCGTCACCATCAGCCCGCCCGTGTGGTCGCCCATCCGCCGTTCGGCCGCCACCTCGTCAGACACCGGCCCGCCGAGGTAACGCCGCATCACCGGGTCCCGCCACATCCGCTCAAGCACCGGCAGGTCGGACGATCCGATATCCCGCAGCACCAGACGTTCCGTTCTGGCCAGCGCCTCACGCGACTCGGTGCTCACCGGGCCATCCTCCATCAGTCCCCCACTTACCCGAGGGCGTCGCCTATCTTGTCGTTCATGGTGTCGTCTCCGCCGTCGATGCAGTTGGCGTAGACGCGGAGCAGCACGGCGACGCCATGGCCCAGGCGCCGGGCGACCTCGGTCGGTGGGACGCCGGCGAACCGGCAGCGACCGAGCCGGAAACGCCGTCCGACGTCTGACAGGAGAACGCCATGTCATTCGCTGACCTCGCCCCCGGGCAGCACGCGGACCGCGTTCGCGACCACTGGTGGTGGCGACCCGGATGGCGCGTCGGCCGACGCTTCTACGCCTTCCACGTCACCTTCCAAGACCAGCCGGACCTCTACCGCCTGGCTAACGCCTACCGATCCGCGCTGAGCGCCGCGCCATCGGTAACCCTCATCCCGGACCAATGGCTCCACCTCACTATGCAGGGCATCGGCTTCACCGACGAGACCAGCGACCAGACCCTAGGCGGGATCCTCGAAGAGGCGGGCAAGCAGCTCGGACAACTTCCCGCCGTCGACGTCGAGCTCCGCGAGATCGTCGTTGCCGACGAAGCCGTCGTCATGCCGGCAACCCCTGCGGAGGCAGTGCAGCAGCTGCGCACCGCGACTCGGACAGGCATCGGCCGTGTGGTCGGAGAGGACCAGGTCCCCGAGGACCCCAGCCGATACCGACCGCACGTCAGCTTCGCCTACCTGACCGCAGACGGCCCCGCCGAGCCCTACATCCGAGCCGTCGAGGCCATCGAGCCAGGCCCTGCCACCGTTCGAATCAGCCACGTCGACCTGATCGAAATGCACCGCGACCGGCTCATGTACGAGTGGAGCTTGGTGGCGCGGCTGAATCTCAAGGGGCGGAGTTAGCGGCGTAGAAATGACGGCGCATAAGCCGGAAGCTACCTCGTACCTCGGCCACCAGAGTCCGTCATCCCTTCGGCCCTCCGCCGGGCATCGACCACCCTCTGCAACTCATCGATCGTCGCTTGTTCTGCCCGAGTTGCCCCGTGCGCCAAGACGCTTCGCGCAAGGGCAACGATGTTCAGGGCGGCATACAGGAACAGGATGCAAAGCGCAACGAACGTGACCTTCTCAGCAGGCAGGGGCAGGGATTTTGCGGCGGCGCGATAGACCACGGAGAGGACCACGACGAAGACTTGAACGCCAATATTGATCATGAAGGGCGCGAGGAACGCTCTGGTGCCGTTCGGCGACTTCTCAAGGAGAAGCAGGTACCGATCCGAAAGCAGCGCTATTACAAGGGCGAAGCCAGCAAATATGACACCGACCAGAGCGGAACCAAGGGTAAGGATGTCACCGGCCGTAGCGACGCGGACATCGAGCGGAGCCTTTAGAACTAGGAGGACTCCTCCAGTGCTGCCAAGAAGAACGGCAAGCAGTCCCTCCAAGCCGACTAACTGACCAACCGAGGTCCTCGCCACGTTCCGCCAGAACCCAAACTCTCCGCGCCCAAGACTCATTGCCGCCGCCTATCCCGAATCATGCTAAGCATGATCCCCAGGACTTGCATCCAGTTCGATGGTAGCTCGTCAGTTCGCTCGTGGGCCGATCTCTCGCGCTGGTCATATCTCGTGTCATGCCTCCCTCGCCGCCCGTCAGCGACGACGTAACCGAAGGCATTGGTACCCATCGCAAGGAAGGCGCGAACCTGGGCATCTTCCTCTAGGTCCTGAAGTCCAACTTCGACGTTGGCCGCCTCCATGATCTCTTTCAGGAGCCGAGCCTTGCGTTGCTGCATCCGATCCCACACCGGTTCGAACTCAGGCAGCGCATCGGGATTCGGAAGTTTGGCGACCATCATGATCCGCTGGACCGAGTCCACCGATCGAAGCCAGCTCAAGAAGTCCTGCTCATCGAGGATCGGTTCCACCGACCATTCAGTGGAGGCAGCCTCTCTTGCCTCTTCACCTCGGCGGAGAAGATTCTCGAAGACTTTTGCAACCGTGGTAGGAGCGAAGGAAGGATGCTGCAAGACGCCCAGTATTCGACTTCCGCCATCAATAACGAAAGGGGCGCGTGCCGATACTTCCCGGCCCTCCACGATGTCTTCCCAGCGCATTTCCGCTTCATTGTAGTGATCGGCAGCCCTGTAGTCGGTTCGAACCCAGCCAATCTGGCCGAACAGGGCATCCTCGTCGGGAGTGATCTCCCGGTTGCCTAATCTCCACTCTCGTTTGTTCCGACGTCCCGTCACTTCCGGCACCCCGAACTGCAAAACTTCGACCAGGTGGTCCATGAAAAGCTCGGGCTGATGTGCAAAGAGCGACGGCTCCGGGAGTGGTCGACGGTTGATGCGGTACAGCAGAACTACGCCAGACCTCTCCGCAAACCACGGCTCGGGCAAGTTTTCGCCAGGAACGTCACTCATCCCCACCCCATCCGTAACAGGCCGTGGGGAGACTCTATTAGGGACTTGCCCTCATGCATAGACCCCTGCGATCAGCAAGAGTGATGCCAACGATCTCGCGGCTATCTGAACGGCTAGCGCTCCCCGCTGGACTCACACTGCCGAATTAGCCTCTTTTACATCAAGGCGGCCCGCAAGCGGGCCGCGCCGGCCCGGCCCCAGCCTGCTGGCGACCTCCGGCCGGCATCGGCCGGGCCGGCCGGCCACGCTGACGGACGACCAGGACCACGACGACCTTGGGGCTCTGCCCCAACCCCGGCCCTCCTCGGAGATCAGCCCCGGATCATCTCGCCGGGCACCGCAAGGGCTACCAGCCTCCCCGGACGGGGCCAAGGTCGTTCGGCTGGTGAGGCACTCCACCTTGTCCCCGTCCGGGGAGGCTGGTAGGTCGGAGACTGCCGGACGAGGAGATCAGCTTCTACCGCAGGTAGCGCCTTATCACCTTTCTCCGGGGCTTGCTGCTGCCGCATCGCGGCTTACTCGGCTTGTGCCTCTTCGCACGACTCACCGCCTGGGCACCGCCCACAACGCTGAGGAACACGCCCAACAGGCCCAGAGGAGTGCTCAACCGGTCATTGATCTTCTCGATCAGTTTGGGATCCTTCGCCTCGACCGTGCCGCCCGCCACTACGAGCAGGACGGAGAGCGCAAGGATTGGCCCAAACCGCTCGATCGTCTTGGCGGACGGATCGAGCCGCCGAGCAAAGAGCATGAAGCACCCGAAGAGGTACTGGAATAGGAAGAGAGCATCCTTGGCGCTCTCGACGCCTCTACGGGCAGCGTCTGCGGTATCCGTGAGCCAGCCCACCGGGTCGGATATCAGTTCAGCCGACTCCTGGCGGAGCACGTCCGCGGGTTCCAAGCCAGCCGGGAACGATATCCCCTCCAGCGCTGCTAGCGACGGGGCCATCTCCGCCGAAGCTAGCGCCACATCCACCGCCCGGGCGAGGTTCATCGTGGAGAACGCCGCCTCCAACGACCGCCCCAGACTCGCCACATCCACCGCCCGGGCGAGGTTCGCCGTGGAGAACGCCGCCTCCAACGACCGCCCCAGACTCGCCACATCCACCGCCCGGGCGAGGTTCGCCGTGGAGAACGCCGCCTCCAACGACCGCCCCAGACTCGCCACATCCACCGCCCGGGCGAGGTTCCG
>NZ_JBFAQO010000006.1:148097-155874 GCF_040678715.1 Micromonospora sp. NPDC049301 | reverse complement strand
TTCGCCGTGGAGAACGCCGCCTCCAACGAGGGGGATTTGGTCTCCGGAGGCAAATTCGCCTCTTGCGGTCGCCACGCCTCTTCCTGCTGGTCGTCCTCAGGAACCTCGTCTGGGTAGGAAAGTTCTGCCATCACGGATCCTTTGATGCAGCGTGCCCGTTGCGTGCCCGATCACTCGGTCAATCAGGGGTAACGAAGGTCAAGAGCAGCCGGAGACGACGAAGGCCCCTGACCTGCGTTTCCGCAGTTCAGAGGCCTTGCCGTTCCCTGGTGGCGGGTAGAGGATTCGAACCTCTGTAGCTTTCGCGACGGATTTACAGTCCGCTCCCATTGGCCGCTCGGGCAACCCGCCAGGGCACCCCACCGCGTCGCAACGCGGCGGCGGAAGCAAGGATAGCGGTTCGCCCCGGTACCGGCGCAACCGGGTACGGTCAGGGGGTCGTGCCGCCGGTCGGCGGCCGACGGCACGCCCAGACCGCCGGACAGCAGGAGCAGAAGCATGCCAGCGAACCCGTCCTTCGACATCGTGAGCAAGGTCGACCGCCAGGAGGTCGACAACGCCCTCCGTCAGGCGGAGAAGGAGCTCGGGACGCGGTTCGACTTCCGCGGCACGGGCGCGGAGATCTCCTGGTCGGGTGAGGAGGCGATCGGCCTCCAGGCGGAGACCGAGGAGCGGGTGCGCGCCGCGCTGGACGTGTTCAAGGAGAAGCTGGTCAAGCGGAACATCTCACTGAAGTCGTTGGACGCCGGCGAGGCTCGCCCGTCGGGCAAGGTGTTCAAGATCGACTGCAAGGTGATCCAGGGCATCGACTCGGACAAGGCCAAGGCGATCAGCAAGAAGATCCGCGAAGAGGGCCCCAAGGGCGTTCAGGCCCAGATCCAGGGCGACCAGCTGCGGGTGACCGGCAAGAAGAAGGACGACCTCCAGGCGGTCATCTCGCTGCTCAAGGGCGAGGACTTCGGCGTCGCCCTCCAGTTCACCAACTACCGGTAGGCCTGGGGCGGCCCGCCCGCCTACCTACTCACGTCGGTTGCGCCGCACGGGCTTGATCACGTCTCGCCGGAGTGCCCGCATCAGGGCTCGATGCCGATTGGTTCCGCCACGTGGCATCAACCGGTCAGCCCACAGCTTGATCATGCCCGCCCAGGCGAGACCCACTCCCGTCGCGACCGCCACCATCGCCAGCGCGAACGAGGTCATGGTCAGTGGCAGGAAGCGGATCACCGCCGAAACGAGGACCAGCAGACCGAAGATCAGGCCGACGGCGAGGCACCTGTACGCCCAGACCAGGTTGCGGTAGCCGCGGCTGGCTTCGATCTGCGCGACGGCCTTGTCCAGCTCAGTTCCTGCCACTGCCACCCTCTTCCTCTCAGGGCGTGCCCACTGGAGCGGGACCTACGATCTCGGGTTCGGCTGCCTCGCCGCCTGGCGCCGTCGTAGCTCCACACGGGTAACCCAAACGAGCACGCTGAGCGCTGCGAGCAGAACCCAGCCGACCGGATTGGTCGGGACGATCAACAGGGCTGCTACCGCGGCGATCGCACCGATCGCACCGAAGGACCACATCTTGCCGAGCGGAATCTCCCGGGGCCGCTCTGACTCGTGCCGGTCGGGCTGGTTCCGGTCGTCAGAGGTCACGAGCTGATCATGGTGGTGACCCGCGACCCGCGTCAACGTGCAACCGGGGCCGACGCCGCCGGTGAATCCGCCCCGCCGGCACCGTTTGTGATGGTCAGTAGATGACGCTGTACCAGTGCGCGGTCTCGCCGGGAATCGGCGCCAGCCGCACCCTGGTTCCTCCCGGCTGGTCGAACATGCGTACTCCGTCGCCGAGCAGCACCGGGGCGAAGAGCATCAGGATCTCGTCGAGCAGCCCCGCCTGGATGCACTGTCTGGCGACGTTCGCGCCGAGCACGTTGACGTAGCTGTCCCCGGCGGCCTCCCTGGCCTGCGCGACGGCGCTGTGCAGGTCGCCGACGAACGTGACGCCCGTGTCCGGCTCGGCCGGCGGCCGGTGGGTGAGCACGAACACCGGGCCGTGGTACTGCCCGCCGAATGCGCCCTCGCTGTCGGTGCCGCGGTTCGGGTCGTCGCCGCCGAACGTGGTGTTGCCGGCCAGGATCGCGCCGACGTTGGCCAGCAGGTCAGTCTGGTGGACCGCCGGGAGCCGAAGAAGTCAGCGGCGGGGACGACGCGCGTCGCGGCTGCGGGCTGGTCAGGCGGCGACGGGCTCGTCGGCGCGTACCGTCGAGATTTCCGCGCGGGCGATCGGCCCGGCGGGGAGCGCGGCGACCGCGGCCCCGACGGCGACCGACGCCCCGGCGAACAGGAACGCCCACGGCACACCGCCGGCGTGGTCCACGATCAGGCCGGCCACCGCGCCGCCGGCGGCGCTGGCCGCCACCGACATGGTCACCACCCAGGTGTACGCCTCGTTCAGCATTCCGGCCGGCGCGATCCGGCCGACCAGGGTGTTCTCCAGGGTCAGCGCGGGAGCGATGGTGGCCCCGCCGACGACCAGCGCGATGCCCAGCGCCAGCGGCGTCGGCATGACCGCGAACACCACGAAGGTGCCGGCGAGCGCGGCGAGCAGCATGGCGAACTGTCGGGTCATGTTCGGCGACGGGCTGCGGACGCCGAACCAGAAGCCGCCGGCCGCGCTGCCGATTCCCCAGACCGCCAGCAGGATTCCGGCCAGGCTCTCCGGGTCGTCGGCGGTGTAGTTGCCGGCGTACGCCGGGACGATCACGCCCGCGGCGCCGAACGCGATGCCGAGGCTGGCCACGCAGACCAGCAGGGCCGGGAAGCCCCCCACCCGCAGCGGGCCGAGCCCCCGGGCGTGGTGCTCGCGCGAGTGCGGACGCCAGCCACGCATCACGCGGCCGAGGGCCACGGCGGTGGTGCCGACCAGGGTGACCACGGCCGCCCCGATCAGCGCGGCCGCGGCGTCGGCGACCAGCACGAAGCCGGCGACGAGCAGCGGGCCGAGCACGAAGACGATCTCGAACAGCGAGGTCTCCGCTGCCAGGGCGGTGTTGCGCAGGTGGTACCGGTCGGAGCCGGGGCCGGTCAGGTCGTTCCACGCGCCACGGATGGCGGCGGTGAGCGGTGGGTAGGTCGCTCCGGCGACGCCGGCGGCCAGGTAGATGGCGGGAAGGGCGTCGTCGCCTGACCGGCTGGCCAGCAGCAGCCCGATGAGCGCCAGCGGATGGGCCACGGCGGTGACCAGCAGGACCGGGCTCGGCCCGACCCGGTCGGCGATCCGGCCGGCCACGGGGCTGAGCACGGCACCGGCGACGGCGTAGATCCCGCCGGCGACGGCCGCGAGGGCGTACCGCCCGGTCACCTGCTCCACCACCAGCAGCAGCGCCAGCGGGGTCATGCCGATCCCGAGCCGCCCGATGATGCCCGTGACCAGCAGCATCGGCGCGCCGGGGATCCGCCAGACACCCAGGTACTGACGCAGCGCGGCCACCGTGAACCTCCAAGGATGTAATGAGCGTGAGCCGTTACGACCCTAACAACGGCGGTCGTCCGTAGGTACCGGATATCGCGGCCGACACAGCACTCCGCCCGCACCGGGACGGGTGCGGGCGGAGGCGGTGAATCAGCGGGTCAGCGCTGGAACTGCACAGGCCCCGCGTTGGCGGCCATCTGCTCCAGCCGGGCGACCCGGTCCTCCATCTTCGGGTGGGTGGAGAAGAGCGCGGCCACGCCGCCACCCCGGAACGGGTTGGCGATCATGAGGTGCGCGGTGCTGGTGAGCTGGCCCTGTGCCGGCAACGGCCGGCGTCGGGCCACCGCATCGATCTTGCGAAGTGCGCTCGCGAGGGCCAGCGGGTCACGACTCAACTCCGCGCCCGAGGCGTCCGCCTGGAACTCGCGGCTCCGGCTGATCGCCAACTGGATGACCGTGGCCGCGATCGGCCCCAGGATCAGGGTCAACAGCAGCACGGCCGGGTTCGGCCGGTCCTCGTCGTCGCCACCGCCCAGCGGGATGAAGAAGGCGATGTTCGCCAGGAAGGTGATGATGCCGGCCAGGCCGGCCGCCACGCTGGAGATCAGGATGTCGCGGTTGTAGACGTGCGACAGCTCGTGCCCGATCACACCGCGCAGCTCGCGGTAGTCGAGGATCTCGGTGATGCCCTGCGTCACGCAGACCGCCGCGTGCTGCGGGTTACGACCCGTGGCGAACGCGTTGGGCTGCGCGGTCGGGCTGACGTAGAGCCGCGGCATCGGCTGCCGGGCCTCGGCCGCCAGCTCCCGGACCATCCGGTACAGCTCGGGGAACTCCGCCTCGCTGACCGGTTGCGCCCGCATCGAGCGCAGCGCGAGCTTGTCGGAGTAGAAGTAGGAAATGCCGTTCATGCCGAGCGACACGAGTACGGCGACGACCAGTCCGCCACTGCCGCCGAACCCGTAGCCCACCGCAAGGATCAGGGCGGTGAGCAGGCCGAGCAGCGCGGCGGTCTTCAGACGGTTGTGGTGCACGATCACTCCTTCGGTGCACGGATCGCCGGGATCCGCTGACCGGTCCAACAACCCCGTACCCGCCAACCATCCGTGTCAACGCTGAGAGTTGCCTGAGATCCGCCGCTCGGGCCGCCGGACGCGGACCCGGGGGTCAGCGACCGGCCAGGTCGAGCACCAGTTGCGGGGCGACACCGAGCACCACGGCAGCCACCGTGGCCACCGCCAGCACCACGGCCACCACACCCACCAGCGGTACGGCCGCCGCGGCACCGGGCAGCGCCGGGGCCGGTGTGGGTGTCGGCGCCCACAGGGCCGCGGTCACGCGCAGGTAGTAGGCCAGCCCGATCACCGCGTTCACCGCCACCACCAGCGCCAGCCACGCGGCGCCGCCGTCCAGCAGAGCCCGGACCACGGTCACCTTCGCGAACAGCCCCGCCAGGCCGGGTGGCAGACCAGCCAGGCCGACCAGCGCGAGACCGAGCGCCGCACCCCGCCACGGGTGCCGGCGGGCCGCGCCGCGCAGGTCGTCCAGCGTGCCGCCGTCCGCACCCGTCGGGCGCAGCGCGGTCACCCCGGCGAACGCGGCCAGTTCCAGGACCACGAAGAAGACGGCGTACGCCACGGCGGCGGCGTACGCGGCGGCCCGCGCCTCGCCCGTCCGGCCGGCGGCCAGCGCCAGCGCGCCCAGCGGGGCGAGGATGTAGCCGGCCTGCGCGACCGAGGACCAGGCGAGCAGCCGAACGGTACGCCGCTGGCGCAGGGCGACCAGGTTCCCCACGGTCATGGTGAGCACCGCGAGCAGGGCGAGCACCGGACCGGTCTGGTCGGCCGGCAGCGCCCGCTGCACCACGGCGAGCAACGCGACGACGCCGCCCAGCTTCGACACCGTGGACAGGTACGCGGCAACCGGCAGCGGTGCGCCGTCGTAGGTGGCCGGCGCCCAGGCGTGGAACGGCACCGCCGCCACCTTGAAGGCCAGCCCGAGCAGCAGCAACGCCACCGCGGCGGTGGTCAGTGGCAGGTCCCGCAGCTCCGGTCGTTCGGCGAGCAGCGTGCCGAGCCGGTCCAGGTGCAGCCCGCCGGTCACCGCGTACAGCAGCGCTGCGCCGAGCAGGGACACCGTGGTGGCCACCACGCTGACCACGAAGAAGGTGACCGCCGCCTCCGCGCTGGCGAGGCTCCCCCGGCGCAGGCCGACCAGCACGTACAGCGGCAGGGTCAGCGTCTCCAGGGCGACGATCAGGGTGATCAGGTCACCGGCCGCGCCGAGCACCACGCCGCCGGTCATCGAGCAGGCGAGCAGGAAGCAGTACTCCCCCACCGGGGAGCGCCCGGCTCGCAGCGCGGGCACGGACAACCCGAGCACGCCCAGGGTGAGCAGCGCCACCACCGCGCCGACCAGGGCGGCCCGGCCGCCGAAGATCCAGGAGCAGTCGGCGCCGACACAGAACGTCCGCCGCTCCCCCACCGCGCCGACCAGGGCGGCACCGACGGCGGTGCCGAGCGCGCCGAGCGCGGCCACCACGACCGTGGCCCGGGGCCGGGCCAGCAGCAGGTCGGTGACCAGCACGAGCACGGCGGTGCCGGCGGCCAGGTAGGCCGGCAGCAGCGCCACGCTGTCCACACTCTGCACCACGTTCATGGGAGGACCACCCCGATCAGGGCGTCCACCGGGGCTTCGGCGACGCCGAGGACCAGCGTCGGGGCCAGCCCGATGGCCAGCGCGAGCAGCACCAGCGGCGCCCACGCGGTCAGCTCCGCCCCGGCCAGGGTCGGACCGACGCGGTCGACGGCGGTGCTCGGCCGGCCGTGGGTGACGCGACGCAGCAGCCGCAGGAAGTACGCGGCGGTGAGCGCTCCACCGACGGCGGCCAGCACCCCGAGGGTCGTCCACAGCGGGCCGCCCACCTGGATCGCCGCGATCACCGCGAACGCCTCCCCCCAGAAGCCGGCCAGCCCGGGCAGGCCGAGCGACGCGACCGCCGCGAACGCGAGCAGACCGGCCAGCCGGGGCGCGGTCTCCCGCAGCCCGGACAACTCGGACAGGCTGCCCGTGCCGGTGCGGTCCTTCACCGCGCCGGCCAGGAAGAACAGCAGGCCGGTGATCACGCCGTGCGCGACGTTGCCGATCAGCGCCGCCTGGATGCCGGTCGTGGTCAGCGTGGCGACGCCCAGCAGCACGAAGCCCATGTGCCCGACGCTGGAGTACGCGATGAGCCGCTTGACCTCGTCCTGCGCGAGGCAGACCAGTGAGCCGACCAGGATGGCGGCGACGGCCAGCACGCCGAGCACCGGCGCCGCCCAGCGGGCACCCTCCGGGGCCACCCCCACCGCCACGCGGATCAGGCCGTAGGTGCCCATCTTGAGCAGCACTCCGGCGAGCACGACACTGCCCACCGTGGGGGCCTGGGTGTGCGCGTCGGGCAGCCACGAGTGCAGCGGCCACAGGGGGCTCTTCACCGCGAACGCGAGCGCGAGCAGGGTGAACGCGGCGAGTTGCGTCCCCCGGGACAACCCGCCGCCACCGGTCAGCGTCACCACGTCGGCGGTGCCCGCGGCGGCGACCACCACGTACACGCCGACCAGCAGCAGCACCGAGCCGAGCAGGGTGTAGAGCACGAACTTGCGGGCCGCCCGACGCCGGTCCGCGCCACCCCAGCCGGCGATGATCGCGTACATCGGCAGCAGGACGACCTCGAAGAAGAGGAAGAACAGCACCAGGTCCAGGGCGAGGAAGGTGCCCAGGATGCCCACCTCGACCACCAGCAGCAGCGCGACCAGCGTCCGGCCACTGCCGCCGGCCGGCACCCGCCACAGCGTGTACCCGCAGCAGAGCAGCGTGAGCAGCGCGGTCAGCACCACCAGCGGCCAGGAGATGCCGTCGACGCCGAGGTGGAAGCGCAGATCCAGCCCGGGCACCCAGGGCAGATCCAGCTGGTGCCAGGGCCGCACGGCCGGCGCGGCGGCCGACCAGGCGACCCAGTTTCGGCCGCCGAACACCAGCGGCACCGCGGCCAGCAGGGTCAGCGCCGCCGCCACCGTGCCGACCAGCCGGGCAGCCCGGTCCCGGGGTGTCGCCGCCACCGCGACCGCGCCGAGCGCCGGCAGCGCCAGGACGGCGACCAGCAGCACCTGCCCGAAGCTCATCGGACCGCCTCTGTTCGCGACTGCGGGGCTCGCAACACCGGCTCACTCCTCGCGCTCACCGGACCGCCTCTGTTCGCGACTGCGGGGCTCGCAACACCGGCTCACTCCTCGCGCTCACCGGACCGCCTCTGTTCGCGACTGCGGGGCTCGCAACACC
>NZ_JBFAQO010000006.1:0-148001 GCF_040678715.1 Micromonospora sp. NPDC049301 | reverse complement strand
CACCGGCTCACTCCTCGCGCTCACCGGGAACCTCCGATCAGAGCGGCGGCCAGCCCGATCAACAGCGCGCCGGCCAGCACCCCGGCGGCGGCCCGCGGCAGTGCCGCCCGGTGCAGCGCGGCGAGCCCGGCGCCCAGGCCGGACGCGGCCCGCCCGCTGCCCTCGACCGCGCCGTCCACCACGACCTCGTCGCCGGTGCGCGCGGCCCGGGCCAGCGCCCGGACGGGGCGTACCACCAGGGCGTGCTGGACGTCGTCGAGCCGGAACGCGCGGGCGAAGAGCGGCCGCAGCGGACCCAGCGCGGCCGCCGGATCGGCGGCCGGATCCCGACGCCAGCCCAGCAGCACCAGCCCCGCGCCGACCAGCAGCAGCACGAGCGGCAGCAGCAGCCCCGGCCCGAGGTGGACCAGGGCGTCCTCCGCACCCGCCACCGGCACGGTGGCGAACCGCAGCCGATCGGCGAACGCCCCGACGAACCCGGCCAGGCCGAGCAGCGCGGCCGGCACGGCGAGGAGCAGCACCGGCCAGCGCAGCACCGCCGGCGGGTCGTGCGGCCGGACCAGCGGCAGCCGGGGCTCACCGAAGAAGGCCCGCAGCAGGAGTCGGCCGGCATACCAGGCGGTGATCGCCACGCCGGCCAGCCCGGCCAGCCAGACCAGCCAGCCCACCCAGGACGGCGCCGGGCCGGTGCCCTCCCGCCCGGCCGCCTCGGCGACCGTCAGCACGCCGTCCTTGCTCCAGAAGCCAGCCAGCGGCGGCACCCCGGCCAGCGCGCCCAGGCCCACCACCGTGCACCAGAAGGTCACCGGCATGCTGCGGCGCAGCCCGCCCATCTCCGACATCAGCGTGGTGCCCACAGCGTGGATCACCGCGCCGGCGGCGAGGAACAGCAGCGCCTTGAACGCGGCGTGCGTGAGCAGGTGGAACAGTGCCGCCGACGGCGAACCGACCGCCAGCGCCCCGGTCATGTAGCCCAGTTGGGAGACGGTCGACCAGGCCAGCACCCGCTTGATGTCGTCCTGCGCGGTGGCGGCGAGCGCGCCGAGCAGCAGGGTGATCGACCCGATCACCCCGAGCACGGTCAGCGTCACCGGCGCGGCCGTGAACAGCGGGTAGAGGCGGGCCACCGCGTACACCCCGGCGGCGACCATCGTCGCGGCGTGGATCAGCGCGGAGATCGGCGTCGGGCCGGCCATCGCGTCCGGCAGCCAGGTGTGCAGCGGGAACTGGGCGCTCTTGCCGGCCACCCCGGCCAGCAGCAGCAGACCGGCGGCGGTCAGGGTCGCGGTGGAGTGGTCGTGGGCGAGCACGTCGGCGATCCGGAAGCTGCCCGTCGACACGCCGAGCAGCGCGATGCCGAGCAGGAACCCGACGTCACCGACCCGGGTCACCAGGAACGCCTTCATCGCGGCGGCGGGAGCAGCAGGCAGCCGGCGGTCGTGGGCGATGAGCAGGTACGAGCAGAGGCCCATCACCTCCCAGCCGACCAGCAGCATGACCAGGTCACCGGCGACGACCACCAGCAGCATGGCGGCGGTGAAGAGGCTGATCTGCGCGGCGTACGGCGGGTAGCGGTGGTCGACGTCGACGTCGTCGTGCGGGCCGCGTCGCAGGTAGCCGATCGAGTAGACCTGCACGGCCAGGGCGACCGCGGCGACCGCGACCGCCACCAGCGCGGCGGCGCCGTCCAGCCGTACGCCGAGGGTGACGGTCAGCCCGCCGAGGTCGACCCAGGTGGTCGACGTCTCGCGGGGCTCGTCCACGGTGACCAGGAGCGCGACGGCCAGCGCGAGCGCCCCGGCCGCGCCGGCCACACCGAGCACGACGGCCACCCGCCGGGCCCGATCGCCACCCTCGACACCGGTGGCGGGCTGCCGTGGGGCCGGCGGCAGCAGCAGGCCGAGCAGCCCGGCGACCAGCGGTACGGCGGGCAGCAGCGCCCCGAGCAGCCCGGTCACCGGCCCGCCTCCGCGCCCAGGCCCCCGGTGCCGGCGGCGGCCGGCGCACCGGCGGTCCGCGGCGACTCGGCGGGCTCGGTCAGCGGCACCTCGTCCACCGCCACGCTGGCGCGCAGCCGGTAGAGCTGGAGGACGATCGCCAGCCCCACCCCGATCTCGGCGGCGGCGAGGACGATGACGAAGAGCGCGAACACCTGACCGGAGTGCGGCAGCACGGCGCGGGCGGTGGTGTCGGCGGTGACCAGGATCAGGTTCACCGCGTTGAGCATCAGCTCGACCGCCATCAGCACCAGCACCGCGTTGCGGCGGCGCAGCACGCCGTAGACGCCGAGGCCGAACAGCAGCGCGGCGGTGACGTACGGGATGACCGGTCTCACCGGCGCCCCCCGGAATCCACGTCGACCGCGTCCTGCGCCGCCGTGCCGTCCGCCGCCCCGCCGTCCGCTGCCCGGACGGGTCGGCCGATGTCCGGCCGGGACAGCACCACCGCGCCCACCAGCGCCGACAGCAGCAGCACGGAGAGCACCTCGAACGGCAGCACCCACGACCGGAAGATCTGCTCCCCCAGCCGCTCCGCGGTGCCCGCGCCGGGCAGCGCCACGGTGCTCCACCGGTACGCGTGGATCAGCAGGACGGTCAGCCCCAGCCCGGCGCCGCCACCGATCAGGGCGGCCGGCCAGCCGGGCCGGTCCAGATCGTCCGACGCGCCGATCGGCGCCCGGGTCAGCATCACCGCGAACAGCAGCAGCACCACCACCGCGCCCACGTAGATCAGCACCTGCACCCAGGCCACCAGCTCGGCGCTGAGCACCAGATAGTCGCCGGCCAACGCGCCCAGGCACACCACCAGGTAGAGCCCCGCCCGGACCAGGTGTTTCGTGGTCACCACCAGCACGCCGGCACCGACCGCCACCGCGCCGAGGGCGAGCAGCAGCAGGTCCGCGCCGGTCACCGGGCCGCCCTCACGACTCGGGCCGCCGCGCGTCGCGCGGTCACGACGCGGAACCCTGGTCGGCGTCGGGCTCGGGGCGTACCGCCGGCGGGACCGGACGTGCGGCGCCCGCCTTGCGCGCGGCGGCGGTCTCCTCCTTGGCCGGCTCGCCGTTCGGGTCGTGCGCGGGCGGCGGCGGGACGGTGGCCATCCACTGGCCGAGGTGGTCCTTGTCGTGCAGCAGGTCCTTGATGTCGTACTCGGCGTACTCGAACTCCGGCGACCAGTAGAGCGCGTCGAACGGGCAGACCTCGATGCAGATGCCGCAGTACATGCAGAGCGAGAAGTCGATGTCGAACTTGTCGAGGACGTTGCGCTGGCGGGGGCGGGCGGCGCCGGGCACCGCCACCTCCTCCTTGTGCGAGTCGATGTAGATGCACCAGTCCGGACACTCGCGGGCGCAGAGCATGCAGACCGTGCAGTTCTCCTCCGACAGCGCGATCACGCCCCGGGAGCGGGGCGGCAGCTCGGGGGCGACGTCCGGGTACTGCTGGGTGGTCGAGCGGCTGGTCATCGTCTTGAGGGTGACCGCCAGCCCCTTCACCAGGCCCGCGCCGGGGAGGCCGCGCTCGCCGGGGAGGCCGTGCTCGCTGGGGTCGCTCATGCCGACCATCCTGCCCTGTGGCCCCGGCGCGCGCGACCACCACCCGTGGGTCGCCGGTGATCGACGCGGTGAAGCAGGGTCACGCCCCGCCAGGCCCGCTGACGCCGGTCGGCGGGAGCATCTCGACGCCGAGCTGCTGGAGCAGCTGGAACAGCTCGTTGCAGCTCCACACCTCGACGATCCGGCCCGCCGCGTCGAAGCGCAGGAACGTGGCCCCGGAGTAGCTGACCACCTGCCCGGTCGGGGGCACGGGCCCGAACTGCCCCGCCTGGGTGCCGGCCGCCCGCCAGTGCACGGCCACCCGCTCGCCGGCGGCCACCACGTCCACGATCTTGTAGCGCAGGTCCGGGAAGGCCGCCCGCCGCTCGCGGTGCCAGGCCAGCGTCGCCTCCGGCCCGGTACCGCCCAGCCCCGGGCACTCCTCGGCGACCAGCTCGTAGGCCGACTCCTCCCGGCGGGCGTTCCACACGTCGGCGATGAAACGCCGGGCCGCCGCCTCCACATCCGTCATGCCGGCAGGGTAGCCGCACCGGGTCCGCCGCCTGCCGGCTCGGGACGCCGGCCGGCTCGGCCGCACCGGGCCGGCGGGTGGACGGCGCGACCAGGTTGGGCGGCGGCGAGCCGGCGGGCCGGAGATCAGCGAGGATGGGGACCGAAGACGACATCCGGACCGGGAGGGCGACGTGGGCGAGGAGACAGGCGGGACGTACGTCGAGCCGGGCGGCGAGTTCACCCGGGACCAGCGGTACATCGCCACCCGGATCACGGCGGACGGGCGCGACGGGTACCCGGTGGAGCCGGGCCGGTACCGGCTGGCGGTCAGCCGGGCCTGCCCGTGGGCCAACCGTCTGATCATCGTGCGGCGGCTGCTCGGCCTGGAGGACGCCATCTCGATGGCGGTGGCCGGCCCCACCCACGACGCCCGCAGCTGGACCTTCGACCTCGACCCGGGCGGTCGGGACCCGGTGCTCGGCATCGAGCGCATCCAGGAGGCGTACTTCAAGCGCTTCCCCGGCTACGAGCGTGGGATCACCGTGCCGGCGATCGTCGACGTGCCGACCGGGCAGGTGGTGACCAACGACTACGCGCAGATGAGCCTGGACCTGTCCACCCAGTGGGGTGCGTACCACCGAGAGGGTGCGCCGCAGCTCTATCCCGAGCACCTGCGGGCGCAGATCGACGAGGTCAACGACGTGGTGTTCCGGGACGTCAACAACGGCGTGTACCGGTGCGGCTTCGCCGGCAGCCAGGAGGCGTACGACAAGGCGTACCACCGGCTCTTCGACCGGTTGGACTGGTTGTCCGGGCGGCTGACCGACCAGCGCTACCTGGTCGGCGACACCATCACCGAAGCCGACGTGCGGCTCTTCACGACCCTGGTCCGCTTCGACCCGGTCTACCACGGCCACTTCAAGTGCAACCGGCAGAAGCTGAGCGAGATGCCGGTGCTCTGGGCGTACGCCCGGGACCTGTTCCAGACCCCCGGGTTCGGCGACACCATCGACTTCGACCACATCAAACGGCACTACTACGAGGTGCACCGGGACATCAACCCGACCGGGATCGTGCCCCTCGGCCCCGACCTGTCCAACTGGATCACCCCGCACGGCCGGGAAACCCTGGGCGGTCGTCCCTTCGGCGAGGGCACGCCGCCACCGCCACCGGCCGAGCCCGTCGATCCCGCGCACACCCCGCTGCGCTGACTCCGGGGACGGGTCAGAGGGCGATACGGACGGCCGCGGTGAGGACCAGCTGGGCGAGGGAGGCCGGCACCAGCACCAGCCAGCAGAGCCGCTGGAGCTGGTCCTCGCGCAGTCGCGGGTACGACACCCGCAGCCAGATGATCACGAACGCCACGGCGAAGACCTTGAGCAGGGTCCAGAGCCAGCCCAGCTGCTCGTCGGCGAACGGGCCCTGCCAGCCGCCGAGGAACAGCACCGTGGTCAGCGCCGCGATCACCACGATGCCGACGTACTCGGCGAGCAGGAAGAACGCGAAGCGCAGCCCCGTGTACTCGGTCATGTACCCGAAGACCAGCTCCGAGTCGGCCACCGGCATGTCGAACGGCGGCCGGCGGATCTCGGCCAGCCCCGCGACGAAGAAGATGATCATCGCGGGCGCCTGCCAGAGCAGCCACCACGGCTGCCACGCCGCGACGATGCCGGAGAGGCTGAGCGTGCCCGCCGCCATGGCCACCGAGGCGGCGGCCAGCACCAGCGGCAGCTCGTAGCCGAGCAACTGGGCGGCCCCGCGCAGACCGCCGAGCAGGCTGTACTTGTTCGCCGACGCCCAGGCCGACATGAGCACCGCCACCACACCGACGCCGACCACGGCCAGCACGAAGAACAGGCCGATGTCCAGCGGCTGCCCGACCAGGTCGTTCGGGCCGAGCGGGATGACCAGCAGCACCAGCAGGTAGGGCACCAGGGCCACCGCCGGCGCCAGCCGGAACACGGCCCGGTCCGCCTCGCGCGGGGTGATGTCCTCCTTCTGCACGAACTTGACCCCGTCGGCCACGAGCTGCGCCCAGCCGTGGAAGCCGCCCGCGTACATCGGGCCGAGCCGGCCCTGCATGTGCGCCATCACCTTGTGCTCGGCCTGCCCCACCAGCAGCGGCAGGGTGAGGAACGCGACCAGCACGCCGCCCACCCGCAGCACCAGCTCCACCCAGAGCGGCATCAGGCCGTACCCCCGTCGTCGTCGGTCCGGTCGCCGCGCGCCGGCGGGTCCGCGACCGGGCCGCCCGGGCTCGCGCCCGGCGCGGGCTGGTCGGGCGGGGCCGGGCCGTCCGCGGCGCCGGCGGGCCGGGGAGTACGCGCCGGACGGGCCCCCGGGGCGGGCCGCGCCGGCCGCTCACCGGCCGGCCTGGCCGGGGTGCCGCCGCGCGGACCCTCCCCCGCCCCGCCCGCGCCGGCCGGGGTGGGCGTGGTCCCCCACTCGCCCGGCGCGGGCACGCCCGGCGGGCGGATCGGTCGGCGGCCACCGCCGGCCTCGGACTCGCCCGGTTCCTTCGCACCCGGCCAGGGCTTGGCCACCCGGGAGGCGAGCACGAACTCCTTACGCAGCGGATGGCCCTCGAACTCCGGCGGCAGCAGCAGCGGCCGCAGCTCCCCGTGCCCCTCGAAGCCGATGCCGAACATCTCGTACGTCTCCCGCTCGTGCCAGGCGGCACCCGGGTAGACGTCGACCACCGAAGCCACCGTGGCCGCGTCGCGCGGCAGCCGGGTGCGCAGCAGCACACCGTGCCGCAGCCGGGTCGACCAGAGGTGCGCCACCACGTCGAAGCCCTCGGCCAGCTCGTCCACGGCGGAGAGCCAGTCGAAGAAGTCGCAGGTCAGCTCGGCGTCGTCGCGGGCGGCGCGCAGGGCGTCGCGCCAGCTCGCCGGCGGCACGTCGACGGTGGCCCGGGCGTACCGCTGCCCGCCGGAGACCGACGGGGTCGCCTCGACCGGCGCGAGCAGCGCGACCAGCCGAGCGCCGACCTCTTCCGGAGTCATGCCGCTGATCCTAGGGCTTGGCTGCGGCGGCGGCCCGGCCCGCGCCGGCCCACCACCGGCGGCCGACGATCTGCCGGCTTTGCGGGGCGGCCGGGTGCCGGGCGGGGAAAGATGAGGGAGTGCGCGCTGTGACTGTGAAACCGGGAGTCGCCAACTCGCTGAGCCTCGTCGAGGATCAGCCCGAGCCGGAGCCCGAGGAGGGTGCCGTCCTGGTCGAGGCGCTGGCGGTGGGAATCTGCGGCACCGACCACGAGATCATCGCTGGCGAGTACGGCGAGGCGCCGGCCGGCGCCGACCGTCTGATCATCGGGCACGAGTCGTTGGGCCGGGTGCTGGAAGACCCGACCGGCACCCTGCAACCCGGTGACCTGGTGGCCGGGATCGTCCGACACCCCGACCCCGTGCCCTGCCCCAACTGCGCGGTCGGCGAGTGGGACATGTGCCGCAACGGGCAGTACACCGAGCACGGCATCAAGGCGCTGCCCGGGTTCGCCCGCGATCGGTGGCGGATCGAACCCCAGTTCGCGGTCCGGCTCGACCCGGCGCTGGGCCGGGTCGGGATGCTGCTCGAGCCGACCAGCGTGGTGGCCAAGGCGTGGGACCACATCGAGCGGATCGGGCACCGGGCCGAGTGGCAGCCGCAGACCGTCCTGGTGACCGGGGCGGGGCCGATCGGGTTGCTGGCCGCGCTGCTCGCCACCCAGCGTGGGCTCGCCGTGCACGTGCTGGACCGGGCGACCTCGGGGCCGAAGCCGGAGCTGGTCGCCGCGCTCGGCGCCTCGTACCACACGGTGCCGGTCACGAAGCTGCCCTTCGAGCCGGACGTGGTCGTCGAGTGCACCGGCGCCCCGACGGTGGTCATCGACGTGATGTGCCAGGCGGCCCCGACCGGGATCGTCTGCCTGGCCGGGGTGTCCAGCGGCGGGCGGAGCATCGACTTCGACGCCGGCGCGCTCAACCGGGCCCTGGTGCTGGAGAACAACGTGGTCTTCGGCTCGGTGAACGCCAACCGGCGGCACTGGAACATGGCCGCTCAGGCGCTCAGCCGCGCCGACCAGTCCTGGCTGGAGTCGCTGCTCACCCGGCGACTGCCGGTCGAGCGGTACGCCGAGGCGTACACCGCCGAGAAGGGTGACATCAAGGTGGTGCTGGAGTTCGGCGACTGAGCGACCGGCGGGCCGGTCAGATGCCGGGCAGCCGGCCGTTGCGGAACAGGTCCACGAAGAGCTGGTGGTCCTGCCGGGCGCGCACCCCGTACGCGTGCGCGAAGTCCACCAGGTGGGTGACGAAGCCCGGCTCGTCGGTCTCCACCGCGGCCACGATCGCCTCCTCGGTGGAGTAGTCCACCAGGTCGTGGCTGGACTCGTCGTCGGCGACCGAGTGCATGCGCGCCACCGCCCGGCCGAGGTCGGCGAGCACCCCGGTCAGTTCCTCCGGCTCGTTGACGTCGGACCAGTCCAGGTCGGCCGCGTACGGGGAGACCTCGGCGACGAGCTGACCGGCGCCGTCCAGCTCGGTGAAGCCGAGCCACGGGTCGGCGTGCGCCTGCAACGCACGCTGCGACTCGGCGGTCCGGTGGCCCTGGTGCTGGAAGTAGCCGCGGACCGACTCGTCGCCGACGTACCGGGCCACCGCCGGCACCTGCGCCTGCTTCATGTAGATGACGACGTCGTTCTCCAGCGCCTGGGTGTGCCCCTCCAGCAGCAGGTTGTACGACGGCAGCCCGGCCGAGCCGATGCCGACCCCCTTGCGCAGCACCACGTCCTTGATCCGCGCGGCCACCGGGCGCAGCCGGGCCGAGGCGGTGGGCAGCGTGCCCAGGTACTCCTCGAAGGCGGCGAGAACCTTGTCACGGGTGTCCCCGTCGATCTCGAAGACGCCGTCCCCGAGCGAGAAGCGCCGCTCGTAGTTGTCGACGGTGGTCTGCTCGGCGAGCAGGTCGACCCGGGTGTTGAGCCGCGCCTGCTGGAGCACCCGGCGCAGCACCCCGTCCGCGTTGTCCAGGGTGATCGAGCCGATGGCGTCGTCGCCGCCGGCGGCGATCGCCCGCAGCTCGGTCAGGTACGACCGGGCGAAGCCGGCGACCAGCTCGCCGATCACGGTGTCGGAGAGCGCCTTGCTGTAGCCGAGCAGGGCCACGCTGGCCGCGAACCGCCGCAGGTCCCAGGTGAACGGCCCGACGTACGCCTCGTCGAAGTCGTTGACGTTGAACACCAGCTGCCCGGACGCGTTCATGTACGTGCCGAAGTTCTCCGCGTGCAGGTCACCGTGGATCCACACCCGGCCGGTCCGCTCGTCGAGGAACCGGTCGTCGGCGAAGTCGCCGATCTGGTCGGCGTAGAACAGCGCGGCGCTGCCCCGGTAGAAGGCGAAGGGCGATGCGGCCATCTTGCGGAACTTGCGCCGGAAGGCGGCCGGGTCGATCGCCATCGACGCGCCGAACTCCTCGGTCAGCACGTCGACGATGTGGGCTGACCGCTGGTCAACGGAGCTGCTCATGGTGCGCAGGCTAGCTCGACGCCGCCACCTGCGGCGTCGGACGACCGAATGGTCCGGCGGGGCCGACGGGACGATCCGGGTGCCGCGTCAGCCGGCGGCGGGTGGGCGTACCGGCGGGGCGGTGAGCGAGTCGACGGAGCGCGGGGCGGCGGCCTCGCGGGGTGCGGTGTCCAGCGGAGCGGCGAGCAGATCCGGCCGGGACACGCCGCCGACGCCGGACTGCTCGGCGGCGATCTTCTCCTGGAGGCGCAGGATGCCGTGCAGCAGCGCCTCCGGCCGGGGCGGGCAGCCGGGCACGTACACGTCGACCGGGATGAGCTGGTCCACGCCCTTGGTCACCGAGTACGAGTCCCAGTAGGGGCCGCCGCAGTTGGAGCAGGCGCCGAACGAGATCACGTACTTCGGTTCGGGCATCTGGTCGTAGAGCCGCTTGATGGCCGGGGCCATCTTGTCGGTCACCGTGCCGGAGACCACCATCAGGTCGGCCTGCCGGGGGCCGTGGGCGAACGGGATCACGCCGAGCCGGATGAAGTCGTGCCGCCCCATGCTGGTGGCGATGAACTCGATCGCGCAGCAGGCCAGGCCGAAGTTGAAGACCCAGAGCGAGTAGCGGCGCCCCCAGTTCAGCACGAACCGGATCGGCTCGCCGAGCACTGCCGGCAGCTGCACGAGCGTCCCCTTCCTGTCCCCTACCGGACAGTCAACCACAGCGACCGACGCCGGCCCGGTGGCCGTCGGCGCGGGCCAGGCCCACAGCGGGTACCGGCACCCGTCCGGATCCGCCAGGATCGATACGAGCGCGGCAGCGTCAGCTTTCTGGCAGTCGCAACCTTCCCCGGCGTCCGGGTGTGTCACCTCTGTCGGGGTGTCCGACGCCGCGTACACCACGGGGGAGAGCGAGTGAGTGTGACGAGAGACGTTCGGGCGGGTGAGCCCCCGCCGGACCACCTTCACGACGCCGGGCCCGAGCGGGCCGAGCTGAGCTTCGACGACTTCTACCACGCGCACTATCGCGCCCTGGTGGTGCAGCTCGCCGCCTACACCGGGGACCGCGGCCAGGCGCAGGACCTGGTTCAGGAGGCTTTCTGCAAGGCGTTCGCGCGCTGGGACCGGGTCGCCGGCTACGACGACCCGCTGGCCTGGGTGCGCCGGGTCGCCTGGAACCTCGGCCACAACCGGTGGCGACGGCTGCGCACCGCGCAGGCCTACCTGCTGCGGCAGCGGGAGACGCACGTCGCCGGGCCGACGCCGGACCGGGTGGCGGTCGACGCGGCGCTGGCGAAGCTGCCGCCCCGGCAGCGCCGGGCCGTGGTGCTGCACTATCTCGCGGATCTGACGGTGGCCGAGATCGCGGCGCAGGAGCGGGTCGCCGAGGGCACGGTCAAGTCCTGGCTGCACCGGAGCCGGACGGCGCTGGCCGGATATCTGCGTGACACCACCGAGGGGGTGGAGAATGTCTGAGCTGGAGAACGTCGACCTTGCCGAGAAGTTCAGCCGGTACCGCGGCACGATGCTGGCCGAGATCGAGGTACCGGGGCCGGCGGAGGTCCGGCGGACGGTTCGCCGGCAACGGCGTCGCCACCTCGCCACGGCCGGAGCGGCGGCGGTGGCGCTGCTGGGCGGCCCGGCCGTCGGGTACGCGGCCCTGGACCGCACCGGCCCGTCACCCGGGCCGGTGGATCCCACCCCGAGCGTGACCGCGAGTCCCACGCCGAGCGGTTCGCCGAGCCCCACCGGCACGCCACCGGCGACCAGTGCCAGCCCCACTGTCGTCACCGCTCCGGATGGGCGGATCAGCCGCGCCCAACTGCTCGCCGCACGGGTGGAGCTGCCGGCCTGGCGGTCGGGACCACCCGACTGCCCGGTCAGCAGGGTCCGGTTGGTCGGCGACCCCGGCACCGCCAAGGAGGGGACGAACGCCCTCGAAGCGATCGACTACGCCGACGTCGACGGCGACGGCGCCACCGAGACCGTGGCCATGCTGCTGTGCTCGTTCGGCAGCGGCGGACCGCAGCAGGTCGTCGCGTTCGATCGGGACGAGGCAGGCAGGATCGTCACGATCGGCCGGGTGGTCGCCACTACCCGCGAGAAGCCGCAGTGGTTGACCGGGCTGGACGCGCGCTCCGACGGCACCGTGCGAGTGGAGGTGGCCGACCTGCACCCGGGCGGTGGCTGGCCGGGCGAGTGGTCGCAGCGGCAGTGGCGCGGGTACCGCTGGACGGGCGAGCGGTTCTCGCAGGTCGAGGGCCCCACCTCGTTCGGCCCAAACCCGTACTCCACGAACCTGGCGGTGACCGCGAAGGACCTCATCCTGGCCGACGACCCCACCGACGGGTCCCGGGTCGGCGCGGTCCAGGTGCGGGTCCGCGCCATCGGGGACCGGCACGTCGACGAGGTCTTCCTCGAGCTGGACCTGCCCGCCTCCTTCGCGCCGGACGGCCCCGCCTGGGCCGACTGCGGGCCGGATGCCGGGAAGTACGGGCCCCCGCTGCGGTGCCGAGTGGGTCCGATCAAGCCGAACGGTGAGCTGACGATTCGCCTCGGCGTACGACTCCCCCCAGGGACCGAACTGCCACCGGGCACGGCGACGGTGCGCGGCACGGCGGCCGGTCCCGGTGGGCACTACCTGATCGACCCCGACCTCGGGAACAACGAGGACACCATCGCCTACCGGTGAACGGCCGGTTCGGGGGTGACGGCGAGGCCGTCACCCCCACCGGTCACCAGGCCGGCCGTTGCAGCAGACCGACGAACTCGACCAGCAGCCGCTCCCGCAGCGCCGGTGGCGCGGCGTCGAGCAACGTGTTCACCACCGCCATCCGCTCCGGCAGCGGCCCCCCTCCCGGCGTGCCGCCCGCATCCGATCCGCCTGCGAGGCCCAGCCCGGCGGCGAGACCGACGACCAGTTCCGGGGTGAGCGCGTCCGGGGTGAGAGCAGCGGCCAGGGCGGACAACTCCGCGGGCAGCCGGACCGGGCCGACCGCCCGGGCCGCCGCCACCGCGTCGGCCAGGTCCGGCCCGAACTCGGCGACCCGCGGCGCGACCGCGGCGGTCACCGTGAGGTGCACGCTGGCCGGCAGGCCGGCGTACGACAGCTGGGGCTGGGTGTGCCAGCCGCGCGCCGTCAGCTCGTCGACCAGGACGAACAGGTCGGGGCCGCCCTCGGTGGCGGTGAAGCAGACCACGGTGGACTCCGGGTCGGCCATCAGCCGCAGCCCGTCGACCCCGCGCACGGCGTCGGCCAGCGCGGCCACCGCGTCGCGGGTGCGCTCGGCCAGCGCCAGGTACCCGGCGTCGCCGAGGTGTCGCAGGGTCGCGTACGCGGCGGCGATCGGCCCGCCCGAGCGGGTGGACGCGATGACCGGATTGATCATGGTGTAGCCGGGCCAGTCCGCGTACGCGAAGTACTGCGGGGCGCGCAGCGCGGCGTCGCGGTGCAGCAGCACCGACACCCCCTTCGGCGCGTACGCGTACTTGTGCAGGTCCACCGAGATGGAGGTGACCCCGGGTACCGCGAAGTCGAACGGCGGCACCGGCGTACCGAGACGGCGCAGGTAGGGCAGCGTCCAGCCGCCGAAGCAGGCGTCCACGTGGCAGCGCACACCGGCGTCGGCCGCCACGGCGGCGATCTCGGCGACCGGGTCGACCACCCCGTGCGCGTACGACGGCGCGGAGCAGGCCACCAGCACCGTCTCCGGGCGGATCGCCGCGGCCATCGCGGTCGGGTCGGGGCGCAGCGTGTCCGGGGAGACCGGTACCACGTCCAGCGCCACCCGCAGGTAGTGCGCCGCCTTGGCGAACGCCGCGTGCGCGCTCCCCGGCACCACGATGCGCGGTGCGACCTGCTCCGGACGGGCGTCCCGGGCCGCCTTGACCGCGAGGATCAGCGACTCGGTGCCGCCGCTGGTGACGCTGCCGACGACGTCCGGGGCGGTCGTGCCCGGTCCGCCGCCGAGCACCCAGCCGGCCGCGGCGACCAGCGCGTTCTCCATGGCCAGCAGGGACGGGAACGCGGTCGGGTCCAGCCCGTTGACGTGCGCGCTCTCCTGGTGCGCGGCGGCCGCCAGGTCGTCCAGCCCCGGCACCGCCGGGTCGTACACGTACGCGAACAGCCGTCCGCCGTGCGTCGGCCGGTCCCCCGCCCGCAGCGCACGAACCTCGGCGAGAACGTCCTCCGCCGCCACCCCGTCGGCGGCGAGCGCCCCGGCTCCCACCCTGTTCTCGTCGATCATGGAGTCATGGTGCCCTTCTCGTGACGGTCAACGGCTGTCGTCCCCCACCACAACTCCATGATCGACGCGGCGGTGCTGCGTGGCGGCGGCCAGGACGGCGGGGGTGAGGGTGTAGCGGCGGAGCATGAGGACCGGCGGGCCCACCAGGAGGGCGGGCAGGACCGTGAAGCCGAGCAGGACGCCGAGGCGAGCGAGGTCGGACTGCGCGGCGGCGGTGCCGGTGTCCGAGGAGACGTAGCCGGAGAGCTGGAGCACCAGGCCGTAGATGCCCGGGCCGAGGGCCAGGCCGAGGGTCTCGCCGGCGGTCCAGAGGCCGGTGAAGACGCCCGCCTGCCGCCGGCCGGTGCGCGCCGTGTCGTACGCGATGCAGTCCGGCAGCATGGCCAGCGCGAACACCTGCTGCCCGGCGTACCCGACGCCGATCACCGCGACCAGCAGGTAGACCGCGACCGGCGGCAGCACCGGCGCGGCGACCAGGGCGAGCGCCCCGGCGGCGAGGATCAGCGCGGCGGCGACCAGGGCGGCCCGCTTGCCCACCCGGGCGCCGACCCGGGACCAGATCGGCATCACCAGCAGCGCCGGCCCGACGAAGCAGACGAAGAGCAGCGTCGGCCCGCTCTGCTCGTCGCGCAGGATCTGCCCGGCGAAGTAGTTGACCCCGGCCAGGATGGTCGCCACGCCGGCGGACTGCACCACGAAGCAGATCAGCAGCGCCCGGAACGGCCGGTTGCCGCCGGCGACGGCGAGTTGGGCACGCAGTGTCGGCTCGCTGCCGCCCACCGCCCCGGTCGGCGCGGACCGGGTGCCGAGGAACGCGCCGAGGGCGCCGAGGGCGATCAGCACCGCCACGAACAGCCCCATCCACCGGTGCCCGGGCACACCGTCGCCACCGGCGGTCACCACCAGCGGGGCGACCGCGCCGGAGACCAGGATGGCGAGCGCCAGCACGGCGATCCGCCAGGTCATCAACCGGGTGCGTTCGGTGTAGTCGTCGGTCAGCTCCGCCGGCATCGCCACGTACGGCACCTGGAAGAAGGCGAACGCGGTGGCGGTGGCCAGGAAGGCGAACGCCACGTACGCCGCAGCGGCGGGACCGCTGTCGAACGGCGCCGCGAAGATGGCCGCGAAGAGCACGGCGAGCGCGAGACCGGCGATGAGTAGGTACGGCCGGCGGGCGCCCCACCGCGACCGGGTGCGGTCGGAGATCCGCCCGGCGACCGGGTTGACCAGCACGTCCCATGCCTTGGGCAGCAGCACCAGCAGCGCGGCCATGCCGGCGGCCACACCGAGCGTGTCGGTCAGGTACGGCAGCAGGAGCAGCCCGGGCACCGTGCCGAACGCGCCGGTGGCCAGGGAGCCGAGCGCGTACCCGGCGTGCACCGGCCGGGGTAGCGGGCCGGCGGCTGGTGAGCCGGCGTCACCCGGCGGCGCGGTCATGGGGCCGAATGTTACTCACGTTATGGCGGAGGTCACATCCCCTCCTCCGGCGACCAACCCGCCACCCGGATGTCCACTCCCTCACCGCGCAACGGCACCCCCTCGGCGCGCAGCCGGGCCCGCGCCTCCCGCTCGTGCCCCGGGGGCAACCGTCCGGCGGAGCTGACCACCCGGTGCCAGGGCACCGAACCGCCGTGCCGGGCCATGATGTTGCCGACCAGCCGGGCCGAGGCGCGGCCCGAGCGCTCGGCGAGGGCGTCGGCCACCCCGCCGTACGACATGACCCGGCCCTCCGGGATCCGCTCGACCAGGTCGAGGACCGCCTCGACGTACTCGTCAGGTGTCACAGTCGGCCACGATATGGGAACGCGACCGGGCCACGCCGCACCGACCACGCAGAATGGGCGGGTGCGCGACGCAGTCACGGCGGCCCGACGGGTCGTCGTCAAGATCGGGTCCTCCTCGTTGACCACCGCCACCGGCGGGCTGGCCGACGAGCGGGTCGACGCGCTCGTCGACACCCTCGGTGGGCTCGCGGCCGAGGGGCGCGAGGTGGTGCTGGTCTCCTCGGGCGCGATCGCCGCCGGCCTGACCCCGCTCGGGCTGACCCGACGCCCCCGTGACCTGGCCACCCAGCAGGCCGCCGCCAGCGTCGGGCAGGGCCTGCTGATCGGCCGGTACGCGGCTGCCTTCGCCCGGCACGGGCTGACCGTCGGGCAGGTGCTGCTCACCGTCGACGACGTGACCCGGCGGGCGCACTACCGCAACGCGTACCGCACCCTGCGCAAGCTGCTCGACCTGCGCGCGGTGCCGATCGTCAACGAGAACGACACGGTGGCCACCGAGGAGATCCGGTTCGGCGACAACGACCGGCTGGCCGCGCTGGTGGCCGCGCTCGTGCACGCCGACCTGCTGGTGCTCCTCTCCGACGTGGACGCTCTCTGGACCGGCGACCCGACCCGACCGCAGTCCACCCGGATCACGGAGGTCCGCGACGAGGACGACCTCGCCGGGATCACCATCGGCGGGGCCGGCCGGTCCGGGGTCGGCACCGGCGGCATGGTGACCAAGGTCGAGGCGGCCCGGATCGCCACCGGCTTCGGCATCCCGGTGGTGCTCACCGCCGCCGGCCTGGCCGCCCCGGCGCTGGCCGGCGAGCCGGTCGGCACGCTGTTCCACCCGCAGCGGCAGCGCCCGGCGGCCCGGCTGTTCTGGCTGGCCCACGCCACCTCGCCACGGGGGCGCCTGCACCTCGACCCGGGCGCGGTGGCCGCCGTCGTCGGGCGGCGCAAGTCGCTGCTGCCGGCCGGCATCACCGCCGTGGACGGGACGTTCACCGCCGGCGACCCGGTCGACCTGGTCGACTCCGGTGGCGCGCCGGTCGCGCGCGGGCTGGTCAACTACGACGCGGTGGAGCTGCCGGGGCTGCTCGGTCGCTCCACCTCCGAACTCGCCGCGGCGCTCGGCCCGGCGTACGAGCGGGAGGTCGTCCACCGCGACGACCTGGTGCTGCTGTGAGGAGTGACCGATGAGCGTGAGCGAGCAGGCCCACCGGGCCCGGGCGGCGGCGGAGACGCTGGCCGTGGCGACGCGTACCGCCAAGGACGCCGCGCTGGCCGCGATGGCCGACGCGCTGGTGGCGCGTACCCCGGAGATCCTGGCCGCGAACATGACGGACCTGGCGGCCGGCCGCGAGGCCGGGCTGAGCGCGGCCGTGCTGGACCGGCTCGCCCTCGACGCGGGTCGCGTGGCCGGCATCGCCGACGCGCTGCGCCAGATGGTCGCGCTGCCCGACCCGGTCGGTGAGGTGGTCCGCGGCTCGACCCTGCCCAACGGGCTGGAGCTGCGCCAGATCCGGGTGCCGTTCGGGGTGGTCGGCATAATCTACGAGGCGCGGCCCAACGTGACGGTGGACGCGGCCGGCATCTGCCTGAAGTCCGGCAACGCGGCGCTGCTGCGCGGGTCGTCGTCGGCCGCGCACTCCAACGCCGCGCTGGTCGCGGTGCTGCGCGACGCGGTCGCCGGGGCCGGGCTGCCCGCCGACGCGGTGCAACTGCTCGACGCAAGCTCCCGCGAGTCGGTCAAGGAGCTGATGCGCGCCCGGGGGCTGGTCGACGTGCTGATCCCGCGCGGCGGCGCGTCGTTGATCCGCACCGTGGTCGAGGAGTCGACCGTCCCGGTGATCGAGACCGGGGTGGGCAACTGCCACGTCTACGTGGACGCCGCCGCGGACGTCGCGCAGGCCGTCGCGGTGACGCTGAACGCCAAGACCCAGCGCCTCTCCACCTGCAACACCGCCGAGTCGCTGCTGGTGCACGCGGCCGTCGCCGACGCGTTCCTGCCGCCGATGCTGGCCGCGTTCGCCGAGGCCGGGGTGACCGTGCACGGCTCCCCCGAGGTGGCCGGATACTCCGCCGCCGTCGTCCCGGCCACCGAGGAGGACCACGCCACCGAGTACCTCTCGGCGGACATCTCCGTCGCCGTCGTCGACTCGCTCGACGCGGCGGTCGCGCACATCCGGCGGTACGGCACCGGGCACACCGAGGCGATCCTCACCGACTCGGCGAGCGCCGCCCGGGAGTTCGTCGCCCGGGTGGACGCGGCGGCGGTGATGGTGAACGCCTCGACCCGGTTCACCGACGGGGGCGAGTTCGGCTTCGGCGCGGAGATCGGCATCTCGACGCAGAAGCTGCACGCCCGGGGCCCGATGGGCCTGCCCGAGCTGACCAGCACCAAGTACGTGGTCACCGGGGCGGGTCACCTGCGTTAGCCGGCCGGCTGCCGAGCCTCAGCCGACCGCCGCCGGCCAGCCACGCCTCAGCCGACCATCGCGGGCCGGCACGCGCGGATGGCGGACAGCGTGGAGTGCACGTCGAACTGGTGCCCGTCGTCGCTCTCCCAGCCGCCGTCGCTGCGCTGCGTCTCGGTCAGGCGGCGGAGGGCCCGCACCATGATCCAGTCCTGCGGGTCGATGCCGACCCGGCGCAGCGTGGCCGCCAGCCAGGCCACGTCCCCCGGGGACATCGTGGGCATCCGCTCGGCGAGCACCACCTGGATCCGCGCCGACTCCTGGAACATGTCCTGCCGGTGCAGCACCGCCGCGCTGAGCCAGCCGGCGGCGAGGAAGGACGGCCAGCTGCCGTCCGGACGCAGCCGCGCGGCGAGCGAGTGGGCGGCCGCCTGCACCACCCCCGCGTACGCCCCTCCGACCCGGTGATCGAGCGGACCCGCGGCGCGGGCGTCCAGGCCGGCCACGGTGAGCCAGAAGCCGGCGTTGGCGGTGAGGAAGAGCCCCGCCTCCGAGTCGCCGGGGCGGGCCCACTCCGGTGCCACGCCGGCCAGCGTCGGGTCCTCGTCCCAGCCGCCGTCGGCCTGCTGACGGGAGGCCAACCAGTCCAGTGCGCGGCGGGCGGCGGGACGACCGAGCGCGCCGAGGTCGTCCAGCTCGGCGAGGCGGAAGCAGGTGGCGTCGATCGAGGCGATCTCGCCGCCCCACGTCGCCGGCCAGCCGCCGTCGGGCGCCTGGCCGACCTCGGCCGTCTCCAGCAACTCGGCGGGCACCGGCGTGCCGTTGCGCAGCCAGGAGAGGCGGGCGCGCTCCACCGCGTCCCCGTGCGCCACGACGAACCCGATCGCGGCATCCAGATCGACCACGGCGGTGACGCTACCTGCGCAGACGCGATACCGCCTCGGGGAATCGGCCAGCCGGGAATGGCTGCGTCGCTGCGGCCGGAGGGCTGCTTGGAGCCGCGTGCGTCGATTCGCCGGCGCGTCCCGACCGCAGGGCCGGGCGCGCCGGAGCCGGGGCAGCGGTGTCGGCCGCCCCGGCTCCGCCGCGGTCAGTACGCGGGCAGCGACGGGTCGATCTGCTTGATCCAGGAGAGCACGCCGCCCTGCACGTGCACGGCGTCGCGGAACCCGGCCGCCTTGAGCGCGGCGAGCGCCTCGGCCGAGCGGACGCCGGACTTGCAGTGCAGCACGATCTGCCGGTCCTGCGGAAGCTGGGCCAGCGCCTCACCGGAGATGATGTCGCCCTTGGGGATCAGGGTGGCGCCGGGGATCCGGACGATCTCGTACTCGGCCGGCTCCCGGACGTCGACCAGGAAGATGTCCTTGCCGGCGTCCTGCCACTCCTTGAGCTCCAGCGCGGTGATGGTCGAGTCGACCACCGCCTCCTGGGCCTCCTCGGAGACCGCGCCGCAGAAGTCCTCGTAGTCCTCCAGCAGGTCGGTGACCGTCGGGTTCTCGCCGCAGAGCGCGCAGTTCGGGTCCTTGCGAACCTTGATCTTGCGGTATTCCATCTCGAGGGCGTCGTAGACCATCAACCGGCCGACCAGCGGCTCACCGATGCCGGTGAGCAGCTTGATCGCCTCGTTCACCTGGATCGAGCCGATCGACGCGCAGAGGACACCGAGCACGCCGCCCTCGGCGCAGGACGGCACCATGCCGGGCGGCGGCGGCTCCGGGTAGAGGCACCGGTAGCAGGGGCCGTGCTCGGCCCAGAACACCGACGCCTGGCCGTCGAAGCGGTAGATCGAGCCCCAGACGTACGGCTTGCCGAGCAGCACCGCCGCGTCGTTGACCATGTACCGGGTGGCAAAGTTGTCGGTGCCGTCGACGATCAGGTCGTACTGGGCGAAGATCTCGCGGACGTTGTCCCGGTCCAGCGCGGTGTTGTGGATCTCCACGTTGACCAGCGGGTTGATCTCGCGGATCGACGCGGCGGCGGACTCGGCCTTGGACCGGCCGACGTCGGACACGCCGTGGATGATCTGGCGCTGGAGGTTGGACTCGTCGACGGTGTCGAAGTCGATGATGCCGAGCGTGCCGACCCCGGCCGCGGCGAGGTACATCAGGGCGGGTGAGCCGAGACCACCGGCGCCCACACAGAGCACCCGGGCGTTCTTCAACCGTTTCTGCCCGGCCACCCCGACGTCCGGGATGATCAGGTGGCGGGAGTAGCGGCGGATCTCGTCAACGGTCAGCTCGGCGGCGGGCTCGACGAGCGGGGGCAACGACACGGTGGACTCCCCGGGATCGGCGGTGTGAACCGCGCCATTGTTGCTCGCCGGCCCCCCGCTCGGCCATGAGGCAGGACACGTGGCCCGCAATGCGGGAGCGGGAATAAGCGACGACCGGTCGATCAGGGGACGATGTCACCCGCGTAGCGGCGGCCGTCGACGTAGGGCCAGGCGTTGGCGACGCAGCCCTCCAGCCCGTACGTCTGCTGCTGCATCACCGGCGCAGGCTCCCCCGGCCCCGGGCACGCCTCGTGCTCCTCGCCGAACTCGTGACCGACCTCGTGGTTGATGACGTAGGTGCGGTACGTCTCCAGCGCGGCGCCGTAGTCGGGGACCGCCTCCAGCCAGCGGGCCAGGTTGATGATGACCTGGCCGGGGAGCCGGCAGGAGGTGTAGCGCTCGGTGGTCAGCCCGCCCTCGGCGCACATCTGCTCGGACGTGACCGGGGTGGCGAGGTAGATGGTGAAGTCGGCGGCAGCGGCGTCGGCCACCCGCTGCACCCGCAGCTCACCGGAGGCGATCCAGCTGCGCGGGTCGGCCAGCACCTCGTCCACAGTGGCGGCGAAGGCGTCGGCGTCCTGGCCGGTGCCGCGTTCGACCGCTACCCGGTAGCGGCGCAGCGGCCCGTCCTCGCCGTGCACCTCGGTCCCGCCATCGGCCGCGGTGAACCGTCCCGCGCCGACCGACGGGTAGCTGGTGGGTGCCGGGTGGGCGTCCACTCCGCCGCCGTGCCCCATCCGGCCGTGGGTGGTCACGGGCGCCTGGGTCGGTGGTTCGCCGCCCCGGGCCAGCGTCACCCCGACGGCGGCCACAGCGACCAGGAACAGTGCGAGCAGCAGGCTACGACGGCGTCGCCGGCGCATCCGGAGCAGCGCGGACCGTGCGTCCGGGGTCCGGTCCGCCGACCGGCCGGACGGGCCGGCCGGCTGCGGCGGGCCGTAAGGGGACGACGGCGTCATACGTCGAGCGTGCCAGATCAATCGGGCATTTCTCCGCGATTGCCGCTATTAACGCGACATACGTGATGGCGGCGGCGACTCGACCATGTCGGACCAGACCGTCACAGCGCGGGGCCGACGTAACGGCGACCGTCCAGGTACGGCCACGGATTGACCCGGCACCCGTTGAGGAAGAGGGTCTGCTGCATCATCACCGGCGCCGGCCGGCCGGTGCCCGGGCAGCGCTCGTGCCGGTGCCCGAGCTGGTGCCCCACCTCGTGGTTGACCACGTACGTCCGGTAGACCGCCAGCGGCACGCGGGCGGAGACGAAGTGCGGGACGGACAGCCGCCACCGATCCAGGTTGATGATCACCTGCCCGGGCGCGCGGCAGGAGGTGTACGGCCGGCCGTTGACCCGGATGTCCACCCCGCCGTCGGCGCACATCCGGCCCGCCGTGCGAGCCGTGGCCAGGTAGACGGTGAAGTCACGGGCCGCGCTCCCCGGCACCTGCTGCAACCTCAGCCGGCCGCTGTCGACCCAGCTGCCCGGCCCGGCGAGTGCCGTCTGGACCGCCTGCCCGAACGCGACCGGGTCCTCGCCACTGCCCGCCTCGACCGCCACCCGGTAGCGCCGCAGCTCACCGGCTCGGCCCAGCACCGGACCGGTGCGCTCGTCATAGCCGAACCGGCCGGTGCCGGCGGTCGGGACCGCCCCGGACAGCCGCAGCACCGGGGGTGGGCTCGACGGGGCGACCGGTGACCCGGACGGCGACGGGTCGGCCGACGGCGGCAGTGGTGCGGCCAGCAGCGACGCGTCGATCTCGTCGGCGGCCAGCCGGTCGGCGCCGGGGTGGCCACCCGGCCCCTCGGCGATCACGGTCACCGCCGCACCGACGGCCAGCACGACCGCCACCAGCTGGGCGAACAGTGCGAATCGTCGCTGACGGCGGCGAGGGCGGCGGGCGGAGGTGGGCACCCGGCTCAGCCTGCCAGATCAGGCCGGGTGGCGGTCTCCTCCGTTTCGGCGAGTAGGCCGACCACCGCCCGAGCGACAACCCGGGGCACCTCCAGCTGCGCCACGTGGCCGACGCCGTCGAGCATCAGCAGCCGGCTGTCCGGGATGGCCCGGGCGGTCTGCGGCGCGACGCGCACGTCAACCAGCCGGTCCTGCCGGCCACCCACCACCAGGGTCGGCGCGCGCACCGACCGGGCGAGCCGCCACAGCGAGTTCGACCCCGGCAGGTACGCCCGCAGAAAGCTGGAGACCAGCCCGCGGAACGTCCGGACGTACGCGGCGGCGTAGTGCTCCGCCTCGTAGCGCACCCGGATCTCCTCCAGCGCCTCGGCGCGCCGCTGCGCGCAGATCCGGCTCAGGTCGGCGACGCAGGCCTCCAACACCTGCTGGGCCATCACCTCCGGGGCGAGCTGGGTGAGCCGCCGGGCGACCAACCGCTCGCCCCCGGGAATGGCCAGCACCGGCAGCAGGCGCCCCTGCAACGAGCGACGGAAATCCAGGAACGGCAGCGCCGGAGAGATCAGGGTGAGGGTGCGGACCAGGTCGGGCCGCAGCCCGGCCACCTGCACCGTGACCGCGCCGCCCAGCGAGTTGCCGAACAGGTGCACCGGCCCCCGGTCGGAGTGCTCGATCCAGCGGACGACCAGATCGGCGAAGGCCGGCACCGTGTAGCGGCGGCCCGGCTCACTGCGGCCGAAGCCGGGCAGGTCGATGGCCTGGCCGTCCAGGCGATCGGAGAGCAGACCGGCCAGGTCGGTCCAGTTCTGCGATGAACCGCCCAGGCCGTGCACGTACAGCGCCGGCTCCGCGCCGGCGGCGGTGGCCGGAGTGTCCCGCACGTACGTGACCGAGCCGTCGAGGCGGACCGCCCGACCGGGCCACGGCGGCGGGACCCGGTCGTCGGGAAGAAGATGATCGGGCCAGAGTGTGGCGCGCTTCATCGTCCCAGTCTGCCCCGGACCGCTCAGGACAGCAGCGCCTCCAGCCGACGGTTCACCGCTGCCAGCGTCGCCCGGACCACCGCCTGTCGCGGGTCACCGGCGACCAGGGCCGACCCCGCGAGCTGCTCGACCCAGCCCTCGCAGACCAGCAGTACCACCACGGTCGCCACCTCGCAGTTGCCGAACGGCACCACCGCCGCGTGCTCCACGAAGCAGCGCCCCCGCTCGGCGTTCTCGGCGCCGCGCAGCAACTCGTCCACCGCGGCTGCCGCGGCAACCGCGCAGAGCCGCAGCACATAGCCGTCCACCGCCGGCCCGGTGGCGTAGCCGGCGGCGCTGTCACCGCCGGCCAGCAGCCGAACCTCCACGTTGGCGTCCAGCCCGAAGGTGCTGACCTGCACGTGATCGATCACGACCCGCGGCCCCGGCGTGCCACCCGTGTCCAGCGGCCGGGACGGCGCCGACTCCGTCGTGGTCACCTGACCACCGGAGTACGACGTACCGGCCGTCGCCGGGCTGCCGGTGGCCGCACCGGCGGGCGCGGCCGAGACTGATCCCGGCTCCTCCACCGTGGCACGACCACGGTGCGGGGCACTCGCCCGGCGGCGACGCGCCCCTTCCGCGCCCAACGGCTGTTCGGGGCCTGCCGGCGTGGCCTCGCCCCGGCCGGCGGCGGGCGATCCGGTGGCCTGCATCTCACCGGTGCGCGGTTCGGCGCCGGCGTCGCCCGACTGGGCGGGCCGGGGCTCCGCGGAACGCCGCTCGGCGGGCCGGGGCTCCGCGGAACGCCGCTCGGCGGGCCGGGGCTCCGCGGAACGCCGCTCGGCGGACCGGGGCTCCGCGGAACGACGCTCGGCGGGCCGGGGCTCCGCGGAACGCCGCTCGGCGGACCGGGGCTCGGCGGACCGGGGCTCGGCCGCGCGGCGGCGGACCGGCGGTGCCGGCGTGGACGGCTGGCCGGGCAGGTTCTGTGGGGCGGCCGCCAGCCCCATCCGTTCCTGGAGCAGCCGGGCCACGTGCCGGCTCACCTCGGCCGGGTCGGCACCGTCGGCCAGGTCGAGGCGGAGGCTGTGCGCTCCCGCCGGGGTACGGCGCAGGGCGGCGTCCCGTACGCCGGCCACCTCCCGAACGGCGTCCAGGATGGCGTTGACGTCGAACCCCTCGGGGCGCTCCCGCAGAGGCGCGGGTTCGTCGTCACGGCGCAGGTGGGTGGCGATGCGGGCGAGTTCCGGGGTTTCGGCGGGTGGCTCCACGGCTGGCGGCTCCGGCACGACGGGCACGTCCGGTTCCGCAGGGACGCGCTGCGGCAGCACCGCCGACGTCTGGTCCGGCAGCCGCCCGTCGTCGGCCGGCTCGGCCGGCGACGCGGGATCGGGGGCGGATCGGCGAGCCGCGTAGGGAGGGGCGCTCGTCGGGGCGGGCGCGGGTGCGGGTCGGTCGCGGCGCCCGGGCCCGCTCGTGGCGGGGGCCGGGACGGCACCGGTCGAGGTCGGCGCGGTGGCGGCGGGGGCCGGGCCGGTCGCCGCGGGAGGTGTCCGGGGTGGCTCGGGGGTCTCCGGCCGGAGCCGGAACGGTGCGACCGACCGGGGTTCGGGCCGGAGCGGGCCGGAGGACTCAACCGCGTCGCTCGCGCGAGGCGTGCTCGCCGACCGGGAGGCCGGCCAGGACGGGCGCTCGGCCGAGGCCGCCGGGAGGCGCCCCTCGGACCAGTCGGCGCGCTCGGTCCGCGGTGCGCTCGCCGGGATCGTCGGCGACCCGCCGGTCCAGGAGGGTCGCTCCGCGGCGAGCGCCGGCCCGGCCGGCGCCGGGGGTGCCTCGGCCAGCACCGGCGGTGGCCCGGTCGGCGCCGGGGGCGCTTCCGGTGGTGCCGGCGGCGCGTCGGTCGGCGCCGGGCCTGCCCAGGACGGTCGGTCGCCCGGAGGTGAGCTGGTGGGCGTCGGGTCGCCGGCCCAGGACGGACGCGACGGCGGGGCGCTGGTCGGGGCCGGATCCGGTCCACCGGCCCAGGAGGGCCGGACGGCCGGCGGAGCGGTGGTCGGGGCCGGACCGGCCCAGGACGGGCGCGACGGCGGCGCACTGGTGGGCGCCGGATCCGATCCGCCGGCCCAGGAGGGCCGCTCGACCCTCGGGGCACTGGTCGGCTCGACCCGGGGGGCGCTCGTCGGCGCGGAACTGGCCCACGAGGGCCGGTCGGCCGGGGGACCGCTGGTCGGGGTGGCCCCACCGGCCCAGGAGGGGAGCTTCGCCGACCGGGCCGGGGACGACTCCGGTGGCGCGCTGGCGGGGCTCGCCGCCGGGCCGCCGGCCCACGAGGGGCGGTCGGCCGGCCCGGCCGCGCCACGTTCCGCGGTCGGCTCCGGCGCCGCCTCGGGCTCGGGCTGGGCGACGTCGTACCCCCGGGGCGGATCGGCGCGTACCGGCTCGTACGGGCGGGTGGGCTCGACGCGGGCCGGCTCGTACGGCTGGTTGGGCTCGGCGACCCAGCCCAGCGCGGGCTCGTCCCGGGCCGGGCGGCCGGCCGGCTCGGCATCCGGTCGCGACCAGGGCGGTGCCCAGCCGCTGCCCCAGCTCGGGCGGTTCCAGCTCGGCCCGGACCAGTCCGGCTCGATGGTCGGCGACTCCCCGGCCCGGGGTGCGTCCCCGGCACCGGTGCCGTCGGCGTCGCGGCCCGACTCGGAGTCGTCGGCGTGCCCGGCGGCCCGGTGCGGGGTGCGCCCCGGCTCGACGGACGCCTCCGGCGGGAGCGGGTCGCGCCAGCCGCGCGGGGCGGCCGGCGGTTCGTCGGCGGCCGGCCGTTCGGCGGTGGGTGCGTGGAAGCCGGGCGGGACCTCGAAGCCCGAGGCGGCGGTGCCGACGGGTGGCACCTGGACGCCCGGCGGCGCCGAGGTGGGCGGACCGGGGTCGGCCCAGCGGCCGCCGTGGCCGCCGGCCGGGTCGACGGTGGAGTGTCGGGCCGGGCCGTCGGGCTCGCCGGGGCCCTGCTCAGGCGGTGGGACCGGGCGCTGGGCCGGCACCACCAGTCGGTCGCTGGCCGGGTCACGCCGGTCGTCGGCGGTCAACCCCGGCGGCGCGCTCACTGGCGCCGGGCGGCCGGCCGGCGGCTCGACACCGGGGTGGTGGACGCCGTTGGCCTCGCCACCCGCGTGGCGGACGCCGTTGGCGTGGTGGCCATTGACCTTGCCGGGCGGCTCGGGGTCACCGGGCAGCCCGGCCAGGGGTGCCGGCAGGTCGCCGTGCCGGGTGGAGGCCGCGCGCCAGCCGGACGCGGGGTCGGGCTGCCAACGCGCCGCCTGTTCCCGTGCGTCATCGCGCTCACCGGCCCGGGACCACCCGCCCGCCGGGGGCGCCCACCCACTGCCGGAACGGCCCGGGTCGTCGTGCTGACCCGCTCCGTCACCGTGCTCTCCCGGGGTGGCGGCTCCGGGTTGCCCTGTTTCACTCACCGCGCGCTCCTTGGTCGCCCTCGCTGAGGCTACCGTGTGGTGACAGTGGCGATAAGTTACAGCGGCGGGCCATTTCCACGACGGGGGTCACGGGCCTCGCCCGGTCTGGGGGGAAAATGCCGGCTCGTACGGAGAACTCGGAGGATCCCATGACCGCTGTGGGGAACGGTGCACAGACCGCCGGCCGGCCCACCCGCCTGCCCCGTTCGGCGCGCCGTAAGCAGCTGCTCGCGGCGGCGCAGGAGGTGTTCGTCGCGCAGGGCTACCACGCCGCGGCGATGGACGACATCGCCGAGCGGGCCGGGGTCTCCAAGCCGGTGCTCTATCAGCACTTCCCGGGAAAGATGGACCTCTACCTGGCGTTGCTCGACACGCACTGCGACGCCATCGTCGCCAAGGTGCACGACGCGATGCGCGGCACCAGCGACAACAAGGAGCGGGTCAGCGCGTCGGTCCGGGCGTACTTCGACTTCGTCGACCACGAGAGCGAGGCGTTCCGCCTCGTCTTCGAGTCGGACCTGCGCAACGACCCGGCGGTGCGGCAGCGCGTCGAGCGGGTCGAGCAGGGCTGCATCGCGGCGATCACCGACACCATCATCTCGGACACCGGGGTGAGCCGGGCGCACGCCGAGCTGCTCGCCTCGGGCCTGGTCGGTGCGGCGGAGACGGCGGCGCAGTTCTGGCTGGCCGGCGGGCGGCAGGTGCCGAAGGCCGAGGCCGAGGCGTTGGTGGCGGCGTTGTCCTGGCGGGGCATCGCCAGCTTCCCGCTGCAAGGTGAGTCAGCCTGACCGCCGCCCCCGTGATCGGATAGCCTTCGCAGGGCGGTTCTTTCGCCCCAGTTGAGGAGGCACAGTGGAGGTCAAGATCGGCGTGCAGTACGCGCCGCGCGAGCTGGTTCTGGACAGCGCGCAGTCGCCGGCCGAGATCGAGCAGATCGTGACCGACGCCTTCGCCGGCAACGGCGGCACGCTCTCCCTGACCGACGAGAAGGGCCGGCGCGTCATCGTTCCGGTCGAGAAGGTCGCCTACGTCGAGATCGCCGAGGCGTCGCCCCGGGCGGTCGGTTTCACCGTCCGCTGACCGTTCCGGCCGTCGCGGCAGGTCGGCGCTGGCCCACCTGCCGCGGGCCGGCTCCGGTCAGTTGTTCAGCCCGACGGCGGCCATCCGTGCGGTGTGCGCGGCGGTGAGCCGCCGGAACAGGCCCGGCACGTCGACCCGGTCGCCCTGTGCGATCAGCGCGGTGAGGGCGGCCCGCTCGGCGGCGACCCTGCCGGCCTGGGACAGCGCCTCGCCGACCAGCCGCCGGGCCCACATGGAGAGCCGGTCGGCCACCCGGGGGTCAGTGGCGACCGCTACCCGGATCTCCGCTGCGGCGAACTCCGCGTACCGGGAGTCGTGCAGCACGTCCAGCACCAGCGACCGATCGGGCTCGTCCAACGCGTCGGCGCTCTCCCGGATGAAGTCGTCGGTGATGGCGTCGCCGACGTACGCCTTGGTCACGACCTCCGCCCAGTCCCGTGGCTCGGTGGAGTCGTGGTAGGCCTGTAGGGGCTCCAGGTAGGGCGTCATCGCTTCCTCCGGCCGCACGCCCAGCGCGGTGAGTCGGTCGGCGAGCCGCCGGTAGTTGGCGATCTCGGCTGCGGCCATCTCGCTGAGCGCGGCGCGGCGGTGCAGGTCAGGGGCGAGCCGGGCGTCGCCGGCCATCCGCTCGAAGGCGAGCAGCTCACCGAAGGCGACCAGACCCAGCAGGTCGGCGACGGCGGGACCGGGGGTGGTCGGCGCGGACACGAGCGCAGGCTACCGCGCGTCGACCGGGCGTGGGTGCCCCGCGCGTGGCACGACCCGGACCGGAAAGAACGTGGCGCAGGTCACAACCGAGGGCCCCGCGTGGGCGCCGGCCGGCCGGGAATCGGGACGGGGGCATGCCTGTTCAGGTAGCATAGAGCAGTTGCCGTGGGCGCCGATCTGATCGAAGCTCAGCCCGCGGCGCGCGTGCGGCCCGGTCCGGCTCGGCAGTCTGCCCCCGACCGTGTGGCCCGCGTCATACCGAACGCGCCCTGAGGACATGACGGGGCGCACCCACGAGAGGGCACCCCCACATCCACATGAGCGAGTTGACTCAAGATCTGATGGACGGCCAGGAACTGGCCCCCACGGCCCCGGTTCGACCGGAGGCTCCCACCTTCGCCGCACTCGGCGCCCGCGAGGAGACCGTCGAGGCGCTGGCCGCGGCCGGCATCACCCGCGCGTTCGCCATCCAGGAGTACGCGATCCCGATCGCGCTGCGCGGCGTCGACCTGATCGGCCAGGCCCCCACCGGCACCGGCAAGACCCTCGGCTTCGGCGTACCGCTGCTGGAGCGGGTCTTCGCCCCGAGCGAGGGCAGCGACGGCGTCCCCCAGGCGCTGGTCGTCGTCCCCACCCGTGAGCTGGGCATCCAGGTCGCCAAGGACCTGGCCGCCGCCGGCCGGACGCGAGGCGTCCGGGTGCTGCCGATCTACGGTGGCGTGGCGTACGAGCCGCAGATCGACGCGTTGCGCAAGGGCGTCGAGATCCTGGTCGGCACTCCCGGCCGGCTGATGGACCTGCAGAAGCAGAAGCACCTCCGTCTGGACCGGGTGCACGCACTCGTCCTCGACGAGGCCGACCGGATGCTCGACCTGGGCTTCCTCGACGATGTCGAGAAGATCCTGGCGATGCTTCCGGAAGACCGGCAGACGATGCTCTTCTCGGCCACCATGCCGGACCCGATCGTCACCCTGTCCCGGCGCTTCCTGCGCCAGCCGATGACGATCCACGCCGGGCACACCGCCGAGACCGGTCCCTCACCGCAGACCCAGCAGTTGGTCTACCGCACTCACTCGATGAACAAGGTCGAGGTGGTGGCGCGCATCCTCCAGGCGGAGGGGCGTGGGCTGACCATGATCTTCACGCGGACCAAGCGGGCTGCCGACCGGGTCGCCGAGGACCTCGACTTCCGCGGGTTCGCGGTCGCCGCGGTGCACGGTGACCTCGGCCAGGGTGCCCGCGAGCGGGCGCTCCGGGCGTTCCGGGCCGGCAAGATCGACATCCTGGTCGCCACCGACGTGGCGGCCCGTGGGCTCGACGTCACAGGCGTCACCCACGTCATCAACTACGACTGCCCGGAAGACCAGGACACCTACACCCACCGGATCGGCCGTACCGGCCGCGCCGGGGCGACCGGTGTCGCGGTGACGTTCGTCGACTGGGACGACATGCCGCGCTGGCGGATCATCGACAAGACCCTCGGTCTGGAGATGCCGGAGCCGCCGGAGACGTACCACACGTCCCCGCACCTCTACACCGACCTGCACATCTCCACCGAGGTCACCGGCACCCTGCCCACCGCCGAACGCACCCGGGCCGGGCTGTCCGCCGAGATCGAGGAAGACCTGGGCGGCACGCGCTCCCGGCGCGGCGACAGCGGCGGTCGGGGCTCCCGACGTGGCGAGAGCCGCGGCGACGGGCGGGGCGAGCGTCGCGGTCGCAGCGACGGCCGCCGGGACCGCACCGACGCCGGCACGCCGGCCGCCGAGGCGCCGTCGGACGCCGCCGTCGGCGAGGAAGGCACCCGCACCCCCCGCCGTCGGCGTCGCCGCCGGGCCGGCGAGGCGGTCGTGGGCGAGCCGACCGCGGTGATCTCCGCCGACGCGACCCCGGCCGAGCCGACCGCCGCGGCCGACGGTGAGCCGTCGAAGCCGCGTCGCCGCCGGCGCCGCCGTGGTGGCGGTTCCGGCGCGGGTACGCCGGCCGAGGCGACCGCGGACTGACGCACAGCCACACCCGACATCCCCCGCACCGCCCTGCGCGGTACGGGGGATGTTCCCTTCCCACCCCACCTCGGAAGCTGGAACGATGCCGGAACCACTGGACGCCGCCCTGACCGAGGTCAGGGCGCTGCTGCTCGATCCCGCGCTGACCCGGGCCGTGGCCGCCGGGCGCCGCCGCGGGCGCCGCCCCACGGTGGCCCGTGTCGAACTGCGACCGGTGACGCTGAAGGCCGGGCCCCGCCTCCAGATCGCCACCTCCGACGGCGCCCGCCCGTACACCCGCAACCTCGCCCCCGGCCCCGAGGTCGCCGCGGCCATCGACGAACTGCTGGCCGAGCCGTTCGGCAACTGGCACGTGGAGACGACCGACGCCACGCTCCAGCTACGCGTGACGAAGTCCGGCGAGGCGCAGGTGCACCGGGCCGCGACGGCACGGCCGGCCCCGACGCCAAGCGGAAACGACCGGGCGAAGGAGTACCTGCTGGACCCGGGCGACGAGATCTTCGCCGAGATCGGCGGCTCGGCGGCCAAGCGCCGCCAGGTGGACGCCTTCCTGCGGGCCCTGGCCGCGACCCTGCCCGACGAGCTGACCGGTCCGCTCCGGGTGGTGGACCTGGGCTGTGGCAACGCGTACCTGACCTTCGCGGCGTACCGCTACCTGTCCGGGCGGGGGCTGGACGTCGAGCTGATCGGCGTGGACGTCCGGGAGGACCAGCGGCGGCGCAACACCGAGCTGGCACAGCGGCTGGGCTGGGCCGACCGGGTCAGCTTCGTGGCCGGCACGATCGCCGACGCCGTGGTCGACCCCGCCCCGGACCTGGTGCTGGCGCTGCACGCGTGCGACACCGCCACCGACGAGGCGTTGGCCCGCGCGGTGCGCTGGGAGGCCCGCTGGGTGCTGGCCGCACCCTGCTGCCACCACGACCTGGCGAAGCAGCTGCGCGCCCACCCCGCCCCGACTCCGTACGAGCTGCTGACCCGGCAGGGCATCCTGCGGGAGCGGTTCGCCGACGTGCTCACCGACGCGCTCCGGGCCGGGCTGTTGCGGGTGCACGGGTACCGAACCGAGGTGGTGGAGTTCGTGGACTCCCAGCACACCCCGCGCAACCTGCTGATCCGGGCCCGCCGTACCGGTGCGGGAGCCACCGACCCGCAGCGAGCGGAGTACCGCGAGCTGGTCGACCAGTGGCAGGTCACGCCCCGGCTGGAGACCCTGCTGGCCGCCGACGAGCCGCCCGTCGCCTGAGGCGACGGGCGGGTCGCCCCGGTCGGCTAGCGGCGGCGGTCACCGTTGCTGCCGCGGTCGCGCCCGCTGGCTCCACGGTCGAAGGCCGACACGCGGTCGCTGCCGGCCCGCTGGGTGGCCCACTCGCTGTCGGCCGGGCCGGTCGGGAAGGGCACCACCGTGCCCTGGTTATCGGCGTTGCCGGCTGCGGCGAAGGCGTTCCAGGAGATGTCGACCAGCAGCTTCTTCACCTCGGCGTGCCGGACGGCGGCGTTGTGCTGCAACGCCATCCGGATGCCCAGCACCACCCCGACCAGCGTGGTGGTGATCGCACCGGTGGCGGCGAGCACGTGGGCACCGGTCGCCGCGTCGGTGCGCAGCACCAGGATCAGCAACCACACCCAGAACGCGGCGGCGAAGACGCCGGCCTTGGCGACGAAGAAGAGGCTCACCGCACCGGGCTGGTACGGCAGTGGGCGGCTCGAGTCGGCCATGGTGCTCCTCGGGCGGTGGTCCGGTCGGACGCGGCAGGCGAGCGCGCGCCATGCCGGGACGGGCACAGAGCTTAGTGGAAGAACGACGATGATCGCTGGGTCCCGGTTCGGGGCGGCCCACGTCAGGGCTGAGGAAAAGTCCCGTCCACGGGACAGTTTGTGCGGTCAGTCAATTGTTTCCCGCCCCCGGCGTACTACCCTCAGAAGGCGCATCGCCCCAGTGCTTCGGCCGGGAGGGGAAGACCCGCAGGGATGGGTTCCGCAGAGGTTTCACCACAGATGGCCTTCGCCCGCTTCGTCCGGCGCGCCATCGACGACGCTCGCGACGAACGCGGGTGGACGGTCACCGATCTTGCATCGCACACGGGCGTGGGCCGCTCCACCGTCTTCCGTTGGCTGGCCGGTGACTGGCAGGATTACCCCGAGCTGGCCAAGGTGCGCGGCTTCTGCTCCGCACTGGACCTGCCGGTCGCGGCCGCGTTCCGGGCGCTCGGGCTGCCCGACGCCGGCCCGGCGCCCCGCCGGCGTAACGACGAGGGCCCGGTCGAGGCCGACGTCCGCGCCATCCTGGACCGGCTGGCCGACCCCACCGTCCCCGCCGAGGAGAAGCACCACATCCGCGACCTGCTCCGCTACCTGGCCCGCCGCCCCATCCGCCGCGCCGGCTAACCCCCGGGGCCCCCGGACCGGAGGCGGGGTCAGGGGATCGTGAGGGTGAACTCGGCGGTGTGGACCTTCTGGGCCACCTGGAAGTCCAGGTAGAGGCGGTAGCGGCCGGGGCCCGGGGTGGTCAGCCAGAACTTCACCTGGCCGTCGACCAGCTCCGGCTCGGGGTGCACGTGCAGGTAGGCGAGGTCACCCTCGCGCAGCGCCACCAGGTGCCCGTACGCGCCGAGGTAGCGCTCCAGCGTCGCGGCACCGTCGGCGGCGTCGATCCGGAAGGTCAGCGGCACGGTCGCCCCGGCCTGCGGGCTGCCCTGGTAGCCGACGGTGAACCCGTCCACCGTCGTGGAGGTCGCAGGCGCCGGTAGCGGCCGGGGCTGGTAGCCGCCGGGCGCGACCAGGTCCGTACCGAGGGTCACCGAGGCCTGACCGCCGTCGTCGGCGACCACGGTGAAGTCGGCGTACGCCCGCCAGACGCCGGGCTGCGCGAGGGTCAACGGCACCGACCAGGTGCCGTCGGGTGCCATGGTCGGGTGCAGGTGCTGGTAGCCGCTCAGGTCCCGGCGGACCACGATGAGGTGCATCGGCTTGTCGTGCACGACGGCGAAGCGGGTGACGGGCCGGCGCTCCGCGTCGCGTACCTGGAACCGCAGCTCCCCCGGGCGGCCGGCCGGGAACTCGGTGACCAGCGGGGCGAGGGTGTAGCCGGCCGAGCTGACCGACAGGCCGCCGGGCTCGGCACCCGCGCCCTGGTCGACGCCCGCGGCAGTGCCGTGGTCGTGTGGCGTGCTCCCCGGCGGGTGGGTGTGGGCGGCAGTCAGCGACGGGCGGTCGGTGGTGCCGCCGCCGGCGTTCATCCGGCCCAGGCCGAAACCGAGCAGCACCGCGAGCACCAACCCGCCGACCACCAGCGCCAGCCGGAGGGTGCTCCGGTCCGGCGCGGCGGAGATCCGGTCAGGCACCGCCGGCGCCCAGCGCGTGGCCGACCTCGGCGACGGCCGCCTGCCGGCAGTGCTCGCAGGCCATCCCGGAGATGGCGTACGCGCGGGTGACGGGCGGCTGATCGGTCATGCCGCCCACGGTACCGTCGCGGCGGGCCGGTCCCGGCCGACGCCGGGACGGCGTGGCGACCATCGCAATCCGCCCTGCCCGGGAACTTTTCCGCCACGACCCGAGCAAGCGGCCGACTACGAACCGGCCGACCGGGCCGGAAAGGGCCCCCGGCGAGGTCAGCCGGCCACGGCGAGGGCGAGCGGGAGAACGTCCGGCGCGCCGGCCCGGCGCAGTGCGCGGGTCACCATCGTCATCGTCCAGCCCGAGTCGACCAGGTCGTCGACGAGCAGCACCGGGCCGGCCAGCCCGGCCAGCGCGTCGGCCAGCTCGGCCGGCACGGTGAACGCCTCATGCAACGCGCGGACCCGCTGGGCGCTGTTGCCACGCGGCCCGCCGGCGCCGCCCGGACCGGCCGCGACGACCTCGCCGAGCAGCGGCAGCCGGCCCACGGCGGCGATCCGCTCGGCCAGCGAGCCGACCAGCCGGGGCCGCCGGCGGGAACCGACCGCGACCACCGCCGCGGGACGGCGGGGCCACGGGTCGTCGCCGTGCGCCCACGCCTTCAGGACCTCCACCACCGCGCCGGCAACGTCGTCGGGCACCGGCGCGTCAGGCGCCTCCGGGCCGACCAGGTCGCGCAGCCGGCCACCCCAACCCAGGTCGGAGAGGCGCCCGACGGCCCGCCCCGACAGCGCCTGCTCCGCCGGGGGGATCCGGCCCTTCAGGGGTACGCCCACCGCGTCCAGCCCCGTCGGCCAGAGCTTCTTCGGCGGGATCTCCACGCCGGGCCGGCCCAGGAACGTCTGCGCGGCGGCGAGCGCGGCCGTCGACCCGTCCGGACCGAAGAGCGGGTCGGCGCACCGGTCGCACCGGCCGCAGTCGGCCGCCCCGGTGTCGTCCAGGCACTCCCGTAGATACCGCATCCGGCAGCCGGACGTGGTCGCGTACTCCCGCATGGCCTGTTGCTCGACGGTGCGCGCCTCGGCGACGCGCCGCAACCGGGCCTCGTCGTAGACCCAGGGCTCGCCGGTGGCGAGCCAGCCACCGCGCACCCGGCGGACCGCGCCGTCCACGTCGAGCACCTTGAGCATCAGCTCCAAGCGGGCGCGGCGCAGGTCGACCAGCGGTTCGAGGGCCTGGGTGGAGAGCGGACGGTCGGTGTGCAGGGCGGCCAGCACGGCCCGGACCTGCTGCTCGGGCGGAAACGCCAGCGAGGCGAAGTAGCGCCAGATGGCGGCGTCCTCGGCGCCGGGCAGCAGCAGCACCTCGGCGTGCTCGACGGCGCGACCGGCGCGGCCGACCTGCTGGTAGTAGGCGATCGGTGAGGGCGGCGCGCCGAGGTGGACGACGAAGCCCAGGTCGGGCTTGTCGAAGCCCATGCCGAGCGCGCTGGTGGCGATCAACGCCTTGATCTTGTTGTCCAGGAGGTCCTGTTCGGCGGCGCGCCGGTCGGCGTCGTCGGCCTGCCCGGTGTACGAGGCCACCGGGTAGCCCCGGGAGCGCAGGAACTCGGCGGTCTCCCCCGCCGCCGCGACGGTCAGCGTGTAGACGATGCCGGAGCCGGGCAGCTGGTCCAGGTGGTCGGCGAGCCAGGCCAGCCGGTGCGCCGGGCTCGGCAGCTCGAGCACACCGAGGCGCAGCGACTCGCGGTCCAGCGTGCCGCGCAGGACGAGAGCGTCCCCCAACTGCTCCGCCACGTCCTGGGTGACCCGGGCGTTGGCGGTGGCGGTGGTGGCCAGCACCGGGGTGCGTTCGGGCAGGTTGCCGAGGAAGGTGCGCAGCCGGCGGTAGTCCGGCCGGAAGTCGTGCCCCCAGTCGGACACGCAGTGCGCCTCGTCGACGACCAGCAGCCCGGTGGTCACGGCCAGCTTCGGCAGCACGCCGTCGCGGAAGTCGGGGTTGTTCAGCCGCTCGGGACTGATCAGCAGCACGTCGACAGCGCCCGACTGGATCTCGGCGGTGATCTGGTCCCACTCGTCCAGGTTCGCCGAGTTGATGGTGCGGGCCCGGATGCCGGCTCGGGCAGCCGCCTCGACCTGGTTGCGCATCAGCGCCAGCAGCGGCGACACGATGACCGTCGGCCCGGCCTGCTCGGCCTGCTCGGCGTCCCGCAGCATCGCGGTGGCCACGAAGTAGACCGCCGACTTGCCCCAGCCGGTGCGCTGCACGCACAGCACCCGCCGCCGGTCGACGACCAGCGCCTCGATCGCCCGCCACTGGTCCTCGCGCAGCCGGGCGTGCTCACCGGCCAGCCGGCGCAGCACCGCCTCGGCCCGCTCCCGTACCGCCGCCCGTTCCTCGCTCATCCGGCATTTCTACCAGCGCCCTGCGTCGTTCCCGCTGTTGATCAAGAGGTTCACGTCGTCCGGAGGCCGGATTCGGACCGAAACCTCTCGATCAACAGCGGGTCGGAGGGGTCAGCGGCGGGTGCGGAGGCTTCGGCGGAGGTGGGCCAGGCGGGGGGCGAGGCTGGTCAGGCCTCCTGGGAAGAAGTACACGGCCAGGATGAACACCGTGCCGAGGACGAACAGCGGCTGGCTCAACGGATGGCTGAGGACGGCCGGGAGGTTGTCGACCGCGTCGCTCGTGCCGAACGCGGTGAGCCGGTGGTCCAGGTACATGTAGAGGACACCACCGAGCACCGGCCCCCACCGGGTGCCCGGCCCGCCCAGCACCACCATGACCAGCAGCGACAGGGTCAGCTCGGACGAGGTGATGTGCGGCGACGCACCACCGACGATCAGGCAGTAGACCACCCCACCGGCCGACGCCAGCCCGCCGGCGAGCGTGAACGCCACCAGCTTGTAGCGGTACGGGTCCAGCCCGAGCACGCCGATGCGCCGCTCGTCGTCCCGCAGCCCGGCGAGCACGCGACCGGTCGGCGACCCGCTCACCCGGTGCACCACGAAGACCACCAGGGCCAGGTAGGCGAGCGCCAGCCAGTACAGGTTGACCGTGTTGGTCACCCCGACCAGCCCGGCGGGCAGCCCGGACACGTCCAGCGGCAGGCCCTCCTCGCCGCCGGTGAGCCCGCCGAAGTCCCGCGCCACCAGGATCGCCCCGACCTGGGCGAAGGCCAGCGTGACCATGGCGAACGCGATGCCCACGGTACGCAGCGCCACCGCGCCGAGCAGGGCGGCGAGGATCGTGCCGCCGACGACGGTCAGCAGCGCCGCCTGCCACAGCGGCAGGCCGGCCCGGGTGACCAGGATGTCGGTGCCGTACACACCGGCGGCGAAGTAGAGCGCGTGCCCGAAGGAGAGCATCCCGGTCCGGCCGAAGAGCAGGTCGTACCCGGCGGCCAGCCCACCGAAGATCAGGCAGATGGCCAGCAGTTGCAGGGTGCCGGGCGAGTTGACCGGCCCCTCGAAGATCCCCGGCAGGGAGATCGTCGAGTACGGCAGGATCGCGAGGACGGCCAGCGCGACCAGCGGCAGGAACGGGCGCACCCGGTGCCACCGCCCCCGCTGCGGGGTCAGCTCGGCGGGCACCCGCGCCGGAGGCGCGTCGACCACGGAGTTCGTCATGCCGTTGCCACCTTTCCGGCGATGCCCTGCGGGCGCAGCAGCAGCACCACGGCCAGCAGGCCGACCACGCAGATGTCGCCCAGCCCGGACGTGCCGTAGTAGTTGACGAACTGTTGCACCAGCCCGACCACGACCGCCGCGTACGCGGAGCCGACCACCGAGCCCATCCCGCCGATCACCACCACGATGAACGCGAAGATCAACAACGAGCTGCCCTGCCCGGGCGAGACCGTGCCGAAGTAGACCCCGCCGAGCGCACCGGCGAGCGCGGCGGCCGCCCCGCCGATCGCGAAGACCAGCGTGAACGCCTTGCGCACGTCGATGCCGAGCGCGGTCACCATCTCCCGGTTCTCCACCCCGGCCCGGATCACCAGGCCGTACCGGGTCCAGCGCAGGAACGCCAGCAGCGCGCCGAGCACCAGCACCGCCGCGATGATCAGCAGCAGGCCGCCGTTGGGCACCTGCGCTCCGAGGATCCCGGTCACCTGCCGCGTCCAGTCCGGGCGGGGGAACGGCCGGGCGTCCGCGCCCCAGGTGGCCTGGAGCAGTGCCACCCCGGCCAACGACAGACCGACGGTGACCAGCACCTGCTCGATGGTGCGGGAGTAGAGCGGACGGATCAGCACCAGCTCGACCAGCACCGCCACCAACGTGCCGGCGGCCACCCCGAAGGCGACCGCGAGCACGAAGCCGAGCCCGTCGGCACCGGCACCCGGCAGGTTGCCCGCCGCCCACCACGTGGCGTACGCGCCAACGCCGAGGAACAGCCCGTGCGCGAAGTTGAGCACGTCGGCCAGGCCGAAGACCAGCGACAACCCGGAGGCGACCAGGAAGTACAGCGCCGCCAGGCCGAGCCCGGTCAGCGTCAACAGGATCACGGTCCCCATCAGGGCTGGTCCTTCCTCACGACTGCGGGGCTCGCAAGCTCACTCCTCGCGCTCGGCGCTTGGTCCTTCCTCACGACTGCGGGGCTCGCAAGCTCACTCCTCGCGCTCGGCGCGGCCACCTCCGCCGAACCGACACCCAGCAGCGACCTGGTCAACGCGGTCTCCTGCAGGAGCTCGCGGGCGTCGCCGGTCCAGGCCACCTTGCCGGCGGCCAGCACCACCGCGTCGCGGGCCAGCCGCCGCACCACCGCCAGGTTCTGCTCGACGAGCAGCACCGGCACCGACTCCGCGACCCGTTCCAACACCTCGGCCACCTCGGTCACCACCTTCGGCGCCAACCCCTTGGTCGGCTCGTCGACCAGCAGCAGCCGGTTGTCGTTGAGCAGCACCCGGCCGATCGCGAGCATCTGCTGCTGCCCGCCGGAGAGCGACCCGGCCCGTTGCCGTCCGCGCCGCTCCAGCTCCGGGAAGAGCGCGAAGACCTTGTCGTACGCCGGGCTGACACCGCGCCGCTCGGCCAGCCGCAGGTTCTCCGCGACGGTGAGCCCGGCGAACACGCAGCGGTCCTCCGGCACGTAACCGAGCCCGCCGCGGACCAGCCGGTGGGTGGGGCGGGCCAGCAGACTCTGCGCGCCCATCCGGATCGTGCCGCGGACCTCCCCGGCGGGCGGGGTGAGGCCGACGATCGCGCGCAGGGTGGTGGTCTTGCCGACGCCGTTGCGCCCGAGCAGGACGGTCACGCCGGTGGGTGCGACCGTGAAGGACACACCCTGGAGGATGTGCAGCCCGGAGATCCGCACCGACAGGTCCTCCACGTTGAGGATCGGCTCGGTCACTGAACCGCCTCCGTTCGCGACTGCGGGGCTCGCACTCCTCGCGCTCACAGTGACTCCCCCAGGTAGGCCTCTTGCACCGTGGGGTTGGCCATCACCGTCTCCGGGGTGTCGCAGGCCAGCAGGGCGCCGTGGTGCATGACGGCGATCCGGTCGGCCAGCTCCAGGATGACGTCCATGTGGTGCTCGACCATCAACACCGCCCGGCCGCTGTCCCCGGTCAACGACTTGATCACCGAGACCAGTTCGGGCACGTCCTCGGCGCTGACCCCGGCCATCGGCTCGTCCAGCAGCATCACCCGCGGCTCGCCGGCCAGCAGCAGGGCGATCTCCAGCTTGCGCTTCTCGCCGTGCGCCAGGGTGCCGGCCAGCGCCGTACCCCGGTGGGCGAGGCCGACCCGGTCGAGCGCCGCGTCGGCGGCGGCGGCCACCTCCCGGTCGGCCGCCGCCCGCCGCCACAACTTCATCGAGCCCCCACGGTGCGCCTGCACGGCGAGCCGGACGTTCTCCCGCACGCTCAGCGAGCCGAAGACCGAGGACGCCTGGAAGGTACGGCCCAGCCCGAGGCGAGCCCGCCGGTGCGGCGGAAGCGCCCCGATGTCCTGCCCGTCCAGGGTGATCCGGCCCTCCGTGGCCCGGCGCAGGCCGGTGATCAGGTTGAACAGTGAGGTCTTGCCGGCGCCGTTCGGCCCGATCACGCCCAGGAACTCCCCGGGCGCCAGGTCGAGGTAGACGCTGTCGACGATGGCGACCTCACCGATCCGCCAGGTCAGACCGCGGGTGGCGAGCATGGTCAGCCCTTCATGGCCACGGCCGGCGGCGCGGTCTCGTCACCGGTGAGGCTCTTCTGCGCGGATGCCGTGAAGGCGGTGCCGCTGCCGGTCAGCTTGGCCTGGAACATCGGCTGGAGCAGCGCGTGGTCCGCAGCCCGGATGGTCATCTTGCCCTTGACCCCGTCGAAGCTCCAGCCCTCCAGGGCAGTGACCATCTTGTCGACGTCGTCCCCACCCTCCTGCACCGCGCGGACCACCATCTGCGCGGCGGCGAAGCCGTCCGGGTGGAACAGGTCGAGCGTGCCGCCCGGGATCTTCGCCTTGGCGGCCTTGGACGCCTCGGTGTCGCTGGCCCCGTCGAAGTAGTGCGACAGGAAGGAGATCTTCGCGCCGGCGGCGCCGAAGGTCGGCCAGGAGGCCCGGATGTCCAGGCCGGTGACGACCGTCGTGGAGGAGAGCACGCCCTGCTGGTCCAGGGTCTGCCACATGGCCGGGGCGGTGGTGCCGGCCCAGGCGACGAAGAGCAGATCCGGCTTTGCCGCCTTGATCTGGCTGGCGAACGGCGTGAACTCGGTGGCGCTGGCCGGGGCCCGGACACTGCTCACGGTGGCGCCCGCGCTGCCGATGACCGCCTTCACGGCCGCCTCGTTGGCGTCGCCGAACGCGCCGTCCTGGGCGAAGACCACGACCTTCTTGCCGGACGGGTCGCCGATGAACGACTTGGCGGTCACCACGTCCTGGTACGACTGCCGGCCGGAGCGGAAGGTGTACTTGTTCGCCCCGGTCACCGCGTCGGTGGCGGCCGGCCCGGAGATGAACAGCACCTTGTTCTGCGCCGCGATCGGGGCGACCTGGAGTGCCACGCCGGAGGCGGTGGAGCCGGCAATGATCTTCGTGCCCTTGCCGATCAGGTCCTTCGCCGCGGAGACCGCCTTGGCCGGGTCGCCAGCGTCGTCGACCTCGGTCAGCTCGATCTTCCGGTCACCGACCTTGCCGGTGCCCTGGGTGGCGAAGTCCAGCCCCGCCTTGAACCCCTCGATGTACTGCTTTCCGTAGCTGGCCAGGGCACCCGACTGGGAGTACACCAGGCCGACCTTGACCGGCGCGGCGCTGTCGCCGCCGCCGGTGGCGGTGTCCTGCGGGCTGCCACAGGCCGTGGCGGCCAACGCCGCGGCCATCATCGTGGCGGCGGAGAGGAACACCCGCCGCGTCGTCCGGACCGTCATTGCGACTCCACATGAGGACTCGGAGGGAGAGAACTTCTTCGTGACGGCTCACGCTAGAAGTGACGTCACCCACGAGCTATGTGGCGGAAACACACAAGTAACAGGAATGAGGTGGCCGGGCGTTACAACTGGCCGCACTACCACCCGAGGGCCAGCCCTCCCGATGGCCGGCACCCCCACGGACCGCCCGACCCGAGTGTCGCCGCGCGCCATCAGCCCCGCTTCGCCTTGCCGCCCGTTGATCGACTCGATATCGGCGACATCGCGGCATCAGTCGGCACCGGACACCCCCACCTCGCCGACATGCAGCGGGCGGACATCCACCGGACGACCGCACGGCCCGTCGTGGGCTGCCGGGCGCGGGCAACGCCAGCGACCGTCGAGCAGGTTGTCACAGAAGACCCGATGACGTACGCACTGAGCGTCCTCCTCGGAGACCGTCGTCTCGGCCCGGTCCACGTCGGCGAGGAAGCCCAGCGCCCGGGTGATCGCTCGCGCGAACCGCAACGCGCCCGGCAGATCGGCGGCCACCACCGGCAGGTGCACCACGAACCGCTCCCGGCCGTCGCCCATGACCACCGCCCTCCTTCGTCGATCGGGCGGCGCATCCTCGATCCGCCGCTCTGGAGGGCGGCCCGGCGTGCGGGTAGGGGACGCGCGCCAGGCCGCCCGGCCCCACGCCCGCAGCCCTCGTCGGCGGCGGTACGAACGCGGAGCCCACCTCAGGCCCGCACTCCGAGGGTTTGCCGAACCAACCGGAGCCGGACATCAGCAACCTACACCAAATACTTGTGTAGGTCGACCCTTCGATACGGCGGCACCACAACTTGTTGCAGTAACTGGTGTAGGCCGGCATGATCGAAGACGCCGAACCGACCGGAGTCCTCACCATGCCCACAGCGGAAGCCCCGTATCGTCGCATCGCCAACGAGATCGCCGCGAAGATCAAAAGCGGTGAGTTGAAGCCAGGCGACAAGCTGCCATCCACTCGGGAACTCGCCGAGACCTACGCCGTACACATGAACACGGCCTCACGGGCACTCTCACTACTGCATGACCGCGAACTGATCACCGGCCAGCCCGGCCGCGGCACCTACGTGGCCAAGCAACTGCGCGACTGACTCGCCTAAGTGTCAGATCGAGGACACGGCCCTTTACCTGAACTGCCGCTCGCTTGCCGTTATCGCTGGCGAGCGGCATGACGACCTCGGGCGAACGGCTGCGCGCGAAAAGCAGGACAGAAACTAGCCGCACTCTCCGCTACCTTCGCATCACCACTGGTGATGTGAGCAAGGAGGCGCGGTGTCGGCCAACGACGACTTCTTCCGGTCCCGTAAGGCCGCAGCAGTACTCAAGCACGGCATCCTCAAGCGATACCCGGTCGTCTTCGCGTCCAAGACCGGACAGGGCAAACCGGTCGTCTTCCTCGATGGCTACGCCGGACGAGGCGAGTACGAGGAGGAAGGGGAGGAAGGCTCGCCGCTACTGCTGTCCCGGTGTGCCGACACGGTCAAGGGCTTTCGGAGCGTGTTGCTCTTCCTCGTAGAGAAAGATCCTTCTCACTTCGCGAATCTGGAGCGGGTTCTGCAGCAGCGTGGGGGCTCAACGAGGCGCATTCTGCGGCAAGGCGACGTGGCAGATCATCTGCCTGAGGTCCTCTCGGTTGCTCGTCAAGCGTCGCTCTTTGCCTTCCTTGATCCGTTTGGCCTCGCGCTTGACTTCAGCTTGGTGCGCTCAGGGCTCCTCGGCCGACCGTCAGCCCCTCCGACGGAGGTGCTCCTTCACTTCAGCGTCTCTGCCATCGCCAGGATGGGACGAGCGGTTCAAGTAGCGCGCTCCCGAGGTGGTCGACTGCCTCCTGCTGAGCAAAAGACGGCCGAACACCTCACGAGGTTTCTTGGCGATGACTGGTGGCAGGACCACTTCGCTCGAATCAACGGTGAGGGAGATGAGGAAACGGCGACCGACGTCGCCCTCAGAGTCGGCGCGGAGTACGAGAAACGGCTGACTACGGGGACGAGCTACAGCGCAATTACGATGCCGGTCCGTCCGCGTCCGGAACTCGCGCCGAAGTATGTCCTGATGCTGTTCACGAGGCACACCGAAGGCGCTTGGCACTTCGCCGATGCGCTGGGGCAGGCGGGCGTCGACCTGGAGGAAGCCCGATACAACAGCCAAATGAGTCAGGACACTCTATTCGGGTCACTTGCGTTCGATCGGCATGCGTATGTGAGTGCCAGCCTACCGCGCGTGGCCCAAGTTGTTGAGCAGAACATCGTGCGGCTGCTTGGGGAATCGAGCCCGGTCCAGCTCGCGGAGAGGGTGCCTGAGGTTTATCGAGGGGTACTCGGCCAGGCGTGGACACGTCATGCGCGGCACGCAGTCAAGTCGTTGCACCGGCAGGGGCTGATTGACCACACCGGCGTTGGGGACTTCTGGAAGGAGCCCATTCGGCAGCGCTGAGCAGCGGACTCTCGACGGAACACCGACCGGCTGCCATTAGGCGGCGGCGGGAAGGCGAGGCGTTGGCATCTCATCCCATGTGCGACCGTCGAGCAGGCGTCCTCCGGCCTTGGGCGTGCGACCACCCCACTGTTTGAAAAAGAAGGCGGTCCCTGCCTGATCGCACTGGTCGCGAAGGTCGGTGACCCAGGACCCATCCATCGGGCGACAGCCCTGGCCCGACTCGCCACCCGCGATCAGCCAGTCCACGCCAACAAGATCCAAGTCAGGCAGGGGACCAAGCAGCGGCTCAGCAGAGATGAAGCGAACCGCCGCCGGCACCTGCCGAAGGAAATCGATCCGAGTTCGCTGGCTGTCGTCTTCGACACTCACGCCCATCCAAACGTTCGGCGGCCAGTCAAGGTGAGGCGCAACCTTGGCAAGCCGAGACGCGCGCTTCGTAAGCACCTGGAAGGTGTGGCGCGGCGTGTCGCGCATCACGGCAAAGACTTGCTGCACGTAGGCGAGAGGAACCCTTGCGTGGAACAGGTCCGACATCGAGTTGACGAAGACTGTTCGAGGATCACGCCAGCGTCGCGGGATATCAAGCGCGTCGGGGTGGAGCGCGATCCCGAATCCCGGCCCGGAGGTGCGAGCGTCGCCGTCGGTCTGATACTTGGCCGAGCCCATGGCCTTCAAGCGCTTGGCGAGAGTCATTGCATAGCAGTTGTCGCAGCCTGACGAGATGCGGTCACAACCTGTGGTGGGGTTCCAGGTTGCTTCCGTCCACTCGATGGCGCTTTTGTCCGCCATGCGCCCTCCTTCCACTCGACGCGCCAATACTGTCGAACAACCGTACGCATGGGAAGGGTTGCGCGGCGTGTCGGTCGGCTAACTGCCGCTTCGACGTGAGCCCGTCGCCGGCCCATCCTGCCGCGTCCCCGACGCCCAGCGGGCGAAGATCACCACAGCTTCCCTGATGTTGCTGCCTCAACCCGCCCCAAGGCAGCAACATCGGTGAAGTTGCTGCCTCAAGAACACATCCGATGCCTGCACGACACCGCCACCCTTCAAGATCGTGCCCGATCTGGGCCTGGTGGCCTCGGACAAGCAGCGAGACCACTCCATGTGGATCGAGCACGATCTTCGACGTCGCCGCTCCCCGACGTGCCGCTGGCCCGTCGTCCGGGTGACGGACGACGGGCCAGCCTGCGGGCCGAGGCGCGGGTCGGCCCGGCGGTCGGCCCGGAGCGGATCAGCTCCGGGCCGGGTCAGGACCGGGTCGGAGCCCGGTCAGGGCAGGTCAGGACCGGGTCGGAGCCCGGTCAGGGCGGGTCAGCTCTCGGCGAGGCCGGCGCGGGCGGCGACGGCGGTGTCGGGGTGGTCGGTGAACACGCCGTCCAGGCCCAGGCCGAGGAAGAGTTCGTACTCGGCCGTGATGTCGCCGCGCGCGTTCGGGTCGGTACCGATGCGGAAGTCCACCGGCAGGAACTGGTTCTCCGCGCGGAACGTCCAGGAGTGCACGAGCAGCCCCTCCCGGTGCGCGTCGCGCACCACGCTGGTCGGGGCGAGCAGGGCGCCCGAGGCGTCCCGCGGCACGATCAGGTTCTTGTTCGCCCCGATGCCGTCGGCGTACGCGGCGATCCACTTCAGCCCGGCCGGCTTGGCCAGGTCCTGGTAGGTGCGGGTGTCGCCGGCGACGGTGAAGTCGTACGGGCGACCGGTGGCGTCGAGCAACTGGGCCAGGTTGACGTCGATCATGCGGTTGAGCTTGCGCAGGTTGGCCGTCTCGAACGACTGGATGAAGACCGGCGCGTCGCGGTGGCTCAGCTTGTTCTGCCGGAGCACCCGGACCAGCGGCTCCTCCAAGGCGAGGCCGATCGAGGCGAAGTAGCTCGGGTGCTTGGTCTCCGGGTAGATGCCGATGGCGCGGCCCCGTGCCCGCCCTTCGGTCCGGGCCAGGTCGATGACCTCCTGGAGGGTGGGCACCTCGAAGCGGCCGTCGAACGCGGTGTTCGCGACGCGGACCTGCGGCAGCCGCTCCTTGGCCCGCAGCGTCTTCAGTTCGGTCAGGGTGAAGTCCTCGGTGAACCAGCCGGTCACCGCGACGCCGTCGATGGTCTTCGTCGCCTTGCGCGCCGCGAACTCCGGGTGGGCCGCCACGTCGGTGGTACCCGAGATCTCGTTCTCGTGCCGGGCGACCAGAACACCGTCGGACGTGGACACCAGGTCCGGCTCGATGTAGTCGGCGCCCATCCGGATCGCCAGGCGGTACGCCTCCAGGGTGTGCTCCGGCCGGTAGCCGCTGGCGCCGCGGTGACCGATCACGATCGGCCGGTCGTTCGCCCGGGCGTGGCCCGCCTTGGTCGCCGGGTCGGCGGCGGCCATGGTCGGTACGGCCACGGCCGCGGCGAGCAGCGCGCTGGCCACGCCGAGGGTCGAGAGGGAACGTCGCAACGCCGTCTCCTGTCGTTGAGGGAACCGGTTCAGCAGACCGCCCCGGTCTGACCGGGAGTTGGTCGACGACTGGCCAGCAGATGAATCTCCGGAATGGGCGTTCCCGCTCCCGCCACGGCGCGGAAAAGGAAGATTGTCTGGTGCGCTGGTTTTTCCGGAACCCTGTTCGGCTGGTGCCGTTCGGGTTCCTGGTGCCGATCCTGCTCGGGACCGTGCTGCTGACGGCGCGCTGGGCGACCGTCGACCACCAGCGTCCGCCCCTGGTCACGGCACTCTTCACCGCCACCTCGGCCGTGTCGGTCACCGGCATGGCGGTCACCGACACACCCAACTACTGGTCCGGCGGGGGACTGGTGGTGATAACCCTGCTCACCCAGCTCGGCGGCCTCGGCATCCTCACCGTCGCGGCGCTGGTCATCCTGGCGGTCTCCCGCCAGCTCGGGCTGCGCAACCGGCTGTTGGTGCAGGCCGAGACCGCGGAGTTCGGCATCGGTGACGTCGCCCGGCTGCTGCGCCGGATCGCGGTCACCGTCTTCGCCTGCGAGGCGGTGATGACCACGCTGGTCGCCGGCCGCCTCTGGCTGGTCTACGACTATCCACCCGGGCGAGCCCTCTGGTCGGGCCTCTTCCACGCGGTCCAGGCGTTCAACAACGGTGGCTTCGCGCTCTACTCCGAAGGCCTGCTGGCGTTCGCCCGCGACCCGTGGGTGTCGCTGCCGTTGGCGTTCGGCGCCATCGTCGGCGGGCTCGGGTTTCCCGCCCTGTTCGAGGCGGTCCGCGAGTGGCGTCGGCCGGCGCGCTGGGTGGTCGCCACCCAGTTGACCATCTGGGGCAGCGTCGCGCTGCTGCTGCTCGGCTCCGCCGGCCTGCTCGCCGCGGAGTGGACCAACGACGGCACCATCGGGTCGTACGACGTCGCAGGCAAGGTTCTCGCGTCGTTCACCCAGATCGCGCTGAGTCGTACCGGCGGCTTCAGCGTCCTGGACATCACCACCCTGCAGGAGGAGAGCTACCCGCTGCTGATCGTGCTCATGTTCATCGGCGGCGGCAGCGCCAGCACGGCCGGTGGGATCAAGGTCTCCACGTTCTTCCTGCTGGCGTTCACCATCTGGGCGGAGCTGCGCGGCGAGCCTGACGTGACGGTCGGGCACCGTCGGGTGGCCACCGCCAGTCAGCGGCAGGCCATCACCGTGGCGCTGCTCAGCGTCGCGCTGGTCACGGCCGGGACGATGATCCTGCTGCTGCTCACCGAGGGCGTCCGTTTCGTGGCGGCCCTGTTCGAGGTCACGTCCGCGTTCAGCACCACCGGGCTGACCATCGGGCTCGCCGGCACGCTGCCGGCCAGCGGCCAACTGACCCTGGCGGTGCTGATGTTCATCGGCCGGGTCGGGCCGCTCACCCTCGGGTCGGCGATCGCGCTGAACACCCGACGGCGGCTCTACCGCTACCCCCAGGAACAACCCATTGTCGGCTAGGGCCTGTGTCGAAGTCCTCGGTCGAGCCGAGGCGCAGTCCCGGCGGAGTCCAGGCGGCGGTCCGGCACGGCGGAGATTCCTCCGGATACCGGTGTCGTATGCGGAAGAATCTCCAACGCGGCCGGTCGTCGTCTGGGCCCGGCGCAGGTCGGCCAGGGGCTTTGACACAGGCCCTGGCACGAGGGGGGTCGAGGTGTCGGCTAGACGGGCGGACGGCGGTGGCGTCGTGGTGATCGGGCTGGGCCGGTTCGGGTGTCACCTGGCCGGGTCACTGAGCCGGATGGACCGCGAGGTGCTGGCCATCGACCGCAACCCGGATCAGGTGCAGCGCTGGTCGGCCCAGCTCGACCGGGTGGTTCAGGCCGACTCGACCGAGGAGGGGGCGCTGCGGCAGCTCGGCGTCGCCAGCTTCGGGCGGGCGGTGGTGGCCATCGGCGCCTCGGTGGAGGCGAGCGTGCTCACCGTGCTGGCGCTCACCGAGCTGGGCCTGCCGCAGATCTGGGCCCGGGCGACCTCACAGAAGCACGCCAAGATTCTCTCGTCGGTGGGCGCGCATCACGTGATCTTCCCGGAGGCGGAGACGGGCGATCGGGTGGCGCACCTGATCGTCAGCCGGCTGCTCGACTTCATCGAGTTGGACGACGACTTCGCGATCGCCACCGTCCGCGTGCCGGCGTCCCTGGTCGGGCGCACCGTGCTCGACCTGCGCCCGGACGACCGTTTCGGCGTCCGGGTGATCGGCGCCAAGCTGCCGGGCGAGCGCTTCCGGTACGCGTCGGACAACACGAAACTGCCCCAGGGTGGAGTGCTGGTCGTGGAGGGTGGGATCGACCAGGTGCAGCGGTTCGCGGGGCTCGGCTGACCCCGTCTCACTTCTTCCCGCCTCCGTGTCCCCTCCCCTCACTCTTCACTTTCCCCCTTTTCCCGGACCACCACCCGGCCCCTTGCCCTTGCCAGGCTTCTCGGGCTTGGCCTTCGTCGGGCCGGAACCACCGGAACCACCACGGGCAGTCGCCGCCTTGGGCGGGGCCTTCGTCGTGGCCGCCTTGGTCGGCGGGGCGGTGGACGGCGTGCTTCCGGCCACCCCGGAGACGCGTACCCCGCAGGTCGCGTCGCCGAGCCGGAACTCGACCGGCAGCGGGTTCGCCCCGCTGTACTTCCCGGTCAGGGTCAGCTTCTCGGCCGCGCCGGGCGCCAGGGTGGTGCGCTGGGCGGCCGGCCGGACCAGCACCGTGCGCCCCTGCTGGTGCACCGGGGTCGGTTCCGCCTTCGTCACCGTCTGCTGGCCGGGGAAGGTGAAGCTCATCGCCCAGTCACGCAGCTCGCGGTCACCGGTGTTGGTCAGGGTCAGCTCGGCGGCGAAGGCGGTGCCGGAGTCCGCGCGCAGCGCGTACGCCACCTCGCAGGGCGCCGCCGTCGGCAGGCCCATCCGGGCCTCGGTCGTCGGCCGGCCTTCGCCGGAGGCGGGGGTCCGCGAGGTGAACCCCCACATCGCCGCGGTGACCGCCAGCAGCCCGGCGGCGGCCACCCCGGCCTCCACCCGCCTGCGTCGGTTCGCCTGTCGGGACCTGTTGCGGGTACGCGAGAGCGGCAGCGCGTCGGTCTCCGCCGACCAGGGCAGGATCGTCGTGCCCGCGTTGGCCAGCACGGCCGGGTCCACCGGCCCTCCGGCCGGCGAGACCGGCACCGCCGCCAGCATTCCGGCCGCGTCGGCGAGGGTCCGGGCCAGCTCGGCCGTGGCCGGCCGTTGCCCGGGCTGCTTGGCCAGGCAGCGCCGCACCAGGTCGGTCACCTCGTCGGGCAGCCCCCGCACCTCCGGCATCGGGTCGGGGTCGTTGTACATGTGCGCGCGCAGCATCTGCGTGGTCGTACTGGCCTGCCACGGCAGCCGGCCGGTGAGCATCCGGTAGAGCAGCAGCCCGACGGCGTACACGTCGGTGGCCGGGGAGACCTGGCCGTTGTCCAGCCGCTCCGGGGCGAGGTACGCGGGCGTGCCCAGCAGCGTCCCGTCCGGCCCCTTCTCGCTCTCCCCCACCAACGCGGAGATACCGAAGTCGACCACCTTGACCCCGGTCGACGTGAGCATCACGTTGCCCGGGGTGACGTCGCGGTGCACCACGCCCCGGGCGTGCGCGGTGGCCAGCGCCGAGCTGACCTCCGCGCCGATGGTCACCGCCTCCCGCCACGGCAGTTGCCCCTCCCGGGCCAGCCTGGCAGCGAGAGAACCTCCGTCGACCAGCTCCATCACCACGTACGGCACGGTCAGGCCGGCCCGCTGGGACTCGCCGTAGTCGTACACGTTGGTGATGTTCGGGTGGCAGAGCCGCGCGGCGGCCTGCGCCTCGATGCGGATCCGGTGCCGGAAGGCCCGGTCGGTGGCCAGCCGGGACGCGAGCACCTTCACCGCGACCTGACGGCCCAGCACCTCGTCGTAGCCCCGCCACACCACCGACATGCCGCCGGCACCGAGCTGCTCGATGAGCCGATATCGCTCATCGAGCAGTTGTGCGCTCTTCCGGTCCCCACCGCCCATGGTGGCCGTTGTTGCCCACACAGGGGCGGGCTACACCTGTGGTATCGGAATCGGTCAGGAATGTCACCCGATCAGGCGGTGGCCAGCAGCTGGTCCACCGGGGCGAAGTCGTCGGTCAGTACCAGCGCGTCGCCGACGAAGTCCGTGAGCTCCGCGCCGGAGAGCAGACTGACCCGTCGGTCGACCTCGTCCAGCCGGGCACGGATGGCGGCCAGCGGCAGCGGCGCGTCGGAGGCCACGATGAGGAAGTTGGCGCCCTGCTCCTCGGCGAGCGCCTCCGGCGGGGCGATCAACGCGACGTGCGTGAACTCGGCGGCCACCGTGGCCAGCTCGGCGCGGATGAACCGCAGCGGCGGGTAGTCGATGACGTTCTGCACGTACACCCCACCGGGGCGGGTCACCCGTCGGACCTCGGCGGCCATCTCCCTGGTGGACAGATGCCAGGGCACCACCAGGTGGCCGAACGCGTCACCGACCACCAGGTCGCGACTGTCCGTCGGCTCCCCGGCGACCAGCATCCGGGCGTCGCCCACCACCGCCCGCAGCCCCGGCCCCGGGCGTACGCCCAGCTCCCGCTCGCCCAGCTCGACCAGCCCACCGTCGATCTCGAACACCACGTTGTCGGTGCCCGGCCGGGTGGCGGTCAGGTAGGTCGGCACGGTGAACCCGCCGCCACCCAGGTGCAGCGCGTCCAGCCGCTGCCCGGTGGGCGCGGCCACGTCCGCGACGGCGCCGATCCACTTGGTGTACGCGTACTCCAGGTGCTTCGGGTCGGCCAGGTCCACGTACGAGTGCTGGGCCGAGTTGAGCAGCAGCGTTCGCCCGCTGGGCCGGTCCGGGTCCGACGTCACCCGGGCGCAGTGGTACGCCGTCTCGATGTCGCAGGGGTTCGGTGCGACGGTGGTCAGGCCCGCACCGACCAGGCCGAGCACCGCCAGCGCGGCCCGGGTCCGCGCCGGACCGGGCAGCTCGGTGTGCGCCTGCCGGCGCAGGTACCAGCCGAGGCCGATGCCGGCCAGCCCGAGCGCCACCGCCAGCGCCAGCAGGATCACCGTGCTGGGCAGCGCGGCGACCAGCACGAAGCCGGTGAGCAGGGTGGCGGTGATGCCACCCAGGGTGCCGATCCCGGACAGCCGACCGACCACCTGGCCGGTGCGGCGCAGGTCGGCGAGCTGAAGCTTCACGACCAGCGGGGTGACCGCGGCCAGCAGCGCCGCCGGCACGAACACGGCCAGCGCCACCAGCAGCAGGATGGCGCTGGCGGCACCGCCGCGCAGCACCTCACCGGCGTACCGGACCACGGGCAGGGTGATCGCGGTGGCGATGCCGGCCAGCACCAGCGCCGGCGCCAGCAGGCCCCGCGGGTCGCGCCGGTCGGCCAGCCAGCCGCCGGACCACGCCCCGTACGCGATCGCGGCCAGCGCGATGCCGATCACCGAGCTGGTCACCTGGAGGGTCACCCCGACGTACGGGCCGACCAGGCGCAGCGCGACGGTCTCCAGCACCAGCACGGCGCCGCTGGAGAAGAACACCAGGAAAGCGGCCAGGCCGTTGGGCAACGCCCGGCCGGTGACCGGCACGAACGGCGCCGAGGAGGCCGGCGGGGTCGCTACGTCGGGCGGTGGAGAGCTCATCGTCGCGATGGTACGCAGCGAAGCTGGTGCCGCGGGTCAGTACATCGAGAGATGAACATGGTTCGTGTGGTCTGCGGCCGGGCTGCCGCTGCCGCTGTACGCGCGCCACCCGGTGCCGGGGTGCCAGATCTGCCGATACCAGATCACGTAGAGCACACCCAACCGGTTGGCGTTGCGCACGTGCCAGGCGGCCAGGCTGTCACCGTACGCCTTGTCGCCGCCGGTCGCCGAGCGGTCCTCGAAGCCGTTGGTGGCCGCCGCGAAGTCGCAGGCCCGGCCCTTCGGGTGCTCGCCGCCGCCGCCGCTGCGGTGGCAGGAGACGTGCCGCTTGTAGCCGGCCGCCTGGGTCTGCTTGAGCGCGTTGAGGGTGCGCGGGGTGATGCAGCCGGAGGTGGTCGGGTCGTTCACGGAGCAGGACTCCGACGGCCACGACCCGTCCGGGTTGCGGGGCGCCGGCTTCGCCGAGGCGGAGCTGCCACCGCTGAAACCGTTGCTGCTGCCCGAGCTGACCTCGGCGAGCGCCGCCTCGGCCTCCTTCTTCTTCTTCGCCATCACGGCGAGCTGCTTCTGCTGCTCGCGGACCTCCGCGTCGATGGCGACCTTGGCCTGCTGCGCCTGCTGCCGGGCCTCGGTGAGGGTGCGGACCCGCCTGCCGTCGCGCTGGGCCATCAGGTCCAGGTCGGCCGCCCGTTGCAGGAACGTCTCGGGGTTGGCGCTGTTGAGCAGCATCGACACCGGGGTGAGCCGACCGGCGCGGTACGACTGTGCGGCCACCTCGCCGACCTGGGCGGTGAGCTCGACCAGCCGGCTCTCGACGCTCTTCAGCTCGCCGGTGAGCGCCGTCTGCCGGCGCTCGGAGTTGTCCAGCTTGGCCTTCGCCTCGATGTGGCCCTTGGCGGTCAGCTCCAGCGCGTCCCGCAGCTTCTTGCTGCCACCCTCGCCGGGCTCCGCGTACGCCGGCACCGCGCCGCCGGCGAGCACCAGCGCGACGGCGGCGACGAGAGCGAACAGTGCGCGGCGACCGCGCCGCTGGCTGAGCCTGGTCCTGGGCACGAAAGCGTCCTTCCGTCGACCGCCGGCCCCCGGTGAACCCACTACGCGGCGGCGTCCCCGCCGGCGCCGATCGGCGGCCTGCTGGCGGAGACCGCCGGTCACGATACCGGAAGCCGCGCCGGTGACCAGCCCCGTGACGGCCGAGCCGCGCAGGTGTCGACACACCGTGCCGGCGCCGTCGCGGAGTGCGCGGATCAGGTGCCCAGCAGGGCGTCGTGCACCTCGGCCCAGATTTGCTCGTTGGCCGCGACGAGCAGGCCGTGGCCCTCGTCGGCCGGGTGGTAGTCGACGCCGTCGAAGCGACGGGCGACGCCGCCGGCCGCGCGGACCAGCAGGGCGCCCGGGGCGTGGTCCCACGGCAGGGTGCGCCAGAACAGGGCGAACTGCTGCTCACCGGTCAGGATGTCCAGGTATTCCCGACCGGCGCAGTGCTGGCCGGGCAGCAGCTCACCGAGCCGCCGGCCGCCGGCACGGACCCGGTCCCGGGTGTCCGGCGGCAGGAACCGGGTCATCGCGGCGCCGCGCAGCTCGCCCGGTCGCAGCGCGGAACCGGTGCCGGCCACCGGCCGGCCGTTGAGCAGGGTGCCGTCGTCGGCCCGGCCGCTGGCCAGGGTGTCGGCCAGCGGATCGAGGATCCAGCCGGCGGTCAGCCGCCCGCCGGTCAGCAGCGCCACCATCAGGGCGAACGGCCGACGGCCGGCGGCGAAGTTGGCGGTGCCGTCGACCGGGTCGACCAGCCAGACGTCCCCGCCGTCGCGCAGATGCCGCAGCAGCCCCGGATCGTCGGCGACGCCCTCCTCGCCCACCACCATCGAGCCGGGACGCAGCCGGCGCAGCCCCGCGGAGATCAGCTCCTCGGCCCGGCGGTCCGCGACCGTGACGATCTCGCCGGGTGCCTTCTCCGACACGTCGGCGTCGTCGAGCTTGCGGAACAGCGGGAGCACGACCTGGTCGGCGGCCTCCCGGAGCAGGTCACCGACATCGTCGAGCAGGGCGTCAGCCACGCGGCGGCAGCTTGACCACGCTGACGAAGAACTCGTCGATGTGGCGGACCACCGAGATGAAGCGCTCGAAGTCCACCGGCTTGGTCACGTAGGCGTTGGCGTGCAGCTGGTAGCTGCGCAGGATGTCCTCGTCGGCCTGCGAGGTGGTGAGGACCACGACCGGGATCCGACGCAGCTCCTGGTCCTTTTTGATCTCTTCCAGCACCTCCCGGCCGTCCCGGCGGGGCAGGTTGAGGTCGAGCAGGATCAGGTCGGGTGCCACCGCATCGGCGTACTGGCCCTCCTGCCGCAGGTAGGCGAGCGCCTCGGCGCCGTCGGACACGACGGTCAGCCGGTTGCGCAGCTTGTGCTCCTCGAACGCCTCCTGGGTCATCAGCACGTCACCCGGGTCGTCCTCCACGAGCAGGACCTCGATCGGGCTTCTGCCGTCCGCCGGCGCGGTCATCCCACCGTCTCCCTCATGTCACCCGTTCTACCGCTTTCCCGGGAGCCATCGGCCCGGTCCGGTCGGTCCGCCCCGGCGGACTGCTCGGGCGGCGTCGCCGACGCCTCGTTCGCGGGCGCGACATCGCCCGTCTCGTCACCCGTCGGGGGCTCCTGCGGCGACTCCGGCGAGCCGGCGGCGGTCGCGGTGGCAGCCTCGACGTCCTCGGGGGTCGCCGGCAGGGTGAACCGGATGGTGGTGCCCTCCGGCACGTCCGTGTCCACCCACACCCGGCCGCCGTGGTATTCCACGATCTTCTTGGCGATGGCCAGGCCGATGCCGGTGCCCGGGTACGCGTCCTTCGAGTGCAGCCGCTGGAAGATCACGAAGATCTTGTCGGCGAACTCCGGCTCGATCCCGATGCCGTTGTCCTGGCAGCTGATCTCCCACTCGGAGCCGACCAGCCGGGCCGAGACGTGCACCTTCGGCGGCAAGTCCGGGCGGCGGAACTTGATCGAGTTGCTGACCAGGTTGGCCAGCAGATTGGTGAGCAGCGGCTCCTCGCCCCGGATCACCGGCAGCTCGGTCCAGGTCAGCTCGGCGTCGGCGTACTGCCGGGCGGCCTCGGTCTGGCCCGCCACGTCGCCCATCACCTTGTTGAGGTCGACCTCGGTGAAGCCGCTGGTGAGCCGGCCGATCCGGGAGAACGCCAGCAGGTCGTTGATCAGGCGCTGCATCCGTTGCGCGCCGTCCACCGCGAAGGCGATGTACTGGTCGGCCCGCTCGTCGAGCTGGCCGGCGTAGCGGCGCTGCAACAGCTGGCAGAAGCTGGCGACCTTGCGCAGCGGCTCCTGGAGGTCGTGCGAGGCGACGTACGCGAACTGCTCCAGGTCGCGGTTGGACCGGGTCAGCTCCTCGGCCTGCTTCTGGAGCTGGCTGTTGACCCACTCGATGCGCTCACGGGCCTCCCGCACCTCGGCCAGGTCGGAGGCGATCTTCTGGCGCATCGCGTCCACATCCGCCCCGAGCTGGACGAACTCCGGCGGGCCGGTGGTGGCGATCCCGTGCTGGTAGTCGCCCTTGGCCACCTCGCGGACCTGGTCGGCGAGCCCGACCAGCGGACCGATCACCATCCGGTCCAGGGAGAGCAGGAGCACCGAACCGGCGACAACCACCACGAGGGCGGCGATGATCAGGAGCGCGACCAGCAGGTTGCTGCTGCTGCGGACGTCGTCCGCGGACTGCTCCCGGGCCGTCAGGATCTCCGCCTGGAGGTCCTCGATCGCCGCCCGGACCTCGTCGAACTGCTGCCGGGCCCGCTCGGTGATCAACGCCTGGCCGGCGCTGGTGCCGCTCTGCTCGGTGGTGGTGACCACCGGCACCGCCACCAACTGCCGCCACTGCTCGGCCCGCTCCTCGACGATCCGCAGCTCCTGGCCGATCTGCGGATAGTCGTCGAGCAGCGCCCGCATCGCGGCGACGACTTTCTTCTCCTGGTCGAGCCCCGTCTGGTACGGGTCCAGGTCGTTCGGATCGCCGCTGACCGCGTACCCGCGGACCGCCGTCTCCTGGTCGAGCACCGCGTTGAGCAGTTCCTGCGACTGCACCCGCAGCGGGCCGGTCTCGTTCAGGACGGCGTCGATCTGGGTGCGGTTGCGCGCGGCCATGGCCGCCTCCGCGCCGGCCAGGCCGATCAGCAGCACGCCCACGACGGTGAGCAGGGTGATGACCCGGCGGCGCAGACTCCAGCCGCCGACCACCGGCGTCACCGGCCACCGCCCCGGCTGACCAGCAGCATGGCCACGTCGTCAGCGAGCGGGCCGCCGTTGAGGTGCTCGGCCCGGCCGACCAGCCAGGCCGGCAGCTCGGGCAGCGACACCTCACGGTTGGCCGGCTCGTCGAGCAGCGCGCTCAGGCCCGGCACGTCGAGCCGCTCGTTGCCCGCGCCCACCCGCCCCTCGATCAGGCCGTCGGTGTACATCAGCAGGGACCAGTCATCGGTGTCGAACTCCAGGTCGTAGGCGATCGGCCGGCGGGGTCGTACGCCCAGCAGCAGGCCACCGGGCGCGGGCACCGGGGCGACCCGGCCGCCCGACAGCAGCAACGGCGGCGGGTGCCCGGCGAGCCGGACGGTGGCCCGGTTGGCGCCCAGGTCCAGTCGGGTGGTGGCCACCGTCGCGAAGATCTCCTGGAGGCGGCGCTCGCTCATCAGCACCTGCTCCAGCGCGGGCAGCACCTCGTCGTCCGGCACCTTGGCCAGCACCAGTGCCCGCCAGGCCACCCGCAGCTCCACGCCGAGCGCGGCCTCGTCCACCCCGTGCCCGCAGACGTCCCCGACGATCAGGTCGAGACGGTCCGGACGGGTCTGCACCACGTCGAAGAAGTCCCCGCCGATCAGCGCGGCGTGCCGGCCAGGCCGGTAGAAGGTGTTGACGGCCACCTCGTCGGTCGACATCAGTGGCTGGGGCAGCAGGCCGCGTTCGAGCCGAGCCGACTCGGCCTGGCGCAGCTCGACCTCGCGCAGCCGGCGCGCGTTCTCGTCGGCGCGCTTGCGCTCCACCGCGTAGCGCAGCGCCCGGGTCAGCAACACCCCGTCCACCTGACCCTTGACCAGGTAGTCCTGCGCGCCCTCGGCGACGGCGACGATGCCGAGGTGCTCGTCCGTGCGACCGGTCAGCACGCAGACCGCGGCCCCACTGGACATCTCCAGCACCTGGCGCAGCCCGTCGAGCCCCTGCGCGTCGGGGAGGCCGAGGTCGAGCAGGACGCAGTCGATGCCGACCATCCGCTGCCGCGCCTCGCTGAGGCTGCTGGCGACCGACAGCTCGATCATCGAGTTCGTCTCGGCGAGCAGCTCAGCAACCAGGAAGGCGTCGCCCTCGTCGTCCTCCACCAGCAGCACCCGCAACCGCTCACCCGGGGGCAGATTGGCGTGCCGCGACAGGCCGCCGTGCGGGTACGGCACGACGGGGGAACCGGCCAGGCCGGCTCCCCGGTGCGGCCGGGTCACCGCCGCCAGACGCGGGAGGTCGCTGGTGATGTCGGGCTCCTTCCGAGTGCCCTGCTGATCCTGTATTAGACAACGGTCGCACACAACACGACGGGCTCGGCGCGGCCGGGGATGGGCCGGATCACTACCCGCGACAGGACAAACCGGGCGGGCGTGGACGCTGGAGCGTCCGGCCGTCCCACCCGATCACTGCCCGACCGGCCATCCCACCCGGGGCCGCCGGCAGGCAGGATGGTGCCACCCCAGGCCCCACCACCCCCCGAGGAGTTCCCGTGGGCGCACCCCCCACCCCCGCCACGAAGGGCAGGCCGGTCCGCCCGGGTCCGGGCGTACCCGCCGCCGACCGGGCGCTGGCCCGGCCCCGCCGGCGGCTGGCGGCCGCCGCGGCGGCCCTCGTCGCGCTGGCGGCCGTCGGCGCCGGCAGCCTGCTCGACCTGCGCACCCCGGCCCCGACGCCGACCGACGCGCCCGCCGACGAGTTCAGCGCCGGCCGGGCGTACGAGGACGTCCAGGTCATCGCGGCGCGGACGCACCCCGCCGGCAGCCCGGCCAACGACCAGGTGCGCGCACACATCGAGCAGCAGCTACAGGGGCTGGGCCTGGAGACCGGCGTGCATGACGCGGTCGCCCCGGAGGCCGGCCAGCTCAGCGGGGCCGCGGGCGGGGCCACGCTGGCCCGGGTCCGCAACGTGGTGGCCCGGCTGCCCGGCACCGACTCGACCGGCCGGGTCTTCCTGGTCGCCCACTACGACTCGGTGCAGACCGGCCCGGGCGGCAACGACGACGCGGCCGGCACCTCGGCCATCCTGGAGGTGGCCCGGGCGCTGGCCGCCGGCCCCCGGCCGCGCAACGACATCGTCTTCGTGCTGACCGACGCCGAGGAGGCGTGCCTCTGCGGCGCGTCCGCGTTCGCCGCCAGCCACCCGCTGGCCGCCGACGGTGGGGTGGTGCTCAACCTCGAGGCGCGGGGCTCCACCGGGCCGGTGATCATGTTCGAGACGTCCCGGAACAACGCGAAGCTGGTGGACGTGTTCGGCCGGGCCGCCCCGCACCCGGTGGGCACCTCCTTCGCCGTGGAGATCTACCGCGCGCTGCCCAACGACACCGACTTCACCGCGTTCCTGGACCGGAAGTTCGTCGGGCTGAACTCGGCGTACATCGACGGCGGCGCGATCTACCACACGCCGCTGGACACCCCGGCGGTCATGGACCGGGGCAGTCTCCAGCAGCACGGGGACAACGCGCTGGGCCTGGCCCGGGAGTTCGGTCGCACCGACCTGACCGACCTGCGCTCCGGACACGACGCCACCTACTTCCCGGTCCCCGGCGGGTTGGTCCGCTACCCGGGCTGGCTCACCCTGCCGCTGACACTGCTCGCGGTGCTCGCGGTGGCCGCGCTGGGGTGGCTCATCCGCCGGCGGGGCCGGGCCAGCACCGGCGGGCTCGCCGCCGGCTTCGGGCTGACCCTGGTGCCGATCGTGGCCGCGCCGCTGGCCGCGCAACTGCTCTGGATGGCGATCACCGCGATCCGACCGGGGTACGCGGAACTGCTCGATCCGTACCGGCCGATCTGGTACCGGCTGTCCGTGCTGGCGCTCGCCGCCGCGATCCTGTTCACCTGGTACGCGCTGACCCGCCGTCGGGTCGGGCCGGCCGCGCTCGCCGTCGGCGGGCTGGCCTGGCTGGCCCTGCTCGGCGTGCTGCTCGCCGTGGCGGTGCCCGGCGGGGCGTACCTCACCACCCTGCCGGCGCTGGCCGGCGCCCTCGGCGGTCTGCTAGCCCTGCGTACCCGGCAGAGCGGGCCGTGGCCGGTGGTGGCGGTGACCGCCGCCGCGGCGGTCGGCGTGGTCATCCTGCTGCCGACCGTGGTGCTGCTCTTCCCCGCGCTGGGAATGGCGATGGGCGGGGTGGCCGCGCTGGTCGCGGTGCTGCTCGGCCTGACCGCGCTTCCGGTGGTCGACCTGCTGCACCCGCAGGCCGGCGGCCAGCGCGGGCTGGTGGCGTTGCGGGCCCGACGGCTCGCGGTGCTGCCGGCCGGGGCCGCCGCCCTGGCGGCGGTGGTGCTCGCCGGGGTCGGGCTGACCGTCGACCGGTTCGACGCCGCCCACCCCGCGCCCACCCACCTGATGTACGCCATGGACGCCGGCACCGGCCAGGCCCGCTGGCTGAGCCACGAGACGGACGCGCAGCCGTGGACGGACGGCTACGTGGACGGGATGACCAGCGTCGAGGACGACTTCCCCGGGCTCGGCGACGGTGAGCTACGGTCCGGTCCGGCCCAGCCGGCGAACCTGCCGGCGCCGAAGCTGGAGGTGCTCGGCGACTCCGGTTCGGGCGGCGAACGCACGCTGCGGCTGCGGCTCACCCCGCAGCGGGCGGTCCGGCTCGCCACACTGCACGTCGACACGTCGACCGCCACCGTGCTGCGCGCCGAGGTCGCCGGCCGGTCGGTGCCGGTGGAACCACGGCCGGGCCGGTGGGGTTTCGGGCTGGTCTTCCACGCCCCGCCGACGGAGGGGATCGAGGTCACGCTTACCCTGCGGCCGACCGCCGGGCAGGTGGCGCTGCGGGCGATGGACGCCAGCGACGGGCTGGACGCGTTGCCCGGCTTCCGCCCCCGGCCGCCGGCCGTCGGCATCGTCGGTTCGCACAGCTCCGAAATGCTGGCGGTCGCACGCACCTATCCCATCTGACGGGTGGTCCGGCGGAGCATTGCTCCGCCGGACCGCCGACTGTGCGTACCGATTGGAATGGTGGACGGGTCCGTCCGGTCAAATGCGGTCAGCCCACCGCCTCGGGTTGACCGGCGCCGCTACGGCGCCAGCGATTTCCGTCATGATCGGTGAAGGTGAGATCCACCAGAACGGCGTCGGCCGCGCGCAACCGATGTTCCGCCGTCACGGTGACGAACAGTTCGTGACTCTCCCGTCCGTGTATCCGGCGGACCTGTTTCGCCTCGGCCAACTCCGTCGGCGTGCCGTCCGGATCGTCGGGCGGGACGAGCCGCGGCAGCACCGTCACGTCGAGGACCGGGGCGTCGCTCTCGTTGGCCACCACGACCCGCAGCACCGAGTTGCCGCGGATCTCGGCCACGGCCGAGACCAGCCGGGCCTGCGTGGCCCGGACCCGCAGCTCGTCCCTGCGGCGAGCGCGAATCTCCCGACGTAGCCCGAGGTAGACGATCAGGACGCTGGCGATGGAGCCGATCGCGCCGAACCAGTCCGGCACGGAGCCCCAGTCGGCGCTGTCCTGGTATGGCAGCCAGTTCATGCGTCCATCGTGGAGGCACCGCGCGACTGGCGCGCACGGCGGATCGGCCCGAATCAAACCGCGAAATGGAATTCGCGGCACCGATTCCGGTCACCTGGGTGGCCTAAACGGAGAGTGTGCAAGCCAGTACGGGGATGGATACCCTTGCGGTTGACGTGGTGCGGGCGCCAACCCCTCCGACTGTCCACTAGTGGACATGATCTATTCGTTGCCCGCCCCGGCAGCAATTTCGCCACCGAAGGGGGACCGCATTGCCTGCGGACGTTCCACCCGAGGATGCCGGCGTGCCCCGGCCGGCCTACGACCGGCCGAGTCGCGTCTCCGTCGACCCGCCGCTCGGGCGGCTGGACTGCCCGCTGCACGGGCGCGACGACCTGATCGACGAGATCATGCGACCACCACAGGTCGCCGGCGAACGACCGTCGGTGCACATCCTGTGCGGCATGGGGGGCTCCGGCAAGAGTCACGTCGCACTGGAGATCGCCCGCCGGGCCCGGGCGGACGGCCGGACCGTCTGGTGGGTGCAGGCGGGCCGACTCAACTCCGGCATGCGCGAGGTGGTCAGCCAGCTCGGCGCCTCGGAGACCCAGGTCGACCAGGCCTGGGCCGGGATGATCAGCGCTACCGATCTGGTCTGGCGCTACCTCAACCAGGCCGGGCAGCCCTGGCTGCTGATCTTCGACAGCGTGGACGAGCCCGGCACGCTCGGCCCCACCGACGGAGTGCTCGCCGACGGCACCGGCTGGCTGCGCGCCCCGGAGGCCGAGGACGGCATGGTCCTGGTGACCACCCGGGACGGCAACCGGGCCACCTGGGGCACCTGGTCGACGCTGCACCAGGTGCGCCCGCTCGACGCCGGCGCGGGCGCGCAGGTGCTGATCGACCGGGCCGGCGCCGGGGCCGGCGACCTGGCCGACGCCCGGGAACTGGCCCGGGAGCTGGGTGGGTTGCCGCTCGCCCTGCGCGCCGCCGGCAACTACCTGCGGTCGGTCAACGCGAGCCCGGTCTGGCGTGGCTCCTCCACCATCACCACCTTCGCCGACTACCGGGCGGCGGTGGAGCGCCGGTTCCGCTCCCCGCGCGACGCCGCCGACGTCGATCTCGACGAGTCGCTCGGCCTGGAGATCGTCCGCGAGGTCGACGACATCTCACTGGACCTGCTGGCCCGCCGCAAGCTCCAGCAGAGCCGCCCGCTGCTCAACGTGCTGGCCTGCCTCAGCGTCTCCCCGGTGCCCTACGAGGTGGTGCTCAAGCCGGCGATCCTGGCCGGGTCGCCACTCTTCGAGGGGCTCACCGGCCGGCAGCGGGTGAAGGTGCTGGAGGGCATCGGCGACCTCGCCCTGGTCGACTTCGACGTCCGGGAGGACGTCACCGACCCGGCGTTCGCGCACGTGCTGTCGCTGCACCCGCTGGTGCACGCCATGTTCCGCGACCGCGACGAGGTCCGGGAGCAGCTCGCCGAGTACCACGGTCTGGTCATGAAACTGCTGCTCGCCGCCACCGAGGGGCAGAGCCCGGACGACTCGGCGGTCTGGGCCAACTGGGACGTGCTGGTGCCGCACCTGGTCGAGGCCGTGCGGGAATACCTCGTGCCGCAGAAGCACGACCCCGAGACGGTACGCCGCGCGCTGGAGCTGGCCCGGCTCACCGCCCGCTACCTCATCGCGGTCGGCCTGCCGGGCTCGGCCTTCGACATCCTGGACCCGATCGTGCGTGGCTGCGGCGCGTACGACCACGACCTGGACCGGCCGCAGATCCTGGCGCTGCGCCACGAGCTGGGCCGCACCTGGCTGGAGCGCAACCAGCCGGAGATGGCCGACCGGGTGCTCCGCGACGTGATCGCGGACCGCACCCGCGTGCTGGGCAGCGACGATCCGGACACCCTCGCCAGCCGACACAAGCTCACCAAGGCGATCATGGCGCAGCGCCAGTGGCCGGAGGCCGAGCTGGAGCTGCGGCAGATCGTCGCCGCGGAGGACCAGGTCCGCGGCCCCGAACACTGGGACACCATGATCGTGCGGCACAGCCTCGCGCTGGCCGTCCTCGCCCAACACCGGGCCCCCGAGGCCGAGGAGATGCTGCACGCCATCCTCGAGGTCCGCTACCGGTTGTGGCCGCTCAACCAGCCGGAAACCTGGCAGGCCCGGCACACGCTGGCCCGGTGCATGCAGGCGCAGGGCCGGCTCGCCGAGGCCGAGGCGGAACTGCGGGCCACCCTGGCGACCGTGGAGCCACGGCACGCCGACCGCAGCGAGGTGCTCGCGATCAGGGCCACCCTGGCGGCGGTGCTGCTGCTCGACGGGCGACTCGACCCGGCGATCGAGGCGTACGAGCAGCTCCTGGCCGACCGTCGGCGGCTGCTCGGGGACACCCACCTGGACACGCTCCAGGTGGAACACGCGCTGCGCCGGCTGCGTAACGGCGACGGTCCGCCCACCGCCGGCCGCTGAGCGACCGGCGGCGGGGTTGCCGGGCGGCCGGGCGTCGCTCAGTGCGGCGCGGCCGGCCCCAGGTCGCTCGGGTCGGTGTTGCCACCGCAGACGATCAGCGCGACCCGTTCCCCCGCCTGCGGCACGTACGCGCCGCCGACCAGCGCGGCCAGCGCCGCGGCGCCACCCAGCTCGGCGGCGACCCGAAGCTCCGACCAGAGCAGTCGGCGCGCCCGGACGAGGTCCTCGTCGCCGACCAGCACGGACACCACCCCCGTCCGGCGGGCGGTGTCGAAGGCGATCTCGCCGATCCGGCGGGCGCCCAGCGAGTCCGTGGCGATGCCACCCACCTCGATGTCGACCGGCCGACCCGCCTTGAGGGCCGAGTGCAGGGTGGGGATCTGCTCGGGCTCGACGGCGACGACGCGGACCGCCCCGTCGAACCAGCTGGCGATGCCGGAGACCAGCCCGCCGCCGCCGACCGCCACCAGCACGGTGTCGATCCCGTCCAGCTGCCGTTCCAGCTCCCGGCCCACGGTGCCCTGACCGGCCACCACCTCCGGCTGGTCGTACGCGTGCACGACCAGCGCGCCGGTCGCCTCGGCCCGCTCGGTGCTCGCCGCCAACGCCTCGGCGTAGTGCTGGCCCACCTGCCGCACCTGGGCGCCCAACCCGGCCAACCGCTGAACCTTCACCGGCGAGGCGGTGACCGGGACGAAGACCTCCGCCGGAACGCCCAGCGAGCGGGCCGCGTACGCGACGGCGAGGCCATGGTTGCCGCCCGAGGCGGCGATCACCCCGGCCGACGGCAGCGGCCCCTGGAGCATCCGGTTGAACGCGCCGCGCGGCTTGAACGAGCCGGTGTGCTGGTGCAACTCCAGCTTGAGACTGAGCTGCCCCGGCACACCCAGGTCGGCGCCGTCGATGGTCAGCACCGGGGTCTCCCGGACCCGCCCCTCCACCAGCGCCGCAGCCGCCTCGACGTCGCTTCTGTCCACCATGGGGAAAACGCCCTTCGCTACGACCAGAGGGCCAGTCGACCGTCGTCGGTGAGCCCGACGAAACATCCTATGGAGATCCGCCGGCCATCCGTCGCGGGACGCACCGTGTGGTAGTGACGGGGGTCGAACAGAAATCCCTCGCCGAGCGTCGGTCGCAACGTCAACGACTGCGCACCGCCGGCCACCGACTCGTCGTAGCCGTACCCGCCGGGGATGCGCAGGTCCTCGTCGGCCGGCTGCCACCGCCGCCGCCACAGCACGGTCTCGCCGCCGGTCGGTGGCACCCGGATGTAGATGTTGAACGCCAACTGCGCCACCACGTCGGCGTCGAGCAGCCGGCCGGCGTACTCCCGGACGGCGTCGTCGAAGTGCACCTGGAGACCGGCGTTGATTTCCCGGACGATGCCGACGTGCATCTCCCGGCGCTGCCGCCGCCCAGGTGCGACATCCGGCCAGGCGGCCCGGAAGGCGTCCAGGCACAGCTCCCGGGGCGCGTCCGCCAGGCCCAGCGTGGACCAGCTCTTCTCGGCCGCGCGGGCCGCGTCCCAGTAGTCCTCGCGCAGGTCACCGGCATCGCGGTGGTCGTTGATGGCCGGGCCGAACTTGGCGACGACCGGAAAGACGCGGCTCTCGTCGTAGCGGTCCATCGGCGCGTCGGCGAGGGCGGCGGTGATCGCGTGGCAACGGGCCGCGGACAGCAGGCCCGGCACCCGGACGGCGGCCAACCGCCCCGCGATGAGCCCGGCGACATCCGCACGGGTGATCGAATCGGATTCGACGGCGACGAACAACGGATCGGTCCTGCTCGAATGCTGCACGGCGGTCCTCCTGTAGCGAAGATCCCTCACCGGACATGTCGCGCCCCCCGATCCGCGCACCGTGCAATGTACAAACCTCCGGCAAGGCCGCGTTTCCGCAGTTCCGGGCGGGGTGGCGCGGGCGTCGCTATCATCGGCGCAACCGGGGTACGCGACACCGAGCCGTACGGCGAGCGCTTTCCACCGATCGGAGAATGGTGACGGATCCCGGCGTGACGGATGATGCGACTAGTTCGAACGCTGACGAGGAGTTCGATTATGGCTGGCGCCGGCCCGACTGATCTTGACATGCACGTCGACCGCCTGGAAATGGCGCGTCGAATAGCCCGGGAAATGATCGAGTCCGACCATCAGGCATTGGAGCTCGCCGTCCGGCAGCGCCCGCAGTGCTGGTCCCGGCGTCCGGCCGGCCACGGCTCCCGCCCGGACGCAAAGGCCTACTGACAGCTCACCTCCAGCGCCTCGGCTAGCTACGCCCAGGCGCTTCGGCGTTCAGCGTCGACCGATCGGCCAGCAAGTCCTGCGAGCATCAGCTCGTATGGTCACGGGCATGATCGCCAAGGTTTCCGCTGCCACGGTGCGCCACCGGCACCTCGTCCTGGTGCTCGGGCTTCTGGTGGCCGCCGCGAACGCCGCGACCCTCGGGTTCGCGCCCACCCTGGGGCCACGCCTTGCCCGCCCCCTGTTCGTCCTTGCCCTGGCGGCCCTGGTCCTGGGGGTCATCGTCATGGGGGTCCGTCCGGCCTACTTCGTGGTGCAGCCGCAGATCCCCGCCTTCGCCACACCCGGACCGGCGTGGACGGTGTTCTTCGCCCTGGGCTTCCTCGGGCCCGCGTCGGCCCACCTCGGCGCATTGGTGCGCTCGACCAGGCAGGACACTCTGTCGACGTTCGACGTGGTTATCGATGTCGGCTGGATCGTCCTGGCCGCGCTGGCGGTGGCTCGGGCGTGGCGGGCTCACGGGGTGCGGCTCCACCCGTACGGGCTACGGCAGACCGGGACTCTGGACTCGCTCACTCTGCCGTGGGAGGCCCTACGGGCCCCAAAGATCCCCCCGCCCGCCGACCGCCCCTCGTGGCTCCGGATGAGCGTCGCGGAACCTCAACTGGTTGTGCGGCGTGGCATTCCATGGAGCCGAATGGCTTTGCGGACGGACAACGTCGACGCCGGCTTTCTCGCCGCCGTCATCGGGCACTACGTCAGTCACCCCGAACACCGGGCCGCGATCGGTAGTCAGGTCGAGTACGAACGGCTTCGCGCCGAACTACCCGAGCGAGACGCCTGAGATCGACCCAATCGGGACTGTCAGCCCTGTAGGCGGCCAGGTATGCGCCGGCCCTCGTTCGACGGCCTGGAAACGGCATGATCGTGGGGCCGCCGGTCAGGACGTCTCGAGTTCCACTCGCCGCCCCTGGCCGATCTCGTCCGTCTCATCGTCAGTGACGACGGCGAACGCACCTCGTGGCACCCGGTCGAGCATGGCCACGCGGGACGCGGTGGCCAGAAGAGCAGCCTCTTTCGCTCCGCCGATGGCGAAGACGTAGACGTCTCCGAGCTCCTCCCCTTCGTCGAACACCTCGACGTCCCCCCGATCCTCCAGGTCGGCAAGGAAGTTCTCAACATCTTCGATCCAAGGGAACTGGTAAGCGCGAGCGGCAAGGCCAGGCGTTGCCACCAGCGGGACGTGAATCTCGACGACGGTCTCAGCCACGGCCTGATGATCACCCCCCTTACGGCGCAAGTCCAGCGCGCCCACCTCAGCCTGGACACGGCATGATCATGGCTCAACGGCCCTGGCAGCGGCCTGCTGTGCAGGTCAAAGGCTGTGCCGCCGCTACTTCCAGCGGAAGTGCACGAATCGGGCCAGACCACGGCGTTGACCTGCGACGCAACACCGATCGAAGATCGCGGGAACAGACGGGCACAACTCGGCTCATGACCGGGTCACCAGGCGAGGGTCAGCGCCGCATTCGTAGCCCGGCGGACAGGGCACCCCGCATGTCGACGTACTGGGTAATCTGCTGCTGGACGCGGGCCAGGTCGGCCCGGCGGTCCTCCGGCGCTCCGACGTCGGCTACAGCGGTGGCCAGGTCGACCACCCGGGCCGCAGGCTGGTACTGCATCCAGGTGGCATGCACCTCGACGCCGCTCACCTCCCATCGGCCCGACGTCGTACGGGTGAAGGTGAACTCTGGCACCACCGCCTGTTGGGTGCTCTCCTCAGAGCCGTACGTGGTCAAGTTGCCGAGCCCGTACGCCACCCACTTCGTGCCGATCTTTTCAAACGGCTGTACTACGTGTACGTGGTGGCCCACGATGAGGTCGATGTCGGGTGAGGCGAGGAGATCTCGGGCGAGCTGGAGCTGGTCGTCGTTCGGTTTGTTCTGGTACTCCGTGCCCCAGTGCATCGACAGGATGACAATCTCCGCACCCTGGTCGCGGGCCTGCCGTGCCTCGGCCAAGACGGCGTTGCGGTCGGTGAGGTTCGCGACCCAGTCCTGGCCGGCAGGCCGAGGGATGCCGTTGAACCCGAAGGTGTACGACAACTGGGCCACCTTCACCCCGGCCACGTCGAGAATGTTGGGCCGCGCCGCCTCCAGCGCGCTGCGCGCGGTCCCGGCATGGCGTAATCCGACCCGGTCCAGCCTGTCCAGAGTGCGGCGGATACCCGGTAGACCAGTGTCAAGGGAGTGGTTGGACGCTGTCGAGCAGGTGTCGAAACCAGTCCCTGCTGCGGCATCGGCCAGTTCGGGGGGCACGCTGAAGATCGGGTAACCGGTGAACGGGCCGGACGGCTCCGCCAGTGGGGTTTCCATGTGGCAGATCGCCAGGTCGGCCCGGCTCACCACCGGCCGTACCGCGGCCAGGACCTGGGTGAAATCGTGGCCGGCGCGTCCCGCGGCGCGGGCGTCGGTCGCGGCCTGGGCCGTCAACTCGGGATGCACCAAGAGGTCACCGGCGGCGACGACGGTGATCTGGGATTTCGGCGCAGGCGACTGGCTGGCGGTCGAAGCTCGCCCGGGCCGCTTGGTGTCCGCGGGGACGAGCGGGCCGCCACAGCCAGCCACGAGTACGACCGGCAGAAGCAGGACAGACGCCATTCTCCTCACATGAACTAGTTTCGTGTCGTCGCTTGAGGCCCGGGCGAGAAATCGGAAACTCTGCAACCCTCGGGTCACAAACCGATCGGGTCACGGCAGGGCGGCTCATCACCGGGTCACCACCTGCCGAGCACCGGACTGCTGGCAGAGGGCCGCGTCGACCAGGTTCCGCGTGCGATCAACCGCCTCCGGCCACTCCCCACGCCCGACCAGCTCTCATCCGTGTCCTTCCGTGACGGCGAGATTGCGGAGTGGGCATTCGTAGCTGACGGGCAGCTCGACGAGCTGACCATTCCCAGGCTGGCGCGTCGGCTCCGAGCCACCATGCAGGCGCGGAGGCAGGCACACTCCGCCTATCTCGAAGAGGGCGCCCTACCTGCCGGTGCATGAAGTCCCCGGCTGCCCGAGGCGGGGCCGCGGCAACGCGCACTGACCGAACATGTGTTCTACCCGGCCGGCTGCCGGCGCCGGCTGCCGGCGATCAGACATCAACACCTGCCAGACATGCCGCCGCCGTGTGAGAACTTTTGTACGGGTTTAAGCCGGCGACATGGTCCCCGTGTGCATCTCGGCAACGCGGCCGCCGCGCCCTGCCTCCGCGGGCTTGGTCCAGAAGTCCTGCGCGGTGCCGTTGTTGAAGTCCATGACCCGGCTGACGGTCATGCCGCTGGATTCCAGCCAGCTGACGAAGTAGACCCCGTCGGCAACCTCTCCTACGTAAAGGCTCACCGTTTCCGCCGAGCCCGCGAAGGGTCCTTCGAGCCCTTCCCAGCGCAGCGAACGGCCGTCCGGCGAGTAGGTCTCACGGAACACGGCGCCGTCTTCGAACTGGAGCGTGTGGCTGTTGCCGGCAAACCGTGGAATCGACGCCTCACCCATGGCTCCCCCATCCGATAGCCGCTGTCCTTGGAGGCCTCACTACCCGCGCTGCCGGCGGCTATTCCGCGACCAGCTCAGCCCGCCGATGTGCGCCCCGAGAAGACGTACTTCGCCGGTGGCGGCGAACCCGCGGATGCAAGCCATGCCGTGTGTGACGGTGAGACGGTCACCGCTAAGGGCCCTGCCGTCGGGATTGGTCAGGGTGGCGCCGGTGAAGTCAAGGACACCGCCGATACGCGCGGCGAGAAGGCTTACTTCGCCGGCGGCCGTAAAGCCCTCCCCACAGACCATGCTCTCGTCGACGATGAAGCCGTCGGCAGTGAGGGCCCTGCCGTTGGGGTTGGTCAGGGTAGCGCCGGTGAAGTTGAGGACACCGCCGATACGCGCGGCGTGAAGGCTTACTTCGCCGGCGGCCGTGAAGCCCTCCCCGCAGACCATGCCGTGTTTGACGGTGAGCCAGCCGGCGATGAGGGCATTGCCGTTGGGGTTGGTCAGGGTAGCGCCGGTGAAGTTGAGGACACCGCCGATGTGCGCGCCACGGAGGCAAACTTCGCCGGTAGTGGTAAATCCCTCCCCACAAACCATGCCCTGGCCGACGGTGAGCATGTCGGCGGCGAGGGCCCTGCCGTCGGGGTTGGTCAGGGTAGCGCCGCTGAAGTCGACGACACCGGCGATGTGCGCGGCGAGAAGGCTTACTTCGCCGGCGGCCGTGAGGCCCTCCCCACAGACCATGCTCCGGCCGACGGTGAGGCCGTCGGCGCTGAGGGCGTTGCCGTTGGGGTTGGTCAGGGTAGCGCCGGCGAAGGCGAGCAGACCATCGATGTTCGCCCCGGTCAGGACCAACTCTCCCCGGCACTGAGTCTTGTAGAAAGATGCCGAGCCACGAACCTGCCAGTCCGAACCGGTGAACCCACGTAGGCGGGTTCTGTAGAACGTCGTCGGCCCAGAGGAGGCTCCGGTGAAGGTCAACGGCGCATCCACCCAGCAGCGGCTGAGGACAAGCTGATGCTCCGCCTGACCACCGCTAATGTCGAACTCGCCGACGATCCGGGCACCTGCCAGCATGACCCCAGGGACGTAGCCTGCTTCCCCCTCACGCAAACCAAGAAGCAGGCGAGCGATGACCTGGCCGCGCACCTGACGGTCCTCAGACCACGAATCCGAATCGAAGTGCTCAGCCGTGGGGTCGCCATCCCCGAGATCTACCATCATCCCCCGAGGGAACGCGTCCCAGAGCTGACGCTCGGCGTCGTTGAGCAAGTCCGAGCGCTCCATGTCGCTCCTTTCCGCGAGTCGCCAGGCTCGGGACAAACCGCGACTGCGCGTCAGGCCTGATCGCGCTGCGGATCGTCGTCACCAGGCACCTGCGCCGCATCGGTGCCGGAACTTCGTCTGCGCCGCTCTCGCTGCGATGAACCTTCCCGCCTCGGAGTCGAAGTCCACCTGGTGGACGACATCCGGGACATGGGGCTCACACCGGCAGCGCTACGAGGCTCAGTGCTCCTCAGTACGCTCGCAGCCGATCGAGATCGTCGCGAACCGCCGTGTCGGGCGGCTTCACGTCGTAGCCCAAGCCGCGGAGCGCCGCCACAGCTTCGTCAGGGGCATCGCAGACTGCCGCACGTAGCTGAGTGCGACGCCACTGCTCGCGGCCCGCACGAACCGCCGCCTCCCACCCGTCAACATGGTCCACACCGAACTCGACGACCACCGCGTTGAGGACGTCTTCGATGCATGGACGGAACCGATGGCCGCCGACGGGGAAGTGGAATTCGGCCATGCGCGGAGGCTTCCCGGCGCGCCACCGCTGGCGAGCTTTGCCCTTCTCGCCAGCCACTAGGGCGTAGGCAAACTCATCACGGTGGGCATGGACGTGGACGTGCGCCGCAGGGATAGAGCCGTTCGCGCGCCGCAGGTACTCGTACCGAAAGAGGGGGACCTTGTCGCCAACCGGGATCACGTGGAACCAGGACTCTTCCACGGCAAGGAAGGAGGCACCCCGGTCCCAGCAGCAGTTCAACTTGACGAACAAGTCCAATCGACGGGTCCCGCCGATGTGCAGCGGGAACAGGGCCTCTTCGCCGTTGTCGTACGCAGCCACGATCACGCGCGGGCTGTCGTCGCTGCCGACAACGACGGCAGACAAGGCCATCGCGGTGGGGATGACGCGCCCGATACGGGAGGTGAGGTCTTCGGCGAACGCGGTAGCTTTGTCGATCAGTTGCTCGTCGGCAGTGTCACTCATCTTCGCCGAGAAGATAGTCAATGCTGCGGACGGTTTCGTACACCGCACGCTCGTCAGGGCGCAGGTCAAAGTTCCGCCCCAGGTCGTACAACGTATCCTTATCCATGCTCACGCGGGTGAGGAGCGCTTCGCGCCATGCCAGCAGTTCATCCCGCGACTTGACGATGGCGGTTGGCATAGCCGTTCCTTTCGTCGTTAGCGGTACTGCAGTAAGACTCATGGTAGGCGGACCCCCAGACATCTACTACCCGTAGTAACGGACGGACACACCTTCGGTGGCGACGGTGTGGATAAGTCTGGACACGGAGTGCGAGAAGCGACACCCCCCAATCGGGCAGGACTCTGCCAGCTCTAGGACCCGCGCAGCCCGGCCCTTCGCGTCTTAAGCCATCGGCGAGTTGAGCAGACCTTGCTAGCGAGCCGTCGGCCCGCTCCCCCGGATACGCCCCCGGACAGTGAGCGAAGGCAAGCGACAGCCAGACTCAGCGGGACCAAACAAGATCGGCCCCCGACCGCGTTTCTGCTGGTCAGGGGCCGTTCTCGCACCTGGTGGCGTGTAGAGGATTCGAACCTCTGTAGCTTTCGCGACGGATTTACAGTGCGTCCCAGGCGGCCCCAGTAGCGCTGGTCGACCAACGGCCGGGGGGAGGCCGGCAAGTTCGCCATGATCACATGGCACAGATCCGGCACAAGTGAGCATGAGCAACAGCGGAAGAAGCCGGAAACCGACGGAAGGCGTTTCGGCAGGTCAGGACGCACGTCGGGGGCAGCGTGGGACGTCGCGAAGCCGGGGCCCTTACTTCCAGCGGAAGTGCACGAAGAGCCGACCAAAGTTCTTGGAGTCCTTCTCCACCCGGTGATAGAGCTGCTTGACGTCCTTCTGGTCGAGGAACCGCAGCACCCGCTTCTTGAGCTGGCCCGATCCCTTGCCAGGAATGATCTCCACGAGGGTGGCCTTCTTCGCCACGGCCTCGTCCATGATCCCGCGCAACGCGCGGTCGATGTCCTGGCCCTTGTTGAAGATCTCGTGCAGATCCAGCTTGAGCTTCATGCCGCAGCCCCCGGCCGGTCAGGTCCCATGTCCGCCATCCTAGGCACGCCCGGCGGCCCACCCGCAGAGCGACGACGGGGCGGCCCCGAAGGGCCGCCCCGTGCACGTCACCGGTCCGCGGTCAGCGCGTACCGCCCAGCCGGGTCTCCACCCGCTCCAGCGCGATCCGGTAGTCGTCGTTGGCCGCGTACATCGCGGCGGCGATCCGCAGGTGCCGCAGCGCGTCCGAGTGCCGGTTCAGCCGCTCCAGCGTCCGGCCCAGCACGTGGTGGGCGTAGTGGTCGCTCGGGTCCCGGTCGACCAGCTCCCGCAACTGCTCCTCGGCCCGGTTGAGCTGGGCCGACTGGAAGTACGCCCGGGCCAGCAGTTGCCGGACCGCCGCGTTGCCGGGTTCGGCGTCCACGATCGGCTCCAGCAGTCGGGCCGCTCCGCTCGGGTCACCGGCTTCGAAGAACATGGTCGCCCGCCGGTAGTCCGCCAGAAGATCCATCTGCCCACCTCCTCGGGTCGCGCCGTCACCTGTTCCGACGCTGGCACAACATCGGGCGTTTAGCGACTGTTCCCCGGGGCGAGATCGTGTCGGTTCGGGCCGGACGGCGGAATCAGGTGCGGGCGTCCCGGCGCCCGGTGGACAGCTCCCAGGCACGGACGCCGCCGACGATCCCGGCGGTGTTCGGCACCACCACCACATCGTCGCCCATCCGGGCCAGCTGCTCGGGCCGGATCAGCCGGGAGTTGCCCCCGCCCAGGTAGAGCCGGTCCCAGCGGAACACCGGGCGAAGTCCGTCCACCACCTGCCGGATCCGTCGGGACCAGAAGGCGTCGCCGAGCCGACGGCGTTCCGGCTCGCCCACGTACGTGTCGTAGGTGGTGCCCCACCGCACCGGGGCGTGGGACAGCTCCAGGTGCGGGGCGAGCACCCCGCCGTCGAAGAGGGCGCTACCCAGCCCGGTGCCCAGGGTCAGCACCAGCTCGCAACCGGTGCCGGCGACCACCCCGGCGCCGTGCACCTCGGCGTCGTTGAGCACCAGCGCGGGCACCCCGAACGCGTCGGCCAGGGCCCCACGAGCGTCCCAGCCGGACCACTGGGCGAGCAGGTCCGGGTCGACCCGGCTGCGTGGTCCGCTGCGGGTCACGTAGTGCGGTGTGGTCACGACCACTCCGTGCCGGATCATCCCGGGTACGCCCACGGTGAGCCGATCGGCAGCCGGTAGCCGCCCGCCCAGGTCGAGCAGGGTCTGGACGAACAGCGCAGGCGGCAGCGGGTACGGCGTCGGCACTCGCAGCGGCCGGGCCCGCATCGTGCCGGCCTCGTCGAGGACCGAGGCCTTGATGCCGCCGCCACCGCAGTCGATCGCCAGTGTGGTCACCACGCCGTTGAGTCTGCCCGCTGCCGCCCGGCCGTATGCCGGCGGCCGGATAGGCTGCCGTCCTGATGAGCGCCACGATGATCGTCAAGGACCTGGCCGCCGGGCACGGCGACCGCCCGCTCTTCGCCGGATTGGACCTGGTGGTCGCCCCCGGCGACGTGGTCGGCCTGGTCGGCCCGAACGGCGCCGGCAAGTCGACCCTGCTGCGTACCCTCGCCGGGTTGTTACCGGTGGAGGCCGGCAGCGTCCGGCTCAGCCCGCCCACCGCGACCGTCGGGCACCTGCCGCAGGAGCCGGAACGGCGGCCCGGCGAGACGGTGCGCGGCTTCCTGGCCCGGCGCACCGGGGTGACGGCCGCGCAGGCCGCCCTGGACGCGGCGACCGAGGCGCTGACCGCCGGGGCGGCGGGTGCCGACGACGCGTACGCCGACGCGCTGGAGCGCTGGCTCGCCCTCGGGGGCGCGGACCTGGACGAGCGCGCCGAGCAGGTGAGCGCCGACCTGGGGCTCGCGGTCGACCTGGACCACCCCACGACCGGGCTCTCCGGCGGCCAGGCGGCCCGGGCCGGGCTGGCCTCGCTGCTGCTCAGCCGCTACGACGTGTTCCTGCTCGACGAGCCGACCAACGACCTCGACCTGGCCGGGCTGGAGCGGCTGGAGGAGTTCGTCACCGGGCTGCGGGCCGGCACGGTGCTGGTCTCTCACGACCGCGAGTTCCTCACCCGCACGGTGACCCGGGTGCTGGAGCTGGACCTGCCGCAGCAGCAGGTGCACCACTACGGCGGCGGTTACGCGGCCTACCTGGAGGAGCGCGAGGTGGCCCGCCGGCACGCGCGCGCGGACTTCGAGGAGTACGCCGACACCCGGGCCGGGTTGGAGGCGCGGGCGCGCACCCAGCGCGCCTGGATGGAGAAGGGCGTCAAGAACGCCCGGCGCAAGGCCACCGACAACGACAAGATCGGTCGCAAGTTCCGCAGCGAGGCCACCGAGAAGCAGGCGGCCAAGGCCAAGCAGACCGAGCGGCTGATCGAACGGCTCGACGTGGTCGAGGAACCCCGCAAGGAGTGGGAGTTGCGGATGGAGATCGCCGCCGCACCCCGCGCCGGCGCGGTCGTGGCCACGCTGCGCGGCGCGGTGGTACGTCGCGGCGGGTTCACCCTCGGCCCGGTGGACCTCCAGATCGACTGGGCGGACCGGGTCGCGGTGACCGGGGCGAACGGCTCGGGCAAGTCCACCCTGCTGGCCGCGTTGCTCGGTCGGCTGCCGCTGGACGCCGGCACCGCCTCGCTGGGGCCGGGGGTGGTGGTCGGCGAGGTGGACCAGGCCCGAGGGCTGTTCCTCGGCGACGTGCCGCTGATCGACGCGTTCCAGGCGGCCGTACCCCACATGTCGCCGGCGGACGCGCGGACCCTGCTGGCCAAGTTCGGCCTGCGGGCGGCGCACGTGCCGCGGCCGGCGGCCACCCTCTCCCCCGGCGAGCGGACCCGGGCGGCGTTGGCTCTGCTCCAGGGGCGCGGAGTCAACCTGCTGGTGCTCGACGAGCCCACCAATCACCTGGACCTGCCGGCCATCGAGCAGCTCGAATCGGCCCTGGCCAGCTATCCGGGCACGCTGCTCCTGGTCACTCACGACCGGCGGATGCTCGCCGCCATCGAGACGAACCGCCGGTTGCGGGTCGACGCCGGGCGGATCGCCGAGGATTGATCCGTGCCGGCGGGCCGCGACGGGGTGAGAATGACGCCATGCTCAAGTGGGAGTACGCGCTGCTGATCCGCCGTCGCCAGGCGGCGACCAACGATCTGGGCTGGGAGGTCGTCTTCGTCTGGTACGGCCCGGACGGCTCGATGGTCGACGTGACGCCGTACGGCGACACGGCGCTGGCCCACCTCAACCGGGCCGGCGACCAGGGCTGGGAGTTGGTCGCGATGAGCGAGGATCCGTCCCTGCCCGGCCACAACGAACTGCACCGCTACCACCTCAAGCGGCCGAAGCCCGCCGCCCCACCGCCCCGCCAGCGGATGCGCGGTGGCGGCCGGCCGGGCCGCCGCACCATCTCCGGCTGACCGCGTCCGGCGCCCGCCCCTCGCGCTCCCGGCCGAGCCGGCCCGCCGGGCCGGGCATAGCGGGCGCGGATGCGGGTAACGCGCGGCGGGAGGTGGCCCGAATGGTCGCTTTGGCACAGACTCCGCCCTCGGCCGACCGGCTGCGGGCGATCGACGGTTTCCTCGCTCAGGCGTGGGCGGACCAGGTCCAGCACGACGACCGGCTGCGGGGCCTGGCGGTCGAGGTGCGGTTCGACCGGGGGGTCGCCCACCTGAGCGGGGAGGTGGCCGAGCCCGCCGAGCTGCGGCTGGTCCGGGACCTGGTGGGGAGGCTCGCCGGGGTCTACGGCGTGTGGTGCCGGGTGAGCGTCGGCGGGCGGGAGCCGGTGGTGGTGGACCTCGGGTGCGGGCCGACCAAGCAGTGGCCGGGCAACCTGGGGCTGGACATCTTCCCGGCCCCGGGGGTGGACGCGGTGGCGGACCTCTCCGGCTCGCTGCCGCTGGCCGACAATTCGGTGGACGTCCTCTTCGCGGTGCACATCCTGGAGCACCTCATCGACTTCCTGCCGCTGGTGGACGAGTGCCACCGGGTGCTCCGTCCGGGCGGTGTGCTGCACGTGATGAGCCCCTGGTGGGGGCACGTGAACGCGGTCGCGGACCCGACCCACGTCCGGCTGATGGACGTGCAGACGTTCAAGGGGGTCTGCCAGCTCCGCCCGCCGGGCACGCCGCGCTGGTACCCGCTGCACGCCGGCTGCGACGGCGCCTCGATCTTCGCCGACCTCACCCCGTTGCCACCGGACGCCGACCCCGCTCCCCAGACCCATCTGGCCCGCTTCTTCGACTGACCCACACCCCACGGCCCGCCAACCTCATGATCAACGCGATCGGCCGGGGTGCGCTAGGGAGTTTGGGTTGATTCGCGTAGTTCCAGGCGGTAGGGGGCGGAGAGTTCGCGGGCGGGGGCCGTGGGGTCGCCGTCGAGACGTTCGGCGAGCAGCTCGACGGCCAGCCGGGCGATCCGCGCCTTGTCCGGGGCGACGGTCGTGAGGGTGGGGATCGAGAACCGGCCGTCCTCGATGTCGTCGAACCCGACCACCGCCACGTCCTCGGGCACCCGCAGGCCGGCCTCGTGCAGGGCGCGCAGAGCACCCAGGGCGAGCGTGTCGTTGAAGCAGAAGACGGCGTCGGGGCGTACCCCCGAGGTGAGCAGGCCGCGCATGGCGGCCGCGCCGTCCGCGCGGTGCCAGGCCGGCGCGGGCGCCACGAGGGCCTCGTCGTAGTCCAGGCCGGCGGCGCGCAGCGCGTCGGCGTAGCCGGTCAGGCGCAGTCGGGCGCTGGCGCCCTCGGGGGTGCGCTGCGAGCCGATGGCCGCGATGCGGCGCCGGCCCAGCCCGATCAGGTGGCTGGTGATCTCCCGCGCCGCGCCCACGTTGTCGATCACCACGTGATCCGCCGGACCGTGGTCGACCCGCTCGCCGAGCAGCACCATCGGCCTGTTGTCCAGGCCGGCCAGGTCCTCCGCGGTGAGCGCCAGCGGGCTGAAGATCAGCCCGTCGATCAGGTGGTCGGTGATGCCGGAGGCGACCACACGTTCCTGCTCGCGCCCGCCGCCGGTCTGGTCGATCAGCACCGTCCAGCCGAAGTCGGCGGCGGCGGTGACCACGTGACGGGCCAGCTCGGCGAAGTACGGGATGTCCAGCTCCGGGACCGCCAACGCGATCACGCCGGTGCGCCCCTTGCGCAGGTGGCGGGCGGAGAGGTTGGGCCGGTAGTTGAGTTCGGCGATCGCCTCCTCGACCCGGGCCCGGGTGTCCGGCCGGACGTGCACGTAGCCGTTCACCACGTTGGAGACCGTTTTCACCGACACGCCGGCCCGTTCGGCCACGTCCTTGAGCCTGTGTCGCACTCCGCAACCTCCCCGATGTAACACTCCGCACCCTACCTCTTCACCAACCCTTTACAACGTTGCTTACAACGTTGTAGAAAGCAGGGAGGCCGGGTGGGCGGTGACTGCGGTCACCCGGCACCGGCAATGAGGAAAGGTGGCACCCCTTGCGGACCGCGCAGCTGACGATCGACCCAGCCTTCGCGATCGGCCCGGCCGACCGACGTCTCTTCGGCTCCTTCGTCGAGCACATGGGGCGATGCGTCTACGGCGGGATCTACGAGCCCGGCCACCCCAGCGCCGACTCCCGTGGCCTGCGCGGCGACGTGCTGGAGCTGACCCGGGAGCTGGGCGTCTCGGTGGTCCGCTACCCCGGTGGCAACTTCGTCTCCGGCTACCGCTGGGAGGACGGGGTGGGCCCGGTCGGCGACCGGCCGCGCCGGCTCGACCTGGCCTGGAAGACGATCGAGACCAACGCCTTCGGGCTGGACGAGTTCATGACCTGGGCCGCCGAGGCCGGTGTCGAGCCGATGATGGCCGTCAACCTGGGCACCCGCGGCGTCCAGGAGGCGCTGGATCTGCTGGAGTACGCCAACCACCCCGGCGGCACGCAGCTCTCCGACCTGCGGCGCAAGCACGGCGCGGAGGACCCGTACGGGGTGCGGCTGTGGTGCCTGGGCAACGAGATGGACGGCCCGTGGCAGGTCGGCCACAAGACCGCCGACGAGTACGGCCGGCTGGCCGCCGAGGCCGCCCGCGCGATGAAGATGATCGACCCGTCGATCAGCCTCGTCGCCTGCGGCAGCTCCAACCGGCGGATGCCCACGTTCGCCTCCTGGGAGGCGACCGTGCTGGAGCACACCTACGAGCACGTCGACTACATCTCGGCGCACACCTACTACGACCCCTCCGACGGCGACCGGGCCAGCATCCTCGCCTCGGCCGTCGACATGGACAACTTCATCACCGAGGTGGTCGCGACCGCCGACCACGTGGCCGCCAAGCAGCGGCACAAGCGCAAGCTGAAGATCTCGTTCGACGAATGGAACGTCTGGTACGAGTCCCGCCTCAAGGCCGACCTGGACCGGCGCGGCTGGATCGAGGCCCCGGCGCTGATCGAGGACGACTTCACCGCAGTGGACGCGGTGGTCGTCGGCGACCTGCTGATCACCCTGCTCCGGCACGCCGACCGGGTCGGGGTGGCCGCCCAGGCCCAGCTGGCCAACGTGATCGCGCCGATCCGCACCCGCAACGGCGGCCCGGCCTGGCGGCAGAGCATCTTCCACCCGTTCGCGCTGACCGCCCGGTACGCCCGCGGCACCGTGCTGCGCACCGAGCCGGTGTCGCCGCGCTACGAGACGAAGAAGTACGGGGACGTGCCGGTGCTCGACACGGTCGCCGTACACGACGAGGAGACCGGCGAGCTGACCGTCTTCGCGGTCAACCGCGGCTCCACGGACCTCCCGTTGGAGATCGACCTGCGCGGCCTGCCAGGACTATCCGGTTCATCGTTTCTGAGCCTCGCCGCCGGGTCTGACCCGTCGGCGACGAACACCGAGGCCGAGCCCGACCGGGTGACGCCCCGGGAACTGCCCACCCCCACCCCCGACGGCGGCCGGTGCACCGTGCGCCTGCCCGCCGTGTCCTGGAGCGTGCTGCGCTTCGGCCCGGTCGGCGCCTGATGGCGTGCCGGGTTTGACCAGGCAGAATTCATCCCGTCCCCCTTCAAGGAGAGAACCAGCATGATCCAGAACGACGTGAGCCGGCGCCGCCTGCTCGGCCTCGGTCTCGGACTCGGTGCCGCGGCCTCGCTGACCCTCGCCGGTTGCGGCGGCGGTGACAGCGGCAGCTCCGGCCCGGCTGCCGGCAACGGCGGCAAGGAGTACACCGGTCCCAAGGTCGACCTGAAGCTGTGGAACGGCTTCACCGGCGGCGACGGCGACATCTTCAAGGCGCTGGTGAACCAGTTCAACACCGAGCACAAGAACATCGCCGTGTCGGTGGCCACCTACCAGTGGGAGGACTACTACAACAAGCTCCCCGGCGCGGCCTCCAGCGGCAACGGCCCGGACATCGCGGTCATGCACATGGACCAGCTCGCCACCTTCGCCGCCCGCGGCGTGATCACCGAGCTGGACGACGTGGCCAAGACCCTGGAGCTCTCCGAGGGCGACTTCGCCCCCACGGTGTGGAAGGGCGGGCTCTACAACAACAAGCGGTACGGCATCCCGCTGGACATGCACCCGCTGGGCTTCTACTACAACAAGGCCGTCATGCAGAAGGCCGGCCTGGACCCGAACAAGCCGCCGACGACCAAGGACGAGTACGTCGCGGCGCTGACCGAGCTGAAGAAGGCCGGTGTGCAGGGCTTCTGGGTCAGCCCGTTCCAGTTCACCGGCGGCATGACCTTCTACTCGCTGCTCAACCAGTGGGGCGGCACCCTGTTCGACGCTGACGTGGCCAAGGCCACCTTCAACTCGGACCCGGCCGTCGAGGCGTGCACCTGGCTGGTCGACATGATCAAGCAGGGCTTCTCGCCGGCCAACGTCGGCCAGGACGCCGACTACCTGGCGTTCAAGAGCAACAAGAACGCCTTCACCTGGAACGGCATCTGGCAGATCAACGATCTGAAGAAGAGCCCGGAGGTGCAGTGGGGTGTCGCTCCGCTGCCCCAGATCGGCAGCAAGCCGGCCGCCTGGGCGAACTCGCACAACTTCACCATCGTGAAGCAGCGGGCCAACGACGCCAACAAGGTCTCCGGGGCGAAGGTCTTCATCAACTGGCTGAGCGAGCACTCGCTGGACTGGGCCAAGGGCGGTCAGATCCCGGCACGCAAGGCGGTCCGTGAGGGTACCGAGTTCAAGGCGCTGCCGGAGATCTCGTCGCTCGCCCCCGAGCTGGAGTACGCGGCCTTCCCGCCGGCGGCCCCGGGCCTGGGCGAGGTCATGACGACCTTCTACAACTCCTTCAACGAGGCCGCGCTGGGCAAGAAGTCGCCCAAGCAGGCGCTCGACGACGGTGTGGCGAAGGCCAACAAGCAGCTTGAGGACAACCGCAAGAAGTACGGGAGCTGATAGCCCGTGGCGGACGTGATCGAGGTCGGGGCGGCGCGCGGTGACGCGCCGCCCCCGGCGGCCAACGCAGCCCGCCGGGGCGGCTCGGCGGGCCGGACCGGACGGGCGACGCCATACCTGTTCCTCGCCCCGTACCTGGTCCTGTTCGGGGTCTTCGGCCTGCTGCCGATCGTCCTCGGCCTCTGGCTCAGCGTGCACCAGTGGGACTTCCAGCTGCCCAACCGGCCGTTCGTCGGGTTGGACAACTACAAGGAGCTGTTCTCCAGCGACTCCGCCGTCTATGGCGACTGGTGGGAGAGCGTCCGGGCCACCGCGATCTTCACGGCGCTGTCGGTGCCGCTGCTGGTGGTCGTACCGCTCGGGCTGGCGCTGCTGCTGCACCGCTCCTTCCCGGGCCGGACCTTCTTCCGGGCGATCTACTTCGCGCCGTACGTGCTGGGCGTGGCGGTGATCGGTCTGCTCTGGCGGTTCCTGCTCGACGCCAACCTGGGCCTGGTCAACCGGCTCGCCGGCGCCGTCGGGCTGCCCTCGGACACCCCCTGGGTGACCAACATGCCGTGGGCGTGGATCTCGCTGGTCGGGGTCACCGTCTGGTGGACCTCCGGCTTCAACGCGGTGATCTACCTGGCCGGTCTGCAGGACATCTCGCCGGAGCTGTACGAGGCGGCCCGGGTGGACGGCGCCAACGCCTGGCAGCGGTTCCGCAACGTGACCCTGCCCGGCCTGCGCCCGGTGCTGCTCTTCGTGATCACCACGACCGTGCTCGCCTCGGCGAACATGTTCGGCCAGTCGTTCCTGATCACCCAGGGGACGCCCGGTACGGAGACCCGCACGGTGGTGTGGTTCATCGTCGAGGAGGGTCTGCGGGACAACGACGCCGGTCGGGCCGCCGCGATGAGCATCGTGTTCGCCCTGATGCTGGCCGTCGTGAGCATCGCCAACTTCCGCCTCTTCCGCTACAAGGAAGACTGAGGGGACCGCCATGACGACGCCCACGCGGACCACCCGCGGCCCCGTGACCACGAGCCGGGTCGTGCTCTACGCCACCCTCGTAGCGCTCGCCCTGATCTTCCTGGTTCCGCTGGTGTGGATGGTCATCACCTCGCTGAAGACCTACACCGCCGCCCAGCAGATCCCGCCGAGCTGGCTGCCCGATCCGATCGCGGGCTACGGCTACGAGCAGATCCTGAACAACACGGCCAACCCGGTGCTGCGCTGGTTCCTCAACAGCATGCTGGCCGCCACGCTGCACTCGCTGCTGGTGCTGGTGACCGCCTCGATGGCGGCGTACTCGCTGGCGCGGCTGCGGTTCCGGGGGCGCGGGGTGACCTTCGCGCTGATCGTCGGGACGCTGTTCATCCCGCCGACGTCGCTGATCATCCCGAACTTCCTGATCGTCGACCAGCTCAACTGGATCGACACCCTCGCCGTGGTGGTCGTGCCCGGCGCGGCCAGCGCGTTCGGGGTGTTCTTCCTGCGGCAGTTCTTCCTCTCGCTCCCCAACGAGCTGGAGGAGGCGGCGACGCTGGACGGCGCCAACCAGTGGCAGATCTTCTTCCGGGTGGTGCTGCCGCTGTCCAAGCCGGCGCTGGCCACCCTGGCCGTGCTGTCGTTCCTCACCAACTGGAACGACTTCCTCTGGCCGATCTTCGTGCTGTTCAGCCCGGAGAAGCTCACCCTGCCGCCGGGCCTGGGCCTGCTCCAGGGCTCGTACGTCACCGACTACCCGGTGATCATGGCGGGCGCGGTGCTGGCCAGCCTGCCGGTGCTGATCCTCTTCGTCCTGGCGCAGCGGCACATCATCCAGGGCGTCTCCCGCAGCGGTCTGAAGGGGTGACCCCCACAACGACCTGGCGCGGCGGCGCGGCGGCGATCATCATCGCCGCCGCGCTGCTCGTTTCGGGCTGCGCCGACGACACCGAACCCACCCCCACCACGAGCAGCGGGAGCGACCCCAGCATGTTCACCAACCCGGTCGTACGCACCGACGCCCCGGACCCGCAGGCGATCCAGGTGGGCGACACCTGGTACCTGTTCCACACCAACGCCGGCGGCCGCAACGTCCCGGTGCTCACCTCCACCGACCTGGTGGACTGGACCGAGGCCGGGGACGCCCTGCCGACCCTGCCGGACTGGGCGGACGCGGGCAGGACCTGGGCGCCGGAGGCGATCCAGCTGGCGCCGGAGAAGTTCCTGCTCTACTACACCGTCGCCGGCCGGGAGTCCGGGCGGCAGTGCGTCGGCCGGGCGGTGGCCAGCTCGCCGCAGGGGCCGTACCGGGACGAGGCGGCCGGCCCGCTGATCTGCCAGGCGGAGCTGGGCGGCGCCATCGACGCCAGCCCGTTCCGGGACACCGACGGCAGCCTCTGGCTGCTGTGGAAGAACGACGGCAACGCGATCGGGGTGGACACCTGGCTCTGGTCGCAGCGCCTCGCCGACGACGGCCTGACCCTGGTCGGCGAGCCGACGAAGCTGCTCAGGCAGACCGAGCCGTGGGAGGGCACCCTGATCGAGGGTCCGTTCTTCCACCGCCAGGACGGTCGGCTGCTGCTCTTCTTTGCCGCGAACGCCTACGACCGGGCCGAGTACGCCGAGGGCTACGCGGTCTGCGAGAGCCCGACCGGTCCGTGCGTGAAGGCCGCCGAGAACCCGATCCTGAAGACCAACGAGGCCGCCTCCGGCCCCGGCCACGCCTCGATGGTGGTCAAGGATGGCCGGACCTGGCTGCTGTACCACGCCTGGCCGCCCGGCCAGGAGGGCAGCGTCGACCCCGGCCGCCAGCTCTGGCTGGACGAGGTCGTCTGGGAGAACGGCAAGCCGGTGGTCAAGGGACCGACGGGCGGGCCCCAGCCCCGCCCCTGACCTGCCGCACGGAAGGGCCCCCGGCAATGGGGGCCCTTCCGCACGTTCGGGCTCAGCTGTCGGCGGCCGGCTCCCGGGGGGCCGGGGCGACGGCGGGCTCGTGGCGGGCCAGCCGGTTGCGGCGGTAGCCGTAGCCGAAGTAGATCAGAGCGCCGAGCAGCATCCAGGCCAGGAACCGCAGCCAGGTCTCGACCGACAGGTTGAGCATCAGGTAGAAGCAGGCCAGCGCGGAGACGATCGGCAGCACCGGGGAGAACGGCACCCGGAACGGCCGCTCCAGATCCGGGCGCCTGCGGCGCAGGATCGGCACCGCGATCGAGACCAGCACGAACGCGCAGAGCGCCCCGATGCTGACCAGGTCGGCCAGGGCGGACAGCGGCAGGAGGCCGGCCAGCAGCGCGACCGCGACCGTCATGATCGCCGAGATCCGGTACGGGGTGCCCCAGCGCGGGTGGACCTTCGCGATCGACGGCGGGATCAGCCCGTCCCGGGCGATGGCGAAGCCGATCCGGCCCATCGCCACCAGGTCGACCAGGATGACGCTGGTCAGGCCGGCGACGGCGGCGATGGAGACCAGCATGGCCGCCCAACCCGCGCCGACCACCTCGAAGGCCGACGCGATCGGGGCGCCGCGGTCGATCTCGGTGTACGGCACCATCCCGACCACCACCAGCGAGACGCCGATGTAGAGCACGGTGGAGATCAGCAGCGTGCCGAGCAGGCCCAGCGTGAGATCGCGGCGCGGTTTGCGGGTCTCCTCGCCCAGGTTGGCCACCGCCTCGAAGCCGGTGTACGCGAAGAAGACCACCGCGGCGGCGCTGAGCACCCCGACGAAGCCGAAGACCGACGGTTCCAGCCCGAAGAGCGCCTGGGTGACCGGCTGCTTGATGCCGTCGTCGCCGCTACCCGCCGGTTCGGCCGGCGGGATGAACGGGCTGAGGTTCGCGGCCTTGACGAAGAACAGCCCGGCGACCACCACGAAGACACAGATGGCCACCTTGACCAGGACCAGCAGGTTGGTGATCCGGGCGGACTCCCGGATGCCGACGATCGCCACGACGCCGAGGATCAGCACGATCGCGATCGCGCCGACGTTGACCGTGCTGCCCTCCTCGCCGAACCATCGGGTCGGCAGGTCGAGCAGCTCGGCCAGATAGCCGGACCAGCCGCGGGCCACCACGGCCGCACCGAGCGCGAACTCCAGCAGCAGGTCCCAGCCGATGATCCAGGCGACGATCTCGCCCATCGTGGCGTACGCGTAGGTGTAGGCGCTGCCGGCGGTCGGCACGCTGCTGGCCAGTTCGGCGTAGCAGAGCGCGGCGAGCAGGGCGACCACCCCGGCGATGGCGAACGAGATCACCACGCCCGGTCCGGCGCTGTCCCGGGCTTCGATCCCGGTGAGCGTGAAGATGCCGGTGCCGATCACGATGCCGATGCCGAAGCCGGTGAGGTCGACGGCGCCGAGCCGCCTCTTCAGCCCGGGCCGGCCGTCGCTGCCGTCCGCCCCGCTCTGGGCTATCACGTCCTTGATCGGTTTGGTCCGCAGCACGGACACCGCGCTCACCCCTTCCACCGTGCGACCACCATTGCCGGCGGCCGGTGACCGGGGCTGTTACCCAGGGGTACGCGCCGCCAACCGCGCGTCGGTGTTCCGTCCGGGAGTGCGACGCCCGTCACCGCCGGCAACCCCGACGATCGGTGCGGGACGGCCCGATACCCGTCCATCGAATCGGGCGGGCGTGAACCCTTGCGAGAACCGCGCGAGTGTGAAAATTTCCTTCCAGCGGCAGATAGCGAGCGGCGAATCTTGCCGAGATGCCGCGTTGAACACCCGGGAGCCCCAACGAAGGGACACACCGCATGAAGGCAACTCGGCTCGGAGCCGCCGGGCTGGTCGCAGCCCTGCTCGGCACGCTCGTCACCGCCAGCCCCGCGAGTGCCGCGCCCGGCACCGCCAGCACCGCCTCCACCGCCACCTGCGCCACCGACCCGGCCACCCCGAAGCGGCAGTTCCGGGCGATGTGGATCTCGTCGGTGGTCAACATCGACTGGCCCAGCAAGGCGTCCCAGACCGACCCGGACCGGATCGCCGCCCAGCAGGCCGAGTACCGCGGCCTGCTCGACCTGGCCGAGCGGCTGAACCACAACGCGGTCGTGGTGCAGGTCCGCCCGACCGCCGACGCCCTCTGGCCCTCCCCGTACGAGCCCTGGTCGGAGTACCTGACCGGGGTACGCGGTCAGGACCCGGGCTGGGACCCGCTGGCCTTCCTGGTCGACGAGTCACACAAGCGCAACCTGGAGTTCCACGCCTGGTTCAACCCGTACCGCGTCTCCATGCCGGCCCCCGGCGGAGCCGGCGCGGACCTCACCCGGCTCGCCCCCGGCCACCCGGCCCGGCAGCACCCGGACTGGACCTTCGCCTACCCGCCGGCCGGTGTGGCCGGCAGCCGGCTCTACTACAACCCGGGCATCCCGGAGGTCCGCGAATTCGTGCAGACCGCGATGATGGACGCGGTCAGCCGGTACGACATCGACGGCGTGCACTTCGACGACTACTTCTACCCCTACCCCAGCGGCACCCACCAGGTGCCGGACGACGCCACCTTCGCGGCGTACAACCGGGGCTTCACCGACCGGGCGGACTGGCGGCGGGACAACATCAACCTGCTGATCCAGGAGATGAACGGCAAGATCAAGGCGGCGAAGCCGTGGGTGAAGTTCGGGGTCAGCCCGTTCGGCATCTGGCGCAACAAGGCCGCCGACCCGCTCGGCTCGGACACCACCGGCAGCCAGTCGTACGACATCATCTCCGCCGACACCCGCAAGTGGGTCAAGCAGGAGTGGATCGACTACGTGGTGCCGCAGCTCTACTGGTACATCGGCCAGTACCCGGCCGCCGACTACGCCCGGCTGGTGCCGTGGTGGGCCGAGACGGTTCGCGGCACCCGCGTCCAGCTCTACATCGGCCAGGCCGACTACAAGAGCGGCGACCCGGCGTACGGGCCGTTCTGGCAGAACCCACGGGAGCTGTCCGACCACCTGACGCTCAACCAGGCGTACCCGGAGGTGCAGGGCAACGTGCACTTCTCCGCCGTCCAGGTGCGGGCCAACCGGCTCGGCGCCACCGACATCTACGCCGCCGAGCACTACTCGCGCCCGGCGCTGGTGCCTGCCATGCCGCACCTGCCGGCCAAGCCGCTCCTCTTCCCGGTGGTCACCAGGGCCGTGCGGGACGCCGACGGAGTACGGCTGACCTGGCGTCAGCCGGCCGACGGCGCCGGCCCCTTCGGCACCGCCACCTCGTACGCGATCTACCGGTTCGACGGCACCACGCTGCCCGGTCGGTGCGGCACCGCGGACGCCGCGCACCTGGTCGACACCGTCCGCGCCACGGCCGGTGGGGTGCAGTCCTGGGTGGACACGTCGGCCGAGCCCGGCCAGCGGTACACCTACCAGGTGACCGCGCTGGACCGGTCGGCCAACGAGAGCCGGCTCAGCCCGCCGGCCTTCGTTCTGCGCTGACCGTACGACCCTCGCCGGATGCCCCGGGTGCCACCGCGCACCCGGGGCATTCGTCTGTTTCAACGTATGTCACCAATAGTTGGCGAGACACATATCGACCAGTTGATCAGTTGATCGACACTGATCGACATCCGGTGACCCGCCGGTAACTTGCACCCACACCGCTCACCCCCGCGGAGGTAACCCGTGCCCCGACGTCTCGCCACCCTGTTCGCCTCGGGCGCGCTCGCGCTGCTCGCCACCCTCGCCGTCGCCTCCCCCGCCGCCGCCGTCACCCCCCAGCAGCGGCTCTCGGTGCTCTCCAGCTGGACCCAGACCAGCGCGAGCAGCTACAACTCCTGGAACAACGCCCGGGTCAACCGGGCTCCCTGGGCCGAGTACAACTTCGACTGGTCCACCGACTACTGCTCGTCGAGCCCCGACAACCCGCTCGGGTTCACCTTCAACCTCGGCTGCTACCGGCACGACTTCGGCTACCGCAACTACAAGTCGGTCGGTCAGTTCTCCGCCAACAAGTCCCGACTGGACAGCGCCTTCTACGAGGACCTGAAGCGGGTCTGCGCCACGTACAACACGGTCGTCCGGCCCGCCTGCTACAGCCTGGCCTGGACCTACTACCAGGCGGTCAGCGTCTTCGGATCCGTGGCGGCCGTGCAACAGGCCGACATCGACCGCGCCGCCAAGATGAAGGCCGACGCCGAACGCCGCGCCGGCATCCGCGCCTAACCCCCACCCACCCCACCCCCTGACCCCACCCCCTCGACCGCGTTGATCAAGAGGTTTCGGTCACCGGAAGCCCGCTTCCTGACGCAAGCCTCTCGATCGACAAGGCTGGGGGGGTGGGGTCAGGCACGTTCGGTTCGGGTGGCGGGATGGCGGTCCGGGTCGGCGGGGCGGCGGGGCGCCGGCTGGGAGAGACCCGTGCTGAACCGGGTCGAGTCCGCCGCCAGATCGGGGTGTTCCACGTCGAGCGCCAGCGCCGCTGCCTCGTCCAACCCCAACTCGGCGCCCTCGCCGTACGCGTCGTCGAAGGCCGCGTCGCCCAGCATCTCCCGCAGCTCCGCCTGCTGGTCGTCCCAGTAGCCGCCGTAGATGCCCGGCGTGGATCGCATGCTGGCCCGGGTGGCCTGCGCCGCCCCGAACAGCCGGGCGGCGGTCAGCCGGTCCCCGCCGACCGCGCAACGCACCGCGATCGCGTTCAACGTGTCGCACGCCCGGCCGTGGTAGCCGTGGCCCATCCGGGAACGCAGCGCCACCAGCAGGTGCTCGTGCGCCGCGATCACGTCACCGCGGGCCAGCGCGACCATCCCGAGCAGCATGTCCACCGAACGCCGGCCCCGCTCCACCGGCCGGGCCGCCTCCACCGGACGGACGGCACCCAACAGCTCCGCCGCCTCCTCCAGCGCGCCCCGACGCCACAGCAGCTCGGCCAGGCTGAACACCGCGAACAGCGCCTCGCCGACCACGTCCTGCCCGTGCGCCCAGTCGATGACCTCCCGGCACACCCGTTCGGCCTCGGCGAACTGTCCCATGTCGATCAGCGGCGCGGCCCGCCCGGCGAGCACCCGGGCCAGCAGCCCCGCGTCACCCGCCTGCCGGGCTGCCGCCTCCGCCCGCTGGGAGAACCGCAGCTCCTCGGCGAACTCGCCGTCGGCGCCGGCGTGCAGCGAGTGCATGTGGTACGCCGCCGCCAGCTCCGCCTCCGGAATCCGCTCGCCGGTCTCGGCGATCCGTCCGTACAGCCGGAACAGCCAGAGCCGCCCCTCCCGGGCCAGCCCGCGCTCACGCCACCACTGGTCCAGGCCGCCGGCCAGTTGCAGACCGGCGCGAGCGCTGCCACCGGTGGCGCACCAGCGCAGCGCGGCCCGAAGCTCCCCGGCCAGCGGGTCGAGGGCGTAGAGCGACAGCGTCACCGGTCGGCCGTCCGGGCCCAGGTGAGCCCGCTCCAGCGCGTGCGCCGACCAGGCCACGTGCCGGTCCCGGGCAGCCTGCTCCTCGCCCGCCTCGGCCAGCCGCCGCGCGGCGTACGCCCGGATCGGATCGAGCATCCGGTACGTGCTGCCGGCCGCGCGTGGCTCCGCCAGCACCATCGACTTGTCCACCAGCACCGAGAGCGGATCCAACGGGTCGTCGCCCAGCAGCCACTCCACCGTCGCCAGGTCCACCGGCCCGGCGAAGACCGCCAGCCAGCGCAGCAGCCGGGCGGCCCGAGGCCCCAGCGTGCGGTACGACCAGGTGACGGTGGCCTGCATGGTCAGGTGCCGCTCGGTGGCCGAACGCTGCACCGCCCTGCTCGCCGGGGTGGGCGGCGACATGCCGGCTGCCGCGGCCACCAGGTCCACGGTGTCCTGCTGGTTTCCCGACCAGCCGCGCTCCACCGGCGGCGGCTCCGGGTCCTCCCGGCCGGCGTCCAGGGTGCCGAGCACGTCGTCCAGCCGCTCGGCGAGCTGGCCGACGGAGAGCACCCGCAACCGGGCGGCGGCCAGCTCGATGGCGAGCGGCAACCCATCCAGCCGCTGCACCACGCGGCTCAGGTCGGCCGACTCGGCCAGATCCGGCTGCCGGCCGCCGCGCGCGGCCGCCGTACGGTCCAGCAACAGCGCCACCGCGTCGCTCTCCGCGCCGTCCGCGCTCGGGTCGACCGAGAGCGGCGGGATCCGCCACACCACCTCGCCGGGCAGGCTGAACGACTCGCGGCTGGTGGCCAGCACCCGCACACCCCGCCCGCCGGAGAGCAGGCGCGAGATGACCTCCGCGCAGGCGGCCGGCTGGGTGTCGCAGGTGTCCAGTACGACCAGCATCCGGCGGCCCGCGGCGTACTCGACCAGGGTGTCCAGCATCGGCCGGCCCGGCTCGGGGCGCAGCCCGAGCACGGCGGCGATGGCGAACGCCACCAACCCCGGGTCGGTCACCGCGGCGATGTCGACGAACCAGACCCCGTCCGGGTACGCCTCGACCACCCCGCTGGCCAGCTCCACGGCGAGCCGGGTCTTGCCCGCGCCACCCGCACCCAGCACGGTGACCAGCCGGTGCTCCTCCACCAGCCGGCCCAGCTCGGCCCGCTCGGCCTGCCGCCCGACGAACGAAGTCACCTGGGTCGGAAGGTTGTGCGCCACCGCGTCAGCGGTGCGGGGCCGAGGGAACTGCCGCTCCAGCCCCGGCGCGACCAGCTGGAACAGCCGTTCCCGGTCGTCGAAGCCACGCAGCCGGTGCAGGCCCAGGTCGAGCAGCGTGGCGCCGGGTGGCAGCGGCTCCGCCCGACGAGCCGTGGACGCCGAACAGAGCACCTGCCCGCCGTGCGCGGCGGCGGCCACCCGGGCGGCCCGGTGCACCTCGGGACTGGCGTACTCCCCGTCGCGCGGCTCGGCGTAGCCGGTGTGCAGGCCCATCCGCACCCGGGGCGCGGCCTCCGCCGTGGGCCAGTCGTGGCTGGCCAGCGCGCGCTGGGCGGTCAGGCAGGCGGTCAACGCCGCCGCCGCGTCGTCGAAGGCCAGGAAGAACGAGTCGCCCTCGGTCAGCAGCTCCGCTCCACCGGTGCTGGCCAGCGTCCGGCGCAACAGCCGTCGGTGCTCGGCGAGCACCGGGCGGTAATCCGGGCCGAGCAGCTGGGCCAGCCGGGTCGAGCCCTCGATGTCGGTGAACACGAAGGTCACCCAACCGCTCGGGAGCTGGATCCGTGGCGACATGCGTGGAACCTCCGCCCGTGACGTCGGGTTCATGCTGCCTGAGTCCGAGCGGTCACGCATCGTGAGAACGGCCGGGCAGGTGCCGCCTCAACGTGCCACTCGGACCCTGTCCCGGCAAGGGCGCCCGGCCAGATGGCCGTGAATTGGCCGAATCAGCAGCCGCAGGCACCGCCGCAGCAGCCGCCCCCTGCGGGGGCCGGGGCGGCGCCGCCCGCACTCCGGCCGGTGACCGCGACCGCGGAGAGCAACTTGACCGTGTCGGTGTGCCCCTGCGGGCAGGTGGCGGGCGCGCCAGCCGCCGCCATTGGACGGTTGACCTCGAAGGTGTCGCCGCAGGCGCGGCAGCGGAACTCGTACCTCGGCATGGCAACCAGGGTACGGGGGACCTGACGTCCGGCGGGGCATGGGTGATACTCGACGGGTGGTGGACGGCGAGGACAAAACGCGTGTGCAACCGCTGCGACCGGCCGCGCCGCTGGACGGGCCGCTCGATGGATCGGGGGCCGCGCCGGATCCGGTGCGCCGCGCGGTGCCCCGACCCCGCCGGCCCTGGCTGAGCGGCGGCGCGACCGGTGCTCCCCAACCACCGACAGAGACGACACCACCGACTCCGACGGCCGTCGAGGCCACGAGCGGGCCGACCGCCAGCACCGAGGCTGGCGCCACCGCCGCCGAACCTGAGGCCGACGCATCCGCTGGTGACCTGACCGCGGCGAGCACAGCCACCGGATCGGACGCCGCGACCACGCCGGCCGGGCCGGATGCCGAAACGCCGGCCGGCGATGCGAAGACCGCACCCCTGCCCACCGCCACGGCGGGCGCCGAACCGGCCAGTGTGGACGGCGCCGCCGGCACGGCGACGTCCGACGCCGGTCGGCGGCGGCGGGTGCCGTTCGCGCACGCGCTTCGCCAGCCGCCGCGCCAGACGGCGGTGACCGCGGCCCGGGCCACCCGCGCCTGGGCCCGCCGGCCCAGCGGTCGGCTCACCCTGCCCGGGGTCTTCCTGCTCGCCCTGGTGGCCGCGACCGCCGCGGCGGGCGCGGTGCTCGTCCCGGCCGCCATCCGCGCGCCCAGGCCGGTCGCCGTCGACTCCTCCGTCACGCCGAGCGGGGCCGTTCCGCCTCCGGGGCTGCCGTCCGGCCTGCCCACCGGCCCGCTGCCGACCGGGCCACTCCCCACCGGGCCACTGCCGACCGGGCCGCTCCCCTCCGGAGGGCTGCCCACCGGGCCGGCCGGCGGGCCGATGCTCGGCTACCGCCCCTCGGACGTCCTGGCCGGCTGGGCGCAGCAGGTCGGCGCCAAGGTCGGCGTCCCGCCGGCCGCCATGCAGGCGTACGGCTACGCCGAGCTGGTGCTCGCCCAGACCAACCGCAGTTGCGCGCTGAGCTGGACCACGCTGGCCGCGATCGGCCAGGTCGAGTCCGGGCACGGCGCCGCCAACGGCGCCCGGTTGGGCCAGGACGGCAAGGCCCTGCCGTACATCATCGGCCTGCCGCTGGACGGGCGGGACGGCCGGATGCGGATCATCGACACCGACCGCGGCGATCTCGACCAGGACACCGCGTTCGACCGCGCGATCGGGCCGATGCAGTTCATCCCGAGCACCTGGAAGGAGATCGGGGCGGACGCGGACAACGACGGCAAGAAGGACCCGCACGACCTGGACGACGCCGCCCTGGCGGCCGGAAACTACCTGTGCAAGAACAACCGCAACCTGAGCATCCCGGGCGACTGGTGGAACGCGATCCTGTCGTACAACGACGTGCGTCGGTACGCCCAGGACGTCTACGACACCGCCAACCGGTACGGACGGGCCAGCCGTACGTGAAGTGATCGTCCGCATACATTAGAGACCTGGACACTTCCCCCGGGCAGCTGTTAGCGGCAAGCTAGACGGGTGATGGTGCGCGAGTGGGACCCCAGGACCGCGTCGTCCGCCGAGATCGCGTCGCTGCTGGACACGCTCAACGCGGTCCTGTCGGTCGATCTGCCGCAGGATCCGCCCTGGCGGGAGGACTCTCTGCGGGAATACCTCGCTGAGGTGATGCCCGGTGAACGGCGGATCTCCTGGATCGCCCAGGCCGAGCCGACCGCCCCCGGCGATCCGGGCGCGGTGCTCGGGCAGGTCCACGTGCTGCTCCTCGGTGACATCGGCGTGCTCGAGGTGCTGGTGCACCCGTCCGTGCGGCGCACCGGGCTCGGCCGTGACCTGGTGCTGCGCGCCGCCCGCCGGGTCTACCAGGAGGGCTTCCGGTCGATCGGGGTCGAGGTGGTCGGCGACACGCCGGCCGTGGACTTCTACGAGTCGCTCGGCTTCACCCGGGAGTACGTGGAGACCCGCAGCGTGCTCGACCTGTCCACGGTCGACTGGACCGAGCTGGCCGGGATGGCCACCGGCATCGGGGCGGGCTACCACCTGGAGTTCTTCCCCGGTGGGCCACCGGACGACCTGATCGAGGCGTACGCGCGGGCCAAGGCCGAGGTGCGCGACGTCGACGACGGTGAGCTGCGCCCCAGCTCCTACGACCCGCAGCGGCTGCGGGACAGCCTGGACACCCTGCACCGGCGGGGCATGAAGCCGTACATCGTGCTTGCCCGGCACGAGCAGAGCGGCGAGGTGGCCGGCCTGACCGAGGTGGTGGTGCCGGCACAGCACCCGACCCGCGCCGACCAGTACGACACGATCGTGGCGCAGGACCACCGGGGCTACGGCATCGACCGGGCGATCAAGGCCCGGATGCTGCTGGAGCTGCGCTCCGCCGAGCCGGAGCTGGCCGAGGTGCAGACCTGGAACGCCCAGGCCAACGAGGCGATGCTCAAGGTCAACGCCGAGCTGGGCTACCGTCCCGACCGGGACTGGTGCGAATACAGCGTCGACATCGCCGAGCTGGTGCACCGCATCGATCCACCCCGCTGAGGGAATTCACGAAACCGTCCAATGGGGGATGGACGCTGGACAGCTGCGCACCTTAACGTGCGTTGACTCCCATCCACCCATCGTGGAGGCCCTATGCGCCCGCGCAGCACAATCGCCGCGCTCGCGACCGCCACCGTCGCCGTGACCGTCACGGCGCTCGGCGTCGCACCCACCGCGGCCAGCGCCGCGCCCACCGACCTGTTCATCTCGGAGTACGTCGAAGGTTCGTCGAACAACAAGGCGATCGAGCTGTTCAACGGCACCGGTGGCGCCGTCGACCTCACCGCCGGCGGCTACCAGCTCCAGCTCTTCTTCAACGGCTCCGGCACGGCCACCACCATCGCGCTGACCGGGACGGTGGCCGCTGGCGACGTGTTCGTGTTCGCCAGCGCCTCGGCCGGGTCCGCCATCCTCGCCCAGGCCGACCAGACGACCGGGGCGAGCCTGTTCAACGGCGACGACGCGATCGTGCTGCGCCGGGGCACCACCGTGCTCGACTCGATCGGCCAGGTGGGCGTCGACCCAGGCACCGAGTGGGGCGCCGGGGCCACCAGCACGGCGGACAACACCCTGCGCCGGCTGCCCACCGTGACCGCCGGTGACACCGATCCGTCGGACGCGTTCGACCCCGCCGCACAGTGGGCCGGTCTCCCGGTCGACACCTTCGACGGGCTCGGCACGCACACCGTGGACGGCGGTGGCCCGGTCGACGCGCCGGCCACGCTGACCTGCGGCGGGCCGCTGGTCACCGCCGCCGGCACGGCGGCGAGCCGCGAGGTCACCGCCACCGACCCCGACGACACGATCGTCGACCTGGCGGTGACCGCGGTCAGCCCGACCCCGGCCACCGGCTCGATCACCCGCACGGCGCTCACCCCGGCCGAAGGGGTGGGTGGCACCGCTCGCGCCACTGTCGGCGCGAGCGCCGACCTCGCCGCCGGGGCGTACACCGTCACGGTCACCGCGACCGACGCGGGCGGTGGCACCGCAAGCTGCGCCTTGGTCGTGCAGGTGACCCGGGAGCTGACCGTCGGCGAGGTGCAGGGCCCGACGACCGACGCCGAGTCCGGCCCGGCCGACCGGTCGCCGCTGGCACCGGCGAGCGGCAACGGCACCAGCAGCACGCTGTACGACGTACGCGGCGTGATCACCCAGCTGACCCTGGCCCGCACCTCGGCCGGGGCGGAGCAGCACGGGTTCTTCCTGCAGAGCCGCACCGGCGACACCGACGGCGACGCGACCAGCTCCGACGGCATCTTCGTGTTCATGGGCACGTTCACCTCGCTGATCGGCGGTTACGTCCCGACGGTCGGCGACGAGGTGGTGCTCCGGGCCCGGGTGTCGGAGTACTTCAACCTCACCCAGCTCTCCGGCGCCTCACTGGTTCGGCGGATCACGACCGGTCTGGCCGTGGACTCCGCGGTCGCGGTGACCGACGCCGCGCCGCCAGCCGAACTGGCCGACGCCCAGCGCTTCTGGGAGCGGCACGAGGGCGCCCGGCTGCGGGTGCGCGCGGGCAGCGGTGCGGTGAGCGGCCGGGACGTCTTCGCCTCGACCGCCGACGCGGAGCTGTGGGTGGTCGACCGGGACGACCCGCTGCTGGACCGCACCGACCCGTACGCCCGACGGGTGTTCCGGGACTCCCACCCGCTGGACAACGACCCGACCCGCCGCTTCGACGACGGCAACGGCCAGCGGGTGATGCTCGGCAGCATGGGCGTGAAGGGCACCGCCGGGGACAGCACGGCGCTGCTCCCTCCGGCGCACACCTTCGACACGCTGCGCGCGGACGCGGTGGGCGGCGTCTACTACTCGTTCGAGAAGTACGGCGTCCAGGTCGAGCGGGCGGAGTTCGACGCGGGGGCCGACCCGTCGAAGAACAACCCGCCGAAGCCGGCCGACCGGTCGCAGGAGGTGGCGGTCGCCACGTACAACGTGGAGAACCTTTACGACCACCGGGACGACCCGTTCGACGGCTGCGACTTCACCGGCAACGCCGGCTGCCCGGGCGTCGCCCCGCCGTTCGACTACGTGCCCAGCAGTGAGGCCGACTACCGCGAGCACCTCACGGCGCTCGCCGACCAGATCGTCAAGGACCTGCACGCGCCGGACCTGATCCTGGTGCAGGAGGCCGAGGACCAGGACATCTGCACCGTGTCCGGGGCGGCACTGGCCTGCGGCGACACGGACAACGCCGACGGCGCTCCGGACAGCATCCAGGAGTTGGCGCTCGCGGTGGCGGCGGCTGGTGGTCCGGCGTACGCCGCCACCTACGACCGGACCGGCGCGGACGCCCGGGGCATCACCGCCGCGTTCCTGTACCGCACCGACCGGTTGTCGCTGGCAGCCGCGACGGCGACCGACCCGCTGCTCGGCTCGGCGCCGACCGTCCAGTACCGCGCCCCGGGGCTGCCGGCCAACGCCGACGTGCAGAACCCGAAGGCGCTCAACGCGGTGCTCCCGTCCGACGTGGACACCTCGACCGGCCGGGACGGGAACAACGTCTTCACCCGGGCTCCCCAGCTGGGCGAGTTCAGTGTGGCCGCGGCGCCCGGCTCGTCGGAGCGGTTCACCCTGTACGCGCTCAGCAACCACTACTCCTCCGGCCCGGACAGCCGGATCGGGCAGCGTCGGGAGCAGGCGGCGTACGGCGCGGCGATCGTCACCGCGATCGAGGCGGCCGACCGGGACGCCCGGGTGGTCTACGGCGGGGACCTGAACGTCTTCCCCCGCCCGGACGACCCGATCGCCACCGGCAGCCAGCCCACCCCGTCGGACCAGTTGGCCCCGCTCTACCAGGCGGGCCTGCACAACCTGTGGGACAACCTGGTCGCGGACGTGCCGGCGTCGGCCTACTCGTACAGCTTCGAGGGGCAGGCGCAGACGCTCGACCACCTGTTCGTCAACGACGCGCTCTACGGCGACCTGGTGCAGGTGCGGGCGGCGCACATCAACGCCGACTGGCCGGCGGAGTTCAGCGGCGACGGGTCGCGGGGTTCCAGCGACCACGACCCGCAGGTGGCCCGGTTCCGGTCCAGGGCGTCGCTGACCGTCGCCGACGCGACGGTGGTCGAGGGCGACAAGGGCAACCGGCAGCTCACCTTCACCGCCACCGTGTCCCGGCCGCTGTCCCAGCCGGTGCTGCTCTGCGCCGCCACCCTTGGCGGCACGGCGCAGGTCGGCTCGGACTTCGACGGGTACGCCGGCTGCCGCACGCTGGCCGCCGGGCAGACCTCACTGGCCTTCCCGGTGACCGTGCGCGGTGACCGGAAGCGGGAGGCGGACGAGAAGCTCACCCTGCTGGTGGCCGGCGTGCCCGGCCTGCGGCTGGCCGACCCGCTCGCGACGGGCACCATCACCAACGACGACTGATCCTCCAGACGCCGTGTCAGCGGCCCGTCATCCAGGTGCAACCCCGGATGGCGGGCCGCTGTCGTTGCCGCCGGCGTCAGTGGTAGTCGTGGACGATCGGCGGGGGCGGCAGGTGGCGGTGTTTCGCGACCCGTACCTCCCACTGGCTGCGCCGTCGCCGCGCCTCCCGGTCCGCCGAGCTGCGGTGGTAGGTCTCCGGTGGTCGGGCCAGCCCGTAGATGTCCCCCCACCACTCCCCCGGCTCCGGGTCGAGGATGGTGTCCAGGTGCGAGGGGTAGCGACGGCCGGCACCGTCGTGGACGTCCTCCCGGTCGGCCATCGGCTGGATCACCCGGCCGTTCTGGTCGACCACGGTCAGGTAGAGCCCGGCCGCTCCGAGCAGGCGCTCCAGCACGGCCAGGCTGGGGGTCAGGCTGCCCGCTTCGACCCGCCCCACCGTCGAGGGCGAAACCTTGGCGAAGCGGGCCATCCCGTGCTGGCTCAGCCGGACGATCCGACGTGCCCGGCGAACCAGACCGGCAATGGGAAACCGACCGACGGTGGGACCGGTGGGAGGAGGAGGATCGAGCGCCGACGCCATCCCACCACCATCCCCGTGGTGTCAGCCAGGCTCAATCCCTGTGGATAAACCTGTGGATAACCGCGTAGGTCGGGTGCAGGGGGCCGGGGCCGAGGGCCGGGGGGCCGAGGGCTTGGTTGGCGCCCTTTGCTCTGCTTCAACGGGCGCAACACTTTTCGGGTCCGACTGTTGCGTCCGTTGAAGCAGAGCAAAGGAGGCGCGAAGGGGGTATCCGGGTCCCGGAGTTGGGGTTGCGTGCAAGCGGTCGCGCCCGACTCCCGGCCCTGCCACGGGCCGGGCCGGACCGCTCAGTAGCGCTGGCGCAGCAGCCCGGCGGCCTCGACGGCCCAGTAGGTGAGGATGACCTGCGCGCCGGCCCGGCGGATCGAGGTGAGCGTCTCCAGCATCACCCGCTCCCGGTCGATCCAGCCGTTCGCGGCGGCCGCCTCGACCATCGCGTACTCACCGGAGACCTGGTAGGCGGCGACCGGGACGTCCACCGCGGCCCGCACCGCCGACACCACGTCGAGGTAGGGCAGCGCCGGCTTGACCATCACCATGTCGGCGCCCTCGGCGACATCCAGCGCCACCTCACGCAGCGACTCGCGCAGGTTGGCCGGGTCCTGCTGGTAGGTGCGCCGGTCGCCCTCCAGCGCCGACTCCACCGCGTCCCGGAACGGACCGTAGAAGGCCGAGGCGTACTTCACGGCGTACGCCAGCACGGTCACGTCCTGGTGCCCGGCGGCGTCGAGCGCCCGGCGGACCACGCCGACCTGGCCGTCCATCATCCCGGACGGCCCGACCATGTGGACCCCGGCGGCGGCCTGGGCCACCGCCATCTCGGCGTACGCCTCCAGGGTCGCGTCGTTGTCCACCTCACCGCCCGGGGTGAGCAGCCCGCAGTGCCCGTGCGAGGTGAACTCGTCCAGGCACAGGTCGCTCATCACCACCGTGGCGTCGCCCACCTCGGCAACCACGTCCCGGATGGCGACGTTCAGGATGCCGTCCGGGTCGATGCCACCGGACCCGGTCGGGTCGCGGTGCTCCGGCACGCCGAAGAGCATGATCCCGCCGACACCGGCCTGGACCGCCTCGACCGCAGCCTTGCGCAGCGAGTCCCGGGAGTGCTGGAGCACCCCCGGGAGCGACGCGATGGCCCGGGGCTCGGTCAGCCCCTCCTTGACGAACATCGGCACGACCAGCTCGGCCGGGTCGACGCGGGTCTCGGAGACCAGCCGGCGGATCGCCGGGGTGTGGCGGAGCCGGCGAGGCCGAATCTCGGGGTACGACATGGGAGCGCCTCCTCGGACGACTACCGGAAGCGGAGCGCGGTCGGCCCCTGCACCTTCGAGCCGCGACGCTGCTTCGCCGGCATGGCGGCGAGCTTCTCGCGCAGCTCGACGGCGTAGGCGGCGAGCGCCTCCACCAGGTCGGGCACCGAGGCTTGCGGCGGCTGGACGTCGACCCGCAGGCCGAACTCCGTCGCGGTCTCCGCCGTCTTGGGCCCGATGACGGCAACAACGGTACGCGCGTGCGGCTTCCCCGCGATGCCGACCAGGTTCCGCACGGTGGAGGACGAGGTGAAGAGCACCGCGTCGAACCCGCCCGACTTGATCGCGTCCCGGATCTCGGCGGGCGGCGGAGCGGCCCGGACCGTCCGGTACGCCGTCACGTCGTCGACCTCCCAGCCGCGCTCGGTGAGCCCGGCGGCCAGCGTCTCGGTGGCGATGTCGGCACGCGGCAGCAGCACCCGGCCCACCGGGTCGAGGATCTCGTCGTGCGGCGAGAACTCGGCCAGCAGCCCCTCGGAGGACTGCTCCCCGGCGGGGATCAGCTCCGGCTGGATGCCGAACGCGCGAACCGCGTCCGCCGTCGCCTCACCGATACAGGCGATCTTGACGCCACCGAAGTGCCGGGCGTCCAGCCCGTGCTCGGCGAACTTCTCCCACACCGCGCGGACCGCGTTCACGGAGGTGAAGATGACCCACGCGTAACGGCCGTCGACCAGGCCCTTGACGGCCCGCTCCATCTGCGCCGGGGTGCGCGGCGGCTCGACCGCGATGGTCGGCACCTCGCACGGGATCGCCCCGTACGCGCGCAGCCGGGCGCTCATCGCGCCGGCCTGCTCCTTGGTGCGGGGTACCAGCACCTTCCAGCCGTACAGCGGGCGGTTCTCCCACCAGCTCAGCTTGTCCCGCTGGCCCACGCCCGCGCCGACGGTGAGCACCACCCGGCCGGTGAAGCCGAGCGCGGCGGCCACGAAGCTGTCGACGGTCGACGTGGTCGTGTACTGGGTCTCGCCGGTGCCGTCGCCGGTCACCCCGACACCCGTGGTGCCGTCGACTCCGGCGGCCAGCAGCCCGTCCCGGACGGCGGCGAGGTCACCGGCGTCCACCGCGACGGCCAGCGAGCCCCGACCGACGGCTGCGGCCAGCGCCTCGAAGTCCAGCGTGCTGACGTCCTCGACGTCGGCGGCGGTACGCACGCCCGGCAGCGGGACACCCGCGTAGGTGGCGACACCCTCGGCCTGACCGACCCCGGGCACCACCTCGAAGTGGGCGGCGGTGCGGGCCACCGCCTGCACCTCCTTGACCACCGAGTCGTGGCCGAACGGGTCGCCGGCGACCAGGTGCACCGCGTTCAGCCCGGAGCGGGCCGCGGAGATGAGCACCTTCGCCACATCCCCCGGCGCGCCTTCGGCCGGCGTGAACTCGGCGTCGTCCCTGGCCTCGGCGCGGACGACGGCGAGCAACGACTCCGGGACTCCCCGGTCGTAGATCACCTGGTCGGCGTCGACCAGGGCGTCGTGCGCCCGACGGGTCAGCAGGCCCGGGTCGCCGGGGCCAGCCCCGACGAACGCGATACGGCCGACGGGCTTACGGGTGCGGGTCATTCTGTGCTCCCAAATTGCTGGGTCCCCGAGCCGGTGTGTCCTTCGTGGCCGAGGATCGAGTCGGCGCCGAGGTCGAGGAGTTCGGCGGCGAGTGCCTTACCGATCTCCGCCGCGTCGGCGGGCGTTCCGGTGCGGGACAGCCGGAGGTCACGAGTGCCGTCCGGGCTGATCACCGCCCCGCGCAGGTAGATCTCATCGCCGGCGTCACCTTCGGCGAGTTCCGCATAGGCGGCGACGGGTGCGCTGCACCCGGCCTCCAGGGTGGCCAGCAACGCGCGCTCCGCGGTGACGGCGGCGTGCGACGGTGCGTGGTCGAGCACCGCGAGCAGCTCGACCAGGTCCTGGTCGTCGACCCGGCACTCCACGGCCAGCGCGCCCTGAGCGGGCGCGGGCAGCATCAGCATCGGGTCCAGCGTCTCGGTGATGACGTCGGCCCGGCCGATTCGGGCCAGCCCGGCCCGGGCCAGGACGACGGCGTCGAGGTCGGCCTCGGGGCCGAGCACCCGCGCGAGGCGGGTGTCCACGTTGCCGCGGATCGGGGTGACCTCCAGCTGCATGCCGAGCGCGTGCAGCTGGGCGATCCGGCGCAGCGCGCCGGTGCCCACGGTGGCCCCGGGCGGCAGCTCGGTGAGGGTCCGCCCGTCCCTGGCGACCAGCGCGTCGCGCGGGTCCTGCCGGGTCGGCACCGCCGCGATGTGCAGCCCGCCGGCGGCGGCCGTGGGCAGATCCTTGTAGGAGTGCACGGCGAAGTCGATGGTCCGGGCGGCCAGCGCGTCGCGCAGCGCGGAGACGAACACCCCGACGCCGAGCCGGTGCACCGGCGCGCTGGAGCGGTCGCCGGCGGTGATCACCTCGACCAGCTCGACCGGGCGGCCGGTAGCGGCGGTCAACGCCTCGGCGACCTGGCCGGACTGGGCCATCGCCAGGGTGCTGCCCCGGGTGCCGAGGCGTAGGGGGGCGGTCATCGCGCACCTCCGGTGGGCGGGATCGGGTCGGTGGCGTCCGCGTCCAGCACCGGGTCGGTGCCGGCGAACGCCGCGCCGAGGTCGGGTGCCACCACGTCGGGGACGGTGTCCACCGGCGAGGTCTGCGGCACCTGGAGATCGAACAGCTCGCGCAGCAGGGCTGCGTACTGGTCGCCGCCGGGCTCCGCGGCCAGCTGGCGGACCTTGACGGTGGGCTGGTGCAGCAGCCGCTGCACCACGCGGTGCACGGTGCGGGCCACCTCGGCCCGCAGGTCGTCACCGAGGTCCGGGCGGCGCTGGGCCAGCCGGCGCAGCTCGGCGGTGACCACGTCGTCGGCCCGGCCGCGCAGCGCGGCCACGGTGGGCGCCACGTCGGCGCCGCGCAGCCAGGAGAGGAAGCTCTCCACCTCGCCGAGCACGATCCGTTCGACGGCGGCGGCGTCCGCGGCGGCCGGACCGTCGGCGAGCAGCGCCGCCATCCGGTCGATGTCGATCACCTCGACGCCGGCGAGGTCGGCGACGCCCTCCTCGACGTCGCGCGGAACGGCCAGGTCGAGAAGGACCAGCGGGCCCCGGGCCCGGTCCCGCTCGGCCAGCGCCGCGCCGACCACGGCTCGGGTGAGGACCGGTTCGGTGGAGGCGGTGGCGGCCACTACGATGTCCACTGTGGAGAGAGTGTCGGCCAGCTCGGTCATCGGCACCGCGTTCGCACCGTACGACTCGGCGAGCCGCACGGCCCGGTCAGCGCCCCGGTTGGTGACGGTGAGCGGCCCGGCGCCCAGCCGGGACAGGGTGGCCACCCCGAGCGAGCCCATCGCGCCGGCTCCGACAACCAGGGCCGGGCGGCCGGCGAGGTCACCGTCGAGGTGCCCGGCGGCCAGCTCCAGCGCGGCGGTGACCACGCTCTGGCCGGCCCGGTCGATGCCGGTCTCGGCGTGGGCACGCTTGCCGACCCGCAGCGCCTGCTGCATCAGCTCGTGCAGCAGCCGGCCGGCGGAGTCGGCGCCGGTGGCCCAGTGGTACGAGTCGCGCAGCTGCCCGAGGATCTGCGCCTCGCCGACGACCATCGAGTCCAGTCCGGTGGCGACCCGGAAGACGTGGTCCACGGCGGCGGCGTCGTAGTGCACGTAGAGGTGGCTGGCGAGCGCCGCCGGCGGACTGCCGGCCTGCTCGCCCAGGACGGCGCAGATGTCGCCGAGCCCGCCGTGGAAACCGGACACGGCGGCGTAGACCTCCACCCGGTTGCAGGTGGAGACGAGCACCGCCTCGGCCACGTACGGCTGGGCGACCAGGCGGTCCAGCGTGCGGGTGAGGTCGGCGGGGGGCACGGCCAGTTGCTCCAGCGTGGCGACCGGGGCGGTCCGGTAGGACGCGCCGACGACGAGCAGTTTCACGTGCCGATCGCCTCCTGGGTGTCGGTGGCCGCGAGCCCGCCCGGCAGGGCGGTGAGAGCGGACCCGCCGGTGGCGGGCAGCGCGGTCAGCGACGCCTTGCGGTGCTCGTGGAAGGACAGAATCTGCAGCTCGATGGCGAGGTCGACCTTGCGCACGTCGACCCCCTCCGGAACCGAGAGTACGCACGGCGCGAAGTTGAGGATGCTCGTCACGCCGACCGCGACCAGCTGGTCGGCGACCTTTTGGGCGGCTGCGGCCGGGGTGGCGATCACGCCGATCGCGAGCGACTCCTCCGCGGCGACCGCCGGCAGCTCGTCGACATGCCGGACCACCAACCCGTTGATCTCTTCGCCGACCCGGGAGGGATCGGCGTCGAGCAGTGCGGCGATCCGGAAGCCTCGGCTGGCGAAGCCGTCGTAACCGGCCAGAGCGTGACCGAGATTACCCACGCCGACCAGGGCGACGGCCCGTCGCTGGGTGAGCCCGAGCACGTACTCGATCTGCTCGATCAGCAGCGCGACGTCGTAGCCGACGCCCCGGGTGCCGTACGAGCCGAGGTGGGAGAGGTCCTTGCGGAGCTTGGCGGAGTTGACGCCGGCGGCGGCGGACAGGCCCTCGCTGGAGACCGTCTCGTGGCCGGCGTCGGCGAGGTTGTGCAGCGCACGCAGGTACTCCGGGAGCCGCGCGACGGTCGCCTCGGGCAGGTCCGGGAGCGCCGGTACGGCACCGGCGCGGCCGGGCGCGCCTGGGTGACGATGCTGACTCATGAGACTCCGTGCGGTGCGATCCTCGGCCAACTCCGCTGGTCGGCCGTTAGTGGACTCCCGCTGGCGACCGAGATTGCCGGCTGTGCTAGCAGGGCGCGTCGGAACTAGAGAGTAGGCGCTTGTGAAGACGTGCACAAATCGCGATCTTGTCGCTGCGCGACGCGACTCCACCAGCACCTCCATTCCGCAAGATCGATCCAGCGGCGTCCGCCGAACCCGCCCGGGCGATTATTGCTCAATCCCGACTTCTCTGACCAATCCCGCGCCCACGTCTGGTAGGCGTGCCGAAATGGGTAGGGACAGCACTACGAGGCAGAGGCAGGGCTTCGGGATGGGGTGGCCCACCCGCGCTGCCTAGCCTTTGGGCATGACCGCCGTTGCCGCCTCCAGCGACCAGCCGACGCTGGCGCCGAGCATTCCCCGCCAACTCTTCGTCGACTCCGGGTACGTGCTGCTCGGCCTGCCCCTGGCCCTGGCCAGCTTCGTCGTCCTCGTCGTGGGCCTCGCGGTCGGCGTCGGGCTGGTGGTCACGGTGATCGGCCTGCCGATCATCAGCGGCACCCTGTACGCCGCCCGAGGGCTGGCCGACATCGAGCGACTGCGGCTGCCCGCGGTGCTCCGGCAGCCCCGGATCCGGCCGCACTACCGGCTGCCCGAGGCCGGAGCGAACGCCTGGCGGCGGATCTTCGTGCCGATGCGGGACGCCCAGTCCTGGCTCGACGTGGCACACGGCGTACTGCGCCTGATCGTGTCGGTCATCACGTTCGTGGTGGCGCTGGCCTGGTGGGCCGCCGCCGTCACCGGCTCCCTCTACTGGGCGTACGACTGGGCGCTGCCGCGCGGCGAGGGCGACAGCGACCTCGCCCAGCTGCTCGGCCTGGGCGACTCGACCACCGCGCGGATCGGGCTGACCACCGCGATCGGGGTGTTCTTCCTGATCACCCTGCCGATCGTGGTCCGGGGCTGCGCGCTGCTCCAGGCCAGCTTCGCCCGGGCCATGCTGACCGGGGTGGCCGAGATGCGGGACCGGATCACCGTCCTGGAGGAGCAGAAGCGCGCCGCCGTGTCCGCCGAGGCGTCCGCGCTGCGCCGGTTGGAACGCGACATCCACGACGGCCCCCAGCAGCGCCTGGTGCGGCTGGCCATGGACCTCAGCCGGGCCCGGCAGCAGCTCGCCTCCGACCCGGAGGCGGCCGGCCGGACCATCGACGAGGCGGTCACCCAGACCCGGGACACGTTGGCCGAGCTGCGGGCGCTGTCCCGCGGCATCGCCCCACCGGTCCTGGTGGACCGGGGCCTGCCCAGCGCCCTGGCCGCGCTCGCCGGCCGGGGGCTGATCCCGATCGACCTCCAGGTGGACCCGCAGCTCGGCACGCCGGGCGGGCGGCTCGACCCGGCCGTGGAGAACACCGCGTACTTCATGGTGGCGGAGGCGTTGACCAACGTCGCCAAGCACAGCCGGGCCACCGAAGCCATGGTCGCCGTGGCCCGGCAGGGCACCCACCTCCTGGTACGGGTGGGCGACGACGGGCAGGGCGGCGCGCACCTGGCCAAGGGGCACGGGCTGGTCGGCATCGCCGACCGGGTCCGGGCTGCCGGCGGCGAACTGGCCGTCGTCAGCCCGGCCGGCGGGCCCACCGAGGTCCGCGCGGAACTTCCGCTGTGAGCCGGCGGACACCGCGTCGAGCCCTTCCGGCAGGCCGGACGTGGTAGACAACACAGCCATGCGCATCGTGATCGCCGACGACGCCGTGCTGCTCCGCGAGGGGCTGGTGCGGCTGCTGACCGAGAGTGGGCACGATGTGGTGGCGGCCGTCGGGGACGGCGACGCGCTGGTCGAGGCGGTGGTGGAGCACCGGCCGGACGTGTCGATCGTCGACGTCCGGATGCCCCCGTCGCACACCGACGAGGGGCTGCGGGCGGCGGTGGAGGCCCGTCGGCTGGTGCCGCGTACCCCGATCCTGGTGTTGTCGCAGTACGTCGAGGTCTCGTACGCCGACGACCTGCTGGCCACCACCGGCGGAGCGGGCGGCGGGATCGGCTACCTGCTCAAGGACCGGGTGGCCGCGATCGACGAGTTCCTGGACGCGCTGCGCCGGGTGGCGGCCGGCGGCACCGTGCTCGACCCGGAGGTGGTCGGCCAGCTCTTCGCCCGGCGCCGCCGCGACGACCCGCTGCGCGAGTTGACCCCGCGCGAGCGTGAGGTGCTCGCCCTGATGGCCGAGGGGCGCTCGAACACCGCCATCGCCCGCGCCCTGGTGGTCAGCGACGGCGCGGTGGAGAAGCACGTGCGCAACATCTTCACCAAGCTCACCCTGCCGCCGGACACCGAGCAGCACCGGCGGGTGCTGGCCGTCCTCACCTACCTGCGGAACTGACCTCCCCGGCCAGTTTCACGGCGTCGGTGAGGGTGTCGGCCACCGGGTGACCGGACGCGCGCAGCCGGGCCGGGTCGGTGAAGCCGCCGGTGTAGAGCACAGCACGGCCACCGACCGCGAGCGCCGCGTCCGCGTCGTCGATGGAGTCGCCGATCAGCACCACCGAGGCGCCGTCCACGCCCAGCTCGGCCAGGTGCCGCTGGAGCGACTCGGCCTTGCGGCCGCCGCCGACCGTGGCCCGCAGCCCGTCCACCCGGGTGAAGTGGCTGGTCAGCCCGTAGGTGTGCACGGTGGGCACCAGCTCCTCGTGGAACCACATGGAGAGCAGGCTCTGGCTGCCCGGCCAGGCGGCCATCGCGGTCCGCGCGTCGGCGGCCAGCTCGCAGGTGGTCAACCCGCTGCGGTACGCGTCGTGGAAGATCCGGTCCAGGCGGCCGAACTCGTCGTCGTCCACGGCCTGACCGAGCACGTCGGCGTAGTACTCGGCGATCGGCCGACGGAACCGCACCCGGTGCTCGTCGGAGGTGACCGCCGGCCCGCCCACGCTGGCGAACGCCGCGTTGGTGGCCGCGACCACCAGGCTGAGGTCGTTGAGCAGGGTGCCGTTCCAGTCCCAGACCAGGTGGGGGTGCGCGGGGGTCATCAGAGCACCATAGGCACCGCTCAGAGCTGCGGCGTGGTCAGGTCCCGCAGCAGCCGTTCCTCCTCCACCCGCCAGTAGCCGTGCTCCTTGCCGTCGAGCATCACCACCGGCAGCCGGTCCCCGTACTCCCGCTCCAGCCCCTCGTCGCCGGTGACGTCCCACTCGACCCACTTGTCCCCGGTGACCGCCACCACCCGGTCGAGCGCCGCCTTGGCGTCGTCGCACAGGTGACAGCCGGGGCGGGTGATGAGGGCGAGGCGGGCGTCAGTGGACATCGGTTACCTCCGTGCGGGTGTCGGCGTGCGCCGGCGGGTCGGTCGGCGCCGCCGACCGGAGCTGGGTCTTGCGTACCTTGCCGATCGCCGAGTGCGGTAGGGCGTCGACGAACTCGACCGCGGTCGGGCACTTGAACCGGGCCAGGTTCCGCGCGCAGTGGGCGAGCAGCTCCTCTCCGGTCACCTGCCGCCCCGGCGCCGGCACCACGTACGCCCGGACAGTCTCGCCGGTCCGGGGATGCGGCACACCCAGTACGGCCGACTCGGCCACCCCGGGATGCCCGGCGAGCACCAGCTCGACCTCGTGCGGATAGACGTTGAACCCGTTGACCAGGATCAGCTCGCCGAGCCGGTCGACCAGGAAGAGGTCGCCGTCCTCGTCGGCGTACGCGACGTCGCCGGTGCCCCACCAGCCGTCGGCGTCCGGGCCGTCCCGGCCGTCCGGCCAGTAGCCGGCGAAGAGGTTGGGGCCGGCCACGACGATCTGCCCCGGGTCGGTGCCCGGCGCCACGTCGGAGATGTCCAGCTCATCCGGGTCGTCGTCGGGGGTGGCCACGCCGTCGCGCCACAGGTCCGCGCCGTCCGCGTCGACCAGCCGCAGCCGTACACCGGGCAGCGGCCGGCCGATCGACCCGGCCTTGGCCACCCCGCCGACCAGCGTGGAGGTGAGCACCGGAGCGGTCTCGGTGAGGCCGTACCCGATGTGCACGGCATGACCGGTGGCCTCGGTGAAGCGCGCCGCGACCGCCGGCTCCAGGGGTGCCGCGCCGCAGACCGCCACCCGGACGGAGGCGGTCGCCGTGCGGACCGCGGCCGTGCTGGCCCAGGCCAGGAACATCGACGGTACGCCGACCAGCACACTCACCCGGTGCCGGGCGATCTCGTCGAGCCCCGCCGTGGGCCCCAGCTCGTCGAGCAGCACGCCGGTCGCGCCATGGTGGACGACGGCGCCGAGCCCCGAGTTGAGCCCGTACGCGTGGAACAGCGGCAGGGCCAGGAGCACGGTGTCTCCCGGACCGACCACCGGCGGCTCGATCCGGTCGACCTGCTCGTGGTTCGCCAGCAGCGCGCGGTGCGAGAGCATCGCGCCCTTGGGGCGGCCCTCGGTGCCGGAGGTGTAGAGCAGTACGGCCAGGTCGGCACCGCCCCGGTGCGGGCGTGCCGGCGGCTCGGGTGCGTCGGCGGCCGACCGTGGGGGCGTGCCGTGCACGGCGGTGAGCGCGGGCAGCTCGGTGGCCACCTCGGCGACCAGGCCCCGGATCCGCTCGGTGCCGATCAGCACCGATGCGCCCGAGTCGGCCAGCACGTGCCGCAGCTCCGGGGTGGTGAAGCCGGGGTTGACCGGCACCGCGACGAGCCCGGCCCGCAGGGCACCGAGCAGGCTGACCACGAAGTCGGGGGTGTTGGGCAGCGCGATAGCGACGCGTGGCGGCGTACCGCCCGGGTCGGTGGGCGGCGCGATGGCCGTCAGTGCGTGCGCGGTGGCGTCCACCGCGGCGTCCAGATCGGACCAGTTGAGCGTCCGGTCGCGCCAGTGCAGCGCGGGCCGGTCGCCGTGGTCGAGAGCCGCCCGGTGGACCCGGTCGGCGAGGTTCGGCGCGGGGTTTGCCGATGCGTCCTGCACGGTGATCGAGTCTGGCACAGCGGGCGACGACAGGCCACGCCCCGACGGCCCGGACCCCGCTCCGCGAAAGTCCCGCCGACGGGACCGCCCACTGTGCCACCGACGATCCGATCAGGTCCTGTCGATGGGACGGGTGACGCCGTCCGGCACCGGTTCGGCCGGGCTCGCACCGACCACCCGACGGGGTGGGTCAGCCGAACGGGCACGACACCCCCGACCTGGGGATCCACCCTGGATCACCGCGCCGATCCAAAGTCAACCGCACACGACGGACAACCGGTCCGCCGACGGTGCGATGGAGCGGGAAATACTTCCGCCCTGTGTAACGGACTTGCCACGCGCGGGTGACGTTGGCCTTATCATCACTCGGGTCGGCTCACCCCATTTGCCGTGAGTCGACACCCCTCAGCCCGAGGAGGCCCCCGTGCCTGTGAGCGCATTGGACCAGCACCTCAAGGGGAACTGCCGCCCGTCGGCACACCCCGGAACCGTCCTGCCCGACCGGAAGCCCGGTCGGTCCGCACCGACGACCCGCAAACCGGCCCGCCCGGCGACTGATGGGACGGGGGCGACCCGGTGACCACCTTCGGTTACGCGGAACGCCCGGTCGGCCTGACCGGTCAGACGACCCGCGCCCAGGTCAACGAGCGGCCGGCGGCCCGCGCTCCGCTGGACGAACCACACGGCACCGCCGTGCGGGGCGACGGCACGGCGAAGCGGATTCGCAACCGGCCACACCACAACGAGCCGCCCCCGCGACCAGCGGTGCCCGGCGGGAACGCGAAGCCGGCCGGCGGCCGGGTCGCCGTACCGGCCCGACCGACCATGCCGGCCCAGGGCCGGCGGGTCGGCGACACGACGGCGACGACCACCGACCCGTCCGCGGGCGAGACGGCGGTGATCCCGGCGGTGCCGGCGACCACCACCACGACCCCGACCGGCTTCCCGAGCCGCCCGGACCCGTCCGACCCGGCCACCGAGGTCTGGACGCTGGTCGAGCGGGCCCAGGCCGGCGAGTCCGAGGCGTTCGGCCTGATCTACGACCGGTACGTGGACACCGTCTTCCGGTTCGTCTACTTCCGGGTCGGCAACCGGCAGCTCGCCGAGGATCTCACCTCGGACACCTTCCTCCGCGCGCTCAAGCGGATCGGCAGCTTCACCTGGCAGGGCCGCGACCTCGGCGCCTGGCTGGTGACCATCGCCCGCAACCTGGTCGCGGACCACTTCAAGTCCGGCCGGTACCGGCTGGAGGTCACCACCGGCGACGTGCTCGACGCCGACCGGGAGGACCGCGGCCCGGAGGGCAGCCCGGAGGCGGCGGTGGTGGAGCACATCACCAACGTCGCGCTGCTCACCGCCGTGAAGCAGCTCAACCCGGAGCAGCAGGAGTGCATCGTGCTCCGGTTCCTCCAGGGCTTCTCGGTGGCCGAGACGGCCCGGGCGATGGGCAAGAACGAGGGCGCCATCAAGGCCCTCCAGTACCGGGCGGTCCGCGCCCTGGCCCGACTTCTGCCCGACGGCTTCCAGCCGTAGTTTCTCTCCGCGGGACGGATTGCGTCGATCGACGTCCGGGCCGTTCAGAGTCGGTTGCGTCGGGTGACGGCAATCACTTTCTGTGATTTCCGCCCCGCCGGGCCCGTAACCCGTGCCCGGTCCACGGCGTTTCTCCGGGTGCGACCGGTGGTTGCCCCGGCAGGCCCGGGTCACCGAGGTCCGACCGGCACGCCGGACGGGGCCTCACCTCCGTGGTGTCACACTGCCGCCCGGTCGCTGGCAACGACGGCGGCCGACCGGCCGTGACCAGCGAGAGGAGGTGCCTGCGGTGGACAACATCCTCTTCTCCCGCCGGCGCGCCGAGCGCTTCGCGCAGCTTCTCGACGAGGCCAACGGCGGGCGGCGGCACCACGTCCGTTCCCGGGTCGACGGCCAGCTCGCGCCGCTCGTCGCAGTGGGCCAGCGGCTCAGCGTCGATCCGCCGGCGGTCGAGGTGGACGCCGAATTCCGCACCGGCCTGCGGGCGATGCTGCTCGCCACCGCCGTGCGGGAAGGGATGGGCACCACCCCACCGGCCGGGGAACCGGCCGCCGCGCGTCCCGCCAACACCACCCGGGGTTCACTGCTTCCGGCGGTCACCGCCCGCCGCGCCCGCGCCCGCGGCGCGATCCTGATCGGCATCGCGGCCGGCGCCATCGCCGTCTCCGGCATCTCCGCCGCCAGCGAGAACGCGGTCCCCGGCGACGCGCTGTACGGCATGAAGCGCTCGACCGAGCGGGCCCAACTCGCCCTGGCCAGCTCGGACATCAGCCGTGGCCAGCTCTTCCTGGACTTCGCCCGGACCCGGCTCGGTGAGGCCGCCGAGCTGCGCGGTGACCGGATCGGCTACAGCGCGGTCCTCGACGACATGGACGCCGACACCCGGCAGGGTGTCCGCCTGCTCACCGCCGCCGCCGTGCAGCGGGCCGAGCCGGCCAGCCTGGACACCGTCAACACCTTCGTCGCCGGCCAGCGGCGAGCGGTGGGCAACCTGCTCGACGGGGCCACCCGGGCCGACCGGGAGCGGACCCGGCGCTCGCTGGTGCTGCTGGACAGCATCCGGGAGCGCTCGGACGCGCTGCGCGCGGCGATCGCCTGCGGCCTCCCGGCTCCGGCGGCCAGCGACACCCTCGGCCCCGCCCCGTCCGCCTGCCCCGGCTCCCGCTGACCGACCCCGGGCGGCCCGGCGACTCCCATACCGCAGGTCCGGCCGGTCGTGACGCAGTTCGCTGTCTGCCCGGCCGGTCGACCATGCTCGCCGGCTACCCTCGCTGGAGGTAATCCGTCGCATCTGGCGAGGAGGGGAGACGCGTGGCGCGCAGCCGCAAGGTGACGGTCAGCACCGACGCCCATGGTCACACCGCCGGCTGGGCGGAGACCGAGCGGGCTCCGGCGACCGCGCCCGCACCGGACCCGATCGCGGCGGCCTTCTTCGACGTGGACAACACGATGATGCAGGGAGCGTCGATCTACTGGTTCGCTCGTGGCCTCGCCGCCCGGAACTACTTCACCACCGCCGACCTGGCCCGGTTCGCCTGGCAGCAGCTCCGGTTCCGGTTGCTCGCCCGGGAGCACGCCGGTGACATGTCCCAGGCCAAGGAGGCCGCGCTGGCCTTCGTCGAGGGCTGGCGGGTGGACGACGTGGAACGCCTCACGGAGGAGATCTTCGACGAGCTGATGGCTCCCCGGATCTGGGCCGGCACGCACCAGCTCGCCCAGCGCCACCTGGACGCCGGCCAGCGGGTCTGGCTGGTCAGCGCCGCCCCGGTGGAGATCGGCCGGGTGATCGCCACCCGGCTCGGCCTGACCGGCGCGATCGGCACGGTGGCCGAGGTGATGGACGGGGCGTACACCGGGCGGCTGGTGGGCGACCTGATGCACGGGCCCGCGAAGGCCGAGGCGGTCGCCCAGCTCGCTGCGGTGGAGGGCCTGGACCTGGCCCGCTGCGCCGCCTACAGCGACTCGGCCAACGACCTTCCGCTGCTCTCCGCCGTGGGGCGGGCGGTGGCGGTCAACCCGGACGGCACCCTGCTGCGGCAGGCGCGGCAGCGCGGCTGGGAGGTGCGGGACTTCCGTACCGGCCGCCGCGCCGTCAAGATCGCCGTACCGTCGACTGCGGCGGCCGGGCTGGTCGCCGGCGCGGTCGCCGGCGGCCTGGCGTTGCAGCGCCGGCGCCGCAGCGGCTGAGCGGCGGGGTCAGGGGCCGAACGGGTCCGGCCGCCGCTCCAGCAGCGTGTGCAGGGTCTGCTGGATGGTCTCCCGCACCTGGTCGGCGAGGTTGAAGACCACCAGCGGGTCGTCCGCCGAGTCGGTCAGGTGCGCGGTCGGGATCGGTGGGCAGAACTCGATCAGCCACTTGCTGGGCAGCGGCACCATGCCCAGCGGCCCGAGCCACGGAAACGTCGGCGTGACCGGGAAATACGGCAGCTTGAGAAGCCGCGCGAGGGGCTTGATGTCGGCGAGCATCGGGTAGATCTCCTCGCCGCCGACGATGGCGACCGGCACGATCGGGGTGCCGGTGCGCAGCGCCGCCGAGACGAAACCGCCCCGGCCGAACCGTTGCAGCTTGTAGCGGTCGGCGTAGAGCTTGCCGATGCCCTTGAAGCCCTCGGGGAAGACGCCGACCAGGTCGCCGCCGCCGAGCAGCCGCTCGGCGTCCGGGTTGCAGGCCACCGTGCCACCGGTCTTGCGCGCGATCTCCGACACCACCGGCATCCGGAAGACCAGGTCCGCACCGAGCAGGCGCAGGTAGCGGTGGGCGGGGTGCTTGTCGTGCAGCGCCGCGGAAAGGATCAACGCGTCCAGCGCCACCGTGCCCGAGTGGTTGCCCACCACCAGGGCGGGCCCCTCGACGGGCACGTGCTCGACACCGCTGACCTCGGTGCGGAACCAGTCCCGGTAGAGCAGCCGCAGCAGCGGGTGGAAGACGGCGTCGGTCAGGTCCGGGTCGAAGCCGAACTCGTCGACCTCGTAGTCACCGGAGAGCCGCCGGCGCAGGAACGCCAGGCCGTTGGCGACCTTCCGGTCCCAGTGGTCACCCGGCCGATCCGGCACGGCCGCCCCGATGCCGCCGGCCTCGCCGCCGGTGGCCCGAACGCCCTCGCCCGCCGGCTCGCCGGTGGTCTCGTCGCCCATGGCCGCCGGCTCGTCGGTGGCCGCGGTGTCGACCTCGTCGGCCGGCGCCGGGGTCTGCGCGATCCCGGCCGTCGGCCGGTGTCCGTTGCGCCGCGCCGGGTCCTCGGCCGCTGCGGCCGACCCCTGCGGTACGTCGAACCGCCCGATGCCCGCTGGGTCACGCCCCTCCCCCGGCCCGGTCACGACCGCTCCCGCACCGCTGCGCGGACCTGCCGGATGCCGTCCAGGACGAGCTGCTCAGCCGCGGCCAACTGGTTGCGGGTGACCACCACCCCGCCGTGGTGCGCGCGGATGAAGTCCTCGAAGGCCGCGGCGGTGGAGCGGGGCGTGAAGCCGTACTCCCGCTCCAGCCGGGTGGTGTCGACCACGCGGCCGTGCACGAAGAGGTCGACCTGGTCCAGGCCGTAGCGGCCGAAGCCCATGCTGCGGGCGAGCGCGGCGGCACCGGAGAGGCCCGGCTCCAGCACCGGGACGGCCACACGACCGGCCCGGCGGATCGCCTGGGACAGCGAGAGCACCCCCGGCCCGGCGACGTTGTAGGTGCCGGGGTGATCCTCCACGATCGAGCGGTGCAGCACCTCCAACGCGTCGTCGAAGTGCAGGAACTGCAGGCGGGGATCACGGCCGAAGACGGTGGGCACCAGCGGTTGCGCGAAGTAGCGGGTCAACGTCGTGTCGGCGGTCGAGCCGATGAACGGCGCGAAGCGCAGCACGGTCGCGGTGACGTCGGGCCGGCGGCGCCGAAAGCCGCGGACGTACCCCTCGACGTCCAGGATGTCGCGGCCGAACCCGCCGCGCGGCACCTCGCGCGGCTCGGTCTCCTCGGTGAACACCGCCGGGTCCCGGAACGACACGCCGTACGCGGCGGTCGACGAGCGGACCACGAGTTTGCGGAGCCGGGGCGCCCGTTGGCAGGCGGCGAGCAGCTGCATGGTGCCGATGACGTTCTGGTCCTTCATGGCGGACCGGCCACCGTGCTGCGGGTCGGCGGCGCTGACCAGCGCGAGGTGGACCACCGCGTCGACGTCGAGGTCGGCGAGGATCCCGCCGAGCGAGCCGGCGTCGACGCGGATCCGTTCGACGCGGTCCAGCAGGTCGGTGAACTCGGCGCCGGGATCCGGCGCGTCCACGCCGATGACCCGCTCGATACGCGGGTCGGCGGCCAGCCGGGCCGCCACGTGGGCGCCCAGGTAACGACCGACGCCGGTGACGACGACGACCCCCGGAGCACCTGAGGTGCTACCGGGGGTCATCTGACGCACCTACCCCGGCAGGAGTGATCGAGCCGGGACGACCACGGCCTGATCACCTGAGCCTCCGGAGGTCGACAGGTGGCAAGTGACGTCGAATGCCGGGCGGCGAGCCCGGCGACGATCACTTGCCGAGACGGCGACGCTGGACGCGGGTCTTGCGCAGCAGCTTGCGGTGCTTCTTCTTAGCCATGCGCTTGCGGCGCTTCTTGACCACCGAGCCCATACGACAGCCTTTCGATACAACGTGCGGGGCGGACCGGATGACACCACGCAGGTGGCGACGGCGACCGCTTGCGGACAACGGACCGGACCAGTCTGGGCGGCGGGGCGCACCGGTGGGGTCTCGGTCGGGCTCCAGGGTAGCCGGAGAGCGTCAGCAGGACCAACGCGCCCCCGTCGATGCCGCTTTCCGGTCACGACCACAGCGCCCGCCAGCGCCCGCTAGGTCGCGCTCGGCGGACGGGGCGGTGGCTCAGGCGGTCTCCTGAAACGCACCCCGGAGATATTCGTGCACCGCGTGCTCGGGCACCCGGAACGACCGGCCCACCCGGACCGCGGTGAGCTCACCGCTGTGCACCAGGCGGTAGACCGTCATCTTCGACACCCGCATCACCGTTGCCACCTCGGCAACGGTGAGGAACTTGACCTCCGACAGCCGCCCGTCGGACTGCGACCCGGCCATGGCTCACCGACCCATCCCATGCCCGGCGCGTGCCAACCCGACGGATGCTCCGGGCCGGGCCGGCGACGCGCGTGTTACCAGTACGGTAGCGGGGCGGCTGTGACCGGCGCGATCCCTTCGTACAACTGATCATGTTCTGGTCCCCGGTTCACCCGATCCGCGCTGCCGGTATCTCCCCGCCTGCGTCCGACGTCCGGTTGGGGGCGGCGGGCGCTGCTCACTCGGCGCGCAGCGCGACCACCGGGTCGAGCCGCCCGGCGCGCTGCGCGGGGACCACCCCGAAGACGATGCCCACCGCCGCCGACACGCCGAAGGCGAGCGCCAGCGACCACCAGGTGATCGCCGCCGGGATGGGGGACAGCGCGTCCACCAGCAGTGCGGTGCCCACGCCGAGGGCCATTCCGGTCAGCCCACCGATCGTGGTGAGCAGCACCGCCTCCAACAGGAACTGCACACCGATGTCGCGCGGACGGGCGCCGACGGCCTTGCGCAGCCCGATCTCCCGGGTCCGTTCCCGGACGCTCACCAGCATGATGTTGGAGACCCCGACCCCGCCGACGAGCAATGAGATGCCGGCGATGGCGGCCAGTACGCCGGTGAGCACGCCGAGGATGTCGCCGAGCACGCCGAGGATCTGCTGCTGGGTGACGGCGCTGAACTCGGTGTCCGGATGCCGGCGGTTGAGTTCGGCGACGATCCGCTCGCCCAGGTCGTCGATGCGCTCCCGGTCCGGCGCCTTCACCGCGATGCCGTCCACCCGCTGCGTGCCCCAGAGCCGCTGCGCGGCGGTCACCGGCACGTGCACCTCGTCGTCCCGGTCGACGCCGAGGCTCTGCCCGAGCGGTGCGAAGACGCCGATCACCCGGAACCGCACGCCGGCCAGCGTCACCTGCTGCCCGAGCGGGTCCCGGTCCGGGAAGAGTGCGCGTGCCACCGAGTCGCCGAGCACCGCCACCCGCCGGCTGGTGTCCACGTCCGTGCCGGTGAGATAGCGGCCCCGGGCCAGCGACCGGGTGAACACCGCCGGGGTCGTCTCCAGTACGCCCTGGACGGTCGTGAAGTCGGAGCGTGCGCCGGCCCGCGCGGTCGCCCCGGAGGCGATGGTGACCGCCACCCGATCGGGGTCGCCGACCACCCGGGTGACCGCGTCCACGTCCTTGAGGGTCAGCGGCGAGACGACCGGCGCGGTGCCCACCTCGATCTTGCCGGGCACGACCAGCAGCAGGTTGGAGCCGAGCCCCTCGACCTGCTGCTCCACCTTCTGTTTCGTGCCGGTGCCGATGGCCACCAGCAGCACCACCGAGGCCACCCCGATGATCACCCCGAGCATGGTCAGCGCGCTGCGCAGCCGGTTGGCCCGTAACGCGTCCAGCGCCACCCGCCACGCCTCGGCGACCCTCACGACCCGCTCCCGCCGCCGGTCGCCGTGTCGGCGTCATCGGGGCCGTGGCCGCTCACCGGCGGGTGCGGAAGGCGCCCGGTGGCTCCGGCGGCGCCACCAGAGCCACCGGACGGGTGCCCCGGGCCGATTCCGGACACGGACCGGGGCTCCGCGCTGGGAGCGGGGACCAGTGTCGCAGGTCGACCATGATCAACGGACAGCGGTCGATCAGGCAGGTGGATGGCGCCGTCATCGGTCCTGCTGCCGGCGGCCGGCGGGCCGGTGTCGGCGGAACTGTCCGCGCTGTCCGCGACGACCACGCCGTCGCGCATGGTGATCCGGCGGCGGGCGCGAGCGGCGACCTCCTGGTCGTGGGTGACCATCACCAGCGCCACCCCGGACTCGGCGTTCAGCCGCTCCAGCAGCTCCAGGACCGCAGCGCCGGTGACGCTGTCCAGGTTGCCGGTCGGTTCGTCGGCCAGCAGCACCGTCGGCTCGGTGACCAGCGCGCGGGCGATGGCCACCCGCTGCTGCTCGCCGCCCGACATCTGGTTGGGCCGGTGATCCAGCCGGTGCCCGAGGCCGACCCGGCCGAGCATCGCCGCCGCCCGCTCCCGGCGCTGCCGGGCCGACACCCCCCGGTAGACCAGCGGCAACGCCACGTTCTCCACCGCCGAGGTACGCGGCAGCAGGTGGAACGCCTGGAAGACGAAACCGATCGTCTCGTTGCGCAGGGTGGCCATCTCCGGCGGAGAGAGGGCTGCGACGTCCCGACCGCCGATCACCAGCCGGCCGCCGGTGGGCCGGTCGAGCCCGCCGAGGAGGTGCATGAGGGTGGACTTGCCCGAACCGGAGGGCCCGACCAGTGCCACGTAGTCCCCCGGCTGCACGGTCAGCGACACCCCGCGCAGCGCCTCGACCGACACCCCGTCCAGCTGGTACGTCCGGGACACGTCCACCGCCTCGATCGCCGGCGGGGATCCGGTCACCGCACCTCCTGGCCGTCGCGCACCTGGTCGGCGCCGCGCACCACGACGCGGTCGCCGGCCTGCACGCCGTCGAGGATCTGCACCAGGTCCGATCCCTGGACGCCGACGGTCACCGGCGCCCGGTCCGCCTTTCCGTCGCGGACGAGCCAGACGGCGTCCCGCCCGTCGGCCGAGAAGACCGCCGAGGCGGGGACGGTCACCGCGTCGGCGGCCTCGCGTACCCGCAGGTGGACGATCGCGTTCATGCCGGGACGCGGCGTGGGAGCCGGCTCGTCCTCGGCCAGCTTGCCGGCGCCCAGCGTCAGGCGCACCCGGTAGGTGACCCCACCCTGCGCGGAGTTGGTGGGCAGCACGTCGACCGAGCGGACCGTGGCGTCGTAGCTGGCGCCGGTGACGGCGTCCAGCTCGACCGCGGCGGTGACACCGGCCCGGACCAGCAGCACGTCGGTCTCGTCCACCTCGGCCAGCAGGCCCAGCTGCCCGGTGTCCACCACGGTGAGGACCGGCGTGCCGGCGGTGACCTGGCCGCCGACCGCGACCGCGTCGTCCACCCCGGCGGGCGGGCCGCCCTGGCTGGGGGCCAGCACCGACGGGTCGATCCCGGCCGCCTGCGGGCCGCCGGCCTGCTCGAGCAGCCCGGCGAGGCCACCGCTCGGGCCGCCGGCCCGGGTGCCGCCCGGCTGCACCACGCCGGCGACCGGGGCGCGCAGGGTCAGCGCGTCGACGGTCGCCTTCGCGAGGTCGTACGCCTGCTGGGCCTGGAGCCGTTGTGCCGCGGAGAGCGCGCCGACCGCGGAGTTCAGCCCGTTGATCCCCCGCTGTACGGCACGGACGGCCTGGTCGGCGGTGCGCGCGGCGGCGGTGTACTGCCGCTGGGCGGCGGTCACCTGGGTCAGCAGGGCGTCCCGCAGCTGCGGGTCGGCGATCTTCTCGGCGGCCTTCCGGGCGGCGTCGAACGCCTCGTCGGCGGCCCTGTCGGTGCCGCGCCGGCTGCCGGTCAGGTCGCCCGCTCCGACGCCCCGGCCGGCTCGCTTCGCGGCGGTGAGCGCCTCCTTCGCCTGGCGTAGCCGCTGCTGCGCGGAGGGCGAATCGACCACGGCGAGGACCTGGCCGCGCTTCACCCGCTGTCCGGGCTGGACACGCAGGCTGGCCAGGGTGCCGTCGGCGGGAGCGGTCAGGGTGGCGGCGGCCCGGGCGGTCACCGTCGCCGGCGCGTCGATCACCTCGGTGACCGGGTTGCGCGCGGCCGAGGCGAGCGCGAGGTCAGGGTCGTCGTCGCCGCACGAGGCGGCGGTGGTGGCGGTGAGGACGACGACGGCGGTCAGGGCGGTGAGCAGGCGGGGCCGCGTGGCGTGGACAGGCCGCGGCGACTGGGTGCGGCGCACCCATCGATCGTACGGCGCACCGCCACGACGCCCACCAGCCGTCAGCCGGCGGCGGCGCGGACGTACGCCACGCACTCGTCGTGCAACGTCGACCACTGCTCGCCGAACGTCTGCTCGGCGGCGGCGGCGAACGCCTTGCGCTCGTGCACCACCGCCTTGAAGAAGGCGAGCAGCCGCTGCGGCCCGTACCGGTCGACGAGGTGCCGGACGGCGAGGTAGCCGACGCCGTAGCTGCCACCCACCCGATCCGCGGGGGCGTCCTCGGCGGGTGTGATGCCCTCCAGTTGCCCGTCCCAGGTGCTCCGGACCAGCTTCCGCACCTCGGCGAGCCCCTCGTACCGGTCGACCGGCTGGCCGCCGGCGCCCGCGTACTCGGCCAGCCCCTCCACCAGCCACCAGGTCGTCTTGCCCGGGTAGCCGCGCTCCGGCAGCGATGCGGCGTGGGTCAGCTCGTGCCGGAGCAGGTCGTCGGCGCCGCTGCTGGGCAACCCGTCGGCGTTGAGCACCACCTCGTGGTGGCCTCCGCCCACCGTCACCGCGTAGCCACCGGTCCACTGTGGCCGGCCGCCGCCGTACCAGCGCTGCCACTCGGTGGGCCCGGCGTAGAAGATCCGGTACCGGTCCGGTGGCGCCCCGGCCACCACGTACCCGTCGGCGACCTTGGCCGCCGCCTCGGCCTGGGCGAGCAGGCCGGGCAGCCTGCCGCGCAGCGCCGGGGTAGTGGCCACGATGGTCCGCGGGCCGATCACCACGGCCAGGTCGCTGATCTCCCAGGGTCGGGTGCCCGTCTCCGCCGACCTGGACTCCTCCAGGGCGACCAGGAGCGGCTGGGCGCCGTTCTCCCGCCAGCGCGTGCCGATCAGCACGGGGCTGGGCCGGCAGCCCGGTGCGGCGAAGCAGTACTGGAAGCGGACCAGCAGCCGCCACTCGCCCGGTTTGCCGACGACCGGCGCGGGCAGGCCGCTCGGCTCGGCCCGCCAGACGGCGACCTTGAGCGCGCGTAGCGCGGCGAAGCGGCGGCGCAGGTCGGTGTGCGCGGCCGGCTCGGCGACGGCGAGGAAGCCGGCCCGGTCGTCGCTGAGCAGCGCCGTGGACTGCCGCTGGAGTTGGGCGGTGATCCGGTCGGCCAGCCCACGGGCGACCGCTGTGGCCGGATCCTCGGTCGGCGAGGCGCCGACGCGTCCGACCGTGGCACGGCCGCCGGCCTCCCGGACCACCCCCGCCACCAGCAGCGCCGGCAGGCCGCAGCCCAGCAGCAGGACGACCACCACGAGCACCGTCCACAGCGGCCAGAGCCGCCGCGGCGCCAGCTGCTGTTCCCCGTCGATCACCCGCCGAAGGGTACGACCTGTGGGCCGATCGGGCGAGGGCGGTACGGCCCCGCCCGATCCGCGGGACCCGTCCACCGCGGTCTATCGGGGGATCAGGACCGGAGCCCGAGCGGGAGGCCCGGCCGGCGGCGCTCAGGCCGGGCGGCCGGCGCGGCGCAGCAGGATGATGACGACCGCCCAGACAACGACCAGGGCGAGGCCGAGCCACGGCTGCCCGAGCAGTGCGAGCATCCCGCCACCCAGCACGAACCAGCCGGCCTGGAAGGTGTGCTTGGCCGGCGGGCGCAGCGGCACCCGGGCGCGCGGTGAGCCGAGGACGCCCCAGAGCCCGGCGAGGAGCAGCGGCACGCCGACGGCGGCGAGCAGTCGGCCGGCGGTGGGCGCGTCCAGGGACCAGCCCCACCGGGCGCCGATGGCCAGCACGGCCAGCTCCAGCAGGAAGATCAGCAGCAGCCCGAGTGCCCGGATCACGGCTGGTCCGGCTGGTGTGTGGCGCGACGGGCGCGCGGCCAGGAGCGGAACGAGATGTCCAGGCCGGCGACCAGTTGGTGGTACGACCGGTCCACCTCGCGGGGCAGGCCGAACCCACCGGCGGCCTCCAGCGTGACGAACCCGTGCAGAGCGCTGCGCAGCGCTCTGGTGGCGTCCACCGCGTCCTCGCCGCTGAGCCCGTACCCCCGCAGCACCGCGTAGATCGCGCCGACCGCCCGCTCGGCCGCCACGACGTGCTCGGGGTCGGTCGGGTCGGGCACCCGCTGGGTGGCCGGGTAGCGGCCGGGGTGCCGGCGGGCGTAGTCGCGGTACGCGTCGGCGATCGCCCCTAGCGCGTCCCTGCCGGCCCGGCCGGCGGCGGCGGTGGTCAGCTCGGTGGCCAGTTCGGCGGTGGCCAGCGCGGAGAGCTTCTGGGTCAGCGCGTCGGCCCCGCGGACGTGCTTGTAGAGGCTGGGCAGCGCGACGCCGAGCCGGCCGGCGAGCGCGGCCAGGGTGAGCTGCTGGAGGCCGACCTCGTCGGCCAGCCGGGCGGCCTCCCGCACCACGGCCTGCTGGTTGAGCCCGACCCTAGGCACCCGCGCACACCGCCAGGAAACCGAGCAGCTCGTCGGCGGTCCGCTGCGGGCGGTCGGCGTGCGGGTAGTGCCCGGACTCCTCGATCATCCGGGCCTCGGCGGTGCGGTAGAGCCGGCGGGCCGCCCGCGCCTCGGCACCGGGGTCGGGGAAGTCCGGGTCCCTGGCCCCCATCAGCACCAGCACGGGCTGCTGGACCTCCCGGGCCCGGGTGGTCCAGTGCGGCTCGACCGGCACGGCCACGCCGCGCGTCGCGGCCATCCGGCCGGGCTCGCGCAGCTTGGCCACCATCGACCGGCGGTACGCCGCGTCGTCGGCGGGCCGGTGCACCGGGAAGAGCGTCTTGTGGAACATCCCGAACAGTCGGGGGCTGCGCACCACGGCTGCCAGCGCCGTCCGCATCAGCGGGTTGAGTTTCGGCTGGCCGACGAACGCGCCGATCTGCACGATGCCGGCGACCAGTTCGGGTGCCTCGGTCGCGGCGAAGACCACCGCCGCCGCGCTGGACGAGCTGCCGACCAGCACGGCCGGCCCGGCGTCGAGGTCGCGGACCACGGCCAACAGGTCGGCGCCGACCTCGGCCGGGGAGTAGGTGGGCCAGCCGACACTGGACTCGCCGTGCCCCCGCACGTCGACCGAGGCGACCCGGTGGCCGGCCGCGACCAGCAGCGGCACCAGGTGCCGGAAGCTTCCCCGGTTTTCGCCCATGCCGTGCGAGAGGACCACCAGCGGGCCCTCCCCGTGCACCTCGTAGGCGATGTGTCCGCCGTCCCGCCACACCTGGCTAGTTGTCATAGCCATAAAGCTAATGTCATTAGCCAAACTCGTCAACCCGAATACGCGAAACGGGCCGGCGGGACCACAGGGGCCACCGCCGGCCCGTCGACCGGTCCGTCCGGGTTACTTCTTGGAGATCAGGGCCCGGCCGAAGAAGACCAGATTGGCCGGGCGCTCGGCGAGCCGGCGCATCAGGTAGCCGTACCACTCGTCGCCGTAGGGGACGTAGGTACGCACGGTGTAGCCCTCGCCGACCAGCCGGGCCTGCTCCTCCGGGCGGATGCCGTACAGCATCTGGAACTCGAAGCGCTCCGACCCCCGGTCGAACCAGCGCGCCCGGTCCTCCCCGATGGCGATCATGCGGGGGTCGTGGGTGGCCAGCATCGGGTAGCCGTCGCCGGACATCAGGATGTTCATGCAGCGGACGTAGGACTTGTCCACCTCGCGGGCCGACTGGTACGCCACCGACTCGGGCTCCTTGTAGGCGCCCTTGCACAGGCGCACCCGCGACCCGGCCGAGGACAGCTCCCGGCAGTCCGACTCGGTCCGGCGCAGGTACGCCTGGAGCACCGCGCCCGTCGACGGGAAGTCCTTGCGCAGCTTCTCCAGCACCTCCAGCGTCGAATCGGTGGTGGTGTGGTCCTCCATGTCGAGGGTGACCGTGGTGCCCACCGCGTCGGCGGCCGCGCAGATCGCCCGGGCGTTGTCGTACGCCAGCTGCTCGTCGAACATCTGGCCGAGGGCGGAGAGCTTCACGCTCACCTCGGCGGCCGGGGTCAGCCCGGCGCCACCGAGCATCTTCAGCAACTTCAGGTATTCGTCCCGGGTGGCGGTGGCCTGCTCGGGGGTGACGGTGTCCTCACCGAGGTGGTCAAGGGTGACCGCCAGGCCGTCGTCGACGAGTCCGCGGGTCGCGCGCAACGCGTCGTCGGTGGCGGCGCCGGCGACGAACCGGCGGACGACGTCCCGGGTGAACGGGGCGGTCGCGACGAGCCGCTCGACCTGGGATGACCGGGAGGCGGCGAGGATGACGGAACGGAGCATGAGCCGAGCGTAACGCCCCTGCCAGGACCCCCGCCGAGGGGCGGCCGACCACCCCGCCGCACCACGCCCCGGCCCGGTTGGAAAGAGCCGTTGTGCACCGGAGTCCGACAACAAGGGTTCCTTGCTCACCCTGGGGCGGGGCGGCGGCGGTGGCGTCGATCGGCTACAACGATGCCGTGGACCAACGCCCCCGCCGCCGGCTCCGGTCGGCCTCCGTGCAGCTCGGCGCGCTCACCGCTCTCGCGCTCGCCCTCTCCGGCTGCAACATGACCTCGGACGACGATGACGACGACGACTGCGCCCTCGGGCCCGTCGGTGGCGGCGACACGGTCGCGCTCGCCATGCGGGTCGCCGACCCGGCCGCCGGCCGCGCCGCACCGGAGCCGACGACCGCGGCCCTGCCCGAGCGCGGGGGCTTCGGCACCCACCTCGCCGCCTGCGGCGGCTGAGATGCGCCGCGAGCGGGTCGTGCCGCGACCCGACTGGGACGCCACCATCCGGGCTCAGGGGCTGGTCTACGTCGACACCGAGCTGCCCGACGGCGGCATCATGTCGTACTGGGACGAGACCGCCGCGTACGCCTTCGACCTGGACGAGGTGCTGCGGCTGGAGGAGGCCACCGAGGAACTGCACCGGATGTCGGTGGCCGCCGCCGAGCACGTGGTGGCCCACCGCCGGTACGCCGAGTTCGGCATCCCGGCCTGGGCGGCCGAGGCGGTGGCCCGCTCGCTGCGCGAGGCGCCACCCACCCTCTACGGGCGCTTCGACCTCGCCTACGACGGCGTCTGGCCTCCGAAGATGCTGGAGTACAACGCCGACACCCCGACCGCGCTGGTGGAGGCGAGCATCATCCAGTGGTACTGGCTGGAGCAGACCCGGCCGGAGCTGGACCAGTGGAACAGCCTGCACGAGCGGCTGGTCGGCGCCTGGGCGAAGATCGGGGCCGGGCTGCACGACCCCCGGGTGCACGTGCTCTGGTCGAACGAGGAGGAGTCCGGCGAGGACCACATGACCGCCGGCTACCTCGCCGAGACCGCCCGGCAGGCCGGTCTGACCGTCGAGCTGCTGCCGATCCAGGAGATCGGCTGGGACGGCCGGCGCTTCGTCGACGCCGCCGACCGGCCCGTGACCACCTGCTTCAAGCTCTACCCGTGGGAGTGGATGCTGGCCGAGCCGTACGGGCCGCCGGCGCTGGCCCCGGGCACCCCGACCACCTGGATCGAGCCGGCCTGGAAGCTGCTGCTGTCCAACAAGGCGCTGCTCGCGGTCCTCTGGGAGCTCTACCCCGGCCACGAGTACCTGCTCCCGGCGTACGTCGACTCGCCGCGCGGCATGCCGGAGTACGTGGCCAAGCCCCTGCTGGGCCGGGAGGGCGGCTCGGTCCGCATCGTCACCGCCGAGGAGGAGATCACCAACCCGGGGATCTACGGGGACGAGGGCTGGTGCTATCAGGAGTTCCGCGCGCTGCCGCAGTTCGACGGCAACCGGATGGTGCTGGGCAGCTGGATCGTCGACGGCGAATCCGCCGGGGTGGGGGTGCGGGAGAGCGCGAGTCTGATCACCGACGGTTACGCGCGGTTCCTGCCGCACTACATCGACGCGCCGCGCGCCCCGTGAGTCGTCTACCGTTGGGGGCGTGAACTTCGACGCGTACGCCCGGACCGGCGTTGACCTGGTCAACGCCCGCCTGGACGACCTCGACGACCTGCGGGCCCTCTTCCCCGACGACAATGCCTGGATGCGCGACGAGGTCGCGGAACGGGACGTCGTGATTTTCCGGCGGGCACAGAAGCGGCTGCGCGACGTCTTCGAGTACGGCACTTCGGGGCGGGACGCCCAGGCGGTGACGGAGCTGAACGCGCTGCTCGAGGCGTTCCCGGTCCAGCCGCGCATCTCCGGTCACGACTCCAGCGACTGGCACATGCACGTGACCAGCCGGGGCGCGTCGGTCAGCGCCGAATACCTGGCCGGCGCGGTCTGGGGGCTGTCGGTCTGGCTCTGCGAGTACGGCAGTGCCCGATTCGGCGTCTGCGCCGACGAGCGGTGCGGCAACGTCTACCTGGACACGTCGTCCAACTGCTGCCGGCGGTTCTGCTCCGAGCGCTGCGCCACCCGCTCGCACGTGGCGGCGCACCGGGCCCGCAAGCGGGCCGCGGTCGGCGAGCAGGTGACGGTCGCCGCGCAGCCGACGGCGGGCGCCGACTCGCTCACCCCGGTCAGCTGACGTCGCACCGGTCGACGTCCGGGCACCCCGCCCAGGGGGTCAGGCGTCGACCGGAGACGGCGCGGTCAGGTGCTGACGGGCGAACTCCAACGCGGCGCGCAGGTCCGCCTCGCGCACCGCGCGGCTCTTCGCGCCCCGGGTCGCCACCTCGACGGCCACCGCGCCGGTGAAGCCCCGCCCGGCCAGCGAGGAGAGCAGCTCCCCGCAGGGTTGGGTGCCGCGCCCGGGCACCAGGTGCTCGTCACGGCCCTCGCCGGTGCCGTCGCCGAGGTGCACGTGGGCCAGCCCGGCGCCCATCCGGTCGGCCATCTCCAGCGGGTCACTGTGCGACGCCGCGCAGTGCGACAGATCGAGGGTGTACGACGGGTAGCCGGTGTCGGTGGGATCCCAGCCCGGCACGTACGGGACGAACCGCCGGCCCGCCATCCGCACCGGGTACATGTTCTCCACCGCGAAGCGCAGCCCGGTGAACCGCTCCTCGACCTCGGCGAGCCCCTCGGTGAACCGGCGCGCGTAGTCGCGCTGCCAGGTGAACGGCGGGTGCACCACGACGGTCGGCGCCCCCAGTGTCTCGGCCAGCTCGGCGGCCTTGCGCAGCCGCTCCCACGGGTCGGGGCTCCACACCCGCTGGGTGACCAGCAGACAGGGCGCGTGCACCGACAGGACCGGCACGTCGTAGTGCGTGGAGAGGCCGCGCAGCGCGCCCGCGTCCTGGCTGACCACGTCGGTCCAGACCATCACCTCGACGCCGTCGTAGCCGAGCGCGGCGGCCAGTTGGAACGCCGCCGCGGTCGGCTCGGGGAAGACCGACGAGCTGGACAGGAGGACGGGAACGCGGGAAGTCACATCAGCCAGGGTAGCCCGGCGGCGCCGACGCCATCGTGACGAGCGCCGGCAAACCACCCGTAACCACCCGCGCCTGTCACATCGGTGCGAGTTGATCGAGCCGGCGGAGGATGACGCCCTCCCGCAGTGCCCACGGGCAGATGTCCAGCGACTCCAGATCCAGACGGCGCATCACCGCCTCGGCGACCACCGCGCCGGCCAGCAGTTGGTGTGCCCGGCCCGCGCTGACCCCCTCCAGCTCCATCAGCTGGGCCGGTGGGATGTGCCGGATGAAGCCGATGACCTGCCGCAACCCGGGGCGGGTCAGGCTGCGCCGCACCCAGAGCCCGGCACCGGACGGCGCCGCCCCGGCCAGCCGGGCCAGGGTGCGGAACGTCTTCGAGGTGGCCACCGCCCGCTCCCAGCCCACCTCGGTCATCTGGTCGACGACCTTGTCCAGCCGGCTGTCCACGTACTCCCGCAGCTTGTCGACGGCCTCGGCGGACGGCGGCGCCGCGCTGGCCGGGTCGGACCGCAGCCGCTCCCGGGTCAACCGGCCGGCGCCGAGGGGCAGCGAGACCGCGACGTCCGGGTCCTCGTCGATCCCGGCGGCGATCTCCAGCGAGCCGCCGCCGATGTCCAGCACCAGCAGCCGTCCCGCCGACCAGCCGAACCAGCGCCGCACGGCCAGGAAGGTCATCCGCGCCTCGTCCGCGCCGGAGAGCACCGCCAGCCGTACGCCGGTCTCGTCGCGGACCCGGGCCAGCACGTCGGCGGCGTTGGTGGCGTCGCGCACCGCGGAGGTGGCGAACGCGATCAGGTCGTCGGCCTCCAGCCCGGCGGCCGCCGCCTTCGCCATACCGACCGCCTTGACCAGACCGTCCGAGCCCGCGTCGGTCAGCGCTCCGTCGGGGCCGATCTGCTCGGCCAGCCGGAGCACCACCTTCTCCGAGTGCGCCGGCCACGGGTGCGCGCCGTGGTGCGCGTCCACCACCAGCAGGTGCACCGTGTTGGATCCGACGTCGAGGACACCCAGTCGCATGGTGAAGACCCTAGGTGCAACATGTTTGCGCGGCTCGCCGGCCCAGGGAGTGGACCGCGCGTACGCTGGGCCGGGTGACGATGGAGCTCCGCGTGCTGGTGGACGATCCGGGTGACCCGCGCAGCCGCGAGGTGCCGCTGGACTTTCCCCGAGAGTGGATCGAGTTCGCCGACCCCGCCGACGACACCCACCTGATCCGTGCCGACCTGACCTGGTTGCTCTCCCGCTGGACCTGCATCTTCGGCCGGGGCTGCCACGGCATCATCGCCGGCCGGGCCGCCGACGGCTGCTGCTCGCACGGAGCGTTCTTCACCGACTCCGACGACGAGAAGCGGGTCCGCAACGCCGTCAAGCTGCTCACCCCGACGACCTGGCAGCACTTCCGGCGCGGGTTCAAGAACTGGACCGACAACGACACCATCGACGGCAAGACCCCGGCCCGCCGGACCGCCACCCAGGGCCCGGAGGGGCCGTGCGTGTTCCTCAACGACGCCGACTTCGCCGGCGGGGGCGGCTGCGCGCTGCACGCCCAGGCGCTGCGCGACGGGGTGCACCCACTGGAGTACAAGCCGGACGTCTGCTGGCAACTGCCGATCCGGCGGGACCAGGAGTGGGTCAAGCGTCCGGACAACAGCAAGGTCCTGGTCTCCACCCTGTCGGAGTTCGACCGGCGGGGCTGGGGTGCCGGCGGGCACGACCTGGACTGGTGGTGCACCTCCTCGACGGACGCGCACGTCGGCGCCGAGCCGATGTACCTCTCGTACGGGCCCGAGTTGACCGCGCTGATCGGCGCGGCGGCGTACGAGCGGCTGGCCGAGCTGTGCGCGGCCCGCACGAAGCAGGGCCTGGTCGCCCCGCACCCCGCCGACGAGGTCTAGCTGATCCTGACAGCCCTTCGCCCCGAGTCCGCTCCGCGGGGCCCTGAGCAGGTCACGCCGTGACGGCCGGAGGGGCCGACGCCGAGCGTCGCCCCTCCGGTACGCCGATCACGGCTCGAACTTGTAGCCCAGCCCCCGGACGGTGACGATGAAGCGCGGCGCGGAAGGCTCCGGCTCGATCTTGGAGCGCAGCCGCTTGACGTGCACGTCCAGCGTCTTGGTGTCACCGACGTAGTCGGCGCCCCAGACCCGGTCGATGAGCTGACCCCGGGTCAGCACCCGGCCGGCGTTGCGGAGCAGCAGCTCCAGCAGCTCGAACTCCTTGAGCGGCAGCTGCACGGCGCCACCGTCGACGGTCACCACGTGCCGCTCGATGTCCATGCGCACGGGCCCGGCGGCCAGGGTCGGGGCACCCGGGTCGGCCACCTCCGGGCTCTGCCGGCGCAGCACCGCCCGGATCCGGGCCACCAGCTCGCGGGGCGAGTACGGCTTGGTGACGTAGTCGTCGGCGCCGATCTCCAGGCCGACCACCTTGTCGATCTCGCTGTCGCGGGCGGTGACCATGATGATCGGGACGGCCGACCGCTGCCGGAGCTGCCGGCAGACCTCGGTCCCCGACATCTCGGGCAACATCAGGTCGAGCAGCACGATGTCGGCGCCGGTTCGGTCGAACTCGGTGAGGGCGTCGGTGCCGGTCGCGGCGACCGAGACCTCAAAGCCCTCCTTGCGGAGCATGTACGACAGGGCGTCGGAGAACGACTCCTCGTCCTCGACCACCAGAACGCGGCTCAACGGGGATTTCCTTTCCATTGCTGTCAGACCTGCCGTAGCTCGGCCGGACCGGCCTCGATCCCAGCCGGCGGCAGTGTCGCCAGCAGGTCGTCCGGTGGACGGGCGGGCAGCCGGAGAGTGAACGTCGATCCACCACCAAGAGTGCTCGACACTTCGACCCGTCCGCCATGGTTGCTCGCGATGTGTTTGACGATGGCCAGGCCGAGCCCCGTGCCGCCGGTGGCACGCGAGCGGGCCTGGTCCGCCCGGTAGAACCGCTCGAAGATCCGGTCCACGTCCGTCGGGGCGATACCGATGCCCTGGTCGGCGACGGCGATCTCGACGTGCTCGTCGTCGCCGTGGGTGGTGACCCGGACCGTGGTGTCCTCACCCGAGTAGTTGATGGCGTTCTCCACCAGGTTCGCCACCGCGGTGGCGAGTTGGGTGTCACTGCCGTACGCGGTGAGGCCGCGCTCCCCGGTCACCGACACCTCGACGCCCCGGGCGGAGGCCGTGGTGCGGGTCCGGTCGACCACCTCGGCGATCACCCAGTCCAGTGCGACCGGCTCGGCCGGCGGCTGCGGCTCGGCGCCCTGCAACCGGGTCAACTCCAGCAACTCCTGCACCAGCCGGCCCAGCCGGGTCGACTCGTGCTGGATCCGTTCGGCGAACCGGCGGGCGGCGACCAGGTCCTCGGAGAGGTCGGGCGCCGCGGCGTCGGCCGGCTCGGTGGCGTCGAGCAGCGCCTCGGCGAGCAGCTGGAGCGCCCCGATCGGGGTCTTGAGCTCGTGACTCACGTTGGCCACGAAGTCACGTCGCACGCGCGCCAGCCGGTGTGACTCGGTCACGTCGACCGCTTCCACCGCGATGAAGCCGTTGCCGAGGCCCATCGCCCGCAGGTGCACGCCGAGCGGGTTCTCCCCCGCGCTGTCGCGGCCCCGGGGAAGGTCCAGCTCGATCTCGCGCCGCACCCCGGTGCGCCGCACCTGGCCGGCGAGGGTACGGATCAGCGGGTGCGCGGCGACCGAGCCCGCGGTGCTGCCGGTGCGCAGCAGACCCATCGCACGGGCGGCCGGGTTGATCAGAACGGGCACGTCGTCGTTGTCCAGCACCACGACACCGGCCCGGAGCGAGTCGATCGTCCGGCGGCCGAGCCCGGCCTGCTGCTCGTCGGCTATCGCGGGCCTCCCCCTGCTCCAGCGGGAGCCTGCGCTCCCCGTCGACGTGGAGGCCGGCAGGAACCGGGGCAGCAGGAGACCGGCGGCCAACCCGGCCACCAGTGCCACGGCCACCACGACCGCCACCGCCCACTCCACCCGGCGATCGTAGGGTCATTGTTAACCTGGCTACCACACAGACCGGGACGAACCACCCTCACTTTCGCGAATGTTCACTCCCGCGTCTGGCGTCGTTCACCGGGGTTCATCCGGGGTCCGTCCGCGCCACCTACCGTTGGCGGCGCACCCTGCTCAACCCCTGCGCCGGCACCCGTCGGCGGCGACCGACCACAGGACGTGATGATGCGCGACGAGTTCCGGGCCGACCTCCAGATCGTCAGCCAACTGCTGGTGGACATGGCGGAGGGCGTGCGCGCCGCCATGCGCCAGGCCACCCGGGCCCTGCTCACCGCCGACCGGCAGGCCGCCGAGACGGTCATCGAGCGGGACTCCGAGATCGACGACCTCTACCGGCACGTCGAGGAGCGGGTCTGTGACCTGCTCGCCCGGCAGGCGCCGGTCGCCTCCGACCTGCGGGCCATGATCACCGCCCTGCACGTGGCCGCCGACCTGGAGCGGATGGGCGACCTCGCCGACCACGTGGCGAAGACCGCGCTGCGCCGGCACCCCTCGCCCGCCGTACCGGCCGAGCTGCGGGCGATCTTCACCGAGATGGCGGACATCGCCGACCGGATGGCGGTGAAGATCGGCTCGGTGCTGGCGAAGCCCGACGCCGACCTCGCCGGCGAGCTGGACCGCGACGACGACGCGATGGACGAGCTGCACAAGAACCTGTTCGCGGTGCTGCTCGGCGACGACTGGCCGTACGGGGTGGAGACCGCGATCGACGCCACCCTGCTGGGCCGCTTCTACGAGCGGTTCGCCGACCACGCGGTCAACGCCGGCGAGCACGTGGTCTACCTGATCACCGGGCAGACCGCCCCCACCGCCAGCTGACCTGGAGAAAGGGCCCCTTGCTGTCGCTGGGCGACGACAAGGGGCCCTTTCTGACGTCTCAGCGGCCCTGGTTCGCCACCGCGGCGGCGGCTTCCTTCGCCGCCGTGGGGTCGAGGTAGGTGCCGCCCAGGCTGAGCGGGCGCAGCTGGGGGTCGAGGTCGTAGCGCAGCGGGATGCCGGTCGGGATGTTCAGCTTGGCGATCGCCTCGTCGGAGATCTGGTCGAGGTGCTTGACCAGGGCCCGCAGCGAGTTGCCGTGCGCGGCCACCAGCACCGTCCGGCCGGCCAGGATGTCCGGCACGATCGAGTCGTACCAGTACGGCAGCATCCGCTCGACGACGTCCTTGAGGCACTCGGTGCGCGGCATCAGCTCGGTCGGCAGCAGCGCGTACCGCGGATCACCCACCTGCGACCACTCGTCGTCGTCGGCGATCGGCGGCGGCGGGGTGTCGTACGACCGGCGCCAGAGCATGAACTGCTCCTCGCCGTACTCGTCCAGGGTCTGCTTCTTGTTCTTGCCCTGCAGGGCGCCGTAGTGCCGCTCGTTGAGCCGCCACGACCGGCGCACCGCGATCCAGTGCCGGTCGGCGGCGTTCAGCGCCAGCTCGGCGGTGCGGATCGCCCGGCGCATCACGCTGGTGTGCACGACGTCCGGCAGCAGGCTGTGCTCGCGCATCAGCTCGCCGCCGCGCCGCGCCTCCCCCTCGCCCTTCTCGGTCAGGTCGACGTCCACCCAGCCGGTGAAGAGGTTCTTGGCGTTCCAGTCGCTCTCGCCGTGCCGCAGCAGGACCAGCGTCCCGATGGTGGGCCCCTCGCTCGCAGTCATGCGGATCATCCTGCCTCAACCGTCGCCGGGACACGCGGGCACCCGTCGTGACGACCACCACGTGAAAAAGCGGGTGACCAGTGACTCCGCGCCCGACTAAGTTGTAAGGCGCTGAAGTCATATGGGTCATTACTTACACGCGGGGGCGCCACGTGCGGACGATGCGGAGCTGGTTCCGGGACACCACCGGCGGCCTGCCAACCACCTTTTGGTACCTGTGGTCCGGCACGCTGATCAATCGGCTCGGCTCGTTCGTCCTCGTCTTCCTGGCCATCTACCTGACCCAGGAACGCGGCTTCTCTGCCTCCCAGGCCGGTCTGGTGCTCGGGCTGTGGGGCGTCGGCGGGGCGGTCGGCACCACCGCCGGCGGCACCCTGGCCGACCGCTGGGGCCGGCGGCCCACGTTGCTCACCGCGCACGTGGGCGCAGCCGCGATGATGCTCGCCCTCGGGCTGGCCAAGGACCTCTGGGCCGTGGCCCTGGGTGCCCTGCTGCTCGGCCTGTTCGCCGAGGCGGCGCGGCCCGCGTTCGGGGCCATGATGATCGACGTGGTGCCGGCGAAGGACCGGTTGCGCGCCTTCTCGCTCAACTACTGGGCGATCAACCTGGGCTTCGCCTGTGCCGCCGTCCTCGCCGGTCTCGCCGCGCAGGCCGACTACCTGCTGCTGTTCGTGGTCGACGCGGCCACCATGCTGGTCACCGCGCTGATCATCTTCGCCCGGGTGCCGGAGACCCGGCAGGGCGGGCGCGCGGCCGCCGCGCTGAAGGCCCCGCGCGGCGCCCTGCGCACGATCCTCACCGACCGGGTGTTCCTCGGCTTCGTGGCACTCAACCTGCTCGCCGCCCTGGTGTTCCTCCAGCACATCTCGATGCTGCCGATCGCCATGAGCGACGACGGCCTCAGTCCCGCCACCTACGGCACGGTGATCGCGCTCAACGGCGTCCTGATCGTGATCGGCCAGCTCTTCGTGCCCCGGCTGATCCGGGGTCGGAGCCGCTCGCACGTGCTCGCGCTGGCCGCCATCGTGATGGGGGTCGGGTTCGGGCTGACCGCGTTCGCCGGCACCGCCTGGCTCTACGGGCTGACCGTGCTGATCTGGACGGTCGGCGAGATGCTGAACTCGCCGTCCAACTCCACCCTGATCGCCGAGCTCTCCCCCGCCGAGCTGCGCGGGCGCTACCAGGGCGTGTTCGGCCTCTCCTGGCAGATCGCCGGAGCCTGCGCGCCGGTCCTCGGCGGCCTGGTGCGCGAGCACGCCGGCAACTCGACGCTCTGGCTCGGCTGCGCCGCGATCGGCGTCGTGGCCGCGGTGGCCCACCTGCTGTCCGGCCCGGCCCGGGAGCGGCGTGCCACCGCCCTGCGCCGCTCCGGCGAGGCGCTGGCACCGGTCAGCGCCACCCCGCCGTCGGCGGGGCAGCCCGCCGAGGCGGCGGCCGCCTGAGCAGCGGCCCGCTCCCCGGTGACGAAGCGCCCATGATCAGGAAATCGGGTGGCGGGGCCCGCGCACGGTTCCTACCGTGCAGGGGAAACTGTTAGGAAACCGAACTGTCGGGAGGTCGGGTGCACACCCTGCGGCGCTGGTGGCACGACACCGCGGGCGGGCTCCCCGCCACCTTCTGGTACCTCTGGGCCGGCCTGCTCATCAACCGGGCCGGCGCGTTCGCCATGCTCTTCCTGTCGCTCTACCTGACCGACGCGCGTGGGGCCAGCGAAGCGCTGGCCGGCACGGTGGTCGGCGCGTACGGGGCCGGCGGGGCGGCCGGTGTGCTGCTCGGCGGTGTGCTGGCCGACCGGTGGGGCCGCCGGGCCACCCTGCTCGCCGCGCACCTGGTCACCGCCGGCCTGATGGTGGCCCTGGCCTTCAGCCGACCCCTGATCCTGATCGCGGTGCTCTCCGCGCTGGTCGGCGTGGTGCACTCGATGCCCAGCCCGGCCTTCGTCGCGGCGATCGTCGACGTGGTGCCAGCGGAGCGTCGCTCCCGCGCGTTCAACCTCCAGTTCTGGGCGTTCAACCTGGGCATGGCGGTCGCCTCGCTGCTCGCCGGGGTGTTGGCCGAGGCGAGCTTCACCGCGCTGTTCCTGGTCGACGCGGGCGCCACCCTGGCCGCCGCCGCCGTGATCGGCTGGAAGGTGCCGGAGACCCTGCGGCGCAGCGAACGGGCCGCCGACCTCCAACCGACGCCCGGCGTCGTCCGGCCCCGGCGACCGGGACTGCACACCGCGCTCACCGACCGGACCTTCCTGGTCTTCGTCGGGCTCACCTTCGTGCTGGCCGTGCTCACCCTCCAGACCTCGACGATCATGCCGCTGGCCATGCGCGCGGACGGCCTGGGCCCGTCCGCGTACGGGCTGGTGGTGGCGCTCGGCGGCGCGCTCATCGTGCTCGGGCAGCTGTTCGTGCCCCGGCTGATCGACCGGCACCGCAAGGACGTCGTGCTGGCCGCCTCCACCGCCCTGCTCGCCGTCGGCTTCGGCGTCCTCGCGGTCGCCGACGAGCTGGCCGTCTACCTGGGTGCCGCGGTCGTCTGGACGGTCGGCTCGATGCTCGCCGCCCCGCCGAACGCGCAGATCAACGCCGACCTGGCACCGCCACAGCTGCGCGCGCGGTATCAGTCGGTCTTCTACCTGACGTTCCCGGCCGCGGCGTTCGTCGCCCCCACGCTCGGCGGGGTGAGCCTTCAGTACCTCGGTGACCGGCACTGGCTGATCGTGGGCGGGCTGGGCCTGCTGGCCGCGCTCGGGCACCTGTTCGCCGGGCCGCCCCGGGAGCGGCACGTCGCCGCCCTGCACCGGGCCGCCAACCGGGAGGCGACACCGCCCGTGGACCGCGTGCCGGCAGCCTGACCGGCCACCCACCCCGGGTACGACGCAAAGCGCCCACCACGACGCAAAGGTCGTGGTGGGCGTTTGGACGGCGGGGCCGGCGGCGGCGGGCAACACTCACCCCCGTAAGCGTCGCCCGCTCGCGCCGCCGGTCCAAACAGGTGGGCACCGTCCCCCAACGGTTGATCCACCCGTCCCCTCGCGCCTCGCCCGGTGCGCGGATCTGATCGATCCGCCGCTCCCCCGAACGTTTCCAAGCGTGGCGCGGTGCAATAAAGTTAGTTCGCCCGGATTCTGGATTCAACCCAGACCGGCTGTCTCGCCGGTCACAACTCGCGAGTATCCGCAGTTCGGGCCTCGGTCTGTGGCAACAGCCGCATACCCCTCGCGCATTCCCGCAAACACCTCAACCGTCCTCCCGATCGGGTGATTCGGTCCGGAAGAAGTTGCTCTGCCGACCGTCGCGCATCTGCTCCTGATAGATCAGGTTCAGCCGGCGCAGGTCAAAGGTGTGAAACCACTCATCCCAGGTGATCTCACGAATCCGGCTGCTCTCCCGGTAACCGGGGATGTTGAAGGTCAGCACACCCGCCCGGCCGTCCCGCTCGGTACCGGCGATGGTCGCCGGCTTCGCACCGCGCTCCCGGGCCCACCGTTGGATGACCTCGTGATTCGCGGTGACCAGGCTTCGTCCCGGGCGCTCCGGCCGATCCGCGATCGACGCGATCACCTGCGAACTGCGAACCGAGCGCCCGGTGCCCCGCCCGGTGCGGATCCCCACGGCCGCCGGGGCTCCGCCGGCCGGCCCGGTGGTCGCAGCGGACCTGGCGGGCGACGCCCGCTTCGCCGCCGACGGCCGCGCCGGGGCCTTCCTGGCCGGCGCCTTCCGCGCGGGGGCGGTCCGGGCGGTCGTCGTCTTCCGCGCCGTGGTCTTCCGGGCCGTCGTCGACTTCCGCGCGGCCGTTGTCTTGCGCGCGGTCGCTGCCTTGCGGGCAGCCGTCGACTTCGCCGCTGTCGTCTTCTTCGCCGGCGCCGTCGTCGTCTTCTTCCGGGCGGTCGTCTTCGCCGCCGCCGTCGTCCTCTTGGCCGCGGTCGTCTTCCTGGCCGCCGCCGTCGTCTTCTTGGCCGCCGCCGTCTTCTTCGCGGCGGTCGTCTTCTTCGCGGCGGCCGTCTTCTTGGCCGCGGCCCGCTTCGCGGGGGCGCTCTTGTTCGCCGGTGCCGCCTTCGCGCGGCTCGGCGCCGCCCGCGTCGCCGACTTCTTCGTCGCGGCGGCACGACCCGCCGACGCCCGGGTACCGGCGGCCCGGCCGGCCGGACCGGTGCTACGACGACCCGCGCCGCCGCCCTCGGCGCGCAGCGAGCGCACCAACTGTTTCACCAGGTCGGGCTTACGCAGTGCGGAGATACCGGAGACCCCGCGCTTGCGCAGTTGCCCGCGGATGTCGTCCACCCGCATCCCCGAGATCTCCGACTCGGAGATCCCGGGAGTGTTCGGTGTCTGGTTGCCGGTCTGTCGCTTCGTCCTGGTCGCAGTCCCGCCGCGACCTGAGCTGTTCCGCTGAGCCATGGGACGCTCACGCTCCTCGACACTCCGTCCTCGGCGCGCGGGGGTCCCTTGCCGCACCGCGCGGTGCGGCATACCCGTCAGGAGCGCTCCGAACCACCAGCCGGCAACGGGCTTCCGGGCCGTGGGGTCAGGCCGGCCCACGTCGGGCCGTCAGGCCGGGGCGGGGCCGGAGCCGGAGGGCTCGAAGAGATGGGCGAAGGCGGCCAGGTTGGCGGTCGACTCGCCGCGCTTGACCCGCCACTCGTACTCCCGACGGATGGAGCTGCCGAAGCCGATCTCCAGCATGGTGTCGAAGGACTCGTCGGCGTACGTGAGCACCGCGCCGAGCAGCCGGTCCAGTTCGTCGGCGTCCACGCCGGCCGGGTTGACCCGCCCGGTCAGGTACACGTCGCCGACCGCGTCGGTGGAGAAGGACACCCCGTACATGCGTGCGTTGCGCTGCAACAGCCAGGCCCACAGCTCCTCACGCCGCTCGTCCGGCTGGCGCATCACGAACGCCTCGATCCGCAGCGCGTGTTCGCCGACGATCAGGTTGCAGACCGTCTTGAGCTTGTGGGTGCCCGGCAGGGTCACCGCGTACGAGCCGGGCCCGGTCGACTCGCAGGCCAACTCCCGCTCGGCACAGACGGACTCGATCAGGGTCGCAAGATCGCTCTTCGGGCTCACCGGACCACTCTACGACCGGCCCGGCGGGAGCACCGGCTGGCGGGCGAGCCCTGCCGGGTCACCAGGAGCAGGAGAGCGCCGGGCCGCCCGCGAGGTCGGCGACGAGGCGGGCACGGTGCGCGGCGGCCGCCTCGCCGTAGACGTCGAGCAGGCCGGCGACCGTACGGTCCCAGGAGAAGTGCCGGGCGTGCTGCTCGGCGCCTCGGGCCAGTGCCGCCCGCCGGGCGTGGTCTGGCAGCAGGCGGGCCAGCGCGAGCGCCCAGTCCGCCGGGTCGTGCCCGTCGATCAGCACCCCGCTCACCTGGTCGCGTACGGCGGTGACCAGCCCGCCCACGGCGGCCGCCAGCACCGGCGTACCGCAGGCCTGCGCCTCCAGGGCGACGAGCCCGAAGGATTCGTTGTGTGACGGCACCGCGACCAGGTCGGCGGCCCGGTACAGGGCCGGCAGGTCGTCCCCGGTGCGGGGCGGCAGGAAGCGCACCCGGTCGGTGACCCCGAGCGTGGCGGCCAGCTCGATCAGCGCGGTCGGCCGGTCCAGCCCGCTGCCGCTCGGCCCGCCGCAGATCGCGACGGTCACCTGGTCGGCCAGCGCCGGGTCGCGCTCCCGCAGCGCGGCGACCGCGCGGATCAGCACGTCGGGCGCCTTGAGCGGCTGGATCCGACCGACGAAGGCCACCACGTACCCGTCGACCGGCAGCCCGAGCCGGCGGCGGGCAGCGCGGGCGGCCGTGGACCGGTCGCCCGGCGCGGGCCGGAACCGCTGCAGATCGACGCCCGGCTGTACGACGGCGACCTGGGCGGGGTCGGCGTCGTACCGCTCGACGAGGTCGCGAGCCTCCACCCGGGTGTTGGCGACCAGCCGGTCCGCCTCGGCGACCACCTGTTCCTCGCCGATCACGCGGGCCTTGGGCTCGGGCCGGTCACCGGCCGCGAGCTGGGCGTTCTTGACCTTCGCCAGGGTGTGCGCGGTGTGCACCAGCGGCACCCCCCAGCGCTCCTTGGCCAGCCAGCCGACCTGGCCGGAGAGCCAGTAGTGGGAGTGGATCAGGTCGTAGTGCCCCGGCGGGCGGGACGCCTCGGCGCGCAGCACCCCGGCCGTGAAGGCGCAGAGCTGGCCGGGCAGCTCCTCCTTGGTCAGCCCCTCCAGCGGGCCGGAGGTGATGTGCCGGACCTGCACGCCGGGGGCCATCTCGACCACCGGGGGCAGGTCGCCGGAGGTGGCGCGGGTGAAGATCTCCACCTCGACGTTGGCCTCGGCGAGCCGCCGGGCGACCTCCAGGATGTAGACGTTCATCCCGCCGGCATCGCCCGTGCCGGGCTGGTGCAGCGGGGAGGTGTGCACCGACAGGGTGGCGATGCGGCGGGGCCGGGGCCACGGTCGGGCACCTCGCTGACGACCGACGCCGGTGTGCAGTTCCGCCACGTCCGCTCCTCTTGTCACGGTTAATGCCGTCTCGCACGACCGGCGCTTCTCGGACAACCTGTACGCCGGATGTCATCTTCCCCATCGGCCTACGGAAATTCGTCGGCGCGGCCCCCCGGGGTGACGGACCTCATCACGGCCCACCCTCCTGCCCCGCTGACGGTGGCCGTCACGCCCGCCCGAACCGGACCCGTTGGCCGGGGTGAGAATGGCGGGATGACCCCTGTCGCCATCGTCACCGGAGCCTCCAGCGGAATCGGCGCGGCCACGGCCCGCCGGCTCGCCGCCGAGGGTTTCCACGTGCTCGCCGCCGCCCGCCGCGCCGACCGGCTCGCCGACCTGGTCGCCGAGATCACCGCCGCCGGCGGGCAGGCCACCGCCGTGACCTGCGACGTCACCTCGGACGAGTCGGTGGCCGGGCTGGCCGAGGCCGCCGCGCAGGCTCCCGGGCCCGTCACCCTGCTGGTCAACAACGCCGGCGGGGCGCGCGGGCTGGATCCGGTGGAGTCCGGCTCGCTCGGCGACTGGCAGTGGATGTACGACGTGAACGTGCTCGGCACACTGCGGGTGACCCAGGCGCTGCTGCCGGCGCTGGAGGCGTCCGGCGCGGGCACGATCGTGGTGGTCTCCTCCACCGCCGGACTGACCGTGTACGAGGGCGGGGGCGGCTACACCGCGGCGAAGCACGCGCAGACCGCCATCGCCGGCACGCTCCGGCTGGAGCTGTGCGGCCGGCCGCTGCGGGTGATCGAGATCGACCCGGGCATGGTCAAGACCGACGAGTTCGGGCTGGTCCGCTTCGACGGCGACGCGGAAAGGGCCGCCGCCGTCTACGCCGGTGTGCCCGATCCACTGGTCGCCGAGGACGTGGCCGACTGCATCGCCTGGTGCGCCACCCGACCCCAGCACGTCAACGTGGACCGGCTGGTGGTCCGGCCACGCGCGCAGGCCGCCCAGCACAAGGTGCACCGGGTCGGGCAGTGACCCGGGAGCGGTGAGCCGGGGATGAGCGGGGCGGCGCGGCACCGGCCTCTCGGCGTGGTCACCCGGGGGACGACCAACCCGAACCGGCTCCGCCGGGTGGACAACTGGATCGTCGCGACCTGCGCCGACCGGCTGCGGGCGGCGGTCGACCCCCTGGTGGTCGACCTCGGCTACGGCGCCACCCCGGTGACCGCGGTGGAGCTGCGGGCCCGGCTGGCCGCCGGGGTGCGTCGGGACGTACGGCTGGTCGGGCTGGAGATCGACCCGGCCCGGGTGGCGGCCGCCGCGCCGGCCGCCGACCCACCCGGGCTGACCTTCGCCCGGGGCGGATTCGAGCTGGCCGGGCTCCGGCCGGTGCTGGTCCGCGCGTTCAACGTCCTGCGCCAGTACGACGAACGCGAGGTGCCGGACGCCTGGCGGACGATGACCGCCGCGCTCGCCCCCGGCGGGGTGCTCGTCGAGGGCACCTGCGACGAGCTGGGCCGGCTCGCCGGCTGGCTGTTGATCGACGCCGACGGCCCCCGGACGCTGACCCTGGCCGCGAAGCTCACCACGCTGGGCAGCCCCGCCGAGCTGGCCGAGCGGCTGCCCAAGGCGCTGATCCACCGCAACGTGCCGGGCGAGCCGGTGCACGAGCTGATCTCCGCGCTGGAGGGCGCCTGGCATTCCGCCGCCCCGTACGCCACCTTCGGCCCGCGTCAACGCTGGCTACGAGCCGTGACCCACCTCAGGGACACCGGCTGGCCCATCCTCGACCGCCCCCACCGCTGGCGCCAGGGCGAGCTGACGCTCCCCTGGCCCAGCGTCGCCCCCCGCACCTGACCGGGCCGGCCCGGGATCAGAGCGCGCAGTTGATGAGGACGGGTTCGGGGTGCAGGGTCACGCCGAAGCGGCGTTGCACGGTGTCGCGGATGTCGCCGGCGAGGGTGAGCAGGTCGGCCGTGCTGGCCGTGCCGCTGCGGTTGGTGAGGGCCAGGGTGTGCTTGCCGGAGATCGCCACGCCGTCCGGGCCGGGGTGGCCCTTGGTGAAGCCGGCCTTGTCGATCAGCCAGGCCGCGCTCACCTTGACGGTGTCGTCGTGGCCGGGCCAGGCCGGCGGCTCGCCCAGCTCGACGGCGCGCTCCCGGAGCAGCTCGTACGACGCCCGGTCGAGCACGGGGTTGGTGAAGAAGGAGCCGACCGAGCGAGTGTCCGGGTCGGTGGCGTCGAGCACCATGCCCTTGCCGGCGCGCAGCCGCAGCACCGCCGCGCGGGCATCGGCCAGCGACACCCGGTCGCCCACCTCGACACCGAGCGCCCGGGCCAGTTCGGCGTAGCGCACCGGGCCGGAGAGCGGGGACCGGGCGAGCCGGAAGTCGACGGAGAGCACCACCATGCGGTCCCCGTACTTGAAGATGCTGCCCCGGTAGGCGAACCCGCAGTCGGCGGCGGGGATGAACTGGCGGACGTCCTCCGCCCGGTCGTACACCTCGACCCCGGTGATGGTCTCGGCGACCTCCTGGCCGTAGGCGCCGACGTTCTGGATCGGGGTGGCACCGGTCGAGCCGGGGATGCCGGAGAGGCACTCCAGGCCGGCCCAGCCGTTGGCCACCGTCGCGGCGACCAGGTCGTCCCACGGTTCGCCGGCCTCGACCCGCACCGTGACCGAGTCCGCGTCCTCGGCGATGACCCGCAGGCCATGCGAGCGCACCAGGACGACCGTTCCGGGGAAGCCGGCGTCGCCGATCACCACGTTGCTGCCGCCGGCCAGGATCAGGAGCGGTCCGTCCGTGGCCCGGATGGCCCGAACGATCTCGTCGGCAGTGTCCGCGGCCACGATCCGCCCGGCCGGCCCACCCATCCGCAGCGTGGTGTAGCTGGCCAGTGGACCAGGGATGGCACGATCGGCTTCGGTTGTCGGCTGGGCGTAGGCGTCTGACACGTCTTTCACCTTAGGCTGAGGGGCAGCCGTGGCACCCACTGGTGGCCCGGCACCCCCGGGAGGATGGCGATGAGCAGACTGCAGGGCAGCAAGGATTTCTGGATCGGCGCGCTCCGGACGGAGGGTCCGGCCTTCGCCTCGGCGGTGGCCGAGGCGCCGCCGGAGACACCGGTGCTGTCCTGTCCGGGCTGGACGGTCACCGATCTCACTCTGCACCTCGCCGGCATCTACCACTGGGTTTCGTCATTTGTCGGCTCCGGCCTGACCACCGCGCCGGCCCGCCCGGACCGGGTCGAGGCCGACCCGGGCCGGAGCCCGCTCCAGCTCTGGCAGCAGGGGTACGACCAGCTGATGACCCTCTTCGACGGGCTCGACGCGGAGGCTCCGGCGTGGAACTGGGCCCCGCAGCCGAAGAAGGCCGGCTTCTGGCCGCGCCGGATGGCGCACGAGACGGCGGTGCACCGCTGGGACGCCCAGCTCGCCATCGCCGCCGGTGAGCCCGTGGAGGCCAAGCTCGCCGCCGACGGCGTGAGCGAGGTGCTGGACACCTGGCTGCCCGCGGGCCGGCGGCGGACGCCGGGCGACTGGCACGGGGTGGTGCAGCTCTCCGCGACCGACGCGGCCCAGGAGTGGTATCTGCGGCTGCGCGGCGAGGGGGTTGCGCTGCTCGACACCGCGACCATCTTCGACCACGACGACCACCACGCCCGGGCGCAGGTGAGGGGCACCGCGAGCGACCTGCTGCTGGCGCTCTGGGGCCGGATCAGCTTCGAGACGCTGGACGTCACCGGCGACCGCAACCTGCTTGAGGGCGTGCGCACCAGCTGACCTTCGCCCGGCCGGCCGGGACGACACGCGGAGGGCGTCACCCCGTGGGGGTGACGCCCTCCGTCGCGTCCGCGCTCCGCATCGCCGCGTGCCGACGAGCCATCAAGATCGCTGGATGCCGGACGCCTTAGAGAGCGCTCTCTTGACACGGCCCGGACGACCCACCACCCTGTCGTGAGAGCGCTCTCTTAGCCATCTGCCACCACCGACCACCTTTGAGAGGGGTCCGAATCCCATGGCTGTCTTCCCGCGCCGCCGCCTCGCCGCGGTGGCCCTCGCCGCCGCCACCGCCCTGCTCGTCACCGCCGGCTGCGGTGGCGGCGACGAGGCGGACGGGGACGGGCCGGTCACGCTGACCGTCGACGTCTTCGGCCAGTTCGGCTACGAGCAGCTCTACCAGGAGTACATGACCGCGCACCCCGACGTGAAGATCGTCGAGCGCGGCACCGGCACCAACCTCGACGAGTACTCACCGAAGCTGACCCAGTGGCTCGCCGCCGGCCGAGGCGCCGGCGACGTGGTCGCGATCGAGGAAGGCCTGATGGTCGAGTACAAGGCCAACCCCGGCAACTTCGTCAACCTGCTGGACCACGGCGCCGCCGACCTCAAGGGCAACTTCCTCGAGTGGAAGTGGAACGCCGGGCTGACCGCCGACGGCAAGCAGCTGATCGGCCTCGGCACCGACGTGGGCGGCATCGCCATCTGCTACCGCAAGGACCTCTTCGCCAAGGCCGGCCTACCCACCGAGCGGGACGCGGTCTCCAAGCTCTGGCCCACCTGGCAGGACTACATCGCCACCGGTGAACGGTTCGTCGCGGCCAAGACCGGGGCGTCCTTCCTCGACGCGGCGACCAACACCTTCAACACCATCCTGCTCCAGACCGCCGGCAACACGACCGGCTACAGCTACTACGACACCAGCGACAACCTGGTCGTCGACAGCAACCCGGCGGTACGACAGGCCTGGGACACGACCATCGACATCATCGACTCGGGCCTCTCCGGAAAGTACGGCTCCTGGTCGGAGGAGTGGGTCTCCGCCTTCAAGCAGTCGAAGTTCGCCACCATCGCCTGCCCCGCCTGGATGACCGGCGTCATCGAGGGCAACGCGGGCCCCGCCGCCAAGGGCAAGTGGGACATCGCCCGGGTGCCCGGCAACGGCGGCAACTGGGGCGGATCGCACCTCGCGGTGCCCAAGCAGAGCAAGCACCAGGCCGAGGCGATCGAGCTGGCCAAGTTCCTGACCAGCGCCAAGGGCCAGATCGGCGCGTTCAAGGCCAAGGGCCCGCTCCCCTCCTCCCCGCAGGCGCTCGACGACGTGGCGATCACCGGGGCGACCAGCGCGTACTTCTTCGGGGCACCGGTCGGCTCGATCTTCGGCACCGGCGCGAAGAGCCTGAAGCCGGTCTACATGGGCCCGAAGAACCAGGCTGTCCGCACCGAGGTGGAGAACGCCGTACGGACCGTGGAGCTGGGCCAGCGCAACCCGGAGCAGGGCTGGACCGACGCGGTGACCAACGCGAAGAAGGCCGCCGCCAAGTAGCCCGAACCAGCGTGCGGGCGGGCTCCGGCGACCGGAGTCCCGCCCGCACTGCGGAAAGGAGTCCCCGGGCATGACCGTCCAGCTCGACGCCCGCCCGCCGGTCGCACCGGCACCGGGCACCCACCGCCGATCGGCGGGCCGGCTCAGCCGCCTCGACACCCGGTTCTCGCCGTACCTCTATGTCGCCCCGTTCTTCCTGCTCTTCGCGGTCTTCGGGATCTACCCGCTGGTGTACACCTTCTGGGTCTCGCTGCACGACTGGGACCTGCTCGGCACCGACCACCCGTTCGTCGGCGCGGAGAACTACACCCGGCTGCTGGCCGACACCGACTTCTGGCACGCGGTGGTCAACACACTGGGCATCTTCGTCATCTCCACCGTCCCCCAGCTGCTCGCCGCGCTCTGGCTGGCCAACCTGCTCAACCGGGGGCTGCGGGCCCGCACCGGCTGGCGGATGGCGGTGCTGGTCCCGAACGTGACCTCCACGGCCGCCGTGGCGATCGTGTTCGGGGTGCTCTTCGGCCGCGAGTTCGGCATGGTCAACTGGCTGCTCGACCTGGTCGGGCTGGACGCGGTCGAGTGGAAGTCCGACCGGGTCGCCTCCTGGGTGGCCATCTCCGCCATGGTCGACTGGCGCTGGACCGGCTACAACGCGCTGATCCTCCTGGCCGCGATGCAGGCCATCCCCCGCGACCTGTACGAGGCGGCGGCGATCGACGGCGCCAACCGGGTCCGGCAGTTCTGGTCGGTCACGGTGCCGCTGCTCAAGCCGACGATCATCTTCTGCGTCATCATCGCCACCATCGGCGGGTTGCAGCTCTTCACCGAGCCCCGGCTGTTCCATTCCGGCACCAACCCGATTCGCGGCGGACCGCTGCGCGAGTCGCAGACCGTGACCATGTACATGTTCGAGAACGCCTTCGCGCCGCACTACAACTTCGGGTACGGCTCGGCGGTGGCCTGGCTGCTCTTCGCGCTCATCGCCATCGTCGCGGCGGTCAACGTACTGGTCCTGCGCCGGCTGGGCGGCGGACCGGACGACCGGAAGGGAGCGGCCCGATGAGCCGGCTCTGGCGGGCCAGCCCGCTCACGTACCTGGCCCTGGTGGTCGCCGCCGGGATGTCGATCTTCCCGATCTGGTGGATGTTCGTGGTGGCCAGCCGGTCCAGCGACGCCATGGGCCAGCTGCCGCCGCCGATCACACCGGGCGGCAACCTGGGAGCCAACATCTCCCGACTGTTCGACAACACCGACGCGTACTTCCTGACCGGCCTGATCAACTCGACGATCGTGGCCGGTACGGTGACCGTCTCCGTGGTGTTCTTCGCCAGCCTGGCCGGCTTCGCCTTCGCCAAGCTGCGGTTCCGCGGCCGCAACGCGCTGCTGCTGGTGGTCATCGCGACCATGATGGTGCCGACGCAGCTCGGTGTGATCCCGCTGTACATGCTGATGACCCGGCTGCAGTGGAACGACCGGCTGCCCGCGGTGATCGTGCCGGCGCTGGTCACCGGGTTCGGGGTGTTCATGATGCGGCAGTACGCCGGCCAGGCGGTCAGCGACGAGCTGATCGAGGCCGCCCGGATGGACGGCTGCGGCACCGCCCGGGTCTTCTGGCACGTGGTGCTGCCCGCGCTGCGCCCGGCCGCCGCCGTGCTCGGCCTGCTCACGTTCATGACCACGTGGAACGACTTCCTGTGGCCGTACGCTGTGCTGAACGACCCGGCGAACCCGACCGTGCAGCTCTCCCTGCGGGCGCTGTCGGACGGGTACTACCAGGACATGTCGCAGGTGTTCACCGGGACGGCCATCGCGACGCTGCCCCTGCTGCTGGTCTTCGTGCTGTTCGGCCGGCAGATCATCGGCGGGATCATGGAAGGTGCGGTCAAGGCGTGAATGAACTCCGGTTTCCCGAGCACTTCCTCTGGGGAGCGGCCACCGCCGCGTACCAGATCGAGGGCGCGGCCCGCGACGACGGACGCGGCCCGTCCATCTGGGACACCTTCAGCCGGACACCGGGGAAGGTGTACCAGGGCCACACCGGCGACGTCGCCTGCGACCACTACCACCGGTACGCCGACGACGTGGCGTTGATGGCCGAGCTGGGGCTGCGGGCGTACCGGTTCTCGGTGGCCTGGCCACGGATCCAGCCGGACGGCACCGGCCCGGCCAACCCGCGCGGGCTGGACTTCTACGACCGGCTCACCGACACGCTGCTCGACCGGGGGATCGACCCGATCGTCACCCTCTACCACTGGGACCTGCCGCAGACACTGGGCGACCGGGGCGGCTGGACCAACCGGGACACCGCCGAGCACTTCGCCACGTACGCCACGGCGGTGTACGCCCGGCTGGGCGACCGGGTGGACGTCTGGACCACGCTCAACGAGCCGTGGTGCTCGGCGTACCTCGGGTACGGCAACGGAGTGCACGCCCCGGGCGAGCAGGATCCGGCGGCGGCCTTCACGGCCGTACACCATCTGCTGCTCGGGCACGGCCTGGCGGCACGGGCGCTGCGGGCGGCCGGAGCGCGCAGCGTGGGCATCACCCTCAACCCGGCCGACGTGCGGCCGGCCGATCCGCAGAGCGCGGCGGACGCGGCGGCGGTCCGCCTGGTCGACGGCCTGCACAACCGGATCTTCCTCGACCCGCTGCTGGCCGGCGGCTACCCCGACGACGTGCGGGAACATGTGGCGCGCATCGTCGAGCCGACGTTCATCCGGGATGGCGACGAGAAGCTGATCGCCGCACCGATCGACCTGCTCGGGATCAACTACTACCAACCCAGCTACGTCGCGGGTCGGCCGGACGGGGCGGGCGGCGGTGGCGCGTACCCGGGCACCGAGGGCGCCGTGCAGTTCCTGCCACCGACCGGGCCGCTCACCGACATGGAGTGGATGATCGAACCGGCCGGGCTGACCCGCCTGCTGGAGCGGATCGCCACCGACTACCCGGGGGTGCCGCTGCTGATCACCGAGAACGGCGCGGCCTTCCCCGACAAGCCGGGCGCCGACTCGCCCGACGGGCCGGGGCAGGTGATCGACACGGACCGGATCGCGTACCTCGACGGACACCTGCGTGCCGCGCACGAGGCGATCTCCCGGGGCGTGGACCTGCGCGGCTATCTCGTATGGTCGTTCCTGGACAACTTCGAGTGGGCGGAGGGCTACCGCAAGCGGTTCGGGATCGTGCACGTCGACTACCTGACCCAGCGGCGCACACCGAAGGCCAGCGCCCGGTGGTACCAGGAGGTGATCTCCCGGAACGGGTTGTGACGAGCGGGGGGGTAGTCGCGATGACGACGGCGCAACGGCCGACGCTCGAGGCGGTGGCGGCGCGGGCCGGGGTGTCCCGGGCCACCGTCTCGCGCGTGGTCAACGGCTCCACCACCGTCGCCCAGCCCATCCGGGAGGCGGTCAACCGGGCGGTCGCCGAGCTGGGGTACGTGCCCAACCTGGCCGCGCGCAGCCTGGTCACCCAGCGCACCGACTCGATCGCCCTGGTCATGCCGGAGGCGGCAACCCGCGTCTTCTCCGACGACCAGGTCTTCCCCGGCATCATCCGGGGGGTCAGCCAGGAGCTGGAGGCGGCCGACAAGCAACTGGTGCTGATGCTGGCCGGCTCACCGGCCGGGCACCACCGGGTCGAACGGTTCACCACCGGACGGCACGTCGACGGGGTGCTCTTCGCCTCGCTGCACGGCGCCGACCCGCTGCCCGGCACGCTGGCCCGGCTCGGCATCCCGGTGGTGTGCAGCGGCCGGCCGCTCGGCGACGTGCCCGTGCCGTACGTCGACGTCGACCACGTCGGCGGGGTGACCGCGGCCGTCCGGCACCTGATCGACAGCGGTCGCCGACGGATCGCCACCATCGCCGGGCCACAGGACATGGTGGCCGGGATCGAACGACTCACCGGCTACCGCACCACGATGGCCGACGCGGGGATGCCCGAGCTGGTCGCGATCGGGGACTTCACCCGGGAGTCCGGGGCGGCGGCGATGCACCGGCTGCTCACCGAACACCCCGACCTGGACGCGGTCTTCGCCGCCTCGGACCTGATGGCCCACGCCGCCCTGCGGACGCTGCGGGAGGCCGGCCGGCGCGTGCCGGAGGACGTCGCGGTGGTCGGCTTCGACGACATCGAGACCGCCGCGTACACCGAGCCGCCGCTGACGACCGTCCGGCAGCCGATCGTGGAGATCGGCCGGAGGATGACCCGGCAGCTGCTCCGGCTGGCCGCCGGCGAGACCATCGAACCGGCGGTCATGCTCCCCACCGAGCTGATCCTGCGCGACTCGGCGTAGCCCGGGGCCCTCCTCGACGAGGAGGGCCCCGGGGACACGGCCGGACGGTCCGGTGTCCGCTGCGGTGCTGACGATCAGCCCTCCGCGTCCCGCCGACGGCGTACGGCAATGAACGCGGCACCGAGCGCCACGGCACCCAGGCCGAGGATGGCCGTGGACAGCAGACTGCCTGCCGACGTGCCGGTGACCGGCAACTCGCTCTTCGTCGGGGTGGCCGTGGGCTCCGCCGTGGTGGTGGGCTCCGCCGTGATGGTGGGCTCCGCCGTGGCGGTGGGCTCCGCCGTGGCGGTGGGCTCCGCCGTGGCGGTGGGCTCCGCCGTGGCGGTGGGCTCCGCCGTGGTCGTGGGCTCCGCCGTGGTCGTGGGCTCCGCCGTGGTCGTGGGCTCCGCCGTGATGGTGGGCTCCGCCGTGATGGTGGGCTCCGCCGTGATGGTGGGCTCCGCCGTGATGGTGGGCTCCGCCGTGGCGGTGGGCTCCGCCGTGGCGGTGGGCTCCGCCGTGGCGGTGGGCTCCGCCGTGGCGGTG
>NZ_JBFAQO010000005.1:249557-605788 GCF_040678715.1 Micromonospora sp. NPDC049301 | reverse complement strand
GACGGTGCTGGTCAGCATGCCGTGCTCGGTGAGGCCGAACCAGTCCTCCGCGCCGAGCTGGCAGGGGACCACGCCCCGGCCGGGCTTGAGCCCGCGGAGATCCACACGCCCGCCAACCTCATGATCGACGCGGGATGGGCGCCGGCGGGATTACTCGGCGGCGGACCGGTGGGCGGGTCGAGTATCGTTGGACACCGTAAGGCGATGACCCGGCCATCACCGGTGAGCCTCCGGAAGAACAGCCGGGCAACCGGCCCAGTAGAACCGGACGGGTCCGGCCCGTCACAGCCGGCCAATGAGCGGGCGGTCGCACGTTGACCGCCAAGCGGGGTGGTACCGCGGGCCACCCGGGAGCGCCGTCGAGGCGTCCCCGGAGACGCTCGTCCTCGCAGACCCACCGATGAGTGAGCTGCGAGGAGAGCGACCCCCGATGGCCTATCCGTTGCACGACCCGACCGCCGCCGGTGTCCCGGCGAGCCCGGACCTGCCCGCGGTCGAGCGCCGGGTGCTGGAGCACTGGACGGCCGACAAGACCTTCGAGGCGTCGGTGGAGGCCCGCCCGGCCGGCGACGACGGCAAGAACGAGTACGTCTTCTACGACGGCCCGCCGTTCGCCAACGGCCTGCCGCACTACGGCCACCTCTTCACCGGCTACGTCAAGGACGTGGTGCCGCGCTACCAGACCATGCGCGGGCGGCACGTCGAGCGGCGCTTCGGTTGGGACTGCCACGGCCTGCCCGCCGAGGTGGTGGCCGAGAAGCAGCTCGGCATCACCAGCAAGGCGGAGATCATCGACCTGGGCGTGGCCCGGTTCAACGAGGCCTGCCGCACCTCCGTGCTGGAGTTCACCCAGGACTGGGAGCGGTACATCAACCGGCAGGCCCGCTGGGTCGACTTCGCCAACGACTACAAGACCCTCGACCTGGACTACATGGAAAGCGTCATGTGGGCCTTCAAGACCCTGCACGACAAGGGTCTGATCTACGAGGGTTTCCGGGTGCTGGCGTACTGCTGGCGCTGCGAGACGCCACTGTCGAACACCGAGACCCGGATGGACGACGTCTACCGGGACCGGCACGACCCCACCCTGTCGGTGTGGTTCGGGCTGACCGCCGACGAGAGCGCTCCGGAGCTGGTGCGCGGGCCGGTCAAGCTGGGCGTCTGGACCACCACGCCGTGGACCCTGCCGTCCAACCTGGCGCTCGCCGTCGGCCCGGACATCGAGTACGCGGTGCTGGAACGCGACGGCGACCGCTTCGTGGTGGGTGCCGCGCGGCTCGGGGCGTACGCCAAGGAGCTGGAGGGATACCAGCAGGTCGGCAAGGTGTACGGCCGCGACCTGGTCGGCCGCCGCTACACGCCGCTGTTCGACTTCCTCGTCGAGCAGGCCGGGGACAACGCCTACCAGGTGCTGGGCGCGGAGTTCGTCACCACCGAGGACGGCACCGGGATCGTGCACCTGGCCCCGGCCTTCGGCGAGGACGACCAGAACGTCTGCAACGCCGCCGGCATCCCCACCATCGTCACCGTGGACGACCACACCCGGTTCACCGCGCTGGTCCCGCCGTACCAGGGTGAGCAGGTCTTCGACGTCAACAAGCCGGTGATCCGGGAGCTCAAGGAGCGGGGGGTGGTGCTCAGGCAGGACACCTACACCCACTCGTACCCGCACTGCTGGCGCTGCGACACCCCGCTGGTCTACAAGGCCGTGTCGTCGTGGTTCGTTGCGGTGACGCAGTTCCGGGACCGGATGGTCGAGCTGAACCAGCAGATCAACTGGACGCCGGGGCACATCAAGGACGGCTCGTTCGGCAAGTGGCTGGCCAATGCCCGGGACTGGTCGATCAGCCGGAACCGGTTCTGGGGCTCGCCGATCCCGGTGTGGAAGTCCGACGACCCCAACTACCCGCGACTCGACGTCTACGGCTCCCTGGCCGACATCGAGCGGGACTTCGGCGTACGCCTGAGCGACCTGCACCGGCCGGCGGTGGACGACCTGGTCCGCCCCAACCCGGACGACCCGACCGGGCAGTCGATGATGCGTCGGGTGCCGGAGGTGCTGGACTGCTGGTTCGAGTCCGGCTCGATGCCGTTCGCCCAGGTGCACTACCCGTTCGAGAACGCCGACTGGTTCGAGCACCACTACCCGGGTGACTTCATCGTCGAGTACATCGGGCAGACCCGCGGCTGGTTCTACACGATGCACGTGCTGGCCACCGCGCTGTTCGACCGGCCGGCGTTCCGCAACTGTCTGAGCCACGGCATCCTGCTCGGCTCGGACGGGCGCAAGATGTCCAAGAGCCTGCGCAACTACCCGGACGTCTACCACGTCTTCGACGCGTACGGCTCGGACGCGATGCGCTGGATGCTGATGTCCTCGCCGGTGCTGCGCGGCGGTGACATGGCGGTCACCGAGACGCTCATCCGGGACGCCGTCCGGCAGGTGCTGCTGCCGCTGTGGAACGTCTGGTACTTCTTCTCGCTCTACGCCAACGCGGACGGGCACCAGGCGCGGCGCCGCACCGACTCGACGCACCTGCTCGACCGGTACGTGCTGGCGAAGACGAACGAGCTGGTGTCGACGGTCGGCGCGCAGATGGAGGCGTACGACATCTCGGGTGCCTGCGCCACCGTCCGGTCCTACCTGGACGCGCTCACCAACTGGTACGTGCGTCGGTCCCGGGACCGGTTCTGGTCGGGTGACGTGAACGCCTTCGACACGCTGTGGACGGTGCTGGAGACGCTCTGCCGGGTGGTGGCGCCGCTGGCGCCGCTGACCGCGGAGGAGATCTGGCGCGGGCTGACCGGGGAGCGCTCGGTGCACCTGACCGACTGGCCGGAGGCGAGCGAGTTCCCGGCCGACCACGAGCTGGTCGCCGCGATGGACGCCACCCGGGCGGTCGCCTCGGCGGCGCTGTCGCTGCGCAAGGCCAAGGGCCTGCGGGTGCGGCTGCCGCTGTCGAAGCTGACCGTGGCCTCGCCGGCGGCGGAGCAGCTGCGCCCGTTCGCCGACCTGGTCGCCGACGAGGTCAACGTGAAGACGGTGGAGTTCAGCGCGGAGCTGTCCGCGTACTGCGAGCAGGTGTTGACGGTGGTGCCCCGGGCGCTCGGCCCGCGGGTCGGCAAGCAGGTGCAGCAGGTGATCAAGGCGGTCAAGGCGGGCGACTGGGAGCTGGTCGACGGCGCCCCGGTGGCCGCCGGCGTCACCCTCGCCGAGGGTGAGTACGAGCTGCGCCTGGTCGCCGCCGACGCCGAGCACTCCGCGCCGCTGCCCGGCGGTGAGGGCGTGGTGGTGCTGGACACCGAGGTCACCCCGGAGCTGGCCGCCGAGGGGCTGGCCCGCGACGTGGTCCGGGTGGTGCAGCAGGCGCGCCGGGACGCCGACCTCGACGTCTCGGACCGGATCGTGGTGTCGGTGTCGGCCTCGGAGGAGGTGCGCGCGGCGGTGGCCGCGTACATGGACTTCGTCGCCGGTGAGGTGCTGGCCGACTCCGTCGACTTCGCCGAGGGCCTCGACGGCTTCGCCGGCGAGGTCGGCGAGGGTGACCGGGTGACGGTCGTCGTCCGCCGGGTATGACCACCCGTGGGTGAGGAAGGGGCCCTTCGCAACGCGTGATGTGGAGGAGGGCCCCTTCCCGACCACGTACCGCCATCGTGCGGGCGCCCCGCCACCTCCATCCGGGGAGGGTGGCGGCGTCCGCTACCGTGACACCGCCTGTTCGCACCTGATCTGCCGGAGGACCAGTGCCCCTGCTCTACACCATCGGCAAGCTCACCGTGGCGCCCACGCTGCGGTTGGCGTTCCGCCCGACCGTGGAGGGGCTGGAACACGTGCCGGAGACCGGCGGCGCGGTCTTCGCCGGCAACCATCTCTCGGTGGCCGACGAGCTGTTCCTCGGCACGGTCGTGCCCCGGCACCTGGCGTTCTGGGCGAAGTCGGAGTACTTCAAGGGCACCGGTGTGAAGGGCGCCATCTCCAAGTTCGTCCTCACCGGCCTGGGCGCGATCCCGGTCGAGCGGGCCGGCGGGCGGGCGGCGCTGTCCGCGTTCGACGCGGCCATCCCGGCGCTCAAGGGTGGCGATCTGGTGGTGGTCTACCCGGAGGGCACCCGCTCACCGGACGGCAAGCTCTACCGGGGGCGGACCGGCGCGGCCCGGCTGGCCATCTCCGCCGGTGTGCCGATCATCCCGGTCGGCATGATCGGCACGGACAAGGCGCAGCCGATCGGTGCCCGGGTGCCCCGCCCCGGCACCGCGAAGATCACTGTCCGGTTCGGCAAGCCGCTGGACTTCACCGGCCGGCCGGACGACCGCACCTCGCTGCGGCAGATGACCGACGAGCTGATGAGCGAGATCCAGAAGCTCACCGGCCAGGAGTACGTGCCCCGCTACGCCCCGCCGCGCGCCCACCCGGCCCCGACCCGCGACGCCTGACGGGCCCTGGTCCTCAGCTCTGCTGGGGCTGGACGATCTGGCCGCGCAGGGTGTCCAGCAGGGCCGCGCTGTCGGAGACGGAGAGCCGGGTGAACACCCCGGTGGCGATGCTGCCGTGGTCCACGGAGGTGCAGACCACCACGTCGGTGCTGTCGGACCGGCCGACCGCGCAGCGTTCGTGTCGGCCCCGTACGCCGGTCCGCACCGTCTCGGGGGCCTCCAGCGCGTAGCGCTCGCTGAGCCGGGTGATCTCCGCGTCCGCGTCGGCCTCCGGGGTCAGCCGGAAGCCGGTGCCGCCGAAGACCGTCACCCGCTTGCCGTCCGCAGTGGCGTAGACGCCGGCGAACGTGTCCTCGGCCAGCCAGTGCTCCTTGCGTACCTCGTTCTCCAACTGTCGGGCGGCCTCCGCGCTGCCGTCGTCCTGGCGCAGGCTCAGGTCGGCCACCTGTTCGGGCAGTGCCGCCCGGGCCGGGTACTGCGCCGAGATGGGGAACCCGTAGTAGGCCGGGCACCCGCAGCAGCAGGCCAGAGTGAGCAGCAGCAGCCAGGGCCAGCGGCGTCGCCGGCGGACCGGGACCGGGACGTACCCCTTGGGTGCCTGCCAGCCCGGCGGCGGCGTCACCGGTGGCGGCGCGGCCGACCGCCGACCCCGACGCTGCTTCGGAGGCGCGGGAGGCGACACCGGCCGGACCGGCGGCGCGGGCGGCCGGGCCGGCAGGGTGGGCCGGGCGGCCGGCGGCGGCGGGACGGCGGGGGGCGGCGCCGGGTGCGGCCCGACCGGGGGAGCGGGCGGACCGGACCACTGCCGGGTCGCCGGCGGCGCCGGGTAGGGCAGTGTCGGGGGCAGTGGGGGCAGTTCGGCGTGCGGCAGGTCCCAGCCGCCGGTGTCCACGCCGGCCCACGGGTCGACCGGGGTCCGGTGCTCCGGCGGCTCGTCCGGCACGGGCGGTGGTGGGGTCGGCTCGGCCGACTCGCCCCAGGCCCGCCTGCGCGGTAGCGGCGGCGGCACCGGCGCCGAGCCGCTCCAGCGGGGCGGCGGGGCGGCCGCGGTGGGGGCGGATTCGGCTGCCGTGGCGGCAGGGGAGTCGACGGCGGTGGAGGAGTCGGCCGCGCCGGCGGGTGCGTCCGTCGGGCGCGGCTCGTCCGGTCCGTCGGCGTCACCGGCCGTCCCGGCGCCGCCGGTCCGGTCGGTCGGCGGGTCCGGCTGGTCCGGTGGTTGCGGCCGGCGCGGTGCTTCCGGCTCGTCCGAGGGGTCCGGCTGGTCCGAGAGGTCCGGCTGGTCCGGCGGTACGGGTGGGGAGGTCGGCTCGTCGGCGACCGCCGGATCGCGGTCCGGCTCCGTGCCCGGGGTGCTCCCGTCGGCCGGACGGCCTGCTCCCGGCTGGGGCTCCGGCATCGCGGCAATCTCCTCTCGCGCCGGTCCGAGGTTAGTACCGCGCCGCCACCGTCGCGACCGGGCTTCACAGCGGGGCCCGTGCTGACCGCCACCGGCGGCGGTACGGCGTCATGGGCGGCGTGCGCGCGCTGACCGCCGGAGCGGCGCGTACCCTTGGGCATCATGAGTGCCCCGTCCACGACGCCGCGCGCGGCCGCGACCAATTCCGTCTGGCCCCGGCTGGAGCCGCTGCTCCCGCAGGTCTCCAAGCCCATCCAGTACGTGGGTGGTGAGCTGGGGGCGGTGGTCAAGGACTGGGACGCGGCGACCGTGCGCTGGGCGCTGATGTATCCCGACGCGTACGAGGTGGGCCTGCCCAACCAGGGCGTGCAGATCCTCTACGAGGTGCTCAACGAGCTGCCCGACACCCTCGCCGAGCGGACGTACGCGGTCTGGCCGGACCTGGAGAACCTGATGCGCACGCACGGCGTGCCGCAGTTCACCGTCGACGCGCACCGGCCGGTGCGCGACTTCGACGTGTTCGGCATCTCCTTCTCCACCGAGCTGGGCTACACCAACCTGCTCACCGCGATCGACCTGGCCGGCATCCCGATGCTGGCCGCCGACCGCACGGACGCCGACCCGGTGATCGTGGCCGGCGGGCACGCCGCGTTCAACCCGGAGCCGATCGCCGACTTCATCGACGCCGCCGTGCTCGGCGACGGCGAGGAGGCGGTCCTGGAGATCACCGCGATCGTCCGGGAGTGGAAGGCGGAGGGTTCCCCGGGTGGCCGCGACGAGCTGCTGCTGCGGCTGGCCCGCACCGAGAGCGTCTACGTGCCGCGCTTCTACGACGTGGACTACCTGCCCGACGGGCGGATCCAGCGGGTCGTGCCGAACCGGGCGGACGTGCCGTTCCGGGTGCACAAGCGCACGACGATGGACCTGGACGCGTGGCCGTACCCGAAGAAGCCCCTCGTGCCGCTGGCCGAGACGGTGCACGAGCGGTACGCGGTGGAGATCTTCCGGGGCTGCACCCGGGGCTGCCGTTTCTGCCAGGCGGGGATGATCACCCGTCCGGTGCGCGAGCGGTCGATCACGACCGTCGGGCAGATGGTGCGCGAGGGGCTGGAGTTCTCCGGCTTCTCCGAGGTGGGGCTGCTGTCGCTCTCCTCGGCCGACCACTCCGAGATCGGCGACATGTGCTCCGGCCTGGCCGAGCAGTACGCGGGCACCAACGTGTCGCTGTCGCTGCCGTCGACCCGGGTGGACGCCTTCAACATCGACCTCGCGCAGGAGCTGTCCCGCAACGGGCGGCGTACCGGCCTGACCTTCGCACCGGAGGGCGGGTCGGAGCGGATCCGCAAGGTCATCAACAAGATGGTGTCGAAGGAAGACCTGATCCGCACCGTCGTGACCGCGTACTCCAACGGCTGGCGGCAGGTGAAGTTGTACTTCATGTGCGGCCTGCCCACCGAGACCGACGCCGACGTCCTGGAGATCGCGGACATGGCGCACGAGGTGATCAAGGCCGGTCGGGCCGCCACCGGCTCCAAGGACATCCGCTGCACGGTCTCCATCGGCGGGTTCGTGCCCAAGCCGCACACCCCGTTCCAGTGGGCCCCGATGGAGCGCCCGGAGGTCATCGACCACCGGCTCAAGATCCTCAAGCAGGCGATCAACTCGGACCGCTCGCTGGGCCGGGCGATCGGCTACCGCTACCACGACGGCGAGCCGTCGCTGATCGAGGGCCTGCTCTCCCGGGGCGACCGTCGGGTCGGCTCGGTGATCCGCAAGGTGTGGGAGAACGGCGGCCGGTTCGACGGTTGGAGCGAGCACTTCTCGTACCAGCGCTGGGTGGACGCGGCGGCCGAGACGCTGCCCGCGTTCGGGGTGGACCTCGACTGGTACACCACCCGCCAGCGCGACGAGCTGGAGGTCCTGCCCTGGGACCACCTGGACTCGGGCCTGGACAAGGACTGGCTCTGGCAGGACTGGCAGGATTCGCTCGGCGAGTTCGAGCAGGACGACTGCCGGTGGACCCCGTGCTTCGACTGCGGCGTCTGCCCCTCGATGGATACCGAGATCCAGATCGGCCCCACCGGCAAGAAGCTCCTGCCCCTCACCCCCATCAAGGGCCTCAAAACCCCCACCGCCTGACCCGGTCCCACCCGGTCGCCCGCGTTGATCATGAAGTTGTTGCCAGCCGCACGGCGTGTCGCCGACAATAACTTCATGATCAACGGGTGCTGAGTTCCGAGGAGCGAGACGATCAGTAAGAAACCACAGCCGGAGGGTGGGCAGGCGCCGGTCGTGCAGCGCGTCCGCATCCGGTACGCCAAGCGCGGGCCGCTGCGGTTCACGTCGCACCGGGACTTCGCCCGGGCCTTCGAGCGGGCGCTGCGCCGAGCCGGCGTGCCGATCGCCTTCTCCCAGGGCTTCACCCCGCACCCGAAGATCTCCTACGCCAGCGCCGCGCCCACCGGGGTGGCCAGCGAGGCGGAGTACCTGGAGATCGGCCTCCAGGCGCCGGTCGACCCGGAGGCGCTGCGGGCCGCGCTGGACGCCGCGCTCTCGCCCGGGCTGGACGTGCTGGACGCCGTGATCGCCGACGGGGGCAGCCTGCCGGACCGGATCCAGGCGTCGCATTGGCACATCGAGCTGCCCGAGGTCGACCCCGCCGTGCTGCGCGCCGCCGTGGACGCCTTCACCGCCGCCGACGAGGTGCTGGTCGAGCGGATGACCAAGCAGGGCCGACGCACCTTCGACGCCCGCGCGGCCGTGATCTCGATCGATGTCCTCGCGTCGACGCCGACGCCTTCCGGGGCGCCGGCCGTACCGTGTGCGATACTCGAACTGGTCGTGCGGCAGGTCACCCCGTCCGTACGGCCCGATGACGTCCTTTCCGGCCTCCGCGTGGTGGCCGACCTGGAGCCGCCGGTTTCGCCGCGGGTGACCCGGCTGGCTCAGGGCACGCTGACCGCGCAGGGTGCGATCGTGGATCCGTTGGATGCGGATCGCGACGGGGCAGCCATCGTTGGGCACTGACCGACGGTCAGTGCTCTGGCAGGCAGACTTCGGCGGTCGCGCACCACGCGCGCCCGGCGGAAACACTTTTGCGGCGACCCTGCGTGGCAGCGCTCACCCGCGCCCGGGGCAGCCAGAACTGGAGAACGTCCATGCTCGAGAACGAGCCCGAGGGCGGCGAACGGACCGGTTCACAGCCGGCCGGCGACACCGCTGACCAGAGCACCACCGCCGACGGCGCTGCCGTCGCGAACCCCACCTCCGCCGCCGGATCGGCCGCGCTGGACCCGTCCGGCGCGGAGAGCGCCGAGCCGGCCGCGCCCGCGCGGCGTACCCGGGCGACCCGCCGTCGGGCCGCCCCGCTCAACCAACCCGAGCAGTCCGAGGCCCCGGTCGAGGCGTCCGCCCCGGGGGCCGGCAGCGACGACTCGCCGCAGGCGGAGGTCTTCGCCCCGGTCTCCGGCGACCTGGAGACCCCTCCGAAGACCCCCCGGCGCCGCCGCAAGGCCACTCCGGTGGAGAAGACCGCCGAGGAACCGCTGGTCGCGGCCTCCGCCGAGGAGGCCTCCGCCGAGGTGGTCCCCCCGGTCAAGGTGACCCGCACCCGGCGGAAGAAGGCCACGCCGGCCGCCGTCGAGGAGCCCCCCGCCGCTGTCGAGGAGCCCGCCGCTGTCGAGGAGCCGGTCGCCGAGTCGCCGGCGGAGTCCGACCTGCGCGAGGCGGAGGCGGAACTGGACGAGGCCGAGGCGATCGCCGAACCGGCCCGGACCGTCGGCGAGCCGGAGCGCTCCGGCGATGTGCCGCCCGGCGTGGCCGTGGCTGGTGTGGCCAACGAGCCGATTGAGCCGGCCGAGGCCGTCGAACCGGAGCAGCCGCGGACCCGGCGCCGGCGGGCGGCGCTCTCCGCGCCCACCGTGCTGTTCATGGCCCCGCAGCCGGACGCCGTGCCGGTGACCCGGCCGGCGGAGCCCGCCCAGTTCGCCGAGGAGCCGGCCGCCGAGGAGCCCGCCGAGCCGTCCCGCCGGCGGCGGCGCGGTCGCCGCGACGCCGAGCCGGTGGAGCCGGTCGAGGCGATCGAGGCCGAGGAGGAGCCGACCGAGGAGGCCGACGAGGCCGCCGAGGCGGATGAGGAAGACGAGGACAGCGCCGCCGCGCGTCGCCGCCGCCGTCGTGGTCGCCGTGGCCGTGGCCGGGGCAAGGGCGGTGCCGACGACGCCGAGGACGAGGAGTCCGACGAGGCCGCGCAGGCCCCCGAGGAGGAAGAGACCGCCGAGGCTGAGGGCGACGAGGACGAGGAGTCCGAGGGCGGAGACGGGCTGACCCGTCGCCGCCGGCGTCGCCGCCGCCGGGGTGCCGGTGACACGGAGGGTGCGGCCGACGACGGCGTACCGACCGTGGTGAAGATCCGCGAGCCGCGCCGGACCGTGGACGAGGTGCAGGGTGTGTCGGGCTCGACCCGGCTGGAGGCCAAGCGCCAGCGCCGCCGGGACGGCCGGGAGCAGCGCCGTACCCGCCCGCCGATCCTCAGCGAGTCGGAGTTCCTGGCCCGCCGGGAGGCGGTCGACCGGGTGATGGCGGTGCGCCAGCGCGGTGACCGTACCCAGATCGCCGTCCTGGAGGACGGCGTGCTGGTCGAGCACTACGTCACCCGCAACTCCTCCGGCACGATGGCCGGCAACGTGTACCTGGGCAAGGTGCAGAACGTGCTGCCCAGCATGGAGGCGGCGTTCGTGGACGTCGGCCGGGGTCGCAACGCGGTGCTGTACGCCGGCGAGGTCAACTGGGACACCACCGGCCTGGAGGGGCGTGCCCGCTCGATCGAGCAGGCGCTGCGCTCCGGCGACTCGGTGCTGGTCCAGGTCACCAAGGACCCGATCGGGCACAAGGGCGCGCGGCTGACCAGCCACATCGCGCTCTCCGGCCGGCACCTGGTCTACGTGCCCAACGGCAACGCCTCCGGGATCAGCCGCAAGCTGCCGGACACCGAGCGCAAGCGGCTGCGGGACGTGCTCAAGAAGCTGGTCCCGGACGGCGCGGGCGTGATCGTCCGGACGGCCGCCGAGGGCGCCAGCGAGGACGAGCTGGCCCGCGACGTCAAGCGGCTCCAGGCGCAGTGGGAGGACATCCAGGCCAAGGCCGCCGAGGGCGGTGCGCCGGTGCTGCTCTACGAGGAGCCCGACCTGGTCATCCGGGTGGTCCGGGACCTCTTCAACGAGGACTTCCGCGAGCTGGTGATCGAGGGCGAGCAGTCGTACGACATCGTCGAGTCGTACCTGTCGCACGTCTCCCCGGACCTGGTCGACCGGGTGCGCCGGCACGTCGGCACGAGCGACGTGTTCTCCGAGTACCGGATCGACGAGCAGATCATCAAGGGCCTGGACCGCAAGGTCTTCCTGCCCTCCGGCGGCTCGCTGGTGATCGACCGTACCGAGGCCATGACGGTCGTCGACGTCAACACCGGCAAGTACACCGGCTCCGGGGGCAACCTGGAGGAGACGGTCACCCGTAACAACCTGGAAGCCGCGGAGGAGATCGTCCGCCAGCTCCGGCTGCGCGACATCGGCGGCATCGTCGTGATCGACTTCATCGACATGGTGCTGGAGTCGAACCGCGAGCTGGTGCTGCGTCGGCTCACCGAGTGTCTGGGCCGGGACCGGACCAAGCACCAGGTCACCGAGATCACCTCGCTCGGCCTGGTGCAGATGACCCGTAAGCGGATCGGCGCGGGCCTGCTGGAGGCGTTCAGCGAGACCTGCGAGTGCTGCAAGGGTCGGGGCGTCATCATCCACACCGAGCCGGTGCCGGAGAAGCCGCGTGCCAACGGGGCGGGGGAGAAGGTCAAGGCGGTCGCCTCGTCGGTGGCCGCCGCCCCGGCGGCCGAGCAGGGCAGCGCGTCGTCCCGCCGTCGGGCGCGCAAGGGCACCCCGGCCGAGAAGGCGGTTGCCGAGGTCGTCGAGAGCGACACCAGCGCCGCCGAGCCGGACGCCGACTACGTGGACACGATGGGCTACGACCTGTCCCGCTACGAGTCGGACACCGCCGCGGCGCCGGCGGTCTCCGACAGCCAGCAGGGTGAGTCGGCCCGGCTGGCCGCCGCGGACGACCCGGACGCGCTCGCCGACGGCGACGCCGACGAGGAGAGCAGCGAGGGCGGCACGGGCCGTCGTCGCTCCCGCCGCGGTGGCGCCCGTCGCCGGACCCGCCCCTGAGAACCTGACCGGCCCGGTGTTTGACGAGGTCCCTTCCCCGGCAAAGTGACGGGGGAGGGACTTCGCCGGTCCGGCCACCCTGGTCCGCGACCGGCAGCCCTCGGTCAGGAGAAGAAGATGCGTCGTCTGCTCGCCGTCACCGTGCTGGTCACCGCGCTCTCCGCCGGGGCGGGTTGCTCCACCGACCGGCCCGCCGAGGGGCCCGGCGCGGCCACCGGGACGGGGGGCGCCTCCGGCGGGGCGACCGGTATGCCGGCGGGGTCGACCGGCGCGCCGGTGGGCGGCGGCGCGGCGGGCGGCAACGCACAGGTGTGCGCCGCCGCACAGCAGGCCGGCACCACCGCGCTCCAGACCTACGTGGCGGAGCTGGGCCAGATGATCGCCGCGGTGGGTGCCGGGGACAGCGCCGGGGCCGAGGCGGCACGCGAGCGGGCCGAGGCGGCGCTGACCGGCTGGCGGACGGCCCTGCGGGAGCAGGCCGCCCGAGCGGCCGATCCGCAGCTCAAGACCCTGCTCACCGACATCGGCTCCGAGGTCGCCGCGCTCGGCGCGGACGTGGAGTCGATCGACGAGACCGAGCTCGACCGGCTCCAGCAGCGCCTCGACCAGCTCTGCGCGCGCTGACCAGGGCGGGCCGGTTTGGGGTCCGGGCCGACGATGGCGTACTCTTGCCTGCGGCGCACTTTTGGTGTGCCGAGTTCCCGTGTGCCCGCGCCGCCGTGCACTGCTACCCGGCGAGCCGCCGCGGGGACGACCGCCAGCAGCCTCAACGACAGGGAGTCCGCCTCCGATGTACGCGATCGTCAAGACCGGCGGCAAGCAGTACAAGGTCGCCGAGGGCGACGTGATCGAGGTCGAGAAGCTCACCGGTGCTCCCGGTGACGCGGTGAAGCTCACCGCGGTGCTCCTCGTCGACGGTGACGACCTGGTGACCGACGCGGCGAAGCTTGCCGAGGTCGCGGTGTCCGGCGAGATTGCCGCGCACACCAAGGGCCCGAAGATCAAGATCCACAAGTTCAAGAACAAGACCGGCTACCACAAGCGCCAGGGTCACCGCCAGCCGCTGACCCAGGTCAAGGTGACCGGCATCTCCAGCGGGAAGTAGGTCGTCCTCCAATGGCTCACAAAAAGGGTGCGTCCAGCTCGCGTAACGGCCGTGACTCTGCGGCCCAGCGACTCGGCGTGAAGCGCTTCGGTGGTCAGGTTGTCAGCGCCGGTGAGATCATCATCCGGCAGCGCGGCACCAAGTTCCACCCCGGTGACCTGGTCGGCCGTGGCGGCGACGACACGCTGTTCGCGCTGTCCGCCGGTTCGGTCCTGTTCGGCACCAAGCGCGGTCGCAAGACCGTCAGCATCGTTCCGCAGCAGTAGCTCTCAGGCATCGCGGGCCGTGGACCTCCGGGTCCCGGCCCGCTTCGCTTTTTTCGCAGTGCGGGGTCGGACCTCGCTGGAAGGATTGACGCCGTGGCGACGTTCGTTGACCGGGTCGTTCTGCATCTGCAGGCCGGCGATGGCGGGCACGGTTGTGCCTCGATCCACCGCGAGAAGTTCAAGCCCTTCGGTGGGCCGGACGGCGGCAACGGCGGGCACGGCGGCAGCGTGTCCCTGGTGGTCGACCCGCAGGTGACCACGCTGCTCGACTTCCACTTCCGCCCGCACGTCAAGGCCGACAACGGCAAGGGTGGCGCGGGGTCCAACCGGGACGGGGCCAACGGCCACGACCTGGTGCTCAAGGTGCCCAACGGCACCGTGGTGCAGACCCTCGACGGCACCGTGCTGGCCGACATGGTCGGCGCCGGCACCACCTTCGAGGTGGCCCGCGGCGGGCGCGGCGGGCGGGGTAACGCCTCGCTGGCCAACGCCAAGCGCAAGGCTCCCGGCTTCGCCGAGCTGGGTGAGCCCGGCGACCACCTGGACGTCGTGCTGGAGCTCAAGAGCGTCGCCGACGTGGGCCTGGTGGGCTTCCCGTCGGCCGGTAAGTCGTCGCTGATCTCGGTGATCTCCGCCGCCAAGCCGAAGATCGCCGACTACCCGTTCACCACCCTGGTGCCCAACCTCGGCGTGGTCCGGGTGGACAACCACACCTTCACCGTCGCCGACGTGCCCGGCCTGATCCCCGGCGCGGCCACCGGCAAGGGGCTGGGCCTGGAGTTCCTGCGGCACATCGAGCGGTGTGCCGTGCTGGTGCACGTCATCGACTCGGCGACGCTGGAGCCGGGCCGCGACCCCGTCGCCGACATCGAGACCATCGAGGCCGAGCTGAACGAGTACGGCGGGCTGGCCGACCGGCCGCGGCTGGTGGCCGTGAACAAGGTCGACGTGCCGGACGGCCGCGACCTCGCCGAGATCGTCCGCCCCGACCTGGAGGAGCGCGGCTACCGGGTGTTCGAGGTCTCCGCGGCCACCCGGGAGGGGCTCAAGGAGCTCACCTACGCGATGGCCGACCTGGTCGACGCGCAGCGCAAGGCGGCGCCGCCGGCCGAGCCGACCCGGATCGTGATCCGGCCGATGGCCGTGGACGACGAGGGCTTCACCATCACGGCCGAGGCCGACGGATCGTTCACCGTCCGGGGCGTCCGGCCGGAGCGGTGGGTCAAGCAGACCAACTTCGACAACGACGAGGCGGTCGGCTACCTGGCCGACCGGCTGGCCCGGCTCGGGGTGGAGGACAAGCTGGCCAAGGCCGGCGCGCAGCCCGGCGACCTGGTCCGGATCGGCGAGCGCGAGTTCGACTGGCAGCCGACGCTGTACGCCGGTGTGGAGTTCACGCCCGGCAACCGGGGCACCGACGTCCGGCTGGAGGAGAAGTCGAACCGGGCGTCGGCGGCGGAGCGGCTCGCCGCCCGCAAGGCCCGCCGGGTGCGCTCGGCCGACGAGGTGGGTGCGGACGCGTCCGACGACATCGACGACGAGGACGACGCCGAATAGCCCGTTGCGCTCCGTGATCGGGTTGATTGCCGGAAACCTCCGCGAAATCCACCGCCCCTAACGTGGGGTGATGCTGATCGAAGCTCGGCCCGCCATCGATCCGGAGATCGCCGCCCTGGTCCTCGCGCAGCAGCGTGAGCTGCGCGAGGCCGACGGCGGCTTGGACGGGCAGGTCACCGTCACCCACGACGACATCCGCTACCTCGCGGTGGTGGTGAACGGCCGGGCGGTCGCCTGCGGTGGTCTCCAGTCGATCGACGCCGCCACCGGCGAGGTCAAGCGGATGTACGTCCGGCCGGCGTACCGGGGTCGGGGCATCGCCCGCCAGCTGCTCGCCGCGCTGGAGGAGCTGGCGTTCCAGCGGGGGCACTCGGTGGTCTGCCTGGAGACGGGCACCTACCTGCCGGCCGCGATCGGGCTGTACACCTCGTGCGGCTACGACCGGATCCCGGTCTACGGCGAGTACGTGCACAACCCGTACAGCGTCTGTTTCGCCAAGCGGCTGCCCGTCGCGGCCTGACGGCCCGGCGCTCAGGCGCCGGTGCTGGCGTGCGCGACGGTGACCGGCTTCGACTCCGGCGAGGCGTGCTGGCGCAGGACGATGCTCAGCACGATCAGGGCGCCGACGGCGAGGAACTCGCTCTGCCAGTTCTGCATGGACTGGAACCAGAAGTCGCTGGTGCCGAGGAAGTCCCACACCCCGATCGGCGGTGCCCCGCTCTGCAACGCCTGCTCCTGGTTGTACGCGGCGGTGCCGCCGAGCAGGTGGCCGACGAACGAGCCGACGAAGACCAGCAGCAGTGCGATGTCGCGCAGCCAGCGGGGCATGTCGCACCTCTTTCGCGAATCGACCCTCAGGTACCCCTGCCCAGGTGACCGCCAAACCGCCGCACCGCCAGGTCAGGGCCGGTCGATCGGAGTGTCCAGGCGCCCACCGGTGCCGGCCCGGTTGGAGAGCAGCAGCCCGAGCGCGAGCATGCCGAAGCCGAGCGCGAGGTGCAGCCAGTTGTCGGCGGCGTTGATCGGCAGGATGTTCGCCCCGGCCTCCTCGTCGATCGCCTCGATCCCCAACCCGTACAGCCAGAGGGCGAGATAGACCGCACCGCCGCCGGCCAGGAAGAGCCGGGCGCCGCCGACGCTGCGCGCCAGCACCAGGCCGACCAGCCCGAACAGCAGGTGTACGGCGTTGTGCAGGATCGACACCTGGAACAGCCCGAGCAGCCGGGCCTCCGAGTGGTGCCCGGCGAAGCGCAGCTCGCCGTAGTCGGTGGTGATGCCGGGGATGAAGCCGAGGACGCCGATCAGCAGGAAGGCCCCGGCCAGGATCAGCGCGGCAGCCTGCACCCGCGGCCGGTGGCCGGTTGATCGGCCACCTCGCGCGTCTCGTGCCATCGCTGCCCCCTCCGTGGATCTGCCGGCCCCGCGAACTTCACTGTCCGCGGCGGCGACGTGACGCAGCCCGACGATCCTCCATTTTGAAGTCGTTCCCGTCGACCGCGCAGAGAAATGCACGAAGAGGCATGGAAGCCGGAACGCAGGGTAGGGATTCGTCAGCGGCCGCGGCAGCGCGGCGGCATCCCCCCAGCACAACCGCGACGACTTTCCGAGCGGAAGGGAAATCATGACTTACGATCTGTCACCCACGTCTTCCACGTACGGGCAGGAGTCGACCAACGGCGGAGGCGTCCGCGACCAGGCCCGCCAGGTCGGGTCTGAGGCCGCGCACGCCGGTGGCGCGGTCGCCCAGACCGCCAAGGAGCAGGGCACCGAGGTCGGCCGTGAGGCGGCCCGGCAGGCCCGCAACCTCTACGGCGAGGCGCGCAACCAGCTCGCCAGCCAGACCGGCGAGCAGCAGCGCCGCGCGGCCGGCGGGCTGCGCTCGCTCGCCGACGAGATGCGCTCGATGGCCGAGCAGGGTGGCCAGGCCGGCCCGGTGAGCGAGCTGGCCCGCCAGGCCGCCGACCGGGTGCACGGCGTGGCCGGCTGGCTCGAGGAGCGTGAGCCCGGCGACCTGATCACCGAGGTACGCGACTACGCGCGGCGCAACCCGGGCACCTTCCTGGTCGGCGCGGCGGTGCTCGGCGTGCTCGCCGGTCGCCTGACCCGCAGCATCTCCTCCGCCGGTGACGACTCCGGCAACGGCTCCTCGACCTACCGCGGCGGCGGGGCGTACGACCCGGAGCAGACCGCGGTGATCCCGACGCCGCCGGCGCCCCGCGCGGTGCCGGACGCCGTCCCGCCGGCCGGCTACCTCGACCCGACCCCCGGCACCTACGCCGAGCCGACCCCCGGCGGGTACGCCGAGCCGACCGGCACCGGGCAGCCGCTGCCGCCGGTGGACCAGACCGACCCGCTGCCCGGTGTCCCGTCCAGCGGCACCACCCGCCCGTGAGCCATCGAGTCATCCGAAGGGAGGCGACGGCATGACGATGCCGACGCAGGGGTCCGGCCTGGACTCCGGTTACCACCCCGACGCGGGTGCCCCGCACACCGCGGCGGAGGTGAAGGGCAGCTCGCTCGGTGAGCTGATGCGCCAGGTCACCAGCGACCTGTCGACGCTGATGCGCCAGGAGGTCGAGCTGGCCAAGGCCGAGATCCGCCAGGAGGGCAAGAAGGCCGGCAAGGCCGCCGGGCTCTTCGGCGGCGCCGGCTTCGGCGGCTACATGGTGGCGCTCTTCGTGTCCATCGCCGTGTGGCAGTTCCTGGACAACGTCATGGACTCCGGCCTGGCCGCGCTGATCGTGGCCGTGATCTGGGCCGTGGTCGCCGGTGTCCTCTACTCCATGGCCAAGAAGAACGCCCAGCACGTACGCGGGCTCAAGCAGACCAACGACAGCGTGCAGCGGATCCCCGACGCGCTCAAGCCCCACCCGGAGGGAGTCACCCGATGAGCACCGATCCCGACCAGATCCGCCGGGAGATCGAAGCCACCCGCAACAGCCTGAGCTCCGACGTGGACGCGCTGGCGTACAAGGTCAGCCCCAGCCGGATCGTCGACGACCGTAAGCAGCGGGCCCGCTCCGCGCTGCAGAATGTGAGGGACAAGGTCATGGGAACCGCGTCTGACCTCGGCCACGGCACCGGCCACGCCGCCCACTCGGTGGGCGACCGTGCCTCGTCGGCGGCCTCCAGCGTCAGCGACGCCGCGCACTCGGCGGCCTCCACCGTCAGCGACGCCGCCCACAGCGCACCCCGGGTGATCCGGCAGAAGTCCGAGGGCAACCCGCTGGCCGCCGGCCTGATCGCGTTCGGCGTCGGCTGGCTCGCCTCGTCGCTGATTCCGGCCACCCGCCGGGAGCAGCAGGCCGCGACCCAGCTCAAGGAGAAGGTCAGCGAGCACAGCGGGGCGGTGAAGGAGAAGCTGGGCGAGGTGGCCAGCGAGCTCAAGGAGGAGCTGCGCGAGCCGGCCCAGCAGGCCGCCGAGTCGGTGAAGTCCACCGCCCAGGACGCGGTGCACGCGGTCAAGGACGACAGCAGGTCGGCCGCGCAGGACGTCAAGGACCAGGCCCAGCAGGCCCGCCACCAGGTCGGCTCCTGACCCCGTACCACCCGGACAGCTCGCGGCCACCCCCCGGTGTCCGCGAGCTGTCGCGTTGTCAGCGGGGCCGCAGCGCCCGGGTCGAGTGGGCGGCGCGGCGGACTCGCGTGTCGCCGTAGCGGACGCCTCCGCACAGGAACCGCTGACCGACGGCGAGCCAGCCGCACATGCCGCGCTCCAGCAGCCAGAGGGGAGCCGCCAGCGCGGTGCTCGGCGGGAAGACGGTGTCGCCGCCGGCGCGGCGGCGGCCCAGTTCGGCCAGGGCGACGGTGCCGGCCGCCGCACCGAGCAGCAGCCCGGGCCGGCGGGCCGCGACCGCCGCCGCCAGCGCCGGCAGGACCGCGAGCGAGGTCAACAGGCGGGCCGGCTGGGCCAGATCGTCGTACGCCTGGCGGACCCGCTGGCGGCGGAAGTGCGCGGCGTCCGGCGGTAGCCGGCGAACGTACAGCCAGGCCGGGGCGGCCTCGGTGCCGCCGTACGCCCGCACGGTGCGGATCAGCTCCAGGTTCTCGAAGAGCACGTCCGGGTCGTACCCGCCCATGCCCAGGAAGGTGCTGCGGCGCACGGCCAGGGTGCCCGGGTAGTCCGCGCCGAGCGCCCGGTTGAGCAGAATCCGACCGGTGTCCCACCAGGCGTGCCAGGGCAGCGGGGCGAAGTAGTTCTGCGGGCGGACCAGATCCACCCGACCGAGCAGCCGGTGCACCGCGCGCAGCCCGGCCTCGTCGTACCGGACGTCGTCGTCGGCGATCACCACGTGTTCGTGGCCGGCCGCCTGGACGCCGGTGAGCACTCCGGTCACCTTGCCGTTCAGCCCGCGCAGAGTGGGGTCGGGCGGGAGGTGCCGGCGGACCAGCCCGTGCCACGCCGCGGCGTGCCGGGCGAAGAGGTCCGGTGGGGAGCCGTCTACCACGATCACCTCGACGCGGCCGGCCAGCCAGCGCAGGTAGTCGGTCAGCTCGGCCAGGCCGGTGTCGACGGTCCAGCGCAGCGGCAGCACGTACGCCATCGGCAGTGGGGGTCGGCGGCCGGGGTCGCCTGCGACCAGCCGGGCCTCGCGCGGATGCCGGTCGCCGGGTGCGCCGGTCCGGCGGGTCGGCGCGCTCACGCCGGCACCGACGGGCGGGAAAGCGGCGGGCGGCCGTGCCGGCCGTACTCGCTCGTGTCGAACGGCAAGGGTGCCTCCCGGACGGGCGGTCGGCGGCCGAGGGTCGGACGGCCGCGCGCAGCACGTGCCCGCGATCCGGCAGGTCAAACCGGGCGGGGAGTCAGGCGGCGCGGCGGACGTTGGTGAGGGTGAGGCCGCTGGGGGGCAGTGCGGGCATCCGGCGCAGGTCCAGCGCCAGGTCCTGTGGCGGGACCTCGTAGCGCATGGCGCGGGTGAGGTTGGTGACCGCCCGTTTCATCAGGTCGATGGTGATCCACTCACCGGCGCACCGGTGCCCGGTCCAGTGGCCGCCGCCGCCCTGCGGGATCAGTGCGAACGGGTCCACGGGGCGGCCGGCGAACCGCTCCGGGCGGAACAGCTCGGGCTCCGGCCAGAGCGTCGGGTGGTGGTTGGTGCCGTACAGGTCGAGCAGCACCCGCCGGCCCCGGGGGAAGTGGTGGCCCTCCCAGTCGAAGGAGCGGCGGACCCGGGCGGCGGCGGTGGGGAAGAACGGGTAGTAGCGGCGGACCTCCTGGACGAACTGCTCGGTGGCCTCGTCGTCGCCGCGCACCCGCTGCCGCCAGCCCGGATGGTCGTGCAGGGCGAGCGCGGCGAACACGATGAACCGGTCCAGGGCGACCGTCGGCCGCAGCACGTTGAGCAGCTCGACCGCGGCGATCCGGCGGGGGAGCAGCGCGCCGCGGGCGTCCCGGTGCTCGGCGATCACGTCCAGCGCGCTGCCGGCCGGCACCGACAGGGTGCCGACGCGGGCCCGCTCGATGATGTCGGCGATCCAGCGTTCGGCGCGGCGGCGGGCGAGCAGCCCCCGCCAGTGCCGGGGACCGACCATCGCCGGGCCCTCGATCATGGCGTGCAGCTCGACGCTGCGGCGGTCGACCTGCGACGCCGGCAGCGGCACCCCGGCCCAGGCGCAGACCACCCGGGTCAGCAGCCGGCCCAGCTCGTCGTAGAGCGTCACCGGTGTGGTGCCCTCCCAGGCCGGGATTCGGGCCTGCCACTCGTCGTCGAAGAGCTGGCCGAGCCGCCGGATGGCGGTCGGCGTCATGATCGACATGAGCATCGCCTTGCGGTCCCGGTGCTCCGGCCCGTCCAGCCCCTGCACGCCGCCCCGGCCGGTCAGGGTCCGCTGTACCCGCAGCGGCATCGCCTCCCGCCGCTGGAAACGCTCGTTGTCGTAGAATAGCACCGCCGCCGGCCGACCGCGCAGGCAGATGGTCCGTGCCAGCAGGATCCGGGTCTGGAAGAGGTCGCTCCCGTACCGGTCGCAGCGCTCGCCAATGAACCGGTAGCCGGCGCGGAGGAACGCGAGCGTGCTGTCCGGGCTGCGGTCGGCCGGCATGGTCGCCATCGGGTCTCCTCACGCGCGCGTGGCGGCCGCTGCCGCCGGCCGGGTCTGCTCTGCCCGGTGCGTCTACCCAGGTCAGCGCTCCTGAATCCGGCTGTGGCAGCAGTGCCGCGTGCGCCGGACGGCCGTGTCACCGTGGCCACCGGATCGGCGTTCGCTGGCCCCTCCCAGCGGCGCGGGAACCTGGTTGGCTGTCGGTGGGTGGCCGGCATCAGCGAGGCGCCGGGCGGGCGGCCGGTGTCGCGGCCGGCCCGCACCCAGCGAGCACGGGGGAGGGCGGATGCGGGACAACAGATCGCCGTACTGGCGCCAGCGGAGGGCGGCCGGGCGCCTCGGCGAGGGCCGGGACATCGGTGCGCTGATCGGGCCGCCCCGGCGGCCCTCCCGGCCGCACCGGTTCTTCACCGTGCACCTGGGCTTCGCCGCGCCCGGTGCGGCCGACGCCCGCGAGCTGGCAGTGGGGTACGCGGAGGCGCTGAGCCTGCTCCGCCCGGAGTTGGCGCTCGGCGCGTCGGCCGTGTCGCCGGCCGACGCGTGGCACCGGGCCGAGCGGCTGTTCTGCGGTGCGATCGGCCCCGACGGGGAGCGCTGCGTCGACGTGGCCGACCATCCCGGTTTCCACCACGCCCCGGGCCCCGGCGGCCTCGGTTGGGGCGATGGCGACGGCCCCGCCGATGGTTGACCGGCGGCTCACGGCCCGCCCCGGGTCGGCGATGTGGGGGTGTCGCGGGCAGTCAGTCCAGGTCGAACTCGCCGTCCTGCGCGCCGGCGACGAACGCGTCCCACTCGGCCTGGGTGAAGACCAGCACCGGCCCCTCCGGCTCGGCGGAGTTGCGCATCCCGATCAGGTCGTCGACGAAGGCGACCTCGACGGCGCTGTCGGAGGTGTCCCCGTCGGCCCGCTGCCAGACCGCCCGAGAGAGGTCGAAGTCGCCCTTGGGGTGCTGCGCCATGGTTCTTTCCTCCAGTGCCGAGGGTCGTGTGGTGACCGCGTGCGGATCCTCATCGGGCAGGATAAGCGGATGCCGAGCCTGACCCGTGTAGAGGCGACCGCGCGTGGCGCGGCGATTACTGTCGAGTCCTATCAGGTGGACCTCGACCTGACCGGCGGCGGTGAGCTGTTCCGCTCCCGCGTCGAGATCCGGTTCCGGGCGACCCCCGGCACCGCGACCTTCGCCGAGGTCAAGCCCGTCACGCTGTTGGCGGTCCGCCTCAACGGCCGCGACGTCGACCCCGACGTGCTGACCGACAACCGGCTCCCGCTGACCGACCTGGGCGCGGAGAACACCCTGGTCGTCGAGGCGGACATGGCGTACTCCAACACCGGCGAGGGCATGCACCGCTTCGTCGACCCGGCCGACGGCGAGACCTACCTCTACGCGGTGACCTTCCTGGACAACGTGCAGCGCATCTTCGCCGCGTTCGACCAGCCCGACCTGAAGGCGTCGTTCACCCTCGCGGTCACCGCCCCGCCGGAGTGGACGGTCGCCAGCAACGCCGAGGTGGCCGCCAACCCCGCCCCCGGGCGCTGGGAGTTCGCGCCGACCGCGCCGCTGGCCACGTACTTCTTCTCGCTGATCGCCGGTCCGTACCACGTGCGGCGGGCCGAGCACGACGGCGTGCCGCTGGGCATCTACTGCCGACGGTCGCTGGCCGAGCACCTGGACGCCGACGCCGAGGAGATCTTCACCGTCACCCGGCAGTGCCTGGACCGGTTCCACCAGCTCTTCACCGAGCGCTACCCGTTCGGCAAGTACGACCAGGCGTTCGTGCCCGAGTTCAACGCCGGGGCGATGGAGAATCCGGGCATCGTCACCTTCCGCGACGACTACGTCTTCCGCTCGGCGGTCACCGACACGCAGCGGGAGTTGCGGGCGACGACCATCGCCCACGAGATGGCGCACATGTGGTTCGGTGACCTGGTCACCATGCGCTGGTGGGACGACCTGTGGCTGAACGAGTCGTTCGCTGAATACCTGGGCACCCGGGTCACCGCCGAGGCGACCCGCTTCGACCAGGCGTGGACCACCTTCGCGATGCGCCGCAAGGCCTGGGGGTACGCCGCCGACCAGCGCCCGTCCACGCACCCGGTCGCGCCGGAGGAGGTGGCCGACGCCGACGAGGGCCTGCTCAACTTCGACGGCATCTCGTACGCCAAGGGCGCCAGCGTGCTGCGGCAGCTGGTCGCGTGGCTCGGCGACGAGGCGTTCCTCGCCGGCCTGAACGCGCACTTCGCCGCGCACCGCTTCGGCAACGCGACCCTCGCCGAGCTGCTGTCCAGCCTCTCCGCCGCCAGTGGCCGTGACCTGTCCGGCTGGGCCGAGCTGTGGTTGCGCCGGGCGCAGGTCAACACGCTGCGCGCCGAGGTGGCCGTCGACGCCGACGGCCGCTACACCGAGGTGGCCGTGGTGCAGACCGCGCCCGAGTCGCACCCGGTGCTGCGCCCGCACCGGATCGGGGTGGGCCGCTACGCGGCGGACGGCACGGTGGAGCGCGACGAGGTGGACCTCGATCCGGCCACCGACGGCGGGCGGACCGTGCTCGACGGGCTGACCGGCGCCCCGGCGGCGCGGCTGCTGCTGCCCAACGACGGCGACCTCACCTTCGCCAAGGTGCGCCTCGACGCGGCGTCGGCGGACGCCGTGCCGCTGGTGCTGCCCGGGTTGGCCGACCCGCTGGCGCGGGCGGTGCTGTGGAGCGAGGCTCTGGACGCGGCGACCGACGGGGAGCGGCCGGTCACCGGCCTGGTCGACCTGATGGTCGCCGCGCTGCCGGCCGAGACCGAGGTGATCATCACGGAGGACGTGCTGACCCTCAGCCGGTCGCTGGTCGACCGCTATCTCGACCCGCTGACCCGGTCCGCGGCGCTGGCCCGGGTCGCCGGGGCGTGCCGGCAGTTGCTCGACGGCGCGCCGGCGGGGGAGTCGTTGCAGCTTGCCGCCGCACGCGGCTGGATCGCCGCGACCATCGACGCGGACCTGCTCACCGGCTGGCTCGCCGGCCGCGACGTGCCGGTCGGGCTGAAGGTCGACGCCGAGCTGCGCTGGTCGGTGCTGCGCCGGCTGGTGGTGCTGGGCGCGGCCGGTGCGGCGGAGATCGCCGCCGAGGCGGCCGCCGACCCGAGCGCCACCGGCGCCGAGCGGGCGGCCGGCTGCCGTGCCGCCCTGCCCGACCCGGCCGCGAAGCAGGCGGCGTGGGAGATCATCGTGCGGGACGCCGAGCTGTCCAACCGGCTGCTGGAGGCGACCGCCGAGGGGTTCTGGCAGCCCGAGCAGGCCGAGCTGACGGCCGCGTACGTCGAGCGGTACTTCGCGGACATGCCCGCCGCCGCCCGTCGGCGTACTCCCTGGACGGCCGACCGGGTCGCCGCTCTGGCGTTCCCCCGCTACGCCGTGGCGCAGCCGACCCGGGAGGCGGCCGCGGCGCTGCTTGCCCGCGACGACCTGGTCCCCGGCCTGCGTCGGGTGGTCACCGACGCCGACGATGACCTGCGCCGTGCGCTGGTCGCCCGCACCGCGGTGGCCGCCGCCGGGGCGTGAACCCGGTGGGCGCGGGGTGGCTGGTGGGCCACCCCGCGCCCCGAGTTCAGCGCAGCGCGGGTTCCGCCGTGACCGGGGCGTCCCAGTCGATGACGTACCGCTGCTCGTCGGCGACCGTCTTCTCCGGGTCCATGGCGGTGCGCATCAGCAGCGGCATGAGCAGCGGCATCAGCGTCCGAGCGACCGGCCCCGGCGCCTTGGCCTGGTTGATCCGCGCCGCCCGGGCGGCGACCTTCTCCACCCGCGCGCGGCGCAGCCGTTCGAACGCGCCGAACGCCGACGACACGTCCGGCAGGTCGCGCAGGCAGCGGGCGAGCTGCACGGCGCTCTCGATGGCCAGCGAAGCGCCCTGACCGGAGCTGTTCGACGGCGCGTGCGCCGCACCGCCGACCAGCACCATCCGCCCCCGGTGCCAGTGCGGCACCGGCGGCATGATCTGCAACGCGCCGACGACCTGGAGTTCGTCGGCGTTGCTGGTCGCGATCAGTTCCCGGCCCGGGTCGTCGTCGCCGTAGCTGGTGCGCAGCGTGTCCAGCCACCGCGCCGCCGGCACCGCGCGGGCCTCGACCAGGCTCATCGGCCGCTCGTACGGCAGGTTGGCCCCCCAGCGGGTGCCGCCGCCGGGCTCCGGCCAGTACAGGTAGTAGCCGCGTCGCCCGAACGCGAAGGTCATGGTGCCCGGCTCGACGTCCACCTCGTGCCGGGCCACCGCCTCGAAGCCGAGCAGCCCGGTGAACCGGGGGCCGGGCGCGGCCGGGTCGATGAGAGCGCGGACCGTCGAGCGGATGCCGTCCGCGCCGACCAGGATGTCGGCGGTCGCGGTGCTGCCGTCCTCGAAGCGGGCGGTCACGCCGCTCTCCGTCTGCTCGGCGTCGACCAGCCGCTTGCCGTACGCGAACGGCACGCCCTCGGCGACCGCCCGGTCGTGCAGCACCCGGTGCAGCTCGGCGCGGTGCACCACCCGCAGCGGCGGCACCCCGGCCAGCGTGGGCAGGTCGATGCGGCGGCGGCCGACGGCCATCGCGGTGCGCTCGATCGGGGTGGCGATCGCCGTCACCGCCGCGTCCGCGCCCACCGTGCGCAGGGCCGCCACACCGTTGGGCGCGAGCGCGAGGGTGCCGCCGATGCCGCCGACCCCGCTGGCGGTGGCGGGGTACGCCTCGTGAACGGTGGCGGTGATGCCGGCGCGTTGCAGCGCGAGTGCCGTCACCGGCCCGGCGATGCCGCCGCCGATGACGATCGCGGTTCGTACCGTGGTCATGGTCTCTCCCTGGGTGTCGTCGGTCCGTGCGCGGGCGAACCGACCTGGGAGAAAGCCCCCGTTATCCTCTGGTTGCCGCTTCGGGCCGGGTGCCTTCCCAGGTGTCGGTTCGGGGTAAGGGCTCCGGCGGGGTGTTGGCGCACCCCGCCGGAGCCGTCCGTCAGTCGGGGGTGTCGAGGTCCGGGTCGCCGGCTCTCGGGGTGCTGGTCCTCTCGGCCAGTTCGGTCAGCTCCGCCGGCATCTCGCCGGTCTCGTGGAACGCCCGCCAGGTGTCCAGCCCCGGGTAGCTGCCCGAGGTCAGCTCGGCGAGCAGGGCGCGCAGCCAGGCCGCCTCCGCGGCCCGCATGGCCAGGTCGTACTCCGACTCCACCAGGAACAGCCGAGGGATCTCCCGCAGGTGCGCGTCGAGCACGGCGCGGTCCTGGCGGATCGCGTCGTCCAGCAGGTCGAGCCGCTGTCGCAGCAGGTCGGTGGCGTCGTCGGGGTGCAGCGCGGCGAGCACGGACAGGCCGGCCCGGAAGCGGGGATGCTCCGGCATCGGGGTGGACACCAGCTCGCGGGCCCAGTCGACCAGCTCGGCCCGCCCGAGGTCGGTGATCCGGTAGACGGTGCGTTCCGGCCGTCGGCCGTCGCGGACGCTCTCCACCGCCTCGATCATGTGGTGCTTGTCCATGTTGCGGATCACCGTGTAGAAGGTCCCCCACTTGAACTCCATGTCCTGGTCCTTGCCCCAGGAGCGCAGTGCGGTGGCGATCTCGTACGGGTGCATCGGCCGCTGGACCAGGGCGGACAGCACGGCCAGCGCCAGCAGGTTGCTGACCTTGCGCCGCTTCGGCACGACACGCTCCCATCCTCGTCAGCGATTACTCGTACACGAGTATAGGCGTGGGCGTCGTCGTGCCGCGACCCCTTGCCGCGACCCGTTGGCCGCGACGCCTTGCCGTGCCTGCCGCCTGCTGGGGCTGTCTGTCGTTCGAGGGCTATACCTGTGAGTCATATTTATGACTCACAGGTATAGCCCTCGACAGCGTGCTGCCCGGGGTCGACGCCGGCCCGTCGACGGGCCGAGACGGTCCGCCGCAACGGTCGGCCTACGATCACGGGGTGGAGGAAGACATCCGGCGGATCGGGATCATGGGTGGCACCTTCGACCCGATCCACCACGGGCACCTCGTCGCGGCCAGCGAGGTGGCCGACCGCTTCGGCCTGGACGAGGTGGTCTTCGTCCCCACCGGTCAGCCCTGGCAGAAGGCCGACGAACCGGTCAGCCCCGCCGAGGACCGGTACCTGATGACGGTCATCGCCACCGCCTCCAACCCCCGGTTCCAGGTCAGCCGGGTCGACATCGACCGGCGTGGGCCGACCTACACGGTCGACACCCTGCGCGACCTCCACGCCGAGTACGGCCCGAAGGTGCAGCTGTTCTTCATCACCGGGGCCGACGCGCTGCAACGCATCCTGTCGTGGAAGGACCTGGACGAGATCTTCGAGCTGGCCCACTTCATCGGGGTGACCCGGCCGGGCTTCCAGCTCACCGACAAGCACCTGCCGGCGGACACCGTCAGCCTGATCCAGGTGCCGGCGATGGCCATCTCGTCGACCGACTGCCGGGCGCGGGTGGCCCGGGGTGAGCCGGTCTGGTATCTGGTGCCCGATGGTGTGGTGCAGTACATCGCCAAGCGCAGCCTGTATCAGGGCTGAACCTGTCCGGTTCACCCCGTTTCATGCGGCTAATCGACCAGAACTGGCAAGTCGGGACGTCGCCGGGTATGAGACGCTTGGAGGATCGCACGGTTGATCGAAGGAGAACGGTGACAGTTTCCGAACGCGCTCACGAGCTGGCGATCGCCGCCGCCCAGGCCGCCGCCGACAAGAAGGCGCAGGACATCACCATCATCGACGTCGGCGACCAGCTCGCCATCACCGACGCGTTCCTTCTCGCAGCCGCCCCCAACGAGCGTCAGGTGCTGGCCATCGTCGACGCCATCGAGGAGCGCCTGCTGGAGCTGCCGGAGAAGGCCAAGCCGGTGCGGCGCGAGGGTGAGCGTGGTGGCCGCTGGGTGCTGCTCGACTACGTCGACATCGTGGTGCACGTCCAGCACACCGAGGAGCGCGAGTTCTACGCGCTCGACCGGCTCTGGAAGGACTGCCCCACCATCCCGTTCGTCGACCGCGACCTGGTCGAGGCCGACGCCAGCGGGTCACCCGCGGCCGAATGACCCGGCTGATCGTCTGGCGGCACGGCAACACCGACTGGAACGCCGCCAACCGCGTCCAGGGGCAGACCGACGTACCCCTCAACCAGCTGGGCCGCGACCAGGCCCGCGACGCCGCCCCGCTGCTCGCGTCGCTGCGTCCCGACGCCATCGTGTCCAGCGACCTGAGCCGCGCCGCGGAGACCGCCGCCGCGCTGGCCGCGCTGACCGGCCTGCCGGTCCGCACCGACGCCCGGCTGCGCGAGCGGCACTTCGGGCAGTGGCAGGGCCTGCTCCTCACCGAGGTCGCCGAGAGCTTCCCCGCCGAGTACGCCCGCTGGCGCTCCGGCGACCCGGCCCCCGGTGCCGACATCGAGCCCCTGGACGTCCTGGGCCAGCGGGTCGCCGCCGCGTTGCTGGAGGCGGCCGACGCGGCACCCGGCGGCACCGTGGTGATCGCCACCCACGGTGGCGGTTCCCGGCAGGGCGTCGGTCACCTGCTCGGCTGGGGCTCCAGCGTGCTGCGCAGCATCGGCTCGCTGGCCAACTGCCACTGGACCGAGCTGCGCCACGACGACGTTCGGGGCTGGCAGCTGCGGGCGCACAACGTCGGCCTGGTCAGCGCCCCGGCCGTCGTCGACGCGGTCTGACCGCCGTCCGTCCCGCCGCCTGGCGCGTGATCGCGCCTCGGCGTTCAGCGTCCCGATCGGCTAGCGTGCCGGGCATGCCCGTCGCGGTCGTCACCGACTCCACCGCCTACCTTCCGCCCGAGCTGGTGCTGGCGCACCGGCTGACCGTCGTGCCGTTGACCGTCGTGCTCAACGGCGCGGAGGGGCTGGAGGGGGTGGAGACCCAGCCGGCCGACGCCGCCCGGGCGTTGAGCGGCCGGCGGGTCACGGCCAGCACCTCCCGGCCGGCGCCCGAGCAGTTCGCCCAGACGTACCGCCGGCTGCTCGACGCCGGCGCCGACGGGGTCGTCTCGGTGCACCTCTCCGCCGGCCTCTCCGGCACCGTCGAGGCGGCCCGGCTGGCCGCCGCCGACCTGAACGGCCGGGTCGAGGTCGTGGACAGCCGCTCGGCCGGCATGGGGCTCGGCTTCCCGGCCATCGCGGCCGCCACCGCCGCCGAGGCCGGCGCCGACCTGTCCGGGGTACGCGACGCGGCGCTCGCCGCCGTCGCCCGCACCACCGTCTGGTTCTACGTCGACACGCTGGAATTCCTCCGCCGGGGCGGCCGGATCAACGCCGCCGAGGCACTGCTCGGCACCGCCCTGTCGGTCAAGCCGATCATGCACATGCCGGACGGGGCGATCGTGCTGCGCGAGAAGGTGCGCACCGCCAGCCGGGGAGTGGCCCGGCTGGTCGACCTGGCCGTCGAGGCAGCCGGCGACGACGAGGTGGACCTCGGGGTGCACCATCTCGCCGCGCCGCAGCGGGCCGAGGTGCTGCTCGCCGCCCTCACCGAACGGCTCGGCGACCGGCTGCACGACACGTACGTCTCGGAGGCCGGCGCGGTGGTCGGCGCGCACGCCGGCCCGGGGCTGGCCTGCGTGGTCGTCCACCGACGCGCGAGGGGCTGAGCCGGTGCCGACGTCCTGTGTGGTGACCGGTGGCGGCCGTGGCGTCGGCCGGGCCGTGGTGCAACGACTGGCGACGGCCGGCGCCACCGTCGTCGTCGTGGAGCGTGACGCCGACGCGGTCGACTGGCTGCCCGGGCACCCGGCCGCCGACCGGCTGGTCGCGGTGGTCGGCGACGCGGGCGACGAGCGGGTGGCCGAGCGTGCCGCCGAACTGGCGGAGCGCGCCGCGCCGCTGACCGGCTGGGTGAACAACGCGGCGGTCTTCCGGGACGCCGCGCTGCACTCGTCGTCGGCCGACGCGGTGCTGGACCTGATCGGGCTGAACCTGCGCCCGGCCGTGGTGGGCGCCGCCGTGGCGGTCCGCCGGTTCCTGGCCGCCGGCACGGGTGGCGCCATCGTGAACGTGTCGTCGCACCAGGCCCGCCGGCCCGTGTCGGGCGCCCTGCCCTACTCCACGGCGAAGGCGGCCGTGGAGGGACTGACCCGGGCGCTGGCCGTGGAGTACGGGCGGCACGGCATCCGGGCCAACGCGGTCGCGCTCGGCTCGATCGCCACCGAGCGGCACGGGGACTTCCTGGCCGCGCAGGAGCCCACCCAGGCCGAGTGGATCGACGCCGAGCTGACCCGGCTGCACCCCGTGGGCCGGATCGGGACGGTCGACGAGGTGGCGGAGGCGGTCGCGTACCTGCTGTCGCCGGCCGCCAGCTTCATCAACGGGGTGACCCTGCCGGTGGACGGGGGACGGGCCGTGCTCGGCCTGGACCCGGAGGCCCGCTGACCCGTTGCTCACGTGCGGGTCGTCTCTCATGTCAGCGGGCGCGAGCCCAGTCGACGAAGCGGTCAGTGAGGTTGGCGGGCGGGTTGCTCGGGTTCAACGCGGTGAGGTCGCCGGCGGCTTCTTCCTGAAGGGACGCCAGGTAAGCCAGCAGGGCCGGCCGGTCACCGCGGTACTCCCCGAGGAGACGCAGCTTCGCGGCCGAGCAGGGCCAGGCGATCCCGCAGGTCCGGCAGCGCCACGATGGCTTGATCACGGGATGTACCGCGCGGGCGGTCATCCGCCGACCCTTACCGCAGCCCGACGGATCGGCCCGCGATGTTCCGGAGCGAGCGCAGGGGTGATCACCCATCGCGCACCCTCGGGCAGGAAGTACAGGGATCGCCGGGCCAACGCCATGCCATCACTTCCGAGCTGGTAGGCGTCGATCCACAGCCAGCCGTCGTACGTGATCCAGTCCAACACCCGGATCACCCGGACCGTGATGGGCCGGACGAACTGCGGGCTCGCCTCGCGGGTCAGGAGTAGGACGTCGCTGGGCTGAACTTTGCGCGCGGTCATTGCGCTCGCCGGGGACAACTCCGGAGTCGCATCGGTGGCGGGCTCGCTGGCTTCGGCGGTGGCTTGTCGTTCGGCACGGTCTTCCCCTGAAGGTTGTTGGGAGGGGCCGCCCCTGTGAGTGCTCGCCCAAGGGGCGGCCCCGCTACGAACGCGTCCGTCGGGTTCGGGTTCCCTGCCGGCCGCGCCGTCTATGGATCACCTTGCCGAGAGCGATGGGATCAGTACACAACGTTGATGTATGGTGCCGAGATATCCGGGACGTCCACAGGGGAGGTGGGATGAACCACGTACTCCAGGCGGCGATGGCTGAGGCTGGGGAGACCGCGGAGAGCCTCGCAGGCCAGACCGGTGTAGATCCGAAGACGGCAGCGCGATGGATCTCGCCGGGACGTGTGCCTCAACCTCGTCGACGCGCACAGGTGGCCGCGATCCTTGGACGGGACGTTAGTGACCTATGGCCCGATGTCCTGAAGCGACGTGAGCCCCAGTGGTTGCGCGAGTGGGTTGACTGGGAGCGGGAGGCGCTCGCACTGCGCTGGTTCGAGCACACCTGGATACCTGGAATGCTTCAGACCGAGGCGTACGCGCGGGCGACCCTCGCGGGGGAGGCCCTGACCCCGGCTGAGGTTGACGAGCTGGTCGCCTCACGCATCGAGCGTCAAGCTGTCCTTCGTCGGGAACGACCGCCGCTACTGACGACGGTCATCTTCGAGGGCGTGTTGTACCAGTCGGCGTACGGCAACCGTGAGCTGATGCGCGAGCAGGTCCAGCATCTTTCCGAATGCGCGGCCCTCACCGCGGTGCAGGTGCACATCGTGCCCAAGGACGTCGGCATGTATCCGGGACTTGGCGGCGGGTTCATCATCGCGGAGTTGCCCAGCGGCGAGCACGTCGCTCACGTCGATAGTCAAGCGCCAGCGCAGATCCTTAATCAGGCTGCGGCCGTTGCTACGCTCAGTCGTAGGTGGGAGCGCATCAGGGGCGAAGCCCTCTCCCGAACCCAGTCTCTAAACCTGATCAGGGAAGCGGCAGGATCATGGACATGACCGGTGCGCGGTGGCGCAAGAGCACAAAGAGCGGCAACAACGGTGGCTCGTGCGTCGAGGTCGCCGACAACCTCCCCGGCGTCGTCCTCGTCCGCGACACGAAGGACCGCGACGGCGGAACGCTGGCGTTCGGACCGGTGGCCTGGCAGAGCTTCGTGAACCTGGCCAAGGGGATCGGCGCCGTCAGCTGACCAGACGCGAGCACAAGCCCCGGTCACCGTGATGGGTGTGCCGGGGCAGTCCACGGCATCGCCCTGGCGGCTAAATCTCCATCCCCTAACCGCTATTCACGTCTGTCGTGAGTGGGCGGTTCGAGGTGACCGAGGTCGAGGACGCGACACACCGACCTCCCCGCGCTTGTGTCTTCTGACCAGGAACGGAGCAGCGCCGCCAACAGAGCGCAGGCCCACGTAGGCGACCACACCGGAGGCCAGGTACAGCGCAGCCTGCACGTTGAGGACGAGCACGACGCTGAGCACGTCGCCGAGCAGGCCGGCGGCCGCCATGCCCAGCCCCTGTGATGCGTTGTAGATCGCGTAATAGACACCGAAGGCCCGGCCGAGACCGGTGTCGGGCACGCTCTGCTGGATCTGCGCAAAGGCTCCGCTGTTGTAGGCGATGCCAGGTACGCCAACCAGGATGAAGAGCAGGATGTACCACTCGGGCTGACGGGTGACTGCCGGCCCGTTCCAGATGACTAGGCTGATCAGGCCAAATGTGGTGGCGCCGAGGCTCATCAGCAGCCGGGGGCTCAGCCGCGTCCCCAGCATGCCGACAATGAGGCCGCCCGCCACGCCGCCGATCGCCTGAACCCCGCGCAGCACACCGGTGAGCGTGCCGTCGGCATGCAGCGCGCGGCTGACGAAGACCACGAAGAGCACCACGAATAGGCCCTGCGCGATGCCGCCCAGCGCCACGCTCAGAATCGTCACCCGCACGGTGTGGTTGCGCAGCATTGCCGCGAGGCCGGACCGCCAGTTGGCGAAGAATGACGACGTACGGTCTGGCGGGGTCGACTCCGCGGCGCCGTGACGCGCGCCCCGGCGGCCGGCGGCGATCAGGGCCGCCGTGATCACGAAAGCCACGGCGCCACCGATAGCGAGGTAGCGAGTGCCCTCGCGGGTGATTGCGAACCCGCCCAGTGAGCTGCCGATAAGCCGTCCCACACTGATGTTGAGCGCCACCATGCTGTTGGCACCCACCAAATGCGCGGGCTCGACGAGGCTTGGCAGCGCCGCGTTGCGGGCGGAGTCGAATGTCTGGGTCAGCACCGCCTGGGCGCCGGCGACCAGGCAGATGATCCACAGATGGTGGCCGGGTTCAGCGAGCAGGGGAATCACCACTGCCGCCTGCACCACGGCGACACAGCTCATGAGCCGGAACCTGTCGAAACGGTCGGCCAGAGCGCCGGCAAACGAGCCCAGCGTGATGCCGCACAGCAACTCGACGAGAAAGACGGCCGAGGTGGTGAACGCCGAGCCGGTCACCCCGAACACATAGATCGGCAACCCGGTGAGCAGCAGCCAACTCGACACGCTCGAGAAAAGCCCGGCAGCCCAGATCAGGACGAATCCGCGGTGACGCAACAGCGTGAACATGTCAGATGAGTTCCGGCGTGGGATAAGCCTGCAGGCTGAGGCTGACCGGCCGGGCGTCGCTCGGGGGCGCGTTGCGTATTGGGCGCAGGTACGGCCGGATGACGGCGTCCAGGGTCAGTGCGAGGTGCCGCAACTCCTCGGGGGTGAGCGAGAGCGTGTAGTTGTGGAAGGTCGAACTCTCCCGCCACTCGTCTGTCAGCTTGTGCTGCAGGTGCTGGTAGCGCTGCAGCGACCGGAATACCTCGTCGAGCTCAAGCGCAGTCAGTGCGTCGTTGACCTGCTGACCGTCGGCATCACCGGACTCTGGGAGGAATTCGAGCCCGGTGGAAGCGGCGCGCCAGGGCCGGTCACGCCGGTTGGCCCCCTCGGCAGAGACCCGCTCGATGAGGCGGTGACGGGCAAGCTGACGCAAGTGGTAGCTGCAGTTCGACCCGGTGTCGCCGAGGGCCTCGGCGCACTGCGCGGCGGTTCTCGGGCCGGCGGCCAGCAGATAGCGCAGCAACCGCAGACGCAGCGGGTGCGCGAGCGCACGCAGCGTGGTCGCGTCCCGTACGCGCACACGGCGTTCCGGTTCCATGGACACTCCTAAACGAAATACTTCTTTCGTTTATACGCCCAGGGAGCCGATTTCCGCAATGACTGTTTCGTATCACTCCGTTCAGGAAGGGTCTGCTCCGTGGCTTGAGGGGACTGTCGCGGCCACCGTGCAAGCGGCATTCCTGGCTGGACTCCTCTCTTGAGAGGGATCTGGAGCAGCCAGGCGGGCAAGCCGACGTCTACGCCGGCCGGCAGGAGCCGTGCTTGATCCCGTAGCAGATCCGAGCATGATCAGGGCCTTGTCCACAGTGGCGTGGCTTATCCACAAGCTGATGACAGCGCGGCCCACAGCGCTGTCCGCCGTCATAGCGTCGCGCCGTGTCGCACGACGAGGAGACAGAGGTACGCCAGCGCTTGCGCCGGCTGACTGACCCGCCGGTTGGCGCGCTGCCACCGCGGGTTGAGACGCCACTCCCGGGCGTACCTCCGGTTCGCGCGCTGCAACCCCGGCCTCGCGCGTCGCTTGCGGAGCTAGAGGCCGGCGAGCCTCCGGCAGCGGAAGATCTTGGGGGGTCGCGGCTTCCCGGCCCAGGGGCGTTCGACCCGGGGCGGCGCGGTGTGCGGGCGCTGGCGGTCGTCGCTGTCGTGGTGGTGCTCGGCGCCGCCGGTTGGGCCTGGCGGTCCCGTCCGCAGTCGGAGCCGGTCGCCCCACTGACCAGCGAGGCCGCTCCGGTCACTCCGGCGGGCGATCCCAGCGCGGCCGGCGCGGCCGAGGTGGTGGTGGCGGTCGCGGGCAAGGTCCGTAGGCCAGGGCTGGTGCGGTTGCCGGCCGGGGCTCGCCTCGCCGACGCGGTGCAGGCCGCCGGTGGCGCGCTGCCCGGTGTCGACGTGGCGCTGCTCAATCCCGCCCGCAAGGTCACCGACGGGGAGCTGATCGTGGTCGGGGTGACGCCCCCACCGGTGCCCGGCGGTGCGGCAGGCCCGGCGGCGGGCGGGGGAGCGCCAGCCGCCGGGCCGCTGAACCTCAACACCGCCACACTTGCCCAGCTCGACGCGCTGCCCGGGGTCGGGCCGGTGCTCGCCCAGCGGATCCTCACCCACCGTGACCAGCACGGCGGCTTCAAGTCCGTGGGTGACCTGCGCCAGGTCGACGGGATCGGCGACGCCCGCTACGAGCAGCTCAAGGACCTGGTGACGGTGTGAATGCGATCGCCGCTGATCCTCCGCCGGGTGGCGTGAGCGCCGTCCAGGCTCAGTCACCACCGCCGGATCTGCGGCTGGCCGGGCTCGCCGTGGCCGCCTGGCTCACCGCGCTGGCCGGCCTGCACCTCGGCGCCCGCGCGACGGTGCTGCTGGCCGGCACGGCGGCGCTCCTGGCGGCGATCGGTGCCCTGCACCTGCTCGGCCGCCTCGGTCGCCCCCGGGCCGGCCTTCGCCGCTACGGCTGGATCGCCGTCGCGGTCGGCCTCGGCGTGGTCTGCGGCGGTGCGGCCACCGCCGCCCGGCTCGCCGTGCGGGACGCGCCGTCGATCCGCGCCCTGGCCGAGCAGCGCGCGCCGGTCACCGCCGAGCTGATCGTCCGGGACGACCCGCGCCCGATCCGGTCCGCCGGGCGTCCGGGCATGCTGCTGGTGTCGACCGAACTGGTCCGGCTCACCGGGCCGGACGACCGGCCGGTCCGCGCGTCGGTGCGGCTGCTCATCCTCGCCACCGACCCGGCCTGGCGGGGGCTGCTGCCCGGGCAGCGCCTCACCGCCGAGGGCCGGCTCGGCGTCCCGCGCGGCGGTGACCTCACCGCGGCGGTGCTCAGCACCAACGGCCCGCCCGTGCGGCACGGTGTGTCGTCCTGGGCTCAGCGCGCCGCCGGAACGCTGCGCGCCGGGCTGCAACGGGCCTGTGCACCGCTCCCCGACGAGCCGGGTGGCCTGCTGCCCGGGCTGGTGGTGGGGGACACCAGTCGGCTGCCGCCCGCCGTCGAGGAGGACTTCCGGGCCACCGGCATGACGCATCTCAACGCCGTCTCCGGCTCCAATGTGGCGATCGTGGTGGGCGCGGTGCTGCTGCTGGCCCGGTGGGCGCGGGCCGGCCCATGGCTCGCCGCCGGGCTCTGCGGGGTGGCGTTGGTGGGCTTCGTCATCCTGGTCCGTCCGTCGCCGAGCGTCGTCCGAGCCGCCACCATGGGGGCGATCGGGCTCGCCGCGCTCGCCGCCGGCCGTCCCCGGGCCGCGCTGCCCGCGCTTGCCGCCGCCGTCGCCGTGCTGGTGCTGGCCGATCCGGAGCTGGCCGGTGATGCCGGGTTCGCGCTCTCCGTGCTGGCCACCGGTGGTCTGCTGCTGCTCGCGCCCCGCTGGCGGGACGGGCTGCGCCGGCGGGGTGTCCCGGCCGGGCTGGCCGAGGCGTTGGCCGTGCCGGCCGCCGCGCAACTGGCCTGCGGGCCGGTCGTCGCCGGCATCTCCGGCACGGTCAGCCTGGTGGCGGTGCCGGCCAACCTGCTGGCGGTGCCGGCCATCGCCCCGGCGACGGTGCTGGGCGTGGTGGCGGCGGTGGTCTCGCCGCTCTGGCCGGCCGGCGCGGAGTTCGCCGCGTGGCTGGCGAGTTGGCCTGCCTGGTGGCTGGTCGTCATCGCCCGGCAGGGCGCCCGGCTGCCGGCCGGCACCCTGCCGTGGCCGGGTGGGGTGTGGGGTGCCCTGCTGCTGGCCGGGCTGACCGTGGGCCTGCTCGTCGCGGTGCGCCGGCCGCTGGTGCGCCGGCTGGTGGCGGTGGTCGCCGTCGCCGCGCTGCTGGGCTCCCTCCCGGTCCGGCTGGTGGCCGCCGGCTGGCCGCCGTCCGGTTGGGTGGTGGTGGCCTGCGCGGTGGGTCAGGGTGACGCCCTGGTGCTGCCGGTCGCCCCGGGCCGGGCGGTGGTGGTGGACGCCGGGCCGGAGCCGGCGGCGGTCGACGGCTGCCTGCGTCGGCTCGGCGTCCGCGAAGTGCCGTTGCTGGTGATCAGCCACTTCCACGTCGACCACGTGGGTGGTGTGGCCGGGGTGTTCCGGGGGCGTCGGGTGGGCGCTGTGCTCACGCCACCGTCGACGGATCCGGAAAGTGGCCGGGACCTGGTTCGTTCGATCGCGACCGCAGGGCGGGCCGCACTGCTCACCACCGTCGCCGGTGCCCGCCATCCGGTGGGCGGGGTCGACCTGCTCGTGCTCGGCCCGCCGTACCCGCTGGCCGGCACCAGATCCGACCCGAACAACAACTCGCTGATGCTGCGCGCCACTGTCGCGGGGGTGCGGATCCTGCTGCCCGGCGACGCGGAGACCGAGGAGCAGCACGCGGTACTGGCGCGGGCCGGGCCGGGGCAGCTGCGCGCGGACGTGTTGAAGGTCGCCCACCACGGTTCGGCGTACCAGGACCCGGGCTTCCTCGACGCGGTTCGGCCGGCCGTCGCGCTGGTGCCGGTGGGCACCGGCAACACCTACGGGCACCCGAATGCGGGGCTACTCGCCCGGCTCAGCAGGGGCGGTGCGCGGGTCCTGCGGACCGACACCGACGGTGACCTGGCGGCGATCCGGGCCGGGGCCGGTCTCGCGGTCGTCCGCCGTGGGCTGCCACCGGGTCAACGACCCTGAGCCGGGCGGGAAGGAGATTCGCGCGGCTCATCGTGGAAATTGCGACGCCAGACCGGGAATTGGAGGGCGTATTGCGGATTGTAGTGCGGATTGAGGTGAATGTCGGGATTTGCACTGAGTGCGGGCTCCGCCGACCAAGCGGCGAATGACCAGGCACGATCCCGCCGTAGGCCGTGCGAATATGGGCGGCGTGACCCCGGCCAGCCTCGCCCCCATTCTGCTCGTCCTCGGTGATGAGGAACTGCTCGCCACGCGCGCGGTGACCGAAGCGATCGCGAGGGTCCGCAGCGTCGATCCCGAGGTGGACGTCCGCGAGTACCAGGCGAGCGCGCTCACCGTCGGCGAGATCGCCGAGATGCTCAGCCCGTCGCTGTTCGGCGGGCGGCGGCTGCTCATCCTGCGCTCCGGCCAGGATGCCCGCAAGGACCTGGTCACCGCGCTGCTGGCGTACGCGAAGAATCCCGACCCGGAGGTCCAGCTCCTCGTGCTGCACCTCGGCGGCGCGAAGGGCAAGGCGTTCGCGGACGGGCTGCGGTCGGCGGGCGCGACGGTGGTGCCGGCGGCCAAGCTCAAGGGGCACCGTGATCGGGTGGCCTTCGTCCGCGACGAGATCCGCCGGGCCGGCGGCAGGTGCACCGACGACGCCGCCGAGGCGCTGATCGCGGCGGTCGGCAACGACCTGCGCGAGCTGGCCGCCGCCTGCTCCCAGCTGATCGCCGACACCGACGGCCGGATCGGCGCCGACACGGTCGCCCGCTACTACCGGGGGCGGGTCGAGGTGACCGGCTTCACGGTCGCGGACGCCACCATGGTCGGAGACGTGCCGGCCGCGCTGGAGGCGCTGCGCTGGGCCCTGCACGTCGGCGTCGACCCGGTGCCCATCGCCGACGCCCTGGCCGACGGGGTGCGCACGGTGGCCCGGGTGGCGTCGGCCGGCCGGGGCAACCCGTACCAGCTCGCCAGCAACCTCGGCATGCCGGCCTGGAAGATCGAACGGGCGCAGCGGCAGGGGCGCGGCTGGACGCCGGAGGGGCTGGTTCGGGCGATGCAGGTCGCCGCCGAGTGCAACGCGGCCGTCAAGGGCGGCTCGGACGACCGGGCGTACGCCCTGGAACGCGCTGTCTTCTCCGTCGCGGCGGCCCGGCAGGGCAGCACCCGGTGACGGGGCCGCCGAACCGCACGGCGTGGGCCACCATCCCCGCCGACGAGGAGCGTTACCGGCCGCTCTACGCCCGGCTCCTCAACCTGCGGTTCGTCAACCCCGGCGGGGTGCTCTGCTTCCTCTTCTTCGAGGGCACCGTCGCGCTGGCCGTGCTGCTCGCCCTCGCCGAGCTGGTCACCTGGTGGGCCGTGCTGGTGCTGCCCGCCGTGGTGGCGGCGATGGTCAAGCTCAACGACATGGTGGCCGCGATCGTGGTGCGGTCCGCCGCGCTCGTGCCCGAGCAGGAACGGGACCGCTTCCGCCGGCAGATGGAGCCGGTGGTCGGCCGGGCCCGGGTGGAGTGGATCACGCACAGCGTGCCCGGGGTCGTGGTGACGGTGGATGCGCCGCCCCCGCACACGGAAGCGCAGACGCGCCCACCGACCCAGTCGCAGTAGATCTTGGAGCCGAACGGCCCCTCAGGGCACGAGCCTGGACATGCGGAAGCCCCGGACCGGAGCCCGGGGCTTTCCGAATCAGTCTGACGGCGAGTCGTCAGGCGGAGAGAGCCACCACGCGCTTGGCGATCGCGGACTTGCGGTTCGCGGCCTGGTTGGAGTGGATCACGCCCTTGCTGACAGCCTTGTCCAGCTTGCGCGAGGCGTCCTGCATGAGCGCGGTGGCCTTCTCGACGTCACCGGCCTCAGCAGCCTCGTTGAACTTCCGGACGGCGGTCTTCAGCGACGACTTGACCGACTTGTTGCGCAGCCGGGCCTTCTCGTTCTGCCGGTTGCGCTTGATCTGGGACTTGATGTTCGCCACGCGACAGCCTCGTCTTGATAGCTCGGGTTGGTCAGCTTGTGCGCGGATGACGAACATGCGTCATCGCTACGCGAAGAGCCAGGTTACCAGGTCGCCCGGGACGAGCCAAAACGGCCCGACCCCGGGCGGCCGTAGATGTCGATCATCCGGCCCGTCGGAGACCAGGTTACGCCCAGCCCTGGCGGTGGGCGAGCCAGTCGAGCGCCTGCTCGCCACTCCACCGCTGGTGCGCGGGCAGATGGGGCGAGGCCGTCACCGGGGCCGCGGCGGCGCCGGTGAGGAAGTAGCCGGCCAGCGCGGCCAGGGTGGCGTCCAGCGCGTCCGGCGGGGCGCCCAGGGTCACCGGGTGCGCGGCGAAGAGCCGGTCGGCGTCCAGGCCGTTGGCGTACGCGGTGAGCAGCAGCCCGGCCAGGTCGAACCAGGCCGGCCCGTGACAGACCCACGTCCAGTCGCAGAACCAGGCCCGGCCCACCGCGTCGATGAGCACGTTGTCCACCCGCAGGTCACCGTGGGTCAGGCCGGTCGACCCGGCGGCGTACCGGGGGAGGCGGGACTCCAGCTCCACCAGCTCGGGTAGCCGGCCCCGCAGGGGTTCGGGCAGCGCCGGCGGCGGCTCCCGGCCGGCGGCGACCTCCTCCCACCAGAGGATGTCCGACCGGGCCAGGTCGGCCAGGTGCGGCAGGCCGAGCGCGGTCAGCCCGGCCGGCGGGTCGGCCAGCGCGGCGGCGACCTCGGCGTACCCGGCGAGCGTGGCGTCCAGCTCGGCCGGCGACCAGGGCAGCCGCGGCGTGTGGCCGTCGACGGCGTCAGTGCAGAGCACGAACCAGCCGGCCTCGGTCAGCGTCCACCGGGGGCGGGGCGCCGGCAGGTTGGCCGGCAGCCGGTCGAGGATCGCGGCCTCCCGGGCGTACCACTCGACCAGGTGCGGTTGCTCGGCGGCGGGTGCCGCCTTGACGAAGGCCCGGCCGCCGTCGGCGGTGTCGAGCACGGCGGCGAAGCCCCGGGTGAAGCCGGCGCCGGCGACCCGGGCGGTGAGCACCGGCGCGCCGAGCCGGTCGGCGACCGCGGCCCGCAGCGCCGCCGGCAGCGCCGGCCACGACGGGCGTTGCGCGCTCGCGTGGTACGGGACCGGAGGCAGCGGCGTGGGGGACACCCCACCATGCTGCCCCGGGGTACGTGCGGAGCGCGCGGCGACACTGCCAGACTGCCAAGCCATGAGGACCGAGGACTTCTGGCAGCTGATCGACCAGGCCCGGGCCGGCGGTGGGGGAGAGCCCGGCCCGGTCGCCGCGCGTGCCGTGGCGCTGCTCGCCGAGCGCGACCCGGAGGACATCGTCGGGTACGCCCGGCACCAGACGCGGGTGCTGGCCGCCTCGCACAAGGCGGACCTGTGGGGTGCCGCGTACCTGATCAACGGCGGCGCGTCGGCGGAGGGCTTCGAGCACTTCCGGGGCTGGCTGATGACCCAGGGTCGGGCGGTGTTCGCCCGCGCGGTCGCCGAGCCGGACTCGCTGGCCGAGCTGCCCCAGGTGCGGGCCGCCTCGCTCAGCGGGGAGGAGTTCTCCGCCGAGCAGATGCTGTCGGTGCCCTGGGACGCGTACCGCAAGGCCACCGCGTCGGAGCTGCCGGCGGAGCGGGAGCCGGTGCGGGCGCCCGACCTCAACGACTTCTGGGACTTCGACGACGAGGAGGAGGCCCGCCGACGGCTGCCCCGGCTGGCCGCGCTCTTCGTGGAGCCGCCGATGGAGTGACGGTCCCGGCCGGTGCGGCGCCCGCCGGAGGGCGGGGATCGCCCGCGCAGCGGACGCGCCCCGGCGGCGTGGGATCATAGAAGGGGTCGGCGTCGCGCCGGCCCGCTCACGTCAGCCGATCAGAACGGACCGCTGTGCCACCGACGCCCGATTCCGCCCGGAACGCTCCCGGTGCCACCGACCCGGCAGTCATCCGGAACTTCGGCATCATCGCCCACATCGACCACGGGAAGTCCACCCTGGCCGACCGGATGCTGCAGCTCACCGGCGTGGTCGACCCCCGGCAGATGCGCGCCCAGTACCTGGACCGGATGGACATCGAGCGCGAGCGCGGCATCACCATCAAGAGCCAGGCCGTCCGGATGCCGTGGACCATCCGCGACGGCGAGCGGGCCGGTGAGCACGCGGTGCTCAACATGATCGACACCCCGGGGCACGTCGACTTCACCTACGAGGTGTCCCGGTCGCTGGCCGCCTGCGAGGGGGCCGTGCTGCTGGTCGACGCCGCGCAGGGCATCGAGGCGCAGACCCTGGCGAACCTCTACCTGGCGCTCGAGAACGACCTGCGCATCATCCCGGTGCTCAACAAGATCGACCTGCCGGCCGCCCAGCCGGAGAAGTACGCCGAGGAGCTGGCCCACCTGATCGGCGGCGACCCCGCCGACTGCATCCGGGTCTCCGGCAAGACCGGCGAGGGCGTGCCGCACCTGCTCGACGAGATCGTCCGGCAGTTCATCCCGCCGACCGGCGACGCCGAGGCGCCCGCCCGGGCGATGATCTTCGATTCGGTGTACGACGTCTACCGCGGCGTGGTCACCTACGTCCGGGTCATCGACGGCCGGATCAGCGCCCGGGACCGGATCAAGATGATGTCCACCGGGGCGGTGCACGAGCTGCTGGAGATCGGCGTCATCTCGCCGGAGATGGTGAAGGCCGAGGCGCTCGGCGTCGGCGAGGTGGGTTACCTCATCACCGGTGTGAAGGACGTCCGGCAGTCCCGGGTCGGTGACACGGTCACCATCAACAGCCGGCCGGCGGGCGAGGCGCTGGGTGGCTACAAGGACCCGAAGCCGATGGTCTACTCCGGCCTCTACCCGATCGACGGGTCCGACTACCCGAACCTGCGCGAGGCACTGGACAAGCTCAAGCTCAACGACGCCGCGCTGGACTACGAGCCGGAGACCTCCGGCGCGCTCGGCTTCGGCTTCCGCTGCGGCTTCCTCGGCCTGCTCCACCTGGAGATCATCCGGGAGCGGTTGGAGCGCGAGTACAACCTGGACCTGATCTCCACCGCGCCGAACGTGGTGTACCGGGCGATCACCGACGACGGCGAGGAGATCGTCGTCACCAACCCCAGCGAGTACCCGACCGGCAAGATCGCCGAGGTGCACGAGCCGGTGGTCCGGGCCACCGTGCTGACGCCCAACGACTACGTGGGCGCGGTCATGGAGCTGTGCCAGGGCCGGCGCGGCACCCTGCTCGGCATGGACTACCTCTCGGCCGACCGGGTGGAGCTGCGCTACACGCTGCCCCTCGCGGAGATCATCTACGACTTCTTCGACCAGTTGAAGAGCCGTACCAAGGGCTACGCCTCGCTGGACTACGAGCCCTCCGGCGAGCAGGCATCTGACCTGGTGAAGGTCGACATCCTGCTGCACGGCGAGCCGGTGGACGCGTTCAGCGCCATCGTGCACAAGGACAAGGCGTACAACTACGGCGTCACCATCGCCGCCAAGCTGCGCACCCTGATCCCGCGCCAGCAGTTCGAGGTGCCCATCCAGGCGGCCATCGGCAGCCGGGTCATCGCCCGCGAGACCATCCGGGCGATCCGCAAGGACGTGCTCGCCAAGTGCTACGGCGGTGACATCAGCCGTAAGCGCAAGCTGCTGGAGAAGCAGAAGGAAGGCAAGAAGCGGATGAAGATGGTCGGCCGCGTCGAGGTGCCGCAGGAGGCCTTCATCGCCGCGCTCTCCTCCGACTCCGGTGACGGCAAGCCCGCCGGCAAGAAGTGACACCGGCGCCGGTGCGCCGGCGCTGACCGACGTACACGGCCGGTGCCCCGGCCGGGCGGATCGCGAAGACCGATCGCCCGACGGGGTGCCGGCCGTTGCCGTGCAGTGGCGCGCGCCCTCGCAACGGGCGGAGAAATTTTTCGCGCCGCACCAGCGGCGTGGTGGACCGATGACAGGGCCCGCGACCTGTGTGGACGCGCTCCCGCGTCAATCGACGCAGCCGTATGCGCATTGACGTTCACCGCTGGATTGGGTGTGAGTCGGTTTGGGATTTTGGTGGGTCGGGAACTTAGCGGTCACGACAGGAAGCACACATCGTGTGTGTCAGACATTCTTTGAAGGAGGGCGACCGTGGAGCTCACCGTGTGGGGCATCATCACTGCGCTCGTTGTTGGTCTCATTGTCGGCGCGCTGGGCCGCCTGGTCGTTCCGGGCCGGCAGAACATGCCGATGTGGCTGCACATGCTGATCGGTGTCGGCGCGGCCCTGCTGGGCACGGTGCTGGCGCGGGCGATCGGCATCGCGACCGAGACCAACGGGATCGACTGGGGCGAGCTGCTGGTGCAGGTCGTCGTGGCGGCCATCGCGGTCGCGCTGGTGGCCGGCGTGGGTCGCCGCCGCAGCGTCACCCGATAACCCAGCCTGACATCTGCGAAGGGCGCCGGACCGACAGGTCCGGCGCCCTTCGGCGTGCATCCCGCACCCTCCGCCATCCTCAAGATCCACGCACTTTCCCGGAGAGTGCTGCCTCGTCGCGCCGGGAGGCAGCACTCTCCGGGATGTTGCGCGCATCCTGCTGACGTCGCCCGACGGGCAGCCCCGTGCGGGCGTGCCTCGTGTGTGCCTGGTCGTGATCGTCTGGCGGACAAAGTCGGTTTGGGATTTCGGTGGGTCGGGAACTTAGCGGTCACGACAGGAAACACACATCGTGTGTGTCAGACATTCTTTGAAGGAGGGCGACCATGGAGCTCACCGTGTGGGGCATCATCACTGCGCTCGTTGTTGGTCTCATCGTCGGCGCGCTGGGCCGCCTGGTCGTTCCGGGCCGGCAGAACATGCCGATGTGGCTGCACATGCTGATCGGTGTCGGCGCGGCCCTGCTGGGCACGGTGCTGGCGCGGGCGATCGGCATCGCGACCGAGACCAACGGGATCGACTGGGGCGAGCTGCTGGTGCAGGTCGTCGTGGCGGCCATCGCGGTCGCGCTGGTGGCCGGCGTGGGTCACCGCCGCAGCATCACCCGATAACAACCTGGCACCACCGCACGACCTGAAAAGAGCGCCCGGCCCCCCGGCCGGGCGCTCTTTCGTGCGGGAGCGCCCGACTTCGGCCCGGTGCCACAGCGCCTGTCGCCGACCCCCTGCGGTACGGTCGCCACGCTTCGCCGGTCCGCCCACTGTCGTAAAGGAATTCTTCGTACTAAGGTGCGGCGGAGAAGGTTAGTTCCAGGCGGCGCGAGGGGAGAAGTGGCGTGAACAGGTGGAAGCGGCTGGCCCCGGTCACCGCCGTGGTGGCCTCGGCCGCGATGGTGCTGACCGGCTGCGGTGGCTCCGGCGACGACGCGGCCGACGACAGCAAGCTCACGGTCTGGATGATGGGCGAGGGCGGGGACGCGCAGAACACCTTCCTCGACGGCGTGGAGACCGAGTTCCGGCAGAAGCACCCGGACACCGACGTGGTGGTGCAGTACATCCCCTGGCTCGAGGCGCCCAAGAAGTTCCAGGCCGCGCTCGCCGGCGGTGAGGGGCCGGACATCACCGAGCTGGGCAACACCGAGACCCAGGGCTGGGCGGCCCAGGAGGCGCTCGCCGACGTCAGCGGCCGGATGGGTGGCTGGGCCGACGGCAAGGACCTGCTGCCCGACCTGGTGCGCAACGCCCAGCTCGACGGCAAGCAGTACGGCGTGCCCTGGTACGCCGGCGTGCGGGCCATCTACTACCGCACCGACTGGTTCGCCGAGGCGGGCGTGCAGCCGCCGAAGACCTGGGAAGAGCTGGTCAGCGTGGCCAAGACCGTGCAGGCGAAGAAGCCGGGCACCTACGGCATCGCGCTGCCGGGCAACTCCGAGCTGCCCTTCTACTCCTTCCTCTGGGGCGCCGGCGCCGAGATCGCCACCAACCAGGGCGGCACCTGGAAGTCCGGCTACTCCACACCGGAGGCGCAGCGGGCGGTCAAGTTCTGGACCGACCTGGTGACCGTCCACAAGGTGGCCCCGCCGGCCGCGGCGGGTTGGAACGAGATCGACGCCCGCACCCAGTTCGCCACCGGCAAGGCCGCGATGGCGTTCGCCGGCAGCTGGCAGCAGGGCGCCATGAAGAAGGACAACCCCGAGATCGAGAAGGTCTGGGGTACGTTCCCGATCCCCGGTCCGGACGGCAAGGCCGCACCCGGTTTCGCCGGCGGCTCGGACGTGGCGATCTGGAAGGACAGCGAGCGCCAGGACCTGGCCTGGGACTACCTGACCGTGCTGCTGAAGAAGCAGAACGCCCAGAGCTTCGCGAGCAGCCTCGGCTTCTTCCCGGTCTACCAGGACCTGATCGCCGGTGGCACGTACGCCAACGACAAGGTCATGTCCTCGTTCGCCACCACCATGCAGAACACCAAGCTCACGCCGCTCACCCCGAAGTGGGTGGAGGTCAGCCGTACCAAGACGGTGACCCAGGCGATGAACAGCTCGGTCATGAAGGGTCAGAAGACGGTCGAGAAGGCCACCGCCGACGCGGCCGCTGAGATGGAAAGCATCCTCAACGCCAAGTGACCACGCTGACCGAGGTGCCGGGGACGGCCGCCGCGCGGGAGACCCCCGCGCGGCGGCGTCGCCGGGTCGACCGCCTGCCGTACCTGCTGCTCCTGCCCGCCCTGGCGATCATCGGGGTGTTGCTGCTCTGGCCGCTCGGCCAGGTGGTGGTGATGTCCTTCTACCGGTTGAACAGCGTCCGGCAGTTGCGCGGCGACCGGGAGTGGCCCTGGGTGGGGCTGGGCAACTACGCCGACATCCTCTCGGATCCGTTCTTCCTGACCGTGCTGCGCAACACGGTCCTGTTCGCCGCGGCGAACGTGCTGCTCACGATGGTCCTCGGCACCCTGGTCGGGTTGCTGCTCAACCGGCTGGGCCGCAAGATGGCCACCTTCCTGGCCAGTTGCGTGATGCTCGCCTGGGCCACTCCGGCGCTGACCGGCGCGATCGTCTGGAAATGGATCTTCGACGACACCAGCGGGCTGGTGACCTGGCTGTTCAACGCGCTGCCGGACGGCCTCTCCACCAGCCTGTTCGGCCGTAGCGACTGGACCGGCTACGGCTGGTTCAACTCGCCCCTGCTCTTCCTCGCCATCCTCACCCTGGTGGTGGTGTGGCACTCGTTTCCGTTCATCGCGGTGAGCGTGCTCGCCGGTCTGAAGAGCGTGCCGAGCGAGCTGCACGAGGCCGCCCGGGTGGACGGCGCCGGCCCGTGGCGGGTGTTCTGGAAGATCACCTTCCCGCTGCTGCGCCCGGTCTTCGGCATCCTGATCGTGCTCTCCACCATCTGGGACTTCAAGGTCTTCACCCAGCAGTTCGTGCTGGCCGGCGGCACCCAGGACCGGCCGACGTTCATGCTCTCCATCTACTCGTACGCGGAGGCGTTCTCGCCGCCGCCGAAGTACGGCCTCGGCGCGGCCATCGCGGTGATCCTCACGCTGATCCTGCTCGTGGTCACTGGCTTCTACGTACGGATGGTGCTCAGGCAGGAGGACGAGTCGTGAAGAAAATCGCCCTCAACGGCGCCGGGCTGCTGGTCGCGCTCTTCGCGGCGTTCCCCGTCTACTGGATGATCTCCACCTCGCTGAAGCCCAGCAGGGAGATCTTCTCGTCCACCCCGCAGCCGGTGCCGACCCACCCGACGCTGGCGCACTACCGGGAGATCCTGACCGGCAACCTGATCCCCGGCGTGACCTTCGCCGACTTCTTCCTCAACAGCGCGCTGGTCGCCATCTCGACGGTGGTGCTCAGCGGCCTCGTCGCGCTGCTCGCCGCGACCGCCGTGGCCCGGTTCCGCTTCCGGCTGCGGACCAGCTTCCTGATCATGCTGCTGATCGTGCAGATGATCCCGCTGGAGGCGCTGGTCATCCCTCTGTTCCTGATGATCCAGCGGCTGGGGCTCTACAACACCCTGCCCAGCCTGATCCTCACGTACCTCGGTTTCTCGCTGCCCTTCGCGGTCTGGATGCTGCGCGGCTTCGTCGCCGCGGTGCCGAAGGAGCTGGAGGAGGCGGCGGCCATCGACGGAGCCAGCCGCGCCCAGATCTTCCGACGGATCCTGTTCCCGCTGGTCGCGCCCGGCCTGGTGGCCACCAGCATCTTCTCCTTCATCACCGCGTGGAATGAGCTGATCTTCGCGTTGACGTTCATCAACGACCAGGGGCGCTACACGCTGCCGGTGGCGATGACCTTCTTCTTCGGCCGGGACGACACCAACTGGGGTCCGGTGATGGCCGCCTCCACCCTGTTCACGCTGCCGGTCGTCATCTTCTTCCTGCTGGTGCAGCGACGAATGGTCTCCGGCCTGGTCGCCGGCGCCGTCAAGGGCTGACAGGTCGGACACGCCGCACGGCGGTCAGGCGGGGGGCGGCTCGGCCAGCCGCTCCATCCGGTTCCAACCGGACCAGCCCCGCTCGCGCATCAGCTCCCGCAGCCGCTGCACCCGCGGGTCGGACTCGTCGGCAAGCGCGTCGACCAGGTCGTGCGGAAGATCGTCGTCAGCCTCCTCGGCGTGCAGGAAATCGCCGGCGGCGTACGCCTGCTCCGCCAGGCAGGCCATGATGTCGGCGGCCTCTGCCAGACGCGGGTCGTCCTCCTCGTCACCGTCGAAGATCTCCGAGAGCACCCGATAGAGCCGGATGACCTGCGGATCATCGAGCTGGGCGCTCTTGCCGGGCATCCACTCGACGATGCGGTCGGGCCAGCGCGCCGCGACGAGGATCCACCCATCCCGTTCGGCCTCCACCATCCGCTGTGACGCCCCGATGGCCCGGAGCCGGTCGAGATAGGCGGCCACCTCCGGTGGCAGCGCCAGGCTGTCTCCGGCGGTGAGCTGCGCGATGTGTTTGCGGCTGGTCTGCAGCCGTTCGATCTCGTCGCGCAGGTGGTCGTCGATGGCCCGAATCGCTTCGGCGAAGGCTGATGCGTCGGCTTCGAGCATCCGGCTGATCTGCGACAGTGGCACGCCGGCGTCGGCGAGGGTGCGGATCTTGATGAGGGACACGACCGCCGTGGCGCCGTACCGTCGGTAGCCCGATGCGTCCCGCTCCGGCTCGGGCAGCAGTCCGATCTGGTGATAGTGCCGCACCGCCCGCACCGTGACGCCGGCGTACGCCGCCAGTTGACCGATCGTCAGCATGCTCTGATCCTGCCCGCAGTTGGTCCAGCTCTGGTTGGCACTGGCTCAGGAGATCTTGCGACGGTAGGTGAGGTTGGCGAACAGGTAGGCGAGGACGAGGATGCCGGCGCACCAGGCGAGGGCGGTCCAGATGTCGGTGCCGACCGGCTGTTGGGTGAACAGGTCCCGGATGGCGTTGACGATGGAGGTCACCGGCTGGTTCTCGGCGAAGGCGCGCACCGGCCCGGGCATGGTGTCGGTGGGCACGAAGGCCGAGCTGATGAACGGCAGGAAGATGATCGGGTAGGAGAACGCGCTCGCGCCGTCCACGGACTTCGCGGTGAGGCCGGGGATCACGGCGATCCAGGTCAGCGCCAGGGTGAACAGGACCAGGATGCCGGCGACCGCGAGCCACCCCAGCAGACCCGCCCCCGTGCGGAAGCCCATGAGCAGGGCGACGAGGACGACGACCACCAGTGAGATCAGGTTGGCGACCAGCGAGGTCAGGACGTGCGCCCACAGCACGGACGAGCGGGCGATCGGCATGGACTGGAACCGTTCGAAGATGCCGCCCTGCATGTCCAGGAAGAGCCGGTAGGCGGTGTACGAGATGCCCGAGGCGATCGTGATGAGCAGGATGCCGGGCAGCAGGTAGTTCACGTACGAGTCGGACCCGGTCTCGATCGCGCCGCCGAAGACGTAGACGAACAGCAGCATGAAGGCGATCGGCATGATCGCGGTCGTGATGATGGTGTCGGGGCTGCGGGTGATGTGGCGCAGCGAACGTCCCAGGAGGACGGCGGTGTCGCCGAGGAAGTGCTTGTTCATCGCTGTTCCTTGTCCGTTCGGGCGCCGACGAGGGTGAGGAAGACGTCCTCGAGGGTCGGCTGCTTCTCGACGTACTCGACCTCGGCGGGTGGGAGGAGCTGCTTGAGCTCGTTGAGGGTGCCGTTCACGATGATCCGGCCCTCGTGGAGGATCGCGATCCGGTCGGCGAGGTGCTCTGCCTCGTCGAGGTACTGGGTGGTGAGCAGCACGGTCGTGCCGCCCTTGGCGAGCTCCTTGACGGCCTGCCACACCTCGATGCGCGCCTCCGGGTCCAGCCCGGTCGTCGGCTCGTCGAGGAAGATCACCGGTGGGTTACCGATGAGGCTCATCGCGATGTCCAGCCGGCGGCGCATGCCACCGGAGTACGTCGCCACCCTCCGGGTGCCCGCCTGGGTCAGTGAGAAGCGCCTCAGCAGGTCATCCGCGACCGCACCCGGGTTCCTGAGGTGCCTCAGCCTGGCGACCAGGACGAGGTTCTCCCGTCCGGTGAGGATCTCGTCGACCGCCGCGAACTGCCCGGTGAGACTGATCGACTCGCGTACGTCGGCAGCCTGTGCCGCGACGTCGAAGCCGTTGACCCGGGCGGTCCCCGCGTCGGCCTTGAGCAGCGTGGAGAGGATCTTCACCACCGTGGTCTTGCCCGCTCCGTTGGAGCCGAGCAGGGCGAAGATGGTGCCCCGCGCCACGTCGATGTCCACGCCGCGCAGCACCTTCAGTTGCTTGAACGACTTTTCCAGGCCGTGCACGTGTATCACGGCCTGCTCGACCTGATCGGGTGTTGGCGGGATGCTCATGGCAGCCAGCATGGAGGGTTGACGCAGCGTCAAGGTCAAGCCCGCACTGCGGATTCACCTAGGCTGACCGTCATGACGGGCAGGGTGGCAGCGGTGAACCTCGGTATCGTGACCGAGGCGGAGTGGGCCGGCGACGCGAGCGGTCGCAGCGGCATCGACAAGCGCCCGGTCGAGGGACCGGTGGAGGTGCTCGCCGGTGGCCTGGTCGGTGACTTCATCGGCGAGCGGGCCCACCACGGCGGGCCGGACAAGGCCGTCTACGCGTACGCCGAGGAGGACGCCGCCTGGTGGTCCGCGGAGATCGGCCGCGCCATCCGCCCCGGTGGCTTCGGCGAGAACCTGACCACCTACGCGATCGACGTGACCGGCGCGGTGATCGGCGAGCAGTGGGCGGTCGGCTCGGCGCTGCTCCAGGTGACCATGCCGCGCACCCCGTGCACCACGTTCGCCGGCTTCTGGGGGATGCCCGACCTGATCCGGCGCTTCACGGTGCGCGCCACGCCCGGGGCGTACCTGCGGGTGCTGCGTGCGGGGGAGGTGGGGGCCGGCGACCCGGTCGAGGTGGTGGAGCGGCCCGCGCACGGGGTGACGATCGGCGAGGTGTTCCGGGCGACCAGCCTGGAGCCCGAGTTGCTGCCCCGGCTGCTCGACGCGGAGGACCTGCCGGAGCGGATCCGGGAGAAGGCCCGCCGCCGCCTCGCCAGCCCCGCCTGACGGACAACCGCCGGAAACGCGAGAGCCCCCGCCATCTCCGGATGGCAGGGGCTCCCGGCTAGCGGGTCAGCGGAGCCAGGGGACGCTGCGGTCCAGCAGGCCGCGCTCCTTGAGCTCCTTGCGCAGCGGGATCTCGTCGTCGACGTACCCGTCCCAGTTGATGCCCCAGTAGTTCGCGGTGTGGGTGCCCTCACCGATCAGCTGGCGCTGCACCGGCGTGCGGTTGCGGTACCACTCGCCGTCCAGGTCCGGGTGCAGCTCGTCGAGCGGGCGGATCCACCGGTAGGTGTAGCCGACGAAGAGCATCTTGCGGGTGATGCTCGACAGGTTCGTCGAGCGGGAGTGCCACTGGCGGCGGTCGAAGATGAAGGCGTCGCCCGGGTTGGCGGTGATCTCCACCGTGCCCTCCGGGTCCGGGTTGTGCACGCTGAGGTCCTTCGGCCGGTCCAGCGAGTTCCACAGGTGGCTGCCCGGGATGACCTTCGTGGCGCCGCGACCGGTCTCGGAGAGGTCGGAGAGCACGTACGCGACCTTGAGCGAGAACATCGGCCGGGGCAGGTTCGGGTCCATCGTCTCCGGGTCGGAGTTCTGGCGGTACCCGTCCTGGTGCCAACCCCAGTACGGCTTCTCCGGCTCGAGCGCCGGCGGGGTGACGTCCAGGTGGTTGTGGTGGGTGTAGATGTTCCAGCCGGCCAGCCCCCACATGTACGGGAAGGCGATCGGGTGGGTGAGCAGCTCACCGAAGAGCTCGTCGCGCTCCAGGAAGCCCAGCAGGTGCAGGGTGCCGTCCTTCTTGGTGTTGCCCTTGGCCTGTTCCTCCGCGTAGACGCGGTCTACCGCGGCCTCCAGCGCCGCCCGGTGATCCTCGGTCAGGACGTTGCGCAGCAGGAGGAAGCCCTGCTCGTGGAACTCCTTGCGGTCAGTGTCGCTGATCGGTTCGTAGCCGGTCCGGTCGCCGTAATCGAACACCGCGTCGTACCCCTCCCCATGAGGTGAAACCATTTCTGGCACAGGCCGCCGATCGTAACGCGCATGACTCGGCAGTGGGGAGGGCGTGCGGCGCGGGTGTGCCCGGGCCGGACCATGTGCAGTGGGCCCGCTACGGAAGGTAATCCTTGCGTGATCAATAGCCGCTTATGCGGGCTGTTGTCCGATTGTGCGGTGACTGCCGGTTAGGAGATCAGCGCCCGGTCACACCTCGGCGAACACCTCGGCCACCACCTGGCCGGCGGGGCCTGGCTCACCGCTCACCCGGCCCCAGGTGCCGTCGCGGGCCGTCCACTCCAGGCCACCGAAGCGGACCCGCTTCACCCCGTGGTCCTGTGCGTGCGAGACCAGCCAGTGCGCGTACCGCCAGCCGTCGCGCTGGTCGCCGGCGGCAACCGCCAGCCCGGGCTGGTCCGCCGGGTCGGTGCCCGAGACCCCCCAGTCCAGCACCAGGTTGCGGGTCAGCTGGGCGGCCGCCGCCGCGCCGCGCATCACCGGGGTGCGCCCCACCGAGCAGGCGACCGCGCCTGTGGCGTCGCCCAGCAGGGCCCGGCTGAGGACCTCGGAGTCGTCGGCCCACTTCTGGTACGCCTCCGGGAAGGCCGAGCGCTGCACCCGTTGGGCGGCGTCGGTGACCCGCATCGACTCCCAGCCGCGCACCTTCTTCAGTGCCGCGTAGAACCGGTTCGCCGCGTAGCGCGGGTCGCGGATCTGTGTCGGGGTGCCCCAGCCCTGGCTCGGACGCTGCTGGAACAGGCCGACCGAGTCACGGTCGCCGTCGGCGAGGTTGCGCAGCCCGGACTCCTGGTAGGCGGTGGCCAGCGCGACCACCACGGCCTGCTCGGGCATCCCTCGCTGCACGCCGATCGCCGCGATGGTCGCCGCGTTGGCCATCTGGTCGGCGTCCAGGGCGACCCGGCCGTCGGCCTTGACCGTGCAGGTCCGCGCCGACAGCGGCAGTCGTAGCTGGTCCCCGACCTGCCGCACGACGAGCCAGACTGCGATCACGGCGATGAGGACGAGAGCCACTCCACCCGCCACGGCTGCCCGAGTTCGCACCCACACCCCCAGATCGACAGTCCGACAAGCGTACGTCCCACGGCGACCAATCCGGGTCGTCCGACCGGTTTCGACCTCGCTGGCCCGGCCGCGCCGAACGACGTTCCCGCTCCGGCCGTGGTCTCACCTGACCGTACCGCTCTTCCATCCCCCACAATCCAGCAACAATCGGGTGTTATATGCGCGAACGTGGCCGACGCGAGGTCCATCGAGCCCCCGCCCCTGTCTCGAGCGTCACCACGCCGACGAACCCTCAGAAGTGGTTGACCAGTCAAGGACTGCCTACGGTTGACGTGTCAATTGCCTACCGATTCGGCCCGGCACGGGCGGACAGGTCGTCAGCAAGGAGGAGTTCCATGGGAACGTTGGACGGCAAGGTCGTGCTCATCACCGGCACCGGAGGAGGGCTCGGCCGCGTCGCGGCGCTGGCCTTCGCGCGCGAAGGCGCACGGGTCGTCGGAGCCGACATCCAGATCGACGGCAACAAGGAGACGGTCGAACTCGTCCGGACCGCCGGCGGTGAGATGACCGGCGTCGCCCCGGTCGATCTCACCGACCCGGAGCAGGTGAGCAAGCTCGTCGAGGACGCCGTGGCGGCGTACGGCGGGCTGGACGTGGTCTACAACAACGCGGCCGCGCTCCGCTTCGGTCCGATGCCCGACTTCTCGGTGGAAGACTGGCGGTACACGATCACCGGCGAACTCGACATTCCCTTCTTCGTGTCGAAGTTCGCCTGGCCGCACCTGGTCCGGCGCGGCGGCGGCGTCATCATCAGCGCCGCCTCCATGGCCGGGATGATCGGCGGCCACGTCCCCCCGATGGTCGGGCACGCCGCAGCTAACGCCGGCATCATCGGCATGACCCGACAGCTCGCGCTCGAGGGCGCGCCGCACGGGATCCGCGCGGTGGCGATCAGTCCCGGGCCGATCGTCAGCCCGGCCAGCGAACGCGACCTCGGCGACAACCAGGCGGCCCGGGACGCGATCACCGGTAAGACGCTCGTCAAGCGCTTCGCCCAGCCCGAGGAGGTCGCCGAGCTGGTGGTCTTCCTCGCGTCCGACCGGGCGTCCTACATCACCGGCGCCAACTACCCGGTCGACGGCGGCGCGACCGCGTGGTGACGGACGCCGGGGTGCCGCCGTTCCCGGGCGGCGCCCCGACCCTCATCGAGGCCCTTTGCTCTGCTTCACCGGACGCAACACCAGACGTCCGCTATCCGGACAGCGAGTGTTGCGCCTGTTGAAGCAGAGCAAAGGACGCGCGAACAGCAACGAACGCCCGGAACGCTCAGACGTCGAGAGCGGGCACCCAGCGCGCCGGTCGCTTCTCCCGGAATGCGGTGACCCCCTCGCGTCCCTCGTCGGAGAGGAAGTAGCCGGTCGACAGAGCGGACAGCCGGGCCAGCTCAGCGCGCAGCTCGGCGGTGCCCGGTCGGCGCAGCAACTCCTTCGCTCCGGCCAGCGCACCCGGGGCGCCGCGCACCAGGGAGTCGCAGTACTGGCCGACCGCCGCGTCCAGGCCGTCCGCGGGAACGGCGGCGGTCACCAGACCGATCTCGGCGGCCCGCCGGCCGTCGAAGGTGTCCCCGGTCAGGTACAGCTCGGCGGCGGCGCGCGGGTGCAGCCGGGGCAGCACGGTCGCCGAGATCACCGCCGGGATCACCCCGATCCGTACCTCGGTGAAGGCGAACGTCGCCTCGTCGGCGCAGACGGCCAGGTCGGCGGCGGCGATCAGGCCGAGACCGCCGGCCCGCGCCGGACCGGCGACCCGGGCCAGCACCGGCTTCGGGCACTCCCAGAGCGCGGCGAGCACGTCGCCCAGCATCCCGGCCGGCACCGTCCCGCTGGCGTACGCCGCCGCCGTCTCCTTCAGGTCCGCGCCCGAGCAGAAGACCGGGCCGGTGTGGTCGAGCACGATCACCCGGACCGTGTCATCGGCGACCGCGTCGGCCAGCCCGGCCAGCAGTTGGGTCATCAACCCGGTGGAGAGCGCGTTGCGGTTGTGCGGGCTGTCCAGGGTGAGGGTGGTCACCCCGCGGGCCGTGGAGACCCGCACGAGCACGTCGGGAGAGGTCATGCCGGGCACACTAGTGGCCATGCCCGGCGTCCTTCCAGATGGTGAGACCGTCCCCGTCGACGGATCGCTGCCCGCCACCGCCACCACCGCGGTCGGCGCGCGCGGCTTCGGCGTGTACGTCCACGTGCCGTTCTGTGCCAGCCGCTGCGGCTACTGCGACTTCAACACCTACACAGCGGCCGAGCTGGGCGGCGGCGCCAGCCGCGAGGGGTACGCCGACACCGTGCTGGCCGAGCTGGCGCTCGCCTCCCGGGTGCTCGGCGACAGCCCACCGCCACGGGTCGACGCGGTCTTCGTCGGCGGTGGCACCCCCACCCTGCTCCCCGCCGACGACCTGGCCCGCATCCTCGACGGCATCGACCGCACCTGGGGGCTGGCCGCCGACGCCGAGGTCACCACCGAGGCCAACCCCGAGTCGGTCACCCCGGAATCGCTGAAGCTGCTGCGGGCCGCCGGCTACACCCGGATCTCGCTCGGCATGCAGTCCGCCTCCCCGGGGGTGCTGGCGATCCTGGACCGCAAGCACAGCGCCGGCCGGGCCACCGCCGCCGCCCTGGAGGCGCGCGACGCCGGGTTCGAGCACGTCAACCTGGACCTGATCTACGGCACGCCGGGGGAGCGGGCCGAGGACTTCGCCGCCTCGCTGGATCAGGTGGTCGCCGCCGGTGTCGACCACGTCAGCGCGTACGCCCTGATCGTGGAGGACGGCACCCGGCTGGCCGCCCGGATGCGCCGCGGCGAGCTGCCGTACCCCAGCGACGACGTCGCCGCGGACCGCTACCTGGCCGCGGACGCTGCCCTCGACGCGGCCGGCCTGTCCTGGTACGAGGTCTCCAACTGGGCCCGCACCGACGAGGCCCGCTGCCGGCACAACCTGCTCTACTGGACCGGCGCCGACTGGTGGGGGTTGGGTCCGGGGGCGCACAGCCACGTCGGCGGGGTGCGCTGGTGGAACGTCAAGCACCCGTCGGCGTACGCCCAGCGGCTGGCCGCCGGCGCGTCGCCCGGCCTGGCCCGGGAGGTGCTCACCGCCGACGAGGCGCACATGGAGGACGTCATGCTCCGGCTGCGGCTCGCCAGCGGGCTGCCGCTGGCGGTGCTCGACGCGGCCGGTCGGGCCGGCGCCGAGCGTGCGCTGGCCGGTGGCCTGCTGGCCGCACCGGAGTACGCGGCCGGGCGGGCGGTGCTCACCCTGCGCGGCCGGCTGCTCGCCGACGCCGTGGTGCGCGACCTGCTGCCCTGAGCCGGCGCGACGGCCGCTGGCGGGCCGCCGGGGGCAGTGCACCGGGCCGGCCGGGGGAGCGGCCGACCCGGGTCACTTGATGAAGCTGGCCGACATCGGATAGCGGTAGTGGCTGCCCTCGTTGGCCTTCATGCCGGCGATGATCCCGAACAGGATCTGGATCACCACCACCGCGATGCTGGGCAGGAAGAACAGGCACCAGCTCACGAAGAGCAGCACGAACGCGATGATCGACCAGAGGATCTGGAAATTCAGCGCGGCCAGTGCGTGCGCCCGGACGGTCGGCGACTGCTGACCGCGGGCCAGGTAGGCGATGAGCGGGGCGACGAAGCCCAGCGGGCCGAAGCTGATCAGCGCGCCGGCGGCGCCGCCGAAGTGCGCGACCAGCGCCCAGGTCTTGTCCTCGTTGCTGGCGTAGCCGCCGCCGGGGCCGCCGTAGGCGCCGCCGGTCGGATAGCCGCCGGTCGGATAGCCGCCGGGCGGCGGGTAACCACCCGGCGGAGGGTAGCCGCCTGACGACGGTTGGTCACCGGTGGGTGGCGGATAGCCACCGGCCGGGGGATAGCCGCCCGGGCCGGGCGCCCCGGACAGTGGTGCGGTGGGTGGCTCGGCCGAGGGGGACGAGCCCGGGGAGGTCGGCTCCGGCGGGTAGTTGCCGGGGTCTCCCGCACCGGGAGGGCGAGGAGGTTCAGTCATGGATGTCACGGTAAGGGCCCCTGGCAACGCCGCACCAGAGCGACACCGCCGGGCCGGCCCGGCTGAACGGACAGCGGTGGGCTTGATCATCGCGCCGGCGGGCGCGCCGACGTAGACTGGCACTCGCTACAGTCGAGTGCCAGTACGGCCTGCCGGCCCCCGCGTGCCGGCGGCCTACGTGCGACAGGAGGTGCGGAGGATGGGTCTCGACGACCGCAAGCTCGCCGTGCTCCGCGCCATCGTCGAGGACTACGTCTCCACGCAGGAGCCGGTCGGCAGCAAGGCGCTGGTCGAGCGGCACCAGCTCGGCGTCTCCCCGGCCACGGTCCGCAACGACATGGCCGTGCTGGAGGAGGAGGGCTACATCCGGCAGCCGCACACCAGTGCCGGCCGGGTGCCCACCGACCGCGGCTACCGGCTCTTCGTGGACCGGCTGTCCCGGGTCAAGCCGCTCAGCCCGGCCGAGCGCCGGGCCATCGAGCGCTTCCTGGTCGGCGCGGTCGACCTCGACGACGTGGTGCACCGCACCGTGCGGCTGCTCGCCCAACTGACCCGGCAGGTGGCCGTGGTGCAGTACCCGAGCCTGGCCCGCTCCTCGGTGCGCCACCTGGAGCTGGTGCCGATCTCCACCACCCGGCTGATGCTCGTCATGATCGCCGACACCGGGCGGGTGGAGCAGCGGCTGGTGGAGCTGCCCGGGCCGGTGCCGCCGGACGACGTCACCGACCTGCGCCGCCTGGTCAACGAGAAGCTGGCCGGCGCCCGGCTGTCCGACACTCCGCCGCTGGTGCAGGCGCTGGTCGAGGAGGCGCCGCCCGAGCTGCGTCCGGCGATGACCACGCTCTCCACCGTCCTGCTGGAGACGCTGGTCGAGCGGCACGAGGAACGCATCGCGCTGGCCGGCACCGCCAACCTCACCCGGGGCGGCCTGCTCGACTTCCAGGGCTCGCTGCGACCGATCCTCGAGGCGCTGGAGGAGGAGGTCGTGCTGCTCAAGCTCATCGGCGAGACGGAGCCGAGCACGACCCGGGTGCTGATCGGCGACGAGAACGAGTTCGACAACCTGCGCGCCGCCTCGGTGGTCAGCACGGGGTACGGCCCGGGCGCCACCATCGTGGGTGGCCTGGGGGTGCTGGGGCCCACCCGGATGGACTACCCCGGCACCATCGCCACGGTGCGCGCCGTGGCACGCTACGTGGGCGAGCTGCTGGCCCAGAACTGACCAGTCAGGGCCGACGGCCGGCTGCGGCCGCCGACCGGCGCAACGCGAGACGAACATGAGGACACGGAACGCAGTGGCCAGGGACTACTACGGCATCCTCGGCGTGAGCCGGGAAGCCTCCGACGACGAGATCAAGCGCGCCTACCGCAAGCTGGCGCGCCAGTTCCACCCGGACGTCAATCCGGACCCGGAGGCTCAGGAGAAGTTCAAGGACATCAACGCCGCGTACGAGGTGCTCTCGGACGACCGGAAGCGGCAGATCGTCGACCTGGGTGGCGACCCGCTCGCCCCGGGCGGTGGCGGCGCCGGCGGCCCGGGTGGCCCCGGCGGGGCCGGCCCGTTCGTCGGGTTCCAGGACATCATGGACGCGTTCTTCGGCGGCGCGGCCGGTGGCGCGCGCGGCCCGCGCCCGCGTACCCGGCCCGGCGCCGACGCGATCCTGCGGCTCGAACTGGACCTGCACGAGACGGCGTTCGGCGTCGAGGCGCCGATCACGGTCGACACCGCGGTGCTCTGCACCACCTGCTCCGGCGCCGGCACGGCCGCCGGCACCCACCTGGCCACCTGCGAGGCGTGCGGCGGTCGGGGCGAGGTGCAGTCGGTGCAGCGCACGTTCCTGGGCCAGGTGGTCTCCGCCCGGCCGTGCACCGTCTGCCAGGGCTACGGCACCACCATCCCGCATCCCTGCCCCACCTGCGCCGGCGACGGTCGGGTGCGCACCCGCCGTTCGCTGACCGTCAAGATCCCCGCCGGTGTCGAGGACGGCATGCGGATCCGGCTGGCCCAGCAGGGCGAGGTGGGCCCGGGTGGCGGCACCGCCGGCGACCTCTACGTGGAGATCCACGAGCGGCCGCACGACGTGTACTCCCGCAAGGGCGACGACCTGCACTGCCGCGTCACCGTTCCGATGACCGCGGCGGCGCTCGGCACCCGGCTGACCATCAAGACGCTGGACAGCGAGGAGACGGTCGACGTCAAGGCCGGCACCCAGCCCGCCAGCACGCTGCGGCTGCGCGCCCGGGGTGTGCCGCACCTGCGCGGCACCGGCCGGGGTGACCTCTACGTGCACCTGGACGTCCGGACGCCGACCAAGCTCGACCCGGACCAGGAGCGGATGCTGCGCGACTTCGCCAAGACCCGGGGCGAGGAGGTCGCCGAGCTGACCAAGCAGGGCGGCTTCTTCTCCCGGATGCGCGACGCGTTCAACGGCCACGCCTGACCGGCGCGGCTAGCCTGATCATCGTGTCCGCCCCGCTGTTCCTGGTGGAGTCGCTGCCCACCGCCGACGCGTTGACCCTCGATGGTCCCGAGGGGCACCACGCCGCCACCGTGCAGCGGCTGCGGGTCGGCGAGGAGCTGCTGCTCGCCGACGGCCGGGGCGGCACGGCCGCCGCCGCGGTCACCGCCGTCGGCCGGGGCAGCCTGGACCTCACCATCACCTCCCGGGGGTACGTGGACGCGCCCGTACCCCGGCTGGTGACCGTGCAGGGCATCGCCAAGGGCGACCGGGGCGAGCTGGCCGTGCAGGCGATGACCGAGGTCGGGGTGGACGAGATCGTGCCCTGGGCGGCGGCCCGCTCGGTGACCCAGTGGCGCGGCGACCGGGGCGTACGGGCCCGGGAGAAGTGGGTGGCCACCGCCCGGGAGGCCGCCAAGCAGGCCCGCCGGCCCTGGCTGCCGGTGGTGGCCGGCTCGCCGGACGAGTCCACCGCCACCGTGGCCCGCCGGATCGCCGGTGCCGCCGCCGGGTTCGTGCTGCACGAGGAGGCCGACGAGCGGCTGACCACCGCCGAGCTGCCGTCCGCCGGGGAGATCGTCCTGGTGGTCGGCCCGGAGGGCGGCATCGCCCCGGCGGAGCTGACCGCGTTCCGGGAGGCCGGGGGCCGGCCGGTCCGGCTCGGCCCCGCGGTGCTGCGCACCTCCACGGCCGGGGTCGCGGCGCTCAGCGTGCTCGCCACCCGCCTCGGCCGCTGGTAGCCCGCCGGCGCCGTCGGCGGGAGCGGTCAGCTGCGCAGGTAGGACGCGCCGTTGAGGTCGACGATGGTGCCGGAGGCCCACTCGGCCTGCGGCGACGCCAGCCAGTGCACCGCGGCGGCGATCTCCTCCGGCCGCGCCACCCGGTCGAACGGGCTCTGCGCCCGGATCGCCGCGCCCTGCTCGCCGCGCAGGTGCTCGGTGACCATGTCGGTTGCCACGTAGCCCGGCGCGACGGTGGCGACCGCGATGCCGTACGGCGCGAGCGCCACCGCGAGGGACTGGCCCAGCGCGTTCAGCCCCGCCTTGCTGGCGCCGTACGCGGGCTGCGCCGGCTCACCCCGGAACGCGCCCCGGGAGGAGACGTTGACGATCCTGCCGCCCCGCTCCCGCATGTGCTGGGCGGCGCACCAGGTGACGTTGCCGGCGCCGGTGAGGTTGGTCTCCAGCACCTGCCGCCAGCGCTTCTGCCACTGCTCGTAGGAGGCGCCGAAGATCGGGTGCGGGTCGTCCCGGTCGCCGTACACCCCGGCGTTGTTGACCAGCACGTCCAGCCCGCCGAGCAGCTCGGCGGCCCGGTCGACCATGGCGCGGACGGCGTCCGGGTCGGTGAGGTCGGCGCGTACCACCACGTGCCCGGTGCCGGGCAGTTGGGCGCGTAGCTCCTCGGCCGCGTCGGCGGAGTCGCGGTGGTGGATGGCGACCCGGTCGCCGCCGGCCGCGAAGGCCGTCGCCACCGCCCGGCCGATCCCGCGCGAGGCCCCGGTCACCAGTACCGCCCGATCCGTCATGCCGGCCATCCTGCCGTAGCCGGCACCCGCGTCGGGAAGGGGTCCTTCCGCTACCACGGGCGTGAACACGGCGCCCTTACCTACACTGCCCCGATGGGATCCGACTGCCTGTTCTGCCGCATCGTCGCCGGGGAGATCCCGGCCACCGTGGTCCGGGAGACCGCCACCACGCTCGCCTTCCGGGACATCGGCCCGAAGGCGCCGGTGCACGTCCTGGTCATTCCGAAGGAGCACTACGCCGACATCGTCACCCTCGCCGAGGGTGACCCGGGGCTGGCTGGCGAGGTGCTGGCCACGGCCGCCGCGGTGGCCGAGGACGAGGGGGTGCTCGGCGATGGTTTCCGGCTGATGTTCAACACCGGGGCGTACGGCGGGCAGGAGGTGTTCCACGTGCACGCGCACCTGCTCGGTGGCGCGCCGCTGGGCCCGATGCTCGCCCGGGACCTCGCGTGAGCGCTCGTACCGGCTTCGACGGGGGCGTGGACGAGCGGCTGGGCCGGCTAATCCGCCGGGTGCAGGCCGACGCCCGGGTGCCGGCGGTGTCGGCGGCGCTGCACCGGGCCGACCGCCCGCTCTGGAGCTGCACCGTCGGCGGCACCGGCACCGACAGCCCGCTGGGGCCGGGCACCCAGTTCCGGATCGGCTCGGTGACCAAGACCTTCACCGCGGTGCTCACCCTCCAGTGCCGCGACGACGGGCTGCTGGACCTGGACGACCCGGTGGGCCGGCACCTGGACCTGCCGGCGCACGGTGAGCTGACCGTCCGCCGGCTGCTGTCGCACACCGGTGGCCTGCAACGCGAGCCGTTCGGCGACGTCTGGGACAGCCTGCGCGCGCCGGACGCCGACCAGCTGGTGGCCGAGCTGGACCGGGCGGAGCGGGTGCTGCCGACGGGCCGGCGCTTCCACTACTCCAACCTGGGCCTGGCGGTGCTCGGCCAGCTGGTCGCCCGGCTGCGCGGCGGCAGTTGGGCCGAGGTGCTCGCCGAGCGGGTGCTGACGCCGCTGGGGCTAACGGACACCACCGTGACTCCCGGGCCGGCGGCGGCCACCGGGTTCCTCGTCGACGCGTACTCCGACGAGGCGCACCCGGAGCCACCGACCGACTTCGGCGCGGTCGGCCCCGCCGCCCAGCTCTGGAGCACCGCGACCGACATGGCCCGCTGGGCGGCGTTCCTGGCCGACCCGGCGGCGCTGGACCCGGCCGGCGCGGTGCTCGCCCCCGCCACGCTGGACGAGATGCGCTGGCCGGTGACCACCACCGACGAGACGCTCTGGGTGGCCGGCTTCGGGCTCGGGCTGATCCTGGTCCCGCAGGGCGAGCGGGTGGTGCACGTGGGGCACGACGGCGCCATGCCCGGTTTCCTGGCCGCGGTGTACGGCCGGCGGGGCGGCGACGGCACGGCGGGCGCGATGGGCGCGGCGGTGCTCGGCTCCTCCGGTACGGCGGCAGAGCTGTTCGACCTGCCGCACCGGCTGCTCGCCGCCGCGGTGGAGCACGACCCGGCCGAGATCGAGCCGTGGCGGCCCGGCCCACCCGCTCCGGCCGCCCTGCGCGGTGTGCTCGGCCGCTGGTGGGGTGAGGGTTTCGAGTACGTCTTCTCCTGGCACGACGGCACGCTGCGGGCGCGCGGGGCCGGCGACCCGGCGGGACGCCCACCGGCGGTCTTCACCCCGCTGCCCGACCGGCCGGACGTGTTCCGCACGGTCTCCGGCCGGGAGGCCGGCGAGCTGCTGAGGCTGACCCGGGACGAGTCGGGCGCCGTGGTCCGGATGCACTGGGCGACGTACCGGTTCACCCGCCACCAGGAGACCTTCGACCGTTACGACTTCCGGACCGGGAGTTGATCGCGGCCAGCGGAAATGGACGCGATACGGGCCGCGTTGAACGGATACGATGGGGGTAACGTCCGCACGCCGTGCCAGCAGGGCCGGCGCCGAGATCGAGAGCAGGTGCGCAGGGCCCTTCGGCCCGACCTATGACCGGCACCCCACCTCCCGGCCCGCCCCGGGTGCAGACCAGGATCACCGTGCCCGACTCGAAGATGATGGTCAATCTGCTCGGCGCAGGTGACGAGATTCTGCGCCTCGTCGAACGCTCGGTCACCAGTGACGTGCACGTTCGCGGCAACGAGATCACCATCACCGGTGCTCCCGCGGACAACGCCCTCGCCGAGCGGGTCTTCACTGAGCTGCTCGAACTCATCGAGAAAGGCGAGACCCTGACCACTGACGCGGTTCGGCGTACCGTGGGCATGCTCGAGCAGGGCAGCGCCGAACGGCCCGCCGAGGTCCTGACCCTCAACATCCTCTCGCGGCGCGGGCGGACCATCCGTCCCAAGACCCTCGGGCAGAAGCGGTACGTCGACGCGATCGACTCGCACACCATCGTCTTCGGCATCGGCCCGGCCGGCACCGGCAAGACCTACCTGGCCATGGCGAAGGCCGTCCAGGCGTTGCAGGCCAAGCAGGTCAACCGGATCATCCTGACCCGGCCGGCGGTGGAGGCGGGTGAGCGACTGGGCTTCCTGCCCGGCACGCTGAACGAGAAGATCGACCCGTACCTGCGCCCGCTCTACGACGCGCTGCACGACATGCTGGACCCGGAGTCGATCCCGAAGCTGATGGCCGCGGGCACGATCGAGGTCGCGCCACTGGCGTACATGCGCGGCCGGACGCTCAACGACGCGTTCATCATCCTGGACGAGGCGCAGAACACCACGCCCGAGCAGATGAAGATGTTCCTCACCCGGCTCGGCTTCAATTCCAAGATCGTCGTCACCGGTGACGTCACCCAGGTGGACCTCCCCGGCGGGACGACCAGCGGTCTGCGGGTCGTCCGGGGGATCCTGGAGAACGTCGAGGACGTGCACTTCGCCCAGTTGTCCAGCTCCGACGTGGTCCGCCACCAGCTGGTCGGGCAGATCGTCGACGCGTACGCCCGCTGGGACGCCGAGCGGGAGAACCAGCAGGCGCAGGGCGTCCACGCCGTGCCCGGGCGACCCGCCCAGGGCGGCCGGGCCAGCCGCCGCCGCTAAAGCAGAGGAAAGCAGTTGTCCATCGAGATCGCCAACGAGTCCGGTGTCGAGGTCGACACCGACGCCGTGCTCGCCGTCGCCCGGCACGCCCTCGACGAGATGGGGGTCAACCCCCTCGCCGAGCTGTCCGTACTGCTGGTCGACATCGACTACATGACCGAGCTGAACCACCGCTGGATGGGTGGCGATGGCCCGACCGACGTGCTCGCGTTCCCCATGGACGAGGGCAGCGTCGACCACGGCCCGGGTGAGTCCGCCCCGTCCGGCGGTGAGCCGGCGCTGCTCGGCGACATCGTGCTCTGCCCCGAGGTGGCGGCCAAGCAGGCGGCGACCGCCGGGCACGCTCCGGCCGACGAGCTGCACCTGCTCACCGTGCACGGCGTGCTGCACCTGCTCGGCTACGACCACGCCGAGCCGGAGGAGGAGCGCGAGATGTTCGCGCTCCAGGCCCGACTGCTGGCGAGCTGGCGGTCGACCCGCACCCAGTGATGCCCACACCGCTACTGGCGGCCGGCCCCACGGCCGGCCTGCCCGACCTGCAACTGATCGTCTTCGCGGCCGGCCTGGTGGTGCTGGCCGGTCTGATCGCGATGACCGAGGCGGCGCTCGCCGCGGTCTCCCCGGCCCGGGCCGCCGAACTGGCCCGGGACGGCGTGCGCGGCGCCCGTACCCTCCAGGCCGTCGCCGCCGACGTCGTCCGGCACCTCAACCTGCTCCTGCTGGTGCGGCTGCTCGCCGAGCTGACCGCCACCACGCTGGTGGCGCTGGTCGCGGTGGACACCTTCGGCGCCGGCTGGCGGGCCGCACTGGTCACCGCCGGCGCGATGACCGTGGTCAGCTTCGTGGTGGTCGGGGTCGCCCCGCGCACCATCGGCCGGCAGCACGCGTACGCCGTGGGGCGGGCGGTGTCGCCGCTGGTCCGCTGGCTGGGCCGGGCGCTCAACCCCCTCGCGTCGCTGCTCATCCTGATCGGCAACGCGGTCACTCCGGGGCGCGGCTTCCGGGAGGGGCCGTTCGCCACCCAGGTGGAGCTGCGTGAGCTGGTCGACCTGGCCGAGCAGCGCGGCGTGGTCGAGCACGGCGAACGACAGATGATCCACTCGGTCTTCGCGCTCGGCGACACCATCGCCCGCGAGGTGATGGTGCCGCGTACCGAGATGGTGTGGATCGAGGAGGGCAAGACCCTCGCGCAGGCGTTGGCGCTCTTCCTGCGTTCCGGTTTCTCCCGCATCCCGGTGATCGGCGAGAGCGTCGACGACGTGCTGGGTGTGCTCTACCTCAAGGACCTGATCCGACGGTCCCGGGGCGGCGACCCGGACGCCGAGCAGCTGCCGGTGGCCGAGCTGATGCGCCCCGCCACCTTCGTCCCGGAGTCCAAGCCGGTCGACGACCTGCTGTCGGAGATGCAGGCGGCCCGCAACCACCTGGTCATCGTCGTCGACGAGTACGGCGGCACCGGCGGCCTGGTCACGATCGAGGACATCCTGGAGGAGATCGTCGGTGAGATCACCGACGAGTACGATGTCGAACGCCCGCCCGTCGAACGCCTGGCGGACTCCTCGGTGCGGGTCACCGCCCGCCTGCCGGTGGAGAATCTGGGCGAGCTGTTCGACACCGACCTGCCCACCGACGAGGTGGAGACGGTCGGTGGCCTGCTCGCCCAGTCGCTGGGGCGGGTGCCGATACCCGGAGCGCAGGTCGAGGTTGCCGGTCTCCGGCTGGTCGCCGAGGGCACCACGGGCCGGCGCAACCGCATCGACACCGTCCTGGTCAGCCGGGTGGAGCCGGGCGACGAGCAGGACACCACGGGGCGTGGCGAGTACGCCGGTCCCGGGGACGACCAGGACCACTTTCGAGACGAGGAGAGGCAACCCGCCGATGCCTGACACACCCGCCGCGCCCGCCGCCACCCCCACCGCGCCGGCCCCGCTGAGCGCCGAGGACGGCAAGCTGGTCGTCCTGGCCCGGGGAGCCCGTGGGCGGGTCGGTGCCGTCGAGGGCGCCGCGGTCCGGGACCAGGACGGCCGGACGTACGCGGCGGCCAGCGTCGCCCTGCCCTCGCTGACCCTCACGGCGTTGCAGCTGGCGGTGGCCTCGGCCGTGGCGGCCGGGGCGAGCCGGCTGGAGGCGGCGGTGGTGGTGACCGAGGCGTCGACGCTGGACGGCGCCGGGCACGCGGCGGTGCGCGACCTCGCTGTGGACGCGCCGATCCACGTGGCGGCGCCGGACGGCACCGTGCTCGGCACGGTGACCCAGTGAGCCCCGTGCGGGATCCGGACCCTCGCCCGTACCGGGCCGGGTTCGGCTGCTTCGTCGGCCGGCCCAACGCCGGCAAGTCCACGCTGACCAACGCCATCGTCGGCACCAAGATCGCGATCACCTCGAACAAGCCGCAGACCACCCGGCACGTCATCCGGGCCGTGCTGCACCGACCGGAGTCGCAGCTGGTCCTGGTCGACACGCCGGGCCTGCACCGCCCCCGTACGCTGCTCGGCGAGCGCCTCAACGACCTGGTCCGATCGACCTGGACGGAGGTCGACGTGATCGGCCTCTGCATTCCGGCCAACGAGCCGGTCGGGCGGGGCGACCGGTTCATCACCGGCGAGCTGGCCGAGCTGAAGGCGACCGTGCTGGCGGTGGTCACCAAGACCGACCTGGTGGACAAGCGCCAGTTGGCCGAGCAGCTGCTCGCGGTCAGCAAGATGGGGGACTTCGCGGAGATCGTGCCGGTGAGCGCCGTCTCCGGGCACCAGGTGGACACGCTGGTCGACGTGATGACCGGATACCTGCCGCCGTCACCGCAGCTCTACCCGGACGACATGCTGACCGACGACCCGGAGCAGGTGTTGGTCGCGGAGCTGATCCGGGAGGCCGCCCTGGAGGGGGTCCGCGACGAGCTGCCGCACTCCATCGCCGTGGTGGTGGAGGAGATGATCCCCGAGGGTCAGGTCATGAAGATCTACGCTGACCTGTACGTGGAACGGCCCAGTCAGAAGGCGATCGTGCTCGGTCACAAGGCGAGTCGGCTCAAGGAGGTCGGCACCACCGCCCGCAAGCAGATCGAGGAGCTGCTCGGCAGCCGGGTCTACCTGGATCTGCACGTGCGGGTGGCGAAGGACTGGCAGCGCGACCCGAAGCAGCTGCGCAAGCTGGGCTTCTGACCGACCCGACCGGGCCGTCCGGCCGTGCACCGCGCCGGGCGGGAGTGATCGTCTCCGGTCGGGCAGATGGGATGATTCACGTTTGCTCGGGGCCGTCGCCGTTTGCCGGCGCGGTCGCGAAGGGTAGGGGAGGTACGCCCGGCGTCCCCGACCCAGATGCAGGCTGATGCGCAACAGATACCTCGATCTGCTCCGTTTCCTCGCCATCGTCCGGGTGGTCGTCTACCACGTCACCGGGTGGGCGACCCTCACGCTCGTCTTCCCGGCCATGTCGGTGATGTTCGCGCTGGCCGGCTCGCTGATGGCCGCCTCGTTGGCCCGCTCCGGCCCGGCGGCGGTCGGTCGGCGGCTGCGCCGGTTGCTGCCGTCGCTGTGGGTATTGGCGGTGATCTTCGTGCCGGCCATGCTGCTCACCGGGCTGCCGTTCTCCTCCCGGGTGCTGCTGTGGCTGTTCCCGATCGCCGACCCACCGGCCAACCACTGGGGTGCCCTGGCGCTGAGCGTCATCTGGTACCTGCGCGACTACCTGTGGTTCGTGCTCGCCTCACCGGTCGCGTACTGGTTGTTCCGGCGCGCCCCGCTGCCCACCCTGCTCGCCCCGTACCTCCTGCTGGTGGCGATCGAGGCGGGGATCTACCCGGCGCCGCCGGTGCTGCGGGAGTTCGGGCTCTACTTCGGCGCGTGGCTGCTCGGCTTCGCCCACCACGCCGGGATGCTGCGCCGTCTCACCGGCCGGGTGCTGTACCCGGTGGCGCTGACGCTCGCGGTGGGCGGCGGGGCCTGGATCGTCGCGCATCCGGGCCCCCGGGGGTACGACCTCAACGACAACCACCTCGGCAACGCCCTCTGGTCCGCCGCGTTCATCCTGATCGTGCTCGGTCGGGCGCCGGCCGGGATCGCCTGGTTGGGACGGAGCCGGCTGGCCGACCGGGTGGTGACCGTGGTCAACCGGCGGGCGTTGACCATCTACCTCTGGCACATGCCGTTCGTGGTGGCGCTCACCCCACTGGTGGACGTGGTCGGCTGGTCCCACCAGGATCCGGTGGGGTTGGCCGTCCGGGTGCTGCTGGTCTTCGCGCTGGTCGGGTTGGTCACCCTGGCCGTCGGCTGGGTCGAGGACCTCGCCGCCCGCCGACCCCCGCAGCTGGTGCCCGGCGGCCGGTCGCGCCCCGCCGGGCCGGCGGGGGAGAGTGTGGGACGAGCGGTGGTGCCGGCGCAGCGGGTGGCCGGGGAGGTGGCCACGGTCGAGGTCAGCGCTGGCCGATCGTGACGTTGCCGCTGCCGGCCGAGCCGTCGAGCACCAGGGACGCGGCCGGGTCGTCGGCGACGGTGATGTTCTCGTCGCCGGAGCCGGCGTTGGCCCGGACCCGGTAGCTGCCCGCCGGCACCAGCAGCGTGACGTCCCCGCTGGAGGCGTGCGCCCTGGCCGAGGCGGGCTTGTCCAGCTCGACGTTGACATTCCCGGAGCTGGCCTCGGCGTCGACCGCGCCGCCCAGCCGGCGCGCCGTGATGTCCCCGGACGAGGCGCGCAGCCGTACCGCCGCGGTGGTCTCACTCACCTCGATGTTGCCGGAACGGGTCTCCACCCCGACCGCGCCGGAGACGCCGGCGACCCGCACGTCGCCCGAGCCCAGCCGCAGCTCCACCGTGCCGACCCGGCTCAGCTCGACGTTGCCGGAGCCAACTTCGCCCTGCACGGCCACGCCCTCCGGCACGGTCACCTCGTAGGAGATGCTGCACCGCGAGCCGCAGTCGGTGTCCAGCACCAGCTCGCTGCCCTCGATCTCGTACCGGGCGTTGTCCGGCTCGCCGCCCTGGTAGCGCACCACCCGCTTGATCCGCACCTCGGACGCCGGGCCGGTGCCGCGGACGATCACGTCGCCCGAGCCGCCCTGCACCCGGATGGTGCTGACCCGGACCGCCTCGGTGTCGTCGTAGTCGAGCCGGCGGAAGGACAGGTTGTCGCACCCGGCGAGCAGGATGAGGGCGGCGGCCATGCCGAGCGCGATGGGGGCGCTCGCGCGGCGGCGGGAGCCGGTGGAGATTTCGTGCAGTGCCATGGCGAGCACGCTACGGCCGGTCACGAGCCCGGCGCATCGGGGTTCGTCCGCGCGTCCACCCCGAACCGACCCTGATTTCACACCCCGAGGGAGAATGGTCCGATGGCCGGGTACCGCCGACAGCTCTACCGCGACGACGCGGTGGTGCTGCGCGTGCAGAAGCTCGGCGAGTCCGACCGGATCATCACCCTGCTCACCCGCCGGCACGGCCGGCTGCGCGCGGTGGCCCGGGGCATCCGCCGCACCACCAGCAAGTTCGGCGCACGGCTGGAGCCGTTCGGCCACGTCGATCTCCAGCTCGCCGGCGACCCGAAGGGCAACCACGGCAGCTCGCTGCACACCGTCAGCCAGGTCGAGGGCATCGAGCTGTACGGCAAGCGGTTCCTCGGGGACTATCCCCGCTACACGGCGGCCAGCGCGATCGCCGAGACCGCGGAGCGGCTGACCCCGGTGGAGCGGGAGCCGTCGCTGCGGCTGTTCCAGCTCACCGTGGGCGCGCTGAAGGCGTTGTCCCGGGGCGAGCACGCCACCACCCTGGTGCTCGACGCGTACCTGCTGCGCGGGATGGCCCTCGCCGGCTGGGCGCCGGCGCTGATCGCGTGCGCGGTCTGCGGCACGCCGGGGCGGCATCGGGCGTTCTCCGTGCCGGCCGGTGGCGCCGTCTGCCCGGATTGCCGGCCGCCCGGCGCGGCCCATCCCGCGCCGGCCACCATCGACCTGATGTCCGCGCTGACCACCGGCGACTGGGTGATCGCCGACGCCACCGAGATCGGCGTACGCCGGGAGTGCAGTGGGCTGGTGGCGGCGCACCTGCAGTGGCACCTGGAACGCGCGCTACGCTCGCTGCCGCTGGTCGACCGGGGTCCCTCGGCGGCCGGCGCGGTCCCACCGCCGGGTGGTGCCGGGGCCGCGATGCTCCGGCCGCGCGGCGACGTGGAGGCCGGGGTGGATGGTGCGAGCAGGGAGAGAGCCGAGTGATCCGATCGATGAGGGCCGGCCGTCGTGAGCCGATGCCGCCGACACCGCACCCGTCGGGCGCCCGGCCGCCGGCGCTGCCCACCGAGGCAGTGCCGAAGCACGTCGCCGTGGTGATGGACGGCAACGGCCGGTGGGCGAAGGATCGCGGGCTGCCCCGCACCAAGGGGCACGAGGCGGGGGAGCACAGCCTCTTCGACACCATCGAGGGCGCCATCGAGATGGGCATCCCCTACCTGTCGGCGTACGCGTTCTCCACGGAGAACTGGCGGCGCTCGCCGGACGAGGTCCGGTTCCTGATGGGGTTCAACCGGGACGTCATCCGCCGCCGCCGCGACCAGCTGGTCGACCTCGGTGTCCGGGTGGTCTGGTCGGGCCGGCCCGGGCGGCTGTGGAAGAGCGTCATCTCCGAGTTGCAGACCGCCGAGGAGATGTCCCGCGGCAACTCGACGCTGACCCTGCAGTTCTGCGTCAACTACGGCGGGCAGGCGGAGATCGGCGACGCCGCCGCCGCGATCGCCCGTGACGTGGCGGCCGGCCGGCTGGATCCGTCGAAGGTCACCGAGAAGACCGTGGCGAAGTACCTCTACCACCCGGAGATTCCCGAGGTGGACCTGTTCCTGCGCCCCTCCGGGGAGGAGCGCATCTCCAACTTCCTGCTCTGGCAGACCGCGTACGCCGAACTGGTCTTCCTGGACACGCTCTGGCCGGACTTCGACCGCCGTCACCTCTGGTACGCCTGCGAGCTGTACGCCCAGCGCGACCGGCGGTTCGGCGGCGCGCTGCCCAACCCGGTCGCCCCGGTGGGCTGAGCCGAGGCTTACCGGCACGTCACGCTGGGTATCACACCCGTCAGAAGCCACTGACGGAGGTGAACCCACATGATCCAGAAGCGCATCGCACAGTGGGCGGTGATGGCGGTCGCGGTGCCACTGGCCGCGGCCGGCGCCCGCCGGCTCAGCCACTCCCTGGAGGCCCGTCGTGGTCCCTCCGGGGTGACCCGACTGCTGACCAAGGGTGCGGACATGATCCGCCCCCAGAAGGCCAAGCGTCGCCGATTCTGGTAACGCCCAGCCCGCTCCCGGCGCCGCCCGCACACCAGTGCCGGGCGGCGCCCCCTTTGCTCACCCGCACACTCCGACCCGGTCGATCATGGAGTTGTGGTGGGAGACGGACGTCGCGAAAGCGGTTGAATCGGCCACCATGACGCGATGATCGACGCAGGGCCAGGGGTGCCTGGCGCGGGTGCGGTGGGGTGGGGTCGTTTCGGGGTCGTGGGGGATGGGGGCGGGTAGGGTCCGAGGGTGGCGGGGCCAGGCGGTAGGGGGTGCGACATGCGGGATCTCCGGTACAAAATGATCATGGCGTTGAACGCGGCCGATCTGGGTGACCCGATCTGCGAGCAGGTCGCGGAGATCTGCGCGGAGATCGCCGAGCAGCACTGCGCCGAGTTCGGCCACACCCCGCAGCTGCGTTCCGGCGAGATCGCCGAGCTGGCCACCGGCGAGCCGGCCCTCACCTGGGCGCCGTCGCCGGCCGACACCGGGCAGCGTGCCTGGTGACCGCGCCCGCCCCGTCGGTCGACGTGCGCCGGGCCGAGGACCGGTTCGCCACCCGGATCTCCTGGCTGGACTCGAAGCACTCCTTCTCGTTCTCCCGGCACTACGACCCGGCCAACGCCCACCACGGCCTGCTGCTGGTCAACAATGACGACGTGGTCCGCCCGGGCGCCGGCTTCGAGACCCACCCGCACCAGGACATGGAGATCGTCACCTGGGTGCTGCGCGGTTCCCTGGTGCACCAGGACTCCACCGGGCACTCCGGGGTGATCTACCCGGGGCTGGCCCAGCGGATGAGCGCCGGCACCGGCATCCTGCACTCGGAGAAGAACGACGCCTGGCGGCTCCACAACCAGGAGCCGCACAGCGACCCGGTGCACTTCGTGCAGATGTGGGTGCTCCCCGACGAGGAGGGCGTCGACCCCGGCTACGAGCAGCTGGAGATCGAGGACGACCTGCTGCGCGGCGGCCTCGTGCCGGTCGCCTCCGGGATGGAGCGCTACGACGGCGCCTCCGCCATCCGGATCCGCAACCGGTACGCGACCCTGCACGCCGCCCGACTCACCCCCGGCGACGAGGTCACCCTCCCGGATGCGCCCTTCGTGCACCTGTACGTGCCCAACGGCACGGTGAACCTGGAGGGCAGCGGCCCGCTCGGCACCGGCGACGCGGCCCGGCTCACCATGACCGGCGGCCGCCGGGTCACCGCCGACGAGCCGGCCGAGATCCTCGTCTGGGAGATGCACGCCACCGTCGCCTGACCCCCTCCCGGTGACGGGAGGGGGCCGGCGCGTGCCCGGTCAGGCCGGAGACTCGGTGCGGTCGCCCGCCCAGGTGGTGTGGAACGAGCCCTCGCGGTCGACGCGCTGGTAGGTGTGCGCGCCGAAGTTGTCCCGCAGGCCCTGGATCAGCGCGGCCGGCAGCCGCTCGGCGCGTAGCGCGTCGAAGTACGCCAGCGACGACGAGAACGCCGGCGTCGGCACCCCGGCCCGGGCCGCGTCGGCCACCACCCGCCGCCAGCTCGGCACGCCGGCGCCGACCGCCTCCGCGAAGTACGGCGCCACCAGCAGTGACGGCAGCTCGGGCTGCTCGTCGTACGCCTCGCGGATCCGGTCCAGGAAGCGCGCCCGGATGATGCAGCCGCCCCGCCAGATGGTCGCCGTGCCGCCGAGGTCGATGTCCCAGTCGTACTCCTGGCTGCCGGCGCGGATGTGGTCGAAGCCCTGCGCGTACGCGACGATCTTCGAGGCGAGCAGCGCGCGGCGGACGTCCTCGATGAACGCCTCCCGATCGGACACCTGCCACTTCTCCCCGGCGTCCGGGAACGCCCGGCGGGCCGCCTCGCGCTGGTCGACGTGGCCCGAGAGCGAGCGGGCGAAGGTCGCCTCGGCGATCCCGGTGATCGGGATGCCCAGATCCAGCGCGCTCTGCACCGTCCACCGCCCGGTGCCCTTCTGCTCCGCCCGGTCCAGCACCACGTCGACGAAGGGCCGGCCGGTGGCCGCGTCGCGGTGGGCCAGCACGTCGGCGGTGATCTCGATGAGGAAGGACTCCAGCTCGCCGCCGTTCCACCCCCGGAAGATCTCCGCGATCTCCGCGGGATCCGCGTCCAGGCCGGCGCGCAGCAGGTCGTACGCCTCGGCGATGAGCTGCATGTCGGCGTACTCGATGCCGTTGTGCACCATCTTGACGAAGTGCCCGGCGCCGTCCGGCCCGATGTGCCGGCAGCACGGCACCCCGTCCACGTGGGCGGAGATCTTCTCGAACATCGGCCCGAGCTTGGCGTACGACTCCGGGGAACCGCCCGGCATGATGCTCGGCCCGAGCAGCGCGCCCTCCTCGCCGCCGGAGACGCCGGTGCCGACGAAGTGCAGACCGTGCGTGCGCAGCGCCTCCTCGCGGCGGCGGGTGTCGGCGAAGTGGGCGTTGCCGCAGTCGACGACGATGTCGCCCTCCTCCAGCAGCGGCACCAACTCGTCGATCACCGCGTCGGTGGGCGCACCCGCCTTGACCATCACGATCACCGCGCGGGGCCGTTCCAACGACGCCACGAAGTCGGCCATCGTCTCGCCGGGCACGAACGTGCCCTCGTCGCCGTGCTCGGCCACCAGGCTGCGGGTGCGCTCCGGCGAGCGGTTGTGCACCGCCACGGTGAAGCCGTTGCGGGCCAGGTTGCGGGCCAGGTTGCGGCCCATCACCGCCAGCCCGGTCACGCCGATCTGCGCCGTCGCCTGCTCAGCCATTCGTGCCGCCACCTCTCGCCGTCGTAGTGCCGTCCTGCGACCGTATCGCGGTGCGCGGTGGAGCGGGTCGCCTCGTCGACAGGCGGTGACCGGCCGGTGGCGCTCAGCCCCGGGCCAGCCGATCCTCCACTCGCGCCACCTTGGCGGTGAGCGCGTCGGCCACTCCGGGCCGGACGTCGGCCTTCAGCACGACGCTCACCCGGGGCGCCTGCGCGGCCACCACGTCGACCGCCCGCTTCACCACCGCCATCACCTCGTCCCACTCGCCCTCGACGGTGGTGAACATGGCATCCGTGCGGTTGGGCAGGCCGGATTCGCGGACCACCCGTACCGCCTCGGCGACCAGGTCACCGACGGACTCACCGACACCGAGCGGGGTAATCGAGAACGCGATCAGCATGTCGCCGATGCTGCCAGGAAAACCGGATGCGCCGGTGCCCGCCCACCGGATAGCGTGCCGGCATGCGTAACTGACGCCCCACTTCCGAGCCGGCCCGCCGCCCCGCGCCGCGGTCCGTGCGCTCCCGGGCGTCCCGCATCCCCGACCCGCCGTGTGCGGTGCTGGCCCTGCCCGACCCCGGTGAGCAGTCCCTTCCCTCTCGACCGTCGCGCTGCGACGGTCACCAGCCGAGCCGACCGACCGCCGAGCGGTAAAGGCCGTGACGGTCGGCACCGAAGGAGGCCCGGATGCCCGCCAGGCGCAACCCGAAGAAGAAGTCGTCGCGTACCCCCGCACCGACGCCCGCCGGCACGGACCCGGCGGCCGGTCGCGACGCGCTCCGACCAACCCGAACCGACCTCGACCTCGCGGTCGAGCCGGCGCTGCTGGTTGAGCCGGCATTGCTCGTTGAGCCGGCATTGCTCGTTGAGCCGGCTCTGCCGGCGGAGCTGAATCAGCCGGCTCTGCCGGCGGCGATGCCGGGTGAGCTGGTGCCGCCGGTCGACGTGCCGGCAGCAGTCGACGCGCCGGCGTTGGCAGACCTGCCGAAGGTCGCCGGGCGACCGAAGGCACCCACGGCCGGACCGCCGCAGGGTGGCGGGACGCGCTCGGCCGGCGGCGGTGGTCGACAGGCCGGCCAAAGCCGCCGCTACGCCTTCCGCCGCAGCTGACCAACCCGCACCCACCCGGGCGCGCTGTTGCGGTGTCGCGGTCGGTGAGGCAGCAACATCAGGGATGCTGCTGCCTCACCGACCAGCGAGCCAGCAACATCCCTGATGTTGTGCGGATCATGCCAGCGCGGCGGCGAGGCGAGGCGTGCAGAGACGCCGGTCGGCGCGCTGCGGGGGGAGGAGCGGGTCAGCCGATCAGCGGGCGGAAGCTGCCGAGCAGGATGCTGACGGTGAGGGCGCTGCCGGCCAGCGCGGCGGCGACGACGATGAGCAGGGCGTCGGCACGGTTGAACGGCTGACGACGGGCCACCGTGCGAGGTGTGCCGGCGTCGAAACCGCGGGCGTCCATCGCCACGGCCAGCCGGGTGCCCCGGCGGATCGCACCGACCAGGAGCGCGAACGCGGTCGAGGCGAACAGCCGCAGCTTCGCCGCCGGGTTGCGCCCGGCGTCGACGCCCCGCGCCCGCCGGGCCATGCTGATCATCTGCCACTCCTGGCCGAGCAGCGGCACCAGCCGGAACGCGGCCAGCGCCCCGATGGCGAACCGGGCCGGCGCCTTCGCGTTCTGGATCAGCGCGTCGGCCAGATCGGTGGGGTCGGTGGTGGCGAAGACGATCACGCCGGGCAGGGCCACCGCGAGCACCCGCAGGATCAGCCCGAGCGCGGTGAGCAGAACGCCGGTGGTGACCAGCACCGGTCCCGCGTCCAGCAGGACCCGGCCGGACCGGTCGGCGGCGAAGAGCACCAGCGTGACCAGGATGCCGGCCGCGCTGACCAGCAGTGGCCAGGACCGCCGGGCCAGCACCCGGTAGCGGATGCCGAACAGCGGCAGCACGGCGAGTTCGACCGCGATGGCGATCGCCGGGGCCACCGGGTCCAGGGTGGCCAGCAGGGTGAACGAGAAGGCCAGCGCGGCGGCCACCTTCGCCACCGGGTTGCGGCGGGCCAGCGGCGCGCCGGGCGCGGCGACCGGCTCGATGCTGATCATCGGATGCCGTCCCGGCGGGTCACGATCGCTCCAGGGTGACGGTGCGGTCGGCGAGCGCGGCGACGAAGTCCGGGTCGTGGGTCACGGTGACCACGCCGTGCCCGGCGTCGCGGAGGTCGGCGAAGAGGTCGACCAGCTCCCGCCACGTCCGCCGGTCCTGGCCGAAGGTGGGTTCGTCGCAGATCAGCAGCCGGGGCGCGGTGGCCAGGGCCGTCGCCACGCTCAGCCGCCGGGCCTCCCCACCCGAGAGGGTGTACGGGTTGGCCGCGGCGAGCCGGGTCAGCCGCAGCCGCTCCAGCAGCCCCGCCACGATCTGCGTGACGGCCGGCTCGGGCTGGCCCGTCCGGCGTGGGCCGAGCGCCAGCTCGTCGAAGACGGTGCTGGTGACGAACTGGTGCTCCGGATCCTGAAAGACCGACCCGATCCGCCGGGCCAGCGCGGGCGCCCGCCAGCGGTGCGGGGGAGTGCGGTGATCCGGCCCGGCCAGCTCGACGGTCGCGGTGACCCGTCCGGCGCCCGGCCGCAGCAGCCCACCGAGCAGCAGCGCGAGAGTGGACTTGCCGGCCCCGTTGGGCCCGCGGACGGCGAGCGCCTCGCCGGCGCGTACCGCCAGGTCGGTGGGGGCCAGGCGGGGCGGCAGGCCGAGCCGGTCCGCGGTGAGCAGCAGCTCACCGGGTGCGCCGGTGGCCCGCCGGGCGGCGATGGGGTGACCCGGCACCCAGACGCCCTCGGCGGCGAGTGCGGCACCGTGCGCGGCGAAGACCGTGTCGGGTGGGCCGTCCGCGCGGACCCCGCCACCGGGCTCCAGGACGACCACCCGGTCGACCAGCGGGAGCGCCTCGGCGACCCGGTGCTCGACCAGGATCAGCGTGGTGTCGGCGTCCAGGGCGCCGGCCACCGCCCGCCGGACCAGATCGGCCCCGGCCGGGTCGAGGTTGGCGGTCGGCTCGTCGAGCAGCAGCAGGCCGGGGCGCAGGGCCAGCGCGCCGGCCAGGGCGAGGCGCTGCTGCTCGCCGCCGGAGAGCGCGGCGGTGGGCCGGTCCCGGTCGTACGGGAAGCCGACCCGGCGCAGCGCCTCGTCCACCCGGGGCCAGATCTCGCCGGCCGGCACCCCCCGGTTCTCCAGGCCGAACGCGACGTCGTCACCGCTGCGGGCCATCACGAGCTGGGTCTCCGGGTCCTGGAACACGATGCCGACCCGTTCCCTGCCCTTGCGCGGGTCGAGCCCGTCGATCTCGACGGTGCCCTCCTGCTCGCCGGAGTCGTCCGGCAGCAGCCCGGCAAGCGCGCTGAGCAGGGTGCTCTTGCCGGCCCCCGACGGCCCGAGCAACAACACCCGCTCCCCAGCCTCGACCCGCAGGTCCACCCCGCGAACGGCCCACGCCCGACGCCCGGCGTGCCGCCACCCGAACCCGCGCAGCTGCACCCCGCTCACGGCACCCTCCAGCCCCGCCACCGGCTCCACCCTGCCCCGTCGATCATGAGGTTGGCGGCGCTTCCGGAGATCCAACCCACCGCCAACCTCATGATCGACACGGGTGATCGGGTCAGATGGCGGCGCGGTCGCGGGCGACCGGGAAGCGGTCCAGGACACCGGTGTTGGCCAGGGCGCGGGTGAGGACCCAGCCGCCGACGCCGGCGACCACCGTGGCGCTGACGATGGTGAGCAGCGCGTACGGGATGCGGTAGTCGGTCAGCTCGTAGTCGGCGTTCCAGACGAAGAAGTCGAACAGCGCGGCGCTGAGCCCGGTCAGCGCGCCGGCCAGCACCGCGGTCGGCAGCCGGAACGACCGGTACCGGAACGCGGCGAAGGCCAGTTCGGCGCCGATGCCCTGCACGATGCCCTGCGGGATCACCGTGCCGGCCCACTGGCTGCCCAGCAGCGCGGAGAGGACCGCGGCGACCGTCTCACAGTAGAGCGCGGCCCCGGGCTTGCGGATGACCAGGCCGCCGACCACGGCCGGCATCAGCCAGACGCCGTAGATCAGGGTCTGCGCCGGCGGGAAGAAGGCGAACGCCCCCTCGGTGGCGCTCCAGACCAGGCCCCAGGCCCAGAAGATGACGCCGAAGGCGACCGCGATCACCGAGGCGACGACGATGTCGATGGTGCGCCAGCGGCTGGTGTCGCTGTGGTTCATGTGAATGCTCCCAGTTCTGAGTGCGAACCAGGAGAAGACGCACGCCGCGCGTCCGGTGGCACCGGACGGCGGCGCGGCTGGAGGTCGACCGAACTCCCTGCGCTGGCATTACCCAGATCAGGTTCGAGGGTCTGCGGGCGTGCCCGCACTCTCAGCGCTGTGCGCTCCCCTGTCGGATGTGAAGTTGTCTCGCTGACGCTAGCACCGAGCAGGGGTACCGGCCCAGCAGGGCGTCCGCCCACCTCAGCGTCCTGCCCGTCGGACGCCGGCTCGGTAGGCTCACGATCATGCGGGTTGACGCACGGGGTCTCACGTTCGATGTACGCGCCGGTGGTCCGCCGGACGGCGCGCCCGTCCTGCTGCTGCACGGCTTCCCCCAGCACTCCGGCGAGTGGGACGAGGTCGCCACCGCGCTGCACGCCGCCGGGCTGCGCACGTACGCACTGGACCAGCGGGGCTACTCGCCGGGCGCCCGGCCCGCGGAGGTGGCCGACTACCGGATCCCCGAACTGGTCGCCGACGCGGTGGCGGTGCTCGACGCGCTCGGGCTGGACGCCGTCCACCTGGTCGGCCACGACTGGGGCGCGATCGTGGCCTGGGCGGTGGCCGCCCGGCATCCCGAGCGGGTCCGTACGTTGACCGCGGTGTCCGTGCCGCATCCGGCGGCCATGGCGCACGCGCTCGCCACCGACGGCCAGCAGAAGGCCCGCTCGTCGTACATCGCCCTGTTCCGCAAGCCCGGCAAGGCGGAGAAGGTGCTGCTGGCGTGGAACGCCACCGCATTGCGCAAGCTGCTCAGCGGGGCGGGCGACGCGTCCCGGGTGGACCACTACGCCGACCCGATGCGCGAGCCGGGCGCCCTCACCGCCGCGCTGAACTGGTACCGGGCGATGTCCCGCGCCGACCTGGCCGGCGTCGGTCCGGTCGCGGTGCCCACCACGTACGTGTGGAGCGACCGGGACGTCGCCATCGGCCGGACCGCCGCCGAGGCGTGCGCCGCCAACGTCACCGGGGACTACCGCTTCGTACCGTTGCCCGGGGTGAGCCACTGGATCCCGGACGCCGCGCCGGGCCCGCTCGCCGAGGCGATCCTGGCCCGGACCAGCGGAACGGCGTGAGCCATGTCGGTCGGAGGAGCACCGTGACGACGGACGCCAGCGGGCCGGGCACCCGGCGCTCGCTCGCCGCGCAACTGCGCATGCTGGGCGTACGCCCCGGCGGGACGCTGCTGGTGCACGCCGCGCTGCGCCAGTTGGGCTTCGTCTGCGGTGGGCCGCAGGCGTTGGTGCTGGCCCTGCGCGACGCGCTCGGCCCGGACGGCACGATCGTGGTGCCCACCCACACCCCCGACAACAGCGACCCGGCGCAATGGCGCAACCCGCCGGTGCCGGGGGACTGGTGGTCGCTGATCCGCGCCGAGATGCCCGGGTTCGATCCGGCGGTCACCCCGAGCCGGTTCATGGGTGTGTTCGCCGAGACGGTCCGCTCCTGGCCCGGAGCGTTGCGCAGCTCGCATCCCCACGTGTCGTTCGCCGCGCTCGGGCCGGCCGCCGGTCGGGTGGTGACCGGGCACACCCGGGCCGACATGCTCGGCGAGGGTTCCCCGCTGGCCCGGCTCTACGACCTCGGCGCCAGCGTGCTGCTGCTCGGCGTGGGCCACGCGGTGAACACCTCGCTGCACCTGGCCGAGTACCGCCGTCCGGCCCCGCCCAGGGAGCAGTTGGGCGCGGCGGTCCGCACCGCCGACGGTGGCCGCGAATGGGTGTGGTGGCAGGACGTACGGCTCGACGAGACCGACTTCGGCGCGTTGGGCCGGGACCTGGAGGCGACCGGGGCGGTCCGTACCGGACGGGTCGGCACCGGGACCGGGAGGTTGATGGGCCAGCGGGCGGCGGTCGACTTCGCGGTGCAATGGATGGCCCGCAACCGGACGACGGAGGACGCATGACGGTGAGCGCCGAGGACTTCCTGGCCGTGGTGACCGAGATGATGGGCCGGGTGGCCGAGAGTCAGCGGGCGGCGGTGGGGCGAGCGGCGGACCTGATCGCCGACGCGGTGCGGGCCGACGGGGTGGTGCACGCCTTCGGCACCGGGCACTCGGAGGCGCTGGCCATGGAGATCGCCGGCCGGGCGGGCGGCCTGGTGCCGACCAACCGGATCGCGCTGCGCGACCTGGTGCTGCTCGGCGGCGAACCGGCCGACCGGCTCGGGCCGCTGCTGGAGCGGGACCCGGCGGTGGCGCACCGGCTGTACGAGCTGGCCCCGGTGCGGCCCACCGACGTCTTCGTGCTCGCCTCGAACTCCGGCGTCAACGGGGCGATGGTGGAGTTCGCCACGTTGGTCAAGCAGCGTGGGCACGGGCTGGTGGCGATCACCTCCGTCCAGCACTCCGGCCGGATGACCTCCCGCCACCCGTCCGGGCGCAAGCTGGCGGACCTCGCCGACGTGGTGCTCGACAACGGCGCGCCGTACGGCGACGCGACTCTGCCGCTGCCCGGCGGTGGCGCGGTGGGCGCGGTCTCCTCGATCACGGCGGCGCTGCTCGCCCAGCAGATCACCGTGGAGGTGGTGGCCCGGTTGCTGGCGGCGGGGGAGCGGCCCCCGGTCTACCTGTCGGCCAACATCCCGGACGGCGACGCGCACAACAACGCGCTGGAGGCCCGGTACGCCGGTCGCATCCGACGCGGCTCCTGACCCTCGATGGCCGGGTCCGGCAGGTGGCCGGACGGTGGCCGGCAGATGTCGTGAACCTGTTTCGCGCTCAGCCGGGTGGGGCATTGGCGTTGCTGCCGGCGGCCAGGACCGCCGGCAGTACCGTCTCACCGGAGGTAGCGCGTGTCGAAGGAGACCGAGAAGCAGCGTTGGCAGCGCAACTTCGCCGACCTGTTGCAGGAGTTGCGGGTCGCCCAGACCGGCGTGCAGATCCTCTTCGCCTTCCTGCTCACCCTGCCGTTCAGCAACGGGTTCACCCGCACCACCGAGTTCCAGCGGGACGTCTACATCGTCGCCCTGCTCGCCGCGGCCGCCGCCACCGCGCTGATCATCTCGCCGGTGGCGTTCCACCGGGCGCTGTTCCGGCAGGGGCGCAAGCCGGAGCTGGTCCGGTTCGCGCACCGGATGGCCAGCGGCGGGCTGGCCTTCATGCTGATCTCCATGGTCAGCGCGGTGCTGCTGATCACCGACTTCGTGCTGGACCGGCCGATCGCGTTCGTGCTGAGCGCGTTGACCGGGCTCTGGTTCCTCACCTTCTGGGTGTTCCTGCCGTTCGCCCGGCGCAGTTGGGGCGACGACGACATCGACGACGACGATGACGACCCGCGGACGCTGACGGGCGACTGACCCGCCCGGATGCACCGAAGTCGATCTTCACGGAACGCTACCCCTGGGTAACACCCGGGGGTAGCGTGACGGTAGTCGCGCATGTCGACGCAGCCGCACCGAGGTTCGAGGGGGCAGCCGTGACCACGACGCAGAACGGCCGACCGGCAGCGGACGGCCCCGATCCCGGCACCGTCCCGAGCACCGCCGGCGCCGCGGCGCCGTTGCCGGCCGAGGCGGGGCAGGTCTCCGAGAAGGAGGCCCGGCAGGTCGCCGAGGCGGCTCGCGAGTCCACCTGGGACCGGCCCAGCTTCGGCAAGGAGCTGTTCCTCGGCCGGTTCCGACTCGACCTGATCGACCCGTGGCCCCGTTCCGACCCGGCCGACGTGGCCCGCGCCGACGAGTTCCTCGGCCGGTTCCGGGCCTTCCTCACCTCCGAGGTGGACGGCGCGGCCATCGAACGCGACGCGTCCATTCCGGACGCGGTGTTCCACGGGCTGGCCGACCTCGGCGCGTTCGGCATGAAAATCGACCGCGGGTACGGCGGGCTCGGGCTGAGCAACCTGCACTACTGCCGGGCGCTCATGCTCGCCGGCTCGGTCAGCCCGGCGATCGGCGCGCTGCTCTCGGCGCACCAGTCGATCGGGGTGCCGCAGCCGCTGAAGATGTTCGGCACCGCCGAGCAGAAGCAGCGCTTCCTGCCCCGCCTGGCCGCCGGTGAGGTGTCCGCGTTCCTGCTCACCGAGCCGGACGTCGGCTCCGACCCGGCCCGTCTGGCCACCACCGCCGAGCCGACCGAGGACGGCACCGGCTACCGGCTCAACGGGGTGAAGCTCTGGGCCACCAACGGCATCGTCGCCACCCTGCTGGTGGTGATGGCCCGGGTGCCGGCCAGTGCGGGGCGGCGCGGCGGGATCACCGCGTTCGTGGTGGACGGCGACAGCGCGGGCATCACCGTGGAGCGGCGCAACGAGTTCGTCGGCCTGCGCGGCCTGGAAAACAGTCTCACCCGGTTCCACGACGTGTTCGTGCCCGCCGAGAACGTCATCGGCGGCGAGGGCAAGGGCCTCAAGATCGCCCTGACCACGCTGAACACCGGCCGGCTCTCGCTGCCGGCGATGTGCGTCGGCGCCGGCAAGTGGGCGCTCAACGTGGCCCGGGAGTGGGCCGCCGACCGGGTCCAGTGGGGTCGGCCGGTCGGCGAGCACGAGGCGGTCGCCCAGAAGCTCGCCTTCATCGCCGCCACCACGTACGGCATGGAGACCATGCTCGACCTCTGCTGCCTGCTCGCCGACGACGACCGCAACGACATCCGGATCGAGGCCGCGCTCGTCAAGCTGTACGCCAGCGAGATGGCCTGGAAGATCGCCGACGAGCTGATCCAGATCCGGGGCGGCCGGGGCTACGAGACGGCCGACTCGCTGGCCGGCCGCGGCGAACGCCCGGCGGCGGTCGAGCAGATGCTGCGCGACCTGCGGATCAACCGGATCTTCGAGGGCTCCACCGAGATCATGCACCTGCTGATCGCCCGGGAGGCGGTCGACGCCCACCTGTCGGTGGCCGGCGACATCATCGACCCGGAGGCGGGGCTGGGCCGCAAGGCCCGGGCCGGCGCCCGCGCCGGTGCCTTCTACGCGAAGTGGCTGCCCACCCTGGCCGTCGGCCGGGGGCAGAGCCCGAGGGCGTACGCCGAGTTCGGGTCGTTGGCCACGCACCTGCGTCAGGTGGAGCGCTCGTCGCGCAAGCTGGCCCGCTCGATTTTCTACGCGATGTCCCGCTGGCAGGGAAAGATGGAGCGCAAGCAGGCGTTCCTGGGCCGCGTGGTGGACATCGGCGCGGAGCTGTTCGCGATGTCCGCGGTCTGCGTCCGGGCGTCCGCCGAGCGGGACAGCCGGCCGGAGAACGTCGAGCTGGCCGACCTGTTCTGCCGGCAGGCCCGGGTCCGGGTGGACGCCCTGTTCACCGCCCTGTGGGACAACACCGACCCGGTCGACACCGCCGCCGCGAAGCGCATCCTCGCCGGCCGCTACGCCGGCCTGGAGGAGGGCGTCATCACCCCGTCCGACGAGCTGCCCTGGGTGGCCCGCTGGTCGCCCGGCCCGTCCACCGCCGACGACGTCCGTCGCCGTATCCCGCCGAAGCCGTGACCGGTGCCGCCCGGCGCGTCGCCGTGCCGTGCGGTCAGCGGGCGACCGCCCAGGCCAGCACCGCCGCCAGAATCAGGCCGTTGAGCAGCGCCAGGCCCAGGTACGCCGCGGGCGGGATCTTCCTGCCCCGCCGGACGAAGGAGACCAGGACCGCGGCGTAGCCGAGCAGCAGGACGGCGATGACGACCAGGAAGTAGAACACCCGACGACCTTAGCGGGCCCCTCAGCGGCTCCTGGCGCGCAGCCCGAGCTGGCGCAGCTCCAGTGCGGCCAGGGCGTCGACGGTGTCGTCGTCGCCGCGCCGCCACGCCTCGGCCACGTCCGGCGCGATCCGGGTCAGCCGGCCCAGCGGCTGGGTGGCCAGCGCGCGCAGGGCGAGCAGGTCCCGGCCGGCCGGCCCGGCGGCCAGCTTCGCGGCCGAGGAGGCCCGGCGCATCCAGCGGACCCGCAGGGGCAGCCATCCGAACAGCACCAGACCGAGCGGGAAGATCAGCACCGCGATGGCGAGTGCGAGGGCGAGTTGGTCGACCAGGTGCTGCTGGTCGCGGCCGGCGTCGGCGAGCGACCGGGCGGCGTCGGCGGCCCGCTGGAAGGGCGCGGTCAGCTCGTCGCCGACCAGCGGCACCCGGCCGACCTTGCTGCCGGCGTCGCCCAGGTTGTCGGCGAGCCCACTGCCGGCGCCCTCCAGCTTCTGCCCGGGTACAGCGAGCTTCTGCACCAGGTCGTGCAGCCAGAGCGCGCCGCGGATCGCGACGTACACCCAGGCGACGACGAGCAGGTCGGTGAGCAACTGGCGGACGGCGGTCGGAAAGCGATCGGCGTAGATCTTCACGCCGGACAGCGTGCCACGAACCGTCCGGCACGGCACTCGTCGAATCAGCCGACGGGACGGCCAACGGTGCCGGTGCCCCGTGGATGGCGCTGGTCCACCCGTCGAAGCGTCGTCCGCCGCCGGCGCGGGGCAGCATCACCCGCCGCCGCCTTTGCTCTGCTTCAACGGGCGCAACACTTTCCGCCTGCCGCTGTTGCGTTGGTTGAAGCAGAGCAAAGGGCGCGCGGAGGGTGGCCGGGGCCGGGAGGGGGCGTGGAGGGCGTCCGGGCGCTGGTCAGTGGACGCAGGCCGGGCAGGTGCCGAAAATCTCCAGGGTGTGGCTGACGTCGGCGTAGCCGTGCTGCGCGGCCACCCGGTCGGCCCAGCTCTCCACCGCCGGGCCGGCCACCTCGACGGTGCGCCCGCACGCCCGGCACACCAGGTGGTGGTGGTGCCCCTCGCTGCACCGGCGGTAGAGGTGCTCACCGCCCGGCGGGCGCATCACGTCGATCTCGCCGGCGTCGGCCAGCCCCTGCAACGTGCGGTAGACGGTGGTCAGGCCGACCCGCTCGCCGCGCTGCCGCAGCATCGCGTGCAGGTCCTGGGCGCTGTGGAAGCCCTCCATCTCGGCGAGCAGCGCACTCACCGCCGAGCGCTGCCGGGTGTTGCGCACCGCGGCGCCACTCTCGCTCATCATCCCTCCCCGGCGTGGCTGACCGCGTCCGCCACGATGTGCGCGACGTGCTCGTCGACCAGGCTGTAGGCGATCTCCCGACCCCGGCGGGACCCCCGCACCACGCCCGCGCCGCGCAGCACCCGCAGGTGCTGGGAGACCAGCGGTTGCGCGGCGCCGAGCGTCTCCACCAGCTCGTGCACGCACCGCTCGCCGCCGGCGAGCTCACTGACGATGGCCAGCCGGATGGGCGCCGACAGAGCGCGGAGCAACTCGCTGGCCCCGTCGAACCCCTCGTACCCCGTTGCGCTGGTCACCCTGCAACGGTAACCAATACCGGCGACATCCCGCTGATCAGGCTCAGCCGAGCACGACCTCGTGCGGTTCCGGCGCCGGCGCGGCGGTCGGCGTGGCCCGGCGGCGCAACGCCCGCCAGACCCCGCCGGCCACGGCCACCACCAGGAAGGAGGCGATCGCCACCAGCACCACCGAGGCGCCCGGCGCCGTGTCCGCCGTCGCCGCCACCCAGACGCCGGAGCCGGCGGCGAAGAATCCGAGCGCCATCGCGGCGGCCATGGTGCTGCGGAACCCCCGCGTGACCTGCTGGGCGGTGGCCACCGGCACCACCATCAGCGCGCTGATCAGCAGCACCCCGACGGCCCGCATCGCGATGGTCACGGTGACCGCGGTGGTGACCGCGATCAGCAGGTTGAGGGTGCGCACCGGCAGGCCGGAGACCCGGGCGTACTCCTCGTCGTGGCTGACCGCGAAGAGCGCCGGCCGCAGCGCGATCATGGTGACGAGGATCGCCGCGCCGAGCACCGCGATAGTGGTCAGGTCGGCGGACGAGATGGTGGTCAGCGACCCGAACAGGTAGGCGTTGAGGTTGGCGCTGGTGGCGTCGGAGAGACCGACCAGCAGCACACCGCCGGCGATGCCGCCGTAGAAGAGCAGGGCCAGGGCCAGGTCGCCGGAGGTGCGTCCGCGGGCGCGGACCAGCTCGATGGCGATCGCCCCGATGGTGGCCACGATCACCGCCACCAGCACCGGCGAGCGGTTGAGCAGCAGGCCCGCGCCGACGCCGGTCAACGCCACGTGCCCGATGCCGTCGCCGATCAACGTCAGCCGGCGCTGCACCAGGTAGATGCCGAGCGCCGGTGCGGCCAGGCCGATCACCAGTGCGGCGATCAGGGCGCGCTGCATGTACGGGTACTGGAAGAGTTCCATGCTCAGTTGCTCCACAGCCCGGCGGGCTCGTCGGGACCGTGCGGGTGCACGTGGTCGTGGTCGGGCTCCGCGTGGTGGCCGGCCGGGTCCGGCACCGCACCGTCGTGGCAGATGCCGGCCTGGTGGACGACGACCGCCCGGCTGATCACCGGTCGCAGCGGGCCCAGCTCGTGGGCCACCAGCAGCACCGTCCCGCCGTCGGCGACGAAGTGCCGCAGCGCGCCGGCGAACGCCTCCTGGCTTGCCGCGTCCACCCCGGCGGTGGGCTCGTCGAGGATCAGCAGCTCCGGTTGGCCGGCCAGCGCGCGGGCGATCAGGGTGCGCTGCTGCTGGCCGCCGGAGAGGGTGGCCACCGGGTCGGCGGCCCGGTCGGCGAGCCCGACGGCGCTCAGCGCGGCGTCGACGGCGGCCCGGTCGGCGCGGCCCGGCGGGCGGAGCAACCCCCGGCGGGCCAGCCGGCCGGAGGCCACCACCTCGTGCACGGTGGCCGGTACGCCGCCGCCCGCGCCGAGGCGCTGCGGGACGTAGCCGATGCGCTGCCACTGGCGGAACTGGCGCAACGGCCGGTCGAAGAGGGTGATCGAGCCGGCGCTGAGCGGCACCAGGCCGAGCACGGCCCGGATCAGCGTCGACTTGCCGGAGCCGTTGGCGCCGAGCACCGCCACCACCTCGCCGGCGGTCACGGTGAGCGAGACGTCCCGGAGCACGGGGCGGCCGTCGTAGCCGACCGCCCCGTGCTCGACGGTGATGACAGGTGCGCTCACGAGCAGCTCAACGCCGTCCGCAGGGTCTGCAGGTTGGTACGCATCACCGAAAGGTAGTCCGTGCCGCTGCCGGCGGCGAGCCCTTCGATCGGGTCCAGCACGGCGGTCCTCGCGCCGACCTGACCGGCGATGGTCTCGGCGACCTTCGGGCTGACCAGGGTCTCGAAGAAGATCGTGGTGGCGTGGTGCTCCTTCGCCTCCTCGATCACCTGCGCGAGCCGCTGCGGCGAGGGCTCGACGTCGGGGCTCAGCCCGGTGATGCCGACCTGCTCGAGCCGGTACCGGTCGGCCAGGTAGCCGAACGCGGCGTGGCTGGTCACGATCTCCCGCCGCTGGCAGGTCCGCAGGCCCTGGTTGAACTCGCCGTCCAGGGCTGTCAGGTCGGCGCGCAGCGCGGTCGAGCGGGCGGTGTAGTCGGCGGCGTGATCCGGGTCGGCCTTGCCGAGCCGCTGGGCGAGCTGGTCGCCGACGGCGGCCAACCGGGTCGGGTCGAGCCAGACGTGCGGGTCCTTGCCGCCGCCGTGCTCCTCCTCGCCGTGCGCCTCCTCACCCTCGTGGTTGTGCCCGCCGGCGCTCGCGTCCAGCAGCAGCTGCACGCTGGTGACGTCGAACGCCCGGTCGTCACCGTTCTGCGCGACGGCGTCGTCCACCGCCGGCTGGAAGCCCTTCAGGTAGACGATCAGCTCCGCCTCGCTGACCTGGCCGACCTGGCTCGGGGTGAGCTCCAGGTCGTGCGGCTCGGCGCCCGGCTTGGCGAGGTTGGTCACCCGGACCGCGTCGCCGCCGATCCGCTCGGCGAGGAACTGGAGTGGGTAGAACGCGGCGACCACGTCGACCCGCTGGGGGTCGGCGCCGGCGGCGCCGCCGGTGGAGCAGCCGGCTGCGGCGCCCAGGGCGAGCAGGGCGGTCGCGGCGGCCAGGACACGGGACGTGGTGCGGTTGGTCATGCCGACAACTGTCCGTCGTAACGATAATGATTGTCAAAAACGCATGATTGCATGTCAGAGCAGCTTCGCCAGGCCCACCGTCACCAGCAGGGTCAGCATCAGCAGCCGGATCAGCCGGGTCTGTGGAGCCTGAACCGGCCAGGTGGTGGCCAACAGGGCGATCAGCGCCGCCGCGAGCGCGAGCGTCAGCAGCCCGCCGATCACCCCGGGCGTGAAGAACGCGACCAGCACCACCACCAGGGTGAGCAGGAACACCGACGTCGGGTTCGCCCCGGCCAACCGAGCCAGCAGAGGGCGCTGCGTACGCTGCATCCCACAGACTCTACGAGGAGGAACCCGGTGCTGGTGACCAACCGGTTCGTGGTCGACGTCGAGGTCGCCGACGGCTTCACCGAACGGGCGCACGCCGCCCTCACCGCGCTGGCAGCCCGCCCCGGCTACCTGCGCGGTCAACTGGTCCGGGCGCTGGACGACCCCCGCCACTGGTCCCTGGTCACCGAGTGGGAGTCGGTCGGCACGTACCGGCGGGCGCTCGGCGCCTTCGAGGTCAAGGTGAGCGCCGTGCCGTTGCTCGCCGAGTCGGTCGACGAGCCGTCCGCGTACGAGGCGCTGGCCAGCGCGGCGCCCGGCGGGGCCGTGGTGGTCGCCGAGAGTGATCGGGCTGGTGGTCCTTACCGCTGAGCTGTCGGGCACTACCCTGCTCCTATGACCGCACCCGCCCCGCCGCCCGGTCCCGGGGTGGCGCCGCCGTTCGCCGCGCCGCCCACCGAGGGCCGTCGGACCCGGCTCTGGATCGGCCTCGGCGTCGGCGCGCTCGCCGTGGTGCTCTGCTGTGGCGGGGGCGGCGCGGCCGTGGTCGGCCTCGCCGTCAGTGGCGTGCAGGCGATCCGGGAGCAGGGCCACACGGTGACCAGCGACTACTACCAGGCGTTGGTCGAGCGGAACTACGGCCGGGCCTACGAGCAGCTCTGCGACGACGCGCAGCGGCGCGAGTCGCGCCCCGAGTTCGAGCGGCGCGCGGCCGCCGAGCCGCAGGTCGCCGCGTTCCGGGTGGGTGAGGTGGACACCACCAACCTGACCGTGCCGGTCGACGTGACACTCGACGGCGGCGACCGGGAGCAGCAGCAGGTCAGCCTCGGCCAGGACGGCCAGACCGGCGGCATGGAGGTCTGCGGGGTGAGCTGACCCGCCCCCGGTATTCTGCTGGGCTTGGGGCGACGGTGGTCGTACCGTTGTGCCGAACTGACCGATCCATCCACATCTCGCCCCCGCCGACCGCCAGCCGGCGTAGGAGGAAACATGCCAGCCGACCGTATCGACGCCGTCGTCAGTCTCGCCAAGCGCCGAGGCTTCGTCTTCCCCTCCAGCGAGATCTACGGAGGCACCCGATCGGCGTGGGACTACGGTCCGCTCGGCGTGGAGCTCAAGGAGAACGTCCGCCGGCAGTGGTGGAAGACCATGGTCCAGCAGCGCGACGACGTGGTCGGCCTCGACTCCGCGGTGATCCTGGCCCGCAAGGTGTGGGAGGCGTCCGGTCACATCGCCGAGTTCGTCGACCCGCTCACCGAGTGCCAGTTCTGCCACAAGCGGTTCCGGGCGGACCACCTGGAGGAGGCGTACGAGGCCAAGCACGGCAAGCCTCCGGCCTCGCTCGCCGAGCTGAACTGCCCCAACTGCGGCAACAAGGGCACCTTCACCGAGCCGAAGATGTTCAACGGCCTGATGAAGACCTACCTGGGCCCGGTGGAGAGCGACGAAGGGCTGCACTACCTGCGCCCGGAGACCGCGCAGGGCATCTTCGTCAACTACAAGAACGTCGAGACGGTCGCCCGTAAGAAGCCGCCGTTCGGCATCGCGCAGACCGGCAAGTCGTTCCGCAACGAGATCACCCCGGGCAACTTCATCTTCCGCACCCGCGAGTTCGAGCAGATGGAGATGGAGTTCTTCGTCGAGCCGGGCACCGACGAGCAGTGGCACGAGTACTGGCTCCAGGAGCGCTGGAACTGGTACCTCGACCTCGGCCTGTCGGCGGACAACTTGCGGCTCTACGAGCACCCCAAGGAGAAGCTCTCGCACTACTCGAAGCGGACCGTGGACATCGAGTACCGCTTCCAGTTCGGCGGCACCGAGTTCGCCGAGCTGGAGGGCGTCGCCAACCGCACCGACTTCGACCTCTCCACGCACAGCAAGCACTCCGGCGTCGACCTGTCCTACTTCGACCAGACCAAGAGCGAGCGCTGGATGCCGTACGTCATCGAGCCCGCCGCGGGTCTGACCCGCGCGGTGCTCGCCTTCCTGCTGGAGGCGTACGACGAGGACGAGGCGCCGAACACCAAGGGCGGCGTGGACAAGCGCACCGTGATGCGGTTCGACCCGCGGCTGGCCCCGGTGAAGGTGGCGGTGCTGCCGCTGTCCCGCAACGAGGCGCTGTCGCCGAAGGCGAAGGACCTCGCGACCCTGCTGCGCAAGCGCTGGGTGGTGGAGTTCGACGACTCGCAGGCGATCGGCCGCCGCTACCGCCGCCAGGACGAGATCGGCACCCCGTTCTGCGTGACGGTGGACTTCGACACCCTGGACGACAACGCCGTGACGGTCCGCAACCGGGACACCATGGCCCAGGAGCGGGTCTCCCTGGACCAGGTCGAGCGCTACCTGATCGAGCGCCTCCCCGGCTGCTGAGACGGCGCGCACGGGGCCTCGGCCGACGCGAAAAGCGCCGGTCGGGGCCCCGTACACTTGGGCGGTGACTGCCTCGACCGTTCCTGCGCTGCGCCCGTTGACGCTCGGGCGATATCAGGTGTGGCCGCCGGTGGTGCTCGCGCCGATGGCCGGGATCACCAACGTCGGGTTCCGACGGCTCTGCCGGGAGCAGGGCGGGGGCATCTACGTCTGCGAGATGATCACCACTCGGGCGCTGGTCGAGCGGAACCCGAAGACGCTGCGCATGATCGCGTTCGGCGCGGACGAAAAGCCGCGGAGCCTCCAGCTCTACGGCACCGACCCGGAGGTCACCGCCGCCGCCGTGCGGATCGTGGTGGAACGGGACCTGGCCGACCACATCGACCTCAACTTCGGCTGCCCGGTGCCCAAGGTGACCCGGCGTGGCGGCGGGGCGGCGCTGCCGTGGCGGCGCCGGCTCTTCGCCCGGCTGGTGAAGGCCGCGGTGGACGCGGCGTCGCCGGCGGGGGTGCCGGTCACGGTGAAGATGCGCAAGGGCATCGATGACGAGCACCTGACGTACGTCGAGGCGGGGCTCGCCGCCCAGGACGCCGGGGTCGCCGCCGTGGCGCTGCACGGGCGGACGGCCGGGCAGCGCTACTCGGGCACCGCCGACTGGGACGCCATCGCCACGCTCAAGCAGGCCCTCGATGTGCCGGTGCTCGGCAACGGCGACATCTGGGAGGCCGACGACGCGCTGCGGATGGTGGCGCACACCGGCGTGGACGGCGTGGTGATCGGGCGGGGCTGCCTGGGCCGGCCGTGGCTCTTCGCCGACCTGGAGGCCGCCTTCAACGGCCGGCCGGAGCGGCGGCTGCCCACCCTCGGCGAGGTGGCGGTGACCATGCGCCGGCACGCTGAACTGCTGGTCGACCAGTTCGTCGCGGGCGCGCGCAACCCGGCCCGCGGCGAGCGGGACGGCTGCACCGACTTCCGCAAGCACGTCGCCTGGTATCTGAAGGGCTTTCCGGTCGGCGGCGAACTGCGCCGCTCGCTGGCGATGATCGAGAGCCTGGCCCAGCTCGACGACCTGCTCGGCAAGCTCGATCCGGCGGAGCCGTTCCCGGTTGCCGCCCTCGGCCAGCCGCGCGGCCGGACGAACTCCCCGGGCAAGGTCTTCCTACCGGACGGCTGGCTGGCGAGCCGGGACGATGACGCCGTCCCCGAGGGCGCCGAACTGGACGACTCCGGCGGCTGATCCCACCGGCGAGTGGCGGCCGGGGCGGGGCGCAGGCGAGACCGGCCTCGCCCCATACCTCAAAGCCCTATACCTCAGAGGCATAAATATGCCTCTGAGGTATAGGGCTTTCTGGTGCTGCTGCCGCCGGTGACCGATTCGGGTGTCAGGGCTTGTCGGTGCTGGGGACGGGGGCGTCATCGGGGCCCGGCTGGGTCGGCAGCTGCGGGCGGCTGGGCTGGGTGGACCCGGCGCCCTCGACCGGCCAGGGGACCTCGGGGGAGCGGTGGAAGGCGATTCCGGCGGTGGCCCAGCGCGGGCCGTGTCCGGCCAGCCGGTCGCGGAACCCGGCCCAGTCGTGCGTCGCCCGGGGCGACCACCCGAGCTCGGCGATGGCGGGCAGCCGGGGCAGCAGCATGAACTCGATCTCGGCCAGTGAGGTGACCGACTCGGTCCAGAGCGGCGCTTCCACGCCGAGCACCGCAGCCTCCGGCACGTCCGTGACGTGTGATCCGGGATCCCAGTCGTACGCCCGGCGCACGTCGATCAGGCCGGCCCAGTCCTGCCCGACCGGGGTGTCCGGGTCGTACTTCATGTCCAGGTAGGCGTGGTTGCCGGGGGAGAGGATCACCCGGGCGCCCCGGCGTACCGCGTCGAGGGTGGTCGGGTCGTCGCCGTTCGTGCCCCACCACTGCAGGACGCGGCCGTCGACGTGCGCGGCCGGCGCGAGCTGGTGCCAGCCGACCACGGTCTTGCCGGTGTCGGCGACGATCCGCTGCGCCCGCTCGACGAAGCCGGTGTAGACCTCGCCCTTGACCTTGAACGCCTCGTCGCCGCCGATGTGCAGCCACGGCCCGGGGGTGAGGGCGGCGACCTCACCGAGAACGTCGGCGATGAAGGCGTACGTCCGCTCGTCGCTCGGGTCGACGTAGCTGAAGCCGACCTCGGTGCCGGTGTACGGCGGCGGTGCGACCTTGTCCGGTGCCAGCTCCGGGTACGCGACCAGGGCGGCGTTGGTGTGGCCGGGCAGGTCGATCTCCGGAACGACCGTGATGTGCCGCTGTGCGGCGTACCGGACGATCCGGCGGTAGTCGGCCGCGGTGTACCAGCCGCCGGGCCCGTCGCCGACCTCGGTCGCGCCGCCGACCGTGGCCAGCCGGGGCCAGGAGTCGACGGAGATCCGCCAACCCTGGTCGTCGGTGAGGTGCAGGTGCAGGTGGTTGAGCTTGTACCGGGCCAGGTGGTCGACGACACGCAGCACGTCCTCGACGGCGAAGAAGTGCCTCGCCACGTCGAGCATCGCGCCCCGGTACGGGAACCGGGGCTCATCGACGATCGACCCGCCGGGCAGCACCCAGCGCTCGGCGACCGGGATCGGGCTCTCGATCGCCGGAGGCAGCAGTTGACGCAGGGTCTGCACGCCGTGGAAGAGGCCGGCGGCGGTGGGCGCCGTGATGGTGACTCCGACCCGTGTCACGTCGAGGCGGTACCCCTCGGCGCCCAGGCTGTCCTCGGCGGCGAGGACGAGCGCGATGCCGCTCGCCGGCGCCGGCCGGGTGGCGTCGCTCACCGGCAGCGGGTATCCGGTGGCCGGGCGCAGCAGCTCGGCGAGCTGTTCGGCCACCGCGAGCGCGGCGGGATCGGCGCTGGCCACGACGACCGCGTCGGCCGGCAGGCGCCATTCCTCGGACGGGTTCGGCTCGACGCGCTGCGGGGCGGGGACGACGTCGGTCAGCCGGGCCGGGGCCGAGGGGGCGAGCAGCTCGCTGGCGGTCTGCTCGGCGGCCCGGGCCAGCGTGGCCGCGTCCGGTTCGTGAGCCGACAGCGGCACCGCAGCGGCGGGCCCGGCCGCGCCGGGGGTGGCGGCTGGGCCGGGGGAGGGGATGGTCGACACGGCAGCGGCTCCGGGGGGTGTATTCGCGTCGGTTATGGCAAAAGTGAGGTTCACCGGCTGGTGTGCCGTCAAGCGTACGGCGGCCGGCCGGCATGCGTGATCGTGCGCGTGGAAGCGTTCCCAAAAACCGGTACGAACGCGGATAGTCGTGATGGCTGTGCCTATTGTCACCGAACGGTCCCAGGCCACCCGATGTTCGCTTAACCTTCGCCCACCGATCGGCGTCGACCCCGGGATTACCGGTGGGCGGTCCCGGGGTATGAGGAAACTGAACCTTCGTTAAGTGTCAATCCGGCGCGCGTGGGAGGCTCTGGTGGCAGCGCAAGAGACCGTCGATCACAAGTACGTCTACGACTTCACCGAGGGCAACAAGGACCTCAAGGACCTGCTCGGCGGCAAGGGCGCCAACCTCGCCGAGATGACCAATCTCGGCCTGCCCGTTCCGCCCGGCTTCACCATCACCACCGAGGCCTGCCAGGCGTACCTCGCGACCGGCCAGGAGCCGGACGGGCTCGCCGGCCAGATCGAGGCGCACCTGGAATCGCTGGAGCGCGCGATGGGCAAGCGCCTCGGTGACCCGCAGGACCCCCTGCTGGTGTCCGTCCGCTCCGGCGCCAAGTTCTCCATGCCCGGCATGATGGAGACGGTCCTCAACGTCGGCCTCAACGACCAGAGCGTGGTGGGGCTGTCGGCGCAGGCCGGCGGGAACGACCGGTTCGCCTGGGACTCGTACCGGCGGCTCATCCAGATGTTCGGCAAGACCGTCTGCGAGGTGCCGGGCGATGAGTTCGAGCACGCCCTCGACGACGTCAAGCGCGCCAAGGGCACCCACAACGACCTCGACCTGGACGCGGACGACCTGCGCGGGCTGGTCGACGCGTACAAGAAGATCTTCCTGAAGCACACGGGTCGGGAGTTCCCGCAGCAGCCGCGCGAACAGCTCGACCTGGCCATCCGGGCGGTCTTCGAGTCGTGGAACGCCGAGCGCGCGGTGCTCTACCGCCGCCAGGAGCGGATCCCGGCCGACCTCGGCACCGCGGTCAACGTGGTGACCATGGTCTTCGGCAACCTCGGCCCCGACTCCGGCACCGGCGTCGCCTTCACCCGCGACCCGGGCAGCGGCGCCCAGGGCATCTACGGCGACTACCTGGCCAACGCCCAGGGCGAGGACGTGGTCGCCGGCATCCGCAACACCGTGCCGTTGCAGGAGCTGGAGCAGCTCGACAAGAAGTCCTACGACGAGTTGCTCTCGTTCATGGCCCGGCTGGAGGAGCACTACAGGGACCTCTGCGACATCGAGTTCACCATCGAGCGCGGCAAGCTGTGGATGTTGCAGACCCGGGTCGGCAAGCGCACCGCCGCCGCCGCGTTCGTCATTGCGGGGCAGCTCGTCGACGAGGGCCTGATCGACCTGGACGAGGCGCTGCACCGGGTCAACGGCGCGCAGTTGGCCCAGCTGATGTTCCCCCGCTTCCAGCTCGACCACGAGTTCCAGCCGGTCGCGAAGGGCATCGGCGCCTCGCCCGGCGCGGCGTCGGGCAAGGTGGTCTTCACCTCGGCGCGGGCCGTCGAGCTGGCCGCCGAGGGTGAGTCGGTGATCCTCGTCCGCCGGGAGACCAACCCGGACGACCTGAACGGCATGATCGCCGCCAAGGGCATCCTCACCTCGCGCGGCGGCAAGACCAGCCACGCCGCCGTGGTGGCCCGGGGGATGGGCAAGACCTGCGTCTCCGGCGCCGACGAGATCGACGTGAACGTGCCGGCGAAGCGGTTCACCGTGGCCGGGCAGACCGTCAGCGAGGGCGACGTCGTCTCGATCGACGGCACCACCGGCAAGGTCTACCTCGGCGAGGTGCCGGTCATGCCGTCGGAGGTGGTGCAGTACTTCGAGGGCAGTCTCGACCCGGAGCACATCGACAACGCGCTGGTCCGGGCCGTACACCGGATCATGACGCACGCCGACGGCAGGCGGCGGCTCGCGGTCCGCACGAACGCCGACACCGGCGCGGACGCCGCCCGGGCCCGGCGCTTCGGCGCCGAGGGCATCGGGCTGTGCCGCACCGAGCACATGTTCCTCGGCGACCGGCGCGAGCTGGTCGAGCGGTTGATCCTGGCCCGCGCCGACGATGAGCGCCAGGCGGCGCTGGCGGCGCTGCTGCCGTTGCAGCGGGCCGACTTCGAGGAGATCTTCCGCGAGATGGACGGCCTGCCGGTCACCGTCCGGCTGATCGACCCGCCGCTGCACGAGTTCCTGCCGCCGCTGGAGCAGCTCGCGGTCAACGTGGCGGTCGCCCAGGAGCGCGGCGAGGACGTGGCCAAGGAGGAGGCGCTGCTCGCCGCCGTCCGGCGGATGCACGAGGAGAACCCGATGCTCGGGCTGCGGGGCGTCCGCCTCGGCCTGGTCATCCCCGGCCTGTTCGCGATGCAGGTCCGGGCCATCGCCGAGGCGGCCGTCAGCTGCGCGCGCGGCGGCGGGGTCGCCAAGCCGGAGATCATGGTGCCGCTGGTCGGGGCCGTCCAGGAGCTGGAGACGGTCCGCGCCGAGGCCGAGAAGATCATCGCCGAGGTGGTCGAGGACAGCGGGGTCGAGGTGCTGATCGGCACCATGATCGAGGTGCCCCGGGCGGCGCTGACCGCCGGTCAGATCGCCGAGGCGGCGGAGTTCTTCTCCTTCGGCACCAACGACCTCACCCAGATGGGTTGGGGTTTCTCCCGCGACGACGTCGAGGGCGCGTTCTTCTGGCGGTACCTGGAGCTGGGCATCTTCGGTATCTCACCGTTCGAGTCGATCGACCGCGACGGCGTCGGCCGGCTCGTGCGGATCGCCGCCGAGGAGGGTCGGGCCGCCCGGCCCGGGCTGAAGCTCGGTGTCTGCGGTGAGCACGGTGGCGACCCCGACTCGGTGCACTTCTTCCACGAGGTCGGCCTGGACTACGTCTCCTGCTCGCCGTTCCGTGTGCCGGTGGCCCGGCTGGAGGCCGGCCGGGCGGCGGTGGAGACCGACGGCTCGGACAGCCGCTGACGTGGGGCCGGCGGCGGCCCGGCTTCCGGGCCGCCGCCGGCGCCGGCGATCAGACCGGCGGGCGACGCCAGGTGGGCCGGGCCGCGCGGTGCAGCTGCGGCCGTAACCCTCGGCAATTGGCTCACAACTGCCGGCCAATCGGCGGTTGTGGACCCGCCGACGAGGCGTCGCGGGCCGGTCGGGCGGCTCGTGCGGGCGTAATCTTGGCTCGCTCGCACACCGCCGATTGCGCACGCCGTTCAGGGGGAAGGGTGACTGCATGAGCAGCGTCTGGGAGAACCTGACCGTCGACGCCCGCGATCCGGCCCGGCTGGCCCGCTGGTGGGCCGAGGCGCTCGGCTACCAGATCGTCACCGAGAATCCGGACGAGGTGGAGATCCGCCAGTCCGCGGACCGGCTTCCCGGCCTGGTCTTCGTGCCGGTGGCCGACGGCAAGGAGCGGAAGAACCGGCTGCACCTCGACCTGCGCCCCGCCGACCAGGAGGCCGAGGTCGAGCGACTGGTCGACATGGGCGCCCGGCACGTCGACATCGGCCAGGGCGACGTGGAGTGGACGGTGCTGGCCGACCCGGAGGGCAACGAGTTCTGCGTGCTCCGCGAGCGCGAGGGCTAGGCCGGTGACCGGTTGACCGCACCGCCGTCCGCCGCGGCGGACGCCCGGCTGGTCGAGGAGGCGCCCAAGGACACCGGCCACCGCCGGTCACCGTACGAGCGCGACCGCGCCCGGGTGCTGCACTCCGCGGCGTTCCGCCGGCTGGCCACCAAGACGCAGGTGCACACCGCCGGCACTGACGACTTCCTGCGTACCCGCCTGACCCACTCGCTGGAGGTCGCGCAGATCGCCCGGGAGATGGGCGCCCGGCTGGGCTGCGACCCCGACGTGGTGGACGTCGCCGGGCTCGCCCACGACCTCGGGCACCCGCCGTTCGGGCACAACGGGGAGGCTGCGCTGGACCTGCTCGCCACGCCGTGCGGCGGCTTCGAGGGCAACGCGCAGACGCTGCGGGTGCTGACCCGGCTGGAGGCGAAGGTGCTGGCTCCGGACGGCTCGTCCGCCGGGCTGAACCTGACCCGCGCCTCGCTCGACGCCATCGGCAAGTACCCCTGGCCGCGCCGCCCCGGGCAGCGCAAGTTCGGGGTGTACGCCGACGACGCGCCGGTCTTCGGCTGGATCCGGGCCGGCGCGCCCGGTGACCGGCGCTGCCTGGAGGCGCAGGTGATGGACTGGGCCGACGACGTCGCGTACTCGGTGCACGACGTCGAGGACGGCATCCACGGCGGGTACGTCTCGCTGCGCCCGCTGCTCGCCGACGCCGACGAGCGGGCCGCCCTCTGCGCCGACGTGGCCGCCACCTACTCCGGGGAGTCCCCGGCCGACCTGGCCGAGGTGCTGGTCGAGTTGCTGGCCGACCCGCTGCTCGCCCCGCTCGCCGGGTACGACGGCAGCCACCGCGCGCAGGCCGCGCTGAAGGCCACCACCAGCGGCCTGACCGGTCGGTTCGTCTCCGCGGCGGTGGCCGCCACCGAGGAACGGTTCGGCCCTGGCCCGCACCGCCGCTACGCCGCCGACCTGGTGGTGCCACGGCTGGTCCGGGCCCACTGCGCCCTGCTGAAGGGCATCGCGCTGCGCTACGTGATGCGTCGCGCCGGCTTCCGGGACCGCTACGAGCGGCAGCGGACGATGCTGGCGGAGCTGGTGGCCGCGCTGGTCCGGCGGGCACCGGACGGGCTCGATCCGGTCTTCGCCCCGCTGTGGCGGGCCGCGCCGGACGACGCCGCCCGGCTGCGGGTGGTGATCGACCAGGTCGCCTCGCTCACCGACCCCGCGGCCGTGACCTGGCACACCCGTCTGGTCGGCGGTGCACCGCTGGCGGGGGACGTCGAAGATTAGGCTAGCCTAAGTGACATGACGGAACGCCCCAGGAACGTCACCTCGGTCCGGGTGCTGCGCACCGAGCGGCCCACCCCGCACCTCATCCGGCTCGTCCTCGGCGGGGACGAGCTGGCCGACCTGCCGGTGGGCGAGTTCACCGACCACTACATCAAGCTGGTCTTCCCGCAGCCGGGCGTCGCGTACCCGCAGCCGCTGGACCTCGCCGCGATCCGTCGGGACCTGCCCCGGGAGCAGTGGCCCCGGCTGCGCGCGTACACCGTGCGGCGGTGGGACCCGCTCGCCGAGGAGTTGACCGTCGACATCGTGCACCACGGCGACGAGGGGCTGGCCGGGCCGTGGGCCGCCGCGCTGCGCCCCGGCGATCCGGTGCACTTCGTCGGCCCCGGCGGGGCGTACGCCCCGAGCCCGGACGCGGACTGGCACCTGCTGGTCGGCGACGAGAGCGCGCTGCCGGCGATCGGGGCCGCCCTCGAACGGCTGCCGCTGGGCGCTCCGGCGCATGTCTTCGTGGAGATCGCCGACCCGGCCGACGAGCAGAAACTGCTCAGCCCGGGCGCGGTCCAGCTCACCTGGTTGCACCGCGGCGACCGCCCGGTGGGCGCCGCACTGGTGGCGGCGGTGCGGGAGCTGGAGTTCCCGCCCGGCCAGATGCACGCCTTCGTGCACGGCGAGGCGACCTTCGTCCGGGAGCTGCGCCGGCTGCTGCGCGTCGAGCGGGGGGTGCCCGCCGGCCAGCTCTCCATCTCCGGCTACTGGCGGTGCGGCATGGACGACGAGGGCTGGCGCTCGACCAAGCCCGACTGGAACCGGCAGGTGGCGGCCGAGGAGACCAGGGCCGCCTGAGCACGCTCAGTCGCCCGACCGGCGGTCCCACTCCTCGGTCCGGCTCCCCGGGTGGGAACCGGTCAGCCGGCAGCGGTGGCCCGCCACACTCGGCGTGCCCCGGCCGGCGTGCCGTCCGTCCGGCAGGGCAGGATGTACGGCGAGGGGGTGGCGCATGGCTGGGCGGATCCGGGACGAGGACATCGCACTGGTCCGGGAACGCACCTCGATCGGGGATGTGATCTCCGAGACGGTCACCCTGAAGTCGGCCGGCGGCGGCAACCTCAAGGGTCTGTGCCCGTTCCACGACGAGAAGAGCCCGTCGTTCAACGTCTCCCCGGCCCGCAACGTCTGGTACTGCTTCGGCTGCGGAGCCGGCGGCGACGCGATCAAGTTCCTGATGGACGCCGAGCACCTCAGCTTCGTCGAGTCCGTCGAGCGCCTGGCCGGCCGCGCCGGCATCCAGCTGCGCTACGTGGAGGACGACAAGGGCACCCCGCGCCCCCGCCCCCAGCAGGGCCAGCGCCAGCGTCTGGTGGCCGCGCACGCCGCCGCGGTCGAGTTCTACCGGGCGCAGCTCAGCACGGCCGGCGCCCGGCCGGCGCGGGAGTTCCTGGCCCAGCGTGGCTTCGACCGGGCGGCCGCCGAGCGCTACGGCTGCGGCTTCGCGCCGGAGGGCTGGGACCTGCTCACCAAGCACCTGCGCCAGCAGGGTTTCAGCCACCAGGAGCTGGTCACCGCCGGGCTGTCCCGCGAGTCCCGCTCCGGGACGCTGATCGACCGGTTCCGCCGCCGGCTGCTCTGGCCGATCCGCGATCTCGCCGGTGACGTGATCGGCTTCGGTGCCCGCAAGCTCTTCGACGACGACGACGGGCCGAAGTACCTGAACACCCCCGAGACCCCGATCTACAAGAAGTCGCACGTGCTCTACGGCATCGACCAGGCCAAGCGGGAGATCGCCAAGCAGGGCCGCGCGGTGATCGTCGAGGGCTACACCGACGTGATGGCCTGCCACCTGGCCGGCGTCACCACGGCGGTGGCGACCTGCGGCACGGCGTTCGGCGCGGACCACATCGGGGTGCTGCGCCGGCTCCTGCTGGACACCGACTCGGTGGCCGGCGAGATCATCTTCACCTTCGACGGCGACGCCGCCGGGCAGAAGGCGGCGCTGCGCGCCTTCTCCGACGACCAGCGGTTCGTGGGCCGGACGTTCATCGCGGTCAGCCCGGACAACATGGACCCGTGCGAGCTGCGGCTGGCCAAGGGTGACCTGGCGGTGCGCGACCTGGTCGCCCGGCGCGAGCCGCTGGTCGACTTCGCGCTGCGCCACGTGATCAGCCGGTACGACCTGGACACCGTCGACGGCCGGGTCGAGGCGATGCGTCGGGCCGCGCCGCTGGTGGCGCAACTCAAGGACCGGGAGAAGCGCCCGGAGTACGTCCGCAAGCTCGCCATGGACCTCGGCATGGAGATCGAGCCGGTGCAGCGGGCCGTGCTCGCCGCCGCCTCCGCCCCGCCACCCGGCACCCGGGACGCCGCACCCGCGGCCCGTCCCGCTGCTGCCACCCGCCCCGAGCCCGCCCTGGACAGCCCCCAGTCGATGGTCGAGCGGGAGGCGTTGAAGCTCGCCCTCCAGCAGCCGGTGCTGGCCGGTCCCATGTTCGACGCGGTCGAGGCCACGGAGTACCGCCACCCGGTGCACGTCTCGGTGCGCGCGGCCATCGGGGCGGCCGGCGGGGCTGCGGCGGCGACCGGCGGCGCGGTCTGGATCGAGTCGGTCCGCGACGCCTGCGACGACCTGGCATCGGCGGCGCTCGTCGGCGAGCTGGCGGTGGAGCCGCTGCGCATCGACGGTGAACCGGACCCGCGCTACGTGTCGATCACGATGGCCCGGGTGCAGTTCGGGTCGGTGACGGCCCGGATCCGTGACCTCAAGTCGCGGATCCAGCGCATCAACCCGGTCAACAACAAGGACGAGTACTTCGCCGCCTTCGGCGAGCTGCTGTCGTTGGAGCAGCACGCGCGGGCGCTGCGCGAGCAGGCCGCAGGAGGGCTCTAGATGGGACTGTTCAGCCGCAAGCCGAAGCTTCCCCCGGCCGACCGGCCGCCGCTGACCGCCGACGAGCGGGTGCTGGCCTGGTCGGCGGCGGGCAACGGCGAGGGCGACGGGGTGGTGGTGGCCAGCAACCTCGGGTTGTGGCTGCCCGGCCGGGGGCACCGGCTCGGCTGGCACGTCATCCTCAAGGCGGTCTGGTCCGGCCGGGAGCTGACCGTCACGCCCGCCGAGACGCTCGTCGAACGCGACGGCTACACGGTGGTCGCCGACGGCCCGGCCGAGACCTACCTGCTGCTCGATCCGGGCGAGCTGCCGCACCAGGTGCGGGCCCGGGTGACCCGCTCGGTCGCGTACACCGAACACCACCCGGTGCCCGGCGGCGCGGCCCGGGTCGCGGCCCGACGCGCGCCCGGTGTGGACGGTCTGACCTGGACCGTCCGCCTCGACCCCGGCACCGCGCCGGATGGGGAGGCCCTGCTCGCCGAGACCGACCGGCTGGTCGCCGCGGCCCGCGCCGCCACCGCGCCGGTCGACGGATAGCCGGTCGGGCGGCCCGTCGACCGCCCGACCGCCGGTCGGTCACTTGGCGCCGAGACCCTCCAGCGCCTTGGCGGCACCGCGGTGCAGCGGCACCGGCTCGGTCCTGCGGGCGTTCTCCAGCGAGATGCCCCGGGCCGCCGGGTTCGCCTGGGCCAGGGCGTCGCGCTTGTCGAACACCGTCCGGGTGATCGCGCAGGCGACGTTGGCGTCCAGGTCCTTGCGGACCAGCAGCACGTTCGGCACCACGATCGTGGGGGTGTCCGCCGCCGTCCGGTACGCGTCCCGGCCGATCGTCCCGGCCTGGTACGCGGGGCTCAGCTCGGCCATCTTCGGCAGCAGGGGCGCGATGTCGAGGAACTTCACCGTGTCGCCGGCGGTGGTGAACAGGTCGGTCAGGCCGCCGGTGGGCAGGCCACCGGACCAGAAGAAGCCGTCGATGCTGCCGTCCTTGACACCCTCGACCGTCTTGGTCAGGTCGAGGCGCTGCGCCCGGATGTCCTTGGCCGGATCGAGGCCCGCCGCCTCCAGCAGCCGGTTGGCGATCACCTCCGTGCCGGACTTCGGTGATCCCGTGGAGATCCGCTTGCCCCGCATGTCGGCCACCGAGCCGATCCCGGAGTCGTTGCGGACGACGACCTGCGTGTAGTTGTCGTAGATGCGCGCGAGCGCCTCGACCGGCTGCGGCGCCGTGAAGCTGCCCTTGCCCTGCACCGCGTTGACCGCCGTGTCGAAGAGGGAGAACGCCACGTCGTACTGGCCGCTGACCAGCTGCTCGACGTTCTGCACCGAGGCGCCGGTCTCGGCGGCGGTGCCGGTGAGCTTGCCACCGGTCGCCCCGGACAGCTGCCCGGCCAGGGCGTTGCCGACCACGTAGTAGACGCCTGTCGCGTTGCCGGTGGCGATGCCCACCCGGGTCTCCCGGGTCACGTCGCAGGTGACCTCGCTGGCCGTGTCGTCCTTGGCGGCGCCGCCCTGCTGACCTCCGCACCCCGCGCCGCCGACCGTCACGAGGGCCAGCACGCTCAGGCCCGCCACGAGCCGTACGTCGATTCGTCTCACAGTGTCTCCTCCCGGAGGTTGGCTGGTGATCCGGCTCGCGGCCCGCCGGCCCGGCCGGCGGCTCCGCGTCGTACGAGCACCCCCACCACCGTGATGGCGGCCAGGGTGACGCCGACCGCGACCGGCACGGGTTCGAGCCAGAGCAGGGTGACGCCGGCGAGTGCGCCGAGCACGCGTTCCGGGGCGCCGGCGGGGCCGACGCCGGGCAGCCAACCGCCGGCGGCGACGGCGAGCACCGCCATGCTGAGGGCGATGACCACAGCGGCGACGGCGATCCGCCGCGCGCCGCCGATGCCGAGCAGCCCGAGCCCGGCCGGCGTGATCACGAAGGCGATCGGGGTCAGGTAGGCCGGCAGCGCGTAGCGCAGGGTCTGCCACATGGTCGGCACCAGCCGGCCGCCGGTGACGGCGGCGGCGGCAACCGCGGCGAGCGCGGTCGGCGGGGACACCTCGGACAGGACCGCGAAGTAGAAGACGAACATCGCGGCGGCCGGCGCCGTCACGCCCAGGTCGAGCAGCGCCGGGCCGACGATCACCCAACCGATCACGAACGAGGCGGTGACCGGCACGGCCAGGCCCAGCAGGGTCAGTGCGACGGCCGCGAGCAGCGCGGTCAGCACCAGCACGAGGGTCGGGTCCGAGGTGACCGCCTCGGCCCCGCCGACCAGCAGCGCCGCCGCCTGCGGCCCGAGGCCGGTCTTCGTGGTGGTGGCCGTGATGATGCCGGCGGCGGCGCAGACGGCGGTCACCGCCAGCACCCCGCGTACGCCGGTGACGAGCGCGGCCACCAGCCGGGCCGGGGTGAGCCGGTGCGCCCGGTCCAGAAAGGAGAGTGCGACCGCCAGGACGGTGGCGAAGACGACCGCCCGCGTCGCGGACACCCCGACGGCGAGAAGCACGACGATGGCGATCAGCGAGGCGAAGTGGTAGCCGAACCGGGCCAGCAGGCGCCACGGCGAGCTGACGTCGATCACCACCGGGCGTACGCCGGAGCGCCGGGCGTCGATCTCCACGGCGAGGAGGATGCCCAGGTAGTAGAGCACCGTCGGCACGGTCGCCCAGCCCAGCACCTGCAGGTACGACACGCCGAGGTACTCGGCGATGATGAACGCCGCCGCCCCCAGGGTGGGCGGGGAGAGGATCGCCCCCACGCCGGCCGCGGCCAGCATGCCGCCGGCCCGCTCCGGGGGATATCCGGCGCGGCGCAGCAGGGGCCAGGTGACCGCGCCGATGCTCACCGTCGTCGCGGCGCCGGACCCGGAGACCGTGCCGAGCAGGAAGCCGGAGGCCACCGCCGTCCGCCCGGCGGCGGTACGCGAGCGACGGAACGCCGCCGCCGACAGCTCGACGAAGAACCGCCCCGCTCCGGAGAGCTCCAGCGCCGCGCCGTAGATGGTGAACAGCACGATGTACGAGGCGGCCACGTCCAGCGGAGTGCCGTAGAAGCCGCTGTCCGAGTTGTAGAACGCGTCGATCAGCTGGCTGAAGTCGAGCCCGGCGTGGGCGACCGGCCAGGACTGCGGCAGTAGCCCGCCGTAGTAGCCGTAACCGAGGAACAGCAGGCAGACGGTGGGCAGGATCCATCCGGTGGTCCGCCGGCACGCCTCCAGCAGCAGGAGCAGCAGGACGGTGCCCATCGCCAGGTCCACCGGAACGAGCAGACCCTGCCGGTCGAGGAAGGCGTTGTAGCCGCCGCCGCCCGTACCGATCGAGATCGGCAGCACGGGATAGAGGCACCCGGCCACCGCGAGGGCGACCAGGGCCCAGTCCACCGCGGTGGGTCGCGCGGGTGCCGGACGTGGCAGGCCCGGCCCGACCGGACGGTCGGCGCCGCCGGTGCGGCGCAGCCGGGCCCGCAGCCGGGCCGCCAGCCGCAGGTCGGCCGGGTAGACCAGGAAGACCAGCGGCAGTACGCCCGCCAGGAAGAAGATCAGGTAGTACTTGCTGCCCTGCGCCAGCGGACGGAACACCTGCCAGAGGGCGAGCGCGCCGACCGCCAGCGACGCCACGGTGAGGAGCAGGCCGGCCGGCCCGGACAGCACCCGCCCGGGTTTCTCGTCCTCGAACTGGGCGGCCAGGTCCCGAGTCGCCCGCTCGGCGTCGGCGGGGGCGTCGTCGTCGACCCGCCCGGCCGGGCCGGGCGTGCTGACCTCGGCCGCTCTCGGTCGGGGCGCTGTGCCGCCGTCGCCCGGCGTGGGCTCGTCGGCGGACGTGGTGGCTGGTCGTGCGGGTGGTGGCGATCCGTCGGGCGAACGGGTGGGCGACACGAGGGGACGATACACGTCGATCAAGCGGACGGTGGGGCATCGACGGGTGTTTCGTCGCTTCACGATCGGGACGGTGCCGCCGTCCCGTCGCTCCGGTCGAATTTGCGTGGAGAGCTGTCGGACCCGGCCGTTAGGGTCGGGCGGTGACTTCGGGGCGACCACTGATTCAGGCTCGGGGGCTGGTGAAGCGGTTCGGCGACTTCACCGCCGTGGCCGGCATCGACGTCGAGGTGCGCTCGGGCGAGGCGTTCGGCTTCCTCGGGCCCAACGGCGCGGGCAAGTCCTCCACCATGCGGATGGTCGGCTGCATCTCCCCACCGAGCGGGGGCGAGCTGCGCATCCTCGACATGGATCCGGTCCGCGACGGGCCGGCGATCCGGGCCCGGCTCGGCGTCTGCCCGCAACTGGACAATCTCGACCCCGAGCTGACCGTCCGGGAAAACCTCACCGTCTACGCCCGCTATTTCGGCATCTCCCGTCGGGCGGCCCGGGAGCGCTCCGCTGAGCTGCTCGACTTCGTCCAGCTCAGCGAGCGGGCCGACAGCAAGGTCGAGCCGCTCTCCGGCGGGATGAAGCGCCGCTTGACCATCGCCCGCGCGCTGGTCAACGAGCCGGAGATCGTGCTGCTCGACGAGCCGACCACGGGGCTCGACCCGCAGGCCCGGCATCTGGTCTGGGAGCGGCTGTTCCGGCTCAAGCAGCAGGGCGTCACGCTGGTGCTCACCACGCACTACATGGACGAGGCCGAGCAGCTCTGCGACCGCCTGGTGGTGATGGACGGCGGCCGGATCGTCGCCGAGGGTTCGCCCCGGGCGCTGATCGAGCAGCACTCCACCCGCGAGGTGGTCGAGCTTCGCTTCGCCGCCGAGTCGCAGGAGCCGTTCGCCGGCAAGCTCGACGGGCTGGGGGAGCGGGTCGAGGTGCTGCCCGACCGGGTCCTGCTGTATGTGCCCGACGGCGACGCGGCGGTCGCCCAGGTCGCCGCGCTGGGGCTGAGCCCGGCCAACGTGCTGGTGCGGCGCAGCGGCCTGGAGGACGTCTTCCTGCACCTGACCGGGCGCACCCTGGTCGACTGACCCGCGTCGGCGTCCGCTGATCCGGTTCGGAACGGGTGGCGCACGGGCCGGGGTGCGCCGCCGGGGTGATCTTCCGTAGCATCGGCAGCCCGGTCGGCATGTCCGTCCGCCCGGAAGCTGACCAGGGGGTTTCATGTCCGACGTGCAGACCAAGAGCCGGCACCAGGCCGGGCTGACCGCCCTGTACCTGGGCATCTTCGCCACGGTCTGGTTCAGTGTGCCGGCCGCGGAGCAGCCGTTGCGCGCCCTGCTGGTGGTGGGCAGCGTGGCCGCCCTGCTCACCGCTGTGGCGGGCGGGGTGGTGTCGGCCCACACCCGGGGCGCCGGCGGCGCGACCCGGGACCGGGCGACCGACCGACGGTACCTGCTCATCGTCGTCGCCGAGTTCGCCGCCGCCGGGCTGGGCGCCGCCGTGCTGGCCGCCGCCGACTTGTCGGAGTACATCCCGGTGCTGGTCTGCGCGGTGGTCGGGCTGCACTTCTTCCCGCTCGCTCCGCTGCTGCGGGACCCGCTGCTCCGGCCGCTCGGTGTCGCGTTGTGCGTGGTGGCGGCGGCGGGGCTCGTCGTCGCGCTCGCCTCGGCGGTGTCCGCCGGTCTGGTGGTCGGCACCGGCGCGGGGCTGCTGCTGCTCGGCTACGCCGTGCAGGCGTTGATCCGCGCGTACCGGCGGGCCTGACCAGCCGAGCCCCGCCGACGATCAACGCTCAACCGGTTCTGAAACCCGGGCGACACGTCGGCCGGCTCGCCGTAGGGTGACCGCGGCCTGTCGTACCCCGGGGGTAGACAGGGTCGTGGTGGGTGGGCACGGCGTGGTGGGGGTGGTCGTGGTGAGCGTGGCGGGTTCGGCGCGGGAGCGGGCTCGGCCGGCGTTGCCACGCGTCCCGGCGCTCGCCGTGTTGGAGTACTTCCTGGTGGGTTACCGGCGCACCTGGCGGGCCGGGGTGTTCTCCTCGTTCCTGCTGCCGGTGCTGACCGTGCTCGGCTTCGGGCTGGGCGTGGGCGCCTACATCGACCAGGGCGTCGGCGGGGTGCGCTACCTCGACTGGCTGGTCCCCGGGCTGATCGCCTCGACCGCCCTCCAGGTGACCGTCGGCGACTCGACGTGGCCGGTGTTCAGCAGCTTCCAGTGGATCAAGACGTACTTCGCGCAGAGCGCGGCACCGCTGCGGGTGGCCGACATCCTGGCCGGGCACCTGGCCTTCGTGCTGTTCCGGGTGCTCACCACGATCGCGGCGTTCCTGCTGGTCACCGGGTTGTTCGGGGCGCTGCGCTCACCGTGGGGGGTGGCCACCCTGCCGGTGGTGGCGTTGCTCGGGCTGGCCGTGGCCGCACCGACCTTCGCGTACGCCGCGTCGGTGTCCAGCGACAGTTGGCTGGCGATGCTGTTCCGGTTCGCGGTCATTCCGATGACGCTGTTCGCCGGGGTGTTCTTCCCGGTCGAGTCGCTGCCCGAGGCGCTGCGCTGGCTGGCGTACGTGACGCCGCTGTGGCACGCCGTCGACCTCTGCCGGGCGGCCACGCTCGGCGTCGCCCCACAGTGGTCGATCGCCGGGCACCTGCTCTACCTGGTGGCCTGGTCGCTCGCCGGCTGGCTGCTGGCGCTGCGCGCGTTCCGTCGCAAGCTCATCGTCTAGGGAGTGGTCGTGGTCACGCTGATCCTGCCTCGGCTGGTCGACGTCTCCGCCGCGTCCCGGCGGTCGGCGTCGGTGGTCGAGCGCAACGTCGCGGCGCTGAAGTCGGTCTACTGGCTGCTGCTGCTCTCCGGCTTCGTGGAGCCGCTGCTCTACCTGCTCTCGATCGGGGTGGGCGTCGGCACGCTGGTCGGTGACCTGCCGCTGCCCGACGGGCGGCTGGTCTCGTACGCCGAGTTCGTGGCCCCGGCGATGCTCGCCTCCTCCGCCATGACGGGGGCGCTCGCGGAGACCACGTTCAACTTCTTCGGCAAGATGAAGTACATGAAGCTGTACGACGGGGTGATCGCCACCCCGGTACGGCCGTTCGAGATCGCCCTCGGCGAGCTGGGCTGGGCGATGCTGCGGGGCAGCGCCTACTCGGCGGCGTTCCTCGGGGTGATGGTCGCGCTGCGCCTGACCACCGTCGCTCGGGCGCTGACCGCCCTTCCGGCCGCCGTGCTGGTCGGGTTCGCGTTCGGCGCGCTCGGCATGGCGCTGTCGACCTTCATGCGCGGCTGGCAGGATTTCGACCTGATGGGCTCCGCCCAGTTCACCCTCTTCCTCTTCTCCGGCACGTTCGTGCCGGCGCAGGCGTACCCGACCCTGCTGCACTGGCTGGTCGAGGTCACCCCGCTCTACCGGTCGGTGCACCTGATCCGCGGCGTCGCGCTGGGCACCGGCGGCTGGTTCTGGCTGCTCGACGTGCTCTACCTGCTGGCGATGATGGCGCTCGGCCTGCTGGTCGCCTCCCGCCGGATGGGCAGGTTGCTCTACCGGTAGGGGTTACGTGCCGCCCTCGTCGGGGCATGTCGGAGGCGACACCACGACGATGAGGAGGGGCGATGGCCTCCGACCAGTCTTCCGCTGCCAGCGGGCGTGACCGTGACTCGGCCCGTGGGCCGGTCGGCCCCGACGAGGGGCCGGACAGCCCCACCGACCTGCCCGGCAGCGGCTGGAAGGCGGCGCTGCGACGGACGGTCACCGAGTTCCAGGACGACAGCCTCACCGACTGGGCGGCGGCGCTGACCTACTACGGGGTGCTGTCCATCTTCCCCGGGCTGCTGGTGCTGATCTCCATCCTCGGCCTGCTCGGCGAGACCGCCACCCAGGGCGTCGAGGACACCGTCAAGCAGGCGGTGCCCGAGGGCAACATCCAGAAGATCATCACCGATGCGATCAACCAGGCGGGTGACAACGGCGGGCTGGCCAGCATCGCGGCCATCATCGGTCTGCTGGCCGCGTTCTGGTCCGCGTCCGGCTACATCGCCGCGTTCATGCGCGCCTCGAACACCATCTACGACGTGCCGGAGGGGCGGCCGATCTGGAAGACCCTGCCGATCCGGGTCGGCGTGACCGCGGTGATCGGCGTGCTGCTGCTGGCCTGCGCGGTGATCGTGGTCTTCACCGGCCGCCTCGCCGAGCTGGTGGGGAACGCGATCGGTGTGGGGGGCACGGCGGTCACGGTGTGGAACATCGCCAAGTGGCCGGTGCTGCTGGTCCTGGTCAGCCTGATGTTCGCCATCCTCTACTGGGCCTCGCCGAACGCGCGGCACGGCGGGTTCCGCTGGGTGAGCCCGGGCGGGGTGCTGGCCGTGGTGGTCTGGCTGCTGATCTCCGGCCTGTTCGCCTTCTACGTCAGCAACTTCGGCTCGTACAACAAGACCTACGGTGCGCTGGCCGGGGTGATCATCTTCTTGGTCTGGCTCTGGTTGAGCAACATCGCGATCCTGCTGGGCGCCGAGTTCGACGCGGAGCTGGAACGCAGCCGGGCCATCTCGGCCGGGCACTCGGCCGACGAGGAGCCGTACGTCGAGCTGCGCGACGACCGCAAGCTCCGGAAGAAGCGGAACTCCGCCGGCCGCCGCTGACCCGTCTGCCGTCAAACCGCCCCGCCACCTGCGTAACGGGTGGTGGGGCGGTCTCGTGTCCGCCGGCGGCACGCCAGGCGAGTAAACCCGGGCGGTCGGTGATCCTTTTCTTGATCGACTAGTAGCTTTTGTTCTTCTGGACAAAAGTTGGGATCAGAACGGCTGAAGCTCTGGACACGCGGTGCGGAACGCTCCTACTGTGTCGGACACAACACATCGGCATTGCGCCGATGTGAACGAGTCCAATGAAGAGGTGAGTCCGGGTGCGGACCGTCGACCCCCTGCACGTCCGGCTGTTGCGGTTGCTCCGCGACGAGGGGGCCGTGTCCCGGGCCGAGCTGGCCGACCGGCTCCAGATGCCGCGCCCGCGTCTCCTGGCCGAGCTGGATCGACTGGTCGCGTTGGGCTATGTCGCCGAAGCCGGGCTCGCCGCCTCCCGGGGCGGGCGCCGCTCCACCCTGGTGGAGCTGAACCCGAAGCTACGGTTCGCGGCCGTCGACCTGGGCGCCAGCTCGATGGATGTCGAGGTGGTCAACGGTCGGCTCGAACCGGTGGCCCACTACGCCGAGGCCGCCGACATCCGCAACGGGCCGAAGGTGACCCTGCAACGGGTCAACGAGCTGCTGCACAAGGCCAAGGTCGACGGCGCGTACGAGCGGCTGGACGCGGTGGGAATCGGTGTGCCCGGCCCGGTCAGCTTCCGCGACGGCGTCCCGGTCTCGCCGCCGATCATGCCCGGCTGGGACCGGTTCCCGGTGCGCGAGCTGCTCAGCCGGGAGCACGGCTGCCCGGCGGTGGTCGACAACGACGTCAACATCATGGCGATCGGCGAGCGGCACGGCGGGGTCGCCCACTCGGTGGACGACTTCCTCTTCGTGAAGATCGGCACCGGAATAGGGTGCGGGATCTACCTCACCGGCGAGGTCTACCGGGGCACCGACGGCTGCGCCGGGGACATCGGCCACATCCAGGTCGACGCGCACGGTCCCATGTGCTCCTGCGGCAACGTGGGTTGCCTGGAGGCGTTGTTCAGCGGTGCCGCGCTGGCCAAGGACGCCACCGCCGCCGCCCGCAGCGGGGGGTCGCCGGCGCTGGCCGAGCGGATCGCCCTGCGCGGCGTGGTGACCGCGCTGGACGTCGCCGAAGGCGCCGTCGAGGGCGACGTGACCTGCATCCAGCTGATCCGCGACGGTGGCCGACGGGTCGGCGGTGTGCTCGCCGGTCTGGTCAGCTTCACCAACCCGTCCATGATCGTGATCGGCGGCGGGCTGGCCCAGCTCGGGCACATCCTGCTCGCCGAGATCCGCAGCGTGGTCTACCGACGGTCGCTGCCGCTGGCCACCGGCAACCTGCCCGTCGTGCTGTCCGAGCTCGGCGGTCGGGCCGGCGTCGCCGGTGCCGCGGTGCTCGCCAGCGACGTGGCCTTCGCGGAGGCCACATGAGCCCGCAGTCGCGTGCGAAGAGTCGTCGCGAGCCGTCAACCGCCGACCGTGGAGCCGTCGTGAGCCCGCGGTCGCGTACCGGAAATCCGTCGTGAGCGAGGAGGAGACTGTGGCCCAGTCCGAGGAGAACGCCGCCACCGCGCCGACGGACACCAGCGTCGACGCGCCGCTGATCGAAGCCCCCGCCGACACCGTCGCCGGCGAGGTCGTCCTGCGCCTCACCGACGTGGTCAAGACGTTCCCCGGAGTCCGCGCCCTGGACGGCGTGCAGCTGGAGGTGCGCGCCGGCGAGGTGCACTGCCTGCTCGGGCAGAACGGCGCCGGCAAGTCCACCCTGATCAAGGTGCTGGCCGGCGTGCACCGGCCGGACTCCGGCGAGGTCGAGTGGCGCGGCGAGCCGGTCACCTTCGCCAACCCGCAGGCCGCCATGCGCGCCGGCATCGCGACCATCTACCAGGAGCTCGACCTCGTCGAGGATCTCTCGGTGGCGGACAACGCCTTCCTCGGCCACGAGCACCGCAGCTTCGGGTTCGTCCGGCGCGGCAAGATGGCCCGGCACACCCGGCAGATCCTCGGCCGGCTCGGCCACGGCGAGATCCCGCCGGGGCGGATGGTCCGGGCGCTGCCGGCCGCCGGCAAGCAGGTCGTCAGCATGGCGCGGGCGCTGTCGCACGAGGCCCGACTGATCATCATGGACGAGCCGAGTGCCGTGCTGGCCCACGACGAGGTCGGCAACCTGTTCCGGATCATCCGCGAGCTGACCGCGCAGGGCATCGCGGTCATCTACATCTCCCACCGGCTGGAGGAGATCCGCGAGATCGGCGACCGGGTCACCGTCCTCAAGGACGGTCGGACCACGGCGGCGAACCTGCCGGCCCGCGACACTCCGACCCGCGACCTGGTCAGCCGGATGACCGGGCGCACCATCGAGTACGTCTTCCCGGACCGGCCGACCGACGACACCGTCGGCGCCGAGCTGCTCCAGGTGGAGGGGCTGACCCGTCCCGGGGAGTTCGCCGACGTCTCGCTCGACGTCCGCGCCGGGGAGATCGTCGGCATCGCCGGCCTGGTCGGCTCCGGTCGCTCCGAGCTGCTGGAGACCATCTACGGCGCCCGCACCGCGGAGTCCGGCTCCATCCGGATGGCCGGGCGGGTCCTGCGTCCGGGCAGCGTCGGCGCGGCGGTACGGGCCGGCATGGGAATGGCTCCGGAGGAACGCAAGAGCCAGGCGCTGCTGCTCGGTGAACCGATCTACCGCAACGTCACGCTGGCCACCTTCGGCCGGTACGCGCGGCTCGGCTTCACCGACGCCGCCAAGGAGCGCGCCGAGGCGGACCGGATCGCCGAGAGCCTGGAGCTGCGGCCCCGCGACGTCGACCGGCCGGTGCGCACCCTCTCCGGCGGCAACCAGCAGAAGGTGGTGGTCGGGCGCTGGCTGCTCGGCGGCACCAAGCTGCTGCTGCTCGACGAGCCCACCCGGGGCGTGGACGTGGGCGCCCGGGCCGAGCTCTACCAGGTCATCCGGGCGTTGGCCGCGCAGGGCGTCGGGGTGCTGCTGGTCTCCAGCGAAGTTCCCGAGGTGCTCGGTCTGGCCGACCGGGTGCTGGTGATGCGGGAAGGGCGGGTCGTCCGCGAGGCCGCGGCCGGCGAACTCGACGAGAACACCGTGCTCGACCTCGTGATGGCGGGGTCCCTGATGGAAGGCGCACCGGCATGAGCGACGCGACTCCCACTCCAACGGCGACACCGGAGCGCGCGCAGCTTCCGGCCCAGTCGCCGCCGGTGGACCCGGCCGAGACGGCGGTGGCCAGCGACAAGGCGACCTCCACGGGCCGGCTCTCCTGGTGGCGGGGGGACGGCGGTGACGGCGCGAAGCGCAACCTCGGCCTGATCGGTGTGCTGGCCGCACTCATCGTGGTCGGCGCGATCACCAAGCCGGACCTGTACGGCGACCCCAACTGGGTCTGGAACAACGTTCTGGCCATCCTGCAACTGGCCTCCGTCGTCGGCGTGGTCACGGTCGGCATGACCTTCGTGATCATCGGCGGCGGGATCGACCTCTCGGTCGGGGCCATCGTCGCGCTGGCCGGCGTCTGGTGCACCACGGTAGCCACCCAGAGTTACGGCGCCGGGGGCATGATCTTCGCCGCCCTCGTGGTCGGCATCTGCGTCGGCCTGATCAACGGCGTGCTCATCTCGTACGGGCGGCTGGTGCCGTTCATCGCGACGCTCGCGATGCTGGTGGCCGCGCGCGGACTCGCGGCGTCGATCTCCAACAAGCAGACCCAGGTGTCGAGCAGCACCTTCATCAACGACATCGCCGCCCGCAAGGTGCTCGGGATTCCGATCCTCGTCTACATCCTCGGCGCGGTGGTGGTGGCCGGCTGGATCCTGCTCAACCGGACGACCTTCGGTCGGCGGACCATCGCGGTCGGCGGTAACCCGGAGGCGGCCCGGCTGGCCGGCATCAACGTCCGCCGGCACACCATGCTGCTCTACGCGCTCTCCGGTCTCTGCTGCGGTATCGCCGCCATCATGCTCACCTCCCAGGCCACCTCGGCCCAGGCGGCGATGGCCAACCTCTACGAGCTGGACGCGATCGCCGCCGCGATCATCGGCGGGACGCTGCTCAGCGGTGGCCGGGGCACGATCGTCGGCTCACTGCTCGGCGTGATCATCTTCGCCACGATCACCAACCTCTTCGCCATCAACGGCCTCTCCATCGAGGCACAGAACATGGTCAAGGGCGGCATCATCGTCGCCGCCGTCCTGGTCCAGCAGTTCCAGTTCAAGTCCTTCACTCGGCTCCTCGCGCGGAACAGGGTCACCACCGCAACCTGACGCACCGCACCGTTGTCCCGGGCGACGTCGAGAAATTCGACAGTGGCCGGACCTCGCACACCCTCACCAAACCGAATCCCGCTCCCAGGAGGTCATTCATGACCCAGCACAGTCGCGACCTGTCGCGCCGCCGGTTGCTCTTCGGTGGAGCCGCAGTCGGCGCCGCCACCCTCCTCACCGCCTGCACCAGTAACGACACGCCGGCCGCCAGCACGCAGACCAAGGCCGCCGGAAACAGCGAAGGCAACAACGCCCCGGGCAAGAAGGTCGTCATCGGTTTCTCCGCGCCGGCCGCCGACCACGGCTGGATGGGTGCGATCCACGCCAACGCGAAGGCGCAGGCCGCGGCCTACTCCGACGTGGAGTTCAAGGAGGTCGACGGTGGGTCGAACTCCGAGGCCCAGCGCTCCACGCTCGGCACGCTGATCGCCCAGAAGCCGGACATCATCGTCGTGCTGCCGCACGACGGCAAGGAGGTCAACGCCGTTGCCCTCCAGGCGATGCAGGCGGGCATCCCGATCGTGAACCTCGACCGGGCCTTCCCCGACGCGCTGGCCTCGCGGCTGGTCATCAAGGGCGACAACTACGGCATGGGCGTCTCGGCCGGGCACTTCATCGGCAAGCAGCTCAAGGACAAGGGCGTCGCCAACCCGGTGATCGGTGAGATCGCCGGCCTGGAGATCCCGCTGACCGTCGAGCGCAGCGCCGGCTTCGCGGCGGCCCTGGCGACGTACGGGTTCAAGGTGGGCAACCGGCGCTCGGCCGAGTTCACCTCGGACAGCGGCCAGCGCGAGGCGGCCCAGCTGCTCCAGGCACTGCCGAAGATCGACGCGATCTGGAACCACGACGACGACCAGGGCATCGGCGTGCTGGCCGCCATCAAGCAGGCCAACCGCTCGGAGTTCTTCATGGTCGGCGGCGCGGGTTCGAAGCTCGCGATCGACGCGATCAAGGCCGACAACACCGTGCTCAAGGCGACGGTCACCTACAACCCGTCGATGGCCTCGTCGGCGGTCTCCCTCGCGCGGCTCATCGCGCAGGGCCGGGGCCTGGGCGACCTGACGGAGCTGCAGGTTCCCAAGGAAGTGACCCTGGCCTCGGAGACGATCACCAAGGAGAACGCGAGCAGCTACGACAAGCTCGGGTTCTGACACACGGGGGGAGACCCACCTTGTCCACGACAGACAGAGAACTGCGGATCGGCATGGTCGGTTACGCGTTCATGGGCGCCGCGCACTCGCAGGCGTGGCGCACCGTGAACCGCGTGTTCGACCTGCCGGCGCGGGCCCGGATGGCGCTTATCTGCGGCCGGGACACCGGAAAGGTGGCCGACGCCGCCGACCGGCTCGGCTGGGACGCGTACACCACGGACTGGCGTGACCTGATCAACCGGGACGACATCGACGTGGTCGACGTCTGCACCCCGGGTGACAGCCATGCCGAGATCGCCCTCGCCGCGTTGGCCGCCGGCAAGCACGTGCTGTGCGAGAAGCCGTTGGCCAACACGGTGGCCGAGGCACGGGCGATGACCGCCGCGGCGGACACGGCCCGGGTAGCCGGGGTGCGGTCGATGTGCGGGTTCAACTACCGCCGGGTCCCCGCGGTCACGATGATGCGCCAGTTGGTCGCCGACGGACGGCTCGGGGTGATCCGGCACGTCCGGGCGACGTACCTGCAGGACTGGATCGTGGATCCGCAGTTCCCGCTGGTCTGGCGGTTGCAGAAGGACAGGGCGGGCTCCGGCGCGCTCGGCGACATCGGCGCGCACATCATCGACCTGACCCAGTTCGTGACCGGCCAACGGATCACCGGCGTCAGCGCGGTCACCGAGACCTTCGTCAAGGAACGGCCGTTGCCGGCCGGGTCCAGCGGGTTGGCGGCCACGGTGGACGGCGGCGGGTCGGTGGACGGCAACGGTTCGGCCACCGGTCCGGTCACCGTCGACGACGCCGCGGTCTTCGTGGCCCGGCTCGACGGTGGCGCGCTGGCCACGTACGAGGCGAGCCGGTTCGCCACCGGCCGCAAGAACGCCCTGCGTGTCGAGATCAACGGCTCGCTCGGCAGCGTGGTCTTCGACCTGGAACGTCTCAACGAGCTGGAGTTCTACGACGCCACCCGGCCCACCGTGGAACAGGGTTTCAGCCGCATCCTGGTGACCGAGGGCGAGCACCCGTACATGTCGGCGTGGTGGCCGCCCGGCCACATCATCGGCTACGAGCACTCCTTCACCCACCAGATGCGCGACTTCATCGAGGCGGTCGCGACCGGCGCCGATCCGGCTCCGTCCTTCGCCGACGCGTTGCAGGTCCAGCTCGTGCTGGACGCGGTGACCCGTTCGGCGGAGATCGGCTCCTCCTGGACCGAGGTGTCGCCGGCGTTGGCGGCGGTGGCCGTCTGACCTTCTGACCATCCGCGACGGTGGTGTTCGCGTCACCGTCGCCCGACCGGCTTTCCGGAGCCGACCGGCGAGGGACCGGCCGCGGTTTGCGCCCCGCGGCCGGGACGAGGTCGGCACCGGAGGGCGTGCAGCCGGGCCGTATGGCCCGGTGGCGCACGAGCAGGACGGTCGTCCGGTGCGACCGGACCGGGATTCCCCGGCCGCACCGGAGGACCGCCACCATCCCCGGCGATCCGGAGGACCCGATGGCACTGCCCGCCGTTGCTCCCACCCGTACCGCTTCCGCCCGCCGACGTCCGGCGGGCCGCGCACCGGTCGACGATCCGGTGGGCACGGCGGCCTGAGACGTTCGGTCGGGGTGCGCCAACGCCCCGGCCGGTCGGATGCGGGGGAGGCAGGGTCGAGACGCCGACCGACCCTGCCTACCAGCCCCGTCTGTCCGCACCCGTACCGGGAGCCGGTCCGGCGTCGTCGCCGCCGACGCCGACGTCGGAACCCGGTGCCATCCCGGTGCGGGGCGGGCGGGCGGGGCCCATCCAGCAAGGGCGTATCTTTCCGAGAAATATTCTGATATTCCTATATTTAGTTTCACCGACGGCCCTCCTGAACGGGAAGGAGCACCATGCGAACGGGTGTCTGGCTGGTAGGTGCGCGCGGTTCCGTGGCCACCACCAGCATCGTCGGAGGGCTCGCCCTGCGGGCCGGCCTGGCCGGGCCGACCGGCTGTGTCACCGAGCTTCCCCAGCTACGCGGCCCGGCCCTGCCGTCCTTCGCCGACCTGGTCTTCGGCGGGCACGACCTGGCCACCACCCCGCTGTGCAAGCGGGCCGAGGCGCTGGCCGACAGCGGCGTCATCCCGGGCCGGCTGGTCGCCGCGCTCCCCGACGAGCTGGCCGCTGTCGAGCAGGAGCTGCGCCCCGCGCCGGACGGCGGCACCCAGGCCGACCGGGCCGCCGCCGTGGTCCGCGACCTCACCGCCTTCCGTGAGCGCCACGCACTGGACCGGGTGGTGGTCGTCAACGTCTCCGCCACCGAACCGGTCCCCGCGCCGCACCCCGGGCACGCCGATCCGGACGCGCTGCGCGCCGCCCTCGCCGGCCCCGACGAGGTGCTGCCGCCCAGTTCCCTGTACGCGTACGCGGCGCTGTTGGCCGGCTGCCCGTACGTCGACTTCACCCCGTCCACCGGGCTGCGGCTGCCGGCGCTGACCGCGCTCGCCGAGCAGGTCCGGCTGCCGTACGCCGGGCACGACGGCAAGACCGGGGAGACCCTGGTCAAGTCGGTGCTCGCGCCGATGTTCGCGATGCGGAACCTGGCCGTGCGCTCCTGGTCGGGCGTCAACCTGCTGGGCGGCGGCGACGGCGCCACCCTCGCCGACCCGGCGGCCAACGCGGCGAAGGTGCAGAGCAAGCAGCGGGTGCTCGGCGAGACGCTGGGCTACCTGCCCCAGGGCGGCACCCGGATCGAGTACGTCGAGGAGCTGGGCGACTTCAAGACCGCCTGGGATCTGATCACCTTCGCCGGCTTCCTCGGCACCGGGATGCGGATGGAGTTCACCTGGCACGGCTGCGACTCCGCGCTGGCCGCCCCGCTGGTGCTCGACCTCGCCCGGCTCACCGCCGCCGCGCACGCGGCCGGGCACGTCGGGCCGCTGACCGAGCTGGGCTTCTTCTTCAAGGACCCGCTCGGCGCACCCACCCACTCGCTGGCCGAGCAGTGGGCCCGGCTGGCCGACTTCACCCGTGCGCTGCACGCCGACCTGGACGGTTCCGATGACAACGTTGGCTGACCTCGCCGAGCTGGTCCGGGCGCCGGCCGCGCTCTCGGTGCCCGGCGACGTGGTCGCCGGCGCGGCGGCGGCCGGCGCGTTGAGCCGGCGTACCCCCGCCCTGGCCGGCGCCTCGGTGCTGCTGTACTGGGCCGGCATGGCCGCCAACGACTGGGCCGACCGGCGGCTGGACGCCGTCGAGCGGCCGGAACGGCCCATCCCCAGCGGCCGCGTCGCCCCCGCCGCCGCGGTCGGCCTCGCGGCGGGCCTCACCGCCGCCGGCGTGGGCCTGGCCGCCGCCGTGGGCGGTCGCCGCGCCGCCGCGCTCGCCGTGCCGCTGGCCGCCAGCATCTGGGGGTACGACCTGCTGGCCAAGAACACCGCCGCCGGGCCCGCCGTGATGGCCGCCTGCCGGGGGCTGGACGTGCTGCTCGGCGCGTCCGGTGGCCGGCTGACCCGGGCGCTGCCGGCGGCGGCGACCGTCGCCGCGCACACGTGGACGGTCACCGCACTGTCCCGCCGCGAGGTCACCGGCGCCGACGCCGCGTTGCCACTGCGCACGTTGGCCGGCACCGCACTCGTGGCCGCCAGCGCCGCCGTCGCCGCCCCCGGCGCGGGTCGCGGCCCGGCGCGACCGGTCGGGCTGGTCGCCGCGCTGCCCGCCGTGCTGGCCGGCTGGTACGCCACCCGCTACGGCGCGGCCCAGGCGCAGGTGGTCCGCGACCCGTCGGCCGGGCGGGTACGCGCCGCGGTCGGCGCCGGGATCACCGGACTCCCGGCCCTCCAGGGAGCGCTCACCGCCCGCGGCGGAGCCGGTCTGCTCGGGCTGGCCGTCGCGGCGGCGGCACCGTTGGGCCGGCGGCTGGCCCGGAAGGTCTCCCCGACATGACCGCCCCCCGCCCCCGCCCCGCGCCGCCGGCCGCCGACGCGCGGACGCTGCGCCTCGGGTACGGCACCAACGGCTTCGCCAACCACCGGCTCGACGACGCGCTCGCCGTCATCGCCGATCTCGGCTACGTCGGGGTGGCGCTCACCCTCGACCACGACCACCTCGACCCGTTCGCCCCGGGGCTGACCCGCCGGATCGCGGCGGTCGGCCGGCGGCTGAGCGCGCTGGGCCTCGCCGTGGTGATCGAGACCGGTGCCCGCTACCTGCTCGACCCGTGGCACAAGCACGCGCCGACGCTGCTGCACGACGACCCGACCCGGCGGATCGAGTTCCTGCGCCGGGCCGTCCGGATCGGCGCGGACCTGGGCGCGGAGGCGGTCTCCTTCTGGGCCGGCGTCCGCCCCGAGGCGGTGCCACCGCAGACGGCCTGGGACCGGCTGGTGGCCGGTTGCGCCACCGTGGTCGACGCCGCGGACGCGGCGGGCGTGACCCTCGGCTTCGAACCCGAGCCGGGAATGCTGGTCGAGGACATCGCCGGCTGGCGTCGGCTGCGCGCGGCACTCGGCGACCCGGGCCGCTTCGGCATCACCCTCGACATCGGGCACTGCCGGTGCCTGGAGCCGTGGTCGGTGCCGCAGTGCGTCGCCGAGGTGGCCGCGCACCTGGTCAACGTGCAGATCGACGACATGCGCCGGGGCGTGCACGAGCACCTCGAGTTCGGCTCCGGCGAGATCGATTTTCCGCCGGTGCTGGCCGCCCTGGCGCAGGCCGGCTACCGCGGTCTGGTCGCCGTCGAGCTGCCCCGGGACTCGCACGCCGCGCCCGCCGTGGCCGCCCGGTCGATCGAGTTCCTGCGTGCCGCCGCCGCGACGGCGGCGGCCCGGAGCACGACCGCGAGCACGGCGGCGACCGGCCGGCCCACCAAGGACGAGGTACCCGCAGGTGCCCTTTGCTCTGCTTCAACGGACGCAACAGCGGCCGTCCGCTATCCGGACAGTGGCCGTCGCGTGGAGTGAAGCAGAGCAGAGGGCGCGGCTGGGGTGCCTGCGGAGCAGCACAAGGGGAGGAGACGGGATGACACCGGATTCACTACGGGCCGCGCTGCGGGGCGTACCCGATCCCGACTGGCTGGACACGGCGCTGCGCCGGGTCGCGGCCGAGCCCACCGACATCACCCGGCTCTTCCCGGCCGCCGGCCGGCGTTGCGGCCGGGCCGCACTGCCCGACGCCCCCGGCTGGACGGCCGACGACGCGGCCCGGGTGCTGCTGCTCACCGCCCTGCCCGCCGACCACGCCGACCACGCCGACGCGCTCTACCGGCACGGCGACGCGGCCGAGCGGCGGGCCGTGCTGCGCGCCCTGCCGCTGCTGCCGATCGGGGCCGCCGGGGTGCCGCTGCTGCACGACGCGATCCGGACCAACGACACCCGTCTGGTCGCCGCCGCGCTCGGCCCGTACGCCCGGCACCTCGACCCGGCCGCCTGGCGGCAGGCGGTGCTCAAGTGCGTGTTCACCGGCGTGCCGCTGGCCGTCGTGGCCGACCTGGACGCCCGCGCCGACGGTGAGCTGGCCGCGATGCTGGCCGCGCTGGCCGCCGAGCGGCACGCCGCCGGCCGGGAGATGCCCACCGACGCCACCGACCTGCTCGACCGGCTCACCGCGCACAGCGGAGGGACCGGCACCGTCGACCGTTCCACCCCCACGGAGGCGTGATGCGCATCTTCGACCCCCACATCCACATGACGTCACGCACCACGGACGACTACGAACGGATGGCCGCCGCCGGCGTCCGGGCCGTGGTGGAGCCGGCGTTCTGGCTGGGTCAGCCCCGCACCAGCGCCGCCTCGTTCGCCGACTACTTCGACTCGCTGATCGGCTGGGAGCCGTTCCGCGCCGGGCAGTTCGGGGTGCGGCACCACGCCACCGTGGCGCTGAACCCCAAGGAGGCGAACGACCCGCGCTGCCGGCCGGTGCTCGACCTGCTGCCGCGCTACCTGGACAAGGACGCCGTGGTCGCGGTCGGCGAGATCGGGTACGACTCGATGACCCCGGAGGAGGACGAGGCGTTCGCCGCGCAGCTCGCGCTGGCCGTGGCGTACGACCTGCCGGCGCTGGTGCACACCCCGCACCGGGACAAGGCCCGGGGCGTCGAGCGCACCCTCGCCGTGGTCACCGAGTCCGGCATCGACCCGGGCCGGGTGGTGGTCGACCACCTCAACGAGGTGACCGTCAAGCTGGTCCGGGACACCGGCTGCTGGCTCGGGTTCTCCATCTACCCGGACACCAAGATGTCCCCGCCCCGGATGGTGGAACTGCTGCGGGAGTACGGGACCGAACGGATGCTGGTCAACTCCGCCGCCGACTGGGGGCGCTCGGACCCGCTGCTGACCCGGGCCACCGGCGAGGCGATGCTGCTGGCCGGGTTCACCGACGACGACGTCGACCGGGTGCTGTGGCGCAATCCGGTCGAGTTCTACGGGCAGTCCGGCCGGCTCGACCTGACCGACCTGGACCTCGCAGCCGTGGACCCGGAGACCGGCAACTCGATCCTGCGTGGCGGCAGCTGATGCGGCTGCGGCACGCCGGCGGCGACACCGTCCACCTCGGCTACTGCACCAACGTGCACCCCGCCGAGACGCTCGCCGGCATCCTCGCCCAACTGGACACCTACGCCGTGCCGGTACGCGCGGCGCTCGGCACCGACCTGCTCGGCCTCGGCCTGTGGCTGGCCGCGCCGGTCGCCGCCGAGCTGGCCGCCGACCCGGCGCTGCGCCGTCGGCTGCGCGCCGAGCTGGACGCGCGGGGGCTGGAGGTGGTCACCCTCAACGGCTTCCCGTACGCGGCCTTCCAGGTGCCGGTGGTCAAGCACGACGTCTACCGGCCGGACTGGACCACCGGGCAGCGGTTGACGTACACCCTGGACCTGGCCCGGGTGCTCGCCGACCTGCTGCCCGACGACGCCGCCCGGGGCTCGATCTCCACCCTGCCGCTGGCCTGGCGGCAACCCTGGGACGCCGAGCGGGCCGACGCCGCCCGACGCCGGCTGGACCAGCTCGCGGCCGGCCTGGCCGCGGTGCAGCGGGACACCGGCCGTCAGGTGCGCGTCGGCTTCGAACCGGAGCCGGGCTGCGTCGTGGAGAGCACCGGTCAGGCCGCCGCGCTGCTGTCCGGGATGGACACCGAGCGGTTGGGTGTCTGCGTCGACCTGGCCCACCTCGCGTGTGCCTGGGAGGAGCCGGCCGCCGCGCTGGACCGGCTTCGGGTGGCGGGCCTGCCGGTGGTCAAGGTGCAGGTCTCCGCCGCCGTCGAGGCGGCCGACCCGGCCGGCGGCGCGGACGCGCTGCGCCGCTGGGTGGAGCCGCGCTTCCTGCACCAGACCCGGGGCGCCGGCTGCGCGGGCGGGGCCGACCCGGCCGACCCGGCGTACGCGGCCGACGACCTGGACGCTGCGCTGGATGCCGAGCTGCCCGGCCCGTGGCGGGTGCACTACCACGTGCCGCTGCACGCCCCACCCGAGGAACCGCTCGGCTCCACCCTGCCGGTGCTGCGCGCCGCGCTGGCCGCGCTGTACGCCGGTCCGGCGGCCGGTTGCGACCACCTCGACGTGGAGACGTACACCTGGGGGGTGTTGCCGGAGGCGCGGCGGCCGGGCACCGACGCGGAGTTGGCCGCCGGCATCGCCGCCGAGCTGGCCTTCGCCCGCGACGAGCTGGTCGGCCTGGGCCTGACCCCGGAGCTGACCGTCACTTCGGGGGTGTCGCGATGAGCCGACGACTGGTGGTGCTCGACGTGGTCGGGCTGACCCCGCGACTGCTGGCGCACATGCCCCGGCTGCGCGGCGTCGCCGACGGTGGCTTCCGGGCCGAGCTGGGTACGGTGCTGCCCGCGGTGACCTGCTCGGTGCAGTCCACCTTCCTCACCGGCGAGCCACCGAGCGGGCACGGGATCGTCGGCAACGGGTGGTATTTCCGGGAGCTCGGCGAGGTGCTGCTGTGGCGGCAGCACAACGCGCTGGTCGGCGGGGAGAAGCTCTGGCAGGCCGCCCGGCGGGCCGAGCCCGGCTACACCGTCGCCAATGTCTGCTGGTGGTACGCCATGGGCGCGGACGTCGACTGGACGGTCACCCCGCGCCCGGTGTACTACGCGGACGGGCGCAAGGAGCCGGACTGCTACACCGACCCGCCGGAGCTGCACGACGCGCTCACCGGACGCCTGGGCACCTTCCCGCTGTTCACCTACTGGGGGCCCACGGCCGGGCTGCCCTCGTCCCGGTGGATCTGCCAGGCCGCCGAGCAGATCCTGGCCGACGTGTCGCCCGACCTGACCCTGGTCTACGTGCCGCACCTGGACTACGACCTGCAACGGTACGGCCCGTCCTCGGCGCAGGCCGCCGCCGCGGCGGCCGAGCTGGACACGGTGCTCGGCCCACTGCTGGACGCCGCCCGGGCCCGCGACGCCACCGTGGTGGTGCTGTCGGAGTACGGCATCACCGACGTGTCCCGGCCGGTGGACGTCAACCGGCTGCTGCGCGCCGAGGGCCTGCTGCGGGTGCACACCCAGGCCGGCATGGAGTACCTCGACCCGTGGACGTCGCGGGCGTTCGCTGTCGCCGACCACCAGGTCGCGCACGTCTACGTCAAGGACCCGGCCGACCTGCCGACGGTGGCGAAGCTCTGCGCCGGCCTGCCCGGGGTGGCCGAGGTCCTCGACGCCGAGGGGAAGGCCGCGCACGGGCTGGACCATCCGCGCGCCGGTGAGCTGGTGCTGGTGGCCGAGCCGGATTCCTGGTTCACCTACTACTACTGGCTGGACGACGCCCGGGCGCCGGACTTCGCCCGGCTGGTGGAGATCCATCGGAAGCCGGGCTACGACCCGGCGGAGCTGTTCTTCGATCCGGCCAACCCCGGTGCCGCGAAGGCTCGGGCCGGGGTCGCCCTGGCCCGCAAGAAGCTCGGCATGCGGTACCTGATGAGCGCGGTCGGCCTGGACGCCGGGGCGCGTGCGGTACGCGGCTCGCACGGCCGGCTGCCGACCGACCCGGCGGACGCCCCGGTGCTGCTCTGCTCCGACCCGGCCGCCGCCCGGGAGCGGATCGCGGCGACCGAGGTCAAGGCGCTGCTGCTGGAGTTGGCCGGACTGACCGGCGGCGCGGAGGCGGGCCGGCCGGAGGTGGGGTCATGACGGTCACGGTCGCGCCCACCGACACGAGTGGGCTGCGGGCGCGCTTCGACGCGGAACTGGCCGCCTTCCTCGACCGGCAGGGCCCGGATTGGCCGGACGGCGCGCCGCGCGGCGTGTTCACCGCGCTGCACCGGTTCGTGCTGGCCGGCGGGAAGCGGCTACGCCCGCTCTTCTGCTACTGGGGCTGGCGCGGTGCCGGGGCGGCCGACGGCACCCCGATCGTGGTGGCCGCGGCGGCGCTGGAGCTGTTCCACGCGTTCGCGTTGATCCACGACGACATCCTCGACGGCAGCGACCGCCGTCGGGGTGAGCCGTCGGTGCACCGGCTCTTCGCCGATCTGCACGCCCGCTCGTCGTGGCGCGGCGACCCCGAGGCGTACGGGCGGAACACCGCGCTGCTCTGCGGCGACCTCTGCGCGGCGTGGTCCGACCAGATGTTCCACGAGTGCGGCCTGAGCACGGAGCAGGTGCACCGGGGGTACGGGGTGTTCGCGCTGATGCGGACCGAGGTGATCGCGGGGGAGTACCTGGACCTCGTCTCCGGGGTGGGTGACGGCTCGGTCGCCAGCGCGCTCACCGTGATCCGGATGAAGGCGGCCCGGTACACGGTGACCCGGCCGTTGCAGATCGGCGCGGCCCTGGCCGGCGCGGGGCCGGAGCTGATCGCCGCGTTGGGCGAGTTCGGCGACCCGCTGGGGGACGCGTTCCAGCTCCGCGACGACGTGCTGGGCGTCTTCGGCGATCCGGCCGTCACCGGCAAGTCCGTCCTCGACGACCTGCGCGAGGGCAAGTCGACGGTGATGATGGCGCTGGCCCGCAGCGCGGCCGACCGGGCGCAGACGGCCCGGCTGCGCGAGCTGTTCGGCAACCCCGCGCTCGATGCCGACGGTGCCGCGGAGCTGCGCGGCATCATCGAGTCGACCGGTGCCCGGGATCGGATCGAGCAGATGATCCGGGTCCGGACCGAGGCCGCGCTGGCCGCGCTGGAGAGCGCGATGGTGGCCGAGGAGGCCCGTGCCGCGCTGATCGCGCTGGCCGCGCAGGCGATCGACCGCCGCGCCTGACCCGCCGGCGCTCGCCGCACGGTTCCCCGGACATCATCCCCGGTGTCCGGGGAACGGCGCTGCCTGCCAACTTTCAGTCGAATCGACGAAAGTTCATGCCGGCTCGCCGGAAGGTATGGACACATCGACACATGCGATTTAGTGTCGTGGCCAACACGACAATGTTTCGTCGAGGTGAACCGGCGGCGCGGTACCCCATCGACCCCCCACCACCACCGCTACGGCATCCGGCGCGACGGCGCGCGCCCGGCCTGGCATTCATTCGTCAGGAAGGGGCAGCACACCAATGTCCACAAAGGACGCTCCAACTCACCGGTCCCGACGATGGTTCTCCACCGGATCGGCGCTGCTGCTGGTGGCCGCCGCCGGAACGGTCGCGCTCGGCGCCGGCCCGGCCGCGCTCGGCGGCCCGACCCCGGCCCAGGCCCACCCCATCAACGCCACGGACTTCCAGCAGGTCGAGCTGGCCCGCGGCGTGGCCGACATGGGAGAGCCGATGTCGCTCGCCGTCCTGCCGGACCGTTCGGTCCTGCACACCGCCCGCAACGGCACGCTGCGCCGCACCGACGCCAACGGCACCACCTCCGTGATCGGCACCCTGCCGGTCTACACCCACGACGAGGAGGGGTTGCAGGGCGTCGGCGTCGACCCGAACTTCGCCAGCAACCGGCAGATCTTCCTCTACTACGCCCCGCCGCTCTCCACCCCCGGCGGCGACGCGCCCGCCACCGGCACCGACTTCTCGGCCTGGCAGGGCGTCAACCGGCTCTCCCGGTTCACCCTCAACGCCGACTTCACCATCAACCAGGCCAGCAAGGTCGACGTGCTCGACGTGCCGGCCGACCGCGGCCTGTGCTGCCACGTCGGCGGGGACATCGACTTCGACGCCGCCGGCAACCTCTACCTGTCCACCGGTGACGACACCAACCCCTTCGAATCCGCCGGCTACTCGCCGCTCGACGAGCGGACCAACCGCAATCCGGCGTACGACGCGCAGCGCAGCGCCGGCAACACCAACGACCTGCGGGGCAAGATCCTGCGGATCAAGGTGAACGCGAACGGCACGTACTCCATCCCGGCGGGCAACCTGTTCGCGCCCGGCACGGCCCGGACCCGGCCGGAGATCTACGCGATGGGGTTCCGCAACCCGTTCCGGATCAGCGTGGACAAGGCCACCGGCGTCGTCTACGTCGGTGACTACGGCCCGGACGCCGGCTCCACCAGCGCCACCCGCGGGCCGTCCGGCCAGGTGGAGTTCAACCGGGTCGCCGCGCCGGGCAACTACGGCTGGCCGTACTGCACCGGCACCAACACCAGCACCGAGACGTACAACGAGTGGGACTTCGCCACCAACACCGGTGGAGCGAAGTACAACTGCACCGGCGGGCCGACCAACAACTCGTTCCGCAACACCGGCCTGGGCACCCTGCCGGCTGCCAAGCCGGCCTGGATCCGGTACGCCGGCGACGCCGGCACCCCGACGGAGTTCGGCGGCGGCTCCGAGTCGCCGATGGGCGGCCCGGTCTACCGGTACAACGCCTCGTCCACCTCGACGACGAAGTTCCCGCAGTCGTTCGACGGGCAGTTCTTCGCCACCGAGTTCGGCCGCGGCTGGATCAAGCCGATCCACGTCAACGCCGACGGCTCCCGGGGCACCATCGACACCTTCCCCTGGGTCGGCAAGCAGGTGATGGACTCGGCGTTCGGCCCGGACGGCGCGTACTACGTGCTCGACTACGGCACCGGCTACTTCAACGGTGACGCCAACTCCGCGCTCTACCGCTTCGACTACGTCGCCGGCGGAAACCGGGCGCCCAACGCCTCGGCGAGCGCCAACCGGACCTCCGGCGCCGCGCCGCTGGCGGTGACGTTCTCCTCGGCCGGCTCGTCCGACCCGGAGGGCGGCGCGCTGACTTACTCGTGGAACTTCGGTGACGGCACCACCTCCACGGCGGCCAACCCGACGAAGACCTACACCACCAACGGCACCTACACGGCGACGCTGACCGTGCGGGACCCGCAGGGCGCCACCGGCACCGCCAGCGTGGTGATCAACGTGGGCAACACCGCGCCGACGGTGACCATCAACAACCCGGGCAACGGGCAGCTCTTCAGCTTCGGTGACACGGTGCCGTTCAGCATCACCGTGACCGACCCGGAGGACGGCACGATCGACTGTACGAAGGTCAAGATGACCTACGTGCTCGGGCACGACCAGCACGGTCACCAGATCACCTCGAAGACCGGCTGCTCCGGCTCGATCACCATCCCGGTCGACGGTGAGCACGACGACGCGGCGAACATCTTCGCCATCTTCGACGCGGAGTACACCGACGCCGGTGGGCTGACCACGCACACCCAGCACACGCTGCCGCCACGGCACCGGCAGGCCGAGTTCTTCGGCAGCTCCTCCGGGATCAACGTGTTCAGCAAGACCCCGGCCGAGGGCGGCAAGACCGTCGGCGACATCAACAACGGCGACTGGATCGCGTTCCAGCCGTACCGCCTGGGCAACGTGACCTCGTTCACCGCCCGGGTCTCCTCGGCGGGCGCCGGCGGCACCCTCCAGGTCCGGGCCGGCTCGGCCACCGGCACGGTGCTCGGCTCGGCCACGGTCCCGGTCACCGGGGGCTGGGAAACCTTCACCACGGTGACGGGGTCGATCACCAACCCGCCGACCGGCACGACCACGCTCTACCTCACCTTCGCGGGGTCGGGCACCGGCGCGCTCTACGACCTGGACGCGTTCACCTTCGTCACCGGTACGCCGCCCACCGGCGGGGCTGGGCCGATCAAGGGTCTGGGCGGCAAGTGCCTGGACGTGCGCAACGCCGCCACCGCGGACGGCACGCAGATCCAGATCTACACCTGCAACGGCAGCACGGCGCAGACCTGGACGGTCACGCCGAACTCCACGATCCGGTCGCTGGGCAAGTGCCTCGACGTCTCGGGTGGCGGTTCGGCCGACGGCACCAAGATCCAGCTCTGGACCTGCAACGGGACCGGGGCGCAGAACTGGGCCGCGCAGGCCGACGGCACGGTGCGCAACGCGGCGTCGAGCAAGTGCCTCGACGTCTCCGGAAACAACTCGGCGGACAGCACCGTCGTGCACCTCTGGACCTGCACCGCCGCCGCGAACCAGAAGTGGATCCTGCCCTGAGTTGAACGGAAGGGCCCCTTGTCGACGCCTAGTGTTGTACGAGGGGCCCCTCCTAACCGTTCTTAGGAGAGCGATATGCGCAGACTCCTGCGTCCCGTCCTCGGCGCGGCCACCGCCGTCCTCGCCGTCCTCGCCTGCACGACCCCGGCCACCCCGGCCAGCGCCGCCGACGCCCCCTACGACGTGCTGGTCTTCTCCAAGACGGCCGGCTTCCGGCACGACGCGATCCCGGTCGGCATCCAGACCATCCGGGACCTGGGCGCGGCGAACAACTTCACCGTCACCGCCACCGAGGACGCCGCCGCCTTCACCACCGCGAACCTCAACCAGTACGAGGCGGTGGTCTTCCTCAACACCACGGGCGACGTGCTCAACGCCAGCCAGCAGACCGCGTTCGAGTCGTACATCGGCTCCGGCCGGGGGTACGTGGGCGTGCACGCCGCCGCCGACACCGAGTACGACTGGCCGTTCTACGGCAACCTGGTCGGCGCGTGGTTCGCCTCGCACCCGGCCATCCAGCAGGCCAACGTCAAGGTGGAGGACCGGGGGCACGCGGCGACCGCGCACCTGCCGCAGACCTGGACCCGCACCGACGAGTGGTACAACTACCGGACCAACGCCCGGTCCACCGCCCACGTGCTGGCCACGCTGGACGAGTCGTCGTACTCCGGTGGCGGGATGGGCGCCGACCACCCGCACTCCTGGTGCAAGAGCTACAGCGGCGGCCGGTCCTTCTACACCGGCGGCGGGCACACCCAGGCGTCGTACGCCGAGCCGGCGTTCCGGGCGCACCTGCTCGGCGGCATCCGGTACGCCTCCGGTCGGAGCAAGGCCGACTGCCGGCCCGAGACCGGCTACACCCCGCTCTACAACGGCTCGACCGCCGGCTGGTCGCAGGCCGGCCCGGGCAACTTCACCAACTCCGACGCCACCCTCACCTCGGTGGGCGGCATGGGGCTGTTCTGGTACAACGCGAAGCAGTTCACCAACTACTCGCTGAAGTTGGACTGGAAGCTGGCCGGCGACGACAACTCCGGCATCTTCATCGGCTTCCCACCGTCCAGTGACCCGTGGTCTGCGGTGGACAACGGCTACGAGATCCAGATCGACGCTACCGACGCGGCCGACCGCACCACCGGGGCGGTCTACACCTTCAAGTCCGCCGACATCGCCGCCCGGGACGCGGCGCTGAACGCGCCGGGGGAGTGGAACACGTACGAGCTGCTGGTCGAGGGCGAGCGGCTCCAGATCTTCCTCAACGGCGTGAAGATCAACGACTTCACCAACACCAACCCGGTCCGGTCGCTGGCCGGCCACATCGGCATCCAGAACCACGGCACCGGCGACGACGCCTCGTTCCGCAACATCCGGATCAAGGAGCTGGGCACCACGCCGCCGCCGACCGGGAACACCACCACCCAGGCCGAGGCGTTCAGCTCGGCCAACGGGGTCACCCCGTTCACCAAGGCGGGCGCCAACGGCGGCCAGACCATCGGCTACATCGACCCGGGCGACTGGGCCGCGTACAACGGTGTGAACCTGACCGGGGTCACCTCGTTCACGTCGCGGGTCGTCTCCGGTGGCGCGGGCGGCACCATCCAGGTGCGGACCGGTTCGGCCACCGGCCCGGTGCTCGGCTCGGTCGCGGTGCCGAACACCGGCAGCTGGACCACCTTCGCCAACGTCACCACCGCCCTGTCCAACGTCCCGTCCGGCGCCCAGAACCTCTACCTCACCTTCACCGGTAGCGGCACCGGGCTCTTCGATGTGGACGACTTCACCCTGGTCAAGGGCGGTGGCGGCACCCCGGGGGTCGGCCCGGTCAAGGGTCTGGCCGGCAAGTGCCTCGACGTGCGCAACAGCGGCACCGCCGACGGCACCCAGATCCAGATCTACACCTGCAACGGCAGTACGGCGCAGACCTGGACGGTGACGCCGAACTCGACGATCAAGGCGCTCGGCAAGTGCCTGGACGTGTCCGGCAGCGGCACCGCCGACGGCACCAAGATCCAGCTCTGGACCTGCAACGGCACCGGGGCGCAGAACTGGGCGGCCCAGGCCGACGGCAGCCTGCGCAACGCGGCGTCGAGCAAGTGCCTCGACGTCTCCGGCAACAACTCGGCGGACAGCACCATCGTGCACCTCTGGACCTGCAACGGCGCGGCCAACCAGAAGTGGACGCTGCCCTGATCGGCTGAGCCCGGAGGGCCGCCGGTCGTGGCCGACGGTCCCTCCGGGCCACCCGCCCCAGCGCCGACCATGCCCGGCCGAGTGTGCCCCGCTCGGCCGGGCATGGTCTGTCCGCCCGCCCGCGCTGTCGCCCCCGCGAGGCCACGAACCGACTCACGGCCGGCTGCCGTACCTTGACCGGCATGGGGCGTTTCGCGCGATGGCGCCGGACGGTGCGGGCGCAGGGGCACCGGCTGCGCCGGGCGCTGCGTGGAGCCGAGGAGCCGGACGCGTCGACCGGGCCAGCGCCCAGCCTGAACCGCCTCGACGCGCTGGTGGAGGGCTTCGCCGCAGGTCAGCCGGTGCACTGGACCCTGGCCGGGCAGCCCCGGCCGCTGCCCGGTGAGGTCGACGTCGCGGCGTACCGGATCATCGAGGAGTCGCTGACCAACGCGCGCCGGCACGCCCCGGGCGCCCCGGTGTCGGTGCGGCTGCGCTACGACGCCCGGGGCATCACCATCGAGGTACGCGATGACGGCACCCGTCCCGGACCGGTGTCCGGGGGCACCGCGGGCACCGGGCGTGGTCTGCCCGGTGTGCGCAGGCGTGCCGAGCGGATCGGCGGCACCTTCTCCGCCGGCCCGCGCCCCGGCGGCGGCTTCACCGTCCGGGCTGTCCTGCCCGCGCCCGAGGAGGTGGCCGAATGACGATCCGGCGGCGGGGCTTTCGCGATGGGGCCCGGCGGAAATAGGGTGTGAGCGGCGACCGTGACGGTGGCCGGTGACCCGGTGGGAGGCGCAACCCGCCGGGCCCAGGTGCGCTCCGCACCCACCGGTGTCCCGTCCCGGTGCCGCGTACCGGTCTGACCGGTCACCCTCGCCCCGGTCCGCACACGGAATCCCCATCACAACAGGGGAGAAGGACAATGGCGCGACCCATCACGCTCTTCACCGGCCAGTGGGCGGACCTGCCGTTCGAGGAGGTCTGCCGGCTCGCCTCCGAGTGGGGCTACGACGGCCTGGAGATCGCCTGCTGGGGCGACCACTTCGAGGTCGACAAGGCGCTCGCCGACGACTCGTACGTCGACCGCAAGCGGGAGACGCTCGCGAAGCACAACCTCCAGGTCTTCGCCATCTCCAACCACCTCGTCGGTCAGGCGGTCTGCGACCACCCGATCGACGAGCGGCACCAGGACATCCTGCCGGGCCGGATCTGGGGCGACGGGGAGCCCGAGGGCGTCCGCCAGCGGGCCGCTGAGGAGATCAAGGACACCGCGCGGGCGGCGGCGAAGCTCGGGGTGAAGACGGTCGTGGGCTTCACCGGCTCGTCGATCTGGCACACGCTGGCGATGTTCCCGCCGGTGCCGCCGGCGATGATCGAGCGCGGCTACCAGGACTTCGCCGACCGGTGGAACCCGATCCTCGACGTGTTCGACGAGGTGGGTGTGCGGTTCGCCCACGAGGTGCACCCCAGCGAGATCGCGTACGACTACTGGACGACAAAGCGGGCGCTGGAGGCGATCGGCAACCGGCCCGCGTTCGGGCTGAACTGGGACCCGTCGCACTTCGTGTGGCAGGAACTGGACCCGGTGAACTTCATCTTCGACTTCGCCGACCGGATCTACCACGTGGACTGCAAGGACGCCAAGGTGCGCACCGGGGACGGCCGGCGCGGCCGGCTCGCCTCCCACCTGCCCTGGGCGGACCTGCGCCGCGGCTGGGACTTCGTCTCCACCGGGCACGGGGACGTGCCCTGGGAGGACTGCTTCCGGGCGTTGAACGCGATCGGCTACACCGGCCCGATCTCGATCGAGTGGGAGGACGCCGGGATGGACCGGCTGGTCGGCGCACCGGAGGCGTTGCAGTTCGTCCGCCGGCTGGCCTTCGACGCCCCGAGTGCCGCCTTCGACGCCGCGTTCAGCAGCAGGGACTGACGCTCCCGGCGGTCGCTCACCGCATCCGGACAGACCACGGGCCGGTCGCCCTGCGGCGACCGGCCCGTCGACGTGCGGTTGGTCAGAGCGTGCTGGCGTTCGTGCCCGAGCCGGACGGCTTGGTGCGGGGGGTGGCCGACGGCGACCCGGAGGTCGTGCCGACCGTGCTGCTGGTGCCCGACGAGCCGGAGCCCGCCTTGGCGCCAACGGTGGCGGGCGTGCCGGCGAACGCGTCGTCGGCGGCGGTCAGCTCCTGCTTGCCGGTGCTGCCGTTGCCCGTGCCCAGCTTCTCGCCCAGCTTGGTCTGGCCGAGCTTGTCCTTGCCCTCGCTGTAGAGCCGGTTGGCCTGGGCCTGCGCGACCCCGGCCGCCTCCTGGACGGTCGGGTGGTCGAGCACCTTGCGGCCCCGGACGACCAGCTCTTCGTACTTTTCCCGGCCGGCACGGGCGCCCAGGACGAATCCCGCAGCCAGCCCGCCAAGAAACATGATCTTTCCGCGCATGGCGGCTCCTTCCGTACCTGACGCGCCGTCGCTCCGGTGGGCTGCCCCGCCGGGAGCGACCAATTCGCGCCTGCGTCCTCTGTCCGCAGCTAACTACCCATCCTGCTCTCCGCTCATGCCTGCTTGTGCCCGGATGACGATTTGCCCGGATTATCGATGTGTCGCGCCGCTGAGCTGGGCGTCTGGATCATGGAAGGTGGGGGCGGAACCCACTGGACCACCACCCCGGGATGTCCTGTACTCTTGTCCCGTCGCACGGCGTCGGGGAGATCCGGGTCGGGCGGTGCACGGTCCCCTGTAGCTCAATTGGCAGAGCAGCCGGCTGTTAACCGGCAGGTTATTGGTTCGAGTCCAATCGGGGGAGCTTCTCCACCCAGCGCCCGTCGGCAGCACGCCGACGGGCGTCTTCGTGTTCGTGGCCCGGCACCCGCGCCACCACCGCACACCCCTCTCGACCCGGTTTCGCCCTCCTGCCGTGCGCTCGCCCGGCAGGATGGTCGCTGTCGACTTAGACTCCCGCTGCGTCGATTGGTGCGTCGATTCTTGGGGTGAGTGCGGATGTCCGGACGAGGTGGCCACGGCCGGGCCACCCTGATCGCGGTGGCGGTCGTGCTGGCCTGGCTCGTGATCGGGAGTGTGGCCGGGCCGTACTCCGGGCGTCTCGGCGAGGTCGCCACCAACGACAACGCGGCCTTCCTGCCCACTGACGCCGAGGCGACCCGCGCACAGGACCTCGCCGGCGAGTTCGTCGACCGGCAGACCATCCCGGCACTGGTCGTCTACGAGCGGGCCTCGGGCATCACCGACGCGGACCGGCAGCGGGTGAGCGCCGACGTCGCCCGTTTCGCCCGGGTGCCCGGCGTGGTCAACCCGCTGCCCCCGCCGATCCCCAGCCAGGACGGCCAGGCACTTCAGGTCGTCGTGCCGGTGGACGACGCCGAGGGGGAGGAGATCGGCACGGTCGTCGAGCACCTGCGCGACATCACCGGCGGCGACCGGGACGGGCTCACCGTGGACGTCGCCGGCCCGGCCGGCCTGCTCGCCGACCTGATCGAGGTCTTCTCCGCCATCGACGGGCCACTGCTGCTGGTCACCCTGGTCGTGGTCCTGGTCATCCTGCTGATCGTCTACCGCAGCCCGGTGCTCTGGGTGTTCCCGCTGCTGGCCGCCGGGATGTCGTACGCGCTGGCCTCGGTCTTCGTCTACCTGCTCGCCGACGCCGACGTGCTCAAACTCAACGGGCAGGCCCAGGGCATCCTCACCGTGCTGGTCTTCGGCGCCGGCACCGACTACGCGCTGCTGCTCATCGCCCGCTATCGCGAGGAACTGCACCGGCACGGCCGCCCCTGGGACGCCATGCGGACGGCGTGGAAGGGCGCCGCCCCGGCCATCATCGCCTCCGGCGGGACGGTCATCGTCAGCCTGCTCTGCCTGCTGCTCTCCAGTCTCAACTCCAACCGGGCGCTCGGCCCGGTCGCCGCCATCGGCATCGCCGCCACCCTGCTGGTGATGCTCACCTTCCTGCCCGCGCTGCTGGTGCTCGGCGGCCGGTGGGCCTTCTGGCCGCGGCGGCCCCGCGTCGACCAGGCCGACCCGCAGACCGAGCAGGGCATCTGGAGCCGGATCGCCGGCTTCGTGGCCCGAAACGCCCGACCGGTCTGGCTGAGCACCGCGGTCGTGCTGGCGGTCCTCACGCTCGGCCTCACCCAGCTCGGCGTGACCACCCTCGGCCAGTCCGACCTGTTCACCCAGCGCACCGACTCGGTCGACGGCCAGGACGTCATCGCCCGGCACTACCCGGCCGGCACCGGTAGCCCGGCCACCATCTTCGCCACCGAGCAGACCGCCCGGCAGGTGGCCCAGGTGGCGCAGGGTGTGCCGGGCGTCGCCGCGGTCCGCCCGGTCAGCGCCAGCCCGCAGGCCGGCCCACCCGAGGCGAACGCCGCGCCGAAGGTGGTCGACGGGCGGATCCAGCTGGAGGCGACCCTCGCCGACCCACCGGACAGCAACGGCGCCGAGCGGACCATCCGGGAGCTGCGGGTGGCCGTACACCAGGTGCCCGGCGCGGACGCGGTGGTCGGCGGCTTCACCGCGATCAACGTGGACACCTCCGACGCCGCCACCCGCGACCAGAACGTCATCATCCCGGTGGTGCTCGTGGTCATCGCGGTCATCCTGGCCCTGCTGCTGCGCGCACTCCTCGCACCGGTGCTGCTGATCGCCACCGTGCTGCTCAGCTTCGCGGCCACCCTCGGCCTCTGCGCGCTGCTGTTCCGGCACGCCTTCGACTTCCCCGGGGTGGACGCGTCGTTCCCGCTGTTCGCGTTCGTCTTCCTCGTCGCCCTCGGCATCGACTACAACATCTTTCTGATGAGCCGGGTCCGCGAGGAATCCGTCCGACGCGGCACCCGGGCCGGGGTCCTCGCCGGCCTCGCCGTCACCGGCGGGGTGATCACCTCCGCCGGCATCGTGCTCGCCGCGACCTTCTCCGCGCTGGCCGTCCTGCCGCTGGTGGTACTGGTCGAGCTGGGCACCGCGGTCGCCGTCGGCGTACTCATCGACACCATCATCGTGCGGTCGCTGCTGGTGCCCGCGCTCGCGTACGACATCGGGCCGAAAATCTGGTGGCCGGGCCGGTTGTCCCGGGCGAACGGCGAGCGGGAGGCGCGACATGCTCGCTGAGACCGACGTGGTCATCGTCGGCGGCGGCCTGGCCGGCCTCGCCGCCGCCCGCCGGCTGCACCGCGCCGGCGTGCCCTGGCGGCTGCTGGAGGCCGGCGGCCGGCTCGGCGGCCGGGTGGCCACCGACGTCGTGGACGGCTACCTGATCGATCGCGGGTTCCAGGTGCTCAACACCGCCTACCCCCGGCTCGGCACGCTGCTCGACACCGACCGGCTCGACCTGGGGTACTTCACCTCCGGCGTGCTGGTGCGCAAGGGCGATGACCTGTTGCGGCTGGTCAACCCGCTGCGTGAGCCCACCGGCGGGCCGCGCACCGCGCTGGCCGGGGTCGGCTCCCTGCGCGACCGGCTGCGCTTCGCCGCGCTCGCCACCGGCTGCGCCACGCTGCCCACGTCCCGGCTGCTCGCCGCGCCGGAGACCACCGCCGAGGTGGCGCTGCGCCGGGCCGGCCTCTCCGACGCGATCATCGAAGAGCTGCTGCGGCCGTTCCTGTCCGGCGTGTTCATCGAGCGCGAGCTGGCGACCTCCAGCCACGTGCTGGCGATGGTGCTGCGCTCGTTCGCCCGAGGCCGGATCGGGCTGCCCGCCGAGGGGATGGCCGCCCTGCCCCGGGCGGTCGCCGACCCGCTGCCGGCCGACCTGATCGCGCTGGACACCCCGGTCGCCGAGGTCGCCCCCGGCCGGGTCCGCACCCAGGCCGGTGACATCCGCTGCCGGGCCGTCGTGGTCGCCGTCGACCCGCCCGCCGCCGCCGCGCTGCTGCCGGCCCTGTCGACGGTACGCATGCACAGCTACACCACCTACTACCACAGCGCACCCGAGCCGCCGCTGACCGAGCCGATCCTGCTCGTCGACGGTGACCGACGGGAAACCATCGCCAACACCGTGGTGCTCAGCAACGCCACCCCGACGTACGCCCCGGCCGGACGGCACCTGGTGGCCACCTCGGTGGTCGGCCCGACGGCCCCGCCCGAGCCGGCCGTACGGGCCGAGTTGACCCGGCTGTACGGATGTTCCACCGCCGACTGGACCCACCTCACCACCGTGTCCGTCCCCGACGCGCTGCCCGCCGCCCCACCACCGCAGGGGCGGCTGCGCAAGCCGGTCGCGCTGGGGGAGGGGCTGTTCGTGGCCGGTGACCACCGCGACAGCCCATCGATCCAGGGTGCTCTGACCAGCGGTTGGCGTACCGCCGGGGCGGTGCTGGCGGAGCTGCGGGCCGGGTGACCGACCGCTGCCCGCGTCCCCGGACGGGCGGCAGCACGCTGTTATATTCCTGTTGCCCATCGTGCTGCTGCGAGCGTGGGCGCCGGCCGGCTCGACGCTGGCCGCCGCCCGCCGGGCGGGATAAGATCCGGCGCGGTGTCGGGGCGGTAGCTCAGCCGGTTAGAGCAGGGGACTCATAATCCCTCGGTCGCGGGTTCGAGTCCCGCCCGCCCCACCACGGAAACTCTCAGGTCAGCCAGGGTGACGACGATCCAGACGAACCGCGTCGAGGTCCGGGCCGACCCCGTCGGTCCGCATTGAGTCCGCAGCGGCACGACCCGCCGCCCGGTCGAGGCGGTCCGCCACCTGGTCCAGATCGTCCTTGAACAGGTCCGCGTACACGTCCAGCGTCATCGCCGTCGAGGCGTGCCCGAGCATCCGCTGCACCGCCTTCTCGCCGGGCACCACAAGGGCTGGACGGTCTGGCGACTGCCCGACGAGGACATCCGCTAGCGCTCCAGGTATCCGCACACGATCAATCCGTGCAAACCAAAGCGGCTGCAAGGCGGGCGATGTCGGCAGCATCCTTGGCGCGTCGAGGCCGGCCAGGCACCCACACCGGCATCATCTGCTTGATCTCGATCTGGGCTCGTGGCTCGATAATTGGACAGCGAAGCCCGCCGAGCCGCCCCAAGCCGCCGTCGAGCATGCCGTCTGGCCATGGCTCATCGGCCCACGGGCCGCCTGCAACGACGACTCGTCCATGCTTGTCTCTGGCAAGGAGCGCGAAGCTGAGCTCCACGTCGGCCCTCACCAGGTCGAGTTGCTGATCATGTGGCGGATCCGCGAGTAGGGCGTAGCCGTGATCCGTGAGAGCGGCTGCCAGCCTGGCCGCTTCGTGGCTCCAAGCGAACCAGTCCACGTCTACATGTTCGCGAGTGATCTCACCGAGGAAGAAATCCATTGCCCAACCACCACGAAGCCATACTTCGACCCCGAGCTGTTGGGCCAGGTCCAGCGTTTCTGCGATGGCTTCGAGCTGACGCTCATTGAGTCCAACGGCCATAGATCGGCAGCCTACGCAAGGCGGCCAGAATCGCGGCAGGAGATGCAGTGCCGACCGAATGACTGGGCCATCCACGGGCCAGTAACCGTGGCGCGCAGCGGTCATGAGCGGGCACGAGCGGCATGGGGCTCTGCCGCCGGCCGCAGGCGTTACGGGCATCACGGTCCGTTGAGCGCGCTCTTCCAAACTGTAGGTGTCCGTACGCTGCTTGGCGTGGCAGAGGACGAGGTGGTCTTGCGGCTCAGTCGCGCCGAGGCGCTGGTCTTGTTCGAGTGGCTGTACCGCACCGACGAGATGACCAACGACTTCGCTGACCTGGTCGAGGATCAGGCGGAGCAACGAGCGCTGTGGAACCTCACCTGCCTGCTGGAGCGGGAGCTGGTCGAGCCGTTCTTGCCGCAGCATGCCGAGCTGGTTGAGCAGGCACGAGCCCGGTTGCGGGATGAGGGTTCATGACCGGGCTGCGTGCCCGTTGCGTGCCCGTCGGCACGGGAGCCGAGGGTCAACGGCGGTCACCGCCTGGACGTCCCCCCGGGCATGGCGGCGCAGGTCACGCCAGGTCATGGCGATGACACTTCCCGCCGTGTCAACACTTCCTAAACCGTGTGGCCGGTACGCCCCAGGCCGTAGCTCAGTCGAGCAGTCCTGGAACCCGCTCCTGAAGCCTGGCCACCACGCTCGACAGCCCGGCGTCCAAGTCGTCGCCGTCCCACCGCACGAGTTCGCCGCCGAGCGGCTTGCCCGACACCAGCACCGTCCAGCGCCCCCGTTCTCGTTCGCCGTCCATCTTGATGATGGCGACCAGGCCGCGATCCCCGAGCTGGACCAGCAACTCGGTCAGGCACTCATCCAACCCCATGGCCGCGTATTGGATCACGACCGCTCAGAGACGCGTCCGCATCCAGTCCGCAAGAGGTCGACGGATGGCGGGGGAGTGGTGTGAAACGTCGAGAGTTGTTTCCGCTGCTAGAGCCCCATGTGCCAAAGGTCGTCGACGGTCGGGCCGTGATGCTCCAGGCGCGCGTGGGCGCGGCGTGGTACCCGGAGGTCATGCAAGCCATCCGGGACGCGACGGCCGGTGGACGCGATCGCGACTGACCTGATGGGAACACCGTCAGACACCGATACGACCTGATCGTCAGGCTGTGCGTTCGCTTATGACTGACATATCTCCACCATGCCGCGGACCTTTGAGCTGCCCAACCGATCACGTCGTGGCGGCGGTGTTTGCATGGCGTGCCGGTGCATTTGGGCATCGACCGCCAGTTGGCCAGGGCTGTCCGCTGAGGGCACAACGGGTGGAGCCTCCGGTGGGCGGTCGAGCCGCCTACCGAAGGCTCCTGGAAGTGCCGGATCAGCAGTTGTCCGCGCCGTTGAAGACCCGGGGAACGCGGGCCACCTTCGACGAGATCTGGTAGCCCGGTTCGACGGTCCAGCAGGCTCCGTCGGCCCCGAAGTTCCAGGAGATCTTGATGCGGACGTTGTAGTTGCAGTCGTTGCGCGCGTAGCCGGTCTGCGTGGCGGTTCCCTGCGAAACCCAGACCGCGACGCAGCCTGGGGCGTTGCCGGCGTAGGCCGGCGCCGCACCGACGGTCGCGATCAGGCCTGCCGCGACAGCGCCGACGGCCGCCGCTTTCCTGCCTGTGGCTCGGATCCTCACGAGCACTCCTCCCGTTTGCCTGCCACCCCGTGTGACAGACCTTCGGAAAATACTTGTTTAATCGATGTGCAGCAATGAGGCTTTCCGCGTCGTCGATATTCTGATTCACTTTCCATGATCCTCTGATCCGCGGATCGTGCCGCTGACTGGAAGCTGACTGACAACTGACCAAGGAAAGGTGGGCAAGGTGAGCGAAACGCAACCCGGGGAGATCGTCGACGAATTTGTGTGATCGGTGTCACACTGGCTGACCGAACCATGTCGGCCATGGCGAACGACGAGGGGTATGTGATGGCAGACCGGCGGGAGCCGCCCAGCGACGCGCACCTCGTGCGTGGCATCGCCGAGCGCGACCGGCAGGCGTGCGCCGAGCTCTACCGCAGGTACGCCCCGTGGCTCGCCGCTCGCCTCGGTCACCGCTGCCCGGACGGCATGGTCATCGACGACGTGATCCAGGACGTCTTCGTTTCGATCTGGAGCCGGCCGCCCCGAGACGATGTCGATGATGTCGCCGGGTGGCTCTGGCGGATCGGGCACCGGCGCCTGGTCGACCTCCAGCGAGGCGCCGGGCTGCGCGCCCGGTTGCAACGCCGGCTCTTCGGCCAGCGCCTCCCGCACGAGCCGTCGGCGGAGGACTCCACCCTCGACACACTCGGCTGCGGGGAGCCGGCGCAGGCGCTGTCCCGGCTCCCCGTCGACCAGCGGACCGCGCTGCGGGTCACCGCGGTGGACGGCCTCACCATGGAGGAGGCTGCCCGGCTTCTCGGGGTGCCGGTCGGGACGGTCAAGACCCGGGTGCAGCGAGCCCGCCGACGGCTACGTGAGGAGCTGGCGTGACCAGAGCAGGCGACCACCGCGGTGACCTGCGGGTCGCGGCGGCCCGGCGGGGCGATCACGTCACCGCCGAGGTGCTGCGGGAGTACGTCGAGGGCCACCTGCCCGCCGCCGCCCTGGCCGGCGTCGAGGGGCACGTCGACGGATGCCCGGAGTGCCGAGAGGAGCTGGCCCGGCTGTCGCCGCCGGCCCGGTACGAGCGGCTGTGGTCGACCATCGACGAAATCCTCGACGAGCCGCGCCGCGGCCCCGCGGAGCGGGCCCTGATCTGGTGTGGAGTGTCCCCGGAGACCGCCCGGCTGGTCGCCGCCACCCCCGCGCTGCGCCGATCCTGGACCATCGCGGCGGGCCTCGTGCTCTTCACCGCCGCCCTCGTGGCCCGGTTGTCGCCACTGGACTCGCCGTCGCTGCTCCTGCTGGCGATCTCGCCCATGCTCCCGGTGCTCGGCGTCGCCGTCTCCTTCGGCCGCCGGTTCGACCCGACGTACGAGATCACCCTGGTCGCGCCCGTGCACGGGCTGCGGCTCGCGCTCCTGCGTACCGCCGCGGTCCTGGGGGTGGCGGCCGGCCTGGCCGCGGCCGCCAGTCTGGTGCTGCCCCGCAGCGGCCCCGCCACCCTCGCCTGGCTGCTTCCGATGCTCGCGCTGACGCTGGTCACCCTGGCGATGACCGCGCGGGTCGACCCGGTCGTCGCCGCTGCGGTGACCGGCGTCGGCTGGCTGGCCCTGCTCCTCGCCACGACCCATTTCGCCGGCGGCCGGTCGCTCCTGCTCACCACCGCCGGTCAGGCTGTGGTGAGCGTGGTGGCCGTGGCCGCGGCCGTCGGCCTGGCGCTGGCCCGCCGCCGATTCGACCAACAGCCCACCGCCGTCCTGACCCCCTGACCCCTGACCAGCTCGGAGGACCCGAATGTCGCATCCCGCGGAAACGACGCCGGGGCAGCTCGTCGCCGTCGACGGGCTGACCCTGCGGTACCGGCGGCACACGGCTCTCGCCGGGGTGTCGTTCACCGCCGGTGAGGGGGTGACCGGGCTGCTCGGGCCGAACGGCGCGGGCAAGACGTCGCTGCTGCGGATTCTCGCCACCGCGATGCCCCCGGATTCGGGCACCGTGCGGATCCTCGACACCGACCCGCTCACGACCGCCGGCCGGTTGGCGACCCGCAGGCGGATGGGTTACCTGCCGCAGCAGCCGGGCTTCTTCCCGAACTTCACCGCGTACGAGTTCATCGACTACGTCGCGATCCTCAAGGAGATCACCGATCGCCGGCAGCGCCGGGACGAGACCCTCCGGGTGCTGGCGGCGGTCGGCCTCAGCGACGATCGGGGCAAGCGGATCAAGGCGCTGTCCGGCGGGATGCGGCAGCGGGTGGCCCTCGCCGCCGCCATCGTGGGCGATCCGCGCGTGCTCATCCTCGACGAGCCGACCGTCGGGCTCGACCCGGAACAGCGCCTCCGGTTCCGCGAGCTGATCGCGGATCTCGGTGAGGGGCGGGTCGTCCTGCTCTCCACCCACCAGACCGAGGACGTGTCGGCCCTGTGCCACCGGGTGATCGTGCTGGACCGGGGTGTCGTCCGCTTCGACGGCCCGCCCGCGCGGTTGACGGCGCTGGCCGAGAACCGGGTCTGGCACAGCGCGGAACGCAGTCCGCAGGCGGTGGCGGCCTGGCGCACCGGGGTGGGCACGGTCCGCAACATCGGCGTCCCACCGGCGGCTGCCGACCTCGTCCCCGCCACCCTCGAGGACGGCTACCTGCTGCTGCTCGACCCGTCCGCCGCCACGGAGGTCGCGGCGTGACCGGGACCAGCCTGGCGCCGGTGCCGACGTCGCCGCTGCCGGTGTCGCCACGCCCCCGTGGGGCGGTCGGCGCCCTCTTCCGGATCGAGGCCGTCCGGCTGCTGCGTCATCCGGCGGTGCTGACGGGTCTCGTCCTCTACCTCGCCCTGTGGGCCTACGAGTGGGGTACCGGGGCGCTTGCGCACCGGTACCCCGTGTTGCAGGACGAGGACCGGTACTCCCAGGTGCCGCTGCTGCTGATCGCCGCCGGGGCGTTCATCGGGAACAACCTGGCCCTCACCCGGGCGCAGCGGTCCGGCGTCGCCGCGGTCACCGACCTGCTCGCGCTGGCGCCGTGGCGGCGTACCCTCGCCCAGCTTCTCGCGCCGCTGCCGTTGGCGATCCTCAGCGGGCTGCTCGTCGGCGCGCGCATCGCCCACCTCGCCGCCGCGCCCGGGGCGGTCGGGCAACCGTCCCTGCTGGAGCTGGCCACCGGGCCGCTGGTCGTCCTGCTCGCCGGGGTCGCCGGCGTCGCCGTGGGACGGCTGACCTCGATGGTCGCCGTCGGCCCCCTGGTGATCCTCGGCATGGCGATCTTCACACTCGTGGGCGCGGTCACGCTGAGCCGGCCGATGCTCAAGTGGTGGGGTCTCGTCGCGATCGAGGACGAGTTCGAGCCGCCTCTGCCGGCGGACCTCATGTACCGGCCGGTGGCGAGCCACCTGGTCTACCTGGCCGCCTGCGCGGCGGTGTGCTGCGCGGTCGCCCTCGCCCGCAGCCGCATCGACCGGCGGATCGGGGTGACGGCGGTGGGCATCACGGCGGTACTGGCCGTGGTCGCCGGGGCGGGGCAGTCGGTCACGGTGCCCGGGGACGTCGCCGCCCGCCGGACGGTCGCCGAGCGGGAGCCCTCCGCACAGCAGACATGTCGGACGGTGGGCACGGTCACCTACTGCGCCTTCCGCGACTTCGAGGGCCGTTTCGACCAGTGGTCGACGCTGGTCGGCGGGGTGCTCCGGCACACCCCGCCCGACAGGGCCTCCGACCGGTACGTGGTCCGGCAGCGCCTTCTGTTCGGCGCCACCACCAGTGCGGTCAGCATCTCGCCGCCGCTCGCCGCCTGGACGGCGGACGACGCGCGGGCCGGTACGCCGGGCGCGGTGCCGGTCGGCACGAAGTGGGGCACGGACCAGATCGGCGGGGACGCGATGCTCAGCTTCGCCGGGCACTTCGCCGCGCGGGTGGTCACCGGCGAGCCGCCGACCGAGGCCTCGGCCCTGTCCGTCTGCCGGTCCCGGGCGGTGCTGGTGCTGTGGCTCGCCGCCACGGCGACCGAGGAGACGACCGCGGCTCTGCGCAGCCTGCTGCCGCGCACCGGCGGCAGCGTGATCCTTCCGCTGGTGGACTCGTCGCTCGCGCTGTCCATCGGCCGGCAGGAGGTCTCGGTGGTCCGGTCCCTGCTGGACCGGCCGGCGGACCAGGTGGGCCAGCAGGTGATCGCCAACTGGGCCGAACTGACCCGGCCGGAGACCGGCACCGAGCGGGCGGCGAGCCTGCTGGGCACCCGGGTGCAGGGCCCGGCGGCCGAGGGCGCCCGATGCTGACGACGGTGCGGGCGTTGCTGCCCCACGTGGTCCGGTCGAGCCGGAAGGCCCCGCCGGTGCTCTGCGGTGTGCTGGCCCTCGTGCTCGCCGCGCTGCCGCTGGCGGTCTCCTACCGGATGGAGGTCCCGTACGCGGTCACCCTGATCAGGGTGGTGTCGGTGACCGTGGCGCTCGGCGTGGCCTTCGCGCTGGACGACGCCGCCGACCCGACGACGCAGGTGACCCCGACGTCCCGGCTGCTGGTCCGCCTGACGCGGATCGCGCTGTCCGCGCTTCCCCTGGTGGTGGTCTGGCTCGCGGCGCTGCTGCTCTGTCGGGCGGCGGTACCGGCGGAGGGCCGTCCCTATCTGCCGGTCGGCGGTCTGGCCCTGGAGGCGGCGGCCCTTCTGGCGACGACCCTGGCCTTCGCGGCGGTCGCGGTCCAGGTCTCCGCCCCCACCCACGGCGGGCTGGCGGCCATGCCCGGCCTGCTGCTCGCGACCACGGCCCTCACCCTCCTGCCGGACGACGTGCAGCCGTTCGCCGGCCCCGGGTCGACGAGCTGGGACACGTCCCGGTGGTTCTGGCTGACCCTCCTGCTCGGGGCGGTGGTCGTCCTGGGTGGTCTCCTACGTGAGGCGCGGCACCGCCGGTGGCGCCGGTCGCCGGCGGTGGCCGGTCCGGCGGCCGAGGAGCTGCCGGCGACCGTCGAGCACGAGGCGCGGTCGCGGCGCTCCGCGGCCTGACCTGGTCGCTCTCGAACCACCCCGGCGGTCCGCACCGCGCCGATCGCGCGCGTCCTGACGATGCCCCCGTCCTCCCCGGACGGGGGCATCGTCGTCGTTCGCCGCCGCCCGGGTCGCGCGCCATAAGTGCTGGTCGGCGCGCGGTAACCGTTGCCGCCGGCTACCTTTCCATCGAAGGATCTTTACTTTCGTCGATTCGATACATAGATTGAGGTCATCAGTCGAAAGTTCTGAGTCTTCCGAGCAAAGTCGCGGCGGCTCATGAACTCGCGGGGCCGTCCCTCCTGTGCTCGACGGTCGTCGCACCATGCCCTGCCGCGACTTGACCGGTCGAGAACGGAGTCCCATGGACGACCACGCCGTCGGCTCCCACCGCCACCTGTCCCGCAGATCCCTGATGACCACCGGAGTGCTGGCCGCCGGCGCGGTCGGCGTGACCGCGTCGACGGTCGGCGCACCCTTCAGCGGCAGTCCGGCCCAGGCCGTGGCTGGCATCACCAAGAAGGTCACCCTCTACGCCGAGCAGTTGCCCAGCGGGCTGTTCGGGTACGGCCTGGCCCCCGGCCAGGCCACCGTGCCGGGGCCGGTGCTGGAGATCTACGAGGGTGACACCCTGGAGATCACCCTGGTCAACACCACCGACCAGCGGCTGTCCATCCATCCGCACGGGGTGGACTACAGCACCGACTCGGACGGCAGCCCGCTCAACGCCTCGTTCAACAATCCCGGCGAGACCCGGACGTACGTGTGGCGCTCGCGGGAGATGTTCCTCGCGTCGGGCCGGCGGTTCATGCCGGGCAGCGCCGGCTACTGGCACTACCACGACCACGCCATGGGCACCGACCACGGCACCGGCGGGGTGGCCAAGGGGCTGTACGGGGCGCTGGTCGTACGGCGTCGCGGCGACATCCTGCCGGAGAAGCAGTTCACCGTCGTGTTCAACGACATGATGATCAACAATCGGATGGCGCCGAACACGCCGATGTTCGAGGCGAACCTGGGCCAGCGGGTGGAGTGGATCGCCATCGGGCACGGCGGCACCTTCCACACCTTCCACCTGCACGCGCACCGCTGGGCGGACAACCGCACCGGAATGCTCGAGGGCACGGCCGACCCGAGCCTCGTGATCGACAACAAGGACCTCAACCCGGGCAGCTCGTTCGGGTTCCAGGTGCTGGCCGGGGAGGGCGTCGGGCCCGGCGCGTGGATGTACCACTGCCACGTGCAGTTCCACTCCGACGGCGGCATGGCGGGGATCTTCCTGGTGCGCAACGCCGACGGCAGCATGCCGCCGGGCGCGCAGGAGGCCATCCACCGGTTCCAGGGCCACACCCACACGCACGGCAGCTGAGTCAATCGAGAGTGGGGACGGGGATGACAAGAAATCTACGACGAACCCTCGCCGCGGCAGCGGTCATCGCGATGCTGATGCCGGGCACACCGGCAGCAGCCGCACCACCGGCGGCAGCCGCACCACAGGCGGCGCAGGAAAACAAGACAGCGGTCCTCGTCTTCCACGGACCGGTGGCGGAGCAACAGGACCCGGTGGCCCGCGCGGCGGACGCGATCCGCGATCTTGGCGCGGACCATGACATCGATGTCACGACCACCACGGACCCGGCCGTCTTCACCACGGCCGGGCTCTCCGCGTACCGCAGCGTGGTCTTCCTCTCCGCGACGGGCGCCGCGCTCAACCGTGACCAGGAAGCGGCGCTGCAGAGCTACATGAAGGCCGGCGGCGGTTTCGTCGGCATCGCCGACGCCGCCCGCGCGCAGGTCGACTCCGCCTGGTTCACCGGTCTGATCGGCACCCGCCCCGCGGGCGCCATCCCGGTGGCCGAGCCGGTGGCCCGGGTGACCGCCAGCGGCGAGAACCCGCCGAACGAGACCAAGGAGAAGCTGACCGACGGGGACGCCGGCACCAAGTGGCTGGTCCGCACCCCGACGGCCTGGGTGGCGTACGAGCTGAGCGCCGCCAAGCGGATCACCGGTTACGCGCTGACCTCGGCCAACGACTCCTCCGGGCGGGACCCGAAGGACTGGACGTTGCAGGGCTCCGCCGATGGCCAGAGCTGGTCCGATCTGGACCGGCGCACCAACCAGACCTTCGCGGAGCGGTTCCAGACGCGGCGGTTCGACATCGCCACGCCGCAGGAGTTCAAGCACTTCCGGCTGAACGTCACCGCGAACAGCGGCGAGCCGCTCACCCAGCTCGCCGACCTGCGGCTGTTCACCGGCAGCACCGCCCCTCCGGCGCCGCCGGCGGTGAACCGGGCCGTCGTCGACATCCTGGACCGGAACCACCCGGCCACGGCGTCGCTGCCCATGACGATCACCCGGTCGGACCGCTGGGAGAACTGGGACCCGAACCCGATCGGCACCGTGCACACCGTCGCTCAGGTCGAGGAGCGGCACTACAACCCGGGGCCGGGCGCCAACGGGCCGTTCCACCCGGTGTCCTGGTGCCGGGACTACGACGGCGGCCGGTCGTTCTACACCGGCATGGGCCACACCGAGGGCAGCTACGGCGAGGCGGCGTTCCGTACGCACCTGACCGGCGCCCTCAAGTGGACGACCGGCCTGGAGCGCGGCGACTGCCAGGCGACGATCGCCGCGAACTACAAGGTGGAGCGCCTCACCGCGGCCAACCAGACCGGGCAGCTGGACCAGATCGGCGAGCCGCACGGCCTCACCATCGCCCCCGACGGCACGGCGTTCTACGTCGGCAAGGCGGCCTGCCCGAGCGGCCCGATCGCGGACTGGAACAACCCGAACGTCGGCCTGGGCTGCGGCACCATCCACTCGTGGGACCCGCGTACGAAGCAGGCCAAGCTCCTCACCACCCTGGCGGTGATGGGCAACCGGGGCAGCGGCTCCGAGCTCGTGAAGAACGAGGAGGGCCTGCTCGGCATCGTCCCGGACCCGAAGTTCGCCGAGAACGGCTGGCTCTACGTCTACTGGATGCCGCACGAGTCGATCGACCGGGTGCAGCGGGTCGGGCAGCGGACCATTTCCCGGTTCACGTACGACCGCGAGACCCAGACCATCGACCAGGCCACCCGCAAGGACCTGCTGAAGTTCCCGGTGCAGATCCACAGCTGCTGCCACGCGGGCGGCGGCATGGCGTTCGACGCCAAGGGCAACCTGTACGTCGGGTCCGGCGACAACAACTCCTCCGAGGGGTCGCAGGGCTACTCCGGCAACAACTGGACGCAGGAGTACCAGGGGATCTCGTTCCAGGACGCCCGCCGCACGTCGGGTAACACCAACGACCTCGCCGGCAAGATCATCCGGATCCACCCGGAGGCGGACGGCACGTACACCATCCCGGAGGGCAACCTGTTCCCGCCGGGCACCGAGAAGACCCGGCCGGAGATCTACGTGATGGGCGTGCGGAACATCGCCCGCCTCCAGGTCGACCCGGTGCACCAGTGGCTGACCGCCGGCTGGGTGGGGCCCGACGCCGCGTCGCCCAGCCCGACGCTCGGCCCGGCCAAGTACGAGACGGCCACCATCGTCACCTCGGCCGGCAACCAGGGCTGGCCGTACTGCATGGGCAACCGGCAGCCGTACCGGGACCGCAGCAGCACCGACGCGACAGTGCTGACCGGCTGGTACGACTGCGACAACCTGAAGAACGAGTCGCCGCGTAACACCGGCCTGGTGGACATCCCGCCGGCCCGGGACAACATGATCTGGTACTCGCCGGACGGCGGCGGCCCGGTGTTCCCGGACCGGGCGGACGGCAGCGGGATCCCGACCTACGTCGCCGCCGACGCCACCTACACCCAGCCGTACCTCCGTGGCGGCGGGCAGGCCATCATGTCCGGCCCGACGTACCACCGGAAGCTCGTCGACACGAACAGCGGCGTGGCCTGGCCGGAGTACTGGGACGAGAAGTGGTTCATCGGCGACCAGTCGAACGCCAACAACCGCGTCGCGGTCACCGTCGACCCGGAGGGCGTGCCGCGCGCGGCCCCGCCGGTGTTCGCCGAGTCGCTGCGGGCCATCATCCCCGGCGGCAACGGCGACACCCGGCTGCAGAGCTGGATGGACGCCAAGTTCGGCCCGGACGGCGCGCTCTACCTGCTCGACTACGGAGGCGGGTTCTTCAGCCTGCACCCCAACCAGAAGCTCATCCGGATCACCTACACCGGTGGCGCGCCGACCCCGGCACCGGCCGCGAGTTCGGTCGCCGTGCAGAACAAGCCGCTGACCGTGGCCTTCAACGGGTCCCGCTCCGGTGGCGTCAGCTACCGGTGGGAGTTCGGCGACGGCGCCACGTCCACCGAGGCGAACCCCCGGCACACGTACGCCCGGGTCGGCACCTACACGGCGAAGCTGACCGTCACCTACGCCGACGGCGAGACGGCGACGGTGCAGACCACGGTCACGGTGGGCTGCGCGGTGCCCGACGCCCGGGCCACCGTGTGGCTCGGTGACACGGACACGAAGGTGCCCAGCCGTACGGTCGGGCAGGGCTGCACCATCAACGACCTGATCGACGACGAGAGCACCTGGGCCGACCACAACAGCTTCGTCCGGCACGTGACCGGGGTGACCGACACGCTCCAGGGCGACGGCCTGCTCTCCGCCCGCGAGGCCGGCACGCTGACCCGCCTGGCCGCCGCGTCCGAGATCGGCCGGAACGGACACACCGGGTACGAGCCGCTCTTCGACGGCACCGCCGAGTCGCTGCTCGGCTGGCAGCAGGCGCCGTCCGGATCGTTCGGCATCCAGCCGGACGGCTCGCTGCGGTCCAGCGGCGGCCTGGGCATGCTCTGGCACACCAAGGAGCTCGCCGACTTCTCGCTGAAGGTGCAGTTCCGCGACATCGCCCCGGGCACCGGCCGGGCCAACAGTGGGGTCTTCACCCGGTTCCCGGACCCGCGGATCCCGCTGGAGCAGCGCCCGCCGGGCAGCTGCGGCACGGTCGGATCCGCCCGGACCTCACCGGCGTGGGTGGCGATCTACTGCGGCCACGAGATCCAGATCTACGACGGTGAGACCGGCGAGCCGCAGAAGACCGGCTCGGTCTACAACTTCGACCCGGTGCCGCTCGCCCAGGCCGGCGTCACCCCGAAGAACCAGTGGAACGACTACGAGATCCGCGTGGTCGGGCAGCACTACACGATGATCCGCAACGGCGTGGTGATCAACGAGTTCGACAACACGCCGGGCAAGCAGTCCTCACGCGCGGGTGACCCGCCGACCGACCTGCGGCAGTTCCTCAGCGGCTTCATCGGGCTCCAGAACCACGGCGACAACGATCTGATCGAGTTCCGCAACATCCGCGTGCGCGAGCTCTAGGAGAAACCATGATCCGACGACTGAAGGCCGCGCTGGCGGCGCTCCTGCTCACGGTGATCCCGTTGGCCGGTGTGCCCGCCTCCGCCGCCCCGCGCGTCGCGGAACAGGTGCTGACCTGGACCGCCGACGACAACATCACCCGCTACAAGTCCGCGCCCACCCAGGCGGTGGCCGGAGCGACCACGATCATCTGGGAGAACAGCGCGGCCACCGGCAACACCACCGGGATGCCGCACACGCTGACCTTCGACACCACCACCGACGGCTACAACCACGACGTCACGCTGAACATCCTGGCCAACCCGTTCGACGTGAACAACGGACGGCACCAGGCGACGGTGACCCTGACGCCGGGCAAGTACCGCTACTTCTGCTCCATCCCCGGCCACAGCCAGATGGTCGGCGAGCTGATCGTCACCGACGGCGGCGGAGGCGGCGACACCACGCCGCCGGCGGTCTCGGCCACCGTGGCCGGCGACCGCGACCAGGACGGCAACTACATCGGTACGGCCACGGTGACCGTCACGGCCACCGACGCCGGATCCGGTGTGGAGACCGTCGAGTACCAGGTCGACGACACCAGCTTCCTGCCGTACACCCAGCCCGTGCCGGTCACCGCGATCGGCGACCACTCGGTGCAGTTCCGCGCCACCGACCAGGCCGGCAACACGAGCGAGGTCGGCTCGGTGTCGTTCCGGATCGTCGAGCCGAGCGAGGAGGACACCACCCCACCGGTGGTGACGGCCGACGTGGCAGGCGACCGGGACGACGACGGCAACTACATCGGTACGGCCACCGCCACGCTGGCCGCCACCGACGCGGAGTCCGGCGTCGCCCGGATCGAGTACTCGTTGGACGGCGCCGCCTTCACCGCGTACTCCCAGCCGATCGTGGTCGACGGCGTCGGCATGCACATGCTGCACTACCGGGCGACCGACGTGGCCGGGAACACGTCGGCCGAGCAGATGGCCCACTTCACCGTCGTCGCCCCGCAGGACGAGGACACCACCGCGCCCGTGGTCACCGCCACGGTCACCGGTGATCAGAACGACGACGGCGCGTACGTGGGCGGTGCGACCGTGACCGTCACGGCCACCGACGACGACAGCGGTGTCGCGTCGATCGAGTACGCGCTCGACACCGGCGCCTGGACCGCGTACGCCAATCCGGTCGCCGTCCGCGCCACCGGGGCGCACACCCTGCGCTACCGGGCGACGGACGTGGCCGGGAACGCCTCCGCGGAGCAGTCGACGACGTTCACGGTGGTGGCGGACGGCACCGACGCCTGCCCCGACTCGGACACCCGGGCCCGAGTGGTCATCGACGGTGACGACACCGGCGTCGCCAACGTCGACACCGGTAACGGCTGCACCATCAACGACCTGATCGACGAAGACGCCGCCTACCCCGGGCACGCCGAATTCGTCCGGCACGTCGAAGCGGTCACCGCCACCCTTGTGGCCGGCGGCACCCTCACCCTGCGGCAGCAGGGCGCCATCGTCCGGGCCGCGGCCCGATCGGACGTCGGCGCATGAGTCACCCAACCTCATCGACAGGGAGTACAGCGATGCCCAGACGTTCCGTCGCCAAGCTGGCCACCGTGACCGCCGTCGTCGCCGCCTCGGTGCTGGCGGTGGCACCCAGCGCCCACGCCGACCTGGTCACCTACTGCATCGGCACCGGCGGTGCGGTGACCGTGCCCAACGACCTGTACGTGCCGGCCGGCGAGTCCTGCGCGCTCACCGGCACCAGGATCACCGGCAACGTCAGCGTCGCCGCCGGCGGCAACCTGGTGGTCACCGGTGGCACCGTCAGCGGCGAGGTACGCGTCGCCGCGAACGGCTACCTCGACGCCACCGACACGACGATCTCCGGCCAGGTGGTGCTGGCCGCCGGCGGTTACGGCGCCTTCCTGCGGGACGCCCGGACCGGCAACGTGACCGTGCGGCCGAAGGGCGCCGCGACCATCGACAGTTTCCTGTTCGTCGAGCGGTCCACGATCGTCGGGACGGTCAACGCCGGCGCCGGTGAGGTCCGGCTCGACCAGGGCACGCAGGTGGAGCGCAACGTCAGCAGCACCGGCACGTACTACACCGACGTGCACGACTCGTTCGTCGACGGCACGCTGTCGGTGCTCAACAGCGCCACCGGCAGTGTCGTGTGCGGCAGCGCCGTCCGCGGCCTGGCCACCTTCGCCGGCAACCTGGGCGCCGTGCAGCTCGGCCCGAACGGCCCGCTCGACAGTTGCGCCTCCGGGGGCTACTGGGGCCGGGACGTCAGCATCACGAACACCACCGGCGGTGTCACCGTCGACGACAACATCATCGACGGCAAGTTGACCCTCACGTCCAACAACCCCGTCGCCCAGGTGGCCGACAACAACCGGATCCGCGGCGGCGTCGCCGGTGAGCAGGCGAGTGCTACCACCGCCCGGGCGGCCCGGTCCGCCGCCGTCGGCGACCGGGAGGCGGCCGGAGAGCAGCGGGCCGAGGCCCGTCGTACCTCCGCCGCGCAGGAGGCCGCCGCGGCCGGCGCGGCGCGTCTCTAGGTAGTTCCCCGGCGCGGGGTCACGGGCTGTCCGGCCCGTGGCCCCGCGCCGCGCGTTGTTCGCACCCGTCCCGAGCTTGCCGATCTGCCACGCGAGGTGGTTGTCCGAGAATCGCCGCCAGGGCCGTCGGTCGGGAGAAGAAGCGACAACGTCAGCCGGAGCGCGACCGGATCGACCGGATGCTGGCTGATGCCCGGGACGGCGCGAGCAGCGTTCTGCTGATCCACGGTGACGCCGGCATCGGCAAGACGGCCCTGCTGGACCACGCCGTCGCTCGCGCGTCCGGCATGCGAGTGCTGCGGATCGACGGCCTGGAATCGGAGACGGAGCTGGCCTTCGCCGGCCTGCACCAGTTGTTCCTGCCGGTCATGGACCTCGTTGACCAGCTACCCGGCCCCCAGGCGAGGGCACTGCGTGCGGTCTTCGGGCTCACCGACGACACGGTGCGGACCGGTTCGTCATCGGCCTGGCGGTGCTCAGCATGCTGTCGGAGGCCGCCGGGGAGGGGACGCTGCTCTGCCTGGTGGACGACGTGCAGTGGCTCGACCGCGCATCGGTGGACGCGTTGGCGTTCGCCGCCCGCCGGTTGCAGGTCGAGGGCGTCGCGTTGATCTTCGCCGCCCGGGACGTGGCGGGCGTGGCCGGGGTCGGCGGGCTTCCCGCGCTGCACCTCACCGGACTCGACCCGGAGGCGGCCACGGCGCTGGTCGCGGACCTGCCGCCGTACGTGCGCCAGCGAATCATGGAAGAGGCGCAGGGCAACCCGCTCGCGTTGCGCGAACTCTCCGCCGCACTGACCCCGGCGCAGCGCGCCGGTCAGCTCAGCCCGTTGACGCTGTCCGCACCGTCGCCGCGGCGATCCCGAGCGGCTCCCGCGCGTGGGTCGGCAGGGTCTCGGGGTAGTCGGCCAGGATGGCCGCGGCGATGTCCCCCTCGAACGGGAAGAAGTCGAACTCACCGTCCGGCCCGACGATGAACCCGTCCAGGCTCGTGGCGATGTAGTACGTCAGTTTGCGCACGTCAGCAGCTGCTTTCCGAAGATGATGTTGACCGCTTGGACGCTAGTCGGATCGCCCGCGGTCGGCATCGGTAGCACCGACGTAACGTGGCCGCCGGCGGCGAACGCAACGGAGAGGTGGATCGTGAAATTGGGGGAGCGGGCGTGCACCGCCGACCGGGCCGCGCCGCTGGCCCCCACCGGCCGGCTCGGCGTCGGCACCGCGTTCGGCACCTTTGGTGAGCTGTTGCAGGGTGTCCTGCCCGACGGCGACCGGGACTTCCTGGTGACGTTCCCGATGGCGCAGTGGGCCACCGCCACGTTCCGCCCGACCAACGAGCTGGGCCGCATCCGGGTCTTCCCGCAGCACAAGCGGAAGTCGGCCCGGCTGGCCGCCAACATCATGGAGCTGCTCGGCCTCTCCGGCGGCGGGGTGCTGGAGCTAAGTGGTGAGCTGGCCGAGGGGAAGGGCTTCGCCAGCTCGTCGGCGGACCTGGTGGCCACCGCGCGGGCGGTCGGGGACGCGTTCGGCATGACGCTGAGCGAGCGCGTCGTCGAGTCGCTGCTGCGCCGGATCGAGCCCTCCGACGGCGTGATGTACGACGGCATCGTCGCCTTCCACCACCGTGAGGTGCGGCTGCGGGAGCGGATCGGCGTGCTGCCCCCGCTCACGGTCGTGGCGCACGACGAGGGCGGCACCGTGGACACCGTCCGCTTCAACCGGATCCCCAAGCCGTTCGATCAGGCCGACAAACGGGAGTACGCGCGGCTGCTCACCGCGCTCACCACGGCCGTGCGCGCCGCCGACCTGCCCGCCGTCGGCGAGGTCACCACCCGCAGCGCCGTGCTGAACGGCAAGCTGCGCCCGCGTCGGCACTTCGACGTGCTGCACCGCCTCTGCCGCGAGGTCGACGGTCACGGCCTGGTCATCGCGCACAGCGGCACCGCCCTCGGTGTCCTGCTCGACCAGGCCGACCCGGAGCGCGCCGCGAAGATCGACCATGTGCGTACGGGGTGCGCCGCGCTCCCCGGCACGGTCACCGTGCACCGGTCACTCGGTGCCGACGACCTCAGCGGAGGAGCTGGTGACCGTGGCGTGGAGCACGGTCGGGGTGGCTCCTCACTGGTCCACGACCGCGGCGATGGCGGCGCGCTGGGGCCACGTCTCGTCGGTCATGCAGTCGGTGAGGCAGGCGAGGCTGAACGCCAGGGGCCAAGAGGCGCTGTGCCGGTTCTCGGCTGGTAACACGGTCAGTGGAGCGTCCCGAGCCCATTCGGTGCTGGGTGGCACGTGGACCGCCAGCACCTCACCGACGTACGGTCGTTCGGTCCATCGGACGCTCCGGCGCAGCACCTGCTCGGCGGTGACCTTGAGCAGGGTCACAGTGCAGAACTCGGGCGTACCGCCGCGGCTCAACCACCGGCCGTAACCGAGGACGGCGCTCTCGGCGATCTCGTTCGGTTCGAGGTGACACTCCTCGCGCAGCTCCCGCAGCGCGCCGCCGATGATGACCTCCTGCAGGCTCGGCGCGGCGGGCGTCGCCGATGCGTCCTGTGGTTCCAGGGAACCGGAGCCGGACGGGGCGATGAGCCCCGGGCTGCCCACGTTGTCCCGGGTCTGCGCGATGAGCAGCAGCCGCCCGTCGATGGTGAACGCCAGGGTGGAGACCCCCACGACGTTGGCGAGCCGGCTGCCGGTGAACCCCCGCAACCGACCGCGATGGTCGAGGATGAGGTCTCGCCCGCGCAGCGCCAGGGTGTCCCGGCCGGCCTCGTAGACGTCGTAGGAGGCGAGCAGGTTGCTGCAGAAGAAGTCGAAGTAATGCGCGGGACGTAGCGTGACCACCGGGTCGTCAGTGCCGGTCGGCAGGTCGGCGGCGAGGCCCAGCACCGCCGCGTTGTGCATGGCCGCCGTGCGGGCGTGCCGGGCCAGGAAGTCGAACGACCAGCGTCGGAGGTCCCGACCGAGCAGGTAGCTCGTCGGCGTCACCTCGCAGCGGATCCGCAGATTGCGCAGCCGCGCACTTTCGGCGATGCCGACGATGCCGGTGCTGTGTGCGTTCTCCAGCACCCGCTTGGGGCCGGTGGCCTGCTCGGTGATGTCGCGGTAGTCGTCGCCGTCGCGGGGGTGGAAGCGGAACTGCCTGGACCGTCGGCGGTTGCCGCGGATCTCCAACGCCGAGACCAGCGCGCCGACCGTCGCCGCCGCCACGCTGAGCGCCAGCGGTGGGTTGTACACCGCGGTCGCCACGCTCAGGGCCGCCAAGCCGACGCCAGCGGTGGTCAGACGGTACCGCCACAGGCCCTGACGCCAGATGTTCATCGTCGTGGTGACTCTTCTCGCCGTCCTGAGCACTCGGCACCTTTTCCGGTCGCGCCTGACGGAGACGACCGCATGGTATCCGCGGTGGAAACCAGCACAATTCAGCCGAGTTGCCGTCCAAGCTTACGAATGTGTCCCGTGAACGGCGGTACGCCGCGCCGAATCGCCGGACAGCCGCCCTGGTCACCGCAGGGGTCGTCGGTAGCCTCGTCCGAGGCGCTGTCGGATACCGGACAAGACGGTAAAGCCCCTGGTAGAGCACTGTTGGGGCAGGTCAAGAGGCGGACGGATGGCGGGCCACATCCCAGTCCTCCGGGCCGGTGGGGACAGCATCGTCCGCACCGGCGCGCCCTCACCCAGCCCGGCCTTGCCGCCGCGGCGGACACGGCACAGCCGCCGGCCCGACCACGCGTACGGCCCGAGCCGTCGTTGCCGCCCACACCGCTCCGGGCGCCCGCAGCGGTGCCACCGCCCACCGGGACAAGGTCGTCTACCCCTCCGGCAGCCCGGCGACGCCGCCCACCCGGCCGCGTCGCAGAGCCCTGCCGTCTTTCGCACCGTGGACCCCGCCACGTCCGGCGTCGCTCATCCGCGCGCCAGGCCCGGCGGCCGAACGAGAGAAAGGCCCCGACATGGCCGCTCCCACCGCGACCGCAGCCCTGAGCGCCTCGACGTACTCGCCGGGTGAGCAGATGCTGCTGACCGTCACCTACTCCGACGCCGACACCACACCGCTGACCGTCACCATCGTGGTCACCGACGCGCAGGGCAACAGCAGTGCTCCGGTCAAGGTCACCGCGGTCATCGACCCGCTCACCCTGACCGTCACCGACGACTCCGGACGTACCTGGACCCGGGTGTCCGACAACGGTTCGGTGGCCGTGTACCGGGCGGTGGCGTGATGCCCCGGGTCACCGTCCAGGTCCGCGACGCGGCCGGACACACCGCGACCGCCACCGCCGACTACGCCCTGAGCCAGCCGGTGCTCGGTGGCTACTACCTCTCCGGCGGCGCCGACCCGACCGCCGACATGGCCGGCGGCAACTTCCGCTCGCTCACCCAGTACCGCAGTTTCGCCGACGGCTACGTCTTCCCCGGCTACAACCGGCCCTGGCTGATCGACCTGGGCAAGGCCGGGGTGCGGATGAACATGGTCCTGGAGCTGAAGCACTACGGGGCCCCGAACTACGGGCCGCAGAGCTTCCGGGTGGACATCACCGACTACACCGTGCCGGCGCCGTCGATGACCATCCAGCAGCGCCCGGGCACCACCTGGCCGAGGGCGTACGGCTACGGCCAGGTGCTCCGGGGCCAGTGTGACGGGTTGCTCCACCGTGCCCTGGCGCAGTACCGGATGCTCGGCTTCGGGGTGAACATCCAGCTCGCCTCGGAGTTGGACACCGACCACGAGTTCGGCACCACCGAGGACGGCAAGGCGTACACCTGGGCCGAGTCGGACGCCCGCGCGGTGCAGGCGATGAACTACATCCTCACCTGGTTCAAGGCGCGGACGCTGCCCCCCGGCACCACGTTCTCGGTCGGCCTCGGCGGCTTCGACCGGGCCTGTTTCCAGCGCACCCACCCCGAGTCACTGATGTCCCGGCTGGACTTCCTCCAGTGGAACGCCTACGCCACCAGCGCCGGACACACCGCGCTGTCCCGGTTTCGCCGCACGAAGGACTGGGCGGTCGCGGACCTCGGCCCGGTGGCGCTGTCCCGGCCCGTGCTCATCGCGGAGTGGGGGGTGCGGGCGGCGGAGATTCCGGACCAGCCGGCCTGGATCGCCACCGTCCCGGCCGCCGTGGCCCAGCTCAACGCCGAGCGTGGACCCCGGATAGCCCGGACCAACTACTTCAACTCCGGGTGGGGCACCCTGTCGCCGAAGGCGGCCGGGTTGGCCGCGCTCCGGACCGCGTACGCCACCCGCCCGTACGTCTGACCGGGCCGTCGTCAGTACGCCAACTCGACCGGGCGGCCGAGTAGTTCGGTGCCGTTGTTGCCCAGCCAACCCTCGGCTGCCGCAGCATGCTGACTGAAGGTGTGGATGTCCCGGAATCGACGTTGCAGGGTGGCGCCGTCCCGGGACGCCCCGCCGCCACCGGCCCGGTAGCAGGCGTCCACCGCCGCGGCGGTCCGCTCGGTCACCCAGGGCAGTGCGGCCGAGATGCGCGGGTGCAGTCGGGCCACCGCCGCCGGATCGGTGGCGCAGGCCGCCCAGAGCTCGTCGGCCAGGTCGTGCAGCAGTGCCCGGGCTGCCCGGACGTCGAGGTCGGCCCGGCCGAGCTGGATCCGGAAGGCCGGCGAGTCGGCCAGCGACTGGCGGGCGTAGAGCCGCTGTCGGCCTCCGGCCAACGACGCGACCATGTCGTCGAGTGCGCCCTGAGCGATGCCCACCGCGACCGCGCCGAGGTGCAGCACGAAGTGCACCAGCGGCGCGACGAAGCCCGGCCCGGGTACGCAGGGCACCCCGGTGAACAGGTCGAGGCTGTCGTCGGCGGGACAGAACGCGTCGGTGACCTCGACGTCGTGGCTGCCGGTGCCCCGCAGGCCCAACGCGTGCCAGGTGTCGTGCACGGTGACCCGGTCGGCTGGGAAGAGCATCGAGCGCAGCCGCGGCGGTTCCCCGGTCGGCGGCTGCCCAGCGTCGGTCAGCAGGCAGTTGCCGAAGATCCAGTCGGCGTGGCGGCTGCCGCTGGCGAACGCCCAGCGACCGGTGACCCGGTAGCCGCCGTCGGTCGACTCGGCCCGCCCCTGGGGGGCGAACCCGCCGGCCACCACCACGTCCGGGCCCTCGGCGTAGAGCTTGTCGAACCGCTCGCGGGGCAGCATCGCCAGCAGGTGCGGTGTCTCGGCGCCGATCATCACGGTCCAACCGGTCGCACCGTCCGCCCGCGCCAGCGTCTCCAGCACCCGCAGCCCGGTGCGCAGATCGGCCTCGTACCCGCCGTGGCTGCGCGGCACGAACATCCGGAAGCAGCCGGCAGCGCGCAGCGCGTCGAGCAGGTCGGAGGGCAGCTCCCGGGCCTGTTCGATCTCGCCGGCCCGTCGGGACAGCTCGGGGGCCAGGTTCGCCACGGCCGCCGTCAGCCGGTCGCGGTGCTGATCGTCCATCGTCTCCTCCTCGCGTCCGCCGCGCCGCCGGTCGCGGCCAGCTCCGTCCAGCGTGGACGCCGCAGACACGCGGGCGGAAGGGACGTCGGCACCGGATGACCGGCCGCCCGTCGCCGGCGACGGGCCGGTCGGGGGAGGCGGGCGGCAGGCGCGGCTGTTCAGCCGTCGCCGAGCTGGTCGGCGTACGTGTCGCGCAGCTCTGGCCAGCCGAAGTCGAGGGCCTCGGCCCCCCGGATCGGGCCGACCGGATCGCCGTCGAGCAGCCGGTCGGCCACGTCGAGGCAGAGGTGCCAGCCGGCCGCGACCATCGGCAGCATGCCCGGGTCGGCGACCGTGTGGCGCAGGGTGAGCCGGGTGCCGGTGCCCAGCGGGCTCAGCTCCCAGCGCAGCAGGTCGTCGCCCCAGGTGTATTCGAGCAGGTGCGGCGGCTCGGCCCGACGGACCGTCGCCGCGATGGGCATGTTGGTCTCGCCGTCGACCATGGTGAGCACGGCGGCGCCGGGGGATCCCAGGTCCCGGTCGGCGAGGAAGGGCGCCCACTCGGCGAGCCGGGCCGGGTCGGTCAGCGCGGCCCAGACGGTGGCCGGTGGGTGCCGCAGGTCGCGGACGAAGACCAGGGTGGCGCCGCCGTCGGCGGGCTCGGCGCGCACCTCGGCGGGTGGGCTCGGGCGGAAGGCGTCGCGGTCCATCTACTGCTCCTGACTGTCGAGGTGCCGTTGCAGGGCGTCCAGGTGCCGGTCCCACAGCCGGCGGTACGGGTCCAGCCAACCGTCGACCGCCCGCAGGGGGCCCGGGTCGAGGCGGTAGATCCGCTGCCGGGCGGCGATCCGGCAGGAGACGAAGCCGGCCTCGCGGAGCACCCGCAGGTGTTTGGAGACGGCCGGCTGGCTGACCCCGAGGCTGTCCACCAGATCGCCGACGCTGCGCTCCGCGTCGCGGAGCTGGTCGAGGATCCGGCGCCGGGTGGGCTCGGCGAGGACGGTGAAGGCGTCGGTGGACACCGTCCCAATATTCCGCAGCAGTCATATGACTGTCAAGGCATACGACCAGCGCTCGCCGTCCCCGAGCGGCAGCGGGGCCGGCTTCCTATGCTCAGGGCATGGAACTGCGGATCTTCACCGAGCCCCAGCAGGGCGCCAGCTACGACCAGTTGCTCGCCGTCGCCCGCTGCGCCGAGGATGCCGGCTACGGCGCCTTCTTCCGTTCCGACCACTACCTCATGATGGGCGCGGTGAGCGGTGAGCCCGGCCCCACCGACGCGTGGACGACCCTCGCCGGCCTGGCCCGGGACACCAGCCGGATCCGGCTCGGCACCCTGATGACGGCCGCCACCTTCCGGCTGCCCGGCCCGCTGGCGATCACCGTGGCGCAGGTCGACCAGATGAGCGGTGGCCGGGTGGAGCTGGGCATCGGCACCGGCTGGTACGCCGACGAGCACACCGCCTACGGCATCCCGTTCCCGGCCCTGGGCGAGCGGTTCGACCGCCTGGAGGAGCAGCTCGAGGTCATCACCGGGCTCTGGGCCACCCCGCCCGGGCAGCGGTTCCGGCACGACGGCCGGTACTACCCGATCAGTGACTCGCCCGCGCTGCCCAAACCCGTGCAGCAGCCCCGCCCGCCGATTCTGCTCGGCGGGATGGGCCCGAAGCGCACGCCGCGGCTGGCCGCCCGCTACGCCGACGAGTTCAACCTGCCGTTCGCCTCGACGGCCGACACGGCGGCGCAGTTCGAGCGCGTTCGCGCGGCGTGCACCGAGATCGGTCGGGACCCGGCCGACCTGGTCTGGTCCAACGCCCTGGTGCTCTGCTGCGGCCGGGACGACGCCGAGGTGGCCCGGCGGGCCGCCGCCATCGGCCGCGACCCGGACGAGCTGCGGGCCAACGGCGTTGCCGGCACGCCCGCCGAGGTGCTCGACACCATCGGCCGGTACGCGGAGATCGGCAGTCAGCGGATCTACCTCCAGGTGCTGGACCTCAGCGACCTGGAGCACCTCGAGCTGGTCGCCAGCGAGGTGATGGCGAAACTCTGAGCCCGGTCATGCTCCCCGCTGGGCCCCGCCGCCCGTCTCGACCATGCCCGGGTCGCGCAGCACCGTGTCCAGCCGGCCGTCCCGGTCGCTGTCCACATAGGTGACGTCCGCGATCCCGTCGCCGTCCAGGTCGACCTGGACGATGTCGGCGACGCCGTCGCCGTCGAGGTCGGTGGCCACCTCCACCGATCCGTCCAGATGCCGGGTCACGATCGACTGTGGCTCGGGGGCGCGCGGCGGCGGCCCGGGCGCCGGCACCGGCGTCGGAGCGGGCGCGGGTGCGGGCGTCGGGCGGGGCCCGGGCGTGGGCGCCGGATGGCTCGCCGACCGGGCGCCCGGCGGGGCGCTGGTCGGCTCGACCCCGCTGCCGGTCGGGTCCAGCTCCTCCTCGGAGGGGAACACGTCGCCCCGCGGGGCCGGATCACGGTAGCTGCTCATGGGCGTAGGGTTCCCCGACGATGGCGAGAACAACCGTGCCCGATCGTCCGGTGTCCCTGGCTCCCGGTCTGTCGGAGGATGCTGGGACCGACGCCACGGTCATGAACGGGGGTCCGAGCGTGGAACTGCGCCGGAGTCGGGGGGCGCTGGTGCTCGCCCTGGTCTGCGTACTCGGTGGGGTGGTGCTGCTGGCCCTGCCCCGCGACGACGCCCTGCTACGGACGATCGTCGCCGTGGGAGCCGTCGCGCTCGGCGTCGTGGCGCTGGTCAGCGCGTTGCGGCCGTTCCGGTTCGGGATCGGCGCGGACGGGCTGACCATCCGGCGCCCGGGCCTGCGCCGGTCGATCCCGTGGGCCGAGGTCGACACGCTGGTCCTCGACGAGCCACCCCGGCGGGACGGCCGTCCGGTGCCACCGCGACTGCTGCTGGTGCCCGTGCCTAATGTGACAGTCGGGCCACGGGTGACCGCCCGCCACCCCGTCGACGGCCGGCCCGCCATCGAGCTGCTCGTCCTCGACCAGGTCCGGGAGCAGCCGGAGCAGGTGTCCGCCGCGCTCACCCGCTACGCCGGGAACCGTTTCGTGGACCTGCCCGCGCTGCGCCGCGCCGCCTTCGCCGACCCGGACCTCCCCACCGGCCTGCGCGGCTACCGGATGGACCAGGTCGACCAGTTGATCCGCCGCGGGCAGGACGCCCTGGTGTCCGGGGACGCGCAGGTCCGACAGGCGGCCCGAGCGGAGATCGAACGCGCCTGGGCCGCCGGCCTGCCGGTCGCCCAGCGGGGGTACGGCGGGCTTCAGACCGAGGCCGCGCTGCACGCCCTCGTCGCCGCGTTGGCCGACCACCCGTCCACCGATCGGGAGACCACCGCGTGAGCGCACCTGTCCACGGCGGCGTGTCGGCCGACGTGCCGCGCCGCAACTGGGCCGGCAACGTGCGCTACGCCGCGCGGGCGTTCCACCGGCCCACCTCCACCGACGAGCTGCGCCGTCTGGTCGCCGGCAGCGCCCGGATCCGCGCGGTGGGCAGCGGACACTCCTTCAACCGGATCGGCGACACCACCGGCGACCTGGTCACCCTGGCCGGGCTGCCCCCGGCGATCGACGTGGACGTCGAGCGGTCGCGGGTCACCGTCACCGGCGCGCTGCGCTACGGCGACGTCGCCCGGCAGCTGCACACCCAGGGGTACGCGCTGGCCAACCTCGCCTCGCTGCCACACATCTCGGTGGCCGGGGCGGTGGCCACCGCCACCCACGGCTCCGGTCAGACCCACGGCAACCTGGCCACCTCCGTCGCCGCCCTGGAGCTGGTCACCGCCGACGGCGACCTGCTGCACGTCGACCGGGACACCGACGGGGACACCTTCGCCGGCATGGTGGTCGGGCTCGGCGCGCTCGGCCTGGTCACCCGGGTCACCCTGGACGTGGTGCCGGCCTTCGAGGTGCGCCAGTACGTGCGGCTCGACCTGCCCCGGGAGGCGCTGGACGAGGCGCTCGGCTCGGCGTACAGCGTGAGCGTGTTCACCGATTGGCGTACCCCGCGACTGCGTGAGGTGTGGCGCAAGCAGCGGGCGGAGCAGCCGCCACCCCCGGCGGACTGGCTCGGCACCACCGCCGCCGACGAGCCGCGACATCCGGTGCTCGGGATGCCGGCGGAGAACTGCACCGTGCAGCTCGGTGTGCCAGGCCCGTGGCACGAGCGGCTGCCGCACTTCAAGCTCGGGTTCACGCCGAGCAGCGGCGACGAACTCCAGTCCGAGTACCACCTGCCACGCGCGGCGGCGGCCCAGGCGCTCGCCGCCCTGGACGACGTGGCGCACCTGATCGCCCCGGTGCTCCTGGTGTGCGAGCTGCGGACGGTGACGGCGGACGAGCTGTGGCTCAGCCCGAACCACCACCGGGACACCCTCGCCGTGCACTTCACCTGGATCGGCGACCCGGTGGCGGTGGCCCCCGTGCTGGCGGCGGTGGAGGAGCGGCTCGCGCCGTTCGCGCCGCGTCCGCACTGGGGCAAGGTCTTCGCCGCCGATCCGGCCGCGCTCGCCGCCCGCTATCCCCGGTACGCGGACTTCGCCGCGCTGTTGACCCGCCTGGACCCGACCGGCAAGTTCCGCACCGACGAGCTGGACCATTACTTCCCCCGCTAACGCCTCCGGCCACTCTTCCGGCGTTGATCATGAAGTTAGCGGCGCCCGTGTCGGCGTGTCGCGTCGCTAACTTCATGATCACCGCGGAGAGGGCCGGGGGGCCGGGCGGGGGGCCGGGCGGGGGGCCGGGCGGGGGTGGTCAGTGGGGTGCGGTGGGGGTGGGTTGGGCGGGTGGAGTGGTGCGGAGGGTGCCTCGTTGGACTGCGCGGCTGATGTCGCTCGGGGAGACGATGCCGACCAGGCGGCCGTCGGTCACCACCAGGGCGCGGCCGTCGGCGCACTCGCTGAGGCGGGGGAGCAGGTCGTTGAGCTGTTCACCCGGCTGGGCGAGGACCAACTGGTCGGCCCGGCAGGCCACCTCGGCCAGCGTGGTCGACGCCCGCCGGTCGGCGGGGACGCCGCGCACCCGATCCAGGGTGACCAGACCGGTCGGCCGGCCGTCCTCGGTGAGCGGCAGCGCCGAATGCCGGTACGCGAACAGGTAGTTGTCGACGAAGTCGGCGACCGTCATCTCCGCCGAGGCGGTCTGCGGCTGCGGCGTCATCACCTCGCCGACCCGGATGCCGCGCAGTGCGCTGCCGGTGCGGGCCTGCCGCTCCTCCATCCCGGCGGCCCCGATCAGGAACCAGCCGATCAGCGCCAGCCACAGCCCGCCGAAGCCCACCCCGGACAGGAACTGCCACAGCCCGAGACCGATCAGCAGCGCGCCGAGCACCCAGCCGGCCCGTGCGGCGACCACCGACGCCCGGGTGCGGTCGCCGGTGGCCTTCCACACCGCCGCGCGCAGCAGCCGCCCGCCGTCCAGCGGTGCCGCCGGCAGCACGTTGAAGACCGCCAGCAGCACGTTGATGCCGGCCAGCCAGGCCATGACCCCGAACAGCAGGCCGCCCTGCCCGGCCAGCGCGAGCAGCGCGGCGATGACGCCGAAGAACGCCCCGAGCAGCAGGCTGACCAGCGGGCCGACCCCGGAGATCCGCAGCTCCGCGCCCGGGTCGCGCGGCTCGCCCTTCAGCTCGGCCACTCCACCGAACAGCCACAGGGTGATGCCCCCGACCTCCAGGCCGTTGCGCTTGGCGACGATCGCGTGGGACACCTCGTGGGCCAGCAGGCCGACGAAGAAGACCACCGCCGCGGCCAGCCCGGCCAGGGTGTACGCGACCGGGGAACGGTCGGGGTAGGAGCGGGGGAACTGGTTGGCGGCCAGTCCCCAGGCGATCAGCGCGAAGATGACCAGAACACTCCAGTTGACGCCGACCGGCACACCCGCGATCCGGCCAAGCCGGAAGCTCGCCCTCATCCCTGCCCGTTACCCCCGCTCGGCCCGCCCATGCGCCCGACAGCGCGTGACACCGTGGAAGCTCAGCGGCGCGGGGCCTCGCTGGCGATGGTCGCCTCGCGGGGCAGCGCCGCCGCGCGCAGCGCCCAGTCCAGCGCGTAGTCGGCGATGTCCTCCCACCCCGGCTGCCCGACAGTGAAGTGCGACCGGCCGGGGAACTCCTGGTACGCGGTGAGCGCCCGCGACTTCTGGTAGAGCGTGGCGTTGGAGCGGACCACCGACGGCGGCACCACGTGGTCGACTTCGCCGGCCATCAGCAGCAGCGGCGCGCGATCGTCGCGTCCGGTGTCGACGCGGGCGGGTGAGCGCGGGTCGAGGTTGGCGAACGAGCCCTCGAAGAGCACCCGTCCGGCGCCCGGGACGGCGTAGCGCTGCCAGGCCCGGTCGGAGTCCTCCCTGCTCATCGTGTTGCCGAAGGCGTAGTGGAACTCCTCCGGGGTGAACGGGACGGCCCGGTGCCGGTTGGCGGGGCTGCGCAGGATCGAGAAGGCGGAGCGCAACGTGCTCAGCGGCAGCTTGAGCACCCCCTTCACCGGCGCGGGGTGCACTCCCACCGCCGCCGCGCCGAGGCCCCGGTCGACCAGGAGCTGGGTGATCAGCCCCCCGAACGAGTGCCCCATGATGATCGGCGGACTGGGCAGCGCCCGGATGAGGCCGTCGTAGTGCTTGACGATGCCGGCGATGCTCTGCTCGGCGATCGGGGAGGGGTCGTCGCGCAACCGCTCGACCTCCCGATCCATGCCGGGCCAGGCGGGCGTGAGCACCCGCAGGCCCCGGGCGGCGAACCGCTGGGCCCACCCCTCCCAACTGCGCGAGGTCATCCAGAGCCCGTGGACCAGCACGACGGTGTCGACCCGACCCTGCGGCGTGGTACCCATCGCGTCCCCCCGGTGTCGCGGCGTCCGGCCCGGCGGTTACCCGCTGCCGTGCGCGGAAATCCTCCGCTGTGCGGGCTGCTCGGCCTTCCTGCGGCGGCGCCGCCTCTCGGAGCCGGCTGAGAGCCCGCAGGGTCGGCGTCCGGCGGTGGATGTCCTGGTGACCGTGATGACTCAGAGGCATATTTATGCCACTGAGTCATTACGCTCGTCGCGGTGCCCGCTCGCGTGGACGTCACGCTCCGTGTCGTCCAAGCCCCTGCCGCCGCCCCGGGTACCGGCCCCCGCGCCGCCGGAGCATGAGTGACATGACCAGTACGCGCCCGGCCGTCGAGTTGAACGGCCGCACCAAGACCTTCGGCGCCCGCAACCGGGCCGAGGCGGTCCGCATCGCCGAGCGGAACGGCTGGCTGCTCGGCGAGTGAGCGGTGCCGCTCAGGCCGTCGGCGGCGGGGTGGGCAGCTGGTCGACGACCACCAGGCTGCTGCCGGGGCGGACTTCGGCGAGCAGTTCCCGCTGGCCACTGCGGGTGACCCGGATGCAGCCGTTGGTGGTGTTCTCGCCCAGCTCGCCGTCGTGGTACCAGGTGTGCAGCCCGATGTGCGCGCCGCGCAGCCCGGTCGGCACCGCCTCCGGGTCGTCGGGCACCGAGCCGAGGGCGTAGATGTCGACCCCGCCGTAGACGTCCTGCGGTGGCGGGGTGCGGCCGAGGATGAAGGTCCGACCGAGCGGGGTCTCCTGCCCGGGCTGGCCGAGGCTGGTCTGCCAGGAGCGCACCGCCTTGCCGGCCCGGTACCAGGTGAGCCGGTGCACCTTGCGCTCCACCACGATCTGGTCGCGCAGCGCCACGATGTCGAATCCGCCGGGCGGCAGCCAGGCGAGCCGCCGGTTGGCCGACGGCAGCAGGACGGCCGTCCAGCCGGCCCGCTTCTCGGCGATCGGCACGGTCAGCTCGACACCGGACAGCGTCGGTTCGAGGAAGGCCAGCGGACGCCCGCCGGGCCCGTCGTACGCGGCGACCCGCCGGGTCGGGTGCACGCCCTCGGTCAGCGGCGTGGTGTCCATGGTGGCCGGATCGGCGGGGAACCCCTTCGGGGCCGGGTCGTAGTCGACCACCGGGAGTCCGTCCGGGGCCGGCGCGGCCGGTGGCACCGATTCCTCGAGGCTCTGCTCGATGCTGCTCGGCGTCGGATCGGGCGCCGCCGCAACAGGTAGGTCGGTGGTCGCCGTGCGTGGGGTGAGGGCCTGGCCGACCAGCAGCGCGGCGATCAGCAGCACTGCCACGGCGACGGCGGTGGCCACCCAGCCGCCCCGGCGGCGGCGGGACGGGTTCATTCGGTCAAACGGCACCAAAACACTCTACGACGGCACGGGCTTCGGGGCCCCCGGTTCGGCGATACCGGCCGGGGGCCCCGGCGGTTCAGACCCGCGCGCCGATGTGGATGGCCACCGCGTCGTGCGCCGGCACGTTGGCGGCGAACCAACCGTTACCGTCCACGGTGACCACCGGACCGCTGCACGTGCCGCCCGCGTACGTGCCGTGGATGACGTCGCAGTACCGGCCGGCGGGCAGCCCGGTGTAGTAGGAGCGCCCGTTGACCGCGGAGTCCTCGTCGTTGACGGTCAGGTAACCCTTGCCGCTGCGGCTGAACGCGATGTGGTTGTTGCCGTTGTCGTACCAGTTGGCCACGCCGGCGCCCTCGGTGGCGTTGCGGAAGCCGACCATGTTGGCGATCACCGGCCAACGGTGCTCGCACTCCCAGCCGGAGTAGCAGGTGGTGTTCAGCGTCTTGTTGGCGCCGTCCGAGGGCGGGCCGGCGTCCCGGTTGCTGAAGGTGTAGCTGGACATGACGGTCGGCGAGCCGTACGGCCAGGCCAGCATGAAGGCGTTCGCCAGGGCGTAGATCCCGCGGTCCCGGTAGGTCAGCACCCCGCCGGCGTCGCGCTGGGTGTCGTGGTTGTCCACGAACACCGAGGCGGGCCCGCTGGGCAGGTGCCCCCAGCCCTCACCGAAGTTGCGCAGGTACGCCAGCCGCTCCGAGCGGAACACGCGGGCCAGGTCCTTGCCGTAGCGGAACTCGTGCACGTCGCCGTTGCCGGTGTACTCGGTCGGCTGGACCGGCTCGCCGGCCCCGTAGATGACCTCCTGCACGATGTACGCCGAGCGGGAAAGCTTGCCCCTGATCGCGGCGATGTCGGCGGCCGGCATGTGCTTGCTGGCATCCAGCCGGAAACCGTCCACGCCGAGGGAGAGCAGGTCGTTGAGGTACGAGGCGATCTTCGTACGGACGTAGTCCGACTCGGTCTTCAGGTCCGAGAGGTTGACCAGCTCGCAGTTCTGCACCTCGTACCGGTCGTTGTAGTTGACGATGTCGTCGCCGCCGTTGCGGCCGCAGTGGTGGAAGTCCTGGGTCTGGTAGATGCCGGGGTAGTCGTAGTGCGAGTACGACGACCCGGCCCAGCCGGTGCCGCCGGCGTCCTGCCCGGACATGTGGTTGATCACTGCGTCGACGAGCACCTTGACCCCGGCCGCGTGGCAGGTGTTCACCATCGACTGGAACTGGGCGCGGGTGCCCTTGCGGGATTCGATCCGGTAGCTGACCGGCTGGTACGCCAGCCACCACTGGTTGCCCCGCACGTGTTCCTGCGGGGGCGAGACCTGCACGTAGCCGTAGCCCTTCGGCCCGAGCGTGCTCTGGCACTCGCTGGCCACCGAGGGCCAGTTCCACTCGAAGAGCTGGACGATGACCTTCTTGCCGCCGGACGGGGCGGCGACGGCCGGGGGAGCCGTCACGGTGGGGACGAGCAGGCTGGCAACCAGGCCGAGGGCGAGGATCGCCGAGCCGCGTCGACGTCGGTGCATCGGGACTCCTGACGGGGGCGGGAGCGGGGTGGGGGTGGTGCGGCGGGGGACAGCTCTGCTGCCGGAATCTTGCAACCAGAGCTGAAATTTTCCGAAAGGTTACAAGCGTGTTGCAGTGACTGTCAATGCATGGACATTCATCACTGTCCTTTTCGGCCGGTGGTCCGGCCGGCCCCACGCTCCGACGGTCGCCGCTACACGCGCCCCGGCGCGGGTTGGTTCGATCCGGCCCAGAAATTTCCGTCCGGGGTGATCCGCGCGCCCCTCCGGTCCGTACTGGATGGGGGAGCAGGGGTCGGCCGGTGGTACGCCGCCGCGAGACGATCGAGGAGCAGATGGCCCGGGCAAAGCAGAATCAGAAGGCGGCCACCGTCCGGACCAGCGCCAGCAGTCGGGGGGTGCGGACCCGGTCGCGGTCGGCGACAGCCCTGCTGATCGCGTCGGTGCTGGCCGCGCTGTGGGCGGCGACCATGCTTACCGGGGCGGGTCAGACGGCGTACGCGTACGGCTTCTTCTTCACCGAGTTCTTCGCCGGGGTGATCGCCCTGGTCTCGCTGAGCCTCACGGTGATGCTCGGTCTGCTCGCCACCGACCGCCTCGTGCTGCGTATCTCGCACCGGGTGCTGTTGCAGTCGGCGCACCGGGCCACCGGCGTGCTCGGCGTCGCCGGGCTGCTCTTCCACGTGCTCACCAAGATCGCCACTGGTCGGGCGGCGGCGACCGACGCGCTGGTGCCGTTCGTGGGCGGCCGGGGGCTCTACGTCGGGCTCGGCACGGTGGCGGCCCTGCTGATGGTGAGCGTGATCTGGACCGGCATCATCCGGGCCCGCTTCGCCGGCGTCGGTCCGAAGTGGCTGTGGCGCGGGCTGCACTCCATGGCGTACGTCGCCTGGCCGTTCGCCCTGTTCCACGGCCTCAACGCCGGCCGGGTCGCGCAGTCCTGGGTGGTGCTCAGCTATCTCGCCTGCGTCCTGCTGGTCGTGCTGGCGCTGCTGGTCCGGCTCTCGGTCACCATCGGCCGGCGCAGCCGCGAGCAGCACCAGGCCGCGGTGCGCAACGCGGCGATGGCCGGGCGGGTCGGCGACGAGGGCCGCGGCCGGTCGCTGCTGGCCGGGCTGAGCCGACGCCGCGACAGCGGAGCGGAGAAGCGTCCCGCCTGGGCGGAGACCACCACCGCCACGTGGGCCGCGCCGGCCACCGCCCGGCCGCGTGACCCCGAGCGGTTCACCGTTCCGGTGGTGCCCGAGCCGGGTTCGCTCACCGAGCCCGTCGGGCCCAGCCGGCGCCGGCGGGACGAGGAGCCGGCGGCCCGCCGGGGCACCGAACGGGCGGCGCGCGGCCGGCGTGACGAGCTGGAGCCGGCGACCCGCCGGTCGACGCGGCGGGGTGCGGACGAGCCCCGTCGGCGCGACGAAGAGGAGCTGGAGCCGGTGGCCCGGCGGCGCGGCCGTGACCGGGACGAAGCCGTCCCGACGGGGCGGCGACGCGGCGGCGCGCCCGTCGAGGAGCCGGTCGTCGAGCGCGCCACCCGCCGGTCCCGGGCGGAGGACGACGGCAGCCGGTACTCGGCCCCGCCCCGCCGGGCCGTGGAGGAGCCCGAGGAGCCGTGGGACAGCCCGCGCCGGTGGCAGGCCGACGAGCCGATCTCGGCCGGCCCGATCTCCGCCGGCCCGATCTCGGGGGCGCCGCGCAGCGGCAGCGGCCGGCACAGCGCCGAGGACGACCTGCCGGAGGAGCCGGACTACTGGCGCCCGCCGGCCCGGTACCTGCCGGAGGAGGACGTGGCGCCGCCCGTCGACGACACCCCCACCCTGGTCGACCTGGCGTCGCGGCGGGCGCGGCGGGCCGCCGGCGAGAGCCGGTCCGCCAAGCGACGCCGCGCCAGCGCGGACGCCGTGGACGGGGCGTACTGGGCCGGGCTGCGGGGTGAGGCGAAGTGATGCGGACGACAGTGCCTCCGGTGGCCTGCGTCGGCGAGCCCCGGCTCACCGCCGGGTTCGCCGAGTTCGGCCGGCTGGACCTGGCCGCGCACGACGAGGTGCACGGGCCGCTCGGCCCGATGGAGCCGGCCCAGCTGCTCCGGCTCGCCGAGGGCATGCAGCTCAAGGGCAAGGGCGGGGCGGGTTTCCCGTTCGCCCGCAAGATGCGGGCCGTCCTGGAGTCGTGCGAGCGGCAGGGCCTGGGCGCGGTCGTGGTGGTCAACGCCAGCGAGGGGGAGCCGGCCAGCTGGAAGGACAAGGTGCTGCTGACCCGCGCCCCGCACCTGATCCTCGACGGCGCGGCGCTGGCCGCGTACGCGCTGGACGCCGAGGAGATCGTGATCGGCGTGGCCGACGACGGCATGGGCCAGGACTCGCTCATGGAGGCGCTGGCGGAACGCCGGATGCCGGTGCCCACCACCATCGTCACCGTGCCGCACCGGTTCATCTCCGGCGAGGGCGGCGCGCTGGTCAACGGGATCAACGGGTTGCCGCACATCCCGCCCGGCACCAAGAAGCGCTCCAGCGACTCCGGCGTCAGCGGCCTGCCCACCCTGCTGTCGAACGCCGAGACGTACGCCCAGCTCGCCGTCGGCGCGCGACTCGGCCCGTACGAGTACGCGGCGCTCGGCACCGACGACGAGCCGGGCACCGTGCTGCTCACGGTGACCGGCGCGGCGGGCCGGCCGGCCGTGGTGGAGTGCACCGCCGGCATGCCGCTGCGCGACGTCCTCGACCTGTGCGAGGTCCCGGAAACCCAGGGCATCCTGATGGGCGGCTACCACGGCAAGTGGATCACCCCGGAGGCGGCGGCCCGGGCGGAGGTCTCCCGCAAGGGCCTCGCCGCCGTCGGCGGCACCCTGGGCGCGGGCATCATCGTTCCGCTCGGTGTCGACACCTGCCCGCTCGGTGAGGCCGCCCAGGTGGTGCGCTACCTGGCCGGCGAGTCCGCCGGTCAGTGCGGGCCGTGCAAGATGGGCCTGCCGGACCTGGCCCGAGCGGTGGACCTGGCGGTCGCCGGCAGCCAACCGGCGGACGTGGTCCGCGCTGCCGCCGGCGAGGTGAGGGGCCGTGGCGCGTGCAGCCACCCGGACGGCACGGCCCGGTTCGCCCTCTCCGCGATCGAGGTCTTCGCCGACGACCTGCGGCTGCACAGCACCGGCGACGGCTGCGGCCGGCGGGTCAAGGGCGTGATGGGGCTGCCGGGCGCGCCCGACGCGAACCCGCAGAAGCTCACCCTGGACTGGTCGCGCTGCGACGGGCACGGGCTCTGCGCGCACGTGGTGCCCGACTTCATCCGGCTCGACGCCAACGGGTACCCCGCCTTCCCACCGACCCCGGTGCCGACCTGGCTGCGGGAGGGTGCGCTGAAGGCGGTCAAGGTCTGCCCGGAGCTCGCCCTCCGACTCGCCAAGACCGAGTAGGGCACCTTCCCGACGCCTGGTGCGGAGGAAGGGCCCTTCCTGACGACTGTGAGGGAGACGCGGATGCGCAGCTGGCACGCACGGAGGTGGCCACGCCGGGCCGGCACGGCAGCCGCGCTGGTGGCGGCACTGCTCGCCACGGCTTCCTGCACCGGCACGGCCACACCGCCACCCGCCGCCGCCGGCACCCCACCGGCCAGCGCGACCGCCGCCCCCACCGGCTCGCCGACCGCCGCCCCGACCCGGCCTCCGGCACCGGTTCCGGACACGCTGCGCTTCACCGGAACCACCCTCACCGGCACCGCGTTCGACGCGGCCCAGCTGGCCGGCCGGCCGGTGGTGCTGTGGTTCTGGGCCCCGTGGTGCGCCACCTGCGCCAGCCAGGCCTGGACGGTGGCCGAGATCGCGCCCCGGTACCGCGACACCGTGCCGATCGTCGGCGTCGCCGGCCTCGGTGAACAGCGGGCGATGAAGGACTTCGTCACCGAGTTCGACCTCGCCGGCACGCCGCAGATCGACGACCGCGCCGGCGCGCTCTGGCGCCGGTTCAAGGTGACCGAGCAGAGCACCTTCCTGATCATCGATCGGGACGGAAAGGTCGTCCACCAGGGATTCCTGGACGGAGAGGCGCTCACCGCCCGGGTCACCGCACTGGCCGGGGCGTGACCGCCCCGCTGCTGCTCGCGCTGACCGCCGGCATGCTCGGCGCGGTCAACCCGTGCGGCTTCGCGTTGCTGCCCGCGTACCTCTCGCTGCTGGTCGCCGGGGCGCCGGGCGCCCGCGGCGCGGTCGGCCGCGCGCTCACCGCGGCGGCCGGGCTGACCCTGGGGTACGTGCTGGTCTTCGGCGCCTTCGGCCTGGCGCTCGCGCCGCTGGCCGGCTGGCTGCGGCCCCGGTTGCCGTGGCTGACCGTGGCACTCGGGCTGCTGCTGGTGGCGGCCGGGTGCTGGCTGCTCGCCGGGCGGCGGTTGCCCGCTCCCGGCTGGTCGGCCCGGGCGCCCCGGCTGACCCGTTCCTGGCCGTCGATGGCGCTGTTCGGCGCGGCGTACGCGCTGGCCTCGCTCGGCTGCGCCATCGCACCGTTCCTGGCCATCGTGGTGACCAGCCTCCAGGCGGGCTCGACCGGCCGCGGGCTGGCGCTGTTCGGCGCGTACGCCCTCGGGATGGGGCTGGTGGTGGCGGTCGCCGCGCTCGGCGTGGCGCTGCTGCGCGACGGGCTGGTGGCCCGGCTGCGCGTCGCCGGCGCGTTGGTGCCCCGGCTCAGCGGCCTGGTGCTGCTGCTCTCCGGCGGCTACGTCGCCTGGTACGGCTGGTACGAGCTGCGGCTGGCCGCCGGCCGCCGCGACGCCCTGCACGACCCGGTGGTCCGGGCAGCGGCTCGGCTGCAACACGGGGTCGCCGACGCTCTCGACACGGTCGGCCCGGCGGTGCTGCTCGCGGCCCTCGTCCTGCTCGCCGCGCTGGGCCTGGCCGTCCGAAAGGGCGCCGTCCGGACGCCACCGGCAGTGGCCCTTCCGGACCCGGCAGCCGGGCGCACGACGGTGGATACGTCGACGGGGGCCGGGATGCACCCGGCCCCCGTCGAACGGATCGGCTAGCCCAGCGGGGTCAGGCGGTCGGTGCCCATCCGGTCGCGGAGGACCTCGGGGATCAGCACCGAACCGTCGGCCTGCTGGTACTGCTCGATGATGGCCGGGAAGAGCCGGCTGGTGGCCAGCGCCGAGCCGTTGAGGGTGTGCACGAAGCGGGTCTGCTTGCCGCCCGGCTCGCGGTAGCGGATGGCCGCCCGGCGGGCCTGGTAGTCGCCGGCCCAGGAGACCGACGAGACCTCCTTGTACTTGCCGGTGCTCGGCATCCACACCTCGATGTCGAGGGTCTTCCTCATCGACGCGCTGGCGTCACCGGCGGAGAGCAGCGTGCGCTGGTAGTGCAGACCCAGCCCCTCGACCAGGCTCTCGGCGTGGGCGAGCATCTCCTCCAGCGCCGCGTCGGCCTGCTCCGGCAGGGTGAACTGGAAGATCTCCACCTTGTTGAACTGGTGCCCGCGCACCGTGCCGCGCTCGTCGGAGTGCGAGCCGGCCGACTCGCGCCGGTAGCACGGGGTGTACGCGAACGCCTTCAGCGGCAGCTTGGTGGTGTCCAGGATCTCGTCCTGGTACGCGCCGAGGATCGCCGTCTCCGAGGTGGGCAGCAGGAACTGCCCGCGCGGGGCGCTGTCCCGGTCCAGGTGGTAGACGTCGTCGTAGAACTTCGGGAACTGCCCGGCGGCGAAACCGGCCGAGTCGAGCAGCAGGTGCGGCGGGAGCAGGAACTCGTACCCGGCCCTGATGTGCTGGTCGATGAAGTAGTTGAGCAGCGCCCACTCCAGCCGCGCGCCGACCCCGGTGTAGATCCAGAAGCCGGAGCCGCCGAGCTTGACGCCACGCTCGTAGTCGACCAGGCCCAGCGCCCGGGACAGCTCGACGTGGTCACGGACCTTCTCGATGGCCGGCGGCTCGCCGAACGTCTTGACGACCCGGTTGGCCTCCTTGCCGCCGGGGAGGACGTCGTCGCTGGGCAGGTTCGGCAGCTCGCTCATCGCGTCGCGCAGCCGGCCCTGCACCTCGTCCAACTGGGACTCCAGCTCGGCGAGCTGCTTGCGCTCGGCCTCGGGCGCCGTCACCTGCGGCTCGGTGCCGGCGCGCTTCGCCTGCGCGTACGCCCGGGACTCCGCCTTGCGGCGCTGCCGCTCGGCGTCGATCTCCGTGATCAGGGCGCGCCGTTCCTGGTCGAGCCGCTGGATCTCGTCCAGGGCCCGGTCGACCTCGGCGGGATCCAGTCGCTTCGCCAGCGCGGTCGCCACCGCCTCGCGATCCTTCCGGATCAACTCCATGTCGAGCATGCTGCTCCGTACGCCTCCATCCGGGGTCACAGGTGGACCCACAGATGCTACCGTCGTGCCCCGGTCGGTTCGGGACGGGGAGCGCGAGCCCACCGCCTGGGAACCGACGGCGGGTTCAGAGCCGGATCGGCATCAGCACGGAGAAGGTGTCCGCGTCGTCGAGCCGGCGTATGGCCAGCGGGGCGATCGGCCCGTCCAGCTCCAGGACCAGCTGCGACCCGCCGGCCGCGTCGAGGGCGTCCAGCAGGTAGTCGCCGTTCACCCCGACCCGCAGCCCGCCGACCGGGTCCGGCACCGCCATCCGGTCCCCGGTCGGGCCGGCGGCGGGCAGCAGGCGGACGCCGGCCCGGTCGTCGAGGCCGAGCACGGTGATCGCCAGCGACCGGCCGTTGTATTCGCGGGCCACCGTGGGGGCGGCCGGGTCGGTGAGCGCGGCGCGCAGCGCGGCCACGTCGACCGGGATCCGGTACGCGGCCGGACTCTCGCCGACGGCCTCCCGCAGCAGCCGGCGGTAGTCGGGGAAGTCGTACGGCAGCGCGGTGCCCGTCAGCGTCCGACCGGCCACCGCGACGCGCAGGTCCGCACCGGTCACGGTCAGCCGCACCGACCCGGGGTCGGCGGGGTCGAGCAGCGCGCGGAGCCGGTCGACGAGGTCCACTCCGACGAGCACCCGCACCGCGGGCCCGTCGACGGTCGCCCCGGCGCGGGCCAGCGCGAGCCGGTGCCGATCGGTGGCGACCAGCCGGACGGCGTCCGGCTCCACGTCGAACAGCACACCGGAGAGCGCCGGCAGCTCCGGGTCGTCGCCCACGGCGAAGCGCACCGCGTCCACGGCCGCGGCCAGCTCGATGGGGGAGAGCAGCAGGGTGGTGGCCGTGGACGGCGCCGGGTCGACCAGCTCCCGGAGCCGGGCGACCTCCCGGCGGGCGTCGGCGAGCCCGTCCGACAGCCGGCGCAGGTGCGCGTCCAGCAGCCGGTGCACCGTGGCCGGCTCGGCGCGCACCGCGGCGGCGATCTCCGGCACGGGCATGCCGACCCGACGCAGCCCGGCCACCAGCCGGGCCGGGGTGATCTGCGCGTCGGTGTACCAGCGGTAGCCGGTCACCGGATCGACCAGGGCCGGCTCCAGCACCCCGGCCGAGTCGTAGAAGCGCAGCGCGCTGACGGTCAGGCCGCTGGCCCGGGCCAGCTCGCCGATGCTGTGCAGGTCGCTCTCCACGCCGGGCATCCTGCCCCCTCGACCCGGTCGAGGGTCAAGCCGCCGTCCCCGCGTCCGGCGTGGCGGCCGTACGCCCGGCGGCCTCGGTCAGCGGCAACGCCGCCTCGTCCTTCAGCACCCGGAAGGTGAGGCCGGCCCGGATGAGCCGGTCGAGCAGCGCGTCGCCCATCGCGGCGACCGGGGTGAGCTGACCGGTGGTGGGGGGCAGCTCGTCGAACGCCAGGCAGAGCGCCGACTCGGCGAGCATCTTCGCCGTCTCGTCGTAGCCGGGGTCGCCGCCGGCCACCTCGGTGACGACCCGGCGTCCGCCGCCGGTGCCGACGAACCGGACCCGGAACCAGGACGCCGCGCGCTGCTGCGGGGTGGGGCCCTGCCCGGACGCGAGCCGGCCGAGCAGCCAGCGTCGGGTGGGCGGCAGCTTCATCAGCCCGAGCAGCGCGCCGAGCCCGGCCGCCCCGGCCAGCACGGTCGGCAGCCGCTTCACCGCCGCGAAGTGCCGGTAGCGGAAGTCGGGGCCGTACTCCGGCCGGGCCGCCGCCGAGCGGCGGACGACCTGCGGGTCGATGGTGGGCAGCGGCACGGTCCAGATGCCCAGCTCGGCCGAGCGGGTCAACCGGCCGGGCACCGCGCGGACGCGGCGGTCGGTGGGGCGCGGCTCGACGGACCGGCGATCCCGGGCGGCCCGGCTGGCCTGACCGGTCCGGGAGAACGCGGTGAGCGCCGAGTGGTACGTGCCGGCGGAGAACCGGCCGCCGGCGCGGACGTACCCGTCAACGGTGACCGGTGCGCCGGCCGGCAGTTGCTTCACGGTGAACCAGACGCCCAGGTCGTGGGGGATGGAGTCGAACCCGCAGGCGTGCACCAGCCGTGCGCCGGTGCGGGTCGCCTCGGCGTGGTGTCGGACGTACATCAGGTCGACGAACTCCGGTTCGCCGGTGATGTCCAGGTAGTCGGTGCCGGCCCGGGCGCAGGCCGCGACCAGCGGCTCCCCGTGGTGGATGTACGGGCCGACCGTGCTGGCCACCACCCGGGTGCTCTCCGCCACCGCGCGCAGCGAGTCGGCGTCGGTCACGTCGGCGGTGAGCAGTGGCAGCCCGGCCAGCGTCGGGTCGATCGCGGCGAGCCGGTCCCGTACGGCGGCGAGGCGGTCGGGGTTGCGGCCGGCCAGCGCCCAGCGCAGACCGGGGGGTGTGTGCCGGGCCAGGTATTCGGCGGTGAGCCCGCCGGTGTACCCGGTGGCTCCGAACAGCACCACGTCGTACGTCCGCTCCGCAGCCATCCCCAGAGTCTGCCATCCGCCGTCCGCAACGGCAGATCATGAGCGGGGCGGATCTGTCGGACGGCGGCGCACTCACCCGTGACGTCCGGGGCGGTCCAGCGCGGACCGGTCGGCGCGCAGCACCTCACCGGCCTCGATGTGCTGCTTGGCCTGGCCCAGCGTGCGGCGGACCAGCAGTCCCGGGTCGTCGCCGACCAGGTGCGCGGCCAGCCCGACCCTCGGGGTGGCGCCGGCCAGCGGGCGGGCGGCCAACTCGGTGCCCCGGTCGCCCGGCGCCGGCCGGACCCGCACCTCGACCGCACCGTCCAGGCAGCGCAGCGGCTCGGGCCACCGGCCGCCGGGGAGCACCTGCTCGGGAGGCCGGCACACCGTGACCACCTCCCACCGGGCCGGCGCGTCGGGGTCACCGTCCGCGCCGGTCCGGCCGCGCCGCCGGGGTACGCGGAGCAGTTGCGCCGCCCCGGTCAGCGCCGTGCCGCCGAGGGTGGATCCCACCCGCGCCAGCCGTCGCATCGGTCCCACCCGTCCTCCTCGTCCACGTCCCCCGATCCTCGGTCGGCACCGGGTGAAGCCGGCTCGCCCCGAAGGGGTGAACCCCTCCGCTCCGGGTAACCGCTCGCCGACCGGGGGGTGGAACGTCCGTGGGGGTGGAGCCGGGTGCCGGAAGAGCAGGTTCGCGTACGGGTCGGGACGGCACCGGGGCACCCGGCGGACCCGCCTTTGCTGGCGTCCCGGCTGACCCCGGCGGTGCCGCCGGAACCGGTGGTGGCCCGGCCCCGCCTGCTGCGCCGGCTCGACGAGGGCAGCGCGGGACCGGTCACCCTGGTCGCCGCTCCCGCCGGCTGGGGCAAGACGACCCTGCTCGCCTCCTGGGTGCGGCTGGCCGGTGGCATCGCAGCCGACCCCGGGCCGGCGTGGGTGTCGGTGGAGGTCGGCGACGACGGCGATCGGCTCTGGGCGTACCTGGCGGCGGCGCTGCGCGCGGCGACCGGGCCGGCGGACGACGGACCGGCGGCGCCGGTGCCGGACGGGCCGCCGCGCCCCGACCAGTTGGAGCTGCTGGCTGCCACGCTGGCCGCCGCGGACCGGCCGGTGCTGCTGGTCCTGGACGATCTGCACCGCGTCGCCGACCCGGCGGCGCTCACCGGGCTGGAGTTCCTGCTCCGGCACGCCGAGCAGCGGCTGCATCTGGTGGTCGGGGCCCGCGCCGGGCTGCCGCTGGCCCTGCACCGGCTCCGTCTCGCCGGCGAGCTGACCGAGATCGGCCCCGCCGAGCTGGCCTTCACCGACGACGAGGTGGCCGACCTGCTCACCGCGCACGGCGCGCCGCTGCCGGCCGCTGCCCTGCACCGGCTGCGCGAGCGCACCGGCGGTTGGCCGGCCGCGCTGCGGATCGCCGCGCTGGCGTTGCGCGCGCAGCCCGATCCGGAACGCTGGGTGGCGCAGTTCGGTGGCGACCAGCCGGAGATCGCCGGCTACCTCCAGGAGGAGGTGCTCGCCGCGACCGACCCGGCCGACCGGGACCTGCTGCGCCGTACCGCCCTCGCCGAGACGGTCTGCGCGGACCTGGCCGAGGCGCTGACCGGCCGCGCCGATGCGGGGCAGGCGCTGGCCGACCTGGCCGGGGCCGGCGGTCTGCTGCACCGGGAGGAGAGCCGCCCGCCCTGGTACCGCTGCGACCCCCTGCTGGCCGACCTGCTCCGGGCCGAGCTGGCCCGGCTGCCCGCCGACGAGCTGCGCGAGCTGCACGTGCGGGCGGCCGATTGGTACGCCGGTGCCGGGCGCCCGGTCGACGGGCTGCGGCACGCGCTGGCCGCCGGCCGGTGGGACCGGGCCGGTGACCTATTCGTCGCGCACTGGCCGGACCTCACCCGCTACGACCCCGACCCGGTCGACGGCCCCGCGCCCCCGTCCGCGCCGCCGGAGGTGGTCCGTGCCGACCCGGAGGTGGCCCTGGCCTGCGCCGCCGAGCGGGCGTACGCGGGCGATCTGCCGGCCGCCACCGCCCACCTGCACGCCGCCGCCGGGTACGCCGACAGCCTGCCGGTGCCGCGCCGGGACCGCTTCCTGCGGCTGGCCACCGCGCTGGAGCTGACCCTGGCCCGGCTCGCCGGCGACCCGGCCGAGGTCCGAGCCGCCGCCGCCCGGCTGCTGCGGACCCGTCCGGCCGGCCCCTTGCCGACCGGGACGCCGGGTGCCGCGCGGACCGGCACGCCCGGTGCCGCGCCGGGTGCCGTGCCGACCGGGACGCCAGGCCCCTCGTCGACCGGGGCGCCGAACCATGCGCTGGCGGCGGGCGCGGGCAGCGCCGCCGAGGACGCGGACCTGCGGGCGTTCACCGGCACCGCGCTGGGGCTCGTCGAGCTGGCCGCCGGCGCGCTGCCCGCCGCCCGGTTCGTGCGCGCCCGGGCGGCGGCCCGGGAGGCCGGCCGGCCGCGTACCGAGCTGGTCGGCGCCAGCCGGTCCGCGCTGCTGCTCGCGGTACGCGGCGACCTGCGCGCCGCCGAGCAGGCGGCCCGGGACGCGCTCGCCATGCCGCCGAACCGGGGCTGGTCCTGCCGGCTCGACTGCGGCTACGCCAACCTCGCGTTGGCCGTGGTGGCGCTGCACCGCGACCAACCCGAGGAGGCGGCGGCCAACCTCGCCCTCGCCGCCCCGGCGACCGGTCCGGCCCGCTCCGCCGAGGCGGACTCCGGGGACGACTGGCCGGCGGGGCCGCCCGCCGAGCCGGTGGCGGCGGCGGTGGCCGCACTCTGCCGGGCGTACCTGCACCGCGACGCCGGTGACCTGGCCGCCGGCCAGCGGCTGCTGGTCCGGGCCCGGGAGTCGCTGACCGACCGCCCTGCCGCCGCCGAGCTGGCGAACCTGCTGCGCGCCGTCGAGGCCGAGCTGCGGGCCGAGCGGGGTGACCTGGACGCCGCCCGCGACCTGCTGGTCAGCGCCACCGACGACCCGCCCGACCCCGCGCGCGCGGTGGCGCTGGCCCGGCTGGAGCTGCGGGCCGGCGACACCGGCGCGGCGGGGCGGGCGCTGCCGGACTGGCAGGCGCCGCCGTCCGCGACCTGGCCCCTGCCGGTACGCCTGGACGCCGGCCTGCTGGCTGCGGTGCTGGCCGAGCGGGGCGGCGACGGGCGACGGGCGGGCCGCATCCTGGAGCAGGTGCTCGACCTGGCCGGCCCGCAGGGCTGCCGACGGGTCTTCACCCGCGCCGAACCGCCGGTGCGGGACCTGCTGGCGGCGCACCTGGACGCGGGTACCGCACACTTCTCGCTGGTCAGCGACCTGATCCGGGGTGCGGAGCAGACCACGACGCGGCCACCGGCCGAGCCCGGAGGCACCCTCGACGAGCCGCTCACCGAGCGGGAGTTGACCATCCTGCGGTACCTGCAGAGCATCCTGTCCAACGTGGAGATCGCCAGCGAGCTGTCGCTCTCGGTCAACACGGTGAAGACCCACGTGCGCAACATCTACCGCAAGCTCGACGCGACCCGCCGGCGTGAAGCGGTCCGGCGGGCGCGCGAGCTGCGGCTGATCTGAGTGGACGGCCGGTCCGGGGTCAGGCGTGGGCGGCGTCGTCCACGGCGGTCAGCAGGTCGGCCAGGTCGTACCCGCCATCGTGGCGGACCTCGTTGACGAAGAGGGTCGGGGTGCCGTTCACCCCGCTGCGGATCCCGCCGACGAAGTCCCGGCGCACCCGGTCGGCGTGCGTCCGGCCCTCCACCTCGGCGTTCAGTTCGTCCGGTGGCAGACCGAGCTGCTCGACCCCGAGCGAGAGGTGCACCGGGTCCAGCTGGTCCTGGTGCTCGTAGAGCCAGTCGTGCATCTCCCAGAACCGACCCCGGGCAGCGGCGGCCTCGGCCGTCTCGGCGGCGCGTTCGGCGTACGGGTGGACGTTGGCGATCGGGAAGTGGCGGTAGACCATCCGTACCGTTTCGGCCCGCTGGCGCAGCAGCTCGTGCAGGTTCGGGTACGCCGCGCCGCAGAACTGGCACTGGAAGTCGCCGTACTCCACGATCGTGACCGGCGCGTCGACCGGCCCCCGGACATGGTCGTCGGCGGTCACCGGGTCCCGGAGGCGGGCGGTGACCTGGAGGGGCGTGCTCATCGGGCCATCACCCCCTGCTCGGCGAGCCGGTCCAGCGCGTCGAAGATGCCGTCCGCGCCCGGGTTGACGTCGGGCGGGGAGAGGTAGCTCCAGGCCACCGTCCCGGTCCGGTCGAGCACCACCAGCGCGCGGGCCGCCTCACCCTGCGGGGTGTACACACCGTACCGGCGCGCCACCTCGCCCTTGGGCTCGAAGTCGGCCAGCAGCGGGAACTCGATGCTCTGGCTCTGCGCGAACGCCCGGTGCGACCAGATGCTGTCCACCGAGATGCCCAGCACCACCGCGTCGTACTGGTCGAAGACCGGCGCTGCCGCCTGGTAGAGCGACATCTGGTCGCCGCAGACGGGGCTCCAGTCGGCGGGGTAGAAGGCGAGCACGACTGGGCTGCCGCGGAACTGCTCGGGCCCAATCTGTCGCCCATCGGGGGTACCCGCCAGGGTGAAGCCGGGCGCGGGTCGCCCCGGTTGGATCAGCCCGTTCGGATCACTCATGCCCCCAGCCTGCTCCCGGAGCGGGTGAGGCCGGCTCACCCACCCCGGGTGGTTCCGCGCTCACGGTCAGCGCAGCACCGGAGCGACCGCGATGTGGTTCTGCACCTCCCGGATCCCGGGCGCGGACCAGGCCACCTGCTCCACCTCGGCCCGTTCGGGCATCGAGTGCACCAGCCCGGCGAGCACCGCCGTGTCGCCGTGCACCCGGACGCTGATCCGCTCGGCCTCGGTGGCTCCGGCCCGGGCCAGCGCGTCGACGATCCGCTCGGCCAGCTCCCGCCCGTCCGGCACGGCGGACGGGCGGACGGTGATGCCGTTGCTCACCCCGCGTACGCCGGACAGCCTGCTGACCGCCCGCTCGGCGGCCCGACGCTGGTACTCCCACTCGACCTCGCCGTGCAACGTCACCCAGCCGGCCGAGACGGTGACCTGGAGCTTCTCGACGGGCACGAACGCGTCCCACTCCAGCGCATGGCCGGCCGCGGCGGCCAGGTCCGGGTCGGCGCGCTCGGCCCCGCCGGGCAGCCGCACCGTCAGGTCGTTGGCGACCGCCCGGACGCGTGCGACCCGGTGGGTGGCCCGCTCGGCGGCCCACTTCTTCGCGTAGCTGTCCACCCGCCCGGTCAGCGTGACGACGCCCTCCGCGACGGTCACGCCGATCTCGTGTGGCTGCACCCGGGGTTCCCAGGTCAGCTCGTCGAGTACGGCGGACTGGATGTCCTGGTCGGTACGGCTGATCGTCGCGATGGCCATCTGTCCCTCCTCCGGTTCGTGGGCGGCGGACCGGGTGACGGCCGTGGCCGGGGTCCGCCGAGGTCCGATGCTGCCGCCGAGCGGGGTGAGCCGGCCTCGCCCCGGCCGGGTGAGGCCCGGGCCGTTGCGGTCCTGTCGGTGCCGGCACCAGGTACGGAGATCGATGCATGGGAGCGCTTCCAAAGCTCTTGTCGATCGGTTACGGTGAACGTGCTCCTCGATCGCGGATGCGCATCGGGTGGTGGGAGCCGGGGCGGCTCCGACCCGTCCCCCGGGTCGCGGCATCCCACCTGCCCCCGGCGTCCGTCCCCGAGATGCGGAGAACGGTCGCTCCCGGTCCGGAACGGCCGTGCGGCACCCGGAGCAGCACCCCGGAGCAGCACCCCTGTCGGCTCGCGGACCGGCGGCAACGCCCGCTCGCCGCCTGCGCGATGGCTGACCGGGTGGTCCGGGCGCAGTCGGCGGTGCCCGGCCCGCCCCCGATCACCGGTCCGTCGGGGCTGCCTGAGGGGTCCGGCACCCCGGCGGGCCGGCCCCACCCGCCGGCACTTCCGCTTCGCCACCGGCGCGGAGTCGGGGTCCGGGAAAGGGAGCGGGCCCCGGTCGACCGGTGTGGTCGAGCGGGGCCCGGGGTGGCGGGTGGCTCAGTCGTTCAGGCCGATGGGGGAGTTGGGGCGGTCGACATCGACGAACTCGACGTCGTCCACCGCGCGGTCCTCCCGGCTGCCGGCGGCCCGGGCGGCGGAGCCCACGGCCCAGCCGACGGCGGCGCCGACCAGCGCGGCGCCGATCAGCAGGGTCCAGGGCAGTGCCGGCTGACGGCCGGCGAGCGCGTCGAAGGCCAGCGAGGCTCGGCGTCGCGCCTCGTCGGCGGCGGAGCCCACCAGGTCACCCGCACCGTCGGCGAGGTCGCTGCTGCTGCGCCGGGCGGATCGGGCGGTGCCCCGGACGCTGTCTCCCGCGGAGCTGACGGCGGAGACCAGGTGCTCCCACGCCTGGTCCGCGATCCGCTCCGGCTTGCTGCGGCGGTCCAGCAGGTTGGTTCCGAACATCGTGGTTACCTCCTCGGGTGCCGAAGCCAACGGCCACTTCGGACTTCGGCGTCTGTCAGCGCGTCGCGGTTCGCCTACCCCGCAGTGCCCCGCGCCGGCCGGGCGCAAACCCGGCCGGCCCGGCTCGCCGGACAGTCAGCGCAGCACCACCACGCCGGCGCCCCGGGCGAAGTCGTCGTCGTCATCGTCGTCGTCATCGCCCCCGCCACCGAAACCGCAGGCCAGTACGAGGGCGAGCAGGAAGCCGACGCCGGCCAGCCCGGCCAGTTTCTTGATCATGAAGGTCCTCTCCGTCACGGTGGGTTCCCCGGCCGATGCTAGGTGGCGTCGGCAACCACGCCGGCTCGGTCCGGGTCGATGGACGAGGTGCGACACGCCGGTGTCGCGCGGGGCGAACACGGTTGGTGGGCCGGTTGTCGGGCGCGTCGGACGGGGACCGCTACCCTGATCCGGCGACGCGTCGGTTCCGACCGATCGTTGAGTGATCGGATAACGAAAAGTACTGAGTGATCAGATAACGAAAAGTCCGGATATGGGCGACTTGCTGTGCCCGGATCCGCGAATTGCTCATCCCGAGGGGTGGCGACCGAGGCCGTCGAAGGAATACTGTCGGTCGCGGCCCGCGTACTGATGAGGCGCCCGGGGGACGGGCGGGTGGAGGTGCTCGCGTGAGCCTGTCGATCGTGAAGTCGGTTCTGTCCGGTGGTGTCGTGGAGATCGCCCCGCGCGGCGAGATCGACGTCGACACCGCGTACGAGGTGCGCGAGGCGATCGCGGAGGTGCTGGCCAAGGGCCGCCCCCACCGCATCGAGCTGAACATGAGGCTGGTCACCTTCATCGACTCGGTCGGCATCAGCGCGATGGTGGCCGGCTTCCAGACCGCCGAGGTCAGCGGCGTCAAGCTGATGGTCACCGAGCCGAGCCGGTTCGTGCACCGGCAGCTCTGGGTGACCGGCCTGCTCGGCCTCTTCGGCGCCCCCGAGCCGTACTTCGCCGGCACCGCCACCCCCGAGGTGCTTCCCGGCGCCTGAGCGCCGAGACGCTCGGCCGACGCCGGTCAGGGCTGATCGTCCAGACCGGTCAGGTCGACATCGGTCATCTCCGTGACGGCCCGAATGGCCGTCACGGACGCGTACCCCGCGGCCAGCAACGCCACGTCCGTGCCGGGCTGCGCGGCCTGCCCCGGCTCCTCCAGCGAGGTGCGGACGAAGCCGTGCCCGGATTCGGCCACCGTCATCTGCACCTGACCGAAGCTCGCCAGCGTGCCTCGGCGCACCCCGCGCAGTTGACCGTGCGGCAGGTCCGGGGCGTTGACGTTGAGCACGCTCTCGATCGGCGCGGAGGTCAGCCGGGGGAGCAGGTCCAGCGCGACCCGCGCGGCGGTGCTCCAGTTGCGCTCGGCGTCACGTACCCGGGCGGCGGCGTTCACCGCCGCGCCGCCGCTGGCGGCCGTCGCCTCGCCCACCGACAGCACGTCCAGCGAGACCGCCATCGCGCGGCAGCCGTTCGTGGCCGCGGTGAACGCGGCGCCCACCGTGCCGGAGTGCAGCACGGCGCGGCCGGCGTTGGCACCCCGGTTGATGCCGGAGAGCACCACCGACGGCGGCGGACCGAACGCGCCGTGCAACGCGATCAGCGTGATGAAGCCGGGAGAGCCACCGACCCCGTACGCGGGCACGCCCGCCAGGTCGGGCAGCGGGTGGTCGTGCACCACCACCCGCCCGTCCTGCTCCCTCGCGCTCATCGCCGCGCTGGTGCCGCTCGCCTCCTCCAGCGGCGCGGCGATCACCACGTCCAGGCCCCGCTGGGCGGCCGCCCAGGCCAACGACTGAATGCCCGGCGCGGCGATCCCGTCGTCGTTGGTGACCAGCACGCGCAGGGTCATCGCTCGACCGCCCGTTCGGCCAGCTCGTCGGGGGTGGTCCGCTCCTGCGGCCGGCTGTCCGCCGGGACCAGCCGGACCCGCTCCACCAGACCGGTGATCGAGTCCAGCCGCCCGGTGCCGAGGCCGTGCCGGGTGACGTTCAGCGCCCCGGCGGCGGCGCCGGTCCGGATGGCGGTCCGGATGTCCCCGCCACCGGCCACCACGGCGGCCACCCCGGCGGTCATCGAGTCGCCCGCACCGCGCGGGTCGGCCGCCTCCAACCGGGGCATCTCCACCTCGAACAACTCTCCGTCGATGAGCGCGAGCGCCGGGTCCTCGGCCCGGCTCACCACCACCGTCTCGGCCCCGGCGGCGTGCAGCTCGTACATCACCCGGGTCAGCTCCGCGGTCTCCTCGTTGCGGGCACGGCCGTCGCGGACCAGTTCCTCATGGCTCACCTTCAGGAAGAACACCCCACTGTCCAGCACCGCGCCGAGATGATCGCCGGAGAGGTCGACCACCACCCGGCCGCCGTTGGCGCCGAGATCGGCGGCGAAGCGCCGGTACAGGTCGGCCGGGACGAGCCACGGTTCGTTGGGTCCACTGAGCACGCTCACCGAGGCACGCAGCCCCTCGCCGAGGGCCAGGTTGTACAACTCGTCGAGCTCGTGCCGGCTCAGTGGCTGCCCGGGCACGTCAGCGATCTCCTGCCGGGACCCGTCCCGGCGGTCGTGCACGTAGCCGCCGCTGCCGGAGTCCCGGACCACCACCTTGAGGTCCAACCCCTCGCTGACGAGCAGCGGCTCCAGCACCTGGCCGATCTCGCCGCCCAGCGCGGTGCAGAGCACCACGTCGACCCCGAGCGACATCACCATGCGGGCCTGCCACACGCCCTGCCCACCCGGGTGCAGGTGCAGCTCGGGTTGGTCGTTCGGCTGGTCCACCGTGACGGTCAGCTGTGGAGTGGGCGCGAAGACCATCACGTGCCCGCTCACCGGTCGTAGCCGTTCATGAATCCACCCTCCGTCACAACCGGTGATGCCCCATCAGCCGACGGTAGTGCGAACGCTCTGCCAATGCCGGGACAACAGGCGGTGTCCGTCCGGGCGTTGCCAGCCCGCCCGGGGTACGGGACGATCGTGCGACCAGCGAGGGCGGGAGACGGTGTGCTCAGGAGCGAAACCTTCAGCTACACCGTCCAGGCTCGCTGCTCGGCCGGCGAGGCGGCGGCCCTGCTGAGCGACCTGACCCGGCAGGGAGAGCTGCACCCGCTGATCGTCAGCGTCCGCCGGCTGCCACCGCGGCCGGGTGCCCAGGCCAGCTACACGATCAGCGATCGGCTGGCCGCCGGCCCGCTGCGCTTCCGGACCAGCTACCAGGCGGACGTGCTGATCAGCGAGGAAGACGAGATCGTCATGGTGGCCCGGCAGTGGCCGGCCACCACGGTACGCAACCACACCCGGCTGCGCGGTGAGCCGGAAGGCCTGGTCCGGATCGACGTCGAGATCACCCTGACCGCGCCGGCCCCGCTGTTCCGGTACGCGTTCCGCCAGGCCCGGGCGGCCCACCTGGCCCTGGCCACCCGGCTGGGCGCGGCCCTGGACCGCCCCAACGAGGCCCCACCCGCCACCTGACGCCCACGCCCCACGCCCCACGCCCCACGCCAAGATCGTGCTCGATCCTGGATGTCGTGGTGTCGGCGCGCCGGGAGACCACTACATCCTGGTTGCAGCGCGATCATGGCCGGTCCGGGCCGCCATCGTCACGGCCCGGGCGGCCGGCCGTCGCCCCCACGGCTTGTAGGTGGACAGCACCGTCGCGATGATCATCAGGCTGGTCGAGACCGCGGGCGCGATCACCAGGTCGGCGCGGTCCCGGGCGGGCAGTGCCGCGCCGAGCGCGCCGGCGTGCCGCAGGTTCGGGGTGAGCAGGAACAGCACGAGCCCGACCATCACCGTGGTGATCACCAGCTTGACCAGCACCCAGCGGTAGCGCAGCAGGCCCCACGGGGTGAGCAGCGCGCTGGCCACGCCGACCAGCCAGACCAGCACGCTCAGCGGCGCGAACAGCGTGGTGCCGACCAGCGCGGCGACCGGGTAGACGACGGCCGGGTCGGCGCCGCGCTGCGCCGCGACGCCGAGCGTGAGCAGCGTCAGGTCGGCGCCGAGCCAGCCGAGCGAGGTGACCAGGTGCAGGGTGAGCAGCGCCTTGCGGGCGGTGGGCGGGATCCGACGCATACCAGGATGCTGCCCGCCGTGGCCGCCCGAAACGTCCGACCGTCGGCGACATCCCGGGTACGCCCACCGACGTACGCCGGCCGGTGCCCCCACGTCAGGGGGCACCGGCCGGGTCGGGTCAGTACACCGACAGGTGCACGTGGTTGGTGTGGTCGCTGGACGGGTCGCCGCCCGCCCCGCTGTACGACTTCCACCCGCTGCTGGGCAGCCAGATCTGCCTGTACCAGATCACGTAGAGCACGGCGAGCCGGTCGGCGTTGCGGATGAAGTACGCGGCCAGGTTGTTGCCGTACGTCTTGTCACCGCCGGTGGCGTCCCCGCCGAAGCCGTTCTTCTGCGCGGCGAAGTCGCAGGCCCGGCCCTTCGGGTGTTCGCCGGAGCCGCCCGAGCGGTGGCAGGAGACGTACCGGGTGAAGCCCGCGGCCTTGGCCTGGTTGAGCGCGTGCAGGGTGCGCGGCGTGATGCACCCGGTGGCCGGAGTGGGGTCGTTGACGCTGCACGACTCGGACGGCCACGAGCCGTCGGAGTTGCGCGGCGCGGCCGTCGCGTTGGCGGTGGACGTGCCCCGGTTGGAGCCGGCGGCGGTCGGCCTCGGTGTGGTGGCCACGGTCAGCGCCCGTTCGGCCTGCTCCTTGCGCTTGGCCATCACCGTGACCTGCTTGCGCTGCTCACGGATCTCGCCGTCCAGGGCGACGCGGGTACGCGTGACCTCGTCCCTGGTGGCGATGAGGTCACGCAGGGCCCGGTCCTCGTTGGCGGCGACCGCGTCCAGCGTGACGGCCCGGTCCATGAAGCCCTCGGGCGTGCTGCTGCTGAGCAGCGCCGACACCGTGCCGAGCCGGCCGGTGCGGTAGGCCAGTCCGGCGATCTCGTCGACCTTGCCGCTGCGCGCCGCCAACTCGGTCTCGGTGGTCTTGAGTTGGGTGGCGAGCTGCTGCTGCCGTCGTACCGAGATGTCCAGTGCGCGCTTCGCGTCCAGGTATCCCTTGCTGGCGGCCTCCAGTTGGGCCCGCAGCGCCGGGGTGCCGCCCTCTTCGTCGCCATTGGGGGCCGCGGCGGCCCGCAGGCCGGTCGGGGGAGCGGCCGAGGCGGTGCCGGCGGGGATCGCGACGCCGAGGGCGAGCATCGCGACGATCAGGGCCGCCAGTCGGGCGGCGGGTGGTCGTGCTGGTACCACTACGCATGTCCTTCCGTCAGCCGCCGACCGGGTTAGCTGACGGGTTCGGGACGGAAGATCCCTACCGCTGACGCGGATGCACCCCAGGAACATGGTTCCCCGGTTCGCCCGCTCGGGCGATTAGGCGGCGGCCGCCACCGGCGCCGGGAGGGCGCCGCCGGGTGGTGGCCGGGACCGAGCCTACCGGTGCGGATGGGACCAGTGCAGCCGATGTGACGGACGGTGCGTGCGTCGTCACGGAAAATTGGGGCGAAGACGAGTAAAGCTCTTGAAACGCCGTTACCATTCCACCGAACCGCAGGCCCCGGGGGCTGCGCCTGGTTCGATCTGCAACGTCGCGTGCTCGATCCGGAAGTCCTCGTGCAGGGCGGTCCGCGCCGCGGTGAGCACCATGCCGACGTCCGCGCCGGGCGCCATGGTCAGGTGCGCGGAGGCCACCTCCATGCCCGAGGTGAGCGTCCAGACGTGCAGGTCGTGCACCTCGACCACGCCGGGCACCGCGGCCAGTCGGTCGTGCACGGCGGTCACCTGGAGGTGCTCCGGGGCGGCCTGCACCAGGATGCGGACCGCGGCCCGTCCCAACCGCCAGGTGCGCGGCAGGATGAACACGCCGATGGCGACCGCGACCAGTGGGTCGGCCCACCACCAGTCGGTGACCTGGATGAGCAGCGCCGCGCCGATCACGCCGAGCGAGCCGAGCAGGTCGCCGAGCACCTCCAGGTAGGCGCCCTGGAGGTTGATGCTCTCCCGGGCTCCCGCGCGGAGCAGGGCGAAGGCGCCCAGGTTCGCGAGCAGGCCGAGCACGGCCACGGCGAGCATCGGGCCGGCCAGCACCTCGTGCGGGTCGCCGAACCGGCCGATCGCCTCGATCACCACGTAGACCGCGACGCCGGAGAGCAGGACGGCGTTGGCCAGCGCGGCGAGCACCTCGAGTCGGTAGAGCCCGAACGTGCGTTGCGGGTCGCCCGTGGCCCGCCGCGTGGCGGTGATCGCGGCCAGCGCCATCCCGATGCCGAGCACGTCGGTGAACATGTGGCCGGCGTCGGAGAGCAGGGCCAGCGAGCCGGTGCGGAAGGCGGCCACCGCCTCGACCACCATCAGGCTGGCGAGCAGGCCGAACGCCGTCCAGAGCCGCCCCCGGTGCTGGTGCGCGGCGTTGGCCACCGCCCCGTGGTGGTGGTCATGACCTGCGCCCACGAAACCACCCTCCGCCGTCGGTCCGGACCCGGTCAAATGTATGCGCACATCGCTATGTATGCAAGTGTACGTCAGGTCACCGGGCGGGAGGGCCCAGCGCCGCAGGTCAGCCGGTCGGGTCGATCGTGGTGAGGCGCTGGGTGGCCCGCGAGAGCGCGACGTAGAGCGTGCGCACCCCGGCGCCCGGATCCGCCCGGATCTCGCTGGGAGCCACCAGCACCACCCCGTCGTACTCCATGCCCTTGGCCTCCAGGCTGGTCACCACCTGCAGGCGCGGCGCGCCCAGGGCGCCGAGCCAACCGGCGACCTCGTCGCGGCGGGGGACCGGCGCGATCACCCCGACCGTGCCCTCCACCTCGGCCAGCAGGCCGGTGGCCGCCTCCACGGTGGCGGTCTCCAGCTCCGTCGGCGGCACCACCAGCTCGACCGGGTCGACGCCGGTGGAGCGGACGGCGGTCGGCAGCGGCAGGTCGGGGTAGAGCCGGCGGATCTCCGCCGCCGCCACCGCGAAGATCTCCGCCGAGTTGCGGTAGTTGGTGGTCAGCGTGAAGTCGTGCCGCTTGCGCCGGCCCAGCGCCTGGTCCCGGGCGCGGTCCAGCTCCTCCGGGTCACCGGTCCACGCGGTCTGCGCCGGATCGCCCACCACCGTCCAGGAGGCCAGCCGGCCGCGCCGGCCGACCATGCGCCACTGCATCGGCGAGACGTCCTGCGCCTCGTCCACCACCACGTGCGCGTACTCGCGGTAGTCCGCCGGCCGATCCCGGGCCGCCGCCCGCGCGGCGCGCTGCCGCTCCCCGAAGGTGCTCAGCTCACGGACCCCGCCGGCGAGCTGGAAAGGGTCACGCTTGGCCCGGGCCGGCTGCACCGGCTTGCCCAGCAGCGCGTCCAGCTCGTCCAGCAGCGCCACGTCGGCGATGGTCAGCCCGGCCGTGTCCAGGTTCCGGTACGCCGCGCTGAGCAGCCGGATCTCGGCGGTGGAGAGGATGCCGCCGGCGTACCGGCGCAGGCGGTCCGGCCGGGCCAGCCAGCCGAGCACGTGCCGGGGGTGCAGCCGGGGCCACCAGGCCTTGAGAAACTCCCGGAACTCCGGCCGTTCGGCGATCTCGTCCTCGAAGGCGCGCTGCTCCGGCAGCCGCCCGATGCCCAACCGGCGGGCCTGCGCCCAGAGCGCGGCGAAGACACCGTCGAATCCGGCCCGGCGCACCTCGTTGCGTCGGGCGCCCCGGTGCAGCGCCCGGTCCCGGATGCCGTCCAGCTCCGCCCGGTCCAGCCGCAGCAGCGTGCCCCGGTAGAGCAGCCGCAGCTCGCCCGGGCCGCCGGGCACGGCGTCGCGCACCGCGCGCTCCAGCACCCGGCGCATCCGCAACGAGCCCTTCACCGCCGCCACCTCGGGCGGGTCGGTGCGGGTGGCGGTCATCCCCGGGAAGAGGGTGCCCAGCGAGTGCAGGGTCGCGGTGTCCTCGCCGAGCGAGGGCAGCACCGACGCGATGTACTCGACGAAGACCGTGGACGGGCCGACCACCAGGATGCCGCCGCCGGCGTACCGGCTGCGGTCGGAGTAGAGCAGGTAGGCGGCCCGGTGCAGGGCCACCGCGGTCTTGCCGGTGCCCGGGCCGCCGGCGACGATCGTCACCCCGGAGCCGGGCGAACGGATGGCCTCGTCCTGCTCCCGCTGGATCGTCGCCACGATGTCGCGCATGCCCCGGCCGGTGGCCCGGGACAGGGTGGCCAGCAGCGCCCCGTCGCCGACCACCGTCATCCCCTCGGGGGCGGCGGTCGGGTCCAGCAGGTCGTCCTCGATGCGGGTGACCCGTTCGCTGCGCGACTGGATGGTGCGCCGGCGCACGACGTCCAACGGCTGGGCGGGAGTGGCCTGGTAGAAGGCGGCGGCGGCCGGCGCCCGCCAGTCGACAACCAGCGTCGTCGCGTCCTCGTCGCGGATGCCGAGCCGCCCGACGTGCAGGACCTGCCGGTCCCGCAGGTCCAGCCGGCCGAAGACCAGCCCCTCGTGCTCGGCGTCGAGGGTGTGCCGCCGCTGGGCGGCGTGGAAGACCATCGCGTCGCGCTCGACCAGCGCGCCGAACGTGCCCACCCGGGCCATCCGGTAGCCGTCCCGCTCGGCGCGGACCGCGGAGCGCCGCAGCTCGGCGAGTCGGGCGTACACCCGGTCGAGGTGCCGTTGCTCGACGGCGATCTCCTGCTCCAGGGCGGTCTGGTCGGTCAACGCACGCTCCTCCTCGTCGCCGGCAAGCGGCGCGAACCGCGCGGGCCAACCGCAGAAGGGTACGGCCCCCGACCCGGCCTCCCGCGCCCGAGGTGCGGGAACGTGGTCAGCGACCCGTTCCGGCGGCGGTCGCGTCGCCCGTGAGGGGCGCCGGCTCGTCGAGCACCCGGCGCAGGACTCCGGTGAGCGCGGCGTTCACCTCGTCCGGGCGTTCCATCATCAGCATGTGCCCGGCGCCCGGGCAGACGATCAGCTCGGTGGCGGGCAGGACCGCGGCGATCGACTCGGCGCACGGCGGCGGGGTCAGCCGGTCCCGGTCGCCGACCAGGGCGGCCGCCGGCAGGTGGGCCAGCGCGGCGAGGGTGTCCAGCCGGTGCTGGGCGCCGATCGAGGCGCGGAACCCGCCGATCGAGCGCAGCGAGGCGCGGGCCACCGCCGAGGTCACCAGGCGGATGTCGGCCGGCTCGCAGCGGTCGCCGAAGAGAATCCACCGGATGCTCGGTTGCAGCGCGCGCAGCAGCGCCCGGGGTGCCCGCCACGAACCGCACCGGGCCAGGACCCCGGCGCCGGTCGTCTCGGCCAGCCGGATCAGCCGGGCGATCCGGGGGGAGAGGCCGTAGACGGTGTGCGTGTGCCCCTCGGCGGTGGTCGAGACGAAGACCAGGCCGGCCGTGCGGGCGGCGAAGTGCGCGGGGTGGCGGTGCGCGTACTCCATGATCGTCATTCCGCCCATCGAGTGCCCGACCAGCACCACGCGGCCGGACGGCGCCACCGCGTCGAGCACCGCGGCCAGGTCGTCGCCGAGCTGCGCCAGGGTGGCCGTGGGCAGCGACATGCAGCTCGAGCGGCCGTGCCCACGCGCGTCGTAGGTGACCACCCGCACCGCTTCGCCGGACGCCCCGGTAAGGGCGTCGACCTGCCGGTGCCAGCTGCGCCCGTCCAGCGTCCAGCCGTGCAGCAGGATGGCGGTCACCGGGGCGTCCGCCGGCCCCGTCGCCTCGACGTGCAGCCGTACGCCGTCGGGCAGACCGACCTCGAACCGCTCCTGCATCGCCACCTCCCCAGGGCCGCCGGGCACCATCGGCACCGGGATACCCGGCGGTAACACCGGCTACCCGCCATGACACCACGCCAATCGCGCGGCAGCGAACATTCCCGACCCCGCCCGTGGCCGCCGTCCGCGGGCCAAGCTGAAGGTCATGGGGTCGTCGGGGGAAACGCCCGGAGCGCCGGCGGGCGGGCCTTCGGCGCCGGGGCGACAGGCCGGTGGCACGCCCCGCGCCGCGCTGGCCGACCTGCTCGCCGGCAACCGGCGGTTCGTCAGCGGCCAGCCGGTGCACGGTCACGACGTGACGGCCGCCGCGGCCGCCTCCGGTGACCAGCAGCCGTACGCGGTGGTGCTGGGATGCATCGACTCGCGGGTGCCACTGGAGGCCATCTTCGACCAGACGTTCGGCGCGATCTGCGTGATCCGCACCGGTGGGCACGTGCTCGACCGCGCGGTGTGCGGCTCGATCGAGTACGTGGTCGGCCAGCTCGGCGTACCGCTGGTGATGGTGCTCGGCCACGAGCGGTGCGGCGCGGTGGGCGCCGCGGTCGACGCGCTGCGCGCCGGGGAGCGTCCCGGCGGCTCGCTGGCCCACCTGGTGGACGAGATCGCCCCAGCCGTGATCGAGGTGGGGCTGGACGACCCGGCGGTGCACCCGCTGGCGATCCGTCGGCACGTCCGGCGCACGGTCCACACCCTGCGCCACGACGACCTGCTGGCCGGGCCGGTCGCCGCCGGCCGGGTGGCCGTGGTGGGCGGCCTCTACGACCTGGCCACCGGTGAGGTCGCCCTGCTGGACCCGGCCTGAGCCCGCGGGGCACCCCGGCCGAGGGTACGGACGCGAAAACGCCCGCCGGGAACTCCCGGCGGGCGTTTTCAGGTGATGCGGTGGGGGAGGGCTCAGCCCTCGAAGACGCCGGCCGCGACCAGGCGCTTCTCGGTGGCCTCCCAGCCGTCACCCGGGTGGGTAGCGGCCAGGGTGTTGATCTCCGCCCGGATCTTGGCGGCGTGGCCGGCCGCGGCCAGCACCCGGATCTCCTCGACGAAGGCCTCGGAGTCGGTGCGCAGGTGCGCGGTCTTGCCGTTGGTCAGGTTGCGCACGTAGGCGTGCTTGCCGCCGTTGAGCGGGATGAGGTACTTGAACTCGCCCAGCACGCTGAGGGCGCCACCCTGGCCAGCCTGGCCGGCCCGGACGGACGCGCGCGCGGTCTTAGAGGTGTTGCTCGCCACGGAGGTACTCCTTGCAAGACGTACGGGAGGACTGGACGTCCGGGGGCTGTGTGCGGGCGACCACCGGGGTCGGCCCACGAAGTTGTGCGCGGCACAAGCCGCCGATGGAACTGTACAGGACCACGACATCAGGCTGGTCGTCGCGGTGTCCTGAGAGGCAACGGAGACCACCCGTCCGGCTATTCCAGCCGGCGTTTTTTCCGATTCCCTGGCGAACCATCCGTCCCAGGAGTAATCATGTGTTGCATCAGCCACTCGGGTGGACGAGGTCGTAGGGGAAGACGCACCTCGCTCTCCGGGAGGTCACCGTGCCAACGCGTGGCGTCGTATACGTCCACTCGACCCCGCTCGCCGTGTGCTCGCACGTCGAGTGGGCGATCGCGCGCGTCCTAGCCGCGCCGGTCAACCTGCAGTGGACGGCTCAGCCCGTCGATCCCGGCGCACGCCGGGCCGAGTGCGGGTGGACCGGTCGTCCGGGGACGGGCGCCGAGCTGGCTGCTGCCCTCCGGCAGTGGCCCATGATCCGTTTCGAGGTGACCGAGGAACCGAGTCCCGGCGCCGACGGCGAGCGCTTCATGTACGTGCCGGCGCGCGGCCTGTTCCGGGCCACCGTCGGCGCGGCCGGCGACATCCAGCTCGGCGAGGACCGGCTGCGGGCGCTCATGGTTGCCGCCCGGGCCCCGGAGGCGCTGGCGCACGCGCTGGACAAGGCGCTCGGCACCGCGTGGGACGATGATCTGGAGCCCTACCGGTACGCCGGTGACGGTGCGCCGGTGACATTGCTCACCCGGGTCGGCTGACCCGGCCACCCGGCCACCTGCCCGCACGCTCGGCGCGGCGGCGGCCCGCCGTGTTGGCCGGTAAGGTCAAGTTGCCCCGATAAGGGGGAACTGATGGGATGGGCGGCGTGCCGATTCGCCCGCGTCGCGCAAGCGTCGCCGTCGCCGCCCTGACCGCCCTGCTCGTCTCCGGTTGCTCGGGCACCGCGGAACGCCCCGCGCCGTCGCCCGCCCCGGCCGGCACCTCCGCCGGGCCGAGCACACCCGCGACCACGCCGCCCGGCGATCCCGCCGCCCAGGCCGCCGCGCTGGTCGCCACGCTCTCCGACGAGGACCTGGTCGGCCAGGTGCTGATGCCGTACGCGTACGGCGACTCGGCCACGAAGGTCTCACCCGGCTCGGCCGCCGGCAACCAGGCGCTGGCCGGGGTCGACACCCCGGCCGAGATGATCGCCAAGTACCGGCTGGGCGGGCTGATCCTGGTCGGGTTCAGCGCCGACGACCCGACCAAGGGCAACCAGGAGACCACCAACGTCGACAACCCGAAGCAGGTGCACGAGCTGACCAGCGGGCTGCGTACCGCCGCCGGTCGGCTCGCCGCCGGCCCGGCGCCCTTCCTGGTCGGCACCGACCAGGAGTACGGCGTGGTCACCCGGATCACCGATGGCGTCACCGTGCTGCCCAGCGCCCTCGCGGCCGGTGCGGCCGGCGACCCCGCACTGACCGAGGCCGCCTGGCGGGCCGCCGGCACCGAGCTGGCGGCGATGGGGATCAACATCGACTTCGCGCCGGTGGCCGACGTGCTCGCCACCCGCAGCGCGGTGATCGGCTCCCGGTCCTACGGCGCGGACCCCAAGCAGGCCGCGGCTCAGGTCGGCGGCGCGGTCCGCGGCCTCCAGGCGGTCGGCGTGGCCGCCACCCTCAAGCACTTCCCGGGTCACGGCCACAGCGCCGACGACTCGCACCAGGACCTGCCGGTGCTCACCCAGTCCGCGGCGGCGCTGAAGAGCGGCGCCTGGCCACCGTTCACCGCCGGGATGGGCGCCGGCGCGATGGCGGTGATGTCCGGTCACCTCGACGCGCGGGCCATCGACCCCGGCACCCCGGCCACCTTCTCGCGCAAGCTGCTCACCGACGTGCTGCGCGGCCAGCTCGGCTTCACCGGCGTGGTGATCACCGACGGCATGAACATGCCGCCGGCGAAGCGCTGGGCTCCCGGCGAGGCCGCGGTCCGGGCGCTGAACGCCGGCAACGACCTGATCCTCATGACCCCGAACGTCGGCCAGGCGTACGACGGGCTGCTCGCCGCGCTGCGCGGTGGGTCGCTGACCCGGGCCCGACTGGTCGAGGCGGTCACCCGGGTGCTGACCATGAAGTTCCGGCTGGCGGCGCTCCCGCCCGCGCAGATGTCCACGCTCAACACCCCGGCGCACCGCGCGGCTGCGGACGCGCTGGCCGCCGGTGCGGTCACCGTGCTGCGCGGCGCCTGCGGTGGCCCGGTGCGCGGGCCGGTCACCGTCACCTCCTCCGATGGCCGGGACGGCACCCGGGCGGCCCTCACCGCCGCGCTGACCGCGGCCGGCGTGGCCGTCAAACCCAGCGGCGGCACGGTGGTGCACCTGGTCGGCTACGGCGACGGCGCCGGTGACCTGCGCGCCGACGCGGCGGTCACGGTCGCCATGGACACCCCGTACGTGCTGGCCAAGGCGGCGTCGCCGACGCTGCTGGCCACGTACTCCTCCAGCCGGGCGTCGATGACCGCGCTGGCCGCCGTGCTGGCCGGCAAGGCCCGCCCGGGCGGCCGGTCCCCGGTGGCCGTGCCCGGTTTGCCCGCCACCACCTGCGCCACCTGACCGTCGCCCGGGTCAGCGGTCGGCCCCGGCCTCCGGCCGGTCGGTGGCATCGCCGTTCACGGACGGGTGTGACCGCCCGGTGTCCGGGCTCGGCCGGCGCGCCGGCGGTGGGGTGAGCAGCCGCAGCGGCGTCCCGCCGACCGTGCTCGGCGACATCGGTGGAGGGTCGTCGCTCGGCGCCGTCCGGGCCAGCAGCGCCGCCAGACCGGCCCGGGTGGCGACGACCAGCAGCCGGTCGGTGCGCACCAACGGCCGCCGCTGCGGCAGCGACCAGATGGTCTGCCCCACCCGGCCGGTCCGCATCGCGATCAGCCGGGCCTCGCGCGGCCGGCTGATCTGCGGACAGGTGCTGCCCTCCACCTCCGAGCCCGCGCCGACCGGTAGTTCCGCGAGCAGCAGGACCCGCCGTCCCACCGAGATCGTGTCGATCACCTCACGGCCCATCATGGCCGCCGCGAACGCCGGCGCCGCCAGGTAGGAGACGCTGCGGGAGTGGTTGATCCCGAAGGCCCACTGCACCCGCTGCGCGAACCCCTCGTCGAAGAGCCGCAGCACCACCCGGAGCGGCGGCGCGGTGCCCCCCGACGCCGCCCGGTACAGCGAGCGCCCGAGCAGCGCGGTCTCCAGGTTGGTCACGTCGTCGGCGCAGAGCACGACCAGCGCCCGGCAGGTCGACACGGATGCCGCCCGCAACGTCTCCGGGCTGGACGCGTCGCCGATCAGGACCGGCAGGCCCAGTTCCCGGGCCACCGCAACGCCACGGGCCGTCGCCGCCCGGTCCACCGCCACCACGGTCAGGCCGAACGAGTGCAACTCCTGCACCACCCGGGTGCCCACGTTGCCCAGCCCGACCACGATCACATGGTCGTTGAGCGGGTCGGTGAGCCGGCCGGCCGCGACGGCCAGCCGAGCCCGCACCACCGAGTCGACCACCAGTGCGGTCACCGTGGGGACCAGCGCCACGCCGGTGACCACCAGCAGCAGGGCGGTGACCTTCTCCACCGGTGAGCCGGTCGGGTCCGCGTCCGCGCCGCCCAGGGCGGTGAGCACGGTCAGGTAGCCGGCCTGCACCGGATCCAGGTCCCGGGCCTGGCCGAGCAGCACACTGCCAACGGCGAGCAGCCCGGCCATCGCACCCAGCGCCCAGCGTAGGCGCCGGCCGAGCACCAACCGGGCGGTCCGCAGCAGCCGGCGGCGCGGTCGGGACGGCGCCGACCGGCGGCGGCCGTACGCCCGCACCAGCACCAGGTCTGCGGCGTCCTCGTGGGGCGGGAGGGTGACCGGCTCGGGTCCGCTGGTGTCGGCCAGCGCGCAGACCACGTCCGCGGTGGCCGGATCGAGCGTGGCGCGACTGGCGGTCCGCAACAGCTCGTCGTCGGGCAACCGCAGGTAGGTCGGTGTGTCGTCGCCGAGCGTCGCGGCCACGAACGCCGGCGCGGCGATCTCCGACCCGGACAGCACCGCGCAGTCGCCGAGCATGGTGGCCACACCCTCGCCGAGCACCGGGTTGAACAGCCGGACCACGACCCGCACGTCGGGATCGAACTCCCGGACGATCAACGCGGCGTCCACGTTGGCCACGTCGTCCGCGCTCACCAGCGCTACCGCCGCCGCTCCGCGTACGCCCACCCGGTGCAGCACCTCGCTGGTCAGCCGGCGGGCCACCACCACCTCGGGGCGCGGACCCGCCGCGACGGCCTCGGCGGCGAACTCGGCGATGTCCGGGGCGTGGTTGTCGGTCAGCGACGGCAGCACCACGGTCACGGCCACGGCGTACCGGTCGACCAGTTCGGTGACCAGCCGGCGGGCGAGCGCGTTGTCCCCGCAGACCACGAACCGCCGACCGGAATCCAGATCGACGCCGTCCGCGCTCTCGTCGGGCACGCCCGCATGGTATCCGTCGGCAACCAGTCCGCAGGGTCCCGACGACGGGTGGGCGCCGGGAAACCGGTCGCGTCGGCTGCCCCGGGCCTGGCACCGTGTCGCCATGGGGCAGGCGCGGGACTTCGACTGGGCGGAACGGGCCGACGGCACCGTGGTGATCACACATCACGGGCGGGTGGCCACGACGTTGCGCGGCGGCCGGGCGGCGGAGTTCCTCGCCGAGGTGGACGCCGACCCGCAGCTGGTGATGGCCCGCTGGACGGGCAACTACCGCCGGGGCAACGAGCGCACCGCGAAGCAGCACCCCCGCAACCGAGCCTGAACGAAGGAAGGGCCCCTGCTCTCGCCTCGCGACGAGCAGGGGCCCTTCCGTACACCGCTGAGGCGGGAGTCCGCCTCAAAAGCCTCTGGTCTCAGGCCCGCGTGAAGACGAGAGCCACGTTGTGGCCCCCGAAGCCGAACGCGTTGTTCAGCGCGGCGGGGATCTCCATGTGGCGAGCCTTGTGGGTGGCCACCTCCAGGGTGAGGGCCTCGTCCGGGTCGTCGAGGTTGATCGTCGGAGGTACGACACCGTCGCGGATGGCCAGGATGGTGGCGATCGACTCCAGCGCGCCGGCCGCACCGAGCAGGTGACCGGTCATCGACTTGGTCGCCGCCAGCACCGGGTGGTCGCCGAGTGCCTTGTGCAGCGCGCCGATCTCCAGCATGTCGCCGACCGGGGTCGACGTGGCGTGCGCGTTGACGTGCACGATGTCCCGCTTGGCCACATCGGCGTCCGCGATCGCCTTGGCGATGGCCCGGATGGCGCCCTCACCCTCGGCGTGCGGCTGCACGATGTCGTACGCGTCGGAGGTGATCCCGGCGCCGGCGAGGCGCGCGTACACCCGGGCGCCCCGGGCGGCGGCGTGCTCGGCGCGCTCCAGGACCACGATGCCGGCGCCCTCGCCGAGGACGAAGCCGTCACGGCCCCGGTCCCACGGGCGGGAGGCCCGCTCCGGCTCGTCGTTGCGGGTCGACATGGCCCGCATGGAGCTGAACCCGGCGATCGGCAGCGGGTGGATGACCGCCTCGGTGCCGCCGGCCACCACCACGTCGGCCCGGCCGGCGCGGATGATGTCCAGGCCGAGCGCGATCGCCTCGGCGCCGGTGGCGCAGGCGCTGGCCACCGTGTGCACGCCGGCCTTGGCGCCCAGCTCCAGCCCGACCCAGGCGGCCGGACCGTTCGGCATCAGCATGGGGATGGTGTGCGGGGAGACCCGCCGCGGCCCGGACGCCTCCAGGATGTCGTCCTGGGCGAGCAGGGTGGTGGCACCGCCGATGCCGGAGCCGACGCTGACCGCCAGCCGTTCCGGGTCGAGGCCGGAGTCGGCCAGGCCGGCGTCCGCCCAGGCCTGCTGCGCCGCGATGATCGCGATCGCCTCGGAGCGGTCCAGCCGGCGCAGGCGGACCCGGTCCAGCACCTCGGACGGTTCCACGGCCAGTTGGGCGGCGATCCGGACCGGCAGTTGCGCGGCCCACTCCTGGGTGAGGGCGCTCACCCCGGAGCGGCCGGCGAGCATGGCGTCCCAGGTCGACGCGACGTCCCCGCCAAGCGGGGTCGTCGCGCCGAGCCCGGTGACGACGACGTCAGGACGACTCATGATCAGGACTGCGCCTCGATGTAGGTGACGGCGTCGCCGACGGTCTTGAGGTTCTGCACCTCGTTGTCCGGGATCTTGACGCCGAACTTCTCCTCGGCCGCCACCACGACCTCCACCATGGAGAGCGAGTCGACATCGAGGTCGTCGGTGAAGGACTTCCCCTCGGCCACGTCGTCCGGGTTCACCCCGGCAACCTCTTCGAGGATCTCGGCGAGGCCGGTGGTGATCTCGTCACGGGTCATTGCGGTTGGTTCCTTTCATCGGGGGTTTCCGGCGGCCGGCGTCGCCAGCCGCCACACCTGGGCGCGTGCGCGCCCGAGGGGGTCATCAGGGGCAGCGGACGACCTGACCGGCGTAGGTCAGGCCACCGCCGAAGCCGAAGAGCAGCACCGGGGCGCCCGAGGGCACCTCCCGCCGCTCCACCAGCTTGGACAGGGCCAGCGGCACGCTCGCCGCCGAGGTGTTGCCGGACTCGACGATGTCCTTCGCGATGATCGCGTTGGGGATGTTGAGCCGCTTGGCGATGCCGTCGATGATCCGGGCGTTCGCCTGGTGCGGCACGAACGCGGCCAGTTCCGACGGGTCGACCCCGGCGCGCTCGCAGGCCTGCAGGGCCAGCGGCGCCAGCGCGGTGGTGGCCCAGCGGAAGACCGCCTGCCCCTCCTGCTGGATGTACGGGCGCCAGCCCTCGATGCGGACGGCGTCGCTCTTCTCCGGCGCCGAACCCCAGACCACCGGACCGATGCCGGCCGGCTCGTCGTCGGCGGTCGCGGTGACCACCGCGGCGCCGGCGCCGTCGCCGAAGATGATGCAGGTGGAGCGGTCGGTCCAGTCGGTGAAGTCGGAGAGCTTCTCCGCGCCGATGACGATCGCGTTGCGCGACGCCCCGGCCCGGATGGCGTGGTCGACGGTGCTCAGCGCGTAGGCGAAGCCCGAGCAGGCGGTGTTGACGTCGTACGCGCCCGGCGCGGCGATGCCCAGCTTGGCGGCGACCCGGCAGGCCACGTTGGGGCTGCGGTCGACCGAGGTGCAGGTGGCGACCACGACCAGGTCGATGTCGGCGGCGGTCAGGCCGGAGTTGGCCAGCGCCTTGCCGGCGGCGGCGGCGGCCATGTCGGCGACCGTCTCACCGTCGGCGATCCGCCGGGTGACGATGCCGACCCGGTCCCGGATCCACTCGTCGTTGGTGTCCACGAGCTGGGCGATGTCGTCGTTGGTCACCACCCGGGAGGGCTGGTAGTGCCCCATCGAGACGATGCGACTGCCAGTCATGAAAGTCCTCCGATGATGGTGGGCCGGTGGCCCGGCGTCGTGCCGTGCCGGGCGATGAGGTCCCGCGCGGCGGGCAGGTCGTCCGGGGTGTTCAGGGTGACGATCTCCGGGGCGCCGTCGCCCTTGAGCTCGCGCTTGACCAGCCCGGCGAGTGTGCCCGCCGGCGGCAGCTCGATCACGCCGGTCACCCCGAGGTCGGCCAGCGTGCGCATGCACAGGTCCCAGCGGACCGGCGCGGTGACCTGGCGGACCAGGCGCTGCACCATGTCGCGGCCGTGGTTGACGGCGGCGCCGTCGAGGTTCGACAGCAGGATCCGGGCCGGGTCGGTCGGGGTGATCCCGGCGGCCACCGCGGCCAGCGCGGTCTCGGCCGGTGCCATGTACGGGGTGTGGAACGCGCCGGCCACCTGGAGCCGGATGATCCGGGTCTTCGCCGGCGGCTCGGCGGCGAGCTTGTCCAGCCCGTCCAGCGCGCCCGCCGCGACGATCTGCCCGGCGCCGTTGCGGTTGGCCGGGTGCAGCCCGTGCCTGGCGATCGCGGCGAGCACCTCGTCCGGGTCGCCACCGAGCACGGCGGCCATCCCGGTCGGCTCCAGGGCGCACGCGGCGGCCATTTCCCGGCCCCGGACGCCGGCGAGGGTGATGGCGGCCTCGGCCGACAGCACCCCGGCCAGAGCCGCGGCGCCGAGCTCGCCGACGCTGTGCCCGGCGGTGAGCGTCACGTCGTGCAGCGGCAGGTGCTCGCCGGCGAGCAGCGCTGCGGCGACCAGCAGTGGCTGGGTGCGGGCGGTGTCCTTGATCTCGTCCGCGTCGGCGGCGGTGCCCAGGTGCAGCAGGTCGACCCCGGCCAGAGCCGACCACGAGCGCAGTCGCGCCTCGGTGCCGGTCAGGTCGAGCCAGGGGGTCAGGAAGCCGGGTTTCTGGGAACCCTGGCCGGGACTAAGTACGGCGAGCACGACTATGACTCTCCCGGATAAGCGTGGGTAACGCTGTGCCGGCCTCGACCAAACCACACTAGAACCTTTGGAGGGTTCCTACAAAGATCGGCGGTGATCGTCACCGCTTTGGGCAGGTTTCCGGACGGCCGGGGCCATTGTCTGGCTCGCGACGGGCGGGGTAACCGGGACCACGGGATCCAGCCGGCCGACGGTCAGCGCCACCTGGAGGGCGAACGCGTCCCGAGGAGACAGCGGCGAGAAGCCGGTCACCTCGGCGATCCGGCGCAACCGGTAGCGCACCGTGTTCGGGTGCACGAACAGCGCCCGAGCGGCGCTCTCCAGTGTGCCGCCGGCCGCCAGGAAGGCGTCCAGCGTCTCCAGCAGCTCGCCACCGGCGCGCACCAGCGTCGCGTACACGTCATGCCGCAGGCGACGGCGGGCCTCGGCGTCGCCGGCGAGGGCCCGCTCCGGCAGCAGGTCGGCGGCCGGCACCGGCCGGGGCGCCGTCGGCCAGGCCGGCGCCGCCCGGAAGCCGGCCAGCGCGGCCCGCGCCGACTCCGTCGCCTCGTCCAGGCTGGGTACGGCCGGACCCACCACCACCGGCCCGTCCCCGAACGCGGTCAGCAGCTTGCCGGTGGCCCCCAGCGGGTCCGGCGCGCCGCCCAGCACGATCACCAGCCGGTCGCCGTGCACCCCGCCGATCACCTCCACCCCGATCCGCCGGGCCTGCCGGTAGACCACGTGCAGCACCGCGGAGACCTCCCCGCCGGGGGAGCGGCCGACCGCCACCGCGACCGGGGGCGCGTCCGTCCAGCCGAGCGCCGCCGCCCGGCTGGCCAGCACGTCCGGCGAGTCACCCCGCAGCAGCGCGTCGACCAGCAGGGCCTGCAACCGGGCGTCCCACGCGCCGCGGGACTCGGCGGCCCGCGCGTACACCCGGGCGGCGGAGAACGCGATCTCGCGGGAGAAGCGCAGCACCGCCTCGCGCAGCTGCTGCTCCTCGCCCTCGGCGGCCAGGTGCGACACCTGCTCCTCGACCACGTCGATGGTCACCTTGATCAGCGCCACGGTCTGCTGGAGGGTGATCGACCGGGCCAGCGCCTCGGGAGCGGCGGCGAAGACCTCGTCGGAGACCTCCTGGGTGCTGTCCGCCGTGCCGCCGCCGTCGCGCAGCCACTGCACCAGCGAGCGGGCGCCGGCCTGGGCGACCAGCATCACCCAGGAGCGCTGGTCGGCCGGCAGTGCGCGGAACCAGGGCAGCGTCTCATCCATCCGGGCCACGCTGGCGGTGGCCAGCGCCCCCGCCGCGCGTTCGATCTGACGCAGCGTGGCCGTCAGCTCCCCACCGCCCGGCGTACTCACCGCCCTAGCCTGACATGCGCTGACCTGGATCTTCATGCCGGGCCGGCCGGGCCCGCGATCACGGTGGCGGGGCGGGCGCGGGTCGCCCGCAGCAGCCAGCGCCACAGCCGGGCCATCGTGATCTGGCTGCTCGCCTTTCCGGTCCGGGAGACCCTCTTTCCGCGCCGCCCGAAGCGCTGACCCCGGGGTACGCCGTGCACGACCCGTCGGTCCCGGCCAGTACGGTGACAGGGCACGTCGGGGGGAGCACCCGCGGGTGAGTGCGAGCGGGAGGAGACCGGGATGGCGCACGGGGAGGCCGAGCACGGCTGCGCCCAGGGGGAGCCCTGCCGGCCGGGGCACCACGACCCGCAGGCCGCTGCCAAGCACCGCCGGACGGTCGGCGGCGTGCCGTCGCACCCGGCGGAGCCGACCAACGGCCGGCCCGCCGACCGGGCCGACGACGACGCCGTCGTGCCCCGCCAGCGGACCGCCGAGCCGGCGGTGCCCGGGGAGCCCGAGCCCGACCCGGCCGCCGGCTGTCGCAGCGAGATGCCCGGGTGGGCGGGCGCCCACCGGCACGGCCCGGTCCGGCCGCGTCAGCGGGCCACCCGGCGGGAGCGCCCGCCCCGCCGCTGGTGTTGACCGCCCGACCGCCCGCGACGGTCGGTGCGCGGCCGGGCAGGTGAGTCGGGGTGGCGGGTCAGCGGGTGCGGCGGCGGATCAGCAGCGCGATCCCGGCGAGGCCGACCGTGATGGTCAGCATCACCGCGACGTTGAGCACCAGCAGTCGCTGCAACTCGCCCAGCGCCTCGTCGATGTCCTTGGCCGGGTCGAGAGTGTCCTCCGGGAGCACCCGCTCGCCGCCGCCCACGCCGCCGCTGACCGTGTCGAACTGCCGCTCCAGCGGCACCCCCGCGGTGCGCAGCGTCTCGGACATGCTGAGCCGGCCGAGGAACCAACCCGCGCTGGTCTTGCGGGCGTCCGGCTGCTTCGCCGGTCGGTAGATCCGTGGGCCGCCGACCGCCTTGGGGTAGAGGTCGTACGTCTGCTTCGGCGTCTCCCCGGCGAGCACCACCACCGTGTACTTCGGACCGAGGTTGGCCGCCTTCGGCCCGTTGGGCAGGCCGGTGCGGCCGAGGAAGTTGACCTGGTCGATGACCGCGACCACGTGCGCGGGCTGGGTGTCCATGCGCAACCGCAGCGGCTGGGACAGCCCCGGGCCGGTGATGTCCACCGCGGCGGGTGCGGGCTTCGGTGCGGCCCTGGCCGGACCGGCGGTGCCGAGCGACAGCAGCGCCGCCGCCAGTGTGCCGGCCAGCACGCCGACCCACCGCCTCATCTGTCGGACCATCCCGCCTCCTCGCCCCGTTCGATGGATGGCTTCGCCGTGACGTCCGGATCGATTGGTCGGTGGCGGGACCGACCGGGCGGTCGGGGCCACTCCTCACAGAGTCGCAGAACGTCGATGATTTGCAGCTTGTGGAGCAGTATTTGGAACTATCTGCGATCTCTGCTCGACTAATGAGGAGTCGTTTGATCAGCGGGCGGATCGTACCCTTACGGAGGGGTTCATGGGGGGCAGGGTTACACGTGTGGCGCGGATCGTGCCAGTGGTGCTCGGCGTGGCGTGCGGTGTGTCGTTGCTGGTTCCGGCGACGCCGGCCGCCGCGCACAATTCGCTGACCGGCAGCGATCCGCGCGACGGCGCCCGGGTGGCCACCGCGCCCACCCGGATCGAGCTCCGGTTCCTGGCCAAGCCTGACCCGGCTACGACGAAGATCACAGTAACCGGACCGGACAATGTGGTCGCTGGCGGGCCGCCGACCTTCGCCGGCAGCCGGGTGCGCGTGCCGTTCAAGCCGGCCGCCGCGGGGCTCTACATCGTCGGTTACCAGGTCGCCTCCGGCGACGGGCACCCGGTGAAGGGGGAGGTGCGGTTCACCCTCACCACCGGCACGGCCGCCGACCCGTCCGCGAGCCCGTCCGCCCTGCCATCGGTCAGCGGTGGCACTGTCGCGACGCCGGGTGCTGCGGGCGGCTCGCCGTCGGCCGGGCCGGCCTCGGCGTCACCCGCTGCGGAGGGCGGTAGCCCGACGGCGGCCGAGCCGCTGGCGCAGGAACGCGCCGACTCCGGTCCCCGCTGGTGGCTCTGGGCACTCGGCGCGCTGGTGCTGCTCGCTGCCCTGGTGGGCGGGTTCCTGCTCCGCCGCCGGGCCACCCGCGGCTGAGCCCGGATCAAACGCCTGGCCGACCCCAGGGCAGCCCCGTTGTCCCCTTTGCTCTGCTTACCCGCACGCAACATTCAGCGCATGTTTCTGTTGCGCATTTGTAAGCAGAGCAAAGGGGGCGAGGATGGTTAGCCCGGCTCCTTCAAGGTGAGGCCGCCAGTTCGGTGCGGATGGCGACGCCGACGCAAGCCGCCCCGCGGTCGTCGAGCGGGGCGGCTTGGCGCGGCGGAGGCGGTCAGACCAGGCGGACCCGGGCGGCGCGCATCCGGGTCAGGGTGCGCTCGCGGCCGAGCACCTCCAGCGACTCGAACAGCGGCAGGCCGACGGTGCGACCGGTCACCGCGACGCGGACCGGGGCCTGCGTCTTGCCGAGCTTGAGGCCCCGCTCGGCGCCGACCGCCTCCAGCGTCGACTTCAACGACTCGGCGTCCCACGACTCCAGCGCCTCGAACGCGGCGATGGCGGCGTCCAGCAGCTCGGCGGAGCCGTCCTTCATCGTCTTGGCCCAGGCCGCCTCGTCGATCAGCGGCGAGGCGAGGAAGAGGAAGTCGACGTTCGGCACGATCTCACTGAGCACCGCGATCCGGGTCTGGGCCAGCGGCGCCACGGCGGCGAACGCGTCGGCGTCGAACTCCTCGGGCTGCCACGGCGGCGGCGCGATGGTGCCGGTGCCGGTGAGCCACGGCTGGCAGGCGTCGATGAACTCGGGCACCGGCAGCGCCCGGATGTACTCGCCGTTGAACGCGCGCAGCTTCTTCTCGTCGAAGAACGCGGGGGAGGGGTTGACCTCCTCCAGCCGGAACTCGTCCTCGATCACCGACCAGGGGACGATCTCCCGGTCCCCGGAGGGCGCCCAGCCGAGCAGCATCAGGTAGTTGCGCATCGCGCCGGCGAGGTAGCCCTCGTCGCGGTACGCCTCCAGGGCGACCTTGTCCCGCCGCTTGGAGAGCTTCTGCCGCTTCTCGTTGACCACCACCGGCACGTGCGCCCAGATCGGCGGCTTGACCCCGAGGGCGTCCCAGAGCAGCTGCTGCTTGGGGGTGTTGGGGAGGTGCTCCTCGGCCCGGATCACGTGGGTGATCCCCATGGTCATGTCGTCGACGACGTTGGCCAGCAGGAAGACGGGCGAGCCGTCGCCCCGCGCGATGACGAAGTCCTCGATCAGCCGGTTCTCGAAGGTGGGCTCACCCCGGATCAGGTCGACCACCACGGTCGCGCCCTCGTCGGGCGTGCGGAAGCGCAGCGCGCGGCCCGCACCCGGGCCGAGGCCCAGGTCGCGGTGGTAGCCGTCGTAGCCCTGGTGCTGCGAGCCGGTGCGGGCCTGCACGTCCTCGCGGGTGCAGTCGCAGTAGTACGCGCGCCCCGACTCGTAGAGCCGCTGCGCGGCGGCCCGGTGCTCGTGGGCGTTCTCCGACTGGAAGTGCGGGCCCTCGTAGCTGGTGCGTTCGATGCCGATCCAGTCCAGCGCGGAGAGGATGCCCTCGGTCCATTCGGGCTTGTTACGTGCGGCGTCGGTGTCCTCGATGCGCAGCACGAACACCCCGCCATGCTGCTTGGCGTAGATCCAGTTCTGCAGCGCCGAGCGGGCGCCGCCGACGTGGAACATACCGGTCGGGGAAGGGGCGAAGCGCACACGTACCGTCACGTCCCCCAGCCTACGGCGGCTGGCGACCGCTTTTGGCCACGGCCCCCCGACTCAGGGGACCGAGCGGATCTTGACGACCAGGGCGCTGCCGACGAGGGTGACCGCGGCGGTGACCGCGTACAGCGTCGGGTAGCCGCCCAGGTGCACCACGAGCGGGGCGGAGAGCGCCGGCCCGAGCACCTGCGGCGCCGAGTTGGCAATGTTGATCACGCCGAGGTCCTTGGCCCGGTCGGTGGCCCTGGGCAGCACCTGGGTGATCAGCGCGGCGTCCACCGAGAGGTAGACGCCGTACCCGGCGCCGAGCAGCAGCGCCGCGACGATCGCCATCGGCCAGACCGGCGCGACCGCGAGCAGCAGCGCCGCCACCGCCATGATCAGCCCCGAGGTGATCACGTAGATCTTGCGCCGCCCGGAGCGGTCCGACAGCCGGCCGGCGACCACCGCCGTCAGCATCATGCCGAGCGTGTAGAGCAGGATCAGGACGAGCAGACCGCCCTCCGGGTCGGGGTGGCGCACCCCGTCGGTGAGGAAGTACAGCAGGTAGAGGGTGCCCAGCGCGTTGCCGAGCTGGACCAGGAACCGGGTGATCCAGGCCCAGGCGAAGTCCGGGTGCCGACGGGGGCTGATCCACATCGAGGCCAGCAGCGTCCGCGTCCGCAGCGCCGGCCGGTGCGCGCGGGGCAGCGGGTCGTCCGGGGTGAACAGCGCGAACGGCAGCGACAGCAGCAGGATGGCCACCGCGATGGCGACGTAGCCGGCGGCGTTGCCGGTGACCAGGGCGGTGACCAGCACCGCGCCGAGCACCAGCCCGAGCGCCTGCGGGATGCCCACCCAGCCGGAGACGCCGCCGCGCTGCACGACCGGCACCCGGTCCGGGACGGCGGCGGTGAGGCTGGCCAGCATCGCGTTGAAGCAGACCTGTGCGGCGACCCACCCGAGGGCGACCCCGAGGATGGTGCGCTGCTGGGCCAGCAGCACCAGCGCCGCCGCGCCGAGCACCGCCCCGCCCGCGGTCCAGACGTGCCGGCGGCCGAACTCCCGACCGGCCACCCGCAGGCAGGTCCGGTCGGACAGCGCGCCGGCGAGCGGGTTGGCCAGCACGGCGGCCAGCGCTCCCAGGCCGGTGACCACGGCCAGCATGGTCTCCTTGTCGCCCGGCGCGATCCGCTCGATCTGCTGCGGCAGCAGCACCTGGATCGGCGTGAAGAACGCCATCCAGACCCCGAGGTTGGCCGCGAAGATCAACCCGATCCAGCCGCGCCGTACCGGCACGGTCGGTTCGGCGAGCGCGGCCGGCAGCGACGCCGGGGTCGGGTCGAGGGTGGTCACCGCGCCGACCCCGGCCGGCTGGCCGCGATCAGGTCCCGCAGCCAGGTGTACGAGGACTTCGGCGTACGGGTCTGGGTGGCGTAGTCGACGTGCACCAGGCCGAAGCGTTTGGTGAACCCCTCGGCCCACTCCCAGTTGTCCAGCAGCGACCAGACGAAGTACCCGCGCACGTCCACCCCGTCGTCGATGGCGGCCCGCACCGCCCGCAGGTGCCCGTCGAGGTACGCGATCCGGTCCGGGTCCGCCACCCGCCCGTCCGCGTCCGGCGCGTCGTCGTACGCGCAGCCGCTCTCGGTGATCTCGATCGGGGGCAGTGCCTCGCCGTACGTGTCGCGCAGCCAGCGGAGCAGGTCGTGCAGCCCGTCGGGGGCCACCGGCCAGTCGAAGGCGGTGCGCGGGTAACCCTCCAGCGGCACCAGTTCGAACGGCAGCGGTGAGCCCTCCTCCGCGGCCCGTACGCCGGTCGGGTTGTAGTAGTTGACCCCGAGCACGTCGATCGGCGCGGCGATGGTGTCCAGGTCGCCGTCGTGGATGACGCGGGCGTCGAAGCCGGGCAGCTCCGGGTAGCCCCGGCCGAGCAGCGGGTCGGTGAAGAGGCGGTTGTGCAGCGCCTCGTACGCGGCGCCGGCGGCCCGGTCGGCGTCGCTGTCGCCGAGCACCCGCACCGGCGAGTAGTTGTTGGCGATCGCCACCGGGCTGGCGGTGCGGGCCCGCAGCGCGGCGACCGCGAGCCCGTGCCCGAGCAGTTGGTGGTGGGCGACCGGAAAGGCGTCGAAGAGCAGCATCCGGCCGGGGGCGTGCACGCCCATGCCGTAGCCGAGGCTCATGTGGATGAACGGCTCGTTCAGCGTGATCCAGAGCCGGACCCGGTCGCCGAGGCGGGCGGCGGTCAGGTCGGCGTACTCGGCGAACCGGGCGGCGGTGTCGCGGTGCAACCAGCCGCCGGCGTCCTCCAGTGGTTGGGGCAGGTCCCAGTGGTAGAGGGTGGCCACCGGGTCGATGCCGGCGGCCAGCAGCTCGTCCACGAGCCGGTCGTAGAAGTCCAGGCCGGCGGCGTTGGCCGGGCCGGCGCCGGCGGGCTGGACCCGCGGCCAGGCGATGGAGAACCGGTACGCCGACACGCCCAGCCCGGCCAGCAGCGCGACGTCCTCGGTGTGCCGGTGGTAGTGGTCGCAGGCCACCTCACCGCTGCTGCCGTCGCTGATCCGCCCGGGGGAGTGCGCGAAGGTGTCCCAGATGGACGGTCCTCGCCCGTCGGCCGTGGTGGCGCCCTCGATCTGGTGGGCCGAGGTGGAAACGCCCCAGCGGAAGGCGGCGGGGAACTCGGGCATCGGTGCGGTCGGCATGCGCCCTCCCGGTCAACGTGAAACGTGTTCGGGACTCTAGGACGCTCCGGATGAATGCGCCATAGGCCGGGATGACGACTTACGCAATGGTTGATCGGCGTGTCTTTTTCCGAACCCGTCCAGGTACGTCCGATTTTGCGCATAGAGTGCCGATATCGTGGGATGTCCTCACTGGAGGAAAGACGGAAATGATCCTCGTGGAACGCAGTGCGCACGTGGCGGCGCCGGTGGAAGTGGTCTGGGACGTCGTACAGCGGGCCGAGCAGTTGCCGGCCTGGCTGGCGGGGGTCCGCGCGGCCGAAGTGCTCTCCGGAGAGGGCTTCGGGCGGCGGCAGTTGGTCCAGGCGGGGCGCGGCTCGGCGCACGAGGCCGAGGTGATCGCCTACCAGGAGCCGACCCTGATCGGTTGGCGGGAACGTGCCAAGGGCGCGGGTGCCCGCGCGGAGGCGCGCACCGAGATCTACGTCCAGCTCACTCCGGACGAGGAGGAGGAGGGCGGGACCATCGTGCGGCTCATCGTGGTCCGCTGGCCGGCCGGCCCGGTCAAGGCGGCCCTGCTGCGCCTGGGGCTGCGCCGGGTCGGCGCGGACCTGGAGGACTCGCTGGCCCGGCTGACCGACCTGGCCGCCGTCGGCTGATCCGCCGAGTCCCCGGCGTCACCCGCCCCGGCGGTGGCCCCGGGTCCCCGCCAGGGACCCGGACCGCCGCCGCCCCCATCTCACCCTCCGTCCGCCCGGTCGGTCGGGAGTGCGGGGCGAGGACGCGGGTGCACCAAAAAGGGCCCGGCGCGGGTGCGCCGGGCCCTTCCTTGGTCGTGCTGGATCAGCTGTCGCCGCCGGTCTCGCCGACCGGGGCGGCGTTCACGTCGTCGATCGCGTACTTCTTGGCGGCCTCGGCCGGCACGGTCGCCGCGACCGCGCCGCTGCGGGCGAGTTGCCGCAGCGTGGCGACCACGATCGACTCGGCGTCGACGTGGAAGTGCCGGCGCAGCGCGTGCCGGGTGTCCGACATGCCGAAGCCGTCGGTGCCGAGCGACGTGTAGTCGCCGGGCACCCAGCGGGCGATCAGGTCCGGAACCGCACGCATCCAGTCGCTGACCGCGACCTTCGGCCCGTCCGCGTCGGCCAGCTTCTGCTGGACGTACGGCACCTTCGCCTCGGCGCCCGGGTTGAGGAGGTTGTACTCCTCGCACTGCACCGCGTCGCGGCGCAGCTCCGTCCAGGAGGTCACCGACCAGACGTCGGCGGCCACCCCCCAGTCCTGGGCGAGCAGCTGCTGGGCCTTGAGCGCCCACTGCATGCCGGTGCCGGAGGCGAGCACGTTGGCCTTCGGGCCGTCGACCTGCGGTGCCGGCGAGTAGCGGTAGATGCCCTTGAGCAGGCCCTCCACGTCCACCCCGGCCGGCTCGGCCGGCTGGAGGATCGGCTCGTTGTAGACCGTCAGGTAGTAGAAGACGTTCTCCTGCGCGTCCCCGTACATCCGGTGCAGGCCGTTCTCCATGATGTGCGCGATCTCGAAGGAGAACGCCGGGTCGTACGCGACCACCGCCGGGTTGGTGGCGGCGATCAGCAGCGAGTGGCCGTCCTCGTGCTGGAGGCCCTCACCGTTGAGCGTGGTCCGCCCCGCGGTCGCGCCCAGCAGGAAGCCCCGCGCCATCTGGTCCGCCGCCGCCCACAGCCCGTCGGCGGTCCGCTGGAACCCGAACATCGAGTAGAAGATGTACATCGGAATCATCGGCTCGTCGTGGGTGGCGTACGCCGAGCCCGCGGCGGTGAACGAGGCGACCGAGCCGGCCTCGTTGATCCCCTCGTGCAGGATCTGACCGGTGGTCGACTCCTTGTACGACAGGAACAGCTCCCGGTCGACCGAGGTGTAGCGCTGGCCGTGCGGCGAGTAGATCTTCGCGGTCGGGAAGATCGAGTCCAGGCCGAAGGTGCGCGCCTCGTCGGGGATGATCGGCACCCAGCGCTTGCCGAACTCCCTGTCCTTCATGATGTCCTTGAGCAGGCGGACGAAGGCCATCGTGGTGGCCACCTTCTGCTTGCCCGAGCCGCGCTTGACGTCGGCGAACCGCTCCGGGCCGGGGATCGCCAGCCGCTTGGTGCTGGTCCGCCGGGACGGCAGGTAGCCGCCGAGCTGCTGGCGCCGCTCCTTCAGGTACGCCAGCTCCTCGGACTTCTCACCCGGCTGGTAGTACGGCGGCAGGTAGGGGTTCTCCTCCAGCGCCGAGTCCGGGATGTCCAGGTAGAGGCGGTCGCGGAAGGTCTTCAAGTCCTCCAGCGTCAGCTTCTTCATCTGGTGGGTCGCGTTGCGGCCCTCGAAGTGCGAGCCGAGCGTCCAGCCCTTGATCGTCTTCGCCAGGATGACGGTCGGCTGCCCGGTGTGCTCGGTGGCCGCCTTGTAGGCCGCGTAGAGCTTGCGGTAGTCGTGTCCACCCCGCTTGAGGTTCCAGATCTCGTCGTCGCTCAGCGGCTCGACCATCTTGCGGGTGCGCGGGTCGCGGCCGAAGAAGTGCTCCCGCACGTACGCCCCGGACTCCGCCTTGTAGGTCTGGTAGTCACCGTCGGTCGTGGTGTTCATGAGGTTGACCAGCGCGCCGTCGGTGTCCGCGGCGAGCAGCGGGTCCCACTCGCGGCCCCAGACCACCTTGATCACGTTCCAGCCGGCGCCCCGGAAGAACGCCTCCAGCTCCTGCATGACCTTGCCGTTGCCGCGGACGGGGCCGTCCAGCCGCTGGAGGTTGCAGTTGATCACGAAGGTGAGGTTGTCCAGCTCCTCGCGGGCGGCCACGCCGATGGCGCCCAGCGTCTCCGGCTCGTCCATCTCACCGTCGCCCAGGAACGCCCAGACGTGCTGCTGCGACGTGTCCTTGATGCCGCGGTGCTGCAGGTACCGGTTGAACCGGGCCTGGTAGATCGCGTTCAGACCGCCGAGGCCCATCGAGACGGTGGGGAACTCCCAGAAGTCCGGCATCAGCCGCGGGTGCGGGTACGACGGCAGCCCGCCGCCCGGGTGTGACAGCTCCTGGCGGAACCCGTCGAGCTGGTGCTCGCTGAGCCGCCCCTCCAGGAATGCCCGCGCGTACATGCCCGGGGAGGCGTGGCCCTGGTAGAAGATGTGGTCGCCGCCACCCGGGTGGTTCTTGCCCCGGAAGAAGTGGTTGAAGCCCACCTCGTAGAGCGACGCCGAGCTGGCGAAGGTGGAGATGTGCCCGCCGACGCCGATCTCCGGGCGCTGCGCCCGGTGCACCAGCATCGCCGCGTTCCACCGGACGTAGGCCCGGATGCGCCGCTCGACGTGCTCGTCGCCCGGGAACCACGGTTCGCGCTCCGACGGGATGGTGTTGATGTAGTCGGTGGTGGTCAGGGGCGGTACCCCGACCTGGCGCTCACGGGCCCGCTCCAGCAGGCGCAGCATGACGTAGCGGGCACGTTTGGCACCGCGCTCGTCGATGACACCGTCAAGCGACTCGACCCATTCGCTTGTTTCGTCAGGGTCGATGTCCGGAAGCTGGCTCGGTAGGCCGTCGCTGATCACCGGGCGCTTGCGTTCCGTAGCCACAGGCGTTCCCTCGGTTGTGTGTGGGATAGGTCTCTAGCGCCATCCTGCCCCCTGGTGGCACCCGTCGTCACGTCTAGGTCCCCTTGACGCGACGCTGAACACAGGTACCCGCCGGTAACTTAGCGCTACGGGCGCCTCCGGTCCTTCGGCGTCGTCCGGTGGCAGCGGCTGCTGAGCCGCTACTGCGGCAGAATGCGACGTATGCGCAGTGACGTGATCACCGTCCAGACCGGGACCCGGCCGGCCGTCCGGGACATCACCGCCGAGGCCCAGGGGTTCGTGTCCAGCGAGGGCGACGGCCTGCTGCACGTCTTCGTGCCGCACGCCACCGCCGGCCTGGCGATCATCGAGACCGGCTCCGGCTCCGACGGCGACCTGCTCACCGCGCTGGACGACCTGCTCCCCGTCGACGACCGCTGGCGGCACCGGCACGGTTCGGCCGGCCACGGTCGCGACCACGTGCTGCCGGCGTTCGTCCCGCCGTACGCGACGCTGCCGGTGCTCGGCGGCCGGCTCGCGCTGGGCACCTGGCAGTCGCTCTGCCTGGTCGACACCAACGGCGACAACCCGGTCCGCCAGGTCCGCTTCTCCTTCCTCCCGGCCTGAGGCCCCCGGGATCCGCGCAACGTCGGGGAATCCGCCGCCGCCCCACGTGCCGAGGCGACACCTTCCCTGACGTCGCGCGGACCGCGGCGTGGAGTCAGGGGCGGAGCGTTTCCTGGTCCACCGTGCGCTGGCCCTCGTCCGCACCCGCGCCGGTGGCCGTGCGGGCCGCCGACGGGATCGGGTTGTCGGCCGTCTGGTGCAGGCCGGGCACCCGGTCCTCGATCACGAACGAGGCCCGGGTGTACGCCGGCGCGCCCGGCCGGCTGACGTACGGCAGCACGTCGAAGTCAGCGGTGAGCTGCCCCGGGGTGATCGTGGTGCGGACGTACCCCCGCAGGTTGTTCTGGAAGCGCAGGTGCGGGTTGAACGGGAACCACGGGTGCGACCCAGACGCCGAGTCCGCGCCGTCGCCGGTCGAGGTGATCGAGGAGCAGACCAGCTCGGTGCCGACGGTGCGCGAGGTCGGGTCGGCGTAGTCCAGCTTCAGGTCGCTGGCCCAGTGCGCGTGCACGTCACCGGTCAGCACCACCGGGTTGCGCACCCCGGCGGCCAGCCAGCCCCGGGTGATCCGGTCCCGCGAGGCGACGTAGCCGTCCCAGGCGTCCATGCTGGTGACGGTGAGCGGGCCGGCGTTGTTGTCCCGCTGGGCGAAGAACACCTGCTGACCGAGGATGTCCCAGCGGGCGTCCGAGCGGCGGAAGCCGTCCAGCAGCCACGCCTCCTGCTCGGCGCCGGTGATCGACCGGGCCGGGTCGGAGGCCGCCGGGCAGGCGTCGTACCCGTCGCCGCAGGCCTGGTCGTCGCGGTACTGCCGGGTGTCGAGCATGTGGAAGGTGGCCAGCCGGCCCCAGCGCACCCGCCGGTAGAGCTGCATGTCGACGCCGCGCGGGATGGAGGTGCGTCGCAGCGGCATGTTCTCGTAGTACGCCTGGAACGCCGCCGCCCGCCGGGCGGGGAACTCCGGGTCCGGCGCCTCCGGCACGTCGTCGGCCCAGTTGTTCTCCACCTCGTGGTCGTCGAAGACCACCGCCCAGGGCGCCACCGCGTGCGCCGCCTGCAGGTCGGCGTCGGTCTTGTACTGGGCGTGCCGCTGCCGGTAGTTGGCCAGCGTCCGGGTCTCCGGCCCCTCGTGGTCGCGCGGGTTGCCACCCGGGACGGTGTACGTGTCCGGGGCGTACTCGTACTGGTAGTCGCCCAGGTGCAGGATCAGCTCCGGTTCGGTCTCGGCCAGCCGCCGATAGGCGGTGAAGTAGCCGTGCTCGTACTGGGAGCAGGAGGCGAAGCCCATCGCCAGCGCGGCCGGCATGGTCCACGGCGCCGGGGCGGTGCGGGTGCGCCCGACCGCCGAGAGGTGCCGCTCGGCGCGGAACCGGTAGAAGTACTCCCGGCCGGGCAGCAGGCCGGCCAGCTCCACGTGCACGCTGTGGGCCGAGCGGGTGCGGGCGACCGCGACGCCGCGACGCACGACGTGCCGGAACCGCTCGTCGGCGGCCAGTTCCCAGTGCACCGGGACGTCGCGGTCCGGCATGCCGCCGAGGCCGTCCTCGGCGAGCGGCTGCGGAGCCAGTCGGGTCCACAGCACGAACCCGTCGTGATCGGGGTCGCCGGAGGCCACGCCGAGGGTGAACGGGTAGGCCAGCGGGCGGCGGGCCGCCGCGGCGCCGGCCGCCACCGGCACCCCGGTGACGGCGCCAGCGGCGCCGAGGGCGGCGCCGGACAGCAGGATGGTACGTCGGGACAGTGACATGAAATCCTCCCCAGAGTCCGATCTCTCGTGACTCCGGCAGCCTCGCGAGCCCCGGTGGCCGGCAGGTGACGGCGAGGGCCCCAGCTCGTCGCCGGCAGTCGAACACCGATCAGCACCGTCGATGTCCCGGTCCACTCCGCGCGCCGTCGGCCCACGCCGCGCCGGCCGAGGTCCGCTCGACCCGGCGTGACCGGTCCCGATCGCTGGGCTGACCGGCCGGCCCGCTGCGTACGATGTGGCCGTGGCGCAGGAGGTCGTTCCCGCAACCGGCGGGCCGGTGGACCGTGTCGGCCTGGCCGCCGACGTGATGCGCCGGATGGCGCACGTGACCGCCGCCCTGCGGCACCGGCAGGGCACCGCGTTCGCCGAGCTGGGGCTCACCCCGGCGGCGGCCCGGGCGCTGCACGAGCTGGACCCGGACCGGCCGCTGCCGGCCCGCGACCTCGCCGAGCGGCTGGGCTGCGACCGGTCGAACGTCACCGCGCTGGTCGACAAGCTGGAGCAGGTCGGCCTGGTCGATCGCCGCACCGACCCCACCGACCGGCGACAGAAGACGCTCGTGGTGACCGAGAGGGGCCGGGGCGTGCGGGACCGGGTGATCGAGGTGATGTCCGACTCCCGACTCCTGGCCGGGCTGACCGACCGGGAGCTGGGCACCCTGCGCGACCTGGTGTGGAAGGTGTCCGACGGCGGGTGGCCGGAGCCCTGCGGGCCGGAATGAGCCGAGGGGCGCCCGCCGTGTCCCGCTGGGCGACCAGGGCCCGCGTCGGTAATGCTGGGCGACGTGACCACCCCGCAAGATCTCGACGACCGGTTCCGGGAGACGCTGGCGGCGCTGCCCGCCGCGCAGCGACGGCGTGACCCCGCCGATCCGGTCACCGACGACGCCCCACTGACCGGCACGCAACTGCTGGAGCTGTTCGACGCGCAGGTGACCAGCCGGCAACTCGACCTGGCCGGCCGCTGGCTGCGCAGTTTCGGGGAGGGCTTCTACACCATCGGCTCGGCCGGGCACGAGGGCAACGCCGCGGTCGCCGCCGCGCTGCGCCCCACCGACCCGGCGCTGCTGCACTACCGCTCCGGCGCCTTCTACTGCGCGCGCGCCGCTCAGGCCGCGGCCGACCCGGCGCCCGCCGCCGACATCGATCCACCCACCGACACCGACCCACCCGGGGGCTCGGCCGAGTCCGAACCGGTCGGGTCCGCGCCCCCGACGGGCGGGTTCGCGGCGTACGCGGGCGCGGCCCGGGACGTGCTGCGCGGGATGGTCGCCTCCGGCCAGGAGCCGATCGCCGGCGGCCGGCACAAGGTGTTCGGCCGGGCCGACCTGGCCATCGTGCCGACCACCTCCACCATCGCCTCGCACCTGCCGCGGGCGGTCGGCATGGGACTGGCCGTGGAGCGGCTGCGCCGCCTCGACAGCGCCGGACGGCGCACCGGCGCCGGGGTGCGGGTCGGCAGCGGGGCCGGCGCCACGCACGCCCCGTGGCCGCCGGACGCCATCGTGGTCTGCTCGTTCGGCGACGCCTCGGTCAACCACGCGAGCGCCACGGCCGCGTTCAACACCGCCGGCTGGTACGACCACGCCGGGCTGCGCATCCCGGTGCTCTTCGTCTGCGAGGACAACGGGCTGGGCATCAGCGTCCGCTCCCCGGAGGGCTGGGTGGAGGCGACGCTGCGGGCCAAGCCCGGCATCCGCTACCTGGCCGCCGACGGGGCCGACCCGGTGCAGGCGTACTCGGTGGCGGCCGAGGCCGCGGCCTGGGTACGCCGGCACCGGCGACCGGCCGTCCTGCACCTGCGCACCGTCCGGCTGATGGGGCACGCCGGGGCCGACGCCGAGTCGGCGTACCGCACCCCGGCGGAGCTCGCCGCGGACCTGGACCGCGACCCGCTGGCCGCCACCGCCCGGCTGCTCGTCGACGCCGGCGTGGCGACGGGCGAGGAGTTGCTGGCCCGGTACGACGAGACCGGCTGGCAGGTACGCCGGATCGCCGAGGAGGTGCTGGGCGAGCCGAAGCTGACCTCCGCGGCCGACGTGGTGTCCGCGCTGGCGCCCCGCCGCCCGGTGCGGGTGGCGCGGGCGGTGGCCGACGCGGCGGCCCGGGCCAGCGGGCCGGGCGCGGGCGCCCGGGCGGAGGCGTTCGGGGGCAAGCCGCCGGAGCTGGCCGGGCCGCTGACCCTGGCGCAGAGCATCAACGCGGCGCTCGCCGACGGGCTGCTCGACCATCCGCAGATGGCGGTCTTCGGCGAGGACGTGGCCGCCAAGGGCGGCGTGTACGGGGTGACGAAGGGGCTGCGCGACCGGTTCGGGGCGGCCCGGGTCTTCGACACGCTGCTGGACGAGACCTCGGTGCTCGGGTTGGGGCTGGGCGCCGGGCTGGCCGGGTTGCTGCCGGTGCCGGAGATCCAGTACCTGGCGTACCTGCACAACGCCGAGGACCAGTTGCGCGGCGAGGCGGCCACGATGCAGTTCTTCTCGCGGGGCGCGTTCCGCAACCCGATGGTGGTGCGGGTGGCCGGGCTGGCGTACCAGGAGGGGTTCGGCGGGCACTTCCACAACGACAACTCGGTGGCCGTACTCCGGGACGTGCCCGGCCTGGTGGTCGCGGTGCCGGCGCGGCCGGACGACGCCGCCCCCATGCTGCGGACCTGTCTGGCCAGCGCGGCGGTGGACGGCAGCGTCTGCGTGTTCCTGGAGCCGATCGCGCTCTACCACACCCGTGACCTGTACGCCGAGGGCGACGGGGAGTGGCTGGCCGGCTATCCGGAGCCGGGCTCCTGGGTGGCCGGGCACGTGCCGATCGGCCGGGCCCGCGTCTACCGGGTCGGCTCGGCCGACGATCTCACGATCATCACCTTCGGTAACGGGGTACGGATGTCGTTGCGGGCCGCGGCCCTCCTCGCGGAGGAGGGGGTGGGCACCCGGGTGGTGGACCTGCGCTGGCTGGCCCCACTGCCGGTGGCCGACATCATCCGGGAGGCCTCGGCGACCGGCCGGGTGCTGGTGGTGGACGAGACACGCCGCTCCGGCGGCGTCGGCGAGGGAGTGATCGCCGCGCTGGTCGACGCCGGATATGTGGGTGCGGCGCGCCGAGTAGCCGGAGTTGACTCGTTTGTACCATTAGGTCCGGCAGCGCGTCAGGTTCTGGTCTCCGCGGAAGCCATTACCGACGGTGCCCGTACGCTGCTGGCACGGTAAATTCCGTTCCACCCGGTGCGCCACTTGCGCGCGGACGCACAACTGTGTGGACTTTGCCTGACGGCGTCGGTTCCGGCGCCGCGAGCAGGGACGAGATGAGGAGGCACGCGACAGTGAGCGCGACCGCTGGTCAGGCCGCCGACGGGGTACGCAGCCTGGCGGACCGGTTCGGAATCGAACCGGGGATGGTCGTCATGGAGATGGGGTACGACGACGACGTCGACCAGGATCTCCGCGACGCCCTGACCGACCGCTGTGGAGAGCTGGTCGACGAGGACACCGACGAGGTGGTCGACGCGGTGCTGGTCTGGTACCGGGACGGCGACGGAGACCTCTTCGAGCTGCTCGTCGACGCCCTCGGCCCGCTGGCCGACAATGGGGTCGTATGGCTGCTCACGCCGAAGGCAGGGCGTGACGGGCACGTCGAGCCGAGTGAGGTCGCGGAGTCCGCGCCCACCGCCGGCCTTCAGCAGACCTCGACCATCAACGCCGGCCGGGACTGGAGCGGCGCCCGCCTGGTGCTGCGCCGAGGGGCCAAGGCCAAGAAGTAGCCCGACCGTTCCCCCCCTCGTGCGCCCGGCGGTCCGCACCGCCGGGTGTGGCAGGCTCGTGCCATCCCCTGACTCGACCCGAGGAGTGCGCATGCCCGTCGAGGTTGGCGCCGAGGCGCCGGACTTCATGCTGAAGGACCAGAACAACCAGGAGGTCCGGCTCTCGGCCTTCCGCGGCAGGCGCACCGTGCTGCTGGTCTTCTACCCGCTCGCCTTCACCGGCACCTGCCAGGGCGAGCTGTCCGAGGTGCGGGACAACCTCGACGAGTACGCCAACGACGACGTCCAGGTGCTGACGGTCAGCGTCGACTCGGTCTACAGCCACAAGGTCTGGGCCGACCGGGAGGGCTACCAGTTCCCGATGCTGGCCGACTTCTGGCCGCACGGCGCCGTCGCCCAGGCGTACGGCGTCTTCAACGACGCCGCCGGCTTCGCCAACCGGGGCACGTTCGTCATCGACAAGACCGGCGTGATCCGCTTCGCCGAGCTGAACAGCCCGGGCGAGGCCCGCGACCAGCAGGGCTGGCGCAAGGCCATCGCCGAGGCGGCCGTCTGACCGGGGTGAGCCGTGCGCCGGGCCGGCGGCGAGCAGGGTAAGCTTGCCAGCCTCCGGCCCGCCGCACGGGCGTTCCGGGCGCGTAGCTCAGTGGGAGAGCACCCGCCTTACAAGCGGGGGGTCGCAGGTTCGAAACCTGCCGCGCCCACCACCACCTGACCAGGCAAAACCCGCCCGAGCCCAAGCGCCTTGCCTGGTCGGGCGGGTGCCTGACATCCACTGCTGACATCAGCCGGTCGAGCCGAACGCTTCGCCCAACTTCCGCAACGCCTCTGTCTGCTCAGTCAGCCCGCTGTGCGCGTAGATCATCATCGTGACATCGACATGTGAGTGACCCGCGATGGCTTGAGCGATGTGCGGTACTGCGACCCGGACACGATGAACCTCTACATGCGCAGGCGAGGAGCGGCCCGAGATGCGGCGAAGCTGGCGGACTGGGCTGGCTACCTCGGGCGCATCGACCCTGATTCTCGCCCGCTGGTCGAGCACGTCGTCATCAACAACTGCACCTCGGCGAGGCCGCTACAGGACCAGGCCGAAGCGCTTGTGAAGTCGTTGATGGGGCTGGAACTCGACTGATGCGGGGCGTGATCCTCTACGGTCCGCCGGCATCTGGCAAGGACACGGTGACCGCAGCCCTGCACCAGCTTCACAGCCAGTACCAGCAGTTCCGGCGCCTGAAAGTCGGGCGTGGGCGTACCGCGGGCTACCGAATGAGCACCGATGCCGACCTGGCGACACTGCGCGCCTCGGGCGGCGTGGTGTGGGAGAACCGACGGTATGGCTCGGTGTACGTCATCGACGCACCCGGGCTACGTCAGCAGCTCCACCGGCAAATCCCCGTGGTGCACGTTGGCCAGGTCAACGCGGTCGATGCTGTCCGCCTGGCCTTCCCCGACGTTCGGTGGACCGTGGTTGCTCTTACCTGTCCCCGAGACGTGGCGGAACGACGCATCGTTGAACGCCAGACCGGCGACTCGGCGGAACGCCTCAGGGTATGGGACGAGACAGAGACGGTTCCTACCGCCGATCTGACCATCGACGCGTCCACGTCTTCCCCCGATGTCGCCGCTGGGTTGGTCGACCAGGCGGTCCGGCACAGCCAGGCAGCGGCGGGGTAGCGGCCGGCCGGCTGCCGGCGCTGCCTGGTCTCGCATGATGGTTGACGCATCGGCCCCACCTGATGCTTAACGCGATCACGATGAGCTGGCTAACCCAAGGTCTGCACAAACGGCCATAACGCCCAGTGGCGTGCCCGCTCACGCCATGAGCGGATGCTGCGTCGACCGCCTGTTGCACCGGTTTGCCTTAATTGGAACGTGGACGCCAACACGATCACCGCAATCTGCGCAACTGGCATCGCTGTCGCCTCGCTGGCCGTCTCGGTATCGCAAACGCGCGCCGTTCAGGAACACAACCGCCGCTCGATACGGCCGTTCCTGCAATTCGAGTACCAGCGCCGAACCAACGGTGAGACCGGCTTGCGACTTCGCAACGTCGGGCTCGGTCCTGCCGTTGTCACAGGAACGACGCTGACGTTGGACGGTGAGGATCTCGGGTCATGGGAGGAGCCCACGGTGAACAAGCTACGTCGTTCGCTTCGGGGTCGGCCGCGTGCTCGCACATTAAGGTTGGGCATGGCGATCCCGACCGGCTACGACGAACTTCTTCTGCATCTGGACAACTACGATCGAAACCGTGACGAATGGTTCTGGGACCTGATCCGACGTCGGCTCCTCGTCCAGGTCCACTACGACTCCATCTACGGTGGCGAGCAGTTCAGCGCGCGATCCGACAATCCCTACGACGACCAACTGTCGGAGTCTCCGGCTCCGTAATTTGCCGACGCGACCCGTTCGACCTGCCCTCTTTCTGCCGCGAGTCGCTAACTCGTGGTGACTTCAGAGCGATCATGTCAACCATCAACAGAGGCCGCAGTGTCAACCATCAACCGGAGTCAGACAGCCGGCCGGCGGCCGTGTCGGGTCTCAGGACCTGCATGACAGATCGGTCTCAGGACGTGAGTGACACATCCGGCTAGACGATCTTGCCCGGTCGGGGCGATCTACAGTGACTTCGATGAAGCTAGCCGAGATCCGCCGGTATCCGATCAAGTCACTGCTCGGTGAGCAGCTCGCAACAGTCGAGGTCGACCAGCGAGGACTCGTTGGTGACCGCTTGTGGGCAGTGCGTGACGCAGACGGGAAGTTGGGCAGCGGGAAGAACACCCGTCGCTTCCGGCGGATGCCTGGCCTGTTCACACTGCGCGGACATTCTGGTGATCCGGTGCCGGTCGTGGAACTGCCCGGCGGACGCCGCTTCCCTGCGGATGAGCCCGCGGGGCACGAGGCTGTGAGCGAGGTACTGGCCCGCCGCGTGACGATCGAGCGCGAAGCAAAGGTCATGCACCATGACGAGGGTCCGGTGAGCCTGATCAGCACAGCCGCGCTACGGCGACTGCATGACCTGTTGGGGGAGCCGGTCGACCCATTGCGGTTCCGGGCGAATCTGCTCGTCGGCGTACCGGGCAGCGACTTCCCCGAGGATCGCTGGCTCGGGCGAGCCATCCGTATCGGTTCCGACGTGGTGTTGCGACCACGTCGCCGGCTTACCCGATGCGTCATGATCGACCTCGCACAGGAGGGCGCCCCGGAGCATGGACACCTCTTGAGGACGGTTGCCGAGCACCACGACCTGACGTTCGGCGTGTGGGCAACAGTCGAACGCCCTGGTCGTATCGGACTGCATGATGTCGTCGAACTCATGGCAGCCTGAGAACCGGGCGGCGTCACGCAGGTCCTGAGACCGATCTGTCATGCAGGTCCCGAGACCGGACAGCCGGCCGGCGGCCGAGCGGTTCAAAGTTTCTGTACGTCTTCAAGGCGGCCCTGAGCGGGCCGCACGCGCCGCCGCCTGGGCGCGTGCCAGCCGCTGCCGCTGTCGCTCTGCGGCTGTCACGCCGGATGCCCGGCGGCTGGCGCGGAGAGCTGGAAGCCCGGAGGGCCGCCGCAGAAAGGACAGACGTTGACCGGTGAGGTGATAGGCCGGCAGCCGGCCGGGCCGCGCGGTCACGAACCCGCGCGGCCTAGGGGAACGCACGCCGGCCGCGGCGGCGAGCTGGCGGCGGTCGCGGGGTTGCGGTTAGGGCGCCTCCGGCGGGGGCGCTCCGGCTCCAGGGTGGCCGGGGCTGCGCCGGCGGGTCACGGCCCGTGGGTGGTTGCGGTAGGCCATCCCGCCTGCCATCGACCCGGGCAAGCCGAGCAGACCACCGCCCGACCCGCCAGCGTCCGAACCTGCGTCAAGGTCCGCTTGACGTGGCGGGCCGGGCGGTGGCCCGCTCCCTAGGTGGGCGGGTCGATGGCAGACGGGATGGCAGGTGGGCGCTGCGGGACGTGGCCCGATGAGCGGGCGGCTGGCGCATGAGGTCGGCATCGGAGATGCACGAGCGGTGACGGCCGAGTGTGCATCCGGTAGCTTGGCGGAAAGATCAGGCCCAGGTCTCATCAGCGGGGGTAAGGGTGCCGGGGACAGCAGGTTGGTTGGACAGCGCTGTCCGCGACTTCAGCGCGGCGTGCGCATCAAAGCTCGCCGGCCCTGGCGAGCGTGAGGCCGCGATTCGCAGCCCGATCGAGATGCTTCTCGGAGCCGCCGGCAAGCAGTTGGGCGTGACGGCCGTCTTTCACGATGAGGTCCGCGACACCGAGCGACAGGTCCGGCCGGACTACGGCGTCAGTGTCGGCGGGGCAATCACCGGATACGTGGAGATCAAGGCACCCGGCAAGAGCATCGATCCGGGCGGGCTGCGCGGCCATGACCGGGTGCAGTGGGAGCGCCAACGCGACCTACCGAACCTGCTCTACACCAACGGCACGGATTGGCGGCTCTACCGCGACCAGGAGTTGGTCGACGCGCCGGTACGGTTCACCGGCAGTCTCGACGGCGGCAGCATCACCGCCCCGCCGGCTTTCGAGAAGCTGCTCACCGAATTCCTGAAGTGGCGGCCAGCGCCTATTACCAGCGTCGGTGCGCTGGTACGCGCGGTTGCCCCGCTAACGCGGCTACTGCGCGGCGAGGTCCTGGACCAGCTTGCCGCCGAGCGAAAGGCCGTCCGGGGAGGGGCCGAGCGGGAGGTTCAGCCTTTCCTGGGACTGGCGCAGGACTGGCGGCGAATGCTGTTCCCGCAGGCTGACGACGCCACCTTCGCCGACGGATACGCGCAGACGGTGACGTTCGCGCTGCTGCTGGCCCGCACCAACTCGATCACCGTCACGGGTCACTCACTGCACACCATCGGCGAGCAGCTCCGTGCCGAGCACTCGCTCATGGGCCGGGCGTTGCAGCTACTCACCGACGACCTCGTCGCCGCCTTCAAGGTCACCCTCGATCTACTCGCCCGGGTCGTCGACGCCGTCGACTGGACGAGGGTCCGGAGAGGCCGCCGCGACACCTACCTGCACCTGTACGAGCACTTCCTCGACGAGTACGACGCCGACCTCCGAAAAGCATCCGGGTCGTACTACACCCCGCTCGAACTGGTCGAGCAGATGGTCCGGCTGACCGAGAACGTTCTCGTCTCCCGGCTGGACAAGCCGCGAGGCTTCGCCGACCCGGACGTGCTCACCGTTGACCCCGCAATGGGCACCGGCACATACCTGCAAACCGTTCTTGAACGCATCGCCAAGGTCGCCGAAGCTCACGACGGTCCGGGAGCCGTAGCCGGAGCGGTCAGTATGGCCGCCGAGCGGATGATCGGCTTCGAGCTTCAGATGGGTCCCTACGCGGTTGCCGAGCTGCGCGCGGCAGACCTGCTCGCATCGCACGGGGCGTCTCCTCCACCAGGGGGGATGAAGCTGTTTGTCACCAACACGCTCGACGACCCCCACGCCAGTGACGTCCAGCTCGGCTCGGGAATGCAGCTCATCGCCCGCGCCCGGCGCAAAGCCAACGAGATCAAAGCCCGCGCCAACGTCACTGTGGTTATCGGGAACCCTCCATACGCGGAACTCGCCAACGGCGACGGCGGCTGGGTCGAGAACGGCACGACCGGCCTCGACAGCAAGCGACGCGCTCCAGCTCCCCTAGAGGATTGGTACAACCCGGGTATCGCACGGTTCAAGGCGAAGCTGAAGAACCTCTACATCTACTTCTGGCGCTGGGCCACCTGGAAGGTGTGGGAGTCGACGCGTGACCAGGTTGACGGAGACGCCGGGGTGATCTGCTTCGTCACCACCTCCGGCTACCTTTCCGGGCCAGCTTTCACGGGCATGCGCGAGTACCTACGCCGGTACGCCTCCGAGGGCTGGATCATCGACCTCACGCCCGAGGGACAGACCCCCGACATTCCAACCCGCATCTTTCCCGGCGTCCGGCAGCCGCTCGCCATCGGCATCTTCGTCCGAACCGCTGACGCCACCCGGGACAAGCCAGCACTGATCCATCACCGGAGCCTGACCGGCCGCAGAGCGGACAAGCTCGCCGCGTTGGCAGAGGTGCAGCTCGACGACGACGGCTGGCGAGATTGCCGGACCGACTGGGAATCTTCCCTCACCCCGGCCGCCGCCAGCAGTTGGGACACCTACCCCGCGCTTGACGACCTAATGCCTTGGTACTCCCCAGGGCTGTTCCCCACTCGCACGTGGGTCTACGCGCCCAGCCGGGACGTGCTGAGGCGGCGTTGGGCGACGCTCATTGGTGAGACAGACCGTGAGCGGAAGGCCGAACTGTTCAAGGAAGGCAGTGACGCCAACCTCGTGAAGGTGAAACCTCGCCTGCCGGGTGACGATACGCACCCGAACCCGAGGGTCCCGGTGATTGACGAGGTTGAACCGACTGCCGCCTTCGTGCGGGTTGGCTACCGAGCCTTCGACCGGCAATGGGTGCTCGCCGACCCTCGCCTGATGGACAGGCCCCGGCGAGAGCTCTGGTCAGCTCGGATGCCCGGCCAGGTCTTCGTCATCGAGCAGCACCGCAAGGCCATTCAGTCCGGTCCAGCGGTCGTCTTCACTTCCCTAATCCCAGACTTCGATCACTTCAAGGGATCGGAAGGCGGCCGCACGCTACCTCACCTGCACCCGGGCGGTACCCCGAATCTCGCCCCAGGGCTCCCGTCTGCACTGACTGAACGAATCGGCGTAGAGGCCCGTGCTGCAGACGTTCTCGCCTACGTCGCCGGGGTCACGGCTCACCCGGCCTTCACCGCTACCTTCGCCGACGAACTGACCACGCCCGGCGTCCGAGTACCCATCACCACCGATCCCGCGCTCTGGTGCACCGCAGTCGAGGTTGGCCGCCAGGTCCTCTGGCTGCACACCTACGGCGAAGGGTTTACCGCCCCGGAGCGGCCAGCCGGCTCGATCCGGTTCCCCTCCGGCGATGCGCGACAGCCGCTGTCGGTGGCCCCGGTCACGCGGGTGCCTGAAAGGATCAGTTACGACCCGCAACGGCAGGTCATCGCCGTCGGTGACGGCGAATTCGGGCCAGTCGGGTTGGACGTGTGGGACTACGCCGTCGGTGGCCGGAACATCATCAAATCCTGGTTCAACTACCGCAAGAAGGAGCCAGGCGGGCGGCGAGGGTCCCCGCTCGACGACGTGCACGTCGACGCCTGGGAGCCGAGTTGGACCGGCGAGTTCATCGACCTGCTCACCGTCCTGACCCGGCTCGTTGAACTGGAACCCACCCAGGCCGAACTCCTCGCGGCAGTGCTGGCCGGCGAAGTCGTCGACCGTGACCAGTTGGCCACCGCCGGGGTCCGTTGGCCCGCTGGTTCGGCAGACCGAAAACCCCTGTACGGCCTCACCAGCGATCAACACGAGGCAGCGGCCGATGGTGTCGCGAGGCTGCTGTAGCCGAAATGTCGTCGGCAGGCAACGCCCTGCCGACAGCAACGGTGACAGCAAAGGGTCGAAACGAGGACAATCAGTGGCGTCGGGCGCGACAGTGCAAGCGCGGCTGGGGTCTCAGAGCACCGGGTACGACGTCGGCTGTTGAAATGAACCGACTGTCGGACTGCTGCCAGCAGGGGTTGATGCAACACTGACAGCGTGGTCACCGTCCTTCACGCCGAGATGTTCAGCGAGGCTGAGGCTGCCCGGCTGCTCGATCTACCGCAGAGCACCCTCCACTACTGGCTGGAGGGTGGGACGCGTCGTGGTGTGAAATACGCGCCGATTCTTCGCAGCGAGCCGCAAGGTGGACGTGCTGTGACGTGGGCGGAGTTCGTGGAGGCCGGCTTGCTTCGTCAGTACCGCCGCAGGGACAGGGTTCCGATGAAGGAACTGCGTGCCTTCATCGACAAACTGCGAACGGAGCTAGGCGTCCCATACCCGTTGGCGGACCGGCGCCCATATGCCGTCAACAAGGAACTGGTACACCAGGCTCAGATTTCGGCGGGGCTTGCCCCGGAGTGGCACATGGTTGCGGAGGTTAGCGGGCAGCTCCTGCTGACGGGGCCCTCGGAACAGTTCTTCGACCGGGTGGACTGGGAAGGTGACCTGGCCGCCGGATGGCGACCCACTGCGGATGAGAAGTCGACCGTTCGGATCCGTCCAGACACCCGCTTCGGTCGACCCGCAGTGAAGGGCATCAGCACTGCGACGATCTGGGAACAGGCAGACTCCGGCGAGGATGTTGAGTACCTGGCTAAGCTGTTTCACCTCACCGTGCCTGACGTCCGGTGGGCCCTTGCGTACGAGGAAAGTAGGCGCGCCAGCTCGTCCAATCGTGCCGCGTGAGGCCGCCTCGCGTGACCGACGTCCGCTTCTACGTCGATGCCGACTTGCTGGGGTTGGCGCACGTCCTCGCTGACCTGCGCGCCGACGTAACTTATCCAGGCGACCCGGGTGCGATCATCAAGCGGCGGGCACGGCCGGCTTGTCCGGTCACCAGCCCGGGGGCTAAGGACCTCGACTGGATTCCGATCGTGTCGCAGCGAGGGTGGCTCATCCTCACCCGGGACGGTCAGATTCAGGCGCACCGCAGGGAACTCGCGGCCGTGCGCGACAACAACGCGCGGATGGTGGCGCTCTCGACGGAGCATGCCCGCGGCACGTTCGAGCAGTTAGAGATCGTCATGTGCCAGTGGCGGCGTATTGAGGCCCTACTGAAGCAGCCCGGTCCATTCATCTACATCGCTACGCGCACCACCTTGCGACCGGTCGGCCTCGACTAGCCCGAGCCGTAGGTTGGTAGCTACGGGCGCGCGGCGGCGGTGACCATCGTCAGCGAGAAGTCAGCAAGACGCACGACAATAACCGACAACCGTTGGTACAGGACCGCACCGTCCGAGACTCCAACGCGGCTCGTCGACATTGATCGGCAAGCATCCGCCGCGCGGAGCCGCCTTTACAAGGCAGTGTCCAGCGACGCGACGATGGTGGCTGCCGACCGCACCCCAGGCAGCGAGGCAGCAAGGAGGCAGCACGATCCTTGAGGCGGGTCGGTCCGGATCATCAACCGACGATGTCCGGCACCTGCTCGTCGACGCGGGTCACTACCAAACAGCAGCAGGCGACAGCCTGAGACCGCATCCCCCGGCGGGGGTCGTCCCTTTCCGCAATTCGTGCTCGCTGCGGCTCCTACGCCCCCCACTCCCGTCGCACCGGAGGCTGCTCCGGCTCCTCGTGCGGGGGATCTGTGTCTACGGTCTCGACCAGGTCCTCCGCCGGCGCGACTCCGGCGGGCAGCTCGCCGAACCTGACGTGCCGAAGGCGGGCGAACTCCGCGTCCGTCAACCGCTCGGTGTGCCCTCGATCCTCAACCATCGCCGACCTCCCTCGTCGGGTTCCATTGTCCCCGCTGAGGCAATCTGCCCGTTGGTGGCGACCTCACGCTCAGCGGGCAGGGAGCCGACAGCAGCGGCGACCTGGAGAGTGGACGTGGACGCGCCTCCCGGCTTCAGGGGCAGCGCTGCGAGCGCGAGAGAGATAGCCTCCTACCACTTCAACCTACGAGACCCAAGACCGAGGGTTCAATGGCTGCGGCAGAGTGGTACGAGATAGGCAATTTTTGGACAGCATTGGCAGGAGTTGGTGCGACGTTACTCGTCGGCTGTATCACTTTGTTGGTTACTTTCAGGGTGGCTGTACCGAAACGTCGTGTCGTGTACCGATTCGAGGCGACAGAGCTGTTAGTTGCCCCCGAGGGGAACTCCGCCGGTGTTTCGGTTCATCACAATGGTCGAAGATTGAACAACCCTCACGCCGTTTCTCTGGCGATAGGCAATGACGGAAGGAGGGACGTTCCATCCAGTGCCTTCGACCGCCAAGAGCCCATAGTATTTGACTTCGCAGCCCCGATCATCGAGATTTCTCATCGGGCCACGAAGCCGGACGGCATACCCTACGACGAGATGATGGCACAGGTCGCTCAGTCGGTCGGCGCATCAGAGCCAAGAATTGAAGTGTCCGGCAGCACGCTTCGCATTGGACCCTCGCTCTTGGCGTCACGGCAGATAGTCGTACTATCTCTGCTGACCGACGGCGAGCCTCGTGTGTCGATCTCAAGTCCCTTGATCGACGTTCGAGTCGTAAACAACCGGGAAGTCCTCAAGAGGCGTCGACGCTTTACTAGGGCATTAAGAGCGGTAGCGCTCGTGGTCGCTGCAATATCGGTGGCCTTGCCCGTTGCCTCGGCTCCTCGACTCGGGTTTGCTGTACCGCTCGTGGTCTTCGGCGCATTCTTGGTGCTTGTCTCACTCATGGCTGACTGGGTGACGACGGTGGTCGTTGGGAGAGCAATGGCCGCCGTAGACAACAGCGCCTAGGAGCAAGGGCGGTCGACCGACGAGAAGCTATCAAGCGTTCTCCGAGGCCGTAAGGACCGATGATCCTGGTCAGGATCGATCGGAGCCGTGCTTGTGGCTAGCCGGGTGCAGTCCGTGCGAGGCAGGAGGGGCTTGGTGCCACGCCGAGCAGCGAGGAGGCAGCGAGAGCATCATCAGCGACCGACAGCGGATCGCAGGAGCAAGCAGGCCCAGGGAGCAGGCCGCCCGGAGAGCTGTCGACAGCAACGCTGACAGCGACGGCACCGGACGGCGGCGGGCCAGCAGACACGGAGACGGACGGTATACCGAGCTAGCCGCCGGCTCCGAACATGGACGGACCTGCCGCACAGAGCTTGTAAGCGAGGCGTCAGGCAGCGAGGCAGCGAGGAGCCCTCTCTGGCGGTGCGCAGTCTACGCGGCACCGACGGGTACGCCGTTGGCACACATAGTCAGGTAGCGTGCTCGTCATGCCGGAGGCCCGTCCACCCGCGTTGGCTCGCGCTGGCCGGTTGGATCGGCGGCGTGATCTTGCCGGGTGGCTGCTGACGCCGCTGACCACGCTCGTCGTCGCTCCGGTGGTCGCTGCCGCTTTGGGGATTGTCGTGCTGGTCGGGGGGGCCTTCGACCGGGCACCGGCGCTCTGCGAGTCGGCCCTCGGTGACAACCGCTGCGAGGAAGTCACCCTCGGCATGTTGGGTGAGCATGCGGTCATCTCCGCCGCGGTGTGGCTGTTGCTCTGGCTGGTGCCGTGGTGGCGCGGCCTACGCAAACTGCGGATCCTGCTGGCCATCATCGTCTGCGCCGTGCTGGTGGCCGCGCCGATCCGAATGGCCAGTTGACTGCCAGGAACAGGTCGGGGCTGTCTCCGGACACGTACGGGCGCGATGCGCAGAGCTTGTAGAGCGAGACATCCGGCGGCGAGGCAGCAAGAAGGCAGCACGAGCATCGGGGCGGGTTGGTCCCTAACCGTGACCGATGATGCTCGCCATCTGCTCGCCGACGCCGGCTGCCACCGGCTGGCAGCAACCGACAGCTTGAGACCGCATCCCCCCGCGGGGGGTCGTGACCTGACACCCGCCAGTGTTGGGTAGCGCTATGCCCGGACCCAGTGGTTTACCAAGGACACCACAGCTGCCTGCTGGGACTGGATGGCTTCTAGGTCTGGGAAGGTCACGACGCCCCGGTCGGGTGCCAGCCATGTCATCAGCCCAGTGGGATCTTGGAAGGTAAACTCGGCAAGGTCCGATCGGACCTTCGCTCCACGGTGGAAGATGAGTTGCAGACGGTCAGCGGGTCGAAGCCGGAAGGTCACCCGGTCCTCTCCGTTGTACCGGAAGCTCGGGGCGTTCCATTTCACATGCTCTGAGATGTCAGCGTTCGACGCCAAGATTGCCAATCTCAACTCCTCGACACCGGCCTTCAGCGAATGATCGAGAGTCGCCATGAAGTCGTCAACCTCGCCAGACTTGCTTGGCACCTGCCACGTCCTTCAGTGGTGTCATCGAAGATAAGAGACCATCAGTCTGACATCTGCGACTGACATCAACTGTTGCAGACGGCGGTGGACAGACGCGGACTCACGGCCGGGCCGGCCAGAGGGTGGCAGACGTCGGTGAACGGCACGGCACGTGCTGGAAGCGCCTTACAAGCGGGGGGTCGCAGGTTCGAAACCTGCCGCGCCCACCACCACCTGACCAGGCGAAACGCCGGTCGAGCCATCCGCACTACGCCGAGTTCGGTCGGTCCCAGTAGCCAAGCGGGCGGCCGGCGGAAGCTCACGGCACAGAGCCCAGATCACCGACCTGGACTCTGTGTCAATGGGGGTACTTCCCGAAAGCGCTGCTCAAGGAGGTCTCCGCAGTGCAGCTCATCTCGCCCGGGGCTAGCTGAGTGTGCGAGGGCCGCCAAAGCTCCGCTCCCTTTGAGGTGACGCGGGCCAGGATGCAGTCGTACTGCGAGGCCCGCAAACCGATACCAACGGTGCCGTTCCGCGCGCCGACGTCCTGGCGAATCGCCGGGTCGAGCTGCAGGCCGACGAGCGCCGCGCGGACGGCGTCTTCGGTCGAGCCGGCGGACCGCAGGGCGCTCTTCAGGCGGTCGTCGACGCCGGCGAGCGACGGGTCCTTGGTGACCGGTACGGGAGCTCCCGTCGGGCATGCGATGTCGTCGTCGCGGGTGTCGTTCTCCGGGCCGAGCTGGAGGCGAAAGCAGATGTGCTCGTCGCGTTCCTTGATCACTGAGCCGTCCGCGCCGATCTCCACGCCATGACCGGTCACCTGGAGCACCAGGGTCACGCCGGTCTGCCAGTGCGTCTCGCCGGTGACCGCGAGGACCTTGACGTCGGGGTGTTGGCCCGCTGAGTGTGCGTACTTGTCAGCCTGGTAGAGGTGGTCGTATTCGAACCGGAAGAGGACCCTGTCGACCTTCTCCGCGGCGTCGGCCACTGCGCTCTCGTGCAGCGGGCTCTCCCGAAGGTCGACGAGGTCGCCGAGCTTCTCCTGGAGGCGGCCCTCCAGATTGTCGAGGAAGTGCCACGAGGCGCCGCCCACCAGCGCCATAACCAGAAGCACAGCAGCGCCGGACGTCATCCGCTGTGTTCCGCGATCCATGAGTGGAAGTATGCCGGCGCCAGGGAAGCCGCGCCGCCCTGCAAAGGCTGCCGCTAGCGACCGTGGCAGGTTCGAGACCTGCCGCGCCCACCACGCGTCACCTGTTCACGAGGTTGCGCAGTGCCGCGATCGCCGCCCGGTCGCTGACCTCGGCGTAGATCTTCTTGTCCGCGCCGACCATCACGACGTACGGGCACTTCTGGTCGTCACCGGCCATGGTCTTGTCGAGCAGCTTGCGACCGGTCGCCGCCTCGTACACCCGAAGACGCCAACTGGTCCGCACCAGCGGCAGGGTCTGGGGCTTTGGGTCGTCGAACGTGCAGTTGCGGATCGTCGAGCCGGTGCTGACCCGGTCGAGGCAGGCGACCATCTGCACCTTCCTGGGGTCCTCCGCCGCCCACGTCTGCTCGACCTTGTCGGACAGCCCCAGCGAGTAGTAGTAGCCGTCGTCCTTGTGGCGAAGGCCCGGGGTGTCCGAGAGAAGCAGCACGACCGGGTGGGGAGCCTTGCCCGCGCGCTTCGGCAACTCCGGGTAGTAGATGTCGTCGTCGCACACCCGGTTCAAGTCCTCGATCTTCTCCGCCGGGTACGCGCTGGCCTGCGGCCCCTGCGCGACGGGCTCCTCGGGCTGGGTGGGCCTGGCGCTGGCCGTCGGGCTGCCGCCGGTCGAGGGCAGCGGCGGCGCAGCGGCTCCCGGGCCGGACGCGGTGGTCTGCCCGTTGCGGAGCAGGAACAGGCCGCCGACCACGCCGACACAGGCCACCAGCAGCAGTACGACGAGGGCCCCGGCGATGCCGACGACGATGCCGACGTGATTGGGCTGAGCAGGCGGCGGTGGCGTGGGAACCCACGAGGGTGTCGGAGCAGGTTCCGGCGCGTCCGGGGGAGTGAGCGCCATTCCCGGAGCGGGTACCGGATCGGGCGTACGGCTTGTGCCAGGTTCAGGCCCGGTGCCGGTCATGCTGATCCTCTGTTCGATCGAGGGGAAGCGCGACTGTACCAAGCCCGCGTACCGCCCATGACCCGTGATTCCGAGCCGATCCGGGCAGCTCGGCCCCGACGGCAACTCCCGCTGAGGGCTCCCGCTCCGGGCACCGCCATGATGGGCGCGTGCAGGACACCGTCGCCGTCGCGCTGATCACCGCTCTGTCCACGTTGGCCGCCGCCGCCCTGACCGGGCTGGTCGGCGCGCGCAGCACCCGCCGGCAACTGGCCCACCAGCTCACCGTCGCCCGGCAGGAGAACGCCGAGCGGCGGGCCACGCGCCGCGACGAGCTGCGGCGGGACGCGTACGTCGGGTTCCTGAGCGCCTGTGACCAGGCGTACCGGCGGTTGGACCGGCGGTGGGTGGAGGCCGGCGGAGACGAGCCGACGCCCGGCTACGACGAGACGTACGCCGCGATGCGCGCCGTGGACGAGGCGTACAACCTGGTGTTGCTGGAGGGCCCGGCGGAGGTCGAGGCGGCGGCCCGGTCGGTGCTGGCCAGCCTCACCACCGAGTACGCCGACCAGCGCCGGCTCGGTGGCGAGGCGGACGCGGCGGCGGTGCCGCTGCGCGACCGGCACCGGGAGCGTTGGCTCGCCGCGATCGAGGTACGGACGAATCGCAGGGTTTCGTTCGTCGATGTCGTGCGCCCGGTGTTGGATCGGGACGGGTGACACCGACGAGCGGGGGCGCTGGGTGAGCTACGCGGAGGTCAACGGGCTGCGGCTCTGGTACGAGTCGCACGGCGACGGCCGGCCGCTGGTGCTGCTGCATGGTGGCTACGGGTCGGTGGAGATGTTCGCCCCGATCGTGCCGGCGCTGACCCAGCGGCGTCGGGTCGTCGCGGTCGACCTCCAGGGCCACGGTCGCACCGCCGACGTAGACCGCCCGCTGCGCTACGAGACGCTGGCCGACGACATCGCCGCGCTGCTCGCGCACCTCGACGTGCCCTCGGCCGACGTGCTGGGCTACTCGCTGGGCGGTGGTGTCGCGCTGCGCACCGCCATCCAGCACCTGGGGCTGGTGCGCCGGCTGGTGTTGGTCTCCACGCCGTGCAAGCGGGCTGGCTGGTATCCGGAGGTGCTGGCGGCCATGGCGGCCCAGGACGAGCGGGTCGGCGAGCAGATGCGCGGCACGCCGCCGCACCAGGTGTACGAGCGGGTGGCCCCGCGCCCGCAGGACTGGCCGCGGCTCTGGGCCAAGACCGGTGACCTGCTCCGCCGCGACTACGACTGGTCCGCCGAGGTGGCCCGGCTGAGCATCCCGACGTTGCTGGTCTTCGCCGACGCCGACTCGATCCCGACCAGCCACGCGGCGGAGTTCTACGGGTTGCTCGGCGGCGGGCACCGCGACGCCGGCTGGGACGGCACCGACCGACCCGCCGCCCGGCTGGCAGTGCTGCCCGGGCACACGCACTACGACATCGTCGGCGCGCCGGCCCTGCCGGCGGCGGTCCTGCCCTTCCTCACACACCAGGTCGGGGCGCCCGCCTGACTGCTGGTGGGTGACGATCATGTCGGCGCGCCGGCCCCGCGCCTGGCGGCCATCGGACGCCTCGTTCCCATCCCGAAGTCCGTTTTCCGCCATGCCCACTCGGCCCTCGGGCAGCATCCGCCCGGCCCGGAGAGGGGCCGGCGACGGCAGCGGCACTATTGTCGTGAGACGAGTTCAGGAGGCGTGGCTGTGCAGCTGTCAGACATCGAGGCGGTGCTGTTCGACATGGATGGCACCCTGGTGGACTCCGACGCCGCCGTCGAGCGGGCCTGGCGGAGCTGGGCGGTCGAGTACGGCGTCGCACCCGCGGCGGCGCTGGCGATCGCGCACGGCAGCCCCGCCGACCGCACCGTCCGCCGGCTCCTGCCCGGGCTCGACGACACGGCCGTCGCGGCGGCGTCGGCGCGGCAGCTGGCGTTGCAGTACGACGACCTGTCCGACGTCACGGCCACCCCGGGCGCCCACGACCTGCTGCTGACGCTGGCCCGGCTGGGGTTGCCCTGGGCGGTGGTGACCAGCGCCGACGCCCGCCTGGCCGAGGTCCGGCTCCGCGCGGCCGGCATCGATCCGCCCGTGCTGGTCACGGTGGAGGACGTCAGCGCGGGCAAGCCGGACCCCCAGGGCTACCTGCGGGCCGCCGAGCTGCTCGACGTGTCCGCGGCGCGGTGCCTGGTGGTCGAGGACGCCGAGGTGGGGCTGCTGGCCGGGCGCGCGGCCGGGGCGATGACCGCCGCGCTGAAGGGACTCGACGGCGACCTGTGCCTCGACGACCTGGCGCATCTGGCGGACCGGCTCGAGGCGGCACCGGCGTCCCCCTGACCATTGCGCACCGACGCCGGGTCTCCCGCGGCCCGGCGGCGGGTCAGCCGAGGCGGTCGACCAGCCAGGGAAGCAGGGCGTCGGCTTGAGCCTGCTGGAACGCGCGGACGGTGGGGATGCCGGGCGGCGGCGGGTGCCGGGCGCCGTCGGCGAAGAAGCCGGCCAACCCGGCGTAGAACCCGGTGAGCACGGCCGGGTCGACACCGGCGGTGAGCGGCAGCCGGCGCAGCAGCGCCTCCGTGTCGTGCCCGCCGTACAACCGGACGTTGACCAGCAGCAGTGCGCTGTCCAGCCAGGCCGGCCCCCGGCAGGCCCACGGCCAGTCCACCACGGTGACCGTGCCGGCCGCGTCGAGCAGCAGGTTGTCGGCGCGTACGTCCACGTGGCAGAGCGTGTCACCGGTCAGCGCGGCGATGCCCCGGTCGGCGGCGGCGCACAGGTCGTCCAGGTGCGCCCGGATCCACGGGTCCAGCCGTTCCGGCGGGTCGGCGGCGATCCGGTGCCAGCCGGCGAAGTCCCTGGCCAACCGCTCGGCGGCGGTCGGCACGTGCGCCGCCGGGCTCGGAGTGAGCGCGGCGGCCATCGCCTCCAGGGCCGTCAGCACACGGGACAGTTCCTCGGTCCGCCACGGGGTCACCGGGTGGCGGCCGTCGACGTCGGAGAGGACCAGGGCGACCCACTCGCCGTCGTCATGGCAGCCGAGCAGGCGGGGCGTCGGCGCCGACGGCGGCAGCGCGGCCGTGTTCCGGGCCTCTGCGCGATGCAGGACCGGGCTGTCCGGGTTCTGCGCCGGGCTGACCGCCTTGACGAAGGCCCGCCGGCCGGTCGCCGTGCGGACGCGGTCGGCGGTGCCTGGCGAGTACCCGCCCGGCTGCGACACCGCCTCGACCACCCGATCGCCGATGATGTCCTCCACCGCCGCCCGGACCCGCCCGGGCAGATCCCGCCAACCGATCCGCGTGGTGATCACCTCCGCCATCCCCCCACGGTCCGCCCGCCCACCGCAGGGGACAAGCCATTTACCCGCCCACCGCCGCCCCGGTGATCATGGGGTTGGCGTGCCTTGTCGAGATCGAACCGCCCGTCAACCTCATGATCACCCAGGTGTGGGCTCGGCCAGGGACGGGGGACGTGGGCGGCTGAGGCGGACGGCGGTCAGGGCGATCAGGAGCAGGGTCAGCGCGAAGAGCAGCGCGTTGAGGACGACCGTGGCGTACCCGAGTCGGGGTACGTCGAGGAACGGGTAGAGGTAGCGGTCCTCGTTCCGACCGAAGGCGCCGCGGACCAGGATCACGGTCAGCCACACCAACGGATAGCCGAGCAGGCTGACCGCGTACGCCGGGCGCAGCGCCGCTCGGGGACGGCGGGTGAGCCACTCCGCGGCGGCCAGCGGCGGTGCGACCGCGTGCAGCAGCAGGTTGCCGGCGTCGGAGACCGGCCCCCGGGCGTCGGTCGTCGCCACCATCGCGTAGCCGCTCCACGGATTGGCCAGCACCAGGACGAAGACCACGGCGGTGCCGACCAGGTAGACGGTGAGCGCGGTGCGCAGCCGGTCGCCGCCGGTCAGCAGCACCACGAGGTAGGCCAGGTTGACCTGCACGGTGAAGTAGAAGAGCAGCTCGACGGGCTCGTCGCGCGCGGCGACCACGGAGAGGGCCAGCCCGACGGCGACCACCGCGCCGGCGCTGACCCGCAGGACCCGGCCGGACACGCGGCGGACGCTACCATCGCCGCATCGACGGACGCCATGACGAGCAGCTGCGCCGGGTGCGGGAGATCCTCGCCGCCGACGTCGACCGGGAGCCGGACTCCGCGCTCGCGCTCCTCGGCGACAAGCGGTTCCACTTCTCGCCGTCCGCGGCCAGCTTCCTGATGTACGGGGTGTGCGGCCGCTCCTGGATCGCGTTCGGGCCGCCGGTGGGGCCGGCCGCCGAGCGGTACGGGTTACTGGCCGACTTCTGCGCGACGGCGCGGCGGGCCGGCCGGCGCCCGGCGGTGTACCACGTCGGCGACTCGCTGCTGCCGGAGCTGCGCCGGCTGGGTCTCGCCGTGCACCCGGTGGGGGAGTCGGCGAGCGTGCCGCTGGCCGACTTCGCCCTGACCGGGCCGGCGCGGGGGGCGTTGCGTCGCAACTGGCGGCGGCTGGCCCGCCGCGACGACCTGTCGTTCGCGGTGCTGCCCGGCGCCGGCCTGCTCGACGAGCTGCGGCCGGTCTCGGACGCCTGGCTGGCCGGACGGCCCGACATGTCGTTCTCCCTCGGCGGGTTCGTTCCCGGCTACCTGGCCCGGTTGCCGATCGCGGTGCTGCGGCAGCGGGACCGGGTCGTGGCCTTCGCGGCGCTGCTGCCGACGCCGCACCGCTGGGGGGTGGACCTGCTGCGGTACCACCCGGACGCGCCGCCCACGGCGATGGACCATCTCCTCGTCGAGGTGCTGCACGAGGCGCGGGATCGGGGCCTGGCCACCGTCGAGCTGGGGCTGGCCCCGCTGTCCGGGCTGACCGGCGTGGACCCGCTGTGTCGGCTGGGCCGGGCGGTGTACGCGCACGGCGAGCGGTGGTACCGCTTCCGTGGGCTGCGCCGGTTCAAGGAGAAGTTCGCGCCCCGCTGGTCCCCGCGTCACCTCGCGGCGCCTCGGCGATGGCAGCTCCCGCTGGTGCTGGCCCAGGTGGGTCGGCTGTCGTCACGTCCGTTGCGCTGACGGGCCGCAGCGTCGCGTACAGGGCGGTCAGCTCGGCCAGGTAACGCTGCCCGGACCAGGCGTCCACCGCCGCCCGGCCGTCCCGGACCACCGCGGCGCGCAGCTCCGGCTCGGTCAGCAGTCGCGTCAGCAACGCCCCGAACGCCGTCGCGGTGGGCTCGGCGGCCGGCCGGGCGGTGGCGGTGCCGGGCCGCTCGGCCAGCGCGGCGTCCACCATGGCCACCGGCAGTCCGTACGCCTCGGCCTCGGAGAGCGCCAGGCCCTGCGTGTCGGTCGTGGAGGCGAACGCGAGCACGTCCGCCGCCCGGTAGTGCGCGCCGACCCGGTGGTGCGGCACCGGGCGCAGCAGGTGCAGCGCGTCAGCCACGCCGAGCCGCCGGGCCGCCCGGCGGACCGCGATCCGGTGTCGCCGTGCTCCGAGGAGCACCAGCCGTGCCGCCGGCAGCTCGCGGCGGACCCGGGCGAACGCGGCCAGCAGCAGGTCCGGGTTCTTCTCCGGCGTGGTGCGACCGACCGCGAGCAGCACCGGCGCGTCGGCCGCGATGCCGAGGCGGGCCCGCAGCCGTCGCCGGTCATCGGCGTCGACGGCCGGCGTGGTGACCGGGGTCGGCAGCACCACGATCGGGGTTCGCCCGGCCATCGGGGCCATCAGCGCCGCGGTCTTCGCCGACGGGGCGATCAGCACGCTGGTGTGCGCCAGCAGGCACCGCCCGAGCGCCGCCAGGCGGGCCTGCCGGGCCGGCCCCGGGCGGGCCAGCGCCCACAGGTCCCGGGCCCGCCAGCGCAGACCCAGCCGCAGGCCGGCGTACGCGGCGCCGATCGGCACCTCGGGGTAGTGCGCCGCGTACGCCACCAGGTCGGTGTGCCAGGTGAGCACGGTGGGTACGCCCCGCTCCGCGGCCCAGCGCAGCCCGGCGATGCCGAGCGGGCCGGTGGTGTGCACGTGCACCACGTCGACCGGTGCGTCCGGCGGCCGGGGCGGCGCCAGCCGGTACGGCCGGGTCGGCACCGGCAGCGACGGCACCTCACCCGGTCGGCGGCGCCGTCGGGTGAGCGGGCCCGGGCAGTGCAGGACGACCCGGTGGTCTGCGGCGCGCAGCAGCGCCACGGTCGTGCCGACCGAGGCTGCCACGCCCTCCGGGTTGGCGAGGTGGCTGTCGCTGACGTGGGCGATCCGCACCCCGCCATCATCGCCGGGTCGCGCTCGTCGGGTCGCCCCCGCTCGCCCGCGAGGATCCCGGTGGCACGTCCGGTCGGCGTCTGCTGCACTACTGGCTGGATCCGACGTGAGGGGGAGACGGTGGAGTTGACGCTGACGCCGATGACGGAGCAGGAGCTGGGTCGGCTGCGGGAGCCGCTGGAGCGGTTGTACGCCGAGGACCTGGCGGCGCACCGGGGGTTGACCCCGGAGGAGGCCCGGGAGCGGTCGGCGAACCAGTTGCGGCAGTTGCTGCCGGCGGGCGCGGCCACCGAGGGGGTGCTGCTGCGGGTGGCCCGGGTCGACGACGCCGAGGTCGGCTGGATCTGGGTCACCCTGCCCGGAACGGTCGGAGCGACCGACGCGGCCGGCTCCCGACGCGCCTGGATCCACAACATCGAGGTGCATCCGGCGCACCGGGGGCGTGGGCACGCGCGTCGGATGATCCAGCTGATGGAGGCGGAACTGGCCCGTCTCGGCGTACCCGAGCTGGGGTTGAACGTCTTCGGCACGAACACCGTGGCGATCGGGCTCTACCGCAGCCTGGGCTTCGAGGTCACCGCCCAGCAGATGGCCAAGCGCATCGACCCGGCGGGCTGAGACGCGGCGGGCGTCGCGTACCGGCCAGGACAGTCTCCTGGGCAGGACTGTTCACCCGCCGAGCGGGAACGCGCCGGCGGACCGCACCGAGGAGGAGCGACGGATGACGCACGATGCCGGACTGACCATTGGTGTGCTCGGCTCGTACGGTGGCCGGAACCTGGGCGACGAGGCGATCCTCACCGGCCTGCTCAGCGATCTGCGCACGCAGGAGCCGAACGCCCGCATCATCGTCTTCTCCCGTCACCCGGAGCACACCCGTCTCGCCCACCCCGACGTCGAGGCGGTGCCCTGGGAGGGCATCAGCCGCACCGACTCCGCCCTGGTCCTGGCCCAGCTCGACCTGCTCATCCTGGGCGGCGGTGGGATCCTCTACGACCGGGAGGCCCGCCGCTACCTGCGGGTGGTCCGGGTCGCCCAGGAACGCGGCCTCCCCCTGATCACGTACGCGGTGGGGGTCGGGCCGCTCAGCGACGCGGTGGACACCGGGATGGTCCGGGAAACGCTCGCCAGCGCGATCCAGGTGACCGTCCGCGACCAGGAGTCCCGGATGGCGTTGGAGGAGGCGGGCCTGCTCAACCCGATCACGGTCACCGCTGACCCGGCGTTCCTGTTGCAGCCGGAGGAGTTTCCCCTGCACCTGCTGCGCGAGGAGGGGGTGCCGGCCGGCAACCGTCTGGTGGGGATCAGCGTGCGGGAGCCGGGCCGGGCCGCCGAACGGCTCGACGTGGACGGCTACCACCGGCTGCTGGCCCAGATCGGCGACTTCCTGGTCAACCGGATCGACGCGTACGTGCTGTTCGTGCCGATGGAACGCGACGACATCCGGCACGCCCACGGGGTGCTGTCCCACATGATCGCCGCCGAGCGGGGGCGGATCCTGCACGGCACCTACTCACCGCAGCAGGTGCTCGGGCTGATGCGCCACTTCGACCTGGCGGTGGGCATGCGTCTGCACTTCCTGATCTTCGCGGCGATGGTCGGCACCCCGTTCCTGCCGCTGCCGTACGCCGGCAAGGTCTTCGACCTGGCCCAGCGGCTCGGCGTGCCGGCGCTGCGGGGCGTCGAGCGGGAGGTCGAAGGGCCACTGCTGGCCGAGGTCGACCGGCTCTGGGACGAGCGGGAGCTGCGCGCCGAGGCCACCGCACAGCGGGTCGCCGAGGTCTGCGAGCAGGCCCGGGGCACCTCCGAGGTCACCCGTGGCGTCCTCGACAGCCTGCGCAGCCAGACCCTCACCCGGGTCTGAGCCGGCGGTCACACCGCCGGGCCGGTCCACCGGTAGCGCCAATCGCGGGCGTCTTCGCCGGCGGACTCCAACTCGTAGATCTGCGCCCCGGCCAGCCCGCCGGACCCGAGGTGGTGGTGGGTCAGTGGCGGACGGCCGTTGCTGTCCAGCTCGACGGTGACGCTCTCCCCGTCCGCCGTGCCGCCGACGAGGAGGATCTGCACGGATGAAGCCATGCGCCCATCCTGCCCGCCGCGCCGGGACCGCGCAGTGGATAGCGGGGCAGCGGGACGGCCGGCCCGTGGCTAGGGTCGGCGAATGGCGGAGCAGACCATCGATCCGACGCTCGCCCCGGTGCTCGCCCGCACCAGCGATGAGCGCGCCGTTCTCGACTCGTTCCTCGATTTCCACCGTGCCGTGGTGCTGCGCAAGCTGCGTGGCCTGTCCGACGCCGACGCCGGCCGCCGGCTGGTGCCCTCGGCGACCACGCTCGCCGGGCTGGTCAAGCACCTGACCATGGTCGAGCGGAACTGGTTCCCGATCCTGCTGGCCCCCGAGCCCGGAGACGTCTACCTGACCTCGGAGGAGGACGCGGTGGCGAGCTTCACGCTCGACGCACGGGACACCGTCGCCGCGCTCACCGAGGCGTACGAGCGGGCCTGCGCCCGGTCCCGGGCGGTGGCCGCCAGCTTCGACCTCGACCACGTGGTGCCGCACCCGCAGCTCGGCGAGGTGTCGCTGCGTTGGATCCTGGTGCACATGATCGAGGAGACGGCCCGGCACGCCGGTCACGCCGACATCCTGCGGGAGCTGACCGACGGCGAGTCCGGCGCCGTGTGACCCCAGCGCGGTCGGCCGTCAGTCGACGGGCAGCAGGCCCGGCGGGTACTCCATGCCGTCGTGGGTGCAGGCGGCGGCGGCCACCCGGGCCGCGTACCGGGCCGCCTCCGCCAGCGGCCGGCCGCGCAGGCGACCGGCGATCAGCCCGGCCGCGAAGGCGTCGCCCGCCCCGTTGCTGTCCACCACCGGCCCCGGCGGCGTGGCCGGCGGCACCGGCACCGCCGTACCGTCGCCCGGGTACAGCTCGGCGCCGTCCGCGCCCCGGGTCACCACCACCGTGCGGGGTGCCAGCCCGCCGGCGAGCGGCACGGCCTGGTGGGCGAGCCGCACCCCGCTGACCAGGATCAGGTCGGCGACCTCGGCGAACGGCCGGTGGTAGGGGTTCACGCCGTCCCAGTCGTGCAGGTCGGTGGAGAGCCCCACGCCCGCCGGGAGGGCGGCCCGCACCGCGGGCAGCAGCGGCACCGTCCAGTCCATGATCGAGAGGTGTACGTGCCGGGCGTCGCGGACCAGCTCGGCGAACTCCGTGGGAGGGAACGGCGGACCGCCCCGCCACCCGCGCGGGTCGTACAGCGACATGCGCCGCCCGCCCGGGTCCACCAGGTTGACCGATCGCCGGGTCCCGGCGGGATCCTCGGCCAGCACCGCCGGCACCCCGGCCCGGGTCAGCGCCGCCCGGACCAGGTCGCCGGCCGGGTCCGCGCCGAGGGTGTCCACCACCCGTACCCGCAGGCCGAGTGCCCGCCCGGCCAGCGCCACACCCGCGCCGGTGTTGCCGATCCGCAGCTCGATCGGCTCAACGACGTGTGAATCGGCGGCCGGTAGCGGCAGCACGGGCACCCGGACCCGTACGTCCACTCCGAGCCCGCCGATCACCAGCAGGTCGACCATGGCGCCGACGCTAGCCCACCGGGGCCTATCCTGGGCGCGGGCGTCGACGAGGGGGAGTACGTGCTGGTCATCCACGGGCTGTGGTTGCCCGGCGACGGCTCGACCGCCGGCCTCGCGGTCTGGGGCGAGGACAGCGCGGCGCCGGCCGCCGTGCCGCGTCGTCCCGGCCGGGTGCCCCGGGAACGACCGCACCCCTTCGCCGCGGGGCACGCCGCGCTGGCCAGCGCCCTCGCCGAGGCCGCCGAGCCGGCCCGCCCGGACACCGCGTTGCTCACCCTGCCCACCCGGGCGGGCGCGCCGATCGACTCGCCCGAGCTGATCCGGACCGACGTCGCACCCCCGGCCCGTGGCCGGCTCACCCTCGCCGGGTGGCGGGTCCCCGTGCTGGTGTACGCCCCGGACGACGCGCTCGCGCTGCTGCGCGCCCTGGACGAGCTTCCGGCGGTGCCCGGGTCCACCCTGCGCCACCTCGCCGAGCTGGCCGACTTCGCCGCCGACCTGGTGGCCCGTGGCCGTGTCCTCCCCGGCGTCAGCACGGCGGGTACGGGCGTGCCGCCAACGGTTCAGCCGGCCGGAGCATCGTCGGCGGACGCCGACGTGCAGGTCCCGGCGCGGGCGGTCTGGCGGCCGCTGCTGACCGGCACCGACGCGGCCTGGGCGCGGTCCCTGACGCTGGCCCTGCCACCGGCCGCCCGCGCGGCCGCGGTGGCCGCGACCGCGCCCGCGGCCACCGCCACCCCGGACGCGATGGCACCCGTCGCAACCGGCCCGGACGGCGGCGAGCTGACGGCTGTGGCGCTGGTCGCGGACGCGCTCGACGCGCTGACCGACGCGGCCGCCCGGGCCGCCCTGGCGACCACCACGCTGGCCCGGGGACTGCGGCCGGGAGGCCCGGCGCCGGCCTGGCTGGCGGCGCTCGCCGGCCCCCGCCGCGACTTCACCGTCGACGCGGCCGTGCTGGCCACCCTCCGCGCCGAGCTGGACGCCTGGCAGCGCGACGCCGCCGGGGGCCCCGTCCGGGCCAGTTTCCGCCTGGTGGAACCAGCGCCTGAGGAGGTCACCGAGCCGATCCTCGCCACCCGCCGCGACCCGGCCGAGACCGGGCTGAGCGCCGTGGACCCGGCCGAGACCGGGCTGAGCGTGGTGGACCCGGCCGAGACCGGGCTGAGCGTGGTGGACCCGGCCGGGGCCGGGCTGAGCGTCGTGGACCCGGCCGGGGCCGGGCGGTGGCGGCTGGAGTTCGGGTTGCAGGCGGCCGACGAGCCGGGCCTGCACGTCGACGCCGGACAGGTCTGGCGGGCGCCGCAGACGCTGGGCGGCGTGGCCGGCCGCACGGCCAGCCCGCAGGAGACCCTGCTCGCCGAGCTGGGCCGCGCCAGCCGACTCTGGCCGGACCTGGACGCCGCGCTGCGCACCGCCGCCCCCGAGGCGATGGAGTTGGACGTCGAGGGGGCGCACCGGTTCCTCAGCGAGGGGGCGCCGGTGCTGCACGCCGCCGGCTTCGGCGTGCTGCTGCCCTCCTGGTGGCAGCGGCCGTCGGCGCGGCTCGGCGCCCGGCTGCGCGCCCGCAGCCGCACCGCACCCGGCACGGTGTCCGGCGCCGACGCCGGAGTCGGGCTGGACGCCCTGGTCGACTACCGCTGGGAGGTGGCGCTCGGCGACCAGCCGCTGTCCGCCGAGGAACTGGCCGCACTGGCCGAGGTGAAGACCCCGCTGGTGCGGCTGCGCGGCCGGTGGGTGGAGCTGGACCCGGGACGGCTCGCCGCCGGGCTGCGCCTGCTCCGCTCGGCCGGCGAGCTGACCGTCGCCGACCTGCTCCGCCTCGGCCTGGCCGACGGCGAAGACACCGGGGCGCTGCCGGTGCTGGAGGTGACCGCCGACGGGGCGCTGGGCGACCTGCTCGCCGGCGCGGTCGAGCGACGGCTCACCCCGCTGGACCCGCCGCCAGGCTTCCAGGGCACGCTGCGGCCGTACCAGCGGCGCGGGTTGGCGTGGCTGGCGTTCCTGCGGTCGTTGGGCCTGGGCGGCGTCCTCGCCGACGACATGGGGCTGGGCAAGACCGTGCAGTTGCTCGCGCTGCTGGCCGGGGACCCCCCGGACGCCGGGCCGACGCTGCTGGTCTGTCCGATGTCGCTGGTCGGCAACTGGCAGCGGGAGGCCGCGCGGTTCACGCCGGGGCTGCGTGTCCACGTACACCACGGGGCGGAGCGGGCCCGGGGGGCGGAGTTCACGACGGCCGCGCACGGCGCGGACCTGGTCCTGACCACCTACTCGGTGGCTGCCCGCGACGCGGTCGACCTGGCCGGCATCGACTGGCACCGGGTGGTGGTGGACGAGGCGCAGGCGATCAAGAACGCCTCGACCCGGCAGGCGGAGGCGGTCCGCGCGCTGCCCGCCCGGCAGCGGGTGGCGGTGACCGGTACGCCGGTCGAGAACCGGCTCGCCGACCTCTGGTCCATCATGCAGTTCGCCAACCCCGGGCTGCTCGGGCCGGCCGCGACGTTCCGCAAGCGGTTCGCGGAGCCGATCGAGCGGCACGGTGACGCGGAGGCCGCCGAGCGGCTGCGTCGGATCACCGGCCCGTTCGTGCTGCGCCGGCTCAAGACCGACTCGTCGATCATCTCCGACCTGCCGGAGAAGCTGGAGATGGAGGTGCTCTGCAACCTCACCGCCGAGCAGGCCGCCCTCTACCGGGTCGTGGTCGACGACATGCTCGCCCGGATCGAGTCCAGCGACGGCATCGAACGGCGTGGGCTGGTGCTGGCCACCATGACCCGCCTCAAGCAGGTCTGCAACCACCCGGCCCAGCTGCTGCGGGACGGTTCGCCGTTGGAGGGCCGCTCCGGCAAGCTGGCCCGGCTGACCGAGATCCTGGAGGAGGTGCTGGCGGCGGGGGAACGGGCGCTGCTGTTCACCCAGTACGCCGAGTTCGGCGGGATGCTGCGCGGTCACCTGTCGGCGCGGTTCGGCCGGGAGGTGCTGTTCCTGCACGGCGGACTCGGCAAGGCCGAGCGGGACGCCATGGTGCAGCGGTTCCAGTCCGAGGACGGGCCGCCGCTGTTCGTGCTCTCGCTCAAGGCCGGCGGCACCGGGCTCACGCTGACCGCCGCCAACCACGTGGTGCATGTGGACCGGTGGTGGAACCCGGCGGTGGAGGACCAGGCCACCGACCGGGCGTTCCGGATCGGCCAGCGGCGGCGGGTGCAGGTACGCAAGTTCGTCTGCGCCGGCACGGTGGAGGAGAAGGTGGCCGCGCTGATCGCGGACAAGCGCAGCCTCGCCGAGCGGGTGGTCGGCACCGGCGAGCAGTGGATCACCGAGCTCTCCACCGGGCAGCTGCGCGACCTGTTCGCCCTGGAGGCCGGGGCGGTGGTGGAGTGAGCGAGCGAGCCACCCGGCACCGCAGCGGAGCGCCGGCGTGAGTACCGACCGGTTCGCCGACTACGGCCGTCCCCGCCGCGTCGACGGCGGCCTGCGGGCACGCAGCGCCCGGGGCGCGATCGGCCGGTCCTGGTGGTCCCGGCGCTTCCTGGAGGTGCTGGAGTCGTTCGCGCTGGGCACCCGACTGACCCGGGGCCGGTCGTACGCGCGGGCGGGTCAGGTGCTCCGGCTGGACATCGCCCCCGGGCTGGTCAGCGCCGTGGTGCAGGGCTCCCGGCCGCAGCCGTACGAGGTGTCCATCGCGCTGGCACCGTTCCCGGCGGCGCTCTGGTCCCGGATCGAGGCGGAGCTGGCCGGGCAGGCGTTCTTCAGCGCCCGGCTGCTCGCCGGGGACCTTCCCGACGAGCTGGAGGAGCTGTTCGCCGCCGCCGGCGCACCGCTCTTCCCGACCGGTGTGGACGAGCTGACCCAGCGGTGCAGCTGCCCCGACTTCGCGGTGCCGTGCAAGCACCTCGCGGCCACCTTCTACCTGCTGGCCGAGGCGTTCGACGCGGACCCGTTCGAGCTGCTGCACTGGCGCGGCCGGGCTCGCGCGGACCTGCTCGAGCAGCTCCGGGCCCGCCGCGCCGAGGCCACCGGGGCCGAGCTGCCACCGGAGCCGGTCCCCGCCGCGCCGGAAGACCCGGACGGCGAGTCCATCCCGGACGGGCCCGGGTCGCTTGTGGACGCCGCGGTGGCGCCGGCCGGCGCGGCTCGGGCGCTCGCCGGGCTGTCGGCGACCCCGCTGGCGGAAGCGGTGGACCGGTTCTGGCTGTCACCGGTGCCGCTGCCCGACCGGCCGCCCAGGTTGGCGACCGGGCCGGATCTGCTGCTGCGCCAGCTCGGCCCGCCGGCGCCGGCCATCGGCGGGCCGGGACTGCTCGAACGGCTGCGCCGGGCGTACCGGGCGTTCGGCCCGGCCGACCGGTGAACGGTCACGTCCAGCGGCGTCGGAACCGCCACATGATCGCTGCGTTCGCCACCAGCACCACCGCGCAGATCGCGCCGGCCAGCCGGCCGGCGAACACGGTCATCGCCGGCAGCGACGCCCACAGCACGATGGTCAACAACATCAGGTAGCGGCCCCGGCGGGCCCGGACACGGTGATCCAGCCGGTTGAAGAACGCCGGGTCACTCTCCCGGAGCTGACGGGTGATCTGGTCGAACCTGCGCTGATCCTCTTTGCTGAGCATGGCGCTGCCTTCCCCTCACGCGTTCAGCGGTTCGGCGGCATACCCGCTGTGGCGGCGGCTCACGCTCACCCTTTCCTGCTACTTTCCTCGACGCGAGGGCCCCTCAGGTCCGGCTTATCCGAGCCTTAAGTTTGCCTGTGGTGGTGAACGTCGCGGAAACTGTCGCGTACGACGGCCCCGCCCGATCCGTGCCTGCCTGGCGTACGTCGGCCCTGCTGGGAAGGTCCGGGCCCGACCCCGGTCGGTGCCGCCTCCGCGATGCGGCGCTGAGCGCTGTCTTAAGTGCCCTCACGAGGCCCTTCAACCCGCCTTGAAGGCACCTGGGGGCTTGGTTACCTTGCCGTAGCAACCCCCTCAGGCAACAGTCGCCGCACCTGCCGCACCTGCCCGGTCGCAGCTTTCGGCGCTCTTCAGAAATCGGGATTGGTACATGGCCGACCAGAATGTGCCACCACGTCGACCGCGGGACGACCGCGGCTGGGACGGACGCCAGCAGCACAGCTCGGACGGGTACGCCGACCACACCGCGTCCGCGCCGTACGGGTACGACTCGCCCCACTCCTACCAGGCCGACGCCCGCGGACAGTACGCCGACGGGTACGCCCACGCCGGGCAGCCCGCCCCCGCCCCGCGCGGGCCGCAGTGGGTGGGCCCGGAGGGACTCGGCGCCCCCGGCCTGGCCCGTCCGGCCGGCACGGGACTGCCCACCCTGGACGATGACGACGAGCCGAGCCGCAAGGTCGGCCGGCGTAAGGCCATCGTCGCGCTCGGCGGCACCGCGGCCGTCGTCGCCGGTGGGGCGGCACTCGCCATGACCCCGCAGATCCGCAGCCTCTTCGGTGACGACGCGCTGGCGGGCGACGCGACCGGCAGCACCGTCACCGACGGCACCGCCGCCCGGCCCAGCGGCCAGCAGCCCAGCACGGTGCGCACCTACACCGAGCAGAACGAGAGCTACATGGGCTCCCGGGCCGGTGAGGCGCTGAAGAAGAACGCGCCCTCCGGTGGACGGACGTTCTCCGGCCCGGCCGCGGCCGCGGCGGAGACCAAGGTGACCGTCAAGACGGTGCTGGCCAAGGACCCGATCCTGCACCTGGCCCGGCGGGCCACCTTCGGGGCGACGCCCGCGGTGGTCGCCGACATCAAGAAGCTGGGCATCGACGGCTGGATTCGCGCCCAGCTCGACCCGGACAAGATCGAGCCGAGCAGGGCCGAGCTGAAGCTCGCCGAGCTGCCCACCCAGAAACTGTCGGTGCAACAGCTGAGCGACCAGCGCGACAAGCTCAACGAGCAGGGCGCCCAGCCCGAGCGCGAGATGGTCGACGCCACGCTGGCCCGGCAGATCTGGTCGAAGCGCCAGCTGTTCGAGGTGATGGTCGACTTCTGGAACGACTTCCTGCACGTCGCCGCCGAGTTCGACGGCGGCGAGGTGTACCGCAACTCGTTCGACAAGGACGTGGTGCGGGCGCACGCGCTGGGCAGCTACCCGGAGATGCTGGTCGCGGCGAACAAGCACCCCGCGCTGCTGATCTACCTGAACCAGAAGGACTCCCGCAAGGACGCGATCAACGAGAACCTCGCCCGGGAGAACCTGGAGCTGTACTCGGTCGGCGTGGACGGCGGCTACAAGGAGCCGGACGTGCGCCAGGCGGCCATGCTCCAGACCGGCCGCGGCGTCGAGGACGGCAAGTACGTCTTCAAGCCCGAGCAGCACTACGTCGGCAAGGTGAAGATCCTCGGCTTCACGCACGCCAACAACTCGGCGGACCCGAAGAAGGCCGAGGCGGCGATCGACAAATACATCACCTACATCGCGCTGCACCCGTCGACCGCGAAGTATGTGGCGCAGAGCCTGGCGACCCGGTTCGTCTCGGACACCCCGCCGAAGTCCCTCGTGGACCGGCTGGCCAAGACGTACACCACCAACAACGGCTTCATCAAGCCGGTGCTGATGGCCCTGTTCAGCTCCTCGGAGTTCTGGGCGGCCGTCGGCCAGAAGGTGCGCCGGCCGATGGAGTACCTGGTTTCCACATACCGCGTCCTGGGCGTCTCGCCGGATCCGTCGCCCAAGCACGACAACGGCGACAACAAGCGCACCCCGTTCGCGCGCGGCCTGCGGCAGATCCACGACAAGCTGCGCGAGCTGGGCCAGTCCCCGATGGGCCACCCCACCCCGGACGGCTACCCGGACGTCTACGTCGCCTGGACCTCGGCCGGCACCATGGTCAACGGCTGGAACGAGGCCGGTGAGATCGTGGCCGGCTACCGCACCTCCTTCACGTACACGGCGCCGGAGAAGCTCGTCGCCAAGCCGCCGGCCACCGCCGGGGCGTACGTGGACGCGCTCGCCCAGCGGCTGGTGAACCAGAAGCTGAGCGCACGGGAGAAGAACCTGATCCTCGGCGTGGCCGGCGTGCCGGCGAGCGCCAAGGTCGATGCCACGTTCAACGGGGCCATCACCGCCGTCGCGCGGGCGATCCTCGCGTCCCCCCAGCACCACCTCCGGTGAGGCACCCGATGGAGAAGACTGTGTACAACTCTTTCCCCCTGCACCCCGAATGCCCCGACCTGCGGCGGCTGGCCGACAACCCGGCCGAGGCGCTGCTGCGGGCGGAGGCCGACCTCGTTGCCGCCGAGAACGCCGCCGAGGCCGACCGCTACCGCACCCTGGAGGACCTGGAGGAGGCCCAGCAGGACGGTCGCGGCGTCACCCGACGGACCTTCGTCGCCGGTGCCGCGGCCACCGCCACCGCACTGGCCACCGCCCAGTTCGTCACCACCTCGGCGTCGTTCGCGGCGACCAAGACCGGCACCCTGATCCACGTCTTCCTCTACGGCGGGCTGGACGGGCTGAGCCTGGTCGCACCGGACAACGACCCGGTGCTCGCCAAGGCCCGCCCCGACCTGCTGCTCGGCAACGACTCGCTGGCCCTGGGCCGCGGCTTCAAGCTGACCAGCGCGTTCAAGCCGCTGGAGCAGTGGCTCAAGGCCGGCCAGCTGGGCTTCATCCCGGCGGTCTCCGACGAGCGGCTCTCCCGCAGCCACTTCCAGGCCGCGGACGCCTGCAACCTCGGCGGGCTGCCCAACGAGACCGGCGGCCGGGGCTGGCTGGACGGCCTCGTCGACAACCTCGGCAAGGGCACCGCGTTCCGCAGCGTCGGTGTCGGCAGCACCCTGCCGCGCTCGCTGGTCGGCAACAACGGCGCGCTCTCGCTGAACAACGTCGGCTCGCTGCGGCTCAACGGTGACGACCGGTTCCGGGCCGCCACCGAGAAGGCCATCAAGGGGCTCTTCACCGGGATCAACCACCCGGTCGAGGAGGCCGTGCAGGAGGGCATGGGCGCGCTGGCCACCGCGCAGAAGCTCGCCGCCAAGCCGTACCAGCCCGCCGCGGGCGTCAAGTACGAGGGCGTCGGCAACGCGTTCCAGCAACTCGCTCAGCTGATCAAGGGCGGCGCGAACGTCCGGGTCGCCACGGTCGGGATGGGTGGCTACGACACCCACGAGAACCAGGGCACCCGCGAGGGGGGCCAACTGCACCGCCGGCTGAACGAGCTGGCCAGCGCCATGGCCGCGTTCTTCACCGACCTCGGCCCGCAGGCAGCCGACGTCACGATCATGGTGTCCAGCGAGTTCGGCCGGCGGGTCGGCTCCAACAGTGGCGGCACCGACCACGGGCACGGCGGGGTGGTCACCCTGCTCTCCGGCAGGAAGCTGGCCGGCTCGCTGCTCGGCACCTGGAACGGCCTGGACAAGCTCGATTCCGGTGACGTGCCGGAGTACAACAACATGTTCAACGTGTACGGCGCGGTGGCCCAGGGCCGGTTCGGGCTCACCAACGCCGAGGTGGACAAGGTCTTCCCCCGCCAGAAGTACGCCCCGATGAAGCTGTACGCGTGACGTACCCGCACACCCACGCCGCCGGCCGCCGCACCGGGACCACGTCCCGGCACGGCGGCCGGTCGGCTGCGCCCGTACCCCCGCAGATCCCGGCCCGGCGCGGACCCGGCGGCCGGCGGTTGCTGGCCGCGCTGCTCCTGGTCGGCCTGCTCGCCAGCGTGCTGCCGTGGTGGCTGGGCACCCCCGCCGGGTCGCTGCGGAGCACGGCGGCCACCCTGACCGCCGCCGGCCGGATCACCGGACTGGTCGCCGGCTACCTGCTGCTGGTGCAGGTGCTGATGATGAGCCGGCTGCCAATGCTGGAGCGGTGGATCGGCGGCGAGCACCTGGCCCGCTGGCACCGCGACGTCGGCGCCACCCTGCTGGTCGCCGTGCTGGCGCATGTGTCGCTGACCCTGGTCGGCTACGCGGACCTGCGGAACCAGTCGGTCCTCGCCGAGGTCGGCACGCTGCTGGGTGACTACGAGGACATGGTCTCGGCGTTCGTCGCCGCCGGCATCATGGTGCTCGTCGGGTTCAGCAGCGTGCGGGCGATCCGACGGGCGCTGCCCTACGAGCTGTGGCACCTGCTGCACCTGTCGAGCTACCTGGTGCTGCTGCTCGGCTTCGGGCACCAGTTCACCCACGGCGCGCAGCTCTACAAGCCCGGTCCGGTGCGCACCGGCTGGATCGCCCTGTACGTGCTGGTGGTCGCCGCCCTGCTGTGGGGTCGGGTCGTCGCGCCGCTGGCGTTCAACCTGCGGCACCGGCTGCGGGTCGCCGACGTGGTCGCGGAGAGCCCGGACACCATCTCCGTCTACCTCACCGGCGAGCGGCTGGACCGGCTGGAGATGCTCGGCGGGCAGCACTTCCGCTGGCGTTTCCTCACCCGGGGCTGCTGGTGGCAGTCGCACCCGTTCTCGGTCTCCGCCGCCGCCAACGGCCGCTGGCTGCGGCTCACCGTCAAGGTGGTCGGCGCCCACACCGCGGACCTGCGTGACCTGGACCCGGGCGTCCGGGTCTGGGCGGAGGGCCCGTCGGGCACCTTCACGGCCGCGCACCGGGTCCGGGACCGCGCGCTGCTGATCGCCGGGGGCAGCGGCATCACGCCGATCCGGGCCATGCTGGAGGAGTTGCCGCCGGGCGCCGCGCTGATCTACCGGGCCCGTACCCCGGCCGACGTGCTGCTCAGCCGGGAGCTGGACTGGCTGGCCCAGGCCCGGGACACCTCGATCTGGTACGTCATCGGTTCCCGCGACGACCCCGGCCCCCGGCAGCTGATGAGCCCGGACGGGCTGCGCCAGCTGGTGCCCGACGTGGCCCGGCGCGACGTCTACCTCTGCGGGCCGCCCGGCCTGGTCGAGCAGTCGATGCGCGCACTGCGCCGCGCCGGCGTGCCCCGTCGGCAGATCCACCTGGCCACCTTCGAGTTGTAGGAAGGCATCCCCATGCGTCGCGCGTTCCTCGCGATCACCGGCCTGGCCGCCAGTACCACCGCGCTGGTGGTGCTCAAGGGCTCGCCGGGCACCACCCAGGTCGCCCAGGACCTGCCGGCCGCCCAGCCGGTCAACCCCACCCCGCAGGGCGCGGACCCGAGCGCCGCCCCGCCGGGCGAGCCGGCGGGCGCGGCGCCGAAGCCGTCGGTGAGCGCCGGCGCGCCGTCGTCGCCCAGGCCGAGCAGGAGCAGCACCGCCCGACCGTCGGGCACCCGCACCACCGCGAAGGCCCCGACCGCGCCGCGGACCACCACCCGGGCGCCGCAGCCGACGACCCGCCGGGTCACCGGGCCGGGCGTGGACAACGAGTACGGGTACGTGCAGGTGCAGATCGTCGTCTCCGGCAACCGGATCGTCGAGGCCATCTCGCTGTCGCTGCCCAGTGGGGGTGAGTCCGACATCCACAGCGGCGACGTCCGGGACAGGTACAACGGCACCGGCGGCGAGGTGGTCCAGAAGCAGAGCGCCAACCTCAACACCGTCTCCGGCGCCACCGAGACCAGCAACTCCTACAAGCAGTCGCTGCGGGGCGCGATCGAGCAGGCGTTCTGACGTGCCGGCGATGACCCGACCGGGGCTGTGCCGGGTCGAGCACATGATGGGCACGGTGATCAGCCTGGACCTCGCCGACAACCTGCCGCCGGCGACCCTGGACGAACTGGCCGACCAGGTCTTCGCCTGGATGCGGGAGGTGGACGCCCGGTTCAGCACGTACCGGTCGGACAGCGAGGTGTGCCGCTTCGACCGGGGCGAGGTGCTGCTCTCCGAGGCGTCGGCGGACCTGCGGTTCGTGCTGGCCGCCTGCGCCGACCTGTGGGGCGACACCGACGGGTTCTTCGACGCGTACGCCACGGGCGGGCTCGACCCGTCCGGTTTCGTCAAGGGCTGGGCGGCGCAGGTCGCCTCGGACCGGCTGCTCGCGGCCGGCGCGGCGAACCACTGCGTCAACGCCGGCGGCGACGTGCGGGTGCGCGGCCGCTCGCCGTCGGGGGAGCCGTGGCGGATCGGCATCCGGCACCCGTGGGACGCGATGGCGACCTGCCTGGTGGTCGCCGGGACCGACCTGGCCGTGGCCACCTCCGGCGTCTACGAGCGGGGACGGCATGTGCTGGACCCGCGCCGGGGTACGCCGGCCGGTGGGCTGCGCTCCGTGACGGTGGTCGGCACCGACCTGGGGGTGGCCGACGCGTACGCCACCGCGGCCCTGGCCATGGGGGCCGCGGGGATCGGCTGGCTGGACCGGCTCGCCGACCACACCCACGCCGTCGTCACCGACGACGCCCGCCAGTTCCTCTCCGCCGACCTCCCGCTGACGGACTAGCGGAGCGGGCGGTGGGTGCCGGCGGGGCGGGAGCCCGTGGGGCGGGGCCGGCCGGGCCGGGAGCCGGTGGGGCGGGTGCCGGCCCAGCGGTGCCGTGGGTGGCTGCGACGGGGCGGTTCGGTGCCGCCGGGATGAGACGCTCTGTCGTCCGTGGACATCATTCCCCCGTTCGTGGCGCGTGGTCGCACCGTCCCCCTGTCAACGAGGACCGGCGCCTGAGCGACGCTGTCGCCGACCGGATGGAATCGGCCGCCGGGGCCGGTTCACATGCCCCGCCGGGGCAGCGGCAGGTGACCGGGCAGCAGCTCCGGGCTGAGGATCACCCCGGTGGCGCGCAGCGCCTCGATCAACGTGTTCTGCACCAGGTAGGAATCCGGCAGCTGCCAGCGGGCCTGCTCCGGGGCGACCGCCCAGCGGACCGTCCCCTCCGGCAGCCGGGTGGGCGGCGCCGGGATCCACGAGCCCGGCCCGTGCCGGACCACGTGGAAGCAGTGCTCCAGCTCCGGCCGGAGCGGATCGCCGGGGCGGACGAGGAACATCCAGCGCCCGGTGGGGGTGACCAGCACCGGCCCGCGTACGCCGGTGCCGGCCGGGTGGATCTGCACCGCGTCGAGCACGTGCCGGCCGAGGTGGGCCGGCACCTCCAGCACGTCGAAGGCGCGACCGGTGGGCAGCAGCACGCCGTGCGGGCGGCTCCGCCACCAGGTGGCCACCCGGGCCGGGTCGGCGCTGGCCGCCAGCTCCCAGTCCTCCAGCGCGGGGTGGCAGCCCACGGTGGGGCAGCCGGCCCGGCCGCAGACGAAACGGCTGCGGGCCAGACAGGCACCCGGGGTGACCTCCCACCCGTGCGCGGCGTAGCGCACGGCCACCCGGCGCAGCCGGACGCGTTCCAACGGCGACAGTTCGGCGACGCGCGGTCCGACGTTCCCCCACATGTGTGCCATCTCCCCTCATCGGGCCCGGCGAACGCCAGGTCGCATGTCGAGCACCGTCACTGCCGTAACCCACGATCGTTGAGGTTGACGAACGGCTCGTGCAACTTGCACGAAAAGTACGAGGACTGGCTGTACGGCTGACGCACAGGCTGTGCGACCAGCGAAAACCTAAAGATGAACAAGGATCGCCGCACCCGCGGACATCGTCCTGGCCCGATGGCCGGGGCGGCAGGGGGAGGGATGGGGAGATGGACGAGCTACCCATAGGGCGGCGAGTGGCCTACTGGCGGGGGCGACGCAAGATGTCGCAGCAGGTCTTCGCGGACCGGCTGGGCAAGTCGAAGAGCTGGGTGGACAAGGTCGAACGCGGCGTCCGTCGGTTGGACAAGTTCTCGGTCCTCTACGAGATCGCCGACATCCTCCAGGTCGACGTGCAGCTGCTGATGGGCAAGGACCCGGAACGGCGGACCGACGCGCTGAACTGCATCGACCAGGTCGAGGTGCAGGAGATCAGGGCGGCGCTGGAGCGGTACGACTCGATGAGCGCCTACTTCGACGCGGCGCCGTACCCCCCGCCGCTGGACGACATGCGCAAGGCCGTCAACCACGCCTGGCTCACCTACCAGTACGGCCGCTACGGGATGCTCACCCGGGCGCTGCCCAAGCTGCTGCGCGACGCCCAGGCGGCCGACGCCGGCTACGGCGGCGAGCAGGCCCCGGAGGCGGCGCACCTGCTCGGGCAGGTCTACCAGATCGCCTCGTCGGTGCTGCGCAAGCTCGGTGAGTGCGAGCTGGCCTGGCTGGCCGCGGACCGTTCGATGGCGGTGGCACAGCGGGCCGACGACCCGCTGCTGGCGGGCATCGCCACCACCCGGGTGTGCAACGCGCTGGTCGCGATGGGCCGCGCCCGCCCGGCGCTGGAGCTGAACGTCACCATCGCCAACCGGCTCGCACCGGGGGGCGGCAACGAGGCGACCCCGGCCCGGCTCTCCGTCTACGGGATGCTGCTGCTCCAGGGCGCGATGGCCGCCTCCCGGATCGGTGACTCGGCGACCGTCGACGACCTCATCAACGGCGCCGAGGAGGCGGCCAGGCTGCTCGGCGGCGACCACAACCACTACTGGACCTCGTTCGGCCCCACGAACGTGGAGCTGCACCGGGCCGCGGCCGCGGTGGAGCTGGGCGACGGGGGCCGGGCCGTGGAGGTGCACCAGCTGCGCATCGTGGAGCCCACCTTCAACGCGTTGCTGCCCGAGCGTCGGGCGCACCACCTGCTCGACATCGCCCGTGGTTTCGCCCAGATCGGCGACGTGGCGAACGCCGGCGAGATGCTGCTGCGCGGCGACCGGCTCGCGCCGTCGGAGATCCGCTGCCGGCCGATCGCGCACGAGGTGATGTCGGACATCCTGCGTCGCACACGTGGTGCGCCGCCTTCTCCGGTAGCGGAGTTGGCTGAGCACATGGGAGTAGGGGTATGAGCGCGGAGCCGGTTTGATGGCCGGTTCACCGCACACCAGCGGGCACCGCGAGGTGCTCTACGTCATCGTCTGCGGTTCGCCGCTGGCCCGGAACGTCGGTCGCCTGGTCGACCTGGCCCAGCAGGACGGCTGGGACGTCTGCGTGGTCACCACCCCGGACGGCGCCAAGTTCGTCGACAGGTCCGCCCTGATCCGGCAGACCGGGCACCCGGTTCGGACGCACTACAAGAACCCCGGTGACCCGGACGTGCTGCCGCCGGCCGACGCCATGATCGTCTGCCCGGCCACCGTGAACACGGTGAACAAGTGGGCGGCCGGGATCGCCGACACCCTCGCGCTCGGCCTGCTGGTCGAGGCGCAGGGCAAGGGCGTCCCCATCGTGGCGGTGCCGTACACCAACGCCGCGATGGCCGCCCACCCGGCGTTCCGGGCCGGCGTGGCGCGGCTGTCCGACTGGGGGGTCACGGTGCTCTTCGGTGATCACGTGGTCGCCCTGCACCCGCCGGGGACGGGCGAGCAGCACCTGCATGCGTTCCCCTGGCAGATGCCGCTGGACGCGCTGCTCGCCGGCTCCCGCCGCGCCGCCTGACCGCCGAAGGGGCCGTCCGGCTCGTCGTCCGACCGCCGGGCGGGCGTCCGGTTCGCCGGCCCGACCGGCGCGGCCGGGCCGGGCATCGCCGCCCGGAGGCCCGCGCGACGGTAAGCTGGCCCGCCGTGAGCGTATGCGGATCCACCCCCACGGTGACCGACGTGGTCGCCGAGCTGGAACGGCGCTACCCGCCGGTCTGGGCGGAGGAGTGGGACCGGGTGGGTCTGGTGCTCGGCGAGCCGGCGGCCCCGGTCCGCCGGGTGCTCTGCGTCGTCGACGTGGTGCCCGAGACGGTCGCTGAGGCGCTGGCCGCCGGCGTGGACATGATCGTCGCGCACCATCCGCTGCTGCTGCGCGGGGTCTCCTCGGTCGCCCCGACGACGTTCAAGGGGCGGATCGTCCATCAGCTGATCCGGGCCGGCGTGGCGCTCTACGTGGCGCACACCAACGCCGACGTGGCCTCCCCGGGCGTCTCCGACGCCCTCGCCGCCCGGTTCGGGTTGACCGGGCTGCGCCCGCTGCACCGGCCGGCACCCTCCTCGCCCGCCCACGGCGACGACCGGGGTATCGGCCGGATCGGCGAGCTGCCCCGCCCGATGACCCTCGCCGAGCTGACCCGGCACGCCGCCGCGGTGCTTCCCGTCACGTCGTGGGGAGTTCGCGCCGCGGGGGATCCCGGGCGTATGGTTCGTACCCTCGCCGTCAGCGGCGGGTCGGGAGACAGTTTCCTCGGTGCCGCGACCGCCGCCGGGGTGGACGCGTTTCTCACCGCCGACCTGCGGCACCACCCGGCCGGCGAGCACCTCGCCGCCGATGGTCCCGCCCTGATCGACGCCGCCCACTGGGCGACCGAACGACCGTGGCTGGACGACCTGGCCGCCCTCCTGCGGGAGGCGCCGGGCGTCGAGACGCTGGTGTCCGACCTGGACACCGACCCGTGGACCGTGCACGCCGCCGCACCCGTTGTGGACGACAAGGAGCCCGACCGTGAAGGCTGACCCCCAGGTGCAGCGCCGCCTGCTCGACCTCCAGGCGATCGACACCAACCTCGCTCAGCTCGCCCACCGCCGGCGCTCGCTGCCCGAGCGGGCCGAGTTGGAGGCGCTGGCCCGGGAGCTGTCGTCACTGGAGGACGAGCGGGTCCGCGCCCAGGTGGCGGTCGACGACCTGGACCGCGACATCAGCCGGCTGGAGAAGGACGTCGAGCAGGTCCGGGCCCGCAAGGAGAAGGACCAGAACCGGTTGGCCGCCGGCACCGGGCCAGCCCGGGAGCTGGAGGCGCTCCAGCACGAGCTGGTCTCGCTGAACCGGCGCCAGAGCGACCTGGAGGACGCCGAGCTGGAGCTGATGGAGCAGCGGGAGACCGCGCAGAGCGTGCTGGACGGCGTGGAGCAGCGGCTGGCCGAGACCCGGGAGAAGCGGGCGGCCACCGAGCAGCGCCGCGACGAGGCGCTGGCCGAGATCGCCAAGGACGAGGAGTTCAAGCGGGGGGCCCGTCAGCCACTCGCCGCCGACCTCCCGAGCGAGCTGGTCACTCTCTACGACAAGATCCGTCAGGACACCGGGCTCGGCGCGGCGCTGCTCACCGCGGGCCGCTGCGGCGGCTGCCGGTTGGAGCTCTCCGGCGCCGACCTGGCCCGGATCCGCAAGGCCGACCCGGACGACGTGGTCCGCTGCGAGGACTGCCGGCGGATCATGGTCCGCACCAACGAGTCGGGCCTGTAGGTCGTGGCGCCGCGCGTGGTCGTCGTCGAGGCCGACGGCGGGTCCCGGGGCAACCCGGGCCCGGCCGGCTACGGCGCGGTGGTGCGCGATCCGGAGACCGGCGAGGTGCTCGCCGAGCGCTCCGAGTCGATCGGTACGGCGACCAACAACGTCGCGGAGTACCAGGGGTTGATCGCCGGGCTGACGGCGGCGGCCGAGCTGGGCGCCGCCGAGGTGGACGTCCGGATGGACTCCAAGCTGGTGGTCGAGCAGATGTGCGGCCGGTGGCAGATCAAGCACCCCGGCCTGCGACCGCTCGCCGCCCAGGCGGCCGGGCTGGTGGGCCGGTTCGCGGCGGTCCGGTTCGCCTGGATCCCCCGCGAGCAGAACCGGCACGCCGACGCGCTGGCCAACGCCGCGATGGACGCCGCCGCCGGCCGGCCCGCCGTGACGCCGGCCACCGGTGCCGCCGCGCCCGCCGCCACCGGCAGCGACCCGGCGACCGCACCGGCCTCGTGGGAGCCGCGACCCAGCTTCACCGCCACCCGGCTGATCCTCGTCCGGCACGGCGAGACCGCGTACACCGAGCAGCGGCGCTACTCCGGGCGGGGCGACGTGCCGCTCTCCGAGCGCGGCCGGGCCCAGGCCCGGGCAACCGCCGCCCGGGTGGCCGCGCTGGCTCCGTCCGTCGCGGCCGTGCTCAGCTCACCGCTGTCCCGGTGTACGCAGACCGCGGCGGCGATCGCCGGGGCGCTCGGTGACGTGCCGGTACGCACCGAGGACGACCTGATCGAGTGCGACTTCGGGGACTGGGAGGGGCGCACCTTCGCCGAGGTACGCGCCCAGTGGCCGGGCGAGATGGACGCCTGGCTCGCCTCACCCCGGATCGCCCCGCCGGGCGGTGAGTCGTTCACCCACGTGGCCGAGCGCTGCCACCGGGTTGTCGCCGGGCTGCTCACGGCGTACCCCGGGGAGACGGTGGTGGCGGTCTCGCACGTGTCGCCGATCAAGCTGGTGCTGCGGGACGCGCTCGCGGCCGGTGACGGCTTCCTGCACCGGCTCTTCCTGGACGCGGCCGGTATCTCGGTGCTCGACATGTGGCCCGACGGCGGCGTCGCGGTGCGCACGGTCAACGACACCGCACACCTCGCCACGATCGAGTAATTCCCACCTCTCGGGAGGGTTCCCACTCGGCGGCTCCTACCTGTGTGGAAACCGTTGACAGTGGATGGCGCCCGATTGAAGATCGGTTTCGTGCGAAGCGTTCATCTGACGAAGCGGGGTCACATCGACCTCCTGCGCGTCGCCAGCGCCGCCTGTCGACGCTCCATCTGACGCCGGGTTCCTCCCCTTCCTCGCACGCTGTAGGCGTTTCCCATCACCGCTGGTCTCCGGCCCCGCGGCGCGTCCGCCTGCGCGTACCTCCCGACAGGAGATCTGTCCATGTTGTCCACGAGACGTTTAACCCGGCTCACCGCGACCGTGGTGAGCTCCGCGCTGCTCGCCACCGTGGCCATGACCGGGCCGGCGTCCGCCACCGCGCTGCCCACCGTTCCGCCGCGCGCCGTCGACCTCTCCGACGTCCGGGGCTACCCCCGGCAGAGCACCCTCCCGCTCTGGCCGGACAACCCGGCCGACGCGTCCATCCCGATCGGTGTCCTCCCGTACGACGAGATCGCGCCGAAACTGAACGCCCTCCAGCGGACCAGCGACCGGGTTTCCGCCCGGGTCGCCGGGAAGTCCGCCGGCGGCTACGACCTGTACGCGGTCACCGTGACCGCGCCGGAGAGCCGCACCGAGGCCCGGCAGCAGGAGACCTGGAAGCGGCTCATCGAGGACGAGCCGGCCCGGGCGCAGCGGGACCGGAAGCTGCTCGCCGGCTACAAGACCCCACTCTTCGTCAACGCCAACATCCACGGCAACGAGTGGGAGGGCACCGACGCCGCGCTGCGGGTCATCGAGGACCTCGCCACCGACCGCAGCCCCGAGGTGGCCGCGCTGCTGAGACGCAACCGGCTGGTCTTCAACATCACCTCCAACCCGGACGGCCGGGTGGCCGGCACCCGGGCCAACTCGGCGGGCTACGACCTCAACCGCGACCTGACCATCGTCGCGCAGCCGGAGACCAACCTCATCCGTGACCTGATCGTCGACACCAAGCCGATCATCACGCTGGACCTGCACGGGTACGTCAACCCGACCCTGCTGCACCCCAGCACCCCGCCGCACAACGTCAACAACGAGTACGACCTGTACATCAAGCACGGCCTGCCGAACGCCCTGGCGATCGAGGAGGGCCTGCGCGGTCTGGGGTACGCCGAGACCCAGCGGGCCCGGATCCCGTTCCGCGACGACGAGCCGGGCGTGTGGGACGACTTCCCGCCGATCTACGTGCCGTCGTTCGCGATGCTCCAGAGCAGCATCCCGTACACCATCGAGGCGCCACTGAATCCGCGCGGCAGCACGCTCACCCCCGCCGAGCGGGTCCGTCGCTCCGGCATCAACACCGACGTGCACGAGGTGGCGATCCGCACCTCGCTGCGCTACATCCAGGACCACCGGGCCGAGGTGCTGCACGACCAGGCCGAGGTCTACCGCCGTGGCCTGGCCGGTGAGCCGTTGCGCGACATCCCCGACGGTTACGTGCCGGGCTGGGGGCCGGAGGACAACTACAACACCACCTTCCCCCGGTCGTACGTCATCCCGACCGGCACCGGGCAGCGCTCCGAGCCCGCCGCCGCCCGTCTGGTCGACCTGCTGATCGGCAGCGGTGGCCGGGTGTGGCGGGCGAAGAGGGCGTTCACCGCCGGCGGCAGGACCTACCAGGCCGGCTCGTACGTCGTCGACATGCACCAGCCCAAGCGCGGCCTGGTCAACTCGCTGCTCGAGCCGGGCGCGGACATCACCGACCGGGTGGGGGATCTCTACGCCGGCCCGGCTGCCTGGAGCCAGGGCCTGACCTGGGGCGCCACCGTCGACGTCCTGTGGGACACCCTGCCCGGGGTACGCCTGGAGCAGACCTACGACGGGCGGGCCGAGGGCACCGTTCCCGCCGGCCGCTCCGACCTGCGCCTTGATCTACGGGACGCCGCCGATCTGCTCGCGGTGAACTCGCTGCTCGCCAAGGGCGTCGCGGTCCACCGGCTCGCGGACGGGTCGGTGGTCGTCCCCGGCACACCGGCCAACCGTAAGCTGGCCCGCGCCGAGGTGCAGGCCCACGCCGTCAGCTTCGAAGCGGCGCCCAGGGGTTGGCGGGGCACCCCGCTGGACCGGGTCGTGGTCGGCTACCTCGGCACGGTCGAGGAGCGGGACACCCTCGCCGACCTGGGATTCGAGGCGCGTGCGGTGACCGCCGCGACGCTGGCTGGCACGCTGACCGGGGACGTCGACGTGCTGCTGGTCGCCGACAACCTCAACCTCGCGAACCTGACCGCCGAGAACCGGGCGGCCCTGGACGGCTTCCTCGCCCGGGGTGGCGGAGTGGTCGGCCTGGGCACGGCCGGAGCGTCGTTCGGTAACGCCGCCGCGCTGCTGACCGTGACCGCGACCGCGGCGCCGAGCCTGGCCAGTGGGGTGGCCAACATCGTGAACAACGGGGGACCGGTTACCACGTCGGCCATCCCGCACGCGTTCATCAGCCAGCCCGTCTGGTTCACCAACCTGGGCGCCAACGTCGAGGTCGAGCAGTCGTACGCCGCTGACCCGTTGCTGTCCGGCTGGTGGGTCACCGACGGCGCCAACGGGCAGGCCGCGGCGGCCAACCAGGCCAGCATCGTGCGGGGCGTCTCCGCCGCCGGAAACGGCGTGGTGCTGTTCGGCACCGACCCGACGTTCCGCCTGCACCCCAAGGGCCTCCAGTCGCAGCTCGGCCGAGCCGTGCTCTGGGCGGCCCGGCGGTGACCCCAACCGGATGAGCCGACGACCGGCCGATGTGGGGCCCGGGTGCCGACCGCACCCGGGCCCCACGCCGTCTCCGGGCCCCCGGGGGCCGGTCCGTCTCCGGGTACGCCGGTCAATGCCGCTCGGCGCATTACGGACGCCGTTCGGCGCAGCGCCCTCGACGCAGCGCGCGTGACGGCGGTCACAGAGTCGTAGCCTCCGGCCGTTACATCGCGAGCCATACTTCCCGGAGGTGTGTCAGATGGCTGCACCGGAACCGGAGGCGCCCACCACGGCGCCGTCCAGGGCGAAGGACCACAGTCCCTGGAACTGGTTGCTCTTCATTCCCATCGTGGTGCCGCTGATCCCGGCCTTCTTCAACGGCGACTCGCCCCGGATCTTCGGGTTCCCGCGTTACTACTGGCTGCAACTGGCCTGGATCCTGCTCGGCGTGGCCACCACGACGCTGGTCTACCAGATGACGAAGAAGCGGGGTGAGCGCTGATGTGGCGTGACCATCTCACCGAGATCATCGTCTTCTCCCTGCTGTTTCTGCTGGTCAGCGCGATGGGCTTCGTGGCCGCCCGCTGGCGCGCCCCGAAGGACATGGCCCACCTGGACGAGTGGGGGCTGGGCGGGCGCAGCTTCGGCGGCTGGATCACCTGGTTCCTGGTCGGCGGTGACCTCTACACCGCGTACACCTTCGTGGCGGTGCCGGCGCTGATGTTCGGCGCGGGCGCGGCCGGGTTCTTCGCCGTGCCGTACACCATCGTGATCTACCCGCTGGTCTTCCTCGTGCTGGTCCGGCTCTGGTCGGTGTCGCACCGGCACGGGTTCGTCACGCCGGCCGACTTCGTCCGCAACCGGTTCGACTCGCCGGTGCTGGCGCTGCTGATCGCGATCACCGGCATCGTGGCCACCATGCCGTACATCGCGTTGCAGCTGGTCGGCATCGAGGCGGTGCTCAAGACGATGGGGGTGACCGGCGACAACGCGCTGGCCCGGCACCTGCCGATCATCATCGCGTTCGCCATCCTGGCGGCCTACACCTACCAGTCGGGGCTGCGCGCGCCGGCGCTGATCGCGTTCGTCAAGGACACGCTGATCTACATCGTGATCCTGGTGGCGATCATCTACCTGCCGTACAAGCTGGGCGGCTGGGGGGACATCTTCGCCGCCGCGGACGCGAAGTTCGACGCCTCACCCAACCCGAACGACGGAATCCTGCTCAACGGCAACAACCAGCTCCAGTACGTCACGCTGGCGTTCGGCTCGGCGCTGGCGCTCTTCCTCTACCCGCACAGCATCACCGGCGTGCTGGCCAGCAGGAACCGCGACGTGATCAAGCGGAACATGTCGGCGCTGCCGGCGTACAGCCTGCTGCTCGGTCTGATCGCGCTGCTCGGCTACATGGCCATCGCGGCCGGCGTGAAGCCGCTGCCGGGGGCGACGGAGGGCAGCGTCGACAGCAACACGATCGTGCCACTGCTCTTCGACCAGCAGTTCCCGGACTGGTTCGCGGGCGTGGCGTACGCGGCCATCGGCATCGGCGCGCTGGTGCCGGCCGCGATCATGTCGATCGCGGCGGCGAACCTGTTCACCCGCAACATCTACAAGGAGTACCTGAAGCGGGACGCCAGCCCGGCGCAGGAGGCGAACGTCTCGAAGATCACTTCGCTGGTGGTGAAGGTCGGCGCGGTGGCCTGCATCGTCTTCCTCGACCCGCAGTTCTCCATCGACCTCCAGTTGATCGGCGGCGTGATCATCCTCCAGACGCTGCCGGCGGTGGCGCTGGGTCTCTACACCCGTTGGTTCCACCGCGCCGGGCTGATCGTCGGCTGGGCGGTCGGCATGGGCCTGGGCATGTGGATGCTCTACCAGGTGGCCAGCCCCACCCGGAAGCACTTCGGTGGGTCGGCGTTCCCGCTGTCGGAGTTCGGCTTCGACACCACCAAGACGATCTACGTCGGCATCGTGGCGGTGCTGGTCAACCTCGCGGTCGCGGCGCTGGTGACGCTGGCCCTGCGGGCCGGCAAGGTGGCCGAGGGCGTCGACGGCACCACCCCGGACGACTACTTCGCCGACGAGGGTGACCCCCGGGTCACCCCCGGAGCCGAGCGCGACGCGGACTCCGCCCGGGAACCGGTCGCCTGACGTCCGTTCTCGCGAGGAAAGGGTCCCCTGGTGACGCCAGGGGGCCCCTTCCTTTTTCGCCACGATGTGCGGGGGCGGTTCAGCGGGTGCGGTTGCGGGACACCAGGGCCTCGTTGAGGCGGCGCAGCATCACCGCGAGGGTCTCCCGGTCCTCGGCGGGCCAGTCGCCGAGCATGTCGCCGTAGAGCCGGGTCCGCGCGGCCCGCACCGCGGCCATCCGTTGCAGGCCGGTGGCGGTGGGGGAGATGACGGTGCCCCGGCCGTCGGACGGGTCCGGGGTACGGGTGATCAGGCCGTCCCGCTGGAGCGCGGACACCTGGCGGGTCACGGTCGAGCCGTCCAGGTTGAGCCGCGCGGCGAGGGCGGAGACGTTCTGCGGGCCGACGGTGTCCAGGTGGCGCAGGATCACGTACGCCGCCCGGTCGAGCACCCGGTGCTCGGCCGTGCCGGTGGCCCGCCGGGTCGCCTCGCCGAAGCGCATCAGCAGGGCCACCTCGGTCTCGATCTGGCCGAGGGCGGCCTCGTCGGCGTCGGTGTCGCGATCGGTGTCCCGGTGGGGGTGCTCGCTCATAGCTGTATGATACAAGATAACTACCTGTACCATACAGCTAATTGGGGAGTCGGAGTGAATCGGCGTTCCGAACCGAACCGCAGTGCCATCTACGCCACCACACTGGTGGCCTTCCTCGCGATCGCCGGCATCGCCGTCGTCGACCCGATCCTGCCGGCCATCGGCGAGGCGATCGGCGTCACCGCCTGGCAGGTCGAGCTGCTGTTCACCGCGTACATCGCGGTGATGGCCGTCGGCATGATCCCGGCGACGCTGGCCAGCGGCCGGTTCGGCTTCAAGCCGGTGCTCATCACCGGCGTCTCCGTGGTCGGCCTGGCCGCGATCCTCGCCTCGTTCAGCGACAACATCGTGCAGCTGTCCGTGCTGCGCGGAGTCTGGGGCCTTGGCAACGCGATGTTCTTCGCCACCGCCATGGTGGTGCTGGTCAACCTGGCCGTCGACCGGGAATGGGTGGTCGGCCTCTTCGAGACGGCCCTCGGTCTCGGCTTCGCCGTCGGCCCGCTGATCGGTGGCCTGCTCGGCGAGGTCAGCTGGCGGCTGCCGTTCTTCGTCTGCGGCGTCTTCATGGTCCTCGCCCTCGGCGTGGCCTCCCGTAAACTCCGCGAACCCACCAACCGGCAGGCCCCGGTACGCGTCGGCCAGATCTTCGCCACCTACCGCCGTCCCGCGTTCATCGCGCTCTGCGTGGTGACCGCCGCGTACAACTTCGTCTTCTTCGTGGTGCTCGGCTACACGCCGCTCTTCCTCGGCCTGGACGTCATCCCGCTGGGGCTCGCGTTCACCGGCTGGGGACTCGGCCTGGCCGCCGGCATCATGGTGATCGGCCACCGGCTCGCCCACCGGATCGGCGCGGTGCAGACCGTCGGCGTGGCCATCGCCGGGCTGCTGGTCTGCATGGTCCTCTTCGCCACCTCGACCAGCACCACCGAGGCGCTCGTGGTGCTGGTGCTCGCCGGGCTCTGCATGGGTCTGGCCAACGCCAACCTCACCGACCTGGCGCTCGGCCTCGGCTCCAGCGACCGCCGGGTGGCCACCGGCGCGTTCAACCTGGTCCGCTGGGGCGCCGCCGCGCCCGCGCCGATCATCTCCGGCAAGCTCGCCGAGCACTCGCTGTCGCTGCCGTTCTGGGTCGGCTTCGGGGTGCTCGCCGTCGGGGTGCTCGTCTACCTGGCCTTCGCGCACGTGATGGCCGCCGGCTACGGCGAGCGGGTGCTCTGGTCCCGCTGGAACCGCGCCGCCGCCAACACCGAACACGCCCCCGAGGAGCCGGTCGGCGAGGCGTACTGACCCCCGCTGTCCCGCCCGCCCTGCCCCTGCCCCTGCCCCGCCCGCCCCTGCCCCGCCCGCCCCTGCCCCGCCCGACGCCCAAGATCCGCGCACTTTCAGGGAAAGTGCTGCCTCGACGCTCGTTGAGGCAGCACTTTCCCGGAAGTTGCGCGGATCTTGGGCGTCAGGTCAGGGCGCGCGAGAGCAGGTAGAGGCCGATCGTCGTGCCGAACACCACGATGATCGTCTTGAGCAGCACCGGCGGCAGCCGGCGGACCAGTCGGGCGCCGGCGTACCCGCCGATCAGCGTGGCCGGGGCGACCACCGCGACGGCCGCCCAGTTCACCGGCCCGAACAGGGCGAACACCACCAGCGTGGTGAAGCCCACCACCGCCGAGAGCAGGTTCTTGATCGCGCTCACCCGGGCCAGCGTCGCGTCCAGCACCAGCGCCAGCCCGGCGACGAGCATCACGCCGAGCGCCGCGCCGAAATACCCGCCGTACACCGCGCCGAGCGCGACCATCGTCTGCACCGCGACCGTCCGCTGGCGCGGCGACAGGTCCCGGGGGTGACCGACCAGCCGGCGCAGCGGGTCCTGGAGGGCGAGCACCGCGGTCGCGCCGAGGACCAGGAACGGTACGACCAGCTCGAACGCGCGGGCCGGGGTGGCCAGCAGCAGCAGCGCCCCGAGGATGGTGCCGACGATCGTGGTGGGCACCAGCGTGGCCAGCGCGCGACCGCGCGGGAGGTCCGCCCGGCTGCCCGCCACGCTGGCCAGGTACCCGGGGAACACCGCGACGGAGTTGCTGACGTTCGCCGGCACCGGGGGCAGCCCGACCGCGATCATCGCCGGAAAGGTGATCAAGGATCCACCACCGGCCACCGCGTTGACCGTGCCAGCGGCGAGACCGGCGGCGAGCAGCAGCGCGGCGTGGGAGAGATCCATAGCCCCCCGAGGCTAGTCGCCGCCCGCCCGGGCGGGTACGCCGGAGTCCTCACCCGGATGCCCCCTGGTTGGCCCTGACCTGCGCGATCTTGGCCAGGCGGGGCGGCAATAGTGGCGGGCCGCCCGTCGTTAGGATGAGAGCGCGACGGACGAGTCGACCGGGCGGTCGCGTCGGTGGGTTCCGGCCCACCGCCGAGGAACGTCCGGACTCCACAGGGCAGGGTGGTTGTTAACGGCAACCCGGGGTGACCCGCGGGACAGTGCCACAGAAAACAGACCGCCGACCCCATCGGGGACGGTAAGGGTGAAACGGTGGGGTAAGAGCCCACCAGCACCCCGGGTGACCGGGGTGGCTTGGTAAACCCCACCCGGAGCAAGGCCAAGCAAGGGCCGTCACCGCAAGATGACGACCCGGCGCAGACGCTTGAGGGCTGCCCGCCCGATGTCTGCGGGTAGGCCGCTGGAGCCTGCCGGCAACGGCAGGCCGAGATGGATGGCCGCCGCCGGCGCAACCCTTCGGGGTACGCGCCGCGCACAGAATCCGGCGTACAGGTCGACTCGTCCGTCGCCCATTAGGTCGCAGCTGCGGTCAAAGACGCCCTGACGCCCTGGAGACGCCCTGATCTTGGGAGCGCAGCCGCCCATGGAAAGCGCTGAGAATTGGCTGCCATGAAAAGGGCGGACGCGGCTCGCGTAGAACTGGCATTATCGAGACGCAGCAGTTGTGCGGCTTCCCGAACTGGGCGGTAAATTGACGCGATCACGCTCAATCATCTTCGTCCGGTGTGAGATCTTCTGGCCGATTCTCCGATGACACCACACGCTCGCCGACGGATTCCGGAATAGCAATGGGGAACTCCGACGGTTAATGGGCGAACAGGGTGGTGCGGGACGGGGGTCTTGTGACCGGCAAGGCGCAGGCGGCCGGCGCGGCGGCCAGGCCCGTACGAACCGCCGCGTGGTCGTGGTGGGCCGATCTGATCGCCTCGGCCGGTGCGGTCAGCGTGCTGATCGTCGTCGCGCTGTGGGTGCGGGGCGGCGGTGTGCAGGATCTTCGTGGCTGGGCGGCGGGCCTGACGTCGCTGGGCCGGTTGACCGGGCTTGTCGCGGCCGACCTGCTGCTCATCCAGGTGCTGTTGATGGCGCGCGTGCCGTGGATCGAGCGCACCTACGGACAGGACAGGCTGGCCCGTTGGCACCGCGTCGTCGGGTTCGTGTCCTTCAATCTGCTGCTCGTGCACATCGTGCTGATCACGGTCGGATACGCCGCGACGGACGGGGTCTCCGTGACAGGCGAGGCGTGGAGCCTCGTCACCACGTTCCCGGGGGTGCTGCTGGCGGTCGGCGGGGCAGCCGCCCTGACGATGGTCGTGCTCACTTCCCTGCGGGCCGCGCGGCGGCGGCTGCGCTACGAGTCGTGGCACCTGCTGCACCTGTACGCCTACCTCGGCGTCGGTTTGGCGCTGCCGCATCAACTCTGGACCGGGGCCGACTTCACCAGCTCCCGGGCCGCGACGCTGTACTGGTGGACCGTGTACGCCGCGTGCGCCGGCGCGGTGGTCGCCTTCCGGCTCGGGCTGCCGGCCTGGCGGACGCTGCGGCACCGACTCACGGTCTCCGCAGTCGTCCGGGAGGCTCCCGACGTTTACTCCATATACATGCGCGGACGCCATTTGGACCGATTGCCGGCACGCGCCGGGCAGTTCTTCCAGTGGCGTTTTCTCAGCGGCCCGGGTTGGAGTCGCGGCCATCCGTACTCAATGTCCGCGGTGCCGCGTGAGGACACGCTGCGGATCACGGTGCGATCCCGCGGCGAGGGCAGCGAGAAGGTGTCAGAGTTACGCCCGGGCACTCGTGTGCTGATTGAGGGGCCGTACGGCCGGCTGACCGCCGCCCGGCGCACGGCACCGCGGGTCACCATGATCGCGTCCGGGATCGGAATTACCCCGCTGCGGACGTTGTTGGAAGAGTTACCGTACGCGCCGGGCGAAGCCACGCTGCTGTACCGGGCGCGCTCGGCAGAAGACCTGGTGTTTCGCCAGGAACTGGAGCGCCTCGCGGCAGTCCGTGGCCTGCGCGTGGAGTACCTGTTGGGGCCGCGCGGCCGGGCGGGCTCGTGGTTGCCGGCCGGGTTCGCCGACGACGCGAAAGCCTTGCGTGAGCTTGTCCCGGACATCGAGCAGCACGACGTGTTCGTCTGCGGACCGGATGAGTGGATGCAATCGGTGGTCCGGGCGGCGCGGCAGGCAGGCGTGCCGGCGGAGCACATTCATCTTGAGCGCTTTACCTGGTAACGCCACCACCCACCCTCACAGGCACTCACAATCCTGAGGAGGACGACATGCGCAAGATCACTATGTGGTTCCTCGCCACGATCGCCCTGGTGGTACTTCTCTTCAGCTACCGGACATCGACCGGACTCGGTGGCTCGCCTTCGGCCGGGACCTTTGGCGGCGCAGGCGCGCCGGCCGTGGAGACCGGTGCAGCGGCGGACCCCAAGGCGTCACGGGGCACCGTCACCCGGTCCGGTTCCACCACCGTCGCCGACGGCCCAGTCGTGCAGACGAAGCGGGGGCCCGTCCAGGTGCAGGCCCACCTCAGCGGCGGCCGGATCACCGACATCACACCGGTGACGGTGCCGGACGAGAACAACCGCTCTCGCGACATCAACAAGCATGCGGTGCCGCAGTTGCGCGCGGAGGCGCTCGCCGCGCAGAACGCGCAGGTCGACGCGGTGTCCGGGGCGACGCTGACCAGCGAGGGCTACACGAAGTCGCTTCAGGCCGCGCTGGACGGCGCCCACTTCGAGGCCAAGCCGTGACCAGGCAGGCGTTCGTCGAGCAGATCATGGGTCTGCCCGTCAGCGTGCACGTGCGCGGTCCCGGTGCCGACTCCCCGGCGGCGGCAAACGCCGTCGCCGGGGCGTTCGCCGAATTGCGCGCGATGGACGCCGTCTTCAGCCCGTACCGCCCGGACAGCCGGCTGAGCGCGCTGAACCGGGGAGAGCCGGTACCCGATCCGTTGGTCGATGCCGTACTCGACCTGTGCGAGCAGGCTCGGCAGCGTACCGGCGGCTACTTCAACGCGTACCTTCCCGAACCCGGAGGTGGCACTCGCTTCGACCCGTCCGGCCTGGTCAAGGGCTGGGCCGTCGAGCGCGCCGCGGAGCACCTGGAGGGGTACGAGTTCTACCTGAATGCCGGTGGCGACATGACGGTACGCGGATCCTGGCGCGTGGGCGTGGAGGATCCGGCACGGCCCGATCAGCTCCTCACCACCATCGAGGTCGTCGACGAGGCCGTCGCGACCTCGGGCAGTGCACACCGCGGAGCGCACATCGTCGATCCGCACACCGGTGCCCCCGCCCGGGGCCTGCGCTCGGTCACCGTCACCGGCCCGTCCCTGACCTGGGCGGACGTGTACGCAACCGCGGCGGCTGCGCAGGGACCTCAGGCGGTGACATGGCTCGCCGCGCAACCCGGGTACGAGGCCCTGCTCGTCAGCGACGACGGCGCCCTACTGGCCACGCCCGGCTGGCCACTGCCCTCCTGATGCGGTGGCCGGTTCGCCGGCGAGGATGAACACGCCCGTCGTCGTCATCATCTCGCCCGTTCTGCCGGCTTTACCCATGCTTGAGACATTCCTGCCATGCGGCAGCGCTGGTGATTACTGAGGTGGGTGGGCTGGAATCCGGGGGACTGCTCGTATGGCCACGAGCGCGGGGTGCGGGGTTCTAGGCTCCGAGATATGGCGGCGGCGTGCCCATCGTGAGCTGGCACATCAGTCCGGGCAGTGCCTGAACCCCATGATTCCCCTCGTGAGGCGCGAACTCAGACAGAGAGGAAGCACGCATGGCTGTCAAGGCCAAGACGCGTCCAGGCACCACGGAGATCCGGCCGTTCTCGGTGGACATTCCCGATGCGGACCTCGATGACCTCCGGAGGCGCATCGCGGCCACCCGCTGGCCGGACAAGGAAACCGTCGACGACCAGTCGCAGGGCGTGCCACTGGCGACGATTCAGGCGGTCGCGCGCTATTGGGAGAAGGAGTACGACTGGCGCAAGATCGAGGCGCGGTTGAACGCCCTGCCGCAGTTCATGACCACCATCGACGGGGTGGACATCCACTTCATCCACGTTCGTTCGAAGCACGAGGACGCGTTGCCGCTCATCGTCACGCACGGGTGGCCCGGATCGGTGATCGAGCAGTTGAAGATCATCGAGCCGCTCACCGATCCCACGGCGCACGGTGCGAGCGCGTCGGACGCCTTTCACCTGGTGATCCCGTCGCTGCCCGGACATGGCTTCTCGGGCAAGCCGACGTCGCCGGGCTGGAGTCCGGAAAAGATCGCGGCTTCCTGGATCGAGCTGATGAAGCGTCTCGGCTACTCGCGGTTCGTCGCGCAGGGTGGCGACTGGGGTGCGGTCGTCGTGGACCAGATGGGGGTGCAGGCGCCGCCGGAACTGATCGGCATCCACACGAACATGGCTGGCGCGGTCCCGCCCGAGATCGACAACCTGTTCCAGGGCGACACCACCGGCGCGAACAACGCGATGGGTTCGCTGCCATCCAATCTGTCCGACGACGAAATGCGTGCGGCCAAGGAGCTGGACTACGTCTGGAAGCACGTCGCCTACGCCCTCATGATGGCGACGCGCCCGCAGACGCTGACCGGGTTGGCGGATTCTCCCGTCGGCCTGGCGGCCTTCCTGCTCGACCATGACGCGGCCAGTCTGGCGCTGATCTCACGTGTCTTCGCCGGGGGCACCGAGGGCCTCACCCGCGACGACGTTCTGGACAACATCTCGCTCTACTGGTTGACGAACACGGCGATCTCCGCGTCCCGTCTCTACGCGGAGAACAAGCTGTCCTTCTTCGCCGCCAAGGGCGTCTCCATTCCGGTCGCCGTGAGCGTCTTTCCCGACGAGCTCTACGAGGCCCCGCGGAGTTGGGCCGAGCAGGCGTATCCCAACCTCATCCACTACAACAAGCTCGACAAGGGTGGGCACTTCGCGGCCTGGGAACAGCCGAAGATCTTCACCGAAGAGCTCCGGACCGCCTTCCGGTCGCTTCGCTAGATGAGCGTGCTCGGCCGTCCGCACCTGCCCTCGTTCGGCGGGGCGACCGAGTGGCTCAACTCCGAGCCACTCGGCCCCGCCGAGCTGGACGGTCGCGTCGTCCTCGTGAACTTCTGGACGCTGACCTGCATCAACTGGCTGCGCCAGGAGCCGTACGTCCGCGCGTGGTCGCAGGGCTACCGCGACGACGGGCTGGTCGTCATCGGAGTCCACACGCCGGAGTTCACGTTCGAGCACGAGACCGACCAGGTGCGGCAGGCGCTCACGGCGCGTGGAATCGACTACCCCGTCGCGATCGACAACGACTACGGGGTCTGGCGCGCCTTCGACAACCACTACTGGCCGGCCCTCTACTTCGTCGACGCGGACGGTGTCATCAGGGACCAGTACTTCGGCGAGGGTCGCTACGAGAAATCCGAACGGGTCATCCAGCAGTTGCTCGGCATCGAGCGCGACCTCGTCCCCGTAGAAGGGCGCGGCGTGGAGGCGGAGGCCGACTGGGACCACCTGCGTACGCCCGAGACGTACCTCGGCTTCGAGCGCGGCGAACACTTCGCGTCGCCGAATGCCGCCGTGCTCGACGAACGCCGCGCCTACGAACCCCCCGAGACCCTGCGCCTCAACCAGTGGGCCCTCGCGGGGGAGTGGACGATCGACGCCGAGAAGACCGTGCTCGGCCGGGCCGGTGGGAGCATCGTCGTCCGGTTCCACGCCCGCGACGCGCATCTCGTGCTGTCGCCCGGAGCGCGCGAGCCGATCCCGTTCCTTGTACTCCTCGACGGCGAACCTCCCGGCCGGTCACACGGCGTCGACGTCGACGAGGACGGCAACGGCCTGCTCCAGGACGGCCGCCTCTACCAACTCGTACGCCAGCACGACGCGGTCCGCGAACGGACCCTGCAGATCACGTTCGGCGAGCCCGGCGCCGAGGCGTACGCCTTCACGTTCGGGTAGCGGGGCCGTCCGCGCGCCGCGCGGCCTGGATAGCATCGCTTGTTGTGACAGCACCTGAGATCACGGTCGCGACCCCGGCGGACCGTGACGCGGTGGTCGGCTCGTTGGTCGCCGCGTTCGGCAAGGATCCCGTCCTGCGGTACCTGTTCCCCGACGAGGAAACCTATCCCCGGTACGCCGCCGCCTTCTTCGGGCACCTCTTCGACAAGCGGGTACACCGGGAAACGATCTGGACGGTCGGGCGCGGTGCCTCGGTCGCCATCTGGGAACCCCCTGCCGCCGGCCACGGATCCCCCCAGAGCAGTCTCTCCGACGATCTCCCAACCGACGTGTGGGCCCGCGTCCAGGCCTACGACGAGGCCGTCCACGCCGCACTGCCGGCTGATCCGTTCTGGTACCTCGGCGTCCTGGGCACCCACCCGGACAGCGCCGGCCGTCGCTGGGGACGCGTGGTGATGGGGGCGGGACTGCGCCGCGCCGCCGTGGACGGCCTGCCGGCGGTCCTGGAAACCAGTAACCCCGGCAACGTCGAGCTGTACCGCCGCGCCGGCTGGGAAGTGACGGACTCCTTCTCGGAGCCCCTGCCCACCTGGATCATGCAACAGTCGACCCGCTGACTCGGGCGGCTCCGCGGTTGCCCGATGGTCGACGGGACCGGCACTAATCGTCGCCACGGACCGCTCCGTCCGGCGGTTCGACTACCGCTTCGACATCTCCTGACGCGGCAAAGATGCGCCCGTAGATGTCGTCGATGACAGAGTTTTTCGCCAGGCTGTAGTCGGCGGGCTGGTGCGCCGTGTCCCGCGCGAGACGTCGCTTGGTCGTGGCGTACAACTCCCGGTCGTCCGGATGCGAACGCAGCCAGTCGCGGAAGAGCCGGTGCCGGACAGGTTCGGGCGCACCCTGCGGCCAGACGTGCAGGTTGACGTCCTCGGCCGGGCTCACGAGCATCCGGTGTCCGTGCCACCACGGCTCGCGAAGGACGAGGCGGTACCCGATCCGTTCCAGGGCGGGGAGATAGCGGGACTCGTCCGCCGTGTCCTCGATGAGGAGGTCGATGTCGATGACGGGCTTGGCCGCCAGACCGGGCACCGACGTGGACCCGACGTGTTCCACACCGATGATCAGGCCACCCAGCGCCTCGGTCAGCAACGAGCGGGCGGCAACGAACCGGTCCACCCAGGCCGGGTCGTAGTCCTCGATGACGACCGACTGCCACGTCCGTGGTGGCTCCCCGACCAGGCCGGCGCCCACCTGCTCGGGCGTGCCGTGGAAGCGCTGCACGACGTCCTGCGGATACTCGGCCACGTAACCTCCCACGAATCAAAGTCCGCCAGAGTACGACACCGACGATCGGGCGGGACGCTAGAGCGGGGCGCGCCAGCGGAGTCGGCTGTCGCTGGGCGACGTCCGGCACACCATCAGCTTGCCGGAGCTGGTGCGACCGAGCGCGCCAGCTGGTTTGCAGAACGCCCCCGGGCGTACCCCGGTGCGGACGATCGGCTCCGGGGGCTTGGTGGTCCGCGGTGCGCTGGTGGTGCGTGTCGGCGTCGGCTTGGGGCTGCTCCGGGTCGGGGACGGCCTCGGGCCGGTCCGGCTGGGGCTCGGCTGCCGGGTCGGGCTCGCTGTGCGGGTCGGCTCGACAGGGCTCGGCGACGTGAGGTCCGGCTCGGTGGCCGACGGCGACTCCTGGACCGCCTGCCCAGGCGCGGTGGTGGCCGTCGCGGCGGGTCGATCATCGCCGGAGTCGGTCAGGGCGGCGACGACACCACTTCCGCAGCAGCAGAGGACGGCCAGGCCGAGAAATCCGATGAGGAGCTTCCGGCCCCGGCTGACGCCCTGACGGCCATGCGTCGGTGCGCCGTCCGCCCCGAGCACAGGTACCGCGGACGCCGGCTCGCCGTACGGTGGCAGCACCGGAAGCTGTTGGGTCGGTGGGTCCGAGGGCGGCTGCCGGGCCTGCTGCCACGGATCCTGCGGTGGGGGGTACGTCACCCGTGCGAGTCTGCCGCCCCGGGCCGGACGCTCATACCGGTCGATCAGCCGGTCCGTGTAGGGCCGTACCGGCGGGCACCGCTCCCCGGACCTCACCCGACCATCGCGGGCACCGGATGTCGGGTGCGGCACCTGCCCCGCCGCCTAGCGTGACTGCTCGAAAGGGAAGGAGGCCCGGGTGCTGGAGCGGCTCAACGAGGCCATGGCGCACATCGAGCGGCACCTCGACCAGCGGATCGAGGTGGCCGAGCTGGCGCGGATCGCGGTGACGTCGGAGTACCACTTCCGGCGGCTGTTCTCCGCGCTGGCCGGCATCCCGTTGTCGGAGTACATCCGGCGGCGTCGGCTCACCGTCGCCGGCGCGGACGTGTTGGCGGGGGAGCGGACGTTGCTCGACATCGCGGTGCACTACGGCTACGGCTCGGCCGAGGCGTTCGCCCGCGCGTTCCACGCCGTACACGGCGTGACGCCCGGCGAGGCCCGGCGTACGGGGGCGGCGCTGCGCGCCCAGCCCCGGATGTCCTTCCGTCTCACCGTCGAAGGGAGCGGCAGCATGGAGTACCGAATCGTCGGCAAGGAGGCGTTCACCCTGGTGGGGCGCAAGGCCCGGGTGCCGCTGGTGCATGAGGGGATGAACCCGGCGATCGTCGCGTTCATCCGGAGCATCGACCGGGAGACGGTCGGGCGGATCGAGGCGCTCTCCGACCAGGAGCCGGCCGGGATCGTCAACGTCAGCGACAACCTGGCCGGCAGCCGGGCGGAGGGCACCGAGCTGGACTACTGGCACGGGGTGGTCACCGGTGCCGCTCCGCCGGACGATCTGGACACGCTGCCGGTGCCCGCCGGAGCCTGGGCGGTCTTCACCACGTCCGGTGCGTTCCCGCAGGCGGTGCAGTACCTGTGGCGGGACGTCTTCACCCAGTGGTTCCCGTCCAACCCGTACCGCAGCCGGCCGGGCCCGGAGATCTCCCGGGTGCGGGTGTCCGCGGACGGCGGCCAGGCGGACGCGGAACTGTGGATCCCGGTCGAACGGATCCCCACCCCTATGTAGAGATCCGATACAGTGGCCGGGTGCGGATCACGATTCCGGTCGCGAAGGTGCTGGCGGCGCTGCTCGCCGAGCCCGGCGCGCAGCGGTACGGGCTGGACCTGATGCGGATGACCGGCCTGGCCAGCGGCACCCTCTATCCGGTGCTGCACCGGCTCAGGGAGGCGGGCTGGCTGGCCGCCGACTGGGAGGAGATCGATCCCGTCGCGGCCGGCCGGCCGGCCCGCCGCTACTACCGGCTCACCGCCGAAGGGGTGGCGGAGGCCCGCCGGGCGCTCGCCGACCTGCGCGCCGCGATCCCCGACGGTCGTCCGTCCTGGGGCGGCACCGGGCCCACCGGTGCGCCAGCATGGTGACCCGCCGCGCCGCCGCGCTGCTGCGCCGCCGCGCCGCCGCGCTGCTGCTGGAGATGGCCGCACGTCGCTGGCCGGCCGACATCCGCGACGACCTGCGCCGCGAGTGGACCGCCGAGTTGCACGTGCTCGCCGCGAGCGGTTGTCGACGCCTACCCGGGCGGCCCCGGCGCCGGCCCGGTTGTCGGTGCGATGCCACCGGACAACGTCGACCGGATCTCAGCCCATGCTCTACCTGGCGTGCATGCCGTACGCGCTCGCGTACACCATCCGGGCGGCGCGGTCGGCGCCCGCCGCGTCGGTCGCCCTCACGCCGACCCCGTCGGTCTGATCCGCGCGGTTCACTCGGGTACGTCGTCCCACGTCGTGCCCGGCGGCAGGTACCCGGCCGACTGGTTCTCGCGCAGCGCGTAGGCGATCACCAGCAGGGCGTGCTTGTCCAACTCGGGCAGGCGATCCAACGGGAACCACCGCACGGCCAGCGACTCGTCGTCGTTGACCCGGGCGGTGCCGGCCACCAACCGGCACAGGAAGCCCAGGTTCAGGTATTCGCAGCGGTCACCGTTGGGGTAGATGTGCGGGTGCGACACGGCGCTGGACAGCCAGACGGGCGCCACGTCCAGGCCCGTCTCCTCCTGCACCTCGCGGACCAGGGCGGTCGCCGGCTGCTCGCCCGGCTCGACGAATCCGCTGATCACCGACCAGCGCCCGTCGTCGGCGCGCTGGCCCAGCAGCAGCTCACCGGCATCGTTGCGGACCACCGCGCTGACGCTGGGCAACCACAGCAGCCCGTGACCGACGTGCTTGCGCATCCGCAGGATGTAGTCCGGTACCGCCATCGCGCGATCATAGGCCGCGACCCCACGGCCACCGCCGTCCCGCGCCGCCGCGTCCGGCGTCAGCCACACCATCCGGCGGTACGACGGAAGCCTCGCACTACCCCCCACCTGCGACTTCTTTCGGCGTTCCGGCCCGAGGCGGGAAAAGCGGCTCTACTGTGGAGAAGGCCGGCGACTTGCGTGATCCGGTGGCGGCCGGGGGGATCGCGGTGCACAGTGATTCCCATGAGCGACAGCGGACGTGGTGGGCAGTTCTACTGGTGCACCCGACACCATCGGGTCGAGACGGACGCCGACGTGTGCCCGGCGAAGCATGTCCTCGGCCCGTACGACTCGGCGGCCGACGCGGAGAACGCCCTGCAACGGGTGCAGGAGCGGAACGAGGCGTGGGACGCCGAGGACGCCCGTTGGGCCGGGGAGGACAGGTAGACGGCGCGGGACGGCCCGCGCCGAGGTATTTCGTGCTCCGCGAGGACGCACGCGAGAGCACGTCCCCAAGGAGGGAACCACGATGGCCGAAGCACAGCAGGCCACCACCCGCCCAGCCGCCCGGCGTACCACCGCGAAGAAGACCGCCGCGGCGGAGCGGAACACGGCAGCGAGCCGGACCACCCCCGTGCGCAAGTCCACCACGGGTGCGGCGAAGGCGCCGGCCCGGAAGGCGGCCGGCGGGGCGGGGCGTGCCCCGGCCAAGAAGACCACCACGGCGGCTAAGGCCCCGGCGAGGAAGGCCGCCACCAAGACCTCCGCCGCGGCCAAGAAGGCGCCGGCGAAGACCTCGGCCGCCGGCCGCACGACGACCACGGCCGCGAAGCGGACCCCGACGTCGGCGGCGAAGAAGACGACCGGCGCCGCGAAGACGACCGGCGCCGCGAAGAAGACGACGGCCGGCACGGCGAGGAAGACCGCGGGTACGGCGAAGAAGACCACGAGCGCAGCGAAGAAGACGACCACCGCGGCGAAGAGGACCACCACGTCGGCGGCGAAGAAGACCACCGCCGCGGCGAAGGCGCCGGCGCGCAAGGCCGCCACCAAGGCGTCCACCGCCAAGAAGACGGCCGCCAAGAAGACGGCCGTCAAGAAGGCGCCGGCGAAGAAGGCGCCGGCGAAGAAGACGGCGGCGAAGAAGACCGCGCCCACCCGCCCGATCGGCGGCGCCCGCAAGGCCCCGGCGAAGAAGGCCCCGGCGAAGAAGGCGCCGGCGGCGAAGTCGACCGGCACCTCGTCGACCGCCACCCGCAAGGCGGCGGCGAAGAAGGCCCCGGCGAAGAAGACCGTCGCGGCCAAGGCTCCGGCCCGCAAGGTGACGGCCCGCAAGGTGACGGCCCGCAAGGCACCGGCACGTCCGGCCGCCGCCCGGGCCACCGCCCCTCGCGGCACCCGGACCACCGCCCGGAAGGCGACCGGCTGACCGGGGGCCGCCGCCCCGGCTCGGCGCTCTCCGGCGCGCCGGTCGGGAATCTCGCCCGGTCACCGGAAGCGGATCACCGACGGCGCTGTCAGGATTGACGCGTGGTCATCCGACGCGTACTCGCGCCCCGCATCGACTTCGGTGCGCTGCGCCGCGAACTCGGTCTGCCCGAGGGGTTTCCGGCCGCCGCCCAGAAGGAGGCCGACGAGGCGGCCGCCGCACCGCCGCGGCCGCCCGTCGACCGCACCGACGTGCCGTTCGTGACGGTCGACCCGGCCACCTCGCGGGACCTGGACCAGGCGATGCACCTCGCCCGCCGTCCGGGTGGCGGCTACCGGGTGCGGTACGCCATCGCGGACGTCGCCGCACACGTCGACCCCGGCGGCGCGCTGGAGGCGGAGACCTGGCGGCGGGGGCAGACCGTGTACCTGCCCGACGGGCACGTGCCGCTGCACCCGCTGACGCTCAGTGAGGGCGCGGCGAGCCTGCTGCCCGACGACGACCGGGCCGCCGTGGTCTGGACCATCGACCTGGACGCCGACGGCGCCACGGTGGCCGTCGAGCTGGAACGCGCCCTGGTCCGCAGCCGGGCCAAACTCGACTACGCGGGGGTGCAGGCGGCGGCCGACGCCGGGCGACTGCCCGAGCCGATCGCGCTGCTGCCCGAGATCGGTGACCTGCTCACCGCCCGGGGACTGCGCCGTGGCGCCATCAACCTGCCGCTTCCCGAGCAGGACGTGGAGCCCGACGGCGACGGTTGGCGGCTGGTGCTGCGCGGCCCGGTGCCCATGGAGGAGCACAACGCGCAGATCTCGCTGCTGACCGGGATGGCCGCCGCCGACATCATGCTGGCCGGCCGGATCGGCCTGCTGCGCACCATGCCCGCGCCGAAGCCGGAGGCGGTGCAGCGGCTGCGGGCGGCCGCCGCGCCGCTGGGCGTGCACTGGCCGGACAACATGGGCCCGGGCGAGGTGATAGCCGGGCTGGACGCCGCCCAGCCGCGGGCCGCGGCCTTCATCGACCAGGCGGCCGAGCTGATGCGCGGCGCGGCGTACACCGCGTTCGACGGGACGCTGCCCGAGCAGCCGGAGCACGGCGGGGTGGCCGCCGCGTACGCCCACGTCACGGCGCCGCTGCGGCGCCTGGCCGACCGGTACGCCACCGAGGTCTGCCTGGCCCTGCACGCGGGCCGGCCGGTGCCCGACTGGGCGCGCGCCGCGCTGCCCCGGCTTCCCGAGGTGATGGCCACGACCGACCGGACCGCCTCGGCGGCCAGCCGCGGTGCCGTCGAGCTGGCCGAGGCGGTGCTGCTGGCGCACCGGGTGGGGGAGACCTTCGACGCGGCGGTGCTGGACGTGGACGCCCCACCGAACGGCCGCTCCCGGCCCCGCCCACCCGGCGGAACGGTGGCCCTCGACGCCCCGGCGGTACGCGCCCGCTGCCTCGGCCAACTTCCGCTCGGCGAACGGGTCCGGGTCCGGCTCGTCACGGCCGACCCGGCCGCCCGCACGGTCCTGTTCGAGCTGGCCTGACCCGGCGGCCCGCAGGGTTCTTGTTTCGAGCTGGCCTGGCCCGGTGGCCCGCACGTTCCTGTTCGGGCTGGCCTGGCCCGGTAGCTTTGTTCGAGCTGGCCTGGCCCGGGCGGCAGCGGGGATTGTCACAGCGCCTCGCGCTGCTGCCGGACCGGGCGGTTTGCGAGGATGAGGCCATGGCATACGACGCGAGCACGCTGCCCGACGTGTCCGGGCTGACGGTCGGCATCATCGGTGGCACCGGTGACCAGGGGCGGGGCCTCGCCTACCGGTTCGCCCGGGCCGGGCAGACGGTGCTGATCGGCTCCCGATCCGCCGAACGCGCCGCCGAATCGGCCGCCGAGATCGCCGCACTGCCCCGGATGCCGGCCGACGCCAGCATCACCGGTGCCGCCAACGACGAGGTGGCCCGGCGCAGCGACGTGGTCATCATCGCGGTGCCGTGGGACGGGCACGCCGCGACCGTCGCCGCCCTCGCCGAGCCCCTCGCCGGGACGATCGTCGTCGACTGCGTCAACCCGCTCGGCTTCGACAAGCAGGGCCCGTACGCGCTGACCGTCCCCGAGGGCAGCGCCGTGCAGCAGGCCGCCGCGTTGCTGCCCGACTCCCGCGTCTGCGCGGCGTTCAACCACGTCAGCGCCCCGCTGCTGGCCGACCCCGAAGTCGACCGGATCGACCTGGACGTGCTGATCTGCACCGAGGACCGCGAGTTGGTCGACGTGGTCGGCGCGCTCGCTGCCCGGATCCCCGGGATGCGCGGCATCTACGCCGGCCGGCTGCGCAACGCCCACCAGATCGAGGCGTTCACCGCCAACCTGATCGCCATCAACAAGCGTTACAAGGCACACGCCGGCATCCGCGTCACCGACCTCTGAGCGCGCCCACCGACGAGCCCGTTCGCCGTGGCCGCGTTGCCGGTGAACCTGCTGCCGGTCTTCTCCGCCGCTACGGTCTGCCGGCTCAGTGTTCGCGCTCGGCGGTCCGGCGCTGTTCGTCGGCGGGCAGGGCAGCGTTGCGTTGTGCAAGCCGTCGTCACGTCTGCCGGTGGTACTGGTTGCGGCGGGGAAGCTGGTCGGGATCGAGCCAGGCCGGCGGGACGAACTCCGGGTGACCGTCGCCGCCCAGCCGGACGGCCCAGCCGCCGTGATGGATGTGCCGGTGGTGGTGTGCGCACAGCAGCACCGCGTTCGCCAGGCTCGTGGCGCCGCCGTCCGCCCAGTGTCGGATGTGGTGGGCGTCGCACCAGCGGGGCGGACGGTCGCAGCCCGGGAAGGCGCAGCCGCGGTCCCGCAGGACCAGGGCGCGCCGCAGAGGCCCGGTGACGAGCCGGCGTTGCCGGCCCACGTCGAGCAGTTGACCGGCGCCGCCGAGGACGGCGGGCAGGACGCCCGCGTCGCAGGCGAGCCGGCGGACCGTTTCCGGGGTGAGCTGGAAGCCGGTGTCCAGGGTGCCGACGTCGAGCTGCCGGGCCAGGCCGTCGAAGCGGGTGGTGACGACGATCTGGGCGGGCTCGCCGCCGTGCTCGGGTAGGTCACCGGTGCGCAGGGCGAGCCGGCAGAGGTCGGCGAGCGCGTCGTGCCGGCGTTGCCCGGGGGTACGCGAATCGTCCGGACCCGACGGTGCGGTCAACGGGTCGATCGCGGCGCGCAGCAGGCCGGCCGCCTCGGCGTCCAGGCTGCCGGTCAGCCGGAGGCGGCCATCGGTCAGCTCGGACAGCGTGACATGACGGTCTCGGGCCGACCGGTGGGCCTCGGCCTCCAACGCGGCACGGGTGGCGGCGTCGGCGACCTCCGGGGCGACGTGGTCGAGGATGCGTGCGCTCAGCCTGCGGAGCAGGGCGGGATCGAACTGCCCCGCCCACTCGACCAGCACGCCGACCGCCTTGTCGGCGGCCTCGGCACCGGCGGTGGCGTGCACGGTGCTGACCGTGTCGCTGATGACCCGCGCCTGCTCCAGGCTGATGGCCCCGTCGGCCAGCGCGCCGCGCACCCCTGAGGGGCCGGCGTCGAGCGTGCCGGCCAGGTCGACCAGCCGCCGGGCGGCGGGGACGGTGAGTCGCAGCCGATCTCGCAGCCAGACCGCCGTCGAGGACGCGCCCTGCGCGGCGGCCGTGCCCCGGCCGTCCAACTCGCGAACAAGGGCCAGTTGCACCGCCGCCAGCCGCTGCTCGAGCCGGTGCGCGGCGTCGAGTGCCGCGACCAGCTCGTGCTCCGCGACGGCCCAGGTGGCCACGTCGAGGCACGCCGCCACCGCCGCCTCCGCCTGCGCCAACTCCTCGACCACGATCGGAGACTAGAACAGATGTACGACAACTTTCAGTCACCATGATCGATTGCCGCTGCCGCTGCCGCTGCCGCTGCCGCTGCCGCTGCCGCTGCCGCTGCATCGGGTGCCAGGTGGCGATGCGGTGGCGGGGCCGGCCGGCGAGCGAAAACCTGCCGGCCGGCCCCGCACCGTGGATGGTCCTGGCCGTCGGACCGTTGTGGCCGTGACTCGTCCTGGCCGTGGATGCCCAGGCCGTGAAGCTCCTGGCCGTCCTAGAACGTGTGCTCGGCGGCCGGGAACTCGCCGCTGCGGACCTCGTCGGCGAACTCGCGGGTGGCGGCGGTGAGGGCGCCGGCCAGGTCCGCGTACCGCTTGACGAAGCGTGGCGCCTTGCCGGTACGAAGGCCGGCCATGTCCTGCCAGACCAGCACCTGCGCGTCGGTGGCCGGGCCCGCCCCGATGCCCACGGTGGGGATCGACAGCTCGTGGGTGACCTGCTTGGCCACCTCACCCGGCACCATCTCCAGCACCACCGCGAACGCGCCCGCCTCGGCCACCGCCCGTGCGTCGGCCAGCACCTCGTCGGCGGCGTCGCCCCGGCCCTGCACCCGGTAGCCGCCCAGGGTGTGCTCGCTCTGCGGGGTGAACCCGATGTGCGCCATCACCGGGATACCCGCCCCGACGATCGCGGCGATCTGCGCGGCGCAGCGGCGGCCACCCTCCAACTTCACGGCGTGGCAGCCACCCTCCTTCATGAACCGCACGGCGGTGCGCAGCGCCTGGGTCGGGCCCTCCTCGTACGAGCCGAACGGCAGGTCACCGACGATGAGTGCCTGTCGGGTCGCCCGTACCACGGCCCGCACCAGCGGGAGCAGTTCGTCGGCGGTGACCGGCAGGGTGGTCTCGTAGCCGAACACGTTGTTGGCGGCCGAGTCGCCGACCAGCAGCACCGGGACTCCGGCCTGGTCGAAGATGGCCGCCGTGTACTGGTCGTACGAGGTGAGCATGGGCCACCGTTCGCCGCGTTCCTTGGCGGCGATCAGGTCGCGGGTGCGGACCCGTCGTGTGGCCGGCCCGCCGTACAGGGCGGTCACCTCGTTCGGAGTGGACTCCACCATCACTGTCTCCTTCCTCGAGGCCGCCTGCGCGGTCCCCGGGCTCTGCAGCGATCGTCGCACCGGGGGACGGGGTGACGGCAGGGCGCAGTGCGAGATGTCACTCCGTCGCGGCGGCGCGCCGGCCCGGGCCGCCGGCCCGGCGCGCACACCCGTCGGCTCAGCCGCGCTCGCGCCATCGGTTGGTGATCGGCAGCCGGCGGTCCCGCCCGAACGCCTTCATCGAGATCTTCGTGCCCGGGGCGGACTGCCGTCGCTTGTACTCGGCGGTATCCACCAGCCGCAGCACCTTGTCCACCACCGCCGGGTCGTGGCCGGACTCGACCAGCCCGTCCCGGCCGAGGTCGCCGTCGACGTAGCCGATCAGGATCGGGTCCAGCACGTCGTAGTCGGGCAGGCTGTCGCTGTCCAACTGGCCGGGGCTCAGCTCGGCGCTGGGCGGCTTGCCGATCGAGTTCTCCGGAATCGGGGCGGTGTCGCCGCGCCGCGCCGCGTCCGCGTTGCGCCACTTCGCCAGCCGCCAGACCAGCGTCTTCCAGACGTCCTTGATGGGGTTGAAGCCGCCCACCGAGTCGCCGTACAGGGTGGAGTAGCCGACGGCCAGCTCGCTCTTGTTGCCGGTGGTCAGCACCAGGTGGCCCTCCTGGTTCGACAGGGCCATCAGGATCACGCCGCGTACCCGGGCCTGGAGGTTCTCCACCGCCACCCCGGACAGCGACAGGTTGGCCAGGAAGCCGTCCACCATCGGCTGGATCGGCTCGACGCGGTAGTCCAGGCCGGTGCGCTTGGCCAGGTCGGCGGCGTCCTCCCGGGAGTGCTCGGAGGAGTGCTGGCTGGGCAGCGACACCGCGACCACCCGGTCCGGGCCGAGGGCGTCGACGGCGAGCGCGGCCACCACCGCGGAGTCGATGCCACCGGAGAGGCCGAGCACCACCGACGGGAACCGGTTCTTGTTGACGTAGTCGCGCAGGCCGAGCACCAGCGCCTGCCACACCTCGGCCTCGTCGGCCACTGGCTCGATCAGCCCACCGGTCGCGGCCGGGCCGGACGGCAGGGGAGGAATGCCGTCCAGCGTGCTGTGCACCACCCGCATGCCGTCCGCCACGGCCTCGGGGGCCGGCGGCGTGGCGGCGGCCGGCAGCTCCACGTCGTGCACCAGCAGGTGCTCGACGAACTGCGGCGCCCGGGTGAGCAGCTCGCCGTCGGCGGCCACGATCATCGAGTCGCCCTCGAAGACCAGCTCGTCCTGCCCGCCGATCATGTTGACGTACGCGATGGCGGCGCCGGCCTCGGCGGCCCGGCGGCGGACCAGCGGCAGCCGGATGTCGTCCTTGTTCAGCTCGTACGGCGAGCCGTTGATGTTGACCACCAGGCCGACCCCGGCCTGCCGGGCGGCGGCGAACGGGCCGCCCTGCTGCCACAGGTCCTCGCAGATGGTCAGCGCGACGTCCACCCCGCCGACCCGCACCACGGTCAGCATGTCGCCCGGGACGAAGTAGCGGTCCTCGTCGAAGACCCCGTAGTTGGGCAGGTGGTGCTTGAAGTAGCGGGCGGCGACGGTGCCCCGGTGCAGCAGCGCGGCGGCGTTGCGGGCGCCCTGGCCCGGCTCGGCGTCGCCGCTGACCTGCGGCGGCCCGTCGGCGTCCAGATAGCCGACCACCACCGGCAGCTCACCGAGGCCGTCCGCGGCGAGGTCGGCGGCGAGTCGCTCCAGGGCGGCGCGGGACGCGGCGACGAAGGAGCGCCGGAAGACCAGGTCCTCGACCGGGTAGCCGGTCAGCATCATCTCCGGGAAGAGCACCAGCTGGGCGCCGGCGTCGGCGGCCTGGCGTGTCCAGCTGCGGACCAGGTCGGCGTTGCCGGCGAGGTCGCCGACGCTCGGGTTGACCTGGGACAGGGCGAGACGCAGGGTGGGCATGCCCTCATCTTGCCCCAGCCGGTCCGGGCCGACACGACGCCCGGCGCGAGATGCGGCCCACGCCGGGCGGGCTCGGCCACGCCTCGGCGCGCCACGCCCGGGCGGGCTCAGCCATCCACCGCCGGCCGCGCTCACAGCGGGTCGCCGCCCGGCCGCGGGCGCCTCGACGGGCACCGGGGGACGGCGGACGGGCGTTGGCGTAACGTCGGCGTAACCAGGCCCATGGAGACTGGTCGGTCAGGCCCGGCCGGCGATGGCACACAGGTGTTGCGAGGGGTGGAAGTGGACCGTCAGCAGGAGTTCGTCCTCCGTACGCTGGAAGAGCGGGACATCCGGTTCGTCCGGCTGTGGTTCACGGACGTGCTGGGCACGCTCAAGAGCGTGTCGGTGGCGCCCGCCGAGCTGGAGGCGGCCTTCGAGGAGGGCATCGGCTTCGACGGCTCGGCCATCGAGGGCTTCGCCCGGGTCTTCGAATCGGACATGGTGGCCATGCCCGACCCGACCACCTTCCAGGTCTTCCCCTTCGAGGGCGGGGTCAGCGGCGAGAGCGCCCGGATGTTCTGCGACATCCTGCTGCCCGACGGTGGGCCCTCGTGGGCCGATCCCCGGCACGTGCTGCGCCGCGCGCTGTCCAAGGCCGCCGAGAAGGGCTTCACCTTCTACACCCACCCGGAGATCGAGTTCTTCCTGCTGGAGAACGGCCCGCAGGACGGCTCGGTGCCCACCCCGGTGGACACCGGCGGCTACTTCGAGCACACCACCCACGCCGTCGCCCGGGACTTCCGGCGGCAGGGCGTGCTGGCGCTGGAGCGGATCGGCATCTCGGTGGAGTTCAGCCACCACGAGGTCGCCCCCGGCCAGCAGGAGATCGACCTGCGCTACGCCGACGCGCTCACCACCGCCGACAACATCATGACCTTCCGGCACGTGGTCAAGGAGGTGGCGCTCTCCACCGGCGTGCAGGCCAGCTTCATGCCCAAGCCGTTCACCGACCAGCCGGGCAGCGGCATGCACACCCACCTGTCGCTGTTCGAGGGGGAGCGCAACGCCTTCCACGACGCCGGTGACCCGATGAAGCTCTCCAAGGTGGCGAAGTCCTTCATCGCCGGCCTGCTGGTGCACGCCCGCGAGTACACGGCGGTCACCAACCAGTGGGTCAACTCGTACAAGCGGCTCTTCCCGCAGCACCTGCCGGACCGCATCACCGAGAGCCCGGCGTACGTCTGCTGGGGTCACCTGAACCGGTCCGCGCTGGTCCGGGTGCCCGCGTACGGCAAGCCCAACTCGGCCCGGGTCGAGGTCCGCTCGCTGGACTCGGCGGCCAACCCGTACCTCGCCTTCGCGGTGCTGCTCGGCGCCGGCATGAAGGGCATCGAGGAGGGCTACGAGCTGCCGCCGGGCGCCGAGGACGACGTCTGGTCGCTGACCAGCGCCGAGCGGCGCGCGATGGGGTACGAGGCGCTGCCGGAGAACCTCGCCGAGGCGATCGACGTGATGGCCGGGTCCGAGCTGGTCGCCGAGGTGCTCGGCGAGCACGTCTTCGACTTCTTCCTGCGCAACAAGCGGGCCGAGTGGGAGCAGTACCGCCGCGAGGTCACCCCGTACGAGCGGCAGCGCTACCTGGCGCTGTAGTCACGGGGCTGACGCGGTTGCGCCCTGCCGCTATCGTCTCGATCACCGCGCCGGTACCCCTCCGGGCGGAGAGTCGGGAGGCAGTCGGTGCTGGAGGATCTGCTCAGCGGTGCCTGGCAGAGCGTCGTGTTCGGGATTGTCGGCGTGGGGCTGATGGCGGCCGGGTTCGGGCTGGTCGACCTGCTCACTCCCGGCCGGTTGCGGGAGCTGATCTGGGTGGAGCGCAACGCCAACGCGGGGCTGCTGCTCGCCGCCAACCAGCTCGGCATCGCCGGCATCGTCTTCACCGCGATCCTGACCAGCTACAGCGACTTCGGCAAGGGGCTCGCCTCCACGGTGGTGTTCGGGCTGGTCGGGCTGGCCATCATGGCGCTGGCCTTCGTGGTGCTCGATCTGCTCACCCCCGGCAAGCTCGGTGAGGTCATCTGCTCGCCGGAGCCGCACCCGGCGGCCCGGGTCAGCGCGGCCACCCACTTCGGCGCGGCCCTGATCGTCTGCGCCTGCATCGCCTGAGCCCGCGCCGGCTGAGCCCGCGCCGGCTGAGCCCGCGCCGGCTGAGCCAGCTCCGCCTGCGGCCGGTCGTCGTACCCCGGCCGTAGCGTGCCGGGCATGAACCGCACGGACCGGCTCTACGCCCTGGTCGAGGAGCTGCGGGCCGTGTCGCCGCGGCCGCGCAGCGCCCGCTGGCTGGCCGCGCGCTTCGAGGTCAGCAGCCGCACGATCGAGCGTGACCTCGGCGCGTTGCAGGAGGCCGGCGTGCCGATCTGGGCGGAGCCGGGGCGCACCGGCGGCTACGTGCTGGACCGCGCCCGCACCCTGCCCCCGGTCAACCTCACCGCCGCCGAGGCGGTGGCGATGGCCGTCGCGCTGCACCGGCTCGCCGGCACGCCGTTCGCCGGGCCGGGCGCCACCGCGCTGCGCAAGCTGGTGGCGGTCCTGCCGGCCGCCGACGCGGCCGAGGCGCACCGGCTCGCCGGCCGGGTGCACCTGATCGGCGACGGGCCGGCCACGCCCGTCCCGGCCATCGTCGCCGACGCGGTCGCCGCGCGGCGGGTGCTGCGCATCCGGTACGCCGACCGCGCCGGCGCCGATTCGGTACGCGACGTCGAGCCGCTCGGCTATCTCGGCAACGCTCGACACTGGTACCTGCTCGCCTGGTGCCGGTTGCGCGACGAGCTGCGCTGCTTCCGCACCGACCGGATCCGCGGCGTGCGGGCACTGCCCGAGGTGGTGGCCCGGGAGCTACGCCTGACGGATCTCGACATCCCGCACGAGCGCGTCCGACGACTCAGCCTGGTCTGAGCCCGACGGTGCGGGCCGTATGGGCACCGCCCAGCCCGGTACGGACCCCGTCGGGGTGACGCGGAAACACCGACAGGACGGTGTCGCGGACGGCCCCGAGACTGCTCCAGACGACGGCGCAACGGCCGGCACGGAAAACTGGAGGCAGCACATGTCCACGACGCCCATCACCTGGTTCGAGATCGGCACGGACCGGCCGGAGGAGGCGGAGAGCTTCTACGGCGAGCTGTTCGGTTGGACGTTCGAGGAGCAGGGCAGTGCCGACGGAGGGTCCTACCGCGTGACCGGGGCCGGTGGCGACTCCGGGATCGGTGGGGCGATCCGGGCGACCGGCGGGACGGCGCCGAACTACGCGGTGTTCTACGCCGAGGTCGCCGACGTGGACGAGACCTGCCGGCGGGCCGAGGCGGCCGGCGGCAAGGTGCTGGTGCCGCCGCGGACGGCGCCGAGCGGGCTCACCCTGGCCCACCTGCTCGACCCGGCGGGCAACCGCGTCGGCGTGTTCACACCCCCGCCGGCCGCGACCGCCTGACGGGCCGGCCGGTGGCGGCGCGCGGCCGTGCGCGTTGACGACGCCCCGGCGGCCCCGCCCTCAGAGGGCGGGGCCGCCGACGGTCACTTGCCGGCCGTACCGCCGGGGCCGCCGTGACCGCCGTGACCACCCGGCCCGCGGTGGCCGCCCGGGCCGGGGAAGACACCGGCCTCGACGGCCTTGGTGATCGCGTCGGCCTGCTCCTGGGTGAGCTTGCCGTCCTTGACCGCCTGGTCCAGTCGCTCCTTGAGCGCGGCCTGCCGGTCCTCGGTGGAGGGGCGCTCCGGCCGGTCGGCACGCTGCTGCTCGCGGACCTTCTCCAGCGCGGCGGTCACCTTGTCGGTGGGGACGCCCAGCTCCTTGGCGAGCGCCTCGGCGAACTCGCCCTGCCGGTCGGCCTTCAACGCGCCCGGACCGTCGGTGGTGCTGCTGGCGCTCGGCGTCGGCGTGGCGTCCGCGGCGAACGCGATCGTCGGGGCAGCGATCCCCACGCCGAGGACGCCGGCGGTGGCCAGGCCGGCCAGCAGGTGCTTCTTGCGGATGGTGCGGGACATGCTCTCCTCCAGATGCTCGGTGGTGCTGCGATGTCGTCACCGACAGTGACCAGTCCGGCTGGGTGGAACCCGTGCCGAAGCTGTCCCCCAGCTGGCAATCCGGGCCGCGGAGTCGGACAAACCGGTTGCCTCGGCACGCCCGGTGGGTGAGGGTGGGTCCTCGTCGTGCCCCGCTGGCCCGAGCCGTGCGGGCCCGTCGACCGCGATCCCATCGACGGAAAGGCACCCCTCGTGACGTCCACCCCGGTCCGGGAACTCCGGATCACCGACCCGCAGGCCGGGCCGTACGGCATCACCACCGGCCCCGACGGCGCGCTCTGGCTGACCCTGGTCCACGCCGGCGCGATCGCCCGGGTGGACGTGGACGGTTCGGTCCGACGCTGGCCGGCCGGCGGGCCGGGCAGCCGGCCACTGATCGTCACTCCCGGTCCGGACGGCGCGCTCTGGTTCACCCGCTCCGGGGACGACCGGGTCGGCCGGATCACCACCGACGGGGAGCAGAGCGAGGTCGCGCTGCCGGCCGGCACCGGCCCGTGCGGCATCGCGGCGGGCCCGGACGGCGCCCTCTGGTACGCCGGGATGAGCTCAGACACCGTCGGACGGGTGAGTACCGACGGCGTGGTCACCGAGGTGCCGTTGCCGGTCTCCGGGGCGTACGCCTCGATGGTGGCGGCCGGGCCGGACGGCGCCGTCTGGTGCACCCTCAACCAGGGGAACGCGATCGCCCGGGTGGGCATGGATGGCGGCGTCCGGGTGCACCCGTTGCCCACCGGGGGCGCCGCGCCGGTCGGCATCACCGCGGGCGTGGACGGGGCGCTCTGGTTCGTGGAGATCGCGGCCGGTCAGGTCGGCCGGATCACCCCGGACGGCCGGATCGAGGAGTACCCGCTGCCGGACCGGTCGGCCCGGCCGCACGCCATCGTCGCCGACCCGGCCGGCGGCGTCTGGTTCACCGAGTGGGCCGGCAACCGGATCGGCCACGTCGACCCGACCGGCCGCGTCGACACCTACGAGCTGCCCACCCCGAACTCCGAGCCGCACGGCCTCACTGTCACCCTCGACGGCACCGTCCACGCCGCCCTGGAAACCGGCCACCTGGCCCAACTGACGCCCTGACCCGGGCCGCCAACGGTCCGGTGATCATGAGGTTGGCGGGCCGAACGGCAGGCAGCCGTCCCGCCAACCTCATGATCACCGCCTGGTAGCGGGGGGCGGGGGGGGTGGGGGGTGGGGGTGGGGGTTAGGTGACGGCGGGTTGGACGGTCAGGGTGGCTGTTTCGGTGTCGAGGGTGGCCGGCGTGCCGACCGGGACGGTGAGCTGACCGGGGCCGTGGCCGATCGGCAGCCCACCGAGCACCGGGACGCCGAGGTCACCGAGGCGTTCGCCGAGCACGTCGACGATCGTGGTCTCCCAGGCGTCGGCGCAGTCGGTGAACTGCCCGACCGCCACCCCGGCCAACCCGTCCAGCGCGCCGGCCCGGCGCAGGTGGGTGAGCATCCGGTCGACCTTGTACGGGGGTTCCTGCACGTCCTCGATCAACAGCACCGCCCCGGTCAGGTCGGGCAGGTCCGGTGTGCCGATCGACGCGGCGATCATGCACAGGTTGCCGCCGAGCAGGGTGCCGGTGGCCCGACCCGGAACGCGTACCGGACAGGTCTCCTCGCCGGCCACGGCGGTGACCGTCACCGGCTCGGTCGTCATCAGCGCGGCGTGCAGCGACTCGGCCGAGCGCAGCGGGGTGCGTTCATCCCGCCAGGCCGCCCCCGGGCCGTGCACCCCGGCGAGCCGGGCGCCCCGCCACAGCGCGAACTGCAGCGCGGTGATGTCCGAGAACCCGGCCACCACCTTCGGGTCGCGGCGGACCGCGGCCATGTCGATGGCGTCCACCACCCGCTGGGCGCCGTACCCACCGCGGGTGCAGATCACCCCGCGCACCTGCGGGTCGGCGAACGCCGCGTTCAGGTCGGCGGCGCGCAGCTCGTCCGCACCGGCCAGGTAGCCCTGCCGGGCGTACGCGTTCGGCGCCGGCACCGGTCGCAGGCCCCAGCCGGTGAGCAGCTCCATCCCGCGGGCAACCCGCTCCGGCGACGTCGGCCCGGACGGCGACACCAGCAGCACCGTGTCACCCGGGCGCAGCGCGGGCGGGCGGACGACGGTCAGGTCCTCGCTGATCACAACCGCAGAGCCTATCGACCCGCTGTCCCGGCGGCCGGGGACACGGTCCGCTGTCCGGGCGGCCGGGGGCACGGTGGCGGCGGGGAGGGCAAGGGGCCGTGGCGGGGCGTGGCGCCCGACGGCGCACCGGCTAGCCTCGACGGGTGGCAACCGCGCTGGTGATCGAGAACGACCCGTCGGACGACCTGCGCCGACTGGGCGAGTGGCTGACCGAGGCCGGGCTGGAGCTGTGGGTGGTCCGCCCGCACGCCGGCGACGAGCTCCCCGCCGACCTCGAGGGGTACGCGGCGCTCGTGGTGCTCGGCGGCGAGCAGCAGGCGTACCCGCTGCCGGACGGCTCGCCCGGCGCACCCTGGTTCCCGGCGGTGGAAGGTCTGCTGCGCAAGGCGGTCCGGCACCGGGTGCCGACCCTGGCCGTCTGCCTGGGCGCGCAGTTGCTCGCCACCGCCCACGCCGGGCTGGTCGAGCGGAGCCCGTCCGGGCCGGAGATCGGCCCCGGCGTGGTCGGCCGGCGGGACGCCGCCGAGAACGACCCGCTGTTCCGGTACGTGCCGCTGATCCCGGACGTGCTCCAGTGGCACTACGACGAGATCACCGAGCTGCCCCGGGGCGCGACCCTGCTGGCCGCCTCCACCCGCTACCCGAACCAGGCGTTCCGGCTCGGCGACCGGGCGTGGGGGCTGCAGTTCCACATCGAGTGCGACACCGCGATGATCGCCGACTGGGCAGCCGACTCGGCCGCCCTCGCCGAGCTGGGCTACGACCCGGAGCTGGTGATAGCGGCCTGCGCCTCGGTCATGGTCGACATCGAGGAGGTCTGGCAGCCGTTCGCCGCCCGGTTCGCCGCGCTGGCCCTCGGCGAGCTGGACGACAGCACCACGCGGCGTGGCCTGCCGCTGCTCGGGCACGGATGAGCCGGCCGACCAGGGCACCGGGCCGGCTCGCCCGGTACGGCTTCGGCACCGCTGAGGGCGACGGCGGGGCGCGCGCCGCCGACCTGCTCGGCCCGGACGGGCTGCGGCTGTGGCGGCCGGCCGATCAGGAGCCGGTCGACGAGCAGGCCGCGGAGCTGCTCGCCGCGCTGTCCCGGGCCGCAGACCCGGACCTGGCGCTGCGTCAGCTGCACCGCATCGTCGAGGCGGAACGCCGTACCAGCGGCGGCACCGCATCCAGCGCGACGACCGTCGGCGACGGCGATCTCGCCGGGTCGCCGCTGCTCGCGGAGCTGCACGCCGATCCGGGGTTGCGGCGGCGGCTGATCGCGGTGCTCGGCGCCTCCGCGGCGCTCGGCGACCACCTGGTCGCCCACCCCGAGCACCACGCGGCGCTGCGCACCGCCCCGGACGGGCTCGCGCCCACCGCCGAGGGCCGGCTGGAGCTGATCGGCGACGGCAACCCGGTGGCGGTGCTGCGGTCCGCGTACCGCCTGGCCCTGTTGCGGATCGCGGCGGCCGACCTGACCGGCGGACGCGGCCTGGAGCAGACCATGGCGGCGCTCTCCGCGCTGGCGGACGCGACGCTGGCCGCGGCGTACGAGATCGCGGTCGCGGAGCTGCCGGAGGGCACCGCGCGGCCCCGGCTGGCCGTGGTGGCGATGGGCAAGTGCGGCGGCGGCGAGCTGAACTACGTCTCCGACGTGGACGTGATCTTCGTGGCGGCCGAGGACGTCGACCTCTCCGCCGCCACCATGGTGGCGACCCGGCTGATCCACATCTGCGGGCTGGTCGCCTGGCCGGTGGATGCGGCGCTGCGTCCGGAGGGCAACCGGGGGCCGCTGGTGCGGACCCTCGCCAGCCACCTGGCCTACTACCGCCGGTGGGCGCGCACCTGGGAGTTCCAGGCGCTGCTCAAGGCCCGTCCGGCCGCCGGTGACCTGCCGCTGGCCCAGGAGTGGATCGACCAGCTCGCGCCGCTGGTGTGGCGGGCGGCGGAACGGCCGGAGGCGGTCGAGGACGTCCGCGCGATGCGGCGCCGGATCATCGACAACATCCCGCCGAAGGAGCTGGAGCGCGAGATCAAGCGCGGTCCCGGCGGGCTGCGCGACATCGAGTTCGCCGTGCAGCTGTTGCAGCTCGTGCACGGTCGCGTCGACGAGACGCTGCGCGTACCCGGCACCATCCCGGCGTTGCGGGCGCTCGTCGCCGGCGGCTACGTCGGCCGTGCCGACGGCGAGGCGCTGCTGCGTGGCTACCGCTTCCTGCGCACCGTCGAGCACCGGCTCCAGTTGCAGGGCCTGCGCCGCACCCACACCGTGCCCACCGAGCCGGCCGCGCTGCGCTGGCTCGCCGCCGCGCTGGACTACACGGCCACGCCGGGGCGCAGCGCCGTCGAGGCCTTCCGGGCCGAGTGGGTGACCCACGCCGCCGAGGTACGCCGGCTGCACGCCAAGCTGCTGTACCGGCCGCTGCTGGAGTCGGTCGCCCGGGTGCCGGCCGACGGGCTGCGGCTCACCCCGGAGGCGGCCCGGCGCCGGCTGGAGATCCTCGGCTTCGCCGACCCCGCCGGGGCGCTGCGTCACCTCCAGGCCCTCACCGGCGGGGTGAGCCGCACCGCCGCCATCCAGCGGACCCTGCTGCCGGTGCTGCTCAGCGAGTTCGCCGACGCGCCCGAGCCGGACCGGGGGCTGCTCAACTACCGCACGCTCTCCGACAAGCTCGGCAGCACCCCCTGGTACCTGCGGCTGCTGCGCGACGGTGGCCCGGTCGCCCGGCGGCTGGCCCGCGTCCTCGCCCTCTCCCGGTACGTCGCGGACCTGCTCGCCCGGGACCCGGAGGCGCTGCGGCTGCTGGCCGAGGAGAACGAGCTGGTGCCCCGCCCGCGCGAGGTGCTCCGGGACGGGTTCCTCGCGGCGGCGGCCCGGCACACCGACCCGGTCGAGGCCACCCGGGCGGTGCGCGCCCTGCGCCGCCGGGAGCTGGTCCGGGTGGCCTGCGCCGACGTGCTCTGCCGGGCCGGTTCGCTCGCGCCCACCCCCACCCGCACGGACGGCGGGAACCGGCAGGCCCTCGGGCTGGCCGACATCACCGCGGTCGGCACGGCGCTCGCCGACGTCACCGACGCCACCCTGGCCGCGGCGCTGCGGGCCGCCGAGGCCAGCCAGCCGGCGCCACCCGGACTGCGGTTCGCGGTGATCGGTATGGGCCGGCTCGGCGGGTACGAGTCGAACTACCTCTCCGACGCCGACGTGCTCTTCGTCTACGACCCGCCCGATGGGAGCGCCGACAGCGCGGCCAGCGCCGCCGCCCACGCGATCGCCGAGGAGCTGCGCCGGCTGCTCGGCATGCCCGCTCCCGACCCGCCGCTCGGCGTCGACGCCGACCTGCGCCCCGAGGGCCGGCAAGGCCCGTTGGTGCGCAGCCTCGCCGCGTACGCCCAGTACTACGCCCGCTGGTCGCGGGTGTGGGAGGCGCAGGCGCTGCTGCGCGCCCGGTTCGTCTGCGGCGACGCCGACCTGGGCGCCGAGTTCGAGGCGATGATCGACCCGGTGCGCTACCCGGCCGAGGGGCTCACCCGCGAGCAGATCGTCGAGATCCGCCGGATCAAGGCCCGGGTGGAGACCGAGCGGCTGCCCCGCGGCGCCGACCCGGCCACCCACACCAAGCTGGGCCGTGGCGGGCTGGCCGACGTCGAGTGGGCGGTGCAGCTCGTCCAGCTCCGGCACGCCGGCAGGGTCCCGGCGCTGCGCGGCACGCGTACCCTCGACGCGCTCGCGGCCGCCGAGAAGGCCGGCCTGATCGACCCGGCGGACGCCGCGGAGATGGCCGCCGGCTGGTCGCTGGCGGCGCAGGTCCGTAACGCGTTGATGCTGGTCCGTGGCCGTGCCGGCGACCAACTGCCCCGGCACGGGGTCGAGCTGGCCGGGGTGGTGGAGCTGCTCGGCAGGGACGACCCGGGGGAGTTCCTCGACGAGTACCTGCGCACCGGCCGCCGCTCCCGTGCCGCCGCCCAGCGCGTGCTGGAGGCGTGAGCGTCAGCTGCCGAGCGTGTACTCGCCGGGGCGGGGGACGGTGACGGTCGTCCATTCCCCGGCGGCCATGACCGTGGCGCCGCCGGACGCGGCCAGCCACCGGCTGTGCCGGACGCGGACGGCCACCGGGCCGGCGCTCGGGGCGCGGAAGGTCACCGTCGCGCCGTCGGCGCGGACCAGTTCGGCCGGAGCGGCGACCAGTGGCGAGGGGTCGGCCACCGCCCAGACCCGCCAGTGCGGGCCGGACCAGACCGGCGTCAGGTACGGCAACCCGCCCTCGACCAGCTCCGCCTCGGCCCGCCCCACCCAGGACAGCGGGGCGTCCGGCAGCGCCACGTACTGCACGGCGTTCTCGGTCAGCCACTCCCGGTAGCTGGCCGCGGTCAGCGGCACGCCGGTGCCGGCCGCTCCGGGCACCGTGGTGAAGAACAGCGGGTTGCGGTCGATGTCGGCCTGCCGCAGCCAGCCCCGGGCCAGCGGCACCTCGCCGAGGCGGGCCGCCTCCCAGTAGTTGCGGGTCGGTGGCACCTCGACCCGGCCGGTCAGCCGCTGCCCGGCCAGGAACGCGCGCAGCGGCGCGTGGTAACCCGGCGCGCTGGTCGGGTCGCCGATGCTGCGCAGGTCGGCGGGGACCACCGGCGGCTGCCAGACGCAGACCGCCACCAGCAGCGCCGTCAGGCCGACGCCGCCCAGCACCCGGGCCCGCCGCGCGGTGCGCGGGACCGCGTCGTCGGACGGGGCGGACCGGCGGGTCAGCCGGGCGGGGAGCCGGGCCGGTGGGCGGGCGGCGGCGGCCAGCAGCGGCAGCGCGAACATCGTCGCCAGCCGGGTCGCGTTCAACCCCACCGGAGTATGCACCAGGGCGGCGGCGAGCACCCCGGCCGCGGCGAGCAACGCGCCGACCCGCACCGGCCGGTACGCCACCAGCGCGGCGACCACCAGACTGGTCACCACCGCGCGCAGCGCGTCGGTGCGGCTGATGTTCATCCAGCCGCCGTCACCGAAAAGCAGGGCGGTCGCGGCCAGCGGTACGGCCGCCGCGACCCCGAGTGCCAGGCCGTCGGCGTACCGGCGGGTGAGCAGCAGCGCGACGCCGGCGAGGCCGACGAAGAGGCCGGCCACCGGGCTGGTCGCCGAGGCCAGCAGCGCCCCGGCCGCGGCGAGCCCGAGCCGCCACCAGGCCGAACGCCGCCGGCCAGGGGGTACACGTCGAGTGAGAGCGAGCAGGGACGCCAGCCCGAACGCCACGCCGAGGGCGTAGGTGACTCGGCCGGAGACCAGGTTGCCGGCCAGCGTGACCACCCCAACCAGGCTGCCCAGCAGGGGTCGGGGCACCTCGCCACGCACCAGCAGCGCCGCCAGCGCGGCGGCCGACGCCACCAGCGCCAGCGCGCCGGTCACCCGCACGCCGAGCAGCGCCATCACCGGCTGGGACAGCAGACTGTAGCCAAACTGCTGCACCCCGCCGTACCAGCGCAGGTCCACCGGGGTCGGACCGTGGGCGGCGAAGAAGTCGGCCCGGGCCACCTGCGCGGCGAGATCCGACCCCATCAGCGGCAGGGTCAGCCAGAGCGCGCCGAGCACGGCGGCGGAACCGGTGGCCACCGCCACCACCCGACTGCGCCGCATGCCCACCTCCGTACCGCGACCACCGTACTGGCAGCATGTCGGGCGTGCCTCACCACCTCGCGCGTTGGACCGGACTGGCGGGATCGGCGCTGCTCGCCGTCGCCGCGTTCCTCGGCGGCGCCCTGCCCGGCTCACCCCTGCGCCCCACCCCGGTCAGCATCTGGCAGGGGCCGAACGGGCCGCTTGTCATCGCCCTCTGGCTGGTCGGCACCGCGCTGATGGCCGGTGCCTGGTGGGCGCTGCGCGAGAAGGTGTCGTCGACCCGCTGGGCGTTGGTGACCGTCGGGCTCTGGCTGCTGCCGGTGCTGATCGCGCCGCCGCTGGCCAGCCGGGACGTCTACGCGTACGCCTGCCAGGGCGCCAGCTACGCCGCCGGGCTCAACCCGTACGAGCAGGGCGTCTCCGCGTTGCCCTGCCCCTGGCTGGACACCATCTCCTACATCTGGCGGGACACCCCGGCACCGTACGGCCCGCTGTTCGTGGTGCTCTCCGGCGCGGTGGTCACGGCGACCGGGTCGCTCACCGGCGCGATCGTGGCGTTCCGGCTGATCGCGGTGGCCGGGGTGGCGCTCACCGCGGTCAGCCTGCCGGTGCTGGCCCGGCGGGCCGGCGTACCGGCCGGTCGGGCGATCTGGTTGGCGCTGGCCTGCCCGCTGGTCGCCGTGCACCTGGTCTCCGGCGCGCACAACGACGCCCTGATGGTCGGCCTGCTGGTCGCCGGGCTGGCGGTGATCGCCTCCCGACCGGGCCGCCCCGGCCCGCTGCTCGCCGGTGGAGTGCTGCTCGGGCTCGCCGCCGCGATCAAGGTGACCGCGCTGGTCGTGGTGCCGTTCGCCGCCCTCGCCGCGATCGTCGGCGGGTACTCGATCCGGGCGTTGATCCGGCACGGCGGGTGGGTGGTCGGCGGCGCGGTGGCCGTCGTGGTCGGGGTGACCTTCGCCGCCGGGCTGGACTTCGGCTGGGTCGGTGGGCTGGCCCGTGGCGGCGACGTGATCGCCTGGACCTCGCCGTCCACGGCGGTCGGGCAGACCGTCGGCTACCTGGCGGTGCCCTTCGGCGGGCACGTCGACGCGCTGCCGGCGACCCGGGGGATCGGCATGGCCGTGCTGGCGTTGCTGCTGGTCTGGCTCTGGTGGCGGGCCCGCACCCGGGAGCCGCTGTGGCACGCCGCCCTGGCGCTGGCGGCCACGGTCGCCCTGGCGCCCCTGTACCACCCCTGGTACTGGATCTGGCCGCTGGCCGTGCTCGCGGCGACCGCCCGGCGAACCGGATGGTTCACCGTGGTGGCCCTGGTCTCGTCGTTCCTGGTGCTGCCGGACGGCACCGGGCTGCCCAGGTTCACCAAGTCGGTCGGGGCGCCGCTGATGACGCTGTTGGTGATCGTGCTGGTCATCCGGTTGGTACGGTCGGCTCGGGCGGCCCGTCAGCCGGTCGCCGCCGACTGAGGGAAGGTGCGCCGGTGACCGATCCCGGCGCCGTGCCCGCCCCACCCCGATCCGCCGCCGCACCCGGCCCGCGCGTCGCCCGCTACGCCGGCCTGGCCGGCGCGATCCTGCTCACCGTGGCCGGGTATCTCGGCGGGGCGCTGCCCGACTCCCCGCTGGGCGCGACGCCGGTGTCGATCTGGCACTCCCCGGGCGGCCAGGCGACGCTGACCTGCTGGCTGGTCGGCACGGCGCTGCTGGTAGGGGCCTGGTGGTCACTGCGCGCCGGTGCGCCGTCGGGCCGCTGGGCGTACGTCACCGCCGGGCTGTGGGTTCTACCGCTGCTGGTCGCGCCGCCGCTGGGCAGCCGGGACGTCTACTCGTACGCCTGCCAGGGCTGGACGTACGCGCAGGGCCTCGACCCGTACGCGACTCCGGTGGCGGCGGCGGGCTGCCCGTGGCTGGACGCGGTGGCACCGATCTGGCGGGACACCCCCGCCCCGTACGGGCCGGTCTTCGTGCTGCTGGCGGCGCTCGCGGTCGGCCTCGGCGGCGGGCTCACCGGCGCGATCGTGCTGCTGCGGGTGATCGCGGTGGCGGGGCTGTTGCTGGCCGCGCTCTGCCTGCCCGGGCTGGCCCGCGCGGCGGGCGTGCCGACCCGACGGGCCGCCTGGCTGACGTTGGCCGCACCGCTGGTCGGGGTGCACCTGGTGGCCGGGGCGCACAACGACGCGCTGATGCTGGGTCTGCTGCTGTGCGGGCTGCTGATCGTGGTCCGCCGGCCGGGCCGGCCGGTGCCGCTGCTGCTCGCCGGGGCGCTGCTCGGACTGGCCGTGACCGTGAAGGCGAGCGCCGTGGTGGTGGTGCCGTTCGCCGCGCTGGCCGCGGTGCACGGCCGGTACACCGTCCGGGCGCTGCTGCGCGACGGCGGCCGGCTGGCCGCCGGGCTGGTGGCCGCGCTGCTGGTCACCTCGGCGCTGCCCGGTCTCGGGTTCGGCTGGGTGGGTGGGCTGACCCGCAGCGGAGACTCCGAGCAGTGGACGTCGCCGCCCACCGCCGTCGGCCTGGTGGTGGACTACGCCGGCGGGCTGGCCGGGCGGGACCCGCAGGCGGTACCGGCGATCCGGGCGGTGGCGCTGCTACTGCTCGCGGTCGTGCTGGCGATCCTCTGGTGGCGGGCCTGGCGGGAGCTGCGGCGGTTGGACCACGGGCGGCAGCCCTGGGCTGGGCAGGTCTCGGCCCGGCCCAGGGTCGCGCTGCACGGTGCCGGCCTGGCCCTGGCCGCCACCGTTGTCCTGTCCCCGGTCTTCCACCCCTGGTACGCGACCTGGCCGCTGGCGCTGCTGGCGCTCACCGCCGTACGGACGACGTGGTTCGTGCTGCCGGTCGCGGTGGCGGCCTTCCTCGCCCTGCCCGACGGCACCAACCTGGCCCGCTTCGCCAAGGCCCCCGGCGCTCTGGCGATGACCGCCCTGTTGCTGGCGTTGGCCGTCCGGGGTGTGCTGCGCCTGCGCCGCCCCTAGGTGGTCGCTGCGCCGGCGCGAGCGGCGAGCCGGGCAGGTCGAGGAGAGGCCGTCATGCGCCGACCGCCCGCGTCCACCGGGAGCGCATGGCGAGCGCCAGCGGCAGCAGTGCGGGGCCGACCAGCGCGACCAGGACAGCCGTCGCGGCGAGCGCCGCCCAGCTCGGGACGACCGTGGCCGGCACGCTGTCCAACGCCCCCGCCAGCGGGTGCAGGGCCAGCAGACCCACCGGGGTGAGCAGGATCAGGACGGCCCAGCCGCCCCGGAGGTCGCTCCGCAGTGCCAGCCCCGCGCCGAGCAGCACCGCCACGGCGAGCACCGCCACGGCGGCGCTCGGCAGGATCGGAACAACCGTCCAGGTGTGGTAGCTCGACGCGAACACACTCGGAGACAGCAGAGTCGTCCCCATGAGGCCGGTGCCGCTGGCGGCCAGCAGCGGCACCGCCCGCAGCGTCGCCGGCAGTCCGTCGGATGCGCCGAGCGCAACCAGGCCCAACCCGATCTGCGGCAGCAGCACGAACAGCGGCGGGCGCGGCAGACCGGTGAGTGCGGCGGCCGGGACGAGTGCGACCGTGAGGAGCAGCGCGACCGCGACCGCGCGCCGGGACCACCGGCCGGGTGTCAGGGCATGCACCACGGCGGCGAGCAGCCAGCCGGTCCACGCCACGATGCCGAGCGAGACGAACGGCCCGGCGGTCGGCTCGCCGAAACCGGCCGGCGCGGGGCGTAGCTCCAGCACCATCCAGACCCCGGCCAGGGAGGTGGCGGCGACCAGGGCCAGGGCGGCCGCGAGGCGTACACCCGGCACCAGGTCGGCCGCTCCGGTGACGCGAACCCGCTGGCGGAGCCCGCCGCGCAGGACGTCCACGGCGTCCGCTGGCGAGGGCCAGCGGCGATCCGGCGCGGCCAGGTCCAGGTACGTGCCGACGATCTCGGCACCACGCGAGCGCCGGTAGTCGGCGGGGTAGGCGAGCAGCAGCCACAGGTAACGACGCTCAAGATCGGTCATGCCAGCCCTCCGGCTACTCGCGGGGTGATCGGTCGGGCGGCGCGAGCCCGGTCGGCGAGCCGGGTGGTGGCCGCCTCGACGTTGCGACGTAGCCGCTCGGTCTCGGCGCTCAGGGTGGCGTCACCGGCAGGGGAGAGCCGGTAGTAGCGGCGCAGCCGGCTGTCCACCACCTCCTCCCGGTCGACTTCGACGAGACCGGCGTCGACCAGCCGGTCGAGCGCCCCGTACAGCGTCCCGGGGCGGAGCGACACGCGATTGTCGGAGAGGACGGCGACCTCGCGGATCAGCCCGTAGCCATGCATCGGCTCGGCGGCAAGCGCGGTGAGGATCAGGAAGGTGGGTTCCCGCAGCGGTGTATCCATGGCCGTAATATATCGGATCCGAAGGTATAGCGGGGGGCGTTATAAAGCCGCCGGGCCGGCCCCGCGATCGCGGAGCCGGCCCGGCCGGTGATCGAGCGACTGCTCAGCAGTCGTAGTACATGGCGAACTCGTGCGGGGTCGGGCGCAGGCGCACCGGGTCGACCTCGTTGGCCCGCTTCCAGTCGACCCAGGTGGAGATCAGGTCGGGGGTGAAGACGCCGCCGTCGAGCAGGTAGTCGTGGTCGGCCTCGAGCGAGTCGAGCACGGCCGGCAGCGAGCCCGGCACCTGCTTGACGTCGCCCCACTCCTCCGGCGGGAGGTCGTACAGGTCCTTGTCGATCGGCGTCGGCGGCTCGATCTTGCTCTTGATGCCGTCCAGGCCGGCCATCATCATGGCCGAGAAGGCCAGGTAGACGTTTGCCGACGGGTCCGGGACGCGGAACTCGACGCGCTTGGCCTTCGGGTTGCTGCCGGTCACCGGGATGCGGGTGCAGGCGGAGCGGTTGCGCTGCGAGTAGACCAGGTTGACCGGCGCTTCGAAGCCCGGCACCAGGCGGCGGTACGAGTTGATCGTCGGGTTGGTGAAGGCCAACAGCGACGGCGCGTGGTGCAACAGGCCACCGATGTACCAGCGGGCCATGTCGGACAGGCCGGCATAGCCGGTCTCGTCGTAGAACAGGGGTTCGCCGTTGAGCCAGAGGCTCTGGTGGGTGTGCATGCCGGAACCGTTGTCGCCGAACAGCGGCTTGGGCATGAAGGTCGCGGTCTTGCCGTTGGCCCAGGCCTCGTTCTTCACGATGTACTTGAAGAGCTGGAGCTGGTCGCCGGCGTGCAGCAGGGTGGAGAACCGGTAGTTGATCTCGGACTGGCCGGCGGTGCCCACCTCGTGGTGCGAGCGCTCCACGTTGAAGCCGGTGTCGACGAGCCGGCGCACGATCGAGTCACGCAGGTCGGCGTAGTGGTCGACCGGCGGAACCGGGAAGTAGCCACCCTTGTAGGCGGTCTTGTAGCCGCGGTTGCCGCCCGGCTCCTCGCGGCCGGTGTTCCAGGCGCCCTCGATCGAGTCGATGTAGTAGAACGACTGGTGCGCCGAGGTCTCGTGGCGGATCGAGTCGAAGATGTAGAACTCCGCCTCGGCGCCGAAGTAGGCGGTGTCGGCGATGCCGCTCGCCGCCAGGTACGCCTCGGCCTTCTTCGCCACGTTGCGCGGGTCGCGGCTGTAGGCCTCGCGGGTGAACGGGTCGTGGATGAAGAAGTTCAGCGCGAGGGTCTTCTGCGCGCGGAACGGGTCGATGAACGCGGTGGCGACGTCCGGGAGCAGGAGCATGTCCGACTCGTGGATCGCCTGGAAACCGCGGATCGACGAACCGTCGAACGCGAGGCCGTCGGTGAACAGGTCGTCGTTGACGGACTCGACCGGCAGGTTGAAGTGCTGCATCACGCCGGGCAGGTCACAGAAACGTACGTCGACGAACTTCACGTCCTCGTTCTTGAGGTATCGCAGCAGTTCCTCGGGATTGGCGAACACACGTCCTCCTGGCACGTCCACGGGGTGGCTGGGCTTCTGGCGACGCTATGACCAGGCGGTTGCCCGGCCGTGTCTCCTGTGTTTCTGCCGTGTTACGTCCCTCGCGGAGCGTCAGCCAGGCTCCGCCACCGTTCTCCGCCGGCCCCTGAACGCGTACCGACTGTGCCAGTGTAATGACATCTGATGCGATTGGCCCAATTCGGCACGCAGCGGGAGGCGGCACCCGGAAGCCTCCGACCCGGCCCCGATACCCTTGACCGCTGTGACCAACCCGCACGCCCCGGCAGCGCCGGCCGCCGACCCCACCTTCACTCCGCCGAGCCTGGGTCGGAGGTTCGGGGCACTGATCATCGACTGGGTGCTCTGCCTGCTGGTGGCCAACATCTTCGCCGACCCGGTGCGCGACGGCTGGGCCCCGGTGCTGGTGCTGATCGCCGAGTACGGCCTCTTCCTCGGCCTGTTCGCCCAGACGCCGGGCATGTACATCACGAAGATCCGCTGCGTGAACTGGCGCGACGGGGGCCGGATCGGACTGTTCCGGGGGCTGGCCCGGGGCCTGCTGCTCGCGCTCGTCGTCCCCGCGCTGATCATGGACGAGCACCGGCGCGGCCTGCACGACCGGCTCACCGACTCGGTCATCGTCGACGCCCCGCGCTGACCGCACACGCCGAACACGAAAGAGCCGGGCCCGCACGGGTCCGGCTCTTTCGGGGGTACGCCGCAGAGGTCAGCGCCGCGACTGGCGGAACGAGCCGCCCGGCGGCCGCATGTTCTTCGGGATCGCGCCCTTGGGCATCTGCGGCCGGGCCGTGAGCGCCTTGAGCCGCTTGTCCAGCGAGTTGACGTCCTTGCCGCTGAGCGCCCGGGGCAGCCGCAGCAGCGTCGTGCGCAGCTTGCGGATCGGCAGCTCGCCCTCCTGCTGCCCGATCACGTAGTCGTGCAGCGGCGCGGAGCCGATCACCTTCGCCAGCCGCCGCTTCTCCTGCCCGAGCAGACCGCGGACGCGCTGCGGGTTGCCCTCGGCCAGCAGGATCACGCCGGGCCGGCCGATCACCAGGTGGACCATGTCCATCTGGGTGGTGGAGCTGACGGCCGGGGTCACCCGCCAGTCGCCGCGCATGTTCTCCATGATCTGCGCCGCCGCGCCGGGCTGCCCCTCGGCGGCGTTCATCATCGCCTTGTTGGACCGCAGGTTGAGCACGATCAGCACCGCGAGCAGGGCGAACAGGATGCCCAGCGGCAGCCAGATCCAGCTCCAGAGGATGACCGCGACCACGGTGAGGGCGAGCGGGAGGAGCACCGCGGCGGCCACCAGCGGCGCGAACCACCGGTCCTGCTTGGCGGTGAACTGGAACACCATCCCGATCTGCTTCAGCCGCTGGCCGAACGAGACCTTCTCCTGGGGCTTTGCCATGCCCCAGAGTCTAGTGGGCCCCGCCCGCCCCGTTGATCCGCGTCCGGGTGCCGGCCGGCTGAGTACCTTACGTCGCCGTACGCCTCCCGGGCCGGCGGGTAAGGAGGGTGGCGCCGCGGAAGATGAGGCGGTGTGCCCATGCCCCGGTGGGGCCTTCGCGCGAAGAGTCATCAGCAGAAGATGACGACGTCACGAAGGAGCCCGACATGTTCGGCAACGACGCAGAATTCCTGCTCTCCCTGCACCGCAGTCACGCCGCGGAGCTGCGCGCCGAGGTGGCGGCCGAACGACTCGCCCGTTCGGTGTCCCGCCCCGCCGGCCGCAGCTGGTTGGGCCGGCGCCAGCAGGTCCGCCGCACCGGCGACGACCGCCGGTGAGCGCCCCCGCCCCACCCGTCCAGCCGCCGGCCCCGCCGCTCGGTCACCAGCCGATCGGCGGGGCCGGCGGCCGGGCTCGTCATGGCATGCTCGACCCCGTGACCGTACGTGCCGCCAGCTCCGTCCTCGTCGGCCGCCAGCGCGAGATCGCCGCACTGCGGTCCGCGCTGGCTCGGGCCCGGGCCGGGGAGCCGAGCACCGTGCTGGTCGGTGGCGAGGCGGGCGTGGGCAAGACCCGGCTGCTGGAGGAGTTCGCGGGCTGGGCCACCGACGGCGGCGCCCGGGTCCTGGTCGGCCAGTGCCTGGAGCTGGGCGAGGCCGGTCTGCCGTTCGCCCCGTTCGCCGCCGCCCTGCGCGCGGTGCTGCGCGCCGACGGCGCGGATGTCTTCGCCGGGTACGAGGCGGAGTTCGCCCGGCTGCTGCCGGAGCTGGGCCGGGTGTCGGCCGGGCTGGCCGCGCCGGCCGCCGTGCCGCTCACCGACGCTCCGCGCGGCTATCTGTTCGACCTGGTCGCCGAGCTGTTCCAGCGGCTGGCCGACGTCCGGCCGCTGGTGCTGGTGATCGAGGACCTGCACTGGGCGGACCGCTCCACCCGGGATCTGATCGGTTTCCTGGTCCGGGCCGCCCGGCCGGGCCGGCTGCTGCTGGTCAACACCTACCGCACCGACGAGTTGCAGCGCGGGCACCCGCTGCGCGCGTTCCTCGCCGAGCTGGACCGGGCCCGTGGCGTCGAGCGGGTCGAGCTGGGCCGGCTGGACCGCGACGGCACCGCCGCGATCCTCGCCGACCTCCTCGGTGCCGAGCCGGCCGCCCGGGCCGTCGACGACATCCACGACCGCACCCAGGGCAACCCCTTCTTCATCGAGGAGCTGACCGTCGCGGGCGACCCGCTCGGGTGCGCCGCGCTACCCGAGACGCTGCGCGACCTGCTGTTGGCCCGGGTGGACCGGCTGCCCGAGCCGGCCCAGCGGGTGCTGCGCATCGCCGCGGCGGGCGGCACCCGCTTCGCCCACGACCTGCTCGCCGAGGTCGCCGGGCTGCCCGACGCGGAGCTGGAGGACGCGCTGCGCGCCGCCGTCGCCGCCCAGCTCGTGGTGGCCCGGGACGCCGACTACGAGTTCCGGCACGCGCTGGTGCGCGAGGCCGTGCACGACGAGCTGCTGCCGGGAGAGCACGCCCGGCTGCACGCCCGGTTCGCCGCCGCGATCGAGGCCCACCCGCACCTGGTCGCGGAGGGCCGGGCCCCGGCCGAGGTAGCCCATCACTGGTACGCCGCCAACGACCACCCCCGGGCGCTGGTCGCCGCGCGGGCCGCCGCCTGCGCCGCCGCCGACCGGTACGCCTACGCGGAGCAGCGCCGGCTGCTGGAACGGGTGCTGGAGCTGTGGGAGCTGGTGCCCGACGCCGCCGACCGGCTGGGCATGGACCACCTGGCGCTGCTGGAGCAGACCCTGGACGCGGCGGTCACCGCGGGCGACTTCAGCCGCGCGATCACGCTGACCCGGGCCGGGCTGGCCGAGGTGGACGCCGACGCCGCGCCCCTGCGTGCCGCCCGCCTGCTGGACCAGCGGGGCCGACTGCTGGCCCTGCTCGGCAAGAGCGACGGCAACAGCGAGCTGCGTGAGGCGTACCGGCTGGCGGCGGGCGGCCCGACCGGCGTGGAGCGGGTGCGACTGCTCGCCGACATCGCCGCCCACCTCGTCAAGATCGACCCGCAGCAGGCGGCGCGGGTCGCCGCCGAGGCCGTCACGGACGCCGAGGCGCTCGGCGAGACCCGGGCCCTGCTGCCCACCCGGATCGCCCTGCTCTGCCACGGCGAGCGCGACCTGGAGCGGGGGCTTGCGGAGCTGCGCGAGGCCGAGTCCGTCGCCCGCGCGGCAGGGGACTCGCCGGCCCTGGTGATCGCCATGGTGTACCGATCGGACGTGCTCTGCGAGCTGGGCCGCTATGCCGAGTCCGCGCAGGCGGCCGAGGCCGGCGTGGCCGAGGCGCGGCGGGTGGGGATCAGCCGTTCCACCGGGGCGTACCTGCTGAGCAACCGGGCCGAGGCGCTGATCGCGCTGGGCCGGTGGGACGAGGCGGAGGCGGTGTGCGCGGAGGCCGCCCGGATCGACCTGTCCGGCGTCACCGGGCTGCACTGGCTCCAGTTGGGCGCCGGGCTGCGGCTGGCCCGTGCCCACCCGGCCGCCGACGAGCTGGTCGGCCGGGCGCTGGCCTTCCTCGGCCGGCCGTACCTGTGGCCGAACCACCGGCTGCCCCTGCACGAGCTGGCGATCGAGGCCGCGCTGGCCGCCGACGACAAGGTCGAGGCGGTCCGGGCGGCCCGCGTCGCGCTGGCCGATCAGAGCCTGCCACAGCTGCCCCGCGAGGGCTGGCCGGTGCTCAGTGCCGTCGCGCGTACCGCCGCCCGGGTCGGGGACCGGGAGCTGGCGGCCGCCGTCGCGGCGCTCGCCGCCGACCTGCCCGCTCGGCATCCGGCCGCGCGGGCGCACGCCGCCCAGGTCACCGCCCTGCTCGCGACCGCCGAGCGGGTGCTGCCGGCCTGGCGAACGGCGGTGGACGCGTGGCGGGCCGACGGGCAGCCGTACCCGCTGGGTCGGGCGTTGCTGGCGCTGGCCGAGGCGGCCGCCGCCGCGGGAGAGCGGGACGAGGTGGCGGAGGCGGTCACCGAGGCCACCGAGATCGCCCGCCGGCTGGGCGCGCCGCCGCTGGCCGAGGCGGCCGCCACCCTGGCCCGCCGGGTCGGCCTGCGCGGGGCGGGCCAGGCGGGGCCCGGCGCCGACCTGCTGACCTCGCGGGAACGGGAGGTGCTGCGGCTGGTCGCCGAGGGGCACAGCAACAGCCGGATCGCCGAGCGCCTGTTCATCTCGCCGAAGACGGCCAGCGTCCACGTGTCCCGGATCATCGCCAAGCTGGGCGTGACCAACCGGGGGGAGGCCGCCGCCCTGGCCCACCGCCTCGGTCTGCTCGCCGAGCCCGCCGCACCCCGCTGACCAGCGCGTGGGCCGGTCGGCCCACCCTCAGGTGCGCGGCAGGTAGATCCGCCAGCCGTCGAGGGTGACCACGTCCAGGCTGTCCGGGGCGGCGCGCAGCCGGTCGTCGAGCCGGGCCGCCATCGGCGACCCGGTCGGCGCGATCCAGGCCGGCGCCGTCGCGCCCTCGACCTCCCGCCGGTACGCGGGGTAGCGGTCGAGACCGGGGCGCAGCCTGTCGTCGACGACCGCGCAGACCACCTCCTCCGCGCTGGCGAAGGTGAGCCGGTTGCAGGTCCAGTAGCCGGCGCGCACCTGCCGTACGCCGAGATGGCGCAGCGTGGTCACCAGCTCGGCGTGCCGGGCCTCGACGGCCCGGGTCGCCGGGGCGGTCTGCGCCACCCGCCAGGTGGCGTGGGCGGTGGTGCCCACCGTGGCGGCGAGCACGACCAGCGCGACCGGCCGGGCGACGGTCCAGCCGCCCCCGTTCCGGGCCACCGTCCACACCGGCCAGAGCAGTGCCGGCAGGGAGATGAGCAGGCAGGACAGGTAGCGGGAACTCTCCACCGGGGTGAGCCCGGCGGCGCTGCTCACGGTGTACGTGCCGAGGGTGGCCACCGCGGCCAGCACCAGAGCCAGCCGCATCGCCGCCGAGGCCAGAGGCGACGGTCCAGCGGTGGGCGACCGGCGCAGCACTCGCCAGGCGGTCCCGGCGGCGACGGCCAGCAGCACCGGCAGGGCGAGCGCCCACCACAGCTGCCAGGTGGCGCACCGCCCCGGCGCGCAGAAGCCCATGCCCAGCGGTGGGCCGAGCAGCAGCCCGCCGTGCAGCCGCTCGGCCCAGCCCGTGGTGGCGTCCGCGCCGCTGGCGGCGAGCATCGCGCTCAGGGGGATCCGCCCGGTCAGCAGGCTGTGCGCCAGCAGCGGGGCCGCGCCCAGCACGGTGGCGGCCCCGAGCAGCACGCCGGCCGCTCCGCGCAGCTCCCGCCGGCAGAACGCGACCAGCACTCCGCCGGTGGCGAGGACGTACGGCAGCACCAGCGGGTCGACCCAGAGCATCAGGCCGGCCAGGAACCCCCACGCCGCCCAGCGCACCAGCCGCCGACCCGGCCGTCCGGTGGCCAGATCCAGGGCGAGCAGGGCGAGCGCCACCCCGGCCGCGTTCATCTCGGGATAGCCGCCGCCGGCGATCAGCTGGTTCTTGACCACCCGATCGGAGCCGAGGGCGAGCAGCGCCACCACCAGCAGCCCGAACCAGCGGTCCCCGGTCAGCCGCAATGTCAACCGCCAGGCCAGCAGCAGGAACACCGCGTACAGCGCCAGTGTGGGCAGCCGCAGGCCGAGCAGCGACGGCCCGCCGGTCAGGGCGAACACGGGTGCGGCCAGGTACGCCTCCAGCGTGCCCATGTACTGCTGGCCGTAGAACCAGACCGGAAAGCCCTCACCCCGGGCGATGTGCAGCGCGGCCAACCCCATGGTGGCCTCGTCGCTGTTCGTCGGCGGCGCCGCGTGGCCCAGTAGTGCGAGGCGATAGCCGACACCCGCGACGAGGGCGGGCACGGTGAGGATTTCGGGCAGCCGCGACCGCCGGACGGGTGGCGACACCCGTTGCACAGACACCAGCACCTGTACATAACGGGCGAAGCGCGGTAATTGGCGCGCGGCCTCCGATATGCGGCGGCAGCCGTGAGCCGATCACGGCACGCGGGTACCGGCGCTACCAGGCGCGGCGAGGGCGTCGGCGCCGTCAGCCCGGACGTGAACGGTCCGGGCGTCAGCGCCGTCGGTGCGGGTTAGCCGGCGGTACGGGTTTAGCCGGCGGTGCCGACCGGTGCGGCGGCGCGGGCGTCGAGGGCCTGCTGGTAGAGCCGGCCAGCCCGGTACGACGAGCGCACCAGCGGCCCGCTCATCACCCCGGCGAAGCCGATCTCCTCGGCCTCCTCGCGCAGCTCCACGAACTCCTCCGGCTTGACCCAGCGGGTCACCGGGTGGTGCCGGGGCGAGGGGCGCAGGTACTGGGTGATGGTGATCAGCTCGCACCCGGCCTCGTGCAGGTCGCGCAGCGCCTGCGAAACCTCGGCCCGCTCCTCGCCCATGCCCAGGATCAGGTTGCTCTTGGTGACCAGGCCGTCCGCGCGGGCCTGCCGGATCACGTCCAGCGAGCGGTCGTAGCGGAACGCCGGCCGGATCCGCTTGAAGATGCGCGGCACCGTCTCCACGTTGTGCGCCAGCACCTCCGGGCGGGAGCCGAAGACCTCGGCCAGCTGCTCGGGGACGGCGTTGAAGTCGGGGATCAGCAGCTCGACGCCGCAGCCCGGCTGCAGAGCGTGGATCTGCCGAACGGTCTCGGCGTACAGCCAGGCACCGCCGTCGGGCAGGTCGTCACGGGCGACGCCGGTGATGGTGGCGTAGCGCAGCCCCATCGACACCACCGACTCGGCGACCCGGCGGGGCTCGTCGGCGTCGAACTCGGCCGGCTTGCCGGTGTCGATCTGGCAGAAGTCGCAGCGCCGGGTGCACTGGTCGCCGCCGATCAGGAAGGTGGCCTCGCGGTCTTCCCAACACTCGTAGATGTTGGGGCAGCCGGCCTCCTGGCAGACGGTGTGCAGCCCCTCGCGCGAGACGAGCCCGCGCAGCTGGGTGTACTCCGGGCCCATCTTGGCCTTGACCTTGATCCATGGCGGTTTGCGCTCGATCGGCGTCTCGGCGTTGCGCGCCTCGATCCGCAGCAGACGCCGCCCCTCGGGGGCGGCCGTTGCGGTGCGCGCTGCCTGGCCGGTCGTCGGCGCGGAGTGCTCGATCGTCACGAAAACGAGCCTACGCCCGACGGCCACCGTCTATGTGGGTCGGGCGACCGGCGTCACGCCGTGGTTGTTGTGACGCCGGACACCGACGGCTCGAAATCGGCGTCACATCCGCGGGGATCGGGTGTTACCGTCACCGCCAACAGCGATGACGGAGCCGAGTAGCGCCCGACCCGCCAGTGCAGAGAGCCGCCGGTGCTGAGAGGCGGTCTGGCGCCGGTGCGCGAAGACCCTCCCGAGCTGCGGGAAGAACGGTTGCGGGTCACCCCGTGCCCAGTAGAGCCCGCCCGGCTGGCCCCGGTCACCAGGCGACGAACGAGGCCCCCGCTCCGGCGGGGGCGAAGGTGTGGTGGCACCGCGAGGTTCCCGCTCGCCCACACCTCCCTGGGGCTGATGCGACGCTTTCGCCACCCCAGGGCGGCGACGGCGTGGCGATCGACCGAGGAGCAGCCCGCCATGCAACGAACCCTGTCCGACCACCTGCCCGCCCGGGTCGGCGCGACCGTACGGATCGCCGGCTGGGTGCACCGCCGCCGTCTCCTGAAGTCGGTGGCCTTCCTGATCCTGCGGGACGCCGGCGGCCTGGCCCAGGTCGTCGTCACCGACCCGGAAACCCGTGCCGAGCTGGAGAAACTCACCGAGGAGACCGTCGTCGAGGTGGTCGGCACGGCTACCGCGAACGCCACGGCGCCCGCCGGGGTGGAGGTGACCGACCCGACGGTACGTCCGCTCGGCCCGCCCGCCGTGCCGCCGCCGTTCGACCTCTACCGGCCGACGCTCACCGCGAGCCTGCCCACCCAGCTCGACAACGCGCCGACCGCGCTGCGCCACCCCACCCGATCCGCCGCGCTGCGCGTCTCGGCGGCGGCGGTGGCCGGGTTCCGGGCCGCCCTCGACGCCCGCGACTTCGTGGAGATCCACACGCCGAAGGTGGTCAGCTCGTCCACGGAGAGCGGGGCGAACGTGTTCGCGCTGGACTGGTTCGGCCGGCCCGCGTACCTGGCCCAGTCGCCGCAGTTCTACAAGCAACTGATGGTCGGCGTCTTCGAACGCGTCTACGAAGTGGGGCCGGTCTTCCGGGCCGAGCCGCACGACACCGTCCGGCACCTCGCGCAGTACACCTCGCTCGACGTGGAGCTGGGCTTCGTCACCGACCACCGCGACGTGATGGCCGTGCTGCGGGACACCCTGGCCGGGATGCTGGGCACGGTGGGCGAGCGGGCCGGGGGCGCGCTGGCCACACTCGGCGTCGACGTGCCGGCCGTGCCGGCGCAGATCCCGGCCGTGCACTTCACGGAGGCGCTGACGATCGCCGGCGCGCCCGCCGACGAGCCGGACCTCGCGCCCGCCCACGAACGGGCGCTGGGGGAGTGGGCCCGCCGCGAGCACGGGTCGGACTTCCTCTTCGTCACCGGCTATCCGATGGCGAAGCGGCCGTTCTACACCCACCCGGACCCGGCCCGGCCGGCCCACTCCAACGGCTTCGACCTGCTCTTCCGCGGCCTGGAGCTGGTCACCGGGGGGCAGCGCCTGCACCGGCACGCCGACTACCTGGCGGCGCTGGCGGCCCGGGGGGAGCCGGTCGAGCCGTACGCCGGCTTTCTGGACGCGTTCCAGCACGGCATGCCGCCGCACGGGGGCTTCGCCATCGGCCTGGAGCGCTTCGTGGCCCGCCTGGTCGGCGCGGCGAACATCCGGGAGGTCACCGCGTTCCCGCGCGACCTGCACCGCCTCACGCCGTAAGACAGGACGCCGGCTGTGCGCTCAGACCTCGGTCAGGGTGGACAGCCGGCGCTCGACCACCGGCAGCACGTCGGCGACGGTGACCGGGCGACCCAGCTCGGCGGTGAGCGAGGTGACGCCGGCGTCGCGGATGCCGCACGGCACGATCCGGTCGAAGTACGTCAGGTCGCAGTCGCAGTTGATCGAGAAGCCGTGCAGGGTGACGCCCCGGGCGACCCGGATGCCGATGGCGGCCACCTTGCGGGCCGGCCCCCGGTCGTCCTCGGGCACCCAGACCCCGCTGCGCCCCTCGACCCGGCCGGCGGTCAGCCCGAACTCGGCGCACACGTCGATCAGCAGCTCCTCCGTCCGGCGAACGTAGGCGACCACGTCCACCGGGTCGGGCAGCCGGAGGATCGGGTAGCCGACGAGCTGCCCCGGCCCGTGCCAGGTGATCTTGCCGCCGCGGTCCACGTCGACGACCGGGGTGCCGTCCACCGGCCGGTCCCACGGCTCGGTGCGCTTGCCCGCGGTGTAGACGCTCGGGTGCTCCAGCAGCAGCACGGTGTCGCCGCGCTCGCCGGCCACCACCGACTCGTGCAGCCGGCGCTGCTCGTCCCAGGCGGCCTGGTACTCGAGCAGGCCGGCGCGGACGGCCGTCAGGCCGGAGGTCGTCGTCGTCACGCCCCTCAGCCTAATCCCGCGACCGGCAATGATCGCTGGTGAGCCGCCTCACCAGGGTGTGCCGGGGGAGGACCGGCAGGGCGACGGCGAGCAGACGGTCAGGCCGGCGGGATGCGCCACACCCAGACGTCGTCGACCCGTTGCGGTTCGCCGAACAGGGCGGTGGCGGTGCGTCGGACGGCTTCCTCGTCGACGTCGAACTTCGCGCCGTGCACGCGATCGGGGAGGACGACCGTCTCGACCCGCCAGTGCCGCAGATCCGAGCGGACCTCCCGCCTGGTGCCGTCGGTGACGACCGGCACCAGCCCGGTCCGGCCGGCCTGGTCCATCAGCGCGCTCAGGGTGCGCGGCACCGGGCCGATCCGGCCCCGCCCCTCCGGGCCGCCGGGACCGAGGAAGAAACCGCCCGGAATGGCGAACTCACCCTGCCGCTGCGACAGCGCGTACGCCTGCCAGCGCTGCCCGTCCGGGTAGATGTCCACGGCCAGCGGCAGCGGCGTGAGCACCCCGCCCGGGGAGACGTACTCCCGCCAGGTGCCGGCCGTGATGAACCGCGGGACCGGCTCCCGTTCGTGGGTCAGCAGCGGGGTGGGCACCAGCGGCAGCAGGGCCACCACGAACCCGAGCGCCCAGGCGAGCTCCGCGGAGCGGTGCCGGGGCGGATCGTTCCGCAACTGGTCGACGGCGTACGCCAGCAGCACCCCGATCACCGGCGTGACCACCAGGGCAAGCCGGGCGGGGAGCGCGGCGTTCATCACCGGCAACTGCCCGAGCACGTCGAACGGCATCGGCAGGTCGGTGCGCCGCCCGTCGACCTTCGCCAGCGGCCCGAAAGAGAGCACCGAGAAGATCAGCGCGGTGGCGCCGAGCGCCCAGAGGGTGGCCCGGCGGGCGGCGTCGGCGCGCCGCCAGAGCGCGACGAAGCAGACCACGGTGAGCACCAGCAGGGGGATGCCGAAGAACGAGTTCTCCTCGGTCGGGTTGGGCGCCAGGGCGGTGCCCAGTCCGGCCTCGCCGGCCAGCGAGCGGCGCGGGAACGCGGCGAACGCGGCGATGTCCTCGGAGTGGACCAGCGGGTCGAAGCCGGTGCCGTGGAACCGCTGCGGGCCGGCGAAGTGCAGCCACAGCGGGTACGACAGCAGCACGCCGGCCACCACCGCGGTCACCCCGAGCCCACGCAGGAAGGTGGGCAGCGCGGCCCGGGCCTCGGCCCGGTGCGCCGGGTGCGCCGCCCAGACGGCGACGAACACGCCGAGCGCGAGCGCGGTGAAGAACAGGCCCTCGGCGGCGATCGAGAAGGCCAGCGCGACCAGCGCGCCGAGGATCAGCCCGTCCCGGAGCCAGTGCCCGGGCCGGCGCAGCGCGAACAGCCGCCAGACCAGCAGCGGCACCAGCCAACCGGCGGTCCAGTTCAGATGGGCGTTGGCGTGCGAGACCATGCCCGGGGAGTAGGCGATGAACAGGCCGCCGACGCCGGCGGCCAGTCGGCTGCGGACCAGCTGCCGGGAGAGCAGCCAGTACCAGGCCAGCGCGGTGGCGAGCAGGTTGAGGGTGAGGATCACCAGGAAGGTCGCCGGTGGCCCGATCAGGTACGTCAGCGGGGCGAAGACCACCGCGTACACCGTGATCGAGGTGTTGACCGCGAGGTTGACCCCGTCTGGGACGTTGATCAGGTGCGTGAAGAGCGGGTTGTCCCCGTGGGTGACCGCGTGCCCGCCGAAGGCGAGCAGCCACTCGAAGAGCGCCTGGTCGCTGGAGTTGACGGTGATGGTGCGCGTGTTCGGGTCCCGCCACAGCCCACTGGTCACCCAGACGGCGAGCGCGAGCGCCACCAGCACGACGATCAGGTCGGCCCGGCGATCCCGGGCGGCGCGTGGCGGTGACGCGGGTGCGGGCCCGGTGGCCAGCGACGGGGAGGACGGCACGCAGCGGACGTTACCAACCGGACCTGGACGGGCCGGTCATACATGCAAGGAGGGGACTCCTGTTATCGCCTGAGGCGGAGGAGGGGGTCCTTCGGCACGGCGCGACGTCCGGCGTACACAGCGGCCGTCGTGAATGTGTGAGTGTGCGCCATGTCATAGCGGCGACACATCGACGTAACGTTCCGGCAATTCGACCGTGACCCAGTTCACAGTCCGTCCGTCAGGAGGCCGCCGTGCGCCGCTCCTCGTCCCCCCTCACCCGACTGATCGGTGCGGTCGCCGGGCTCGTCCTCGCCGTGACCGGCGCGGTCGCCCTCGCCACGCCCGCCCAGGCGGCCAGCCTGACCCAGGTCACCGGCTTCGGCTCCAACCCGGGCAACCTGGCGATGTACGCCTACCGGCCGGACAACCTGCCGGCCAACGCCCCCGCCGTGGTGCTGCTGCACGGGTGCACGCAGAACGCCTCCGGCTACTTCGCCAACTCCGGCTGGCAGAAGTACGCCGACCAGTGGAAGTTCGCCCTCATCGTTCCCCAGCAACCCTCCGGCAACAACGCCAACAGCTGCTTCAACTGGTTTGAGACGGGGGACACCGCCCGGGGTCAGGGCGAGGCGCTGTCGATCAAGCAGATGGTCGACCACGCGAAGGCGAACTTCGGGGTGGACGGTGCCCGGGTCTTCGTCAGCGGCCTCTCCGCTGGCGGGGCGATGAGTTCGGTCATGCTCGCCACGTACCCGGACGTCTTCGCCGCCGGCTCGATCATCGCCGGCATCCCGTACCGCTGCGCGACCAGCATGGTCAACGCGTTCAGCTGCATGAACCCGGGCACGGACAAGACCCCGGCCGCCTGGGGCGACCTGGTCCGTGGCGCGTACCCCGGCTACAGCGGCCGGCGACCCCGGGTGGCCATCTGGCACGGCACCTCGGACACCACGGTCGCCCCGCTCAACGGCGCGGAGTCCCGCGACCAGTGGACCAACGTGCGGGGCGTCTCGCAGACCCCGACCAGCACCTCGTCACTGCCCGGCGGCACGAGCCTGGAGGTGTACGGCAACGACGACGTGCGGCTCTACCGGGTCTCCGGGATGGGGCACGGCACCCCGGTCGACCCGGGCTCCGGCGCCGAGCAGTGCGGCAGCACCGCCGCGTACTTCCTGGACACCATCTGCTCGACGTACCGCGACGCGGTCTTCTTCGGGCTGGGCGGTGGCGGCACCACCCCGACGCCGACGGCCACGCCGACCCCCACGCCCACCCCCACCACGCCGCCGACCTGCGTGACCGCCAGCAACTACGCGCACGTCAGCGCCGGTCGGGCGTACCAGTCCGGCGGCTACGCCTACGCGAACGGCTCCAACCAGCGGATGGGCCTCTACAACACCTTCTACACCAGCGCCCTCAAGCAGACCGGCCCCAACTACTGGGTCATCGGCTGCTGACCCCACCCCCCGGCGAGAGGGCCCTTCCCGACCCGACGGGAAGGGCCCTCTCCACGTCGGTCGCTGAGCGCGGCGCGGGGTCAGTCGCTGAGCGCGGCGCGCAGGGCGCTGGGCAGATCGGGGTGGTGGTAGGTGAAGCCGGCCCGGGTCAGCACGGCCGGCAGGACGCGGGAGCTGGTGAGGACCTCGTGGGCGAAGCCGCCGAGCACGACCTTCAGCGCCAACGCCGGGACGGGCATGATCGCCGGGCGGTGCAGCTGCCGGGCCAGCTCCCGGGTGAACTCCGCGTTGGTCGCGGGCGCCGGACCGACCATGTTGACCGGGCCGGCGACGTCGTCCCGGTCGAGCAGGAAGAGAGCCGCCCGCAGCCAGTCGGCCATCGAGATCCAGGGCCACCACTGCCGTCCACCGCCCAGCGGGCCGGAGATGCCCAGCCGCATCGGCAGCAGCTGCGGCTTGAGCATCCCGCCGTCGCGGTGCAACGGCAGGCCGCTGCGCAGCCGCACCACGCGTACCCCGGCGTCCTCGGCCGGCCGGGTCGCGGCCTCCCAGACCCGGCAGACGTCGGCCAGGAAGCCCTCGCCGGCCGGCGCGTCCTCCTCCACCACCCGGTCGCCGGTGTTGCCGTACCAGCCCACCGCCGAGGCGTTGAGCAGCACCCGCGGCCGGTCCGCGGCTGGTAGGCCGGCAATGGTGCTCGCCAGCGTGCCGGTGCTGTCCACCCGGCTGGCCCTGATCAATCGCCGGTAGCCGTCGCTCCACCGTTTGTCGCCGACGCCGGCGCCGGCCAGGTTGACCACCGCGTCGGCTCCCGCGACCGCGGCCGGGTCGAGCTGCCCGGCGGCGGGGTCCCACCGCCGCTCCTGCGGATCGCGCGGCGGCCGACGGACCAGCCGGGAGATCTGGTGCCCGTCGGCCGTGAGCCGGTCGACCAGCCGGGTGCCGAGGAAGCCGGACGCGCCGGCCAGAAGGATCCGCATACCTACATCTTCGTCCAGAACGCCGCCCGTGGACGCGCGGGGCGGCCGGCCGGTTCAGGCCACCTGGGCCGGACGCAGGTCGGCCAGCAGGCGCTCCACCTCGGCGTACGCCTCGGCGCTCAGCGGGCCGAGCGTCAGCGCGGCCAGGTTCTCCTCCGCCTGCGCCACGGTGCGCAGACCCGGGATCGGCACCGTACGCGGGCTGCGGGCCAGCAGCCAGCCGAGCGCGCCCTGGGCCAGGGTGCGCCCGTCGGCGGTGAGCGCCGCGCGGACCTGGTCGACCCGGGCCGCCCAGCGCGGCGTCGGCCGGCCGTCGGTGAACCACTGGAGCCACTCGGGTGCCCGGCCGCGTACGTCGTCCGCGCCGACCGCCCGGGTCGACCCGGTGAGCAGCCCCATCGCCAGCGGGCCACGGTTGAGGCTGGCCAGGTCGTAGTTGTCGCAGACCGCCAGCACCGCCGCGTTGTCCCGCAGCACCGACTCGTCGTGCTGGATGGCGGCGCAGTGCGCACCGGCCGCCGCGAACGCCTCCGCCGAGGCCGGGTTGTCGGTGCTCCAGCCGTACGCCCGGATCTTGCCCTGGCCGACCAGGTCCTCCAGGGTGTCGACCAGGTCGAGCGCGGCGGGCACCGGAAGTTCGTTGATGTGCAACTGGTAGAGGTCGACGTGGTCGGTGCCGAGCCGGCGCAGTGAATCCTCCAGGCTGCGTACCGCGAAGGCCGGGCTGGCGTCGGTGCCGAGCGCCCGACGGGTGGCCTCGTCGCTGACGTTGCCGAACTTGGTGGCGATCACCGCGTCGTCCCGGCGGCCGGCCAGGGCCCGGCCGAGGATCCGCTCGCTGTGCCCGGCGCCGTAGTTGCTGGCGGTGTCGAACAGGGTCACACCGAGGTCGAGCGCGCGGTGGATGGTGCGGATCGACTCGTCGTCGTCCACCTCGCCCCAGCCGAACGGCTGGCCGCCGTCGCCCCAGAGCGGGCCGCCGATGGCCCAGCATCCCATTCCGATCGCGCTCACCTCGATGCCGCTGTGTCCGAGCGTCCGTGTCGTCGTCATGCGGTCAGCCTCCAACCTGGAGTGCGCTCCAGGTCAAGCACTACGATCTCGGGCATGACCGGTTACGCCCCCGCGGAGGCCGCCCGGCGCAGCGGCTTCAGCCTGGACACCCTGCGGTACTACGAGAAGATCGGCCTGCTCGCCGACATCGGCCGGACGTCGGGCGGTCGGCGGGTCTTCACCGACGACGACCTCGGCTGGCTGGTGCTGTTCCGGTGCCTGCGCGACACCGGGATGCCGATCGCCCAGATGTGCCGCTACGCGCAGCTCGCCCGGGAGGGCGGGCACACCGCCGACCAGCGACGGGAACTGCTGGAACGGCACGCGGTGCAGGTCGAGGAGCAGATGCGTCTGCTCCAGCGCCAGTACGACCACCTGCGGGAGAAGATCCGCTTCTACGAGCGGCAACCCGGCCCGGCGTCGGAGGGCGCGCAGACGCCGTAGCCGCCCGGCGCGGGCAGACACGCCGCTCAGGCGATGGCGGCCAGCCGGGGCAGCAGCGGGGCCAGTGGGTCGAGCGCGTCGGACCGGACCACGTAGCGGGTCACGCCCCAGCGCCGCCGGTGCGCGGCCACCGCCGCGACGATCTCGTCCGCGGTGCCGATCAGCACGAACGGGGTGGCCAGCAGCTCGTCGACGGTCAGGCCGGTCTCCTCGGCGGTCTGTTCGGCGGCGGCCGCCGCGTCGTCGCCCACCACCACCCGCTGCACCAGCGCCTCCAGCGCGGGTGGGTCGTTCCGCCCGGCCGCGCCGGCCGCGACCGCGGCCAGCTGTGCATCGATCTCCGCGGCCCGCCAGCGCACGTCGTGGCCGTGGCCGTCGGCGAGAGTACGACCGAAACCGCTGAGCCCGACCACGTCGGCGTGCGCCCCGGCCCAGCGCAGCAGCTCGGTGTTCGCCGTGCCCACGGTCAGCGGGATCCGCGGCTGCACCGGTCGGGGCCGGTCCAGTCGCGCGCCGCGCACCGCCAGGTCGGCGGAGTCGACCGTGACCTCCTCGCCGGCCAGCAGTGCCCGCACCGCCTCGGCGACGGCGATGCAACGGCGTACCCGCCCGGCGACGTTCGGGCGTTCCCGCCCCACCGCCCGCCACTCCACCGGGGTGTGGCCGGCGCCGATGCCGAGCCGGGCCCGTCCGCCGGAGACCAGGTCGAGGGTGGCCACGTCGGTGGCGAGCAGCGCCGGCTCCCGGACGCCGGCGTTGGTGACGTACGAGCCGAGCCCGAGGGTCGAGGTGACCGACGCGGCGGCGGCCAGCGCGACGAACGGTGCGGCGACCACGCCGGGGTGGTCGCCGACCAGCAGCGCGTCGTAGCCGGCCGACTCGGCCCGGCGGGCCAGCTCGCACCAGCTGGCGGCGTCGGCCGGGCTCGCCTGAACCGAAAAGATGACCATGGGGCCAGCCTGCCTCCCGGCGGGCCTCGTGGCCAGCGCGGAAGGGTCGTTTCTGCCGAGGGGAGACAGCCGTCAGCCGACGGGCCGCTCCGGCGCGGTCAGCCCGAGGAGGTCCTCGGCTGTCCCGGGCCGGCCGGTGAGCGCGTTCAGCGCGGCGACCAGCCTCTTCTCCTCGTACCGGAAGTGCGACTCCAGCAGCGCGGCCAGCCCGTCCAGCTCGGCGCGCAGCTGGGCCACCGGCGGCGGCGTGGGATCGCCCAGCAGCTCCTCGATCCGGCCCAGGATCCCCGCGACCACCTCGTGGTCGGTGATCAGGTTGGCGAGGACCGGGCGCAGCTCGGGAACCTCCTCGGCCAGCAGCCGGAACGCACCGTCGTCCTCGCCGGTGTGGTGCCGGCCGAGCGCGGCGCAGAAGGTCAGGCAGTGGGCCCGCAGGTCCCGCGACGGGCGGGCCGGGCCGGGCTCGTCGGCGTCGAGGCTCGCCCGGATGCGGGCCAGTTCCGCGCCGAGCCAGAGGTGGATCTCGATCATCTGATTGCCGACGGCGGCGAGCCGGCCGGCCGGTGAACCGGTTGGGTGCACGTTGATCCCATGCTGTCCCCGCGCCTCCATGCCCACGGCGGCCTTCGTGCCGGGTGCACCGCGACGCTGCGGTGGAGCCTATCCCGGCGGGGTCACGGCGTCGTCGGCTCGTCGGGTTCCTTGAGGTGCCACCTGGCGCGGAAGTCGGCCTCGTGGGCCTCGTGGACGGTCCGCTCCTGGAAGACGGCGGCCCGCAGCGCGTGCCGCGACTCCGACATCACCTGCACCTCGACGGCCACCAGCCCGACGCAGATCGCGGTGAGGAGGGCGAGCGCGCCCAACGCCGGCAGGTGCTGTCCGATCGGGAGGGCAGCCGCCAGCACCACCAGCACGCCGACCCGGGTCCAGGTGACGGTGTGCAGGGTGCGCAGCTGGAACAGCATGTTCGCGGCGAGGTAACAGATCACCCCGCCGAAGAGCATCGGCACGGCCGGCCCCTCGATCCGTTGGGCGGGCCCACCGGCCGGGTCGGTGATCTCGTGCAGGATCTCCTCGCTGCCGATGGAGAAGAGGATCACCGCGGCGATCATCGGCAGGTAGAGGTACGCGTACGCGTCCCGGGCCATCGCCACCCGGGGGGCGCCCTCCGCCGCGTGCAGGGCGATCCGGGCGGCCGGGCCGATGAAGTCGAAGTGCGCCCACCACAGGGCGGCGGTGAAGAAGATCCCGAGCGAGGCGGCGGCCACCGCCGGCCAGGTGACCGGCTTGCCGACCAGCAGGTTGCCGCCGACGCCCACGGAGATCACGGACTCGCCCAGCGCGATGATCAGGATGAGGTCGTAGCGCTCCGTCCAGTGCTCGGCGCTGGTCACCCCCCAGCCCCAGGTGCCGACGATGAAACCGGTGGCGTACTGGACCAGCACCACGATGATCCACAGCCCGTCCCGGACCATCGCGGCCTGGTCGGGGTCGGCGATCTGCGGCGGGATCAGCGCGGCGGCCAGCAGCAGCACGATGCTCGCCGCCAGCTCCGGGGCGAAGCGGCGCAGCTGTCGGCGCTCCTGCGGGCTGTCCCGCACCACGTGTTGATAGAGGATCATGTGGACGGCGCGGACCACGACGTAGCTGACGGCGACCAGCATCGGGCCGGCGGCGCCGCCCTTCGGGTCGTTGAACGCCTGGGGCAGCGCCAGCGCGAACGCGAACAGGGCGGCCATCGCGATCACCATGAGCACCGGGACGTAGCCCTCGCCGAGCCGGACCCGGGTGGCGACCAGGCTGTGCACCACCCAGCACCACCAGAGCACGGCGAGCACCAGGCCGGCGTGCAGGAGCTGCCGGCCGGAGATGTTCGCGGCGGTCGCCCGGGTGATGATGAAGAACGAGAAGACGAAGACCAGGTCGAAGAAGACCTCGAACTTGTCCACCCGGGCGCCGGGGGCGATCGGGACGGCGGGCCCCAGTCGCCCATGCCGCCAGTAGCCGCCCACGGTCCCACTCTGGCAGCGTCCGGGGTGGCCCGAGACGGGAACGGGTCAGCCGGCCCGGTGCCGCAGACCGTCCATCAGCAGGTCGAGCAACCGGTCGGCCTGGGCGCGCTCGGCGGCGGCGAGGGAGATCCCGCTCAGGCTGACCAGCACGTCAGCGGTGTCGACGTCGGCCCGTACGGTGCCGGCCGCGACGCCGGCGGCCAGCAGCCGGCCGAGCGCCTCCAACAGCCGGTCCCGGCTCTGGGCGTACGGGTTGGTGCCGGACGCGATGACCAGGCGCAGGGCATCGGCCATGCCGCGTTTGGTGGCGAGGTAGTCGATGAACCGGGACATCCAGCCCCGCAGGGCCCGGTCGGGCGGCAGTTGGTCGAGCAGGTCCGGTGCCGCGTCGCAGAGTTTGCCCAGCTCGTTGCGGTACGCCGCCTCGACCAGCGCCTCCCTGGTGGGGAAGTGACGGTAGAGCGTGCCGATGCCCACCCCGGCCGCCCGGGCGATGGCGTCGAGCGTTACCTCCGGGCCGGGGCGGGAAAACGCCTTGACCGCGGCCTCCAGCAGCCGGTCGCGGTTGCGCAGCGCATCCGCCCGCAACGGACGGGGGCTGGTCTCCGGCACGTCTCCTCCTCTGCTGGTACGGGCAACGGCTCACCCTGGAAGTGGTATCCGGAGGGTTCTCCGGTTAGTCTCGAACGTAGCGGAGGGTCCTCCGCTTCCATCGTAGTAGCGGGCCGGTCGGCCCGCCCCACCCCGACAAGGATGGATCATGACGACGAGTACCCCGATCACCACACCGTTCACCCATGACTCCACCGCCATGGACGTGATCCAGGGCGTGGACCTGGGCGGCCGGCGGGCGATCGTCACCGGCGGGTCGTCCGGCATCGGCGTCGAGACCGCCCGCGCCCTCGCCAGCGCCGGCGCGCAGGTCACCCTGGCCGTCCGCAACACCGACGCCGGGCAGCGCGCCGCCGACGACATCACCGCCAGCACCGGCAACGACCGCATCCTGGTCGCACCGCTGGACCTCGCCGACCAGGGCTCGGTCGCCGACTTCGTGGCCAACTGGGACGGCCCGCTGCACATGCTGGTCAACAACGCCGGCATCATGGCCGCACCCGAGATGCGTACCCCGCAGGGCTGGGAGATGCAGTTCGCCACCAACCACCTGGGGCACTTCGCGCTCGCCACCGGGCTGCGCCCGGCGCTGTCCGCCGCCGACGGGGCCCGGATCGTCTCGGTCAGCTCCGCCGCCCATCTGCGCTCGCCGGTGGTCTTCGAGGACATCCAGTACGAGCGCCGGCCGTACGAGCCGTGGCAGGCGTACGGGCAGTCCAAGACGGCGAACGTGCTCTTCGCCGTGGAGGCGACCCGGCTCTGGGCCGACGACGGCATCGTGGCCAACTCGCTGATGCCCGGGGCGATCCAGACCAACCTCCAGCGCTTCGTCAGCGAGGAGGAGCTGAACCGGCTGCGCGCGGGCAACGCGGCGGCCTGGAAGACCGTCGAGCAGGGCGCCGCCACCTCGGTGCTGGCCGCCGCCTCACCGCTGATCGACGGGGCCGGCGGACGGTACTTCGAGGACTGCCAGGAGGCTGGACCGGCAGCGCCGGGCGACCGGCGTGGCGTCGCCCCGTACGCGCTGGACCCGGAGGCCGCCGAACGGCTCTGGCAGGTCTCGACCGCGCTGCTGAAGAGCTGAGCGCGCGAGCGCCGGCCGGGGTCCGCCCCGACCGGCGCTCGCCCGTCGACGGGCCCCTGAACAGCGCAGGGGCGCCCCGGTCACGACCGGGGCGCCCCTGCGACTGGCGTCAGATCAGGCCAGGCCCAGCTCCGACTCGAAGTTGCCGGCCTCCAGCCGCTCCTTGACCGTGGTCAGGAAGCGGGCCGCGTCGGCGCCGTCGATCAGCCGGTGGTCGTAGGACATGGCCAGGTAGACCATCGACCGGATCGCGACGACCTCGCCCAGCTCCGGGTCGTTGACCACGACCGGCCGCTTGACCACGGCACCGGTGCCGAGCATCGCCGACTGCGGCGACGGCACGATCGGGGTGTCGAAGAGCGCCCCCCGGCTGCCCGTGTTGGTCAGCGTGAAGGTCGCCCCGGCCAGCTCGTCCGGGCTGATCTTGTTGGTCCGGGTCCGCTCGGCCAGGTCGGCGACCCGCTTGGCGATGCCGCCCAGGTTGAGGTCGCCGGCGTTGTGGATGACCGGAGTCAGCAGACCCCGCTCGGTGTCCACCGCGATGCCGAGGTGCTCGGCCGCCGGGTAGGTGATGGTGCCACCTTCCAGGTCCATGCTGGCCTGGATGATCGGGTGCGTCTGGAGCGCCTCGATGGCGGCGAGCGCGAAGAACGGCAGGAAGGACAGCTTCACGCCGTGCCGCTGCACGAAGGAGTCCTTCGCCTGCGCCCGCAGCTTGGCGATCCGGGTGACGTCCACCTCGACCACCGTGGTCAGCTGCGCCATCTCGTGCAGCGACTCGTGCAACCGCTTGGCGATGGCCTTGCGGATCCGGGGGAGCTTTTCGGTGGTGCCCCGCTTGCCGCTCGGCTGCGGCTTCGCGGCCGGCTTGGCCGGGGCCGCCGCCGACGGCGCGGCGGCGGGAGCGGCCTTGGCCGCCTTCGCCTTCTCGGCCGCCTCCAGCACGTCCTGCTTGCGGATCCGGCCACCCACGCCGGTGCCGTTGAGCGAGGACAGGTCGACGCCGTGCTCGCTGGCCAGCTTGCGCACCAGCGGAGTGACGTACCCGGCGGCCTCCTCGCCGCCACCCTGCGCCGGGGCGGACGGGCGCTGCGGCGTCGGGGTCGGCGCGGACGGCTGCGCCGCCTGCTCGGCCTTCGCCGGCTGTGCCGAGGTCTCGGCCTCCGCGGCGGGCTCGTTGTACGACATGCCCGGGGTGGGCTCCTCGACCTTCGGCTCCGGCTTCGGCTCGGCCTTGGGGGCCGGCGCGGCCTCCGCCTTCGGCTCGGGCTTCGGCGCGGGCTTCGCCTGGGCGGGGGCGGCACCGGCAACGCCGATGATCGCCAGGTCGGCGCCGACCGCGGCGGTCTCGTCCTCCGCCACCTTGATCTCCAGCACCGTGCCGGCGACCGGCGACGGGATCTCGGTGTCCACCTTGTCGGTGGAGACCTCCAGCAGCGGCTCGTCCACCTCGATGGTCTCGCCGACCTGCTTGAGCCAGCGGGTGACCGTGCCCTCGGTGACGCTCTCACCCAGGGCCGGCATCTTCACCGCGGTGCCCTCGCCCGAGGAGGCGGCGGCCGGAGCCGGCGCCTCGGTCGGGGCCTCGTCCTGGGCCACCTCGTCGGCGGTGCCCTCGGCGGCGGCCGTCGGCTCGGCGGCCGGCTCGACCTCCTCGGCCGGGGCCTGCTCCTGCGGGGCGGCCTCGCCGCCACCGGCCGACTCGCCCTCACCGGCGATGACGGCCAGCTCGCTGCCGACCTCCGCGGTCTCGTCCTCGCCGACCACGATCCGGCTCAGCACGCCCGCCGCGGGCGACGGGATCTCGGTGTCGACCTTGTCGGTCGAGACCTCAAGCAGTGGCTCGTCGACCTCGACGGTGTCGCCTTCCTGCTTGAGCCAGCGAGTGACGGTGCCCTCGGTGACGCTCTCGCCGAGCCGGGGCATGGTGACCGATACCGGCATTTTCTGAGACTCCTTCATTCCCCTGGTGGGATCTTCGCCCGTCGCCGGACGCCGCGGGTTGTCGTGGTCAGGCGTGTGCGTGCAGCGGCTTGCCGGCGAGGGCCAGGTGCGCCTCGCCCAGGGCCTCGGTCTGGGTCGGGTGGGCGTGCACGAGCTGGGCGACCTCGGCCGGGTAGGCCTCCCAGTTGTAGATGAGCTGCGCCTCGCCGACCAGCTCACCCACCCGGGCACCGACCATGTGCACGCCGACCACCGGGCCGTCGTCCACCCGGACCAGCTTCACGAAGCCGGCCGTCTTGAGGATCTGGCTCTTGCCGTTGCCACCCAGGTTGTAGTTGTACGTCGTGACCTTGTCGGCACCGTACTGCTCCTTGGCCTTCGCCTCGGTCAGGCCGACCGACGCCAGCTCCGGGTCGGAGTAGGTGACGCGCGGGATGCCGACCTCGTCGATCACGGCCGGGTTCTGGCCGGCGATCTCCTCGGCGACGAAGATGCCCTGCTGGAAGCCGCGGTGCGCGAGCTGAAGGCCGGGCACGATGTCGCCGACCGCGTAGACGTTCGGCACGCTGGTGCGCAGCCGCTCGTCGGTCAGCACGTAGCCGCGGTCCATCTTGACGCCCTGCTCCTCGTACCCGAGGTTGGCGGTGTTCGGGCCGCGACCGACGGCGACCAGCAGCAGCTCGGCCTCCACGGTCTCGCCGCCCTGGATGGTCAGCTTGACGCCGTTCTCGGTCTTCTCGACCTTCTCGAACGGCTTGCCGACCTTGAAGTTGATCTTCCGCTTGCGGAACGCCCGCTCCAGCGCCTTCGACGACTCCTCGTCCTCGGCGGCGACGAGCCGGGGCAGCGCCTCGACGATCGTCACGTCCACGCCGAAGGACTTCCACACGCTGGCGAACTCGACGCCGATCACGCCGCCACCGAGCACGATCACCGACGAGGGGACCCGGTCCAGGGTGAGCGCGTGGTCGCTGGTGATGATCCGCTCGCCGTCGACCTCCAGGCCGGGCAGGCTCTTGGCGTACGAGCCGGAGGCCAGGATCAGGTTGCGGCCGGTGTAGCGCTTGCCGTCGACCTCGACCACGTTCTTGCCGACCAGCTTGCCGGCGCCCGCCACCAGGGTGATGTTCTTCGCGCCGCCCACCAGGCCCTGCAGGCCCTTGTACAGGCGGGAGATCACGCCGTCCTTGTAGGAGTTGACCCCGGCCATGTCGATCCCGACCAGCTCGGCCTTCACACCGAACTGCTCCGACTCGCGGGTCTGGTCGGCGATCTCCGCGGCGTGCAGCAGGGCCTTCGTCGGGATGCAGCCGTTGTGCAGGCAGGTGCCGCCGAGCTTGCCCTTCTCGATCAGCGCGACGGAGAGATCCAGTTGGGCGGCGCGCAGCGCCGCCGCGTAGCCGCCGCTGCCACCTCCGAGGATGACGATGTCGAAGGTTGCGTCGTTCGGCTCGCTCACGTCCAACTCCCAGGTCGCGTCACTGCATCGGGGGTCACGGCGGGGTAACACGGACACACCCCACCTCGGTCATCTTGTCACCACTGGGCACAGGGTGCGTACCGAGGTGCCCAACGACACGTCATCGACACGTACCCTTGGCACCGTTGTCGATGACGGAGCGTGGGGGAGAGGTCCGGTGGGGTTGTTCCGGCGCCGCAGACAGGCGCGTGTGCCCAGCCACGACCGCGCGGCGGATCGTGGCGATCTGGACCATCTCGAGAACTTCATCCGGAGCCGGCGCGGCGTCGAGGCGTACATCGAACCCCGGACGACCGTAACCGAGACCACGGTCATCCTGATCGCCGACGACGGGGAGTGGACCCGCCGGCGCATCGACGGCCCGGACGGCGCCCGCCGCTTCGCGTACCGGATGGGCATCCCGGTGTACGACGTCCGGCTGATGGGTTACCCGCAGCGCATGCGCGACTTCAACGAACGCCGCAAGCGCCGCCCCGAGCGCTACTGAACGCGGCCGGGGCGCCCCCCGCGCGGGGGGCGCCCCGGCCGTCGGGCGTCTGCGCGGGTCAGCCGTTGACGGCGACGTCCTCGACCAGCTGCACCAGCGTGCGGACCGGAACGCCGGTGCCGCCCTTGGTCCAGTAGCCGGTCGGCTCGCCCGAGTGGTAGCCCGGCCCGGCGATGTCGATGTGCGCCCAGGCCACGTCGTCGCTCACGAACTCACGCAGGAACACGCCGCCCTGCAACATGTGCCCGGCCCGGTCCATCCCGGCGTTGACCTGCGAGATGTCCGCCACGTCGGAGTCCATGCCCTTGCGCACGTCGTCCGGCAGCGGCATCGGCCAGGCCGGCTCGCCGACGGAGTCGCCGACCACGCGGACCCGCTCGCACAGCTCCGGGGTGCCCATGACGCCGGCCACCCGCTTGCCCAGCGCGATCACCTGGCCGCCGGTCAGGGTGGAGGTCTCGAACAGGTAGTCCGTCCCGTCCTCGCAGGCGCGGGCGATCGCGTCGGCCAGGATCATCCGGCCCTCGGCGTCGGTGTTGAGCACCTCCACCTTCTTGCCGCTGTACATGCTGATGACGTCGCCCGGCCGGTAGCTGGTGCCCGACGGCATGTTCTCCGCCATCGGCAGGTACGCGCTGACCGCCACCGCCGGCTTGAGGGCGGCGATCGCCAGCATGGCGGCACCCACCGCGGCGGCGCCGGCCATGTCGGACTTCATCTCCCACATGCCCTGCGCCGGCTTGATCGAGATGCCGCCGGTGTCGAAGGTGATCCCCTTGCCGACCAGCGCGACCCGCTTGCCGTTGCCGCCACCCTGCGGGGTGTAGGTGAGCTTCACCAGCCGCGGCGGGGCCTCCGAGCCCTGCCCGACCGCCACGATGCCGCCGTAGCCGCCGGCGGCCAGCGCCGCCTCGTCCAGCACCTCGACGCCGAGACCCGCCGCACGGGCGGCGTCGGCCACCGCGTCGGCGAACGACGGCGGACGCAGCTCGTTCGGCGCGGTGTTCACCCAGTCCCGGCTGAGCCGGACCGCGCCGGCCACCGCCTGCGCCCGGTTGATCTCCGCCACGGCGCCCTCGTCGCCGGCGTCCGGCACCGAGACCAGCACCTCGGCGACCGGCTCCCGCCGGGTCGGCTGCGGCCGGGTCTTGTAGCCGGCGAACCGGTACCCGCCGAGCAGCGCGCCCTCCGCGACCGCGCGCAGCGCGGCCGGTGCGTCCGCGTCGTCCGGCAGCGGCAGGGCCAGCGCCACCTTCGGCGCACCCGCCAGGGCGCGGACCGCGGCGCCGGACGCCCGGCGCAGCGTCTCCGGGGCCGGGGCGGCGCCCGACGGCTCCGGGCCGAGCCCCACCGCGACGACCAGCGGCGCGGTGACCGTGCCCAGCGTGGCCAGCTTGATCACCTCGCCCGGGCCACCGGTCGCGCCGAGCAGCGCCAGCGTCGCGGTCAGCTTGCCGTCGAACGCGGCGGCGATGCTCTCCGCGCCGCTGGCGAGCAGCAGGGTGCCGGCGAGGCCGCTGGTGGCGCCCTGCTCTCCGGTCTGGCTGTGCACGCCGATCACGATCGCGTCGACGGCGAGCTCCGCCGGGTCGGTGTCGACCAGGCTCAGGGTGGTGGTGCGGGGCGATGTCACTGAAGCTACTCCGGGCGGGCCGGGCCGGCCGCGTCGTCGCGTACCGGCGATGAAGGTCTCCGGCGGAACCTACCCGCCGGACGTCAGGGCTGTCCCGTCGATCACGCCGACGGGGTCCCGCCGATGCTAACCAGCGGGGCTGCCCCCGGTAAGTTGCCACCCATGACCGACGTGACCTCCGACGCTGCCGCGACCCGGCTGCGCCGTTCCCCGCTGCACGAGCGGCACGCCGCCGCCGGCGCCAAGTTCGCCCCCTTCGGGGGCTGGGAGATGCCGCTGGAGTACGCCGGTGGCGGGGTGCTCAAGGAGCACACGGCGGTGCGCGAAGCGGTGGGGGTCTTCGACGTGTCGCACCTGGGCAAGGCCCGGGTGAGCGGCCCCGGCGCCGCCGACTTCGTCAACGCCTGCCTGAGCAACGACCTGGGCCGGATCGGGCCGGGCCGGGCGCAGTACACCCTCTGCTGCGACGACGCCACCGGCGGCGTGGTGGACGACATCATCGCCTACCTGTACGCCGAGGACCACGTCTTCCTCATCCCGAACGCGGCGAACACCGCCGAGGTGGTCCGCCGGCTGCGCGCCGCCGCGCCGAAGCAGGTCAGCGTCACCGACGAGCACGAGGCGTACGCGGTGCTGGCCGTGCAGGGCCCGCGCTCGGCCGAGCTGCTGGCCGCCCTCGGCCTGCCCACCGAGCACGGCTACATGAGCTTCTCCGCCGCCGACCTGGCCGAGGTCGAGCTGACCGTCTGCCGTACCGGCTACACCGGGGAGCTGGGCTACGAGCTGGTCGTGCCGGCGGAGCACGCGGTCACGATCTGGGACGCGCTCTTCGCCGCCGGCGAGGCTTTCGGGCTGCGCGCCTGCGGGCTGGCGGCCCGGGACACGCTGCGCACCGAGATGGGCTACCCGCTGCACGGGCAGGACCTCTCCCTGGACATCACCCCGGTGCAGGCCCGCTCCGGCTGGGCGGTGGGCTGGGACAAGCCGGCGTTCTGGGGCCGCGACGCGCTGCGCGCCGAGAAGGCCGACGGCGCCCGGCGTACGCTGCGCGGCCTGGCGGCCGTCGACCGGGCCATTCCGCGGCCCGGGATGACCGTGCACGTCGGCGACGTGCAGGTCGGCATGGTCACCAGCGGCACCTTCTCGCCGACCCGCAAGCAGGGCATCGCGCTGGCCCTGCTGGACACCGACGCCAAGCTCACCGACGGCGACGTCGTCGAGATCGAGATCCGCGGCCGCCGAGCCCCCATGCAGGTGACGCGTCCCCCGTTCGTCAACCCCTCGGTCAAGTAACGACCCCCACGGGGGTTGGTCAGGGGGTGGACGGGGTGGGGGGTTCGCCGGAGTCGAGGACGGCCTGGGTCCAGCCGCCCTCGATCACGCCGGTGCCGTCCAGCACGGCCCAGTCGACGACGTCGGTCGCCTCGATCACGACCGGGGCGCCGATCCGTACGCCCGGGTCGGTGGCGGCGTCGCTGGCGCTCACCCCGACGATCCGCTCCGGGGTCTCCCACGAGGTGACGCCCGCCCAGACGTACTCCGGACCGTCGTCGCCGGGCAGGCCGTACTTGACGACGAGCTGTGACTCGGCCGGCAGGCTGCCGGCGACGAACCGGGCCCGGGCGTCGCCCAGCGCGGCCCGGGCGGTGGCGACCGCCCGGCTCATCGCGTCGCCGGAGCGGGCGTAGCGCACGTCCGGCTGGATCCCGGAGAACAGCGTCGCGCAGGCGGCGGCGTAGTAGCGCCCGTCCGGACCCGGATGCCCGGCCGGCGGGCGCAGACTGAGGAACGAGTCGGCCTCCGGGTCGGTCGCCGGGTCCAGCTCCAGGCGCAACAGCACCGGGGCCGTCGCACCGTGCTGCTCCGGGTTGCCGTACGCCACCGCGATGTCGTGCCCGGTCACCGTGGCCAGCACCGGCAGCTGCACGAACGCCGGCACCTCCTCGCCGGAGAGCCCGTCGGTCCAGTCCCGCAGCAGCCGTCGCGCCGCCCCGGTCATCACCGCTCCCCAGGCCCGGGTGAGGTGGTCGGGCACGCCCTGGGTCTGCAACTCCAGCAGCCCGAAGCGGCGCAGCCCCTTGGTGGTGAACCACAACCCCTCCCGGTCCGAGGAGTACGGCACCAGCACCCAGTCGACCAGCCGGATCCGGCCCTGCTCGTCGGGGAGCGAGCGCAGCGCGGTCGCCGGGTCGAGGAACTGCAGGCCGAAGACGTCCACCACGTCGCTGTCGACGGACTCCGCGACCGCCGCCGCCACCGCCCGGGCCGCCCACTCGTGTGCCGGCGGCCAGCCGGGCCGGTACTCGGCCTGCACCACCACCAGGTGGGTCGCCGCGGCCAGCCGTGCCAGCTGCGCCTCCGTGGCGCCGAACGCGGTGAGCAGATCCGGTGGCAGCTCGGGGAACTCGGCGATCGGCCGGGTGTCCACGCTCATCAGCGGGCTGTCCAGCATCTGTCGTGCCAGCCCGTACACCGGCTCGGCCAGCCGGCCGGTCAGCGCCGCCACCGCGGTCTTCGTGCTGACCTTCGGCAGCCCGGCCATCGGCACCAGGTAGGTCGCGCTGAGCGACTCCGGGACCGGTACGGGCAGAAAGTCGTCCGTGATGAGCATTCTCGTTCCCCCGGTGGCCGCGCCGGCGCTGTCGAGCCGAACGCTACCCGGCCCGCCTCGCCGGGTTCAGCCCGACAGCACCAGACCCAGGTAGACCAGCGTGGTGACCACCTCGACGGTCGCGCCGAGCACGTCGCCGGTGATCCCGCCGAGCCGGCGTACCACGTGGGTCAGCAGCAGTGCCGCGACGGCGAGCGCGACGGCGACGGCCAGCGGCCCCTGCCACGGCCGGCCCGGCACCGAGGGCACCGCCAGCAGCACGACGGCGACCGCGCCGACGGCCAGCGCCACCGGGCCGACCGTGCCGGCCACCAGCGCGCCCAGCCCCTCCGGGCGTGCCGCCGGCACGCCCCGCCGGCAGGCCATCGTCACACCCAGCCGGCCGGCGGCGGTCGCCGCGACCACCGCCGCGAGGCATGCCGGCCAGGACCGACCGGCCAGCTCGGCCAGCGCGGCCGCCTGCACCAGCAGGACGACCACCAGGGCGACGACCCCGAACGGGCCGACGTCCGGCTTCTTCATGATCTCCAGGGCGGCCGCGCCCCGCCGGTACGAGCCGAGGGCGTCCACGGTGTCCGCCAACCCGTCCAGGTGCAGCCCCCGGGTGAGCAGGGCGGCGGCACCCACCGTCACGCCGGCGGCCAACAGCGGGGGTGCGAACGCGCCGGCCAGCAGCAGCACGCCGGCCAGCAGCGCACCGAGCAGGGCGCCGACCGCCGGGGCGAGCGCCATGGCGGTACCGGCGACCGGCCGGTCGATCCGCCCGGCCCGTACCGGCACCGTGCTGAACGTGGTGAGCGCCAGCCGGGCACCCGCGGCGAGCCGCGACTCAGCCGGCACGCCAGCCCGACGCCGGCTGCTCGTCCGCCCCGGTGGTGGCCGGGCCCGGCCCGGCCGGCTCCGGCTCGGCGAACTCCGGCTCGGCGAGGTCCGGCTCGGTCTCCTCCGGCTCGGTGTACTCCGGCTCGTCGGTGCCCGGGCGCGGCTCCTCGTCGCCGCCCAGCGACGGGTGGACCGGCAGCGCGGCGGCCAGCGACAGCACCGAGCGCAGCAGCGGGAGCGCGACCAGCGCGTTGGCCCCCTCGCCCAGATCCAGCCGCAGGTCCAGCAGCGGGGTGAGGCCGAGCACGTCGGCGGCCAGCCGCACCGCCGGGTGCCCGCCGTCGTCGGCGAGCAGGCACCAGTGCCGCGCCTGCCCGGCCAGGTCACGGCTGACCATGCCGGCGGCCAGCCCGACCGGCCCGTCCAGCAGCACCGGGATCCGGCGGGCGGTGGCGCCGAGCAGCACGCCGGTGGCCACCGCCACGTCGCCGCCGCCCAACTCGGCCAGCACGTCCTTGGCGCCCCGCGGCGAGCGGCGGGTGCGGTGCAGCGCGTCGCGTACCGCCGCGCAGCGGACCATCCAGGCCGCGTCGTCGATCTCGCCGGAATTGGTGATCACCCGGCCGAGCACGGCCGGCGGCTCCGCGCCCGCGGTGGCCGCCAGCACCGCCGCGGCCGCCGCCTCCGTGCCGGCGCCGCACGCGGCCAGCACCAGCAGCTGTACGCCGGCGTCGGCGGCCTGCTCGGCCAACCGCCAGCCGTAGCGCAGCGCCGACTCCACCTGCTCGGGGGTGAGCGCCGGCTGGTCCTCCATGGGTGCGGCGGCCGGAGCGTCCACCACCTGGAGGCTGGCGCCACCCTCGGCGGCCAGCCGGGCCAACGCCCCCTGGCCGGCGCGGGCCTGCCGGGCCCGGCGCGCCGATTCGCCGGCGACGGTGCCGGCCGACGCGCCGCCAGCGTGGTCACCGTGCAGCAGCAGCACTCGCGTGGAACTCCAGGCGACCGGGGTCGCGGTGCCCTGCGTGGCGGCGGCGAAGCTGACCACGCGGTCGAGCACGCCCAGCCCGGCGCCGGGCACGTCCAACGTGGCCAGCCGGTCCACCGCCTGGGGGCCGGCGTACTCGTCGGGCATCGGCAGTTCCATGCCGGGCTGGATGACCAGGCCGGTGGCCACCATCGGCAGCGCCATGGTCGGCGCGGCCCAGGGGTTGCCGGGCTCCTGGTTGGGGGCGGCCGGCGGCGCGTGGGTCAGCACGGCCGGCAGCTGCACCTCGGGGGTGGGCTCGACGTCGGCCGGGTGTGCGTCGACCGGCACGGAGCCGACCGGCGCGGTCGCGGTCGCGGCCTCGGGCGACACCGCCACGGCACCGGCCGCGGGCGGGACGGCCGGCTTCAGCCAGGCCGGCTGGCCGGCGACCACCAGCACCACCGCGTCGCAGGCGTCGGCGACCGCGCGGTTGGCCGCGCCGAGCGCGTCGGTGAACGCCCGGCCCAGCGGCGTGGTCGGCACCAGCGACAGCCCCACCTCGGGGCTGACCAGCACCACCCGCGCCGAGCAGTCGCGGATGGCCTCGGCCAGCTCAGCGATGGTCGCCACGTCGTCGGCGGGCTGATGGTCCGGGTCGAGCAGCACCGTCACCCAGCCGCCCAGGTCGTCCACGAGCAGCGTCTCGTTGGGCTGCGCGGACGCGAGCACGTCGGCCAGCCGCCGGGGGTCGCCCGCGGTCTCCTCGGTGCTCCAGCTGCCCGGCCGGCGGACGCGGTGCGCGGCCAGCCGGGTCGCCCACTCGGTGTCCTCCGGGTCGCCCTCCGGGGCGGTGGCGAGGTAGCGGACCACCGGCGCGTCGGCGACCAGGGACTCGGCGAACTCGGACTTGCCGGACCGGATACCGCCGAGCACCAGGACCGTGTTCCACCCGTCAACGGACATGCCCGTACCTTAAGGCCGCCCGGGGTCGCGCTGCCTGCCGGGCCGGCGGTCGCGGTCCGGTCAGTCGCAGTGCTCGAATCCGCTGCCGTAGCTGACCCCGCCGGTGGCGCCGCCCCACTTCACGCAGGTGCCCGAGGCGCTGGCCCGCACCGGCCCGGCGTAGTAGTCGAAGGACCCGCTGTCGGTGCTGCGGGCCCGCCCCTGCACCTCCAGGTACGCCGACGCCGTCGACTTCGTGCCGACCGCGCTGTCCTTGAGGGTGACCACGCAGTTGGTGCCGGTGCCCGAGTGGTACAGCAGGTAGACCCGGCCCTTCCGGCGACCGTCACCGCCGGTCAGCGTCGCGGAGTCGATCACCTGGTAGCCGCTGCCGCACACCTGCGTCGCCGTGTACGGGTTGGGCCGGCTGGACGGGCTGCCGCCGGTGGTCGGCGTCGGCTTGGCGCTGGCGGTGCCGGTCGGTGCGGCACTCGCCCCGCCGGCGGGTGCGCCCGTCGTGGGGCCGCCCGTCACGGCGCCACCGCTCGGGCCGCCGCTCGCGGTGCGGGTGGCGCTCGGCGTGCCGCCCGGCCGGGGCGTCGCGCTGGCCACGGGTTCACCGGGCTGCGGGCCGGGATCGGTCGCGACGGCCGCCGCCGACTCGCCGGTCAGGGTCTGCTGCCCCCCTTCGTCGGAGTCCGCTCCGGGCCGCAGTGCCGCCACGGCCACCGTGACGACCAGCGCGACGACGACGGCCGCTCCGGCGCCGACGAGCAGACCCCGGCGGCGAGCCGGTCCCGGCCGCAGCGGATCCTCGCGGGTCGAACCCGGCTGGCCCGGCGCGTCCACGCCGGCCGACGCGGCCGGGCGACCCGGCGCGGCGGCTGCGGGACCGGGCGCCGCGGGAACGGGGACGGGGGCGGCCGGGGTGCGCGCCGGGTTCAGCGTGGCCGGGCCGGCCGGTGTCGGTGCGGCCACCGCCCACGGTGGGCGGGCGGCCGGCGGGATGGCGGCCAGGGTGGTGTCGCGGGCGTCGGCGGCGGCGCCGGCCAGCTCGGCGGCGCTCGCGAACCGGTCCGCCGGCCGCTTGGCCAGCGCCCGCGTGACGACCGCCACCACCGCGGGTGGAGTGCCCGACGGCAGCGGCGCCGGCTCGTCCTGGGCGTGCCGCAGCGCCACCGCGAGCGGGTTGTCGCCGTCGAACGGCGGCTGCCCGGCCAGGCAGAAGTACGCCACCGCGCCGAGCGCGTAGACGTCGGTGGCGGGCGAGACCGGCTGCCCGGTGGCCTGCTCCGGGGACATGTACGAGGCGGTGCCGAGCACCATGTTCGCGGCGGTGAGCCCGGCCATGCTGCTGGACCGGGCGATGCCGAAGTCGACCAGCACCACCCTGCCGTCCGCCTTGACCAGCAGGTTGCCCGGCTTCACGTCCCGGTGCACGATGCCGGCGAGGTGGGCGGTGTGCAGCGCGTCCGCGGCCTGCGCCAGCACCGACATGGTGGTCGCCGGGTCCAGCCGGCCCGCCTGGCGTACCCGGGCGGACAACGGCTCGCCCTCGACGTACTCCATCACCAGGTAGTCGACCCGGCTGCCGTCGGCGAGCGTCGCCTGCCCGACGTCGTGCACCGCCACCACGCCGGGATGCCGCAGCGCCGCCAGCATCTGCGCCTCGGCCCGGAACCGGGCGGTGAACTCCGGGTCGGCGACCAGCGACGGCAGCAGCACCTTCACCGCCACCTCGCGTTCCAGCAGCACGTCGGTGCCGCGCCAGACCGCGCCCATCCCTCCCGTCGCCACTCGCTCGCCCAGGCGGTACCGGTCACCGAGCAGCACTCCCCGTGTCAGCACCGGGCCACCGTACCGGCCGCCGCCGATGCGTTGATCAGCCCATGCGTCGCGGGCGGGGCGAGCGAGCGGCCGTTCCGGGTCGGGCCGACTACGCTGGCGGGGGTTCGTCCCACGGGGACTTCAGCGGCGAGGGGAGACGCGGCATGGCGTGGAGCTGGCGGTACGAGGGCACGGACGGCCAGGCGGTCGAGGGACCGGCGGAGTCGTTCGGCAGCCAGGCCGACGCCGAATCCTGGATCGGTCAGACCTGGCGGGAGCTCGCGGCGTCCGGCGTCACCTCGGTCGCGCTCGTCGAGGACGACCGCGTGGAGTACCGGATGAGCCTGCTGCCCACGGCCGAGTGATGGGCTACGACCGGCCGGGCGGCGAGCGGCTGGTGCTCGGCGTGCCCAGGGCGGCGTTCCGGCCCAGCCCGGTCTTCCTCGGCCTGGTCGCGCTCTTCGCGGTCAGCGGGGTGCTGGCCTGGAACGGGTACGGCAGCGTCCGGTTCGACGTGTTCCTGTTCGTGGTCTCCGGGTGGCTGGTCTCGCTCTGCCTGCACGAGTACGCGCACGCGGTGGTGGCCTTCCGGGCCGGCGACCGGGACATCGCCCACCGCGGTTACCTGACGCTCAACCCGCTGAAGTACACCCACCCGCTGCTGTCGATCGTGCTGCCGGTGGTGGTGGTGCTGCTCGGCGGCATCGGCCTGCCCGGCGGCGCGGTGTGGGTGGACCGGCACGCCATCCCGGGCCGGTTGCGGCACACCCTGGTCAGCCTCGCCGGCCCGGCGACCAACGTGCTGTTCACGCTGGTGCTGGTGGCGGCCGTGCGGTTCGGCACCCAGGCGGGCGGCCCGGTGGAGTTCTGGGCCGGGGTGGCGCTGCTGGCGTTCCTCCAGCTCACCGCCAGCGTGCTGAACCTGCTGCCGGTCCCCGGCCTGGACGGCGGCAACATGATCCAGCCGTGGCTCAACCCGCAGTGGCGCCGGATGTACGACCTGTTCGCCCCGTACGGCTTCCTGCTGCTCTTCGCGCTGCTGTGGAACCCGCGTATCGGCGGCTGGTTCTTCGACGCCGTCTTCGCGGTCGGCGACGCTCTCGGCCTGCCCAGCTGGCTCTACGCCGCCGGCCTGGACCTGATCCGGTTCTGGCAGGGCTGACCGACCCCGGGGCCGGTGCCCGAGCTGACCCGGTCCGGCCGGCGCGAACCCGCGCCGACCGGACCGGGGCCGGCGTCAGGGACGCTGCGCGGGAGACTCGGTCTTCGCCGGGTTCCGCTCGGTGACCGGCTCGACGATCTCGTCGATCGCCTTGAGCAGTTCGGCGTCGAGCTTCACCCCGGCCGCCTTGACGTTGTCGTGCACCTGCTCGGGGCGGGACGCGCCGATGATCGCCGACGAGACGTTCGGGTTCTGCAGCACCCAGGCCACCGCGAGCTGGGCCATGCTCAGCCCGGCCTGCTCGGCCAGCGGCTTGAGCCGCTGAACCCGGGTCAGCACGTCGTCGTTCATGAACCGGGAGATGAAGCCCGCGCCGGACTTCTCGTCGGTGGCGCGGGAACCGGCCGGCGGCGGCTGCCCCGGCAGGTACTTGCCGGAGAGCACGCCCTGCGCCATCGGCGACCAGACGATCTGGCCGATGCCCAGCTCCTCGCTGGCCGGGACGACCTCGGCCTCGATGACCCGCCAGAGCATCGAGTACTGCGGCTGGTTGGAGACCAGCGGGATGTGCAGCTCCCGGGCGAGCGGGTGGGCGGCGCGCAGCTGGGCGGCGGTCCACTCGGAGACGCCGATGTAGTGCGCCTTGCCGGCGTGCACGACGTCGGCGAACGCCTCCATCGTCTCTTCCAGCGGCGTGCTGTGGTCGTACCGGTGGGCCTGGTAGAGGTCCACGTAGTCGGTGCGCAGCCGGCGCAGCGAGCCGTTGATCGACTCCATGATGTGCTTGCGGGACAGGCCACGGTCGTTGCGGCCGGGACCGGTCGGCCAGTAGACCTTGGTGAAGATCTCCAGGCCCTCGCGGCGCTCGTTCTGCAGCGCCCGCCCGAGCACGTCCTCGGCCCGGGTGCCGGCGTACACGTCGGCCGTGTCGAAGGTGGTGATCCCCGCGTCGAGGGCGGCCCGGACGCAGGCGAACGCCGCGTCCTCCTCGACCTGCGAACCGTGGGTGATCCAGTTGCCGTACGAGATCTCGCTGACCATCAGGCCGGAACGGCCCAGGTGTCGGAATTCCATACCTCGACCCTAGCCCCGGTGGATCAGAGCGGCGAGCGGCGGTCAGAGCACCGGGTTCGCGTCGGTGAGCAGCCGGTCGATCTCCTCCAGCACCGCGGCGCGATCGTGGTGCACCGGATCGATCAGCGGCTCGCCGCGCCGGTCCAGCGCACCCCAGCGCCCGCTGCCGCTGCCGACCAGGAACGCCACCGGGTGGATGACCAGCATCGGGTGTGCCGGCGGCACCAGCGGCGTGCCGTTGCGGTCCACGACGCCACGCCGCCCGCCCACGTCGACCACGGCGAGGCCCTCGTCGGTGAAGCCGTCGACGTGCTGGCCATCGGCCAGCTCGGTGGCGAAGCCGTGGTAGCGGGTGGGCACCACGATCCGGCCGGTCCGGTCGACCGCCCCCCACCCCTCCCGCCGGACCGCGGCCAGCCCGCGGCGGAACGGCCGTACCTCGGCGAAGTTGGGCGGGACCTGCACCGCGCCGGTCGCGTCGATCGCCGTCCAGCCGCCGTCGGTGACGACCCAGGCGAGGCCGTCACTGAACGGGCGCGCCGCGCGGTAGGACGGCGGGATCACCGTCGTACCGAGCAGGTTGATCAGCGACCACCGGTCGGTGTCCGGCCGGCGGACCCAGGCCAACCCGTCGTGGAAGGGCTGCGCCTCGGCGTAGCGGGCGGGGATGACCAGCTCGCCGTCCGGGTCGGTGTACCCCCACAGCGGCCCGTCCCGGCCCGGCATCGGGGGGCGGTCACGGTCGAGCACCTCGTCGCGACTCCGGGGGTACGGCCCGAAGCCGTCCGCCCCTGCCCGGGTGGCGACCGCGTCGAGGGCGACCCGGATCCGGTCCAGCAGTTCGGCGTCGCCGGCGCCGCGCAGGTTCAGGGCCTGCTCGAAGTGGTGGCAGGCCTCCATCAAACGGCCCTGGTCGTAGCAGGACCGGCCGGCGTGCTCGTGCAGCGCCGCCCGCAGGCGGTCGGGCAGCTCGATCGAGTTGGCCTTGGCGAAGAGCTGGTCGGCCTCGGCGAAGTCACCGCGCCAGCGCAGCACGTGGGCCAGCCGGGCCTGCGCCAGCGCGGTCCGGCGCAGCTCACCGGTGGCCTCGGCGTAGGTGAGGGCGAGCCGCCCGTCGGCCAGCGCGTCGTCCAGCTCACCGAGGATCCGGGAGGCCACCGCCCGCAGGCTGAGCAGCCGGGCCCGGGCCCGGTTGTCGATGGCCGAGCCCAACTTCTCGGTCAGCCGCCGCCGGATCGCCCGCATGTCGTCCGGCTCCGTCAGTTCCTCACGCAGGGTGACCGGGTCCAGTCGCCACCGGTACGCCGCGAGGACCTGCTCCGGGTCACCCTGCTCGGCCAGCGACCGGGTCGCCGGCGGCGCGGACACGGGCGGCGCGGACACCGGCACGCTCTCCGCGGGTGATCCGGCCCGGGGCCCGGGAACGGCCGCGGCCGGTGGCCCGGAGACCGGCGCCGCCGACGCCGGCGGTGCGGAGACCGGTGGGGAGGACACGGGCGGGGAGGACACGGGCGCCGCCGAGACCGGCGGTGCGGAGACGGGTGCCGGCGAGACGGGTGCGGCGGACACCGGCGCCGTGGGCGGGGCGGAGACCGGCCGTGCGGGCTCCGCCGGGACCGGCTCCTCCGGGGCGTGGTCGGCCGGCGCGGAGCGCACCTCGTCCACCGCGTCGGTGTCGCCTGCGGGTGGTGCGGAGACCGGTCGGTCCAGCGGCGCCGGCTGGTGGGCGTCGGCCGACAACGGAGGCGCCGATGTCGGCCGGTCCAGCGGCTCGGGGTCGGCGAGGTGATCCGTCGTCCAGGCGTCGTCGTACGGCGGCTGGTCAGGGGATCCGGAGGCCTCGACCTCGGCGGGCGCCCGGTCCGTGCGCTGGTGCTCCGCTGCGGGGTCGATCGGCGCGCCGGAGACCGGGCGCCCCGACGGCCCGGACACCGGACTCGCGGGGGGCGCGGAGACGGGGTACGCGGGGGGCGCGGAGACGGGGTACGCGGGGGGCGCGGAGACGGGGTACGCGGGGGGCGCGGAGACGGGGTACGCCGGAGGCGCGGACGTCGGATAGGCCGGCGGCGCGGAGACGGGGAACGCAGGCGGCGCGGACACCGGATGGGCCGGCGGCGCGGAGACGGGGTGGGCCGGTGGTGCGGAGACCGGTCCGAGTGCCTCGATCGGCGTCGACGCGACTGCGGGCGCCCGATCGGTGACGACGTCGTCGGCCCAGGGGTCGCGGTCACCGGAGACCGTTTCGGCCGGCGGTCCCGAGATCGGTCGCGTCGGCGGCGCGGAGATCGGCTGCGCGGGCGGTGCGGAGACCGGCCTGGCCCGGGCCGCGGCCGGCGGCGCCACGACATCCGGCTCGACCGCCGGGTGCGTGTCGGTCGCCCGGCCACCGTCGACCGGCTCGGCGGCCGGCCCGGACGGGTCCGGCTCCGCTCTGGTCGGCGCGGCGGTGCCGGCCGGGCCACCGGCGGCCGACCGGTCGTCGGTCGCGTCGGCTGGCCGGCGGTCCGTCTCCGGTTCCTCCTGGTCGGACTCACCCTCCTGGGCGGGGCTGAACCAGGCGGCCGGACCTCGGGTGACCGGAGCCTCCACCGGCTCCGCAGCGGGCGCCACCGGCGGTTCCGACGGCGGCGGGGGTACGTAGCGGCGCGGCATGCCGGGTGCCAGGGGAAGTGCCGCCTCGGCGTCCGCCGCGGGTGTCGGGGCGGTGGGTGTCGGTACCGGCCGGGCGGCCGGGGCGTCGGACGCCTGCCAGGTGGGCGGCGGCGCGACCGGCGGGCGCGCGTCCACCGGGTGCTCGTCGGGCAGCGGCGGGTCCACCGGCGCGGGCAGGAACTCCAGCCGGAGCCGGGCGGCCGGCGGACCCGAGACGGGTACGTCCGCCGCCGGGGAGACCGGGGCCGCCGACACCGGCCGGTTCCGGTCCGGGCGGCCGGGTGGGACGTGCTCGGCCGGTCGGCGCTCGTGGCCCGCCGGGGCCGGGGACATCGGGGCGGCCGAGACCGGCCGGTCCTGGCCGGGTGCGGCGGGGGAGACGGGTGCCGGTGAGACCGGTCGGTCCGGGGAGACCGGCGGGACCGGAGTTGGCCGGCCGGCACCCGGTGTGGCCGGGGCCGCGCGGCCGGTGCCCGGTGTGGCCGGGGAGACGGGTGCCGGCGGGACCGGGGTGGCCCGGCCGGAGGTGGCCGGGGCCGCCGCGGCGGGACGCACCGATCCGTCGTCGTACCGCGACGGCGCGGCCGGCGGCCTCTCGGGCCGGGTGGCCGGCCGCGACGGGACGCCCGGCTCGGTGGGAACGCGGTGCGGGTCGGCGGTGCGGTGTTGGTCGCCCTGGTGGCCCGGCTCCCGCGTCCGGTCCGGACGCACTGGACCCGGCGGCGGCCAGGGCAGGCTGCCGTCCGGGCGGTTGCCGGGCTGCGGCCGTGGCTCGCGGTACGCCTCCTCGCGGTATGCCTCCGGCCGGGCCTCCTCGCGGGGGCGCCGGTCCGGGTACACCTCGGCGCGGGCCGCCGCCTCCCGGGGCTGCTGCCGATGCGGGTCGGCGGGCCGTCGCCGCTCGTCATCCCGGCGTGGCTGTCCGGGCATCTCCGGATCGGGCCGGTGCCGTCGTCCACCGTCGGGTGCGACGACCGTCTCGTCCGGACGGTACCGCCGCTCCGGTGGCGCACCGACGCCCGCGTCCGGCCGGGCCCGCGCCGCCGGCCGCGCATCGTCGGCGAACCGCTCCGGGTGGCGGATGTCGTCGGCGACCCGCTCCGGGCGCCGTGCGTCGGCCACCCGGTCCGGGCGGCGTGCGTCGTCGGCCACCCGGTCCGGGCGGCGTGCGTCGTCGGCCACCCGGTCCGGGTGGCGTGCGTCGTCGGCCACCCGGTCGGGGTACCCGTCGGCGCGGTACCGCGAGCGGCCGTCCACCGGTGCCCACTGGCCGGCTCCGCCCGCGGCCCACCCCTCGGCCGGGCGGTCCTCGTGCCCGCGGCTGGGCCGGGCGGCGTACCCGTCGCCGGGGTGCCGGTCGTATCCGGCCGCCGGGCGTTCCGCGGTGCCACGCCGACGCGGCGTCTCGTCCGGCTCCGGCACCCAGCCGGGTTCGACCCGTGGTGCGGGGGATACCGGTGACCCGCTCGGATACCCCCGCTCCCGATCGGCCGGATCGTGCCGGGGTCGGCGGCTGTCGTACCTCTCGGCGGGCTGCTCCCGGTGCCAGGCTGCCTCGCGGGCCGGTGCCCGCTCCTCGCTGGGGCGCCGGTCGGACCAGGCGGTCCGCCGGTCCGACTCGGGGGAGCGACGCTCGTCGCGCCGGGGCGGCTCGGGCAGCGGCCGGCGGTACGGCTCATGGTCGTAACGGTGCGCGTCGGCGCCGTCCGGCCGGCCATAGCCGGACGCCTCGACCGGGCGCTCGTCGCCCCGGGACCTGCCGTGCGTCTCGGCCGGCTCCTCATCGGACCAGGACCGGCCGTAGGGCGCCGTCTCGGCCTGCTCCTCGTCAGCCCAGGACCGGCCGAGGTAGGTGCCGTCCGGGCGGGTGGGTGCGAGCGGTGGCACCTCGGTGCGGCCGACGACGGTCGCCCGACCGCGCGGCGGCGGGGGCGGCTGGTGGGACATGCCGATGTCGCCGGGATAGCGCTGGCCGGGAAACTGGGGATGCCACTCGGTGGTCGGTTCGACCACCCAGGACGGTTCGTTCGGGTCCCGCCACCGGTCGGTGTAGCGGCCGTTCATCCGCCGAGCCCGTCGCCACACCCGGCCAGTTGGCCGATCCCGGTCGGAGGTGCGCAGTCCGCGTACGCGCGCTGGTGACCGCGGGGCGTCCGGTCGCCGCCTGCCACGCCCCGGTGGCCGGCTCGCGTCCGCTCGCTCACGGCGTTGTCACCTCGTTGCAAATTGTCGCGCTGGGGCCTCGCGTGCCGGTCAAGTCGCCCGTTTCGGCAGGGCGTGGCTGCGGATGGAGGGTAACGGCGTGGGCTCGCTCACCGCCACTGTGGCACCGGCCATGGGCTCAAACGTTATCCTATGGTTTCGGACATTTGGGCTGATAACCGAATCTGGCCCTCGACGATACTCCACCCGCCGGCGAGGGGGTTGCCGCGGGACCGCCGTCGCCGGTCAGGGGTGCTCCATGATGAGGACGGCGAACGTGCCGGGGACCAGCGCCTCGTAGCGGTGCGGGGCGTCGCCGGGAAACGTCGCGTAGTCGCCGGGGCCGAGGTCGACCGGGCCGGATTCGGGGCCTACCCGCAGCCGGCCGGCGGCGACCACCACGTGCTCCACGCTGCGGGGAGTGTGCGCGTCTGCTGCCCGGACCGCACCCGGCTCCAACTCGATCAGGTAGACGTCCCGACGCAGGTGCGCCGCCCCGGCGCTGAGCAGCGTCCCGGTGAAGTCGGCGCGCTCGGACCGGACCCGGGGCCCCTCCCCGGCCCGGATCACCCGTACGCCGTCGTCGGCGGGCTCGACCAGGCGGCTGAACGGCACGCCGAGCGCCACACCGAGGGCCCACAGCGTCTCCACGCTCGGGTTGCCGGTCCCCGATTCCAGCTGGGAGAGGGTGGACTTGGCGATGCCGGCCCGGCGGGCGAGTTCGGTCAGCGAGATGCCGACCCGTTCCCGTTCCCGGCGCAGGGCGGCGGCGATGGTGGCGAGCGGGGCGGCCGGTTCAGGAGGCATGCGTTCGCTCCATTGGATCAACGTTCGGTTTGACGAACACCACAGATGTGTTCACCATGGTGAACCATGCGTACGGTACAACGAACAACGGACGCCCGGATGCTTCGTGACGTGCTCGCCCTCGGTGCGGCGATGATCGCGGTGGGTGCGTCGTTCGGAGCGGTGGCGGTCGCCGCCGGGCTGCCGGTCTGGGCCGCCCTGATGATGTCCGCGGTCCTCTACGCCGGCGGCGCGCAGTTCATGGCGGTCGGCCTGGTGGCCGCCGGCAGCCCGCTGGCCGCCGTGCTGGCCGGGCTGCTGCTCAACGCCCGGCACCTGCCGTTCGGCCTCGCCCTCGGCGACAGCCTCGGACCCCGGCTCCGGCACCGGCTGCTCGGCAGTCACCTGCTGACCGACGAGACGACCGCGTTCACCCTGTCCCGACCGGCCGGCGACGCTCGACGCCGGGCGTTCTGGCTCGCTGGCACGCTGCTCTTCCTGGCCTGGAACGCGGGCACCCTGCTCGGCGTGCTCGCCGGTGGCGCGGTCGGCGACCCGGCCGCGCTGGGCCTGGACGCCGCCTTTCCGGCCGGGTTGATCGCATTGCTGCTGCCGTCCCTGCGGGACCGGGACACCCGCCACGCGGCGCTGTCCGGGGCCGCGCTGGCGGTCGTCGCCACCCCGGTGCTGCCGGCCGGGCTGCCGGTGCTGCTCGCGCTTGCCGGCCCGGTCGTCATCGCCCTGCACCGCCGGTCGAATCCGGGAGACGGCGCCCGACCCGCCCCGCCGACACCGGTCGGCGCCGAGCGCGCGGGGGAGCGGACGTGCTGATCGCGGTGATCCTGGCGCTGGCCGCCGGAACCTACGGCTTCCGGCTGGCCGGTGTGCTGCTGCGGGATCGGTTGGACCTGCCCGAGTGGTCCCAGCGGCTGTTGCCGGTGTGCGCCGCCGCGCTGCTCGCCGCCCTTGCCGCCACCGCGGCGCTGACCGAGGCGGGCCGGTTCGCCGGCTGTGCCCGTCCGGCCGGGGTGCTGGTCGGCGTGCTGCTCGCCTGGCGGCGGGTGCCGTTCGTGCTGGTGGTGGTCGGTGCGGCCGGCACCACCGCGGTGCTGCGCCTGCTCGGCCTGCCGTGAGGCGGGATCAGACCTTGTCGCCGAGCTTGACCTGGGGGGCCGGAGCGCGCATCCGCCGGAAGGTGATCGAGCGCATGATCGCGTACAGGTAGAGCGAGCCCATCCGCTGGTCGGTCTTCGGGAAGCGCTCCCGGACCAGCTTGCTGATCTTGCGGCAGATCAGCACCGAGTCGACGACCACACCCAGTGCCAGCGCGCCCCAGAGCACGTTGGAGATCAGTCGGACCAACGCCGGCATCGCCGCGTTCGACCCGATCAACACGATCAGCGCGCCACCGAAGAACCAGGTGCCGACGGTGCGCCGGGAGTCGACCACGTTGCGCGCCAACAGTCGCTCCGGACCGCGGTCGCGGGGGCCGCCCTCACGGCGGAACTCCGACGCCGCCTCGGCGCGCAGCTGGCGGCGCCGTTCCCGCTCCTCCTCCTTGGTGAGGGGGCGGGTGGGGCCGGTCGGGCGGCGGCCGGCGGTCGGCCGCTTGGGCGTCTCCCGACCCTTGGCCGGGGTGTAGCCCCGGGACCGCTCAGCGGTCTCCTCGGGGGTCACCGAGGAGACGGCCTCGTCGACGAGGTCGGTGGACTTGCGGCGAAAGAGCGACGGCACGCGGCAAGGGTAGCCAACGGTCCGCACCCGGTGCACATCGCGGTGCACCGGGCGCGAACGGGAGTGGTCGAGGTTACGGACGCTCGGCGTGCGCGCCCAGGTCGGCGAGTTTCGCCTCGAAGTCCTCGTAGCCCCGGTTGATCAGGTCGACGCCGTACACCCGGGAGGTGCCCTCGGCCGCGAGCGCAGCGATCAGGTGGCTGAAACCGGCCCGCAGGTCCGGGATGACCAGGTCGGCGGCGTGCAGCTTGCTCGGCCCGGCGATCACCGCCGAGTGCTTGAAGTTGCGCCGGCCGAAGCGGCACGGGGTGCCGCCGAGGCAGTCCCGGTAGACCTGGATGTTGGCGCCCATCGAGTTCAGCGCCTCGGTGTAGCCCAGCCGCTGCTCGTAGACCGTCTCGTGGACGATCGACAGCCCGCGCGCCTGGGTCAGCGCCACGACCAGCGGCTGCTGCCAGTCGGTCATGAAGCCCGGGTGCACGTCGGTCTCCAGCGCCACGGCGTTCAGCTCGCCGCCCGGGTGCCAGAACCGGATGCCACCCTCCTGACCCGGGTCGCCCAGCTTCGGCGGCCGGGCGTCGGTGACCTCGTACTCGCCGCCGACGGAGCGGAAGATGTTCAGGAAGGTCATCATGTCGGCCTGCTGCGCGCCGAGCACCTCGACGTGACCGCGGGTGGCCAGCGCCGCGGCGGCCCAGCTCGCCGCCTCGATCCGGTCCGGGATCGGCCGGTGGGTGTAGCCGTGCAGCTTCGGCACGCCCTGGATCTCGATCACCCGGTCGGTGTGGACCTTGATGATCGCGCCCATCTTCTGCAGGATGCAGATCAGGTCGATGATCTCCGGCTCGACCGCGGCGTTGCGCAGCTCGGTGACGCCCTCGGCCATCACCGCGGTCAGCAGCACCTGCTCGGTGGCGCCGACACTCGGGTACGGCAGAGCGAACTTGGTGCCGTGCAGGCCGTTCGGCGCGGACAGGTGCAGACCCTCGGGCCGCTTGTCGACCGTGGCCCCGAACTCCCGCAGCGCCTGAAGGTGGAAGTCGATCGGGCGCGGCCCGATGTGGCAGCCGCCCAGGTCCGGGATGAACGCGTGCCCGAGCCGGTGCAGCAGCGGGCCGCAGAACAGGATCGGGATCCGGCTGGAGCCGGCGTGCACGTTGATCTGGTCGGTGCTGGCGCTCTCCACGTTGGCGGGGTCGAAGACGAGCTCGCCGTCCTCGGTGCCGTCGGTCACCTTGACGCCGTGCAGACCGAGCAGACCCCGGACCACCTCGACGTCGCGGATCTTCGGCACGTCGAACAGCCGGCTGGGGCTGTCGCCGAGCAGCGCGGCGACCATCGCCTTCGAAACCAGGTTCTTCGCGCCGCGCACGCGGATCCGCCCTTCAAGCGGAGTGCCTCCGTGCACGACCAGGACGTCGTCGGTCAACGCAACCTCCAGCGCGTCGGTGCTGCCGTGTTGATGGTGGGGAGCGTGAACTCCTTCGCTACCCCGGATGCGGCCATATCGAAACGGCCCGCTTGCGTCGTCGCTCCGGCAGCATAGCCCTCGGTGACGAAAAAGGACTCGGTCACATCGGCGTGTGTGGCATTAATCGGTGATCCGGTGCTTTTGCGTACCAAGGGTGCTACGGATCGTGATCAGGCTGCGGCCGGTGGCGGAGTGTCCGCGCCGGGCAGGGCGAGCATCTGGTCCAGCGCCACGCGGGCGTGGTGCGCGGTCTCGGCGTCCACCGTGATCTGGTTGACCACCCGGCCGGCGACCAGTTCCTCCAGCGCCCAGACCAGGTGCGGCAGGTCGATCCGGTTCATCGTCGAGCAGTAGCAGACCGCCTTGTCCAGGAACATGACCTGCTTGTCGGGGTGCGCCAGCGCCAGCCGGCGGACCAGGTTCAACTCGGTGCCGAGCGCCCACGCCGAGCCGGCCGGGGCCGCCTCGATGGTCTTGATGATGTACTCGGTCGAGCCGACGTGGTCGGCGGCGGTGACCACCTCGTGCCGGCACTCCGGGTGGACCAGGACGTTCACCCCGGGCACCCGCTCCCGTACGTCGTTGACGCTGTCCAGCGTGAACCGGCCGTGCACCGAACAGTGCCCGCGCCAGAGGATCATCTTGGCGTCCCGCAGCTGCTCGGGGGTGAGGCCGCCGCCCGGCTTGTGCGGGTCGTAGAGCACGCAGTCGTCGAGGGAGAGACCCATCTCCAGCACCGCCGTGTTGCGGCCCAGGTGCTGGTCGGGCAGGAAGAGCACCTTCGACCCCTGCTCGAACGCCCAGTCCAGGGCGCGCTTGGCGTTGGAGGAGGTGCAGACCACGCCGCCGTTGCGGCCGACGAAACCCTTGATGTCGGCCGAGGAGTTCATGTACGTCACCGGCACGGTGTCGCCGGCGATGCCCAGCTCGGTGAGGGTGTCCCAGGCCGCCTCGACCTGACCCAGCACGGCCATGTCCGCCATCGAGCACCCGGCCGCCAGGTCGGGCAGGATCACCCGCTGGGCGTCGGTGGTGAGGATGTCGGCGCTCTCGGCCATGAAGTGCACGCCGCAGAACAGGATGTACTCGGCGTCCGGGCGGGCCGCGGCCTCCCGGGCCAGCTTGAACGAGTCGCCGGTCACGTCCGCGAACTGGATCACCTCGTCGCGCTGGTAGTGGTGCCCCAGCACGAAGACCTTGCTGCCCAGCTTCGCCTTCGCCGCCGTGGCGCGGGCCACCAGATCCGGATCGCTGGGCGCCGGAAGGTCGCCCGGACACTCGACGCCGCGCTCGGTGTCGGGGTCGCTGCCCCGGCCGAGCAGCAGCAGAGCCGTCGCCGTGTTGGAGGGTTCCACCCAGGTCGAAGTCACGTGACCCATGGTCCCACAGCGCGGGCGTGCAGCGGCTTCCGTCGGTGTGTGCTGCCACACTGCTCGGCATGCGTGTGCTGCTCTGCCCGGACAAGTTCGCCGGCACCCTGACCGCACCCGAGGTGGCCGCCGCGGTCGCGGACGGCTGGCGCGGCGTCGCCGAGGGTGACGACCTGCTGATCCGGCCACTCGCCGACGGCGGGCCGGGCTTCGTGGAGGTGCTCGCCGAGGCCCTCGGCGGCCGGCGGGTGCCGGTGCGGACGGTCGACCCGCTCGGCCGGCCGGTGGCCGGTGAGATCCTGCTCACCACCGACGGCGCGACCGCCTACCTGGAGAGCGCCCAGGCGTGCGGGCTGCACCTGCTCGCCAGCGCCGAGCGTGACCCGAAGGCCACCACCTCGTACGGCCTGGGGCTGCTGATCGCCGCCGCGGTGGAGAGCGGGGCCCGGACGGTGGTGATCGGTCTGGGCGGCTCCGGCACCAACGACGCCGGCGCAGGAATGCTGGCCGCGCTGGGCGTGACCCCGCTCGACGCCGCCGGCGCCGCGCTGCCGTACGGCGGGGCGGCGCTGGCCGCGGCCGTCGCGCTGGACGGCGCTCCCCGGCTGCGCGGGGTCCGGCTGGTCGCGGCCACCGACGTGGACAACCCGCTGCTCGGTCTGCACGGCGCGAGCAACGTGTTCGGCCCGCAGAAGGGCGCCGACCGGGCCGACGTGCTGCTGCTCGACGCCGCACTGGAGCGCTTCGCGGCGGTGCTGGAGCGGGATCTGCCCGGCTGCCCGGCGGGGCTCGGCACGCTGCCCGGCGGCGGGGCCGCCGGCGGTATCGGCGCGGCCATCCTCGCCCTGGGCGGCGGCTGCGAGTCGGGCATCGGCCTGGTCACCCGGGCCACCGGGCTGGACGCGGCGCTGGACACGGTCGACCTGGTGATCACCGGCGAGGGGTCCTTCGACCACCAGTCGCTGCGCGGCAAGGTGGTCGCCGGGGTCGCCGGCGCCGCTCGGGACCGCGGGGTGCCCTGCGTGGTGGTGGCCGGCCAGGTGAGCACCGGCCGGCGGGAGGCCGCGTCGGCGGGGGTGACCGACGCGTACAGCCTGGTCGAGCACTTCGGTGGGGAGGCGGGCGGCGGGCTCGCCGCCGCGTTGAGCCGCCCGGCGGACGGGCTGCGCGAGCTGGGTGCCCGGCTGGCCCGGCAGTGGAGCCGCTGAAGCGCTCGGGCCGGGTCGTCGTACGCGACCACGACCGGCTCGACCTGCGGCGGGGGTCACGCCACGCGGGTGAGCCCGGCCGAGGCGGCGTACGATCGGAAAAGGACCACACCGGGAATCACTGGACGGCGCGCGGCGTTGGCCAGTGCGTCCGGACCCATACCGCGCAGGGAGACTTCCACGTGACCACGCCAGCGCAGACCGAGTCGACCGAGGCCAAGGCCCCTACTTCCGTCGTCCTCACCGACGTCGCGGCGCAGAAGGTCAAGGCTCTGATCGAGCAGGAGGGCCGCGACGACCTGCGGCTCCGTGTCGCGGTGCAGCCGGGCGGCTGCTCCGGCCTGCGGTACCAGCTGTTCTTCGACGAGCGTTCGCTCGATGGTGACGTTGTCACCGATTTCGGCGGTGTCGAGGTCGTCGTCGACCGGATGAGCGCCCCGTACCTTTCCGGCGCGACGATCGACTTCGCCGACCGGATCGACGCACAGGGCTTCACCATCGACAACCCCAACGCGGGCAACTCCTGCGCCTGCGGCGACTCGTTCAACTGAGTCGCACCACGCACCACCACGACGGGGCCGTCCTTCGGGACGGCCCCGTCGTGGTGTGCGGTGTGAGTGCATGCCCGCGGCGGCCCTGAACGGCCGGTTTGCCGGCCGGTTGCCGTTGTCCGACCGACCGGACACCACCGGGTTACCGGGCCGGTAGTCTGACCGCGCCCTGCTCCCGACCCCGAGGGTTGACATGAAGATCGCCGTGACCGGCTCGATCGCCACCGATCACCTGATGAGCTTCCCTGGTCGCTTCGCCGACCAACTCATCGCCGATCAGCTGCACAAGGTTTCGCTCTCCTTCCTGGTGGACGACCTGGTGCTCCGCCGTGGCGGGGTGGCGGCGAACATCGCCTTCGGCATGGGCCAGCTCGGGCTGCGCCCGGTGCTGCTGGGCGCGGTCGGCGCCGACTTCGCCGACTACCGGTCGTGGCTGGAGCGGCACGGCGTGGACTGCGGCTCCGTGCACATCAGCGAGGTGGCGCACACCGCCCGCTTCGTCTGCACCACCGACACCGACATGTGCCAGATCGCGTCGTTCTACGCCGGCGCGATGAGCGAGGCGCGCAACATCGAGCTCGCCCCGGTCGCCGACCGGCTCGGCGGGCTGGACCTGGTGCTGGTCAGCGCCAACGACCCCGAGGCCATGCTGCGCCACTCCGCCGAGTGCCGCACCCGCGGGTACGCGTTCGCCGCCGACCCCTCCCAGCAGCTCGCCCGGATGCCGGGCGAGGACGTCGTGGCGCTGATCGAGGGCGCCGAGTACCTGATGACCAACGACTACGAGAAGTCGCTGCTGCAGAGCAAGGCGGGGCTGAGCGACGACCAGCTGCTGGAGCTGGTCAAGGTGCGCGTGACCACGCTGGGCAAGCACGGTGTGGAGATCGCCGGGCGCGGCATCGACCCGATCCACGTGCCGATCGCGCGGGAGATCCGGGCGGTCGACCCGACCGGGGTGGGCGACGGCTTCCGGGCCGGCTTCTTCACCGCGCTGTCCTGGGGCCTCGGCCTGGAGCGGGCCGCTCAGGTCGGCTCGCTGCTGGCCACGCTGGTCCTGGAGACCGTCGGCACCCAGGAGTACGACGTCCGCCGCGACCTGTTCGTCAAGCGGCTCGCCGAGTCCTACGGCGACACCGCCGCCGACGAGATCCGCCCGCACCTCCTGCCGTAACCCCGCTCGCCTCGGCGATCTCGCCCATCGTCCCCCGGTTCGTGGCTTCCCGCGCCGTTCCGGGCAGAAATGGCGGGATCGCCGGGTCAGTGGGCGCGGCGGACGTCGTAGGCGGGGCCGTCGGGGCCGGTGATGGCACCGACGAACTCCTGGCCGCGCATCCGGCACCAGGCGGGGATGTCTACCGCCGCGGCCGGGTCGTCGGCGAGCACCCGGACCACCGTGCCGACCGGCACCTGGGGCATCCGACGGGCCGCCGCGATCACCGGCAGCGGGCACCGCTGACCACGGCAGTCGAGCACCTCGTCGGGCATCGTCACAGCCCCACCACCCCGGCCTCGGCACGCAGGTCGGCGACGATCCCGGGCAGCTCGGCGAGGAACCGCTCGACGTCCGCCTCAGTCGTCTCCCGGTGCAGGCTGACACGGACGTTGCCGTGTGAGAGCACCCCCATCGCCTCCAACACGTGCGAGGGGCGCAGCGTGGACGAGGTGCAGGACGAGCCGGACGACACCGCGAAGCCGCGCCGGTCCAGCGCGTGCAGCAGCGCCTCGCCGTCGACGTACAGACAGGAGAAGGTGACGAGGTGGGGGAGCCGGAGCACCGGGTCACCGACCACCTCCACGTCGGGCACCTCCACCGGGACCCGTGCCCGGATCCGGTCCACCAGCGGCGCCAGCCGTGTCTCCTCGGCCGCGGCGTCGGCCGCCGCCGCGCGCAGGCTCGCCGCCGCCGCCACCACCGCCGGCAGGTTCACCGAGCCGGGGGTACGTCTGCCCTCCCGCTCGTCGGCCGGCCAGGGTGACTCCCAGCGGGTGCCCTTGCGGACCGCCAGCAGCCCCACCCCGGGCGGGCCACCCCACTTGTGCGCACTGGCGGTGAGCACCGACCAGCCCGCCGGCAGGGGCACCCGCCCGACCGACTGCGCCGCGTCGACGTACAGCGGCACTCCGGCGTCGGCGCAGGCGGCGGCCGCCTCGGCGACCGGTTGCACGGTGCCCACCTCATGGCTGGCGGTGATCAACGCGGCCAGCGCCACCCCGGGGGCCCGGACCGCGTCGGACCAGGCGGTCAGGTCCAGCCGGCCCAGCCGGTCGACCGGCACCTGGTCGGCGACGCCACCCGCCGCGACATGCCGCCCCGCGGCGTGCAGCACCGCGGAGTGCTCGATCGCCGAATGCACCAGCGTCGACCCGACCCGGTGCCGCCCGGCCAGGCCACCGAGCACCGCGCCGTGCGCGGCCGTCGTACCGCTGGAGGTGAAGGACAGTTCGTCGGCGCGGACGCCGAGCGTCTGCGCGGTGGCCTCGCGGGCGGCGTCGAGCAGTTGCCGGGCCCGGCGGGCCTGGGTGTAGAGCTTGCCCGGGTCGGCCCAGCCGTCGTCGAGGGCGGCCAGCAGCGCCTGCCGGGCGACCGGATGCATCGGCGCGGCGGTCGCCGCGTCCAGGTAGACCGGGGATGCGCTCACGGCTCCGCCTTCTGTTCGCGACTGCGGGGCTCGCAACCCCGGCTCACTCCTCGCGCTCACGGCTCCGCCCTTGTTCGCGACTGCGGGGCTCGCAACCCCGGCTCACTCCTCGCGCTCACGGCTCCGCCCTTGTTCGCGACTGCGGGGCTCGCAACCCCGGCTCACTG
>NZ_JBFAQO010000005.1:0-249459 GCF_040678715.1 Micromonospora sp. NPDC049301 | reverse complement strand
TCCTCGCGCTCACGAATCCCTACGCTATCGCGCGGGTATGCCCGGGATCCCCCCGATGGGGGCGGACAGTGACCCCACCACGGCCGAGTCCGTCATGGTCGAGTAATCTGCGACCGTCGGTGACGCCTTTGCCGCCGGTGCTGAGGAAAGACGCACCGCGGCGCGCTAGGGAGGCAGGACCAGGTGGTCGCAAGGAGTTCGGAGGTACGGCCGTCGGCCGTACGGCACAGCGCTTCCCGAGGGGTCGGTGGACGCCGGCGGCGTGGTGCTGGTCGGGTGGCCGGGCTCGGTCTCGGTGGCGTGGCGCTGCTGGTCCTGCTCACGGGCTGTGACGTCGGTCAGGCGTTCGACGGCTTCGGCTGGCCGCAGGGCGGCATCTCCGCCGAGTCCCGGCGGATGTACGACCTGTGGATCGCCTCCTGCATCGCCGCCCTCGCGGTCGGCGTCTTCGTGTGGGGTCTGATCTTCTGGTGCGTCGTGCGCTACCGCAAGCGTGGAAACGCGCTGCCGGTGCAGACCCGCTACAACATGCCGATGGAGTTCCTCTACACCATCGCGCCGATCCTGATCGTCTCCGTGCTCTTCTACTACACGGCGATCGTGCAGACCGACGTGGACAAGTTGTCGAAGAACCCCGACATCACGGTCGAGGTCGTCGCGTTCAAGTGGAACTGGCAGTTCAACTACCGCGACGGGCAGGGCGCCGACGCCCGCACCACCGCGTCGACGCTCGGCACCAGCGAGGTCATCCCGGTGCTGGTGCTGCCGACCAACCGGTCCATCCGGTTCGAGGAGACCAGTCGCGACGTCATCCACTCCTTCTGGGTGCCGGAGCTGCTGTTCAAGCGGGACGTCATGCCGGGTTCGATCCGCAACGTCTTCGAGGTCTCCAGCCTGGAGACCGAGGGCGCCTACGTGGGCCGCTGCGCCGAGCTGTGCGGCAGCTACCACGCGTTCATGAACTTCGAGCTGCGGGTGGTCTCGCCGGAGCAGTACGACCAGTTCCTGGCGGCCAAGCAGAGCGGCAAGTCCACGCAGGACGCGCTGATCGCGATCGGTGAGAAGCCGTACGCGGAGACCACGCAGCCGTTCGAGACCCGGCGGACGCAGAGCAACTTCAACCCGGACACCGCTCCGGCCGGCACGGGAAGCTGAGGCAGCGGCCATGAAGACCGAATGGCGTATCTTCCTGATCATCGCCACGTTCCTGTTCGGCGCCACGATCCTCTACGGCGTCTGGACGGCTGGTGAGTCGGGCCGCGTCGAGTGGGTCGGCACCATCGCCCTGCTGCTGTCGTTCCTGCTCTGCACGATGTGCGGCGGCTTCTTCTGGTTCGTCTCGCGCCGTATCGACCTGCGCCCGGAGGACCGGGCCGACGCCGAGATCGCCGACGGCGCCGGTGAGATCGGCTTCTTCAGCCCGGGCAGCTACTGGCCGTTCGGGCTGGCGCTGGCCGCCGCGACGGCCGGCATGGGCCTGGTGTTCTGGCAGTACTGGCTGATCGGCCTCGGCCTGGTTGCGGTCATCTTCGCCGCCTGCGGGCTGCTGTTCGAGTACTACTCCGGCACCCGCCGCACCGCCGAGCACTGACCCACCGGCCGCCGTCACGGCCGACCTGTGGCACCACGAAGGCCCGTTCCCCGGTGGGGGAGCGGGCCTTCGTGATGCTCAGGCCCGATCGGGCCACGACGTGCCCGGGGGAGCCGGGTGCCTGCCGGGTGATCGGTCAGACCGCTACCGGGGTGACAGTGCGGCGGGGCGCAGGCGAGGTCAGGCGGCGTGGCGGGCGGGTTGGCGGCGTCGGCGGTCGGCCAGCCGAGCGACGGGAGCGGTGAAGGTGGCGATCACCACGGCGGCGCCGCAGCCGGTGCAGATCAGCTCGGGACAGTCGGTGCCGTGGCCGTCGGCGCAGGGTGGCACCTCGAACAGTGCCACGCCCTCGCAGACGTCGCAGTAGAGCTCGCGGTCTGACACGGGCGTCTCCTCTCACTCCGGGCGGCCCGCCCCCGGCGCGCGTCAACGGCGCATAACGGAAGCGGAGAACTACTCGGCTGTAGTTTCCCACGCGGGTACGACACATCCCCGCGCACCGCCGCCCGCGCCCGGGCCGCTGGACGTCAGCGCGATCCCAGGCCACGCAGTGATCCACTCGACATCGCTGACTCCGGGCCGTCCCAGCCACCGACACCGCGGAATCGTGGATCCCGGCCGATCACGCCGTGCCCAAGCCGGGCTGGGCGAGCGCGCGAGCGACCGGGTGGGCGAGCGGGCGGGCTCAGGCGGTGGTGGCGGTCTCGATCCAGCGGTCGAGGGTGGTGGCCGCCGCGCCGGAGTCGATCGACTCGGCGGCCCGGTCCAGGCCGGCGCGCAGCGCCTCGGTCAGATCGCCGTCCAGCGGGCCCTGCGTGGCCAGCGCCGCCGCCGCGTTGACCAGCACCGCGTCCCGCACCGGGCCGGTCTCACCGGCCAGCAGGCGACGGGCCACGCCGGCGTTGTACGCGGCGTCACCGCCCCGGAGGTCCGCCAGCGTGGACCGGGGCACCCCCAGGTCCGTCGCGTCCAGCACGGCCTCGCGTACGGTGCCGCCCTGGGCCGCCCAGACCCGGGTCGGCGCGGCGGTGGTGAACTCGTCCAGCCCGTCCTCGCCGCGCATCACCAGCACCGAGTCGCCGCGGGCGGCGAACACGCCGGCCATCACGGGGGCCATGCGGGCGTCGAAGCAGCCGACCGCGCCGGCGCGCGGCCGGGCGGGGTTGGTCAGCGGGCCGAGGAAGTTGAACACCGTGGGTACGCCCAGCTCCCGCCGGATCGGGCCGGTGTGCCGCATGCCGGGGTGGAACCGGGCGGCGAAGCAGAACCCGATGCCGGCCTCGGTGACACAGCGCACGATCGCGTCCGGGTCGAGGTCGAGCGGGACGCCGAGGAACTCCAGCAGGTCGGCGGTGCCGCACGAGGAGGAGGCGGCCCGGTTGCCGTGCTTGACCACCCGGACACCGGCGCCGGCCACCACCAGGGCGGCCATGGTGGAGATGTTGACGGTGTGCGCGAGGTCACCGCCGGTGCCCACCACGTCCAGGGCGGTGGAGCGCAGCTCGTCGGGGAGGTCGACCGGGACCGCCCGGCTCAGCATCGTCTCCACCAGCCCCGCCAGCTCGGCTGACGTCTCGCCCTTGGCCCGTAGCGCCACGGCGAAGCCGGCGACCTGCGCGGCGCCCGCCGAGCCGGCCATGATCTCGCCCATCGCCCAGGCGGTGTCGGCGGTGGACAGCTCGTCGCCGCGCAGTAGCGCGTTGAGCAGGTGCGGCCAGGTCCGATCGCCCATGGCGGGCCTCCCGAGCGTGCGAAGTGCGGGTGGGCTGGAACCGGCGCCGGCTCATCCGGCGCCGTGGCGGTGCCGGAGCGGGGACGTCAGGCGGGTGCGTGCGTCCGCAGCAGCTCGGCCACCGTGCTGCCGGTGGTCACCGGGTCGAGCGGGTGCACCAGCGTCGCGTCGACCTCGGCGTACGCGGCGAGCCATCGGTCGGCGGCGCGAGCGATCACCAGGCAGGTCGGGGGTGCGTCGTCCCGGTCGTCCTTGATCTGCCGGGCGATGCCGAGGCCGCCACCCGGGCTGGCCTCGCCGTCGAGCAGCAGCAGGTCGATCTCGTAGTCGTCGACCAGCCGGATGGTCTCGGCGTAGGTCGACGCGTCGACGAACTCGATCTGCAGCCCGGGTGCCGGTCGGGTGCCCACGGCCAGCCGCATCCGGTCACGGACCTGCGGGTCGTCGCTGTAGAGCAGGACGGTGCAAAGACGATCGCTCATGCCGGCACTCCGCTTCGCTTCGTGCCGTCATGAGGCACCATCACACTGAGCTTGATGATTGGTTCGCTGCGCTCACTCATTGGCTGGACTTGCTCCCACCTCGTAGCTGCCCGCCGATCGTACCGGTCGACGTGACGTAGTCGACATCCCGCCCGTCGCCGACGGTGGGGCGTCCCGTCGGCGCAGCTCAGGCGGGGGTGCCGGCGGCGCGCTCGCGGGCCTCCTGGCGGTCCAGCTCGCGGTCGACCCGGCGGGCCTCGCGCTCGGACTGCTTGACCCACTGCACCACCAGCACCGCGAGCATGGTCACGCTGACGAACTCGCCGCCGGCCCACAGGATGCCGCCGGCGACCACCTGGTCGTTCCAGGGGTCGGACCAGCTCAGGTTGAGCGACGGGTACCAGTCGCCGCCGAAGAGCGTGCTGCTCTGCATGATGGTGAGCCCGAGCACGGTGTGGAACGGCACGGAGAGCAGCATCAGCAGCGCCCGCGCCGGGTAGGGCCAGCGGCCCGGCAGCGGGTCGAGGCCGAGCAGCGGCCAGAAGAACACGCAGCCGGTCATGATGAAGTGCGCGTGCACCAGCTCGTGCGCCCAGGCGTGCTCCAGGGTGAAGCGGTACAGGTCACTGAAGTACAGCGCGAACGGGTTGACCACGAAGATGGCGAACGCCACCAGCGGGAAGCTGTAGACCCGGGCGACGCGGCTGTGCACGATCGCCAACAGGCGCCGGCGTGCCCGGACCGGCAGGGTCCGCAGGGCCAGCGTCATCGGCGCGCCGAGCGCCAGGAAGATCGGCGCCACCATGGACAGCACCATGTGCTGGACCATGTGCACCGACAGCAGCGCGGTGTCGTACGCGTGCAGCCCGCTGACCGTGACCAGGGCGATGCCGCCCAGGCCGGGGCCGAGGAAGAACACCGTACGGGAGACCGGCCAGCGGTCGCCGCGGATGCGCAGGCGGTGCACCCCGTAGAGGTACAGGCCGGCGGCGAGCACCAGGCCGAGGGCCAGCCAGCTGTCCAGCCGGGTCTCGGTCAGCACCGTGCCGACGGTGAACGGAGGCGGGGTCGCCTCGCCCGCGGCGGCCAGCGTCGACGGGCCCGCCGGAGTGGCCGCGAGCACGGCGGCCGGAGCGGCCGAGGTGGCGGCGAAGATCGGATCGACGTGCAGCACGCTTTTCAGGCTAGGCCAGGCGAACCGGACCCCGGCGCCGGGGCCACGGAAGGCGGGGGTTTGCCACCCCGCTGATCGCCGGCCCCGGTCAGGGGCAATAATGACGGCGTGACTGCGGCCCCAGCCATTGACAAGAGCCGGATCCACTCCCTGACCCGACCGAACATGGTCAGCGTCGGGACGATCGTGTGGCTCTCTAGCGAACTCATGTTCTTCGCGGCGCTGTTCGCGATGTACTTCTCGATCCGCGCGGCTGCGCCGGAGCAGTGGGAGAAGCACACCGAGCACCTCAACATCCCGTACGCGACCACCTTCACGGTGATCCTGGTGCTCTCGTCGGTGACCTGCCAGCTCGGCGTCTTCGCGGCGGAGAAGGGTGACGTCCACGCGCTGCGGCGCTGGTTCACCATCACTTTCGTGATGGGCCTGATCTTCGTGCTCGGGCAGGTGAACGAGTACCGCACGCTGGTGCACGAAGGCGTCAAGATCAATGAAGACGGCTACGGCTCGATGTTCTACCTGACCACCGGTTTCCACGGCCTGCACGTGACCGGCGGCCTGATCGCCTTCATCATCTTCATGATCCGTACCACGATGGGCCGGTTCACCCCGGCGCAGGCGACCTCGGCGATCGTCGTGTCCTACTACTGGCACTTCGTCGACGTCGTGTGGATCGGGCTGTACGCCATGATCTACTGGCTTCAGTGATCTTGGCGCGTCACGTACCGCGCCGCTGCTCCGTCCCCTGAGACAAGGTCCAACCGGTTAAGGACACCGCTCATGACTTCTGACAACGACCGCCGACGCGGTCTGCTCGCGCGGTTGCGCGAGCGGCCCGCCGCGCGCAGCAGGGGCCGCCGCCGGCTGGGCGCCGCGGTCCGGCTGTTCGCCGCGCTGATGCTCGCCGGCGGCGCCTACACCGTCTTCGCCCCCGGCGCGCAGGCGCAGGACAACCCGCCGCTGACCGGTGCCGCTGCCGAGGGCAAGGCGCTGTTCGACGTGAGCTGTGTGACCTGCCACGGACGCAACGCCCAGGGCGTCGAGGGCCGCGGGCCGAGCCTCATCGGCGTCGGCGCGGCCTCGGTCGAGTTCCAGGTCAGCAGCGGCCGCATGCCGATGGCGCGCCAGGAGGCCCAGGCGCAGCGCAAGCCCCCGCTCTTCACCGACGAGCAGACCCGCCAGCTGGCCCAGTACATCCAGGAGCTCGGCGGCGGCCCGATCGTGCCGGAGGGTGACAACCTCCGCGAGAACACCAACGTCGCGGCCGGCGGTGAGCTGTTCCGGATCAACTGCTCGCAGTGCCACGCCTTCGGCGGCGGCGGTGGCGCCCTCTCCTCGGGCAAGTTCGCCCCGAGCCTGCACCCCGCGACCGACCGGCAGATCTACGCGGCGATGCTGAGCGGCCCGCAGAACATGCCGGTGTTCGGTGACAACCAGCTCCGGCCGGAGCAGAAGGCCGACATCATCGCCTACATCCAGGAGACGCTGAAGCGCGACCAGGACCCGGGCGGGTTCAACCTCGGCCGGTACGGACCGTCCACCGAGGGTCTGGCGATCTTCCTGGTTGGCATCGTGGCGCTGGTCTTCGCTAGCCTGTGGATTGCGGGCAAGTCGTGACCGAGCGGATCATCCGATTCAGTGCTGTGGTGCCGCTCGGCGCCACCCGTAGCGAGGTGACGGCATGAGCACGCACACCGAGCACCAGGCCCCACAGGGCCAGGAGCAGCTCGACATCAACGCGCCCGGGGTGACCCGGTTCGACATCGTCCGCGAGGGCGCGCGTCGGGACGACATCGAGATCGTCCACTACGAGCCGCAGGTGCAGCCCGGCACCAAGGCCGAGCGCCGCCTGACCCGGGTGGTGGCCGGGCTGTTCCTGATCACCGGCCTGGCGGCGACCGCCTTCCTGGCGATCTACATCTGGTGGCCGTGGCAGTACGAGCCGGGCCGTGGCGGCGACAAGTTCTACACCCCGCTGCTCGGCTTCACGCTCGGCGTGGCCCTGCTCGCCGTCGGCTTCGGCATCCTGACCTGGGGCAAGAAGTTGCTGCCCAAGGAGGTCTCGATCCAGGACCGGCACGAGGGCGCGGTCGACGAGGACAGCCGCACCATCACCGGCCAGACCATGCTCTACATGGCCGACGAGCTCGGTGTGAAGCGTCGCCCGTTGCTCGGCATCTCGCTGCTGGCCGGTCTCGCGCCGGTCGGCGCGGTGGTCGCGGCGCCGCTGGTCGGCGGTCTGATCTCCAACCCGCACAAGAACAACCAGATGTTCACCACCGGGTTCGCCCCGGCCGAAGGCGGGCAGAAGGTCCGGCTGGTCCGTGAGGACGGCCGGCCGGTACGCCCGGCGGACATCAGCGTCGGTGGCCAGCTGACCGTCTTCCCCGGCATCGAGCACGGTGTGAGCAACCGGCACGCCGACTCGCCGACGCTGCTGATCCACCTGCGCGATTCGGACGCCCAGAAGTCCCGGGAGGCCAACTCCAGGCCGGACGTCGGCCACGGGGACTACATGTGGGGCAACTACGCCGCGTTCTCCAAGGTCTGCACGCACGCCGGTTGCCCGGCGAGCCTGTTCGAGCAGCAGACCAACCGTCTGCTCTGCCCGTGCCACCAGTCCCAGTTCCTGATCACCGACAACGCCCGGCCCATCTTCGGCCCCGCCAGCCGGCGGCTGCCGCAGTTGCCGATCGAGGTGGACTCCGAGGGCTTCTTCGTGGCGAAGTCCGACTACACCGAGACCGTCGGGCCTGATTTCTGGGAGCGGCCATGAAGCGTCGAAAGTTTGACCTTGCGGCTACGCCGGGCAAGGCTGCCGTGGGAGTGGACGACCGCTTCCAGGTGGCCACCCCGCTGCGCCGGCTGCTGAACAAGGTCTTCCCGGACCACTGGTCCTTCCTGCTCGGCGAGATCGCGCTCTTCTCGTTCGTGGTGCTGCTGCTGACCGGCGTGTTCCTGACCTTCTTCTTCGAGCCGGCGATGACCGAGGTGGTCTACGACGGCAGCTACGCGCCGTTGCAGGGCACGCCGATGTCCGCCGCGTACGCCTCCAGCCTGGACCTGTCGTTCGACGTCCGGGGCGGTCTGGTGATGCGGCAGATGCACCACTGGGCGGCGCTGCTGTTCATGGCCGCGATCGTCGTGCACATGCTGCGGGTCTTCTTCACCGGTGCCTTCCGCAAGCCGCGCGAGACCAACTGGATCATCGGCTCGCTGCTGTTCTGGGTCGGCTTCCTGGCCGGCTTCACCGGCTACTCGCTGCCGGACGACGGCCTGTCCGGCACCGGTCTGCGGATCGCCTCGGCGATCATGCTGTCCATCCCGGTGATCGGCTCCTGGGTCACCTCGTCGATCTTCGGCGGTGAGTTCCCCGGCACGATCATCATCAGCCGGTTCTTCATCGCCCACGTGCTGCTCATCCCGGGCCTGCTGGTCGCGCTGATCAGCGTCCACCTCGGCCTGGTCTTCAAGCAGAAGCACACCCAGTGGCCCGGCCCCGGCCGGACCAACGGCAACGTGGTCGGCGAGCGGATGTTCCCGCGGTACGCGCTGAAGCAGGGCGGCTTCTTCATGGTCGTCTTCGGCGTCATCGCGCTGATGGGCGGTCTGTTCCAGATCAACCCGATCTGGCTGTTCGGCCCGTACGAGGCGTGGGTGGTCTCGGCGGCCAGCCAGCCCGACTGGTACGTCATGTTCCTCGACGGCTCGACCCGCCTCATGCCGGCGTGGGAGATTCCGATCCCGATCGGCGACGGTTACGTCATTCCGCCGCTGTTCTGGCCGACGGTGGTGCTGCCCGGCATCCTGGTGGGCCTGTCGACGATGTACCCGTTCCTGGAGGCCCGGCACCTCAAGGACCGCAAGAGCCACAACCTGCTCCAGCGGCCCCGCGACGTTCCGGCCCGGACCGCGGTCGGCGCCATGGCCGTCGCCTTCTACGTCGTGCTGACGCTCTCCGGCGCCAACGACGTGATCGCCGACAAGTTCCAGATCAGCCTGAACGCGATGACCTGGGCCGGTCGGATCGGCCTGCTGGTGCTCCCGCCGCTGGCGTACTACGTGACCTACCGGCTCTGCCTGGGCCTGCAGCAGCACGACCGTGAGGTGCTCGCGCACGGCGTGGAGACCGGCATCATCCGGCGCCTGCCGGACGGCCGGTTCGTCGAGGTGCACCAGCCGCTCAGTGGGGCGAACGGGCACGCGGACGGCCACGGCGAGCTGGAGTACGTCGGCTGGGTGGTCCCCAAGAAGATGAACCGGCTCGGGGCCCTCGGCCCGGCGATCCGGGGCTTCTTCTACCCGATCGAGAAGCCGGCCGAGGCGCCGGTCTCGCCGGGTCACCCGCCCGTCGAGGCCCGGCCCGAGCGCGAGGAGATCGGCAGCGGCGAGAGCCGCCGCTGACCCGCCGACCGCACCGTCACGTGGCGCCCGCCGGATCTCCGGCGGGCGCCACGTCGTTTATCCGCGTCCACCGCCCATCCGGCCAGGAGTGGGACGGACACGGCGGGACCGGTAGACCCCGCGCGACGGGCGATCGCAGGAATAACCCCGGTGAGCCGGGTATCCGTGCGGTCCAACGTCTCAAGGGGGGGAAGCATGTTGGGTATCAAACGCCTCGGCCTGTTGGCCGCGCTGGTACTGGTCGGCGTAGCGCCGGCCGCGGCCGCGCAGGCCGCGGCACAGCCGTCGACGCAGGACACCCAGTATCTGCAGGCTTTGCACCAGGTCAACCTGTTCGAGATCACCGCCGGTGACCTGGCCCAGCAGAAGGGCCAGAACCAGCGGGTCAAGGACCTGGGCGCGATGCTGAAGACCGACCACACCCAGCTCGACCAGACGGTGAAGCAGACCGCGTCCCAGCTCGGGGTGGAGCTGCCGAACGAGCCCAGCGCCGATCAGCAGGCCGTCCTCGACCAGCTGAACAACGCCAGCGGCGCGGAGTTCGACCGGCTCTGGGTGACCAGTGAGCTGGACGGCCACGTCCAGGCCATCCAGGCCACCCAGACGGAGATCTCGCAGGGCTCCGAGCAGTCGGTGGTCCAGTTGGCCCAGACCGCCCTGCCGGTGCTGCAGACGCACAACGACGAGTTGGTCCAGCTCGCCAACCAGCTGGGCATCCCGGTCCCGCAGACCAGCGCCAGCGGTACGCCCAGCCCGGGTGGCACTGGCACCGAGTCGCCGGCTCCGGGTGGCACTGGCACCGAGTCCCCGGCTCCGGGTGGCACCGGCACCGAGTCCCCGGCGCCGGGCGGCACCACCGAGTCACCGGCTCCCACCGAGAGCTGACGTAGCGGCAGGCAGACGGCCGGTCCACCCGCGCGGTGGACCGGCCGCCGTGCGTGCGGCGCCCCTCGGCGCCGCCGGTGGGTCAGTCGGCGCTGGCCAGGCCGATCGCGAACGCCTCCTCCAGGTCGTGCTGGGAGTACGCCCGGAACGCGATGTGCGACTCGGTGTTCAGCACACCCGGCACCTTCGAGATGCTGCCCGCGATGACCTGGGCGATCTGGTCGAACTCGCGGACCCGGACGATGGCGATGAGGTCGACGTGCCCGGCCACCGAGTAGACCTCGCTGACGCCGGGGAGGTTGGCCAGGGTCTCCGCCACCTCGGGGATCGCATCGGTGGCGCAGTCGATCAGCACGATCGCGGTGATCACGGGACATTTCTCCGTTCGTCGGCGTCGTCGCCCATGCTAGATGTTTCCGTCCGTCCCGGAGGCGGGAGGCGTCCCGGCTCAGCCGCGGGCGGTCGCCGGCACGGTGCGGCCGTCCCCGGCCCGGATCGCGTCGTGCAGTCGCTCGTCGTCGCGTACGGTCGCGCCCGGCCAGACCACCACGCGGCGCACGTCGCCGTACACCCGGGCACCGGCTCCCACGACCGACTCCACGCAGCGCCCGGTCACCGTGGCGGACGGGTCGATCAGGGCGTCACCGGCGGCGGCGTGCAGGTTGGCCGCCAGGTAGTCGGCGGGGGTCCCGGTGTCGAAGAAGGTGCCCCGGTAGGCGACCACCTCCAGCGCGTCGGCCGCCTCGGCCGGCCGCCAGACCGCGCGTACCAGGTCGGAGAAGACCACCGGCAGGTCGCGGACCAGCCGCCAGGGCAGCAGAGAGAAGCCGGCGAAGCTGTGCCCGGCGAAGGTGCCCGGCGCCGCCGGGTCCGCGGCCGGCTGACCGAGCAGGCGTACCCGGTGCCCGTCCCAGCCGTCCAGCAGCGCGGCCACGTCCGGGCCCGGCGCGGCCGCCGCGTCGGCTAGGTACGCGTCGGCGTTGCCGACCAGCACCGGCCGTCCGTCGATCCAGTCCCGCAGGTTGGCCACGCCGCCCGCGGTGCCGAGCGGATCGCCCGGCTCCACCGACACGTGCGCGCGGTCACCGACGTGCGCGACCACCTGGTCGGCCAGGTAGCAGGCGTTCACCGCGACCCGTCCGGGACCGGTCAGCCCGAGCCCGGCCAGCCGGGCCAGCGCCCGGTCCAGCAGCGGCACGTTGCCCACCGGGCAGAGCGCCTTGGGCACCCGTTCGGTGAGCGGGCGCAGCCGGGTGCCCTCGCCCGCGGCGAGCACCACCGCGCAGACCTCCGCGCGCCGGTCACCCGAGCGCCCGCCGGCCGCCCCGGTCACGGCGTGGTGTCGGGCACCGGTGGCGGAAACTGCCCGGCCAGCGGCCCGATGTCGTAGTAGGCGAGCAGCCGGGCGGTCGGCCAGGTCAGCCTCGGCAGGTCGTCCAGCGGGTGCCAGGCGGCCTCGAAGACCTCCGCGCCGTCGACCACCAGCTCGGTGTCGGAGGCAGGGACCTCGACCTCGAAGACCATGTCCACCCAGCCCTTGGCGTGCACGATCGCGTTCGGCACTGCGGGGCGCAGCCGGGACGGGGGGAGCCGGATGCCGGACTCCTCGAACAGCTCACGAGCCGCACCCACCACCGGGGCCTCGCCCCGGTCCAGCAGGCCGGCGGGGAGCGACCAGCCCTTGCCGGGCGGCTGGCGCAGCAGCAGCAACCGGCCCGCGCCCGTCGCCTCGGCGTCGCGGACCAGCGTGACCGCGCCGACGATGTACTTGGGCACGGCCAGTCGGACCAGGCGACGGCGCACCGGCAGCGGCAGCCGGTAGAAGGCCTGGTAGAAGACGGCCCGACCGGTGGCGCGGGAGCGGGGGATCATGACCCCAGGCTAGTGGTCACGAATGTCCTTCGGACGCGCTGGGGCCTGCCCGGTCACTGTCGATGGTCGACCAGGTCGATGAGCTGGCGTACCACCGTGTCCGGTTCGATCACCCGATCGAAGACCGCGACGAGCATGGTCTCCAGGTCGGGGTAGCCCAGCTCCTCGGAGAGACGCAGCAGTGGCAGGTCACTGGCGAGGCCGCGGTTGTGCTGGCGCAGGGCGAGCCCGATGGTGGCCCTGCCGAGGCGGACCTTGTCGCTGATCGTGATGCCCGGCTCGGTGTGCTCCGCGAACCACCGGTTGATCTGCATCTGCGCGTGCGGTGACTTGACGAAGCCGAGCCACTCCCGACGTGGGCCGCGCGGCGCCTCACCGGCGTCGAAGCCGTTGTCCCCGTCGTTCTCGGTGAAGATCTCCACCACGTCGCCCTCATCCAGCTCCGAGCTCAGCGGCGCCAGCCGGCCGTTGATCCGGGCGGCGAGGCAGTGGTCGCCCCGCTCGCCGCCCAGCTCGTAGGCGAGGTCGACCGGCGTGGCGCCGGCCGGCAGCACGATCTGCCGCCCCTCGGCGAAGACCTGGATCTGCCCCTCGGCCAGGTCGCAACGCAGCGACTCGAGGAACTGCGCCGGGTCGGCGGCGTCCGGCTCCCAGTCGAGGACCCGGCGCAGCCAGTCCAGCTGCTCGGCCCGGGCCGCCGCGCCGCCGCCTGCCGAGCGCGGGAAGCGGAAGTCGGCGGCGATGCCGTACTCGGCCGAGCGGTGCATCTCCTCGGTGCGGATCAGCACCTCGACGGTGCGGTCCTGCGGGCCGCAGACGCTGGTGTGCAGCGAGCGGTAGAGGTTGTTCTTCGGCGAGGCGATGAAGTCCTTGAAACGGCCGGGGACCGGGCGCCAGGTGCCGTGGATCGCGCCGAGCGCGGCGTAGCAGTCGGTGGCCGGGCCGTCGACCACCACCGCGATACGCGGCAGGTCGTACGGCGCGCTGTGGCCGCCGGCGACCGTGTCCTTCCAGATCGAGTAGAGGTGCCGGGGCCGGGGGCCTACCTCGGCGTCGACCCGGCTGCGGCGCAGCGCCACCCGGGCCCGGCTGACCACCGAGTCGAGGTACGCGTCCCAACCCGGCCGATCGTGCACGTGCCGGGCCAGCCGGGCGTGCTCGTCGGGCTCCAGGTGCAGCAGCACCACGTCGTCCAGCTCCCGCTTGAGGGTCTGGATGCCGAGCCGGTCGCAGAGCGGGACCAGCACCTCCTGGGTCTTGCGGGCGATCCGTTCCCGCGAGGCCGCGGAGCGTACGCCGAGGGTGCGCATGTTGTGCAGCCGGTCGGCCAGCTTGATGATCAGCACTCGGACGTCCTTGGCGGCCGCGACGATCATCTTCCGGATCGTCTCCGCCTCGGCGGCCTTGCCGTAGAACGCCTTGTCGAACTTCGTCACCCCGTCGACCAGGTGGGCCACCTCGCCGCCGAAGTCCTCCGACAGGGCCTGGAGCGTGTAGCGGGTGTCCTCCACCGTGTCGTGCAGCAGCGCCGCCACCAGGGTGGTGGTGTCCATCCCCAGCTCGGCGCAGATCTGCGCCACCGCGAGGGGGTGGGTGATGTAGGGCTCCCCGCTCTTGCGGAACTGCCCGCGGTGCATGTTCTCCGCGATGGTGTACGCCCGGCGCAGCACCGCGGGGTCGGAGCCCGCGTGGATGCCACGGTGGGTCCGGACCAGTTGGGTGACCGGGTCGGAGTCTGTGGTCGGCCAGGTGAGCAACGACCGCAGCCGGCGGGCCAGTGGCAGCTCACCCGACTGGGTCGGCAGGGCGCCCCCCAGGGCGGCGCCGTGTCCGGCGTCGACGTCCACGAGGGACACCTCCTCACCCCGGCCCCGCGGCCACCGGAAGCCGGCGGTCGGGAGCAGGCCCACGAATCGGGCAGGACTGCACTTCTCTAACAGCCTAAGCGAGTCGACGTAGTCCGATCGGTCACTTGGTCATGAGCGTTCGGTCGAGAGTTGGTGGGACCCCCCGTTCTCGGCCTTCGCCAGCAGGTCACGGAAGCGCCCCGCGCCACCCACCGGGGAGGACCAACCGGAGGACATCTCCACCAGCCGGGTCTCCGGTCGCTCCAACCAGGACAGGATGCGTTCGGACTCCTCCGCGGTGGCCGCCGGCACCGGGCCGTGCCCACCCGACACCGTCTCGGCGGTGGCCCGGATGGCGTTCAGCGTGGGTCGCGGGTGGACGCCGGGTGGGGAAACTCCCGCGCCCGCCAGCCGCCCGTGCCGGACCAGGGCCAGTTCCCAGCCGCCCCGGGCGGCCGGCCGGGCGGCGGCCAGCTCGACGATCCCGGTCAGCGCGGCCAGCCGCTGCATCCGCACGGTGGCGCGCAGCACCGCCGCCAGCCGGGACCGCACCACGGCGGCCTCCTCGTAGCGCTGGTCGCGGGAGAGCACGTCGATCCGGGCCAGCAGCGCGTCCACCACCGGCTGCGGGTCGCTGGCGGTGGCGGTGCGGAAGGGCGCCGCGGCGCGGTCGTCGTACTCCTCGGGGGTGATCCTGTGCTCGCAGGGTGCCGGGCAGCGACCCAGCTCGGCCAGCGCGCAGGCCGGCGTGACCGTTCGCAGTGAGAGCCGGTGCGTGCACTGGCGCAGCGGCACGGCGTCGTGGAAGCCCGCGGCGGCCAGCTCCGCGGCCCGCCGGGAGGTGAACGGGCCGAGGTAGGCGGTGTCGGTGGGGGAGAGGTCGCGGACCACCGACAGCCGGGGGTACGGCCCGTCGGTCAGCTTGAGCCAGACCATCCGCTCCGGGTACTTCGACCGCCGGTTGTACGGCGGTGCGTGCGCGGCGATCAACCGCAGCTCGCGGACCTCCGCCTCCAGCGAGTGCGCGCACTCCACCGCCTCGACCCGCTCGGCCGCGGCCAGCATCTCGGAGATCCGGGCCCGCTTCTCTCCGGCGGTGAAGTAGCTGCGGACCCGGGTGGCGATGTCGCCGGAGGTGCCGACGTAGAGCGGCCGGTCGTCGGCGGCCCGGAAGATGTAGACCCCGGGCACCTTGGGCAGCCCCTCGGCCAGGTGCCGCTTGCGGCGTTGGGTCGGGGTGACCGCGCGGGCGAACTCGATGGCGTCGCCGACCGTGTCGACCCGGTGCCCGCCGAGCCGGCCGATCAGGCCGTGCAGCACGTCGACGGTGGCCTTGGCGTCGTCCAGCGCGCGGTGGGTGGGCTGGGTGGCGGTGCGGAAGTAGGCGGCGAGGGTGCCCAGCTTGCGGTTGGGCACCTCGTCGCGGGTCAGCACCCGGCGGGCCAGCGCCGCCGTGTCCAGCACGCGGGGGTTGGGCCAGCGGTAGCCGTGCTTCGCGCAGGCGGCCTTGAGGAAGCCCACGTCGTAGGGGGCGTTGTGGGCCACCAGGACCGCGTCGGCGATGAACTCCAGGAAACTGGGCAGCACCTGCTCGATCGGCGGCGCCGGCAGCAGCATCGCCTGGGTGATCCCGGTCAGCACGGTGATGAACGGCGGGATCGGCTGCCCCGGGTTGACCAGGGTGGCCAGCACGCCCAGCTGCTCACCACCGCGCACCTTGACCGCGCCGATCTCGGTGATGCCGCCGCCGTCCGGCGCGCCGCCGGTGGTCTCCAGGTCGACCACCACGAAGGTGGTCGCGTAGAGCGGCAGCGCCGGGTCCACCCCGCCCACCGCCGGGTCGAGACCGGCCAGTGACTCCTGGACGTACTCCGCCTGTGCCATCGCGGGCACGCTAGCGGCCCGGTCCGACACTCCCGTCACAGCGGTCCCACCGGTCGCCCTGGGGGTAGGATGAGAGATCGGCTCACTCACCGGGCGGTGGGCCCGGTCGCGGTGGGAGACTTGCCACATGCCCCTCACCGAGCCGTACGACGACCACCTCCCGCAGGAGGATCCGGTCGCGCGCGACGGTGCCGTGGGCAACCAGGACGACAACGTAGTCAGCGACACATCGGGCGCATTCGGCCCGACGACGGCGAGCGACCCGACGACGGCGAGCGACAGCCCGGGTGTCGAGCCGGAGCCGACCCTTCCCGAGCCGGTCCGGCAACGGATCGTGACGCTGACCGCCGCGGTGCTGCCCGCCCTGCCCGCCGACGAGGTGCCGGTGCCGTTGCGGCGGGTGGCCAAGTTCGCCCCCAACCGGCGGGCCCGGCTCGGCGCGCCGGCCATCGCCGCCCAGCTCACCGCCGACCCGCTGTTCCGGCAGCGGGTCACCGCCCGCGTCCTGATCGACGCCGGTGACCTCGGGGCTGCCGTTGTCGAAGGCACCGCGCCCGCCGCCGCCGACCCGGTCGAGGTCGCCGCGCTGGCCTACCTGGCCCGGCCGCGGGGCTGGCGGGAGCTGATCGACGCCAGCGGCGCCGCCGTGCGCGCCGAGGTGGACAGCGCGGTCGTCGCCGAGTTGGTCCGTGAGGCCGAGCAGCGGGCCACCCGCGCCGAGCACGACCGGGCGGTGGCCCGGGTCGAGGCGGAGAAGCTCCGCGACGAGCTGGCCCGCGTCCGTGAGGAGTTGGGTCAGCTCCGCGAGGAGTCCCGGCAGACGGCCCGCGCCCTGCGGGAGACCCAGGCCCGCGAGCGGAAGGCCACCGAGCTGCTGGCCACCGAGCGCGGCCGGGCCGCGCGCGCCAGCGCCGACGTGGACGCCGAGCTACGCCGCGCCCGGGCCAGGCTGGCCGAGGCGGAGGCCGCCGCCGGGGTGGCCCGGGCGAGCGCCAAGGAGGCGCGCTCGGTCGACGACGCCCGGCTCTGGCTGCTGCTGGAGACCATCGGCCAGGCCGCCGTCGGGCTGCGCCGGGAGTTGGCGCTCGACCCGGTGGACAAACTCCCCGCCGACTTCGTCGCCGACGCGTTCGCCGAGCAGCCGGGCACCGCCCCGGCCGGCCCCGCCGCACGTGCCCGCGACACCGACGACCCGGCCCGACTCGACCAGCTGCTCGCCCTGCCCAGGGCGCACCTGGTGGTGGACGGCTACAACGTCACCAAGCGCGGCTTCGGCGAGATGTCCCTGGAGCAGCAGCGCAAGCGCCTCATCACCGGCCTGGGCGGGATCGCCGCGCAGACCGGCGACGAGGTCACCGTGGTCTTCGACGGTGCCGAGCGGATGCACGGGCTGCCGCCCGCGCCGCGCGGCGTACGGGTGCTCTTCTCCCGCAAGGGCGAGACCGCCGATGAGCTGATCCGGCGCCTGGTCCGCGCCGAGCCGGCGGGCCGGCCGGTGGTCGTGGTCTCGTCGGACCGCGAGGTCGCCGACGGGGTACGCCGGCACGGGGCGTACCCGCTGGGCGCGGACTCGCTGCTGCGGCGGCTCGCCCGCTCCTGACCGCAGCCGGCCGACGCGTCCACGGGCAGGGGCCTGGCGAGGTTTGGGCGAGCCCCACGTCGCACTGGGATCGGCCCAGGCGGCATCGGGTGTCGCCCCGAGCCTGTCGGGCCCGGGCGCTAGTGTCGCCGCGACCGCCGAGGGATGGGAGTCGCGATGACCCAGGATGACGTCAAGATCTTCGTCGACAAGGATCTGCGGGGTGCGCGGTTCGACAGGTCGACGCTGGCCGGCGCGGTGATGCGCGGCGTCGATGTGAGTGGCCTGGACATCGACGCGCCGTGGCTGGCCGAGGGCGCGCTCCTGGTCAACGGCGTCGATGTCGTGCCGCTCGTCGAGGCCGAGCTCGACCGGCGGTTCCCCGGGCGCGAACTCAGGCAGGCCAAGGCCCCGGACGACCTGCGTGCGGCGTGGGCGGCGCTCGAACGGGCCTGGGCGGCGGCGGTCGACCGGGTCCTGTCCATGCCCGAGGGTGCGGTCGACGTCTCGGTCGATGGCGAGTGGTCGTTCGCGCAGACGCTGCGCCATCTCGCGTTCGCCGCCGACGCGTGGTTGGGCAAGGCGGTCCTGCGCCTGCCACAGCCGTTCCACCCGCTCGGTCAGTCGCACGCCGAGTACGAGACCGACGGCTTCGACATGTCGGTCTTCGCCACTGAGCAGCCGACCTTCGAGGCGGTCCTCCAGGTGCGGGCCGAGCGGCAGGCCATGGTGCGCGACTTCCTCGCGACCGTCACGCCGGACCTGCTCGCCGAGTCTCGACCGAGCGCCTGGTGGCCCGAGCAGCACGTGACCGTCCTGCACTGCCTCCACGTGATCTTGGCCGAGGAGTGGCAGCACCTCCGCTTCGCGCTGCGTGACCTCGACGCACTGGGCTGACGGCATCCGGCAGGTCGTTCACTGTCGGCCCGACATGCCACGGCAGCGCTGCCTCATCGGCCCAGTTGACGTAGGTGCCAGCCGATCGGGGCGTGGGAACACGGGTTCGGTGAAGTCGGGGTGTCCGGGCGGGCAGGATGGCCCGATTTCGCGAACTGGAGTCGATCTCGCCCCCAAAACGGCCGATCGGACGCGGTTTCTGTCGCACCCGGTGGTTAGCGTCGATGTGACCGACGGTGCTCGGTCGGCGACGACAGGGCGTCGGCCGGGTGCCGCGAGCCGATCAGGAGGCGTGATGCTCATCGACTGCGACGGCTGCGCGCAGCGGGCCGACGGCTGTTCCGGCTGCCCGCTGACCGCCCTGTTCGACGAGACGTCCCCCGCATCCGGGCTGGTCGCCGCCGAGGTCGAGGCCATCGAGGTGTTCGCCCGCGCCGGCTTCGACGTGGAGGTGTTCGCCGCGCCCGCGCGCCCCGGCACGGCTCGCCGCCGTGGCACCCGCCGAGTCGCCTGAGCGTGACACCGCGCGCGGAAGCGGGCTTTTCGCGGGCCATAGGATGGGCGGTCACGGCGGGAGGAGCGGCACAATGAGCGGGGTACGACGGGACGACGGCCGACTCGTCGGCGCTGCGCTTGTCGGTGGCGTGTTCGGTGGCGCCGCGCTTGGTGGCGCCGCGTTTGATGGCGGTGGCGATGCCCGCCGTGCGACGGGCACGGCGGGGTGCCGGTGACCCCGCGCGGCTGGGCGCTGCTGACCCTGGCCGGGTTGGCCGTCGCGCTGGTGGTGACCGCCGCGCTGCTGATCCCGTGGCACCGGCCGCCGGCGCCCCGGGCCGACCAGCTCGCCGCGCTGCGCGACCTGCCCGCCGAGCAGGTGGCCCGGGGGCGGGAGTTTCGCGCCGCGCTGCGTCCCGGGGGTTACGCCGCGCTCGCCGTCGGGCTGCTGGTCGCCCTGGCACTGGGGCTGACCCCGCTGGGCAGCCGCCTGATCGAGCTGGTGGGCCGGCCGTTCGGGGGGCACTGGGCCGCGCAGGCGGTGCTCGGCGGGCTGGCCGTCGTGCTCGTCGCCGACCTGCTCACCCTCCCGTTCGCCGCCTGGCGGCAGAGCGTGCTCACCCGCTACGGGCTGAGCACCAACGGCTGGAGCGGCTGGGCGGTCGACCTGCTCAAGTCGTACGCGGTCAGCGCGGTGATCGGCGCGGTGGCGCTGTTCGGGTTCTACGCCGTCATCCGGCTCGCGCCGCGCTGGTGGTGGGCGTTCGGCGCGGCCGGCGCGGCCCTGCTGGTGGTGCTGCTGTCGTTCGTGCTGCCGGTGCTGGTGGAGCCGGTGTTCAACCGGTTCACCCCGATGGAGCAGGGCCCGCTGCGCACCGAGCTGATGAGCATGGCCGCCCGCGACGGGGTCCCGGTGCGCGACGTGCTGGTCGCCGACGCCTCCCGACGCACCAGGGCGGTCAACGCGTACGTCTCCGGTCTGGGGCCGACCCGGCGGGTGGTGGTCTACGACACGCTGGTGAGCGAGGCCACCCCGGCCGAGGTGACCGCCGTGGTGGCGCACGAGCTGGGGCACGCGAAGGACCGCGACGTCGCGGCCGGCACGCTGACCGGGGCGCTGGGCGCCGCCGCCGCGGTGGTGGCGCTCTACCTGCTCGGCTCGTGGGGGCCGCTGCTACGGCTGGCCGGCGTCGACTCGGTGGCCCACCCGCGCGCGTTTCCGCTGCTGGTCGCCCTGGTCACGGTGGCCGGGCTGATCGCCGCGCCGGTGCAGGCTTGGATGTCGCGGCAGGTGGAGGCCCGGGCCGACGCGCACGCGCTCGCGCTCACCGACGACCCGGCCGCCTTCGAGTCGATGCAGCGCCGGCTCGGCTCGGTCAACCTCGGCGACCCCGACCCGCCGCGCTGGGAGTACCTCTACTCGGCCTCCCATCCGTCCACCGTGGAGCGGATGGCCGCCGCCCGCGCGTACGCCCGGGAGGCCAGCCGATGAACCGCACCCTGCTGATCACCAACGACTTCCCGCCCCGCCCCGGCGGCATCCAGTCCTTCGTGCACAACCTCGCGGCCAGGCAGCCGGCCGGCTCGGTGGTGGTGTACGCGTCGAGCTGGCGCGGTGCGGCGAAGTTCGACGCCGACCAGCCGTTCGAGGTGATCCGGGAACGCACCCGGGTGCTGCTGCCCACCCCGCTGATCGCCCGCCGGGCGGCCCGGCTGGCCCGCGCGTACGACTGCGACACCGTGTGGTTCGGCGCGGCGGCCCCGCTCGGGCTGCTCGCCGCCGGTCTGCGGCGGCGGGCCGGGGTGCGCCGAGTGGTGGCGCAGACCCACGGTCACGAGGTCGGTTGGGCGGCGCTGCCCGCCGCCCGGCCGGCGCTGCGCCGGATCGGTCGGGGCGTCGACGTCACCACCTACCTCGGCGAGTACACCCGCAGCCGGCTGGCCCGGGTGCTGGACGGGCTGACCGAGCTGCGCCGGCTGGCGCCCGGGGTGGACGTGGACACCTACCACCCGACCGTGGACGGCGAGCCGGTCCGGGCCCGGCTCGGGCTGACCGACCGGCCGGTGGTGGTCTGCGTGTCCCGGTTGGTGCCGCGCAAGGGACAGGACATGCTGATCCGGGCGCTGCCCGAGATCCGCCGCCGGGTGCCCGACGCGGCGCTGCTGATCGTCGGCGGTGGGCCGTACCGGGCGACCCTGGAGAAGCTGGCCCGGCAGGCCGGGGTGGAACGGGACGTGGTCTTCACCGGCTCGGTGCCGGCGTCCGAGCTGCCGGCGCACTACGCGGCCGGCGACGTCTACGCGATGCCCTGCCGCACCCGCAACCGCGGGCTGGACGTGGAGGGGCTGGGCATCGTCTACCTGGAGGCGTCCGCGACCGGCCTGCCGGTGGTCGCCGGTGACTCCGGAGGCGCGCCCGACGCGGTGCGCGAGGGGGAGACCGGTTACGTGGTACGCGGCCGGGACGTCGCCCAGCTGGCCGACCGGGTGGCCCGGCTGCTCGCCGACCGGGACCTGGCCCGCCAACTGGGCGCGGCCGGTCGCGCCTGGGTGGAGCGGGAGTGGCGCTGGGAGGCGCAGGCGCAGCGGATGGCCGCCCTGCTCGCCGGCTGACCGCCGCCCGTGCTCAGGTCCGGCTCGACCGGGGCGGGGCGTAGCGGGGCACGTACTCCTGGCCGGTGAGCCGTTGGATGGCCGCCATCACCTCGTCGGTGACCGTCCGGATGTCGCGTGGCCCGTGGATCCGCTCCGCGACCGGGATGGGCGGGCCGAATCGCAGGGCGACCGGGTGCCGGCGGGGCAGCCGCGCGTCGACGGGCAGCACCTCGGCGGTGCCGAGCACGCCGACCGGAATGATCGGCACCTCGGCGTCGCGGGCGAGCCGGGTCATCCCGGTGCGGCCCCGGTAGAGCCGTCCGTCCGGGGAGCGGGTGCCCTCCGGATAGACGGCGACCAGGCCACCGGCGCGCAGCACCGGCACGGCCGCGTCGAGGGCGCTGAGGGCGGCCCGGCCCCCGGCGCGCTCGACCCGGATGGCGCCCATGCCGGAGACGATCCGCCGGCTGAGCCAGCCGCCCGGGCCTCGGCCGGTGAAGTACTCGGACTTCGCCCAGAAGGTGACGTGCCGGGGTGTCGCGCAGGCGAGGAACAGCTCGTCGGCGACGGAGAGGTGGTTGCCGGCGAGGATCGCTCCGCCGTGCCGGGGCACGTGTTCCAGTCCTTCCACGCGTGGCCGCCAGCCCAGCCGCAGCGTCGTGCCGACGGTCAGCTTGCTGAGGTCGTACAGCAGGGGCACGTGTCCTCCGAGGGGGATGGTCAGTGGGGGGCGGGGCCGAGGTGGGCGTCCAGCGCGGCGCGCAGCAGGGCGTCGTCGTCGGTGGCGCCGGTGGCCAGTGGCAGACTGCCCCAGGCCCAGAGCTGGGCGATGCCGTGCAGGTTGGCCCAGAGCGCGCCGGCCAGCACCGGCGCCGGCGCGTCGGTGGGCCGGCGTACCTGGGCCACCAGGTCGGCCAGGACATCGAAGAGCGGCAGGCTCGTCTCGCGCAGGTGGAGCCGACCGCTGGCCAGCAGGTCGTGCCGAAACATCAGCTCGAACATCCCGCGGTGCGCCGCCGCGAAGTCCAGGTACGTCCGGCCCAGCGCGGTCAGCCGGCCGCGCGGGTCGGGGCCGGCCGCACGGATCGTCTGCTCGACGCGGGCGGCGAGGTCGGCGAAGCCCTCCCGGGCGATGGCGGAGAGCAGGTCGACGTGGGTGGGGAAGTAGCGGCGGGGCGCGCCGTGCGAGACCCCGGCCCGGCGGGCGATCTCCCGCAGTGACACCGCCGACTGGCCCTCACGCAGCACCAGGTCGACCCCGGCGGCCACCAGTCGGGCGCGGACGCCCGCTTCCTCCTCACCCATAGACGTTGTCTACCAGCTGGCGTAGACGGTGTCTACCCCACGACGAACAGCGCGGAGTCTTCAATATGCCTATGAGGTATCACGGTCGGCGTCGACCGCGTGACCACGGGACGCGCAGGGCGGGCGCGGTGTGTCAGCGGATGCGGGCCAGGATCCGGTCGGCGGGAGCCGGCCGGCCGAAGTGCCAGCCCTGCGCGGCGTCGCAGCCGATCGCCCGCAGCCGCTCGGCCTGGCCGGCGGTCTCGACCCCCTCGGCGGTCACCGTCAGGTCCAGCGCGTGCGCCAGCGAGACCAGCGAGGCGAGGATCCGCTCGTCGGTGCGCCCGACCGACGGCGACCGCAGCCCGGCCACGAACTCCCCGGCCACCTTCAGCTCGGTCACCGGCAGGTCCCGCAGGTACGCCAGGTTGCTGTAGCCGGTGCCGAAGTCGTCGATGGCGATCCGCACGCCGAGGTCGGCCAGCACCCGCAGGGCGCGCACCGGCTCCTTGGCGGTGCTCATCATCGTGCTCTCGGTGATCTCCAACTGGAGTCGCTCCGGCGGCAGCCCGGTCTGCCGCAGCAGGGCGCGCACCTCCTGGACCAGCCCGGGCCGGTGCACCTGCCGGACCGCCAGGTTGACGCTCACGAACGGCGCGGCGACACCGCCAGCCGACCAGGCCTCCGCCTCCCGGCACGCCTCGGCCAGCACCCACCCGCCCAGTTGCACGATCAGGCCGGTCTCCTCGGCCAGCCCGATGAAGCTGTCCGGCCGCAGCACGCCCAGCTCCGGGTGGCGCCAGCGGACCAGCGCCTCCACGCCCACCAGCCGGCCGTCCCGGAGCGAGGTCAGCGGCTGGTAGTCGAGGTAGAACTCCCCCCGCTCCAACGCGGCCGGGATGGCCGCGGAGAGCGCGTACCGGGCCAGCTCGCGTCGGTTGCGCTCGGCGTCGTAGAGCGCCCAACGCGCCCCACCGGCCGACTTCGCCCAGTGCAGCGTGCTGTCGGCGGCCCGCATGAGGTCACCGGGGTCGGCGCCGGCCACCTGACGCTCGACGATGCCGATGCTCGCCGAGACCTGGAGCTCGTGCCCGTCGACCAGCGCCGGTGTCCGGACGGCGGCCAGCGCGGCCTCGGCCACCGCCACCATGTCGTCGGTGCCGCCGGTGTGTTCCACCAGGATGACGAACTCGTCCCCACCGAGCCGGGCCACCAGGTGCTCACCCACGGTCTCGCACAGCCGCTCGGCCACCGTGGTCAACAGCCGGTCGCCGATCTGGTGCCCCAGCGTGTCGTTGACGACCTTGAACCGGTCCAGGTCGAGGAAGCACACACCGACCCGCTGCGCGCCCCGGCCCGGCTCGTTGAGCGCGGCGGCGAGCCGCTCGGTGAACAGTGTCCGGTTGGGCAGGCCGGTGAGCGGGTCGTGGGTGGCCTGGTGCCGGAACCGCGCCTCGCTGGCCCGCAACGCCCGTTCGGCCTGCGACCGGGCCATCATGGCGGCCCGGCGGATCGACTCCTGCTCGTCGAGCGTCCGGTCCCGCAGCGCGCGGGCGTAGCCGGTGGCCACCGCGGCCAGCAGCCGCGCCATCCGGTCCTCGACGTCCTCGGCCACCAGACCCAGGTCGCGGATCAGCCGGAGCTGGATGACCTCGACGGTACGGCCCAGACCCTCCGCGGAGGCGATGTGCGCGGCGACCAGTTCGGCACCCACCCGGTACCCGGCGCGGAGGTCGAACGGCTCGCCGAGCAGCGCGCCGGCCAGTTGCCCGGTGAGCCGGTGCAGCAGCGTCTCCAGCTGGGCCTGGGTCATCGGCAGATAGCTGGTGCCGGAGACCGCCTTGGCCCAGGCCTTGGCGAACGTGCCCGGGCAGGAGGTCGCCACGGGCGACTCAGCCACCGAGGCGCCCGACGCCGCCCATGAAGACCGCCCGCTCCGCGTCCTCCGCGCTGTCGGGGGTGTCCGGCCGCCACTGCGGCACCCACACCACACCCGGGTCGAGAAGCTCGAACCCGTCGAAGAGCGCGGTCAGCTCCGCGCGGCTGCGGACCCAGAGCGGGTTGTCGGTACGCCGGTAGACCCGCTCGGCCTCGGCCCGCTCGTCCTGGCTGCGCCCGTCGTCGCTGGCCTGCGACAGCACCAGGTAGCTGCCCGGGGCGAGCGCGTCGCGCAGGGTCCGCAGCAGCTCCGCCGGACGGTCCTCGTCGGAGACGAAGTGCAGCACGGCCACGACCATCACGGCCACCGGCTGGTCCAGGTCGAGCAGTTTGCGGACATCCGGGTGGGTCAGGATCCTGTCCGGGTGCCGCAGGTCCTCCCGCACCACCACGGCACGCTCGTTGCCGGCCAGGATCTCGCGGCTGTGCGCCACCGCCACCGGGTCGACGTCCACATAGACCACCCGGGACTGCGGGTCGAGCCGCTGGGCGATCTCGTGCACGTTGCCGACGGTGGGAATGCCCGAGCCGATGTCGAGGAACTGCCGGATCCCGGCCTCGGCGAGGTGGTGCACCGCCCGGCGCAGGAACGCCCGGTTGGCCTGGGCCATCAGCGGCGCCTCCGGCACCGCCGCCACCATCGCCTGCGCCGCGGCCCGGTCGGCCGCGAAGTTGTGCGAGCCGCCGAGGTAGTAGTCGTACATCCGCGCGACGCTCGGGCGCTCGATGTCGATGGTGTCGGGTGCCCAGTCCGGCCGCTGCATGCGCTCACCCCTCGAGTCCGCGACGCGGGCATCATCGCCCGCGCGGGTATTGTGCCCCCGACGTGCCCGCCAGACCATAGCGTGCCGCCAGGTTGCCCGCCGACGTCGGTCGATACGGCGAAGGCCCACGCCGGCGTGAGCTGGCGCGGACCTTCGGTCGCGGCGTCCCGCTCGACGAGCGGGTGCAGGTCAGAACTTCGGGGCGTCCGGCGCCTCGAGCAGGCCGAGCCGGAGCGCGGTCATCAGCGCCTGCGCCCGGTTGGCCGCTCCGAGCTTCTCGTACAGCTTGGAGATGTGCGTCTTGGCCGTGGACTCGCTGACGAACAACTGCTTGGCGATGCCGGCCACGCTCATCCCGTCGGCGAGCAGCCGCAGCACCTGACCCTCGCGGGGGGAGAGCTGCGGACCGGACGGGGCGAGCCGGCGCTTCATCGCCTCGGCCAGGTCGGCCGCGGTGAACGCGCTGGGGGAGGAGGCGGCGTGCCGCGCGGCGGCCACCACCTCGTCGGCCGGGGCGGTCTTCGGCACGAAGGCGCTCGCGCCGGCCTCCAGGGCCCCGAAGAGCTGGTCGTCGCCGGCGTACATGGTCAGCACCACGATGCCCATCGACGCGCTGGACTTGCGCAGAGCGCGGGTGGCCTCCAGGCCGCTGCCGTCGGGCAGACGCAGATCCATGATCACCACGTCCGGCTGCAGAGCGCCGGCCTGGCGGACCCCCTCCGCCGCGGTGGCGGCCTCACCGACGACCTCGAACTGGCGGTCGCGCTCGAAGGCGTGCCGCAGGCCCTTGCGAATCAGGTCGTGGTCGTCGACAAGGAGGACCTTGGTGCGGGTGGCCGGTGTCGGACTTGTGGTCATCCTCGGGTTACTCCCCTTCTGGTGCTGCGCTACCGCGCACGTTATCGCGCCGGGACGAGGTGCCAAGAACCACCGCCACGGTCGTGCCGCTCGGTTGCCGCGGCCTGATCTCCAACCGGCCCCGGATACGTTCCGCCCTCTCGGCCATGATCGCAAGACCGTACCGCCCGTCGGGGCGCTGGTCAGCCATCCCCTGACCGTCATCCGACACTTCAATTTGCGCGTACGGGGGGTCCACCTCGCACGTGACCCAGAGATTGGAGGCTCCGGCGTGCTTGCGCGCGTTGGTCACCGCCTCCTGCGCGATGCGCAGCAACTCGGCCTCGGTGGCGGCCGGCAGCCGCGCGGTGGACTCGTCCAGCGACAGGTGCACCCGCAGCCCGCCGGAGGCGCCCACGGTGCGCGCGTACTCGGCGATCGCGGCGGCCAGACCGCCCTGCCGGTCCACCTCGCTGCGCAGCTCGAACAGGCTCAGCCGCAGCTCGGTGATCACCCGGGTCACCTCGCCGCGCAGCGTACGCAGCGCCTCGGCGGTCTCGTCGGCGTCGTCGAAGACGGTGGCCAGGGCGTTGTCGATGCCGTAGCCGACCATCACCAGCTCCTGCGCGACCCCGTCGTGGATCTCCCGCGCCAGCCGCTGCCGCTCCTCGTTGGTGGCCAGCGAACGGACCTCGTCGAAGAGCAGCGCCGCCTCCAGCCGCAGCGCGGCCGGCCGGGTCAGCGCGGTCACCCGGGACACCACCGGTGGCGGGTACGCGTGTGCGGCGTCCGCCTCCAGCACCACCAGCCCCACCGTGCGCACCCCGGCGACCAGCGGAACGATCAGCGCCGAGACGTCGCCGCCCCGGTGTGAGCGGGACTGCGACCGCGCGGCGGTCTGCGGCTGCTGGCTGGCCCAGGCGTCGGCGATCGCAGAGTCCGCGTCCAGCGTCGTCTCCCAGTCCACCCGGTCCACCCCGGCCTGGGCGAGCACCACGAGCCGGCCCCCGCCGCTGGCCGACAGCACCGCGCCCCGGTCGGCCCGGGCGACCGTCCGCAGCTCCTCCAGCAGGTGCTCGGAGATGCCGCCCGGGTCCAGGGTCGCCCCGGGCAGCTGCCGGGCCACCGTGCGCAGCTGGGTCAGCAGGCGGGTCGCCTCGGCGTACGGCTGGGGCTTGCCCTCACCGCGGACCGCCATCACCCGGTGCAGGGTGCCGGCGGCGTAGAGCCCCAGCGCGGCCAGGATCAGCCACTGCGCGCAGACCGCGAGGTAGCCGAGCTGGGCGAGCTGGCGCTCCCCACCGACCTCGGTGAGCGCGCCGCTGACCAGCAGGGTGGCGGCGGTGACCGCGAGCAGCGCGGCGCCCTCGCGGAAGCGGCGGCGCAGCGCGGTGACGGTCACCGGCACCGCCAGGTACGGCAATACCGCCGAGGCGCCGAGCCCGTCGACCGTGCCGCCGATCGACGCGACCGCGGCCACCTGGCTCGCGGCCAGCCCCAGCACCACCACCTCGGCCACCCGGCTCAGCGGGCCGATCAGCCGGTGCTGAGGGGCCAGCAGCGAGGGCAGCCCGGCGACCGCCAGCAGCGCGATCCACCACAGCTGGGTGACGTCGCGGGTGGCGAACAGGGTGAGGACGGCGACCAGCGCCAGCATCACCAGGCGGGCTGCCGCGGCGAGGGGATGCGGGTGTGGTGCTGCGGATGTCGATGCGGGCACGTGACGGATGGTAGTCAGCCCCGGTAGATATCGGCGATCTCCGCCGCGTACGTCTTGTGGACAACCTGGCGCTTGACCTTGAGCGACGGGGTCAGCTCGCCGGTGGCCTCGGTGAAGTCGCGGGGCAGGACCCGGAACACCTTGATCGCCTCGGCCTTGGAGACGACCCGGTTCGCGGTGTCGATCGCGGACTGGATCTCCGCCCGCAGGCCCTCGTGCTCGCGCAGCTCCTCGACGCGGGTGCCGGCGGCCAGCCCGGCCGACTCCAGCCAGGCGGGCAACGCCTCCTCGTCGACGGTGACCAGCGCCGCGATGAACGGCTGCCGGTCGCCGACCACGACGCACTGGCTGATCAACGGGTGGGACCGGACATGGTCCTCCAGCACCGCCGGGGCGACGTTCTTGCCGCCGGCGGTCACGATCAGCTCCTTCTTCCGGCCGGTGATGCTGAGGTAGCCGTCGCTGTCGAGCTGGCCGAGGTCGCCGGTGCGGAACCAGCCGTCGGCGCTGAGCGCCTCGGCCGTCGCCGTCTCGTTGTGCCAGTAGCCCTGGAAGATCAGGTCCCCGGAGATCAGGATCTCGCCGTCGTCGTCGATCCGCACGGTCACGCCGGGCAGCGGGCGGCCGACGGTGCCGATCCGGGTGCCGGTGGGCAGGTTCGCCGCTGCGGCGGGGGAGGTCTCGGTCAGCCCGTAGCCCTCCAGGACCGTCACGCCGATGCCCCGGAAGAAGTGACCGAGTCGGGCGCCGAGCGGCGCCCCGCCGGAGATGGCGTCGCGGCACCGGCCGCCGAGGGCGGCACGCAGCTTGCGGTATACCAGCCGGTCGAAGACCGCGTGCTGGGCGCGCAGCGCCACGCCGGGCCCGCGTGAGGTCTCGAGCGCCTCGCTGTACGCGATGGCGACCTGCTCGGCGCGGGCGAAGATGGCGCCCTTGCCGTCGGCCTCGGCCTTCTGCTTGGCCGCGTTGTAGACCTTCTCGAACACCCGGGGGACGGAGAGCACGAAGGTCGGCCGGAAGTCCTGTAGCTCGGCGACCAGGTTCTTGGTGTCGGCGCAGTGGGCCATGGTGGCCCGGGCGTGCACCACGCCGATCTGGATCAGGCGGGCGAAGGCGTGCGCCAGCGGCAGGAAGAGCAGGGTGGCCGCGCCGGCGTTGAACAGGTTCGGCAGCACCGGTACGGCGTTGGCGATGTCGGCGTACATGTTGCGGTGGGTGAGCACACAGCCCTTGGGGCGGCCGGTGGTGCCGCTGGTGTAGATGATCGTGGCCAGGTCGTCGGCGCGGACCGCCTTGCGGCGCCGTTCCACCTCGGCCGGCTCGACCGTGGCGCCGGTCGTCACCAGCTCGTCGACCCCGCCGAGGTCGATCTGCCAGACGTGCTCCAGCTCGGGCAGCCGGTCCCGGACGCCGGCGACCAGGCTGGCGTGCGCGTCGGTCTCGACCACCACGGCGACCGCGCCGGAGTCGGCGAGGATCCAGGCGGCCTGCTCGGTGCTGGAGGTCTCGTAGATCGGCACGGTGACCGCGCCGGCCGTCCAGATCGCGTAGTCCAGCAGCGTCCACTCGTAGCGGGTGCGGCTCATCAGCGCGACCCGGGCGCCCGGCTGCACGCCGGCGGCGACGAGCCCACGGGCTACGGCCACCACCTCGTCGCGGAACTGTCGGCAGGTCACCTCCGCCCAGGCGGTGCCGTTACCGTCGGCGGCCGGGGTGCGGCGGGCGAACTGCACGGCATCCGGCGCGACCTCGGCGTTGTCCCAGACCGGATCGGTGAGGTTGGCCGCGTCGCCAACGGTGACGATCGGCGGAACGGAGAACTCGCGCACCTGCACTCCCTCGTGCTCACACTGACCGGACCGGCCGCCGCCGTGGCGTCGGCTCTGTCGAAACCTACCCGGCGGCCGGGTCGGGTGGGACAGGCAGGATGGTCGGTCGGGTTTCGTGGTGGTTGGCCTACGGTGGGTGCTGACCCCCGCCGCCGTACGCGGTGGGGGCGGCGCGGCGCGGGGGCGGTGCGCGCCGGGTAGCCTCCCCCCATGGCGGACTCCTCCACCCAGTCGATCACCATCGGCGCGTCACCGGATCGGGTGGCGGCGGTCATCTGCGACTTCGCGAGCTACCCCGAGTGGACCGAGGCGGTGCGCCGGGCCGAGGTCATCGAGGAGTACGAGGACGGCTACGCCAGCCAGGTGCGCTTCACCATCGACGCCGGGGTGATGGCCGACGAGTACGTGCTCGCCTACGAGTACGCCGAGGACCTGTCCCGGATCGAGTGGCACCTGGTCGCGCCCTCGAAGATGCAGAAGAGCCAGCGCGGTTCGTACGACCTGGTGGGCAACCCGGACGGCGGCACCACGGTGACCTACACCCTGGAGGTCGAACTGTCCGTGGGAATGCTCGGCATGTTCCGGCGCAAGGCCGAAAAAATGATCATGGATACCGCGTTGAAGCAGCTCAAGCATCGGGTAGAAGCATCCGGTGCGGCGCAGTGACGCGTACGGCGGCACGGTAGAGGAGCCGACCATGGGCGGAACGGATCCGGGTTCGGCCCGGGAAGAGGCGGAACGGCTGGTCGCCACCCTGCTCGCGGGGGCGCGGCTGGCCTCCGCCGGCTCGGCGGGCGGCGCGTGGGGCCCGCTGGGCGGGATGCTGGCCGGTGTCCTCGGTCACAGTGCCGCCCCCGGCGGGCACTCCGGCACCGGTGGCGGTTTCGCCACCGGTTCGGCCGAATGCTGCGTCTGCCCGGTCTGTCGTGGCATTGCCGCGTTGCGCGACCCGAGTCCGGAATTCGCCGAACGGCTGGCCACCGGCGCCGGTGACCTCGCGGCCGGCGTGGCCAGCCTGCTGCGCGCGTTCGCCCCGGCGGAGCCGTCCGACACCGGCCCGTCGGCGCCGCCCACCCCGCCCCGGGCCGCGACCGCCACCGCCGCCGACGCCGACGTCCCGGAGGCCGCCTCGGCCGACCCGTCCACCGGAGCCGGTGACGACCAGGTGTGGCGCGATGCCACCCGTACCGGGCATGATTCTCAGCCGGCGCCGGAGCAGGACGTCTGGTCGGTCGCCACCCGGACGGCGGACCCACCCGCCCCGGCCACCGCACCACCCGTCGACGAGGCCGGGGCGGGGGCCGCACCGGCGCCGACCGACCGACCCGTGGTGCCCGCGTCGCGGGTGCCCGAGGACACCGGCGCGGCCGCAGCGGGCGACGTCGCCTGAGCGCGGGACATCCCGACCCGGACCGGCGTGCCGCCGGCGCGCGGGCCGGACAGCACAGCAGAGGGGAGCGGCAGCGGTGACGCTGACCATCGGAGTCGACGTCGGTGGCACGAAGGTGGCCGGTGGTGTCGTGGACGACACCGGCACGGTCCTCGTGCAGACCCGACGGGACACTCCCGCCGATGACGTCGGCAAGACCCGCGACGTCATCATCGAGCTGGTCGGCGAGCTGGCTGCCGGACGGACGATCGAGGGCGTCGGCATCGGCGCGGCCGGCTGGATCGACGCCAGCCGCTCGACCGTGCTGTTCGCCCCCAACCTGGCCTGGCGGGACGAGCCGCTGCGCGAGTACGTCAGCACGGCGGTCGGCCTGCCGGTCATCGTGGAGAACGACGCCAACGTGGCCGCCTGGGCGGAGTTCCGCTACGGCGCCGCCCGGGACGCCGACGACTCCATGGTCATGTTCACCATCGGCACGGGCGTCGGCGGTGGCATCGTGCTCGGCGGCGAGCTGCTGCGTGGCGCGCACGGCGTGGCCGCGGAGCTGGGCCACATGCTGGCGGTGCCGGACGGGCACCAGTGCGGCTGCGGGCGGCTGGGCTGCATCGAGCAGTACGCCAGCGGCAGTGCCCTGGTCCGCTTCGCCCGGGCCGGCGCGCGGCAGGAGCCGCACCGCGCCACCATGCTGCTGGAGCTGGCCGGTGGGGAGACCGAAGCGATCACCGGCCACATGGTGACCTCCGCCGCGCAGGGCGGCGATCCGGTCTCCACGGAGGCGTTCGCGCAGATCGGCCGGTGGCTGGGCACCAGCCTTGCCGACATGGCGCAGATCCTCGACCCGCAGACCCTGGTGGTCGGGGGCGGCGTGATCGACGCGGGTGACCTGCTGCTCGGCCCGACGCGCCGCTCGTACCTCGACGCGCTCGCCCAGCGCGGGCGCCTGCCGGTGGCCGAGGTGCTGCCCGCCGAGCTGGGCAACAGCGCCGGGGTGATCGGCGCCGCCGACCTGGCCCGACGGATCTGAGGCGAGCCGGAATGGGCGAGGCTGACGGTGTGCCACTGCGCGTGGTGTCGTACAACATCCACAGCCAGCGCGACGACGCCGCCGCACTGGCGGCGGTGGTCCGGGCCGCGGCGCCGGACGTGGTGATCGTGCAGGAGGGGCCGCGCCGGTTCCGGTGGCGGCAGAAGTCGGCCACGCTGGCCGAGTCGTTCGGCCTGGTGGTCGCCGCCGGTGGGCTGCCCGCGCTGGGCAACCTGCTGGTGACCAGCCTGCGGGTCCAGGTGCGGAGCACCCGCTGCCAGCGCTTCCCGCTCACCCCCGGCCGGCACCTGCGCGGCGCCGCGTACGCCGACTGCCGGGTCGGCACCGCCCGGTTCACCCTCGCCGGCTCGCACCTGTCCACCGATCCGGCCGAGCGCCCCGCGCAGGCCGCCGAGTTCAAGCGCGGCCTGGACGCCGCGAGCAGCCCGGTGGTGGCCGGCGCGGACCTCAACGAGGGCCCGGACGGGCCGGCCTGGGCCACCGTGGCCCGTGGGCTGACCGACGCGGCGGTGGCGGCCGACCGGGCGGACCGGCTCACCTACTCCTGCGTCGATCCGCGCCGGCGGATCGACGCCCTCTTCGTCGACCCGCGGATCACCGTGGTCGACTACGACGTGGTGGACACCCCGCAGACCCGCCGGGCCAGCGACCACTTCCCGGTCCTGGTCGACCTGCTGCTGCCCACCACCGGCTGAACCCCCGACCGGCCGGCCGTCGATCTGTCCGCGCCGGGGCTGGACATCCGGCTCCGATGTGGAGAGGATTTCGCGGCGACCGGCACGCGTGCCGCACAAAAGGAGATGTCCCGGTGTCCACCTCCACCGACCACGGCCGGCCCGACCCGGAGGCGACCCCGTCCGCGCTGAGCCGCGACGGCCGCCCGGTCTCCGACCGGGGCGACACGGTCTGCGTCATCGGGGCCGGGGCCAGCGGCCTGACGGCCATCAAGAACCTGCGCGAGCACGGATTCGGCGTGGACTGCTACGAGCGGGAGACCGGCGTCGGCGGCGCCTGGAACTGGCGGCACGACCGCAGCCCCGTGTACGCCAGCACCCACCTGCTCTCGTCGAAGCCGTTCACCCAGTTCCCCGACTTCCCGATGCCGGATTCCTGGCCGGACTACCCGCACCACAGCCAGCTGCTCTCGTACTTCGAGCGCTACGCCGACCACTTCGACCTGCGCTCGCACATCTGGTTCGGCACCGAGGTGATCCGGGTCGAGCCGGCCGCGGGGGAGCGCTGGGACGTGACCACCCGCTCCACCGGCGGGTACGGGCCGGAGCGCACCTCCCAGTACGCCGCCGTGGTGGTCGCCAACGGCCACAACTGGTCGCCGAAGCTGCCCCGCTACGAGGGCCTGGAGGAGTTCCGCGGCGAGATCATGCACGCCTCGTCCTACAAGGACCCGGCGCAGCTGCGGGGCAAGCGGGTCCTGGTCGTCGGCGCCGGCAACACCGGCTGCGACATCGCCGTCGAGGCCGCCCAGCAGGCGTCACGGTGCTGGCACTCCACCCGGCGCGGCTACTGGTACGCGCCGAAGTACGTGCTCGGCCGCCCGGCCGACCAGGTCAACGACGCTCTGCTGGCGCTGCGCGTGCCGCTGCGGGTGCGCCAGTGGCTCTACCACTGGACGCTGCGGCTGACCGTCGGCGACCTGACCCGCTTCGGCCTGCCCAAGCCCGACCACCGGGTGTACGAGACGCACCCGATCGCGAACAGTCAGCTCGTCTACTACGTGGGCCACGGGGCGATCGGCCCGGTGCCCGACGTCGCCCGCTTCCACCCGTACGCGGTGGAGCTGTCCGACGGCCGCGAGATCGATCCCGAGCTGGTCATCTTCGCCACCGGTTACCTGCCGCGCTTCGAGTTCCTCGACGCGTCGGTGTTCGGCGACAGCGCCGGCGTCGGCCGGCCCACGCTGTGGCTCAACGCCTTCACCCCGGGGCATCCGACGCTGGCGGTGGCCGGCCTGGTGCAGCCGGACTCCGGCATGTTCACCCTGTCGCACTGGCAGACGGTGCTCTTCGCCCGGCTGTTGCAGGCGCGCCGGGACCGGCCGGAGCGTGCGGCGGCGTTCGCGCAGCGGGTACGCGACCGGGCCGGGGAGCGCTACTCGGCGCAGGTCAAGGAGAGCAGCCGCCACTGGTTCGAGGTCGGTCACGCCGACTACCTGCGCGCCGTCCAGCGCGCCCTGACCGACCTGGAGGGAAAGTGACTGAGCTGCGGATCATGCGGGGCCGGGAGTGGTCCCGCCCGGTCCGGCCGGCCCGGCGTGAGGTGCTCAGCGCCACTCCGGAGCTGGAGGAGGGACGTCCCCCGCTGCTCTTCGTCCCCGGGTTCGGGCACGGCGCGTGGGCGTTCGCCGAGCACTGGTTGGGGCACGCGGCGGCGCGGGGCTTCCCGGCGTACGCGCTGAGCCTGCGTGGGCACGGCGGCAGCGAGCCGGCGCCGGAGGCGACGCTGCGCGCGTACGCCCACGATGTGGTCCAGGTGGCCGCGGGCCTGCCGCGCCAGGCGGTGCTGGTGGGGCACGGCGCCGGGGCGCTGGTGGTGGCGCACGCGTTGGCCCGGTACCCGGCGCGCAGTGCCGTGCTGGTGGCGCCGGTCTTCGGCGGTTGGGGAGTGCTCGGCGCGGCGCTGCGCCGCAATCCGTCCGGCACGTTGCCGGCGGTGTTCGGCGGGCCGCTGCGGCTCAGCCGTGGCCAGTTGTTCAGCCGCGAACTGCCCGAGGCGGAGGCCCGGCGGCACGTCGCCCGGCTGGGTCGGGCCGGCCGGCGGGCGCAGTGGGCGCTGCTGGGTGAGCCGGAGGCCGAGCCGGCCGTGGGTGCGCCGCCGGTGCTGGTGCTGGGCAGCCCCGACGACCGGGTGGTGCCGACGTCGACGTTGAACCGGGTGGCCCGCCGGTACGGGTCGGCCCCGCTGCTCTTCCCCGGGATGGGCCACGACCTGATGCTGGACGCGCGTTGGGCGGAGCCGATCGACGCGATGCTGGACTGGTTGGAGAAGGAGCCGGCGACGCACTGAGCGCCGGTGGCCGTCGGTCAGCCGCCGGCGTGGCGCGTGGCGGGGCTGCCGGCCGGTGCGGCCCGGGTCAACGGGGACGGCACCCGGGCGGTGCCGTCCGGGGTGCCGTCGGTGCTGGTCAGGCGGCTGACCAGGTCGCCCCTTTCGTCCAGCGCGCTCAGGTAGGAGCGGGCCCAGGCGCGGATGTCGTGCTGGTGCAGGTAGGCGCGCATCGCCCGCATCCGTTCCGCGACGTCGGCGGGAGTGGCCCGCAGCGCGGCGCACAGCCCCTGCTTGAGCCCCTCCAGGTCGTGCGGGTTGACCAGGTACGCCTGGGACAGCTCGGCGGCGGTGCCGGCGAACTCGCTGAGCAGCAGCGCCCCCGCGTCGTCCACCCGGGCGGCGACGTACTCCTTGGCGACCAGGTTCATCCCGTCCCGCAGCGGGGTCACCGCCATCACGTCGGCGACCCGGTAGAGCGCGGCCAGCTCGGCCCGGTCGAAGGGCTGGGTGAGGTAGTGGATGGCCGGCTCGCCGACCCGGCCGAACTCGCCGTTGATCCGACCGACCTCGCGCTCGATCCGCTCGCGGAGGATCTGGTACTGGCCGACGCGCTCCCGGCTCGGCATGGCGACCTGCACCAGCACCGTGTCGCGGACCTTGACGTCGCCGCTGGCGAGCAGCTCGCTGTACGCCTTGAGCCGCTGCTCGATGCCCTTGGTGTAATCCATCCGATCGACGCTGAGGATCACCTGCCGGGGATCTCCCAGGTCCTGGCGCAGCCGGCGGGCCCGGGCGGCCACCTCGGGGCGGGCGGCGAGCGCGGCCATCTCGGCGGTGTCGATGGAGACCGGGAACGCGCCGATGCGCACCACCCGGTCGTCGATCCCGATCCGCCGGTCGGTGGCCGGCAGCCCCAGCACCTTGGTCACCAGCTGGGCGAAGTTGTGCGCCGCCTGGGCTCGCTGGAAGCCGACCAGGTCGGCGCCGAGCATGCCGCGGAGCAGTTCCGCCCGACGGGGCAACTGCATGAACAGCTCCGGCGGCGGGAACGGCACGTGCAGGAAGAACCCGATGCGCAGGTCCGGACGGAGCGCGCGCAGCAGACCGGGGACCAGGTGCAGGTGGTAATCCTGCACCCAGACCACCGCGCCGGGCTCGGCCACCTTGGCGGTCGCCTCGGCGAAGCGCTGGTTGACCCGCTGGTACGCCTCCCACCACCGGCGGTGGTGCTGCGGCTGCTCGACGGCGTCGTGGTAGAGCGGCCAGAGGGTGGCGTTGGCGAACCCCTCGTAGTGGTCCCGCAGGTCCTCGCGGTTGAGTGGGACGCTGTGCATCCGGACGCCGTCCACGTCCGGCAGTGCGGGAGCGGGCCCGGTGCCGCCGGCCCAGCCGACCCACGTCGCCGGGGTGTGCCGGAGCAGGGGGTGCAGCGCGCTGACCAGCCCACCCGGGCTGCGCCGCCATTCGCAGGCCCCGTCGGGCGCCGCACTGTCGTCGATGGGGAGGCGGTTGGCCACCACCACGAGGGAGCTCTGTCGCATCTCGGGCATTCCGATCAGCAGAGACTGACCGCCACGAGCAAGGGAAAACCGGTCAGTCAGCGGGGTAAGTGACATACAGCGGTATTCCTACTGACAGTAAGTTACACCACTGTTACGTCCCGCGCGGGGGCGGTGCCGTCCCGGGATGCGGTCGACAGGCGGCGCGACAGGGTCAGACGACGGCGCCGTCGTCCGGGTCGCGATCGTCCTCGTCGCCGGGGCGCAGCCGCCAGATAAGCGTCACGAAACCGGCCAGGATGCCGGTGAACCCGAACAGGGTGACCGCCGAGCGGTCCACCGGGAGCAGCGCCGGGAAGAGGAAGAGCACGAACCCGACGATCACGGCGAGCGCCCCGACCACCGCGTACTTGGAGAGCCGGGGCAGCGGCGGCGGCGGAGGCGGGGTGTAGCCCTCCTCGTCCTCGTCGTCGGGCAGGTCGGCGCCGAAGGTGTCCAGCCCGTCCAGCAGCGAGGGCTCGTCCGGCCGGGTGCCGCGACCGATCGAGATCCCGGAGATGTCGGTGGCGGACGGTAGCCGGCGGACGTCGGTGGCGGTCGGCCCGGCCTCGTCGGTGCCGGAGCGGGCCAGCGGACCGGCGGCCGGGCCGTCCCGGTCGTCCACGTCCTCCGCGGCCGGCCACGGGTGCTCGTCGGCCGTGGAGGTGGTGTGGAAGCCGGCGACGATCCGGGCCCACTCGGCGTCGATGTCCGGCTCGTCGCGGGCCGGTGGCGGCTCGGGGGCGGTCTCGTCGGCGAGCTGGGTGAGGTAGTCCCGCGCGGTGGTCAGGTGCGAGCGGTCGACGTAGAGCCGGTCGACCGGGCGGGCCGGGACGGTGGTGGTGCGGGTGACCGGGTTGAGGTCGGCGGAGGGTTGCAGGTAGGCGGCGATCCCGCCGGCGGCCAGCACGTCGAGCAGGTGCTCGCCGACGCGCGGATCGACGTCGCCGACGACGGCGTACTCGTTCGCGTCGAGCCCGTTGTCCCGCCGTCCCCGGCGGGCCCCACCCGCTGACACCCGGACATCCTCCTCAACGCGCCTTCCGGCGCGGCCGCCCAGCCCCCTCGACGCCCGTCCGCACGCCGTGCTCTGAATCGTGACACGTCAGGGCATGGTTCCGGGAGTGCGTTGTGTCGCGTCTTCCAAAGTCAGCGTCCCTGCTGCTGGTGGCGGCCGTGCCCCTTTGTCCGTTCTTGCGTGACAAGCGCGATCCCGGTGATCGTTGGCAGCTGGGCGACGCGACACGCCGAGCACCGCCCCGCCGAACTGCCGACGATCGGGTCCGTTGTGGTGAGAGCGCGCGGTTCGTAGGCTCGTCGGCGACGACGGCGAACCGGGCATGGCGCTGTCGCGGGCACATCTTGGGAAGGGACGCCGGTGCTCTACTGGCTGTTGAAGTACGTCATCCTCGGTCCGCTGCTCAAGCTGATCTTCCGCCCGCAGGTGGAGGGCCTGCACAACGTTCCGGAGACCGGCCCGGTGATCCTCGCCAGCAACCACCTCTCCTTCTCCGACTCGATCTTCACGCCGCTGATCACCTCCCGGAAGGTCACCTTCGTGGCCAAGGCGGAGTACTTCACCGGCAAGGGGATCAAGGGCTGGCTGACCAGGATGTTCTTCGTCGGCACCGGCACCATCCCGGTGGACCGCTCCGGCGGCCGGGCGGCGCGCGCCGCGCTGGACACCCAGTTGCAGGTGCTGCGTGCCGGGGGAGTGGCCGGCATCTACCCGGAGGGCACCCGCTCCCCGGACGGGCGGCTCTACCGGGGCAAGACCGGGGTGGCCCGGCTCGCGCTGGAGAGCGGGGCGCCGGTGGTGCCGGTGGTGATGCTCAACGCCGACGAGATCCAGCCGCCCGGCAAGCTCATCCCGAAGATCGCCCGGGTGAAGATCCGCTTCGGTGCTCCGCTGGACTTCGCCCGCTACGCCGGGCTGGCCGGTGACCGGTTCGTGGAGCGCGCGGTCACCGACGAGATCATGTACGAGTTGATGGAGCTCTCCGGTCGGGAGTACGTCGACATCTACGCGCAGAAGCTCAAGGAGCCCAAACCCGTGCCCACGCCCGTCGCCGCCTGAGCGGCCTGAGCCACCTGAGCCACCTGAGCCCGGCTCAGCAGGCGACCGCCGGCCCGGTCGGGGTGATCGGCCGGCCGGCCAGCGCGAGCAGCCCGGGGGCGTCGTTGCGCAGCGCGAAGGTGCGTACCTCGGCGCGCGGCACCCGGGCGGCCGCCGGGTCGCCGGCGCGGGTCAGCTCCGCCGCCGCGAACGCCAGCGCCAGCACCCGGTCGCTGACGTCCGGGATCCGGCCGTAGGTCTCGGCGGCGGCCAGGTGCAGCTCGGCCGAGCGCCGGTGGTCGCCGTCGGCCGCCGCCAGGGCCGCCGTCACGGTCCGCAACGCCGCCTCCGACCAGGGCGTCCGATGGCCGACCCGGTCCAGCATCGCCCGGACCCGCACGGCGGCGTCCCGACCGGCCAGCGCTGCGGCGTACGCGGCGGCGGCGATCCACTCCCCGCTGGCCAGCGCCGGCACCGCCGACCAGGACCTGCCCAGCTCGTCGATCAGCGCGGCGGCCTCGGCGTCGCGGTCCTGCAACGCCCGACACAGCGCGGCCATGCTCAGCATCGTCCAGTGCAGACGGTGGAACCCGCTGCGCCGCGCGGTGTCCAACGCGTCGGCCACGTCGTCCGGGTCCTCGTCGTCGCGCAGCACCAGCAGGCAGCAGCGCAGCCCCCGCACCTGCATGTCCCAGCTGCCCGTCGGAGTGTCCACGAACGCCTCCGCGGCGGCGAGCAGCCGGCGGAAGTCGCCGTCGAACCAGGCGCGCATCGCCTCCGCCGAGTAGCTGGTGGTCAGCGTCTGGCCGCTGGCGGTGCGGGCCGGCGCGGCCGAGAGCAGGGCGTCGGAGCGCAGCCAGTCGCCCTCCTCCCGGATCGCCCACGCGAGGTTCTGCGTGGCCCGGGGCAGCGCGAGCAGCTGACCGGCCCGGCTGAACTCGACGATCGCGTGCAGCTCGTCCAGGCCGGCCCGGTCGCCGGACTGGTAGCGGGCGGTGGCCGCGGTGATCCGGGCGTTGGTGCGGGTCTCGGTCAGGCCCAGCCGCTCGGCGATCTCCGCGGCGGTGTCCGCCGCCGATACGGCCGGGTCCCGCTCGTAGTTGAGCATGTGCAGCCGCCCCAGCTCGGCGAACGCGTCCGCCTTCTGCGCCGTGTCCGGCAGCGGCTCGAACAGCTGCACCGCGCGGTCCAGGCAGGCCAGCGCGTCGCTGCGGTCGGCGCGCAGCCAGGCGGCCTGCCCGAGCAGCGTCCACGCCCGGGCCGCGCAGGCGTCGTCGCCGTGCGCCAGCAGCCGGTCGGCGAGGGCGTGCACCTGTTCGGGCCCACCTCCGGAGAGGAACGCGTTGCCGTCCCGGTAGAACGAGATCTCGGTGCTCAGCAGCTCCAGCTGGAGCCGGCCCACCGGGTCGCTGTCGTCGGCCAGGCCGAGCGCCCGGCCCGCGTGACTGGCCGCCGCGTCCAGCCCATGCAGGGCGTACGCCCGGCGGGCCGCGCGGTGCAGCGCCTGGCGCGCCGGCCCGGCGTACCGCCGGACCTCCATGCCGAGCGAGCGGGCGATCTCGTGGGCCGCCCAGCGGTGGTGGGCGAGCACCTCGGCCAGATCCGTGTCGCGGCTGTGGGACAGCGCGTCGAGCCAGTCCGCGGCCCGCTCGTGCCGGGCCACCCGTTCGGTGCGCGGCAGCCGCTGGTAGCAGACGTCGCGTACCAGCACGTGCCGGAACCGGAACTCCGCCTGCCCGGCCATCGTCGACGCCGCCTGCTCGTGCACGAAGTCGCGCTGCTCCAGCCGGCGCAGGGAACGTTCGACCGACTCGACCTGCTGCCCCAGCGCGGCGGCCACCGCGCCGGGCCAGAACTGCACCCCAACCACCGAGGCGGCCAGCAGCACCGCCCGGTCCTTGGCGTCCAGCAGGTCCACCCGGTTGGCGATCACCGCGTGCACGCTCTCCGGCATGGTCAGTTCGAGCTGCTTGTCCAGCGACCAGCCCCGCCCGGACTGGCGCAGCGCGCCCTGCTCGATCAGCATCCGGACGTACTCGTGGGCGTAGAGCGGGTTGCCGCCGGCCACCTCGATCAGCGGGCTCAACATGTCGGCGGAGAACGCCGCCTGGCCGAACAGGTGCGCGTACAGCGCGGCGATCCCCGTGTCGCGCAGCGGCGGCAGGGTGATCGTCACCGAGCCGGTGATGGTGCCGGCCCAGCTCGGATCCCGGTCGACCAGCTCCGGGCGGGCGGTGCAGAGCAGCAGCAGCGGCACCTCCCGGGCCGCCGCGCCGAGCAGCTCCACGAAACGCAGCATCGCGTCGTCGGCCCAGTGCAGGTCCTCGAAGACCAGCACGGTGGGGCGGCGGGCGGCCAGCGCCAGCAGGAAACGCCGCCACGCCGACTCGGCCTCCTCGGCGGGCAGCGGCGTGCCGGGCAACCCGACCAGCGGGCGCAAAGCGTCCACCACCCGGTCGCGTTCGCCCGGGCCGATCAGCTCGCCGACCGCGGCGGCCAACCGCTGCGCCGCACTGCCGGCCGGGTCGGTGTCCAGGATGCCCGCCTCGGACTTGACGATGTCGGCGAGCGCGGCGAACGTTACGTTCTCCCCGAACGGCGGGCAGCGCCCGGTACGCCAGGTCAGCGGCTCGTCCACGAGCCGACCGGTGTGCCGGTACAGCTCCCGCAGCAGCCGGCTCTTGCCGATGCCGGCCCGGCCGAAGATGGTCACCACCTGCGGCAGCCGGTCGCGCAGCGACCGGTGCAGCGCGTTGACCAGCATGCCCAGCTCGTGTTCCCGGTCGACCAGCGGCGTGGTGTCCGGCTCCCGGTCGGTGGGCTGGCGGCGCAGCGGGGACAGGGCGAGCCACACCTCGGTCGGCGACGACCGGCCGCGCAGGGTGACCGGCGGCTGCTCCTCGTAGCGGATCGCGTCCTTGGTCAGGGCGTGTGTGGTGCCGCAGACCAGCACCCCGCCCGGCGGCGCGACCGACTGCATCCGGGACGCGGTGTTCACCACGTCGCCGGCCACGATCGCCTGCCCGCCGTCGCGGGCCGCGGCCACGTCGACGAGCGCTTCGCCGGTGGCCACCCCGACCCGGAACCGCAGCTCGGTGCTGCCGGTCGGGGCGAACCGGGTGAGCACCCGTTGCAGCTCCAGCCCGGCTCGCACGCAGCGCAACGCGTCGGTCTCGGTGGCGATCGGGGCGCCGAAGAGCGCCATCACCGCGTCGCCGATGTACTTCTCCACCACGCCGCCGTACTGGCCCACCACCCGGCGGGCGGCGGAGAAGAACCCCGTCTGCATGCCCCGGACCTGCTCCGGGTCGGCCCGCTCGACGTACGGGGTGAAGTCGATCAGGTCGACGAAGAGCACGCTCACCCGGCGGCGGTCCTCCTGTGGGGTGACTGCGGCCGGCCGGTCCGCACCCGGCCGGGGCGACCCGCACGAGGTGCAGAACGTGACGTCCGAGGCGAGCGGGCGCAGGCAGTGCGGGCAGACCGCGCCCAGCTCGGCGCCGCAGCCACCGCAGAAGCGGTCGCCGTCGGCGGCCGTGCGTCCACAGCGCCCACACTGCGCGGCGATGACATCCTCCACTGGCGGTCCGGACGCCCCCCACGGCGTCGCGTCACACGAAGTATCGCCGCCGGCGCCGCTGTCAGGTACCGGCCTGTTGGCTTGTGGACAGTCCACGAGCGGTTTGACGGACTAGATTCAGGCGGCCACATGTCGATCAGCGACCACAGGGGGACAGGTCAATGGTGTACGTCAAGCTGGAGAGCGACTGGACCGACGGCAACGGGGTCAGCCACTCCGCGGGTGATTCGGTGGACGTCGACGCCGCCACCCTCGCCACCCTCGAGGCCGAGGGCATCGTCATCGAGCAGTCCCACGGCCGGGACGGTGACGGCAAGGGCCCGGACAAGTGGGCCGGGCCGGGCAGCTCCGGGGTCTGACTCAGCGCCGGTGACGCGACGACGCGGCCGGGTCGCCCACGGGGTGACCCGGCCGCGTCGTGTCCACTTTGGTGCGTTGCCCGCGTCGGCGGGTCAGCGGTCGTTCATGCCGGCGCGCCGGCGCAGCGCGGCCACGTCGGTCACCACGATCCGGCGCCCCTCGGTACGCAGCCAGCCACGACTGGCGAACGAGCCGATCGCCTGGTTGACGCTCTGCCGGGAACCGCCGGCCATCTCGGCCAGCTGGCTCTGGTTGAGCTCGATCGTGATCATCGGGGCCTGGCTCTCGCCGGCGAGCCGGACCAGCGTCTTGGCCACCCGGCCGGGCAGGTCGAGGAAGACGTGGTCGGCGTTCTGCTCGGTGAGCCGGCGGATCAGACCGCCCAGCGATCGCATCACCGCGTCCAGGATGCGGGGGTTGGAGTGCACCAGCTCCATGAACGCCCCGCGGGAGAGCGCGAGCGCCGCGCAGTCCTCGATGGCCTCGGCCGAGGCCGACCGGGTGGAGGCGTCGAGCAGGGAGACCTCGCCGAGCACGTCCGGTGGACGGATCACCGACAGCACGGCCCGCTCGCCGGTGGGTGCCGTGCGGAAGACGGCCACCGCGCCCCGGCGCAGCACGATCAGCGACTCGCCGGGGTCGTTCTCCACGAAGAGCAGCTGACCCTTGCGGTAGGTGCGCGGGACGGCGGCGGCGATGACGCGCTGCCGTACCTCGGGCTCCAGCCCAGCGAACATCTCGACACCCGTGAGCGCATCACCCGGCTCCGGCAGGCGAACCTCCACGGCCCAACCCCTCCCCGGTCAAGGACCACAACTCGCTCACCGGGCGAACCTGTTGGCCCCGACAAGGTGAACTGACACCGGTTCGGCGTCCGGTAGCGGTACACATCAGATCATGACGGTCCGGTCGCTTGCTGTACACCCCTCGAAGCACTTCCGTGACCGTCGCGAGCTGCGGCGTACCGTGTGCTGAGGTGCCGGTCCGGGCCGGTGGCGCGGGTCGCCGGCCGACCCGGGCCCGGCCGTTTGTGGGCCCCCGCCGCCCGCGGCCGGGCGGCGGTGGGCGAGGATGGCCGGAATGGTCTACCGCTACTTCTACGACTGCGAGTTCATCGAGGACGGCCGGATCGTCGACCTCGTCTCGATCGGTGTCGTCGACGAGAACGGCCGCGAGTTCTACGCGGTCTCCACCGAGTACGACGACTCCCGTGCCGTGCCCTGGGTCCGGCGCAACGTGCTGGACAAGCTGCCCTCGCCGGCGGACCGGGCCTGGCGCTCGCGGGAGCGCATCCGCGACGACCTGTACGACTTCCTCGTCGAGCCGATCCGGGGCCGGCCGGGGGAGCAGATGGAGCTGTGGGCCTGGTACGCCGCGTACGACCACGTGGTGCTCGCGCAGCTCTGGGGTGCGATGCCGGCGCTGCCCCGGGAGATCCCGCGGTTCACCAAGGAGTTGCGACAGCTCTGGGACGACCGGGGCCGGCCGACCCTGCCGGACGCGGACGCGGCACGGCATGACGCTCTGGTCGACGCGCGGCACAACCTGGCCCGCTGGCGGGCGATGACGGCCCGCTGAGCGGCGGCCGGCGGTGCGGTCGGGACGCCGGAGGTTTGACCGGTTCTGTCCGGGGCACCGGTTCGACGAGTCGAGCCGAGGGAGAGTGCCATGAGCAACGAGCCGACCAGCGCAGCCGAGGCCCGTGCCCGGGTCACCGAGCTGGTTCGGGCCGCGCGGATCTGCATGCTCACCACGATCGCCGTGGACGGGCGCCAGGTGAGTCGGCCGATGGGGCTCCAGGAGATCGAGTTCGACGGCGATCTCTGGTTCTTCGCCCACGCCGACTCGGCCAAGATCCGCCAGATCCGGGTGAATCCGGAGGTCAACGTCGCCTTCTCCGACCAGAAGCGCAACGCCTGGGTGTCGGTCTCCGGCACCGCCACCGAGGGGTTCGACCGGGCCCGTGCCGAGCGGCTGTGGAACCCGCTGCTCACGACCTGGTTCCCGGACGGTCTGGACACCCCGGGCCTGACGCTGATCAAGCTGCACGCCAGCTCCGCCGAGTACTGGGACTCGCCCAGCAGCGCCATGGTCAACCTGCTCGGCTTCGCGAGGGCCGCGGTGACCGGCCGGCCGCCGGAGGCCGGCGAGAACCACGAGGTGAGCTACTGACCGGTCGCCGGTGGCGGGCCGCCGCCCGGGGCGCGCTGTCGGTGTTCCGGCAGGCCGACTACAGTGCGCAGTGACGGCCCGCCCCGGGCCGGCAACGGCGCCGATGGTCTGATCTGACACATATCCTGGGGCTTAATCGGGCTTTACCTGATGCTCCAGGAGGATGAGCGGATCATGCGTATCGGCGTGCTCACCGGCGGCGGCGACTGCCCAGGTCTCAACGCGGTCATCCGGGCGGTGGTCCGCAAGGGCGTCGCCACCTACGGTCACGAGTTCGTGGGCTTCCGGGACGGCTGGAAGGGCCCGCTGGAGGGTCTCTCCCGGCCCCTGGACATCGCTGACGTCCGCGGCATCCTGCCCCGCGGCGGCACCATCCTCGGTTCGTCCCGGACCAACCCGTTCAAGATCGAGAACGGCGTGGAGCGGATCAAGGACAACCTCGCCTCCCAGGGCGTGGACGCGTTGATCGCGATCGGCGGCGAGGACACCCTCGGCGTGGCCACCAAGCTCTACGAGCTGGGCGTGCACGTGGTCGGCGTCCCGAAGACGATCGACAACGACCTCGGCGCCACCGACTACACGTTCGGCTTCGACACCGCGGTCAACATCGCGATGGAGGCCATCGACCGGCTGCACACCACCGCGGAGAGCCACCACCGCACCCTGGTCGTCGAGGTGATGGGCCGGCACGCCGGCTGGATCGCCCTGCACGCCGGCCTGGCCGGTGGCGCCAACGTGATCCTGCTGCCCGAGCGGCAGTTCGACGTCGACCAGGTGGCCGGCTACGTCGAGAAGCGCTTCCAGCACCAGTACGCCCCGATCGTGGTGGTCGCCGAGGGCGCCCAGCCGCTGGACGGCCAGATGGTGCTGGCCAACCAGGAGCTGGACTCGTTCGGCCACGTCCGCCTCGGCGGCATCGGCCAGTGGCTCGCCGAGCAGCTGGAGGCCAAGACCGGCAAGGAGGCCCGCACCGTGGTGCTGGGTCACATCCAGCGCGGCGGCACCCCGACCGCCTTCGACCGGGTGCTCGCCACCCGGTTGGGCCTGCAGGCGATCGACGCGGTGCACGAGGGCGACTGGGGCAAGATGGTCGCGATGCAGAGCACCGACATCGTCCGCGTGCCGCTGGCCGAGGCCACCCGCGAGCTCAAGACCGTGCCGCTGGAGCGGTACGCCGAGGCCGAGGTCTTCTTCGGCAGCTGATCGACGGTCGGCGGCGCGGTGGGCCTGCGGGTCCGCCGCGCCGCGACCCGACGCGAGGGGGTACGGCCGAAATGTCAGCCGGGGTGCACACCGTTGCGGTGATCGGCGCGGGCAAGATCGGTGAGCTGATGCTCTCCGGGTTGCTGCGCTCGGGATGGCCGGTCGATCGGTTGCTGGCCACCGCCCGGCGGCCGGCCCGCGCCGAGGAGCTGACCGCCCGCTACGGCGTCCGGGTGGTCGACAACCTGACGGCGGTGGACGAGGCGGCGGTGCTCGCCGTCTCGGTGAAGCCGCAGGACGCCGCCACCCTGCTGGACGAGATCGGCCCCAAGGTGCCCGCCGACAAGCTGGTCATCTCGCTCTGCGCCGGGCTGCCCACCAGCTTCTTCAACCGCCGTTTGCCCGAGGGCACCCCGGTGGTCCGGGTCATGACCAACACCCCGGCCCTGGTCGACGAGGCGATGACGGCGATCTCGGCGGGCGCGCACGCCACCGGCGCCCATCTGGCGCTGGCCGAGGAGATGTTCAAGCCCCTCGGCCAGACGATCCGGGTGCCCGAGTCGCAGCAGGACGCGGTCACCGCGCTCTCCGGCTCCGGCCCGGCCTACTTCTACCTGCTGGTCGAGGCCATGATCGACGCCGGGATCCTGCTCGGGCTGCCCCGGCAGGTGGCCCACGAGCTGATCGTGCAGACCGCGATCGGCTCCGCGGTGATGCTGCGCGACTCCGGCGAGCACCCGGTCAAGCTGCGCGAGGCCGTCACCTCGCCGGCCGGCACCACCATCTCCGCGATCCGCGAGCTGGAGAAGCACGGCGTCCGGGCGGCGCTGCTCGCCGCGCTGGAGGCTGCCCGGGACCGCGCCCGCGAGCTGGCCGCCCAGGCGGACTGAGGCCGCGGGTGGCGTGGGGCCTGGCTACTCCGGCGCGTGCCGCATACTGGCCCGGTGTTCACACTCGCCCAGGCCCGGCACCTGGTGGCCACCCTGCAGCCGCGCGTCGACGAGTTGATCCGGCTCCGGGCCGACCTGGCCGAGCTGCGCGTCGACCTGGCCGACCACGGCGTCAGCGCGCTGGGCGGGTTGGCCGAGGTGAAGGGGCTGGAGGCCCGGCTGCACGCCGTCATCGACGAGCTGCACCAGCACGACATCCAGGTCAAGGGCATCGCGCCGGTGCTGCTCGACTTCCCCGGCGAGCGGGCCGGCCGCGCCGTGCTCTGGTGCTGGCTGGAGGGCGACTCCGACGTGCGCTGGTACCACCGGGCCGAGTGCGGCTTCGCCGGCCGCCGCCCGATCTGACGTCGCTGCCACGGGCTCGCCGGACTGATCGCGCCCCCGACCGGACGGCTCAGCCGGCGGCGGAGTCCGGCAGCACCGGGCCGGCGGCCTCGGCCACCGCGAACACCACCACGTTGTCCCGGTAGTGCCCACGCCGCCGGTCGAAGTCGCCGCCGCAGGTGACCAGGCGTAACTCCGCGCCGGGCGTGGGCCCGTAGACCACGGCCGTGGGGAACCGGTCCTTGCGGGTACGCAGCGACCCGGTCACCCGGAACGACAGGCGCTGCCCGCCACGCCACACCTCCACCCGGTCGCCGGCACGCAGCTCGCCGAGCCGGGCGAAGACCGCCGGGCCGCGCCGCGAGTCCAGGTGCCCGGCGAGTACGGCGGGACCGGTGTCGCCGGGGGCCGGGCCGCCGCCGTACCAGCCGGCCGTGTCGAAGTCGCTCGGCGGAACCAGCGTGCCGGCGCGGTCCAGGCCCAGCACGGTGAGCGCCGAGTCGACGCCGATCCGCGGTACGCGTACCCGGGTGGGTGGGCCATGTGGCGCGGGCGCGGCGGCGGCGGACGGGCAGTCGTCGGCGCAGCCGGGGTGCCAGCTCGCCGCCGGCGGCGGCGCCGGGCCGGTGGTGGCCAGCCCGACCCCGGTGCCGGCGGCCAGGCAGACCGCCGCGCCGGCCGCGACCAGCGCGGCCAGCGGCACCCGGCGGTCGCGGTGCCGCCGGATCGCGGGGCCGGACCCGGTGCTCACCAGGTGGTGCGCCGCCACCGGCGCCACAGCAGCAGGCTCACCGCGACGGCCGCCGCGGCCAGCCCGCCGGCCACCAGGGGGTACCCGCCGCGCCCGGTCCCGGCGGTGCCGCCGGCGCCGGTGTCCACCCCACCGGCGGGTACCACGGTGCCACCCTCGGCGTCGCGGCGAAGCTCGGCGGTGAGACCGCCCTGCTCCGCGTCGAGCACCAGCAGGGAGTAGACGGCGCCGCCGGTGAGCCGCACCTCGGTGTCGGTGCTCGGCCCGCCGGCCCCGGTCAGCCGCAGCCGCCAGCTACCCGGCTCCACCAGCTGGTAGTCCGTGGTGGTGGCGAACTGCACGCCGTTGGCGATCATCGGGCCGTCGGCGGCGGCCACGTCCAGCACCGGCGTCCGCACCGACGCCTGCACGACGCGTACCTTGGCGCGGCCCCCGGTGGGTGCGCTCAGGTCGTCGTTGAGCACCCGCAACCCCAGGTCGGCGTGCCGGCCGACGCCGGCCACCGTGTATGCCTCGCCACTGGTCACCGCGACCTCGGTGGTGAGGACCGGGGGACCGCTGGCGGGGGCGCCGGCCTCGCGCATCGCGACCGCGTAGCGGCCGGGCTTCAGCTTCAGGTAGTCGGAGACGACGCCGTAGCCGACCCCGGGGAAGACCTGCGGCTTCGCGGCGTCGGGGGCGGCCAGGTAGACGTCCACCGCCGGGGTGTCGGGGGAGAGATGGGCGAGCCGGACGTATCCGACGGTGTCCGCGGCGCTGGCCGGCGTCGGCGTGCCGGCGGCGGCGAGGGTGGTGCCGAGCAGGAGTGCGCCGGCGCCGGCCAGCAGCCGGCGGGGCACGGTAGGGAGCATGCGCATGTCGCCTCCGAGAGCACGGTCGGTGAGCGGGCGGCAACCCACCGAACAGAGTCCCGTGTACGGGACCACGGCGCAAGTTGTCAGCGGCATGTCGCTGGATTTTTGTTAGGTATCGATGATCGTCCGGGCCGGTCAGCCCTTCACGGCGACGAACCCGAGCAGGTCCGGCACACCGCCCGGCCCCGCCTCGGCGACCCGGACCAGCCGGAGACCGGCGGCCACGGTCGCGTTGAGCAGGTCGGCGAGCGGCACGTGCCAGGCGCCGACCCGGACCCGGACACCGCTGGTGTTCCAGCTCTCGAAACTGCGGGACCGGTCGCCGTACCGCTCGTCGACGACGACGCTTCGCCGCTGGCTCCAGTCCGCGAACGCGCCCACGAAGCACGGGTGCACGCCCACGTGGACGAAGCGTCCGCCGGGGCGCAGCACGCGGGCGACCTCGCGCAGCGCGGCGGGGTAGTCGGGCATGTCGGTGCTGGAGAGCACGCACATCGCGGCGGGCAGCGACGCGTCGGCGATGGCCAGCGCCGTCGCGTCGACCCGGGCCACCGGCAACCGCGCGGAGGCGTACCGCAGTTGCCCGCCGGACAGGTCCATCCCCAGCGGCGTCCAACCCAGACTCGACGCTACGGCCGCGTGCGCGCCGGTGCCGCAGCAGATGTCCAGGCAGGTGCCCTCGCCCGGGCCGAGTAGGTCCGCGAGGGTGCCGTGCACCCGCCGGAGATAGTCACCCCCGGCGGAGATGTAGTTCTCGTACCAGTCCGCGTGGGCGTCGTACGCCGGTGTGCTCGTCGCTCCCATCCGCCGATGCTAGGGAGGGGTGGCCCACGTTCGGGGCCCGTTCTCCCACGGGCAGACGTCGTGCCGGCACCCGCGTTTGCGCTCGTCGACCCGGGGTTACTGAAGCGGAGTGGAGACGGGGGTCGATGCGGTGGAGGTCCGGTTCCGGCGGTCCAGCCGGCGTCTACTCGGCCGCATCGCCTGCGTCGGGCTGGTGATCATGTCGGCGTTCGCGTTGGTCGGCGTCATCGCGTTCGACAATTCCTGGTACGACTTCTTCCCGCACGGGCCGATGCTGCTGCTGGGGGCGGTCGGCTTTACCGCGCAACTGCGCCGTCAGGGCGGGCTGCCGCTGCGGTTGACCCGCGACTTCCTCGAGCTGACTCTGCCCGGCGGCGCGCCGGTACGCATCGACTGGCCCGACGTCGCCCTGGCCGAGGTTCGGGGGCGACTCGGCCCGATCCTGGTCGTCGATGTTGCCGACCCGGAGCGGACCCGACCGGTCCTGAGCCGTTGGGAGTGGGGTCGGCTGGGGATGTGGGACATGACCCGGGTCCGACGGCCACACGAGATCCACGTGTCGCTGATCGCCGTCACGCCGGACGTTCGCCGGCTGCGCGCGGAGTTGGCGCACCGGTTGGGGCGCTCGGCCGGTGACGTGCCTGCCGACTCGGACGGCTGACCGGCGCACGGTCGCGGGCGCAGCCGGTCAGCGGGTGGCGGCGGCCAGAAGGGTGCGCAGCTTCTCGGCGTCGCCCTGCGCCGGGTGCTCCCAGTCGGTCGGATCGGCGGAGTAGAGCGTGCCGTAGGCCGGGGTGTCCGGCTGGTAGCGCCACCCCTCGGCCAGCGGGCCGACGTCCACCGCGTCGTAGCCGATCCGGTCCAGGAAGGCCGTCACCTCGGCCTTCGCGTCGGCGTCGTCGCCGGCGATCGCGAGGGCGCTGCGGTCGGCCGCGCCCGCCGGGCGGGCCAGCGAGTCCAGGTGCTTGAAGAAGATGTTGTTGAAGACCTTGACCACCCGGGCGTCCGGCAGGTGCCGCTGGAGCAGCTCGCTGCTGGTGACCTCGCCGGAGTCCAGCTCCGGGAAGTTGCCGTCGCGCTGGGGGTAGTAGTTGTTGGTGTCCATGACGACCTTGCCGGCCAGCGGCTCCACCGGCACCGCCCGGTAGGCCTTCAGCGGAACGCTGACCACCACCAGGTCGCCGACCCGCGCCGCGTCCTGCGCCGTGCCGGCGCTGGCGTGCTCGCCCAGCTCGTCGACCAGGTCGGTGAGCGTCTCCGGCCCCCGCGAGTTGCTCAGCACCACGTCGTAGCCGGCGGCCACCGCCAGGCGGGCCACGGTGCCGCCGATTTTGCCACTGCCGATCAGTCCCACAGTTGTCATGTTGGTTCCCAACTCCGTCCACCCGCGACAGATTCCCGACCGCTGTGGTGGGTTATTCCGGTTGTCGAGGCGCCGACGGGTGCGCAGAATGCCGTCCGTGCAGTGTCTGACCGAGGATCTCGCGACCTTCGCCGCCCGAGCGGACGCCTGGTTGCGCCGCGAGCCCGTCCTGCACAACGTACTGCTCACACTGGTCGCCGACCGGCTCTCCGGTGACGTGCCACTCTCCGGCGACGAGCGTTTCGTCCGGGTGGTCGACGGCGGCGCGACGGTGGGTGCGGCCGTGCACACGCCGCCGCGCGGGCCGCTGCTCGGCGCGTTGTCGTCGGCGGCCGCGCGGGCGCTCGCCGAGCACGTCGTCCGGGCGGCGCCGCCGCTGGCCGAGGTGCACGGCCCGGTCCCGGCCGTGGCGGAGTTCGCCGAGCGGTACGCCGACCGCACCGACCGCGTCGCCGTACCCGGCGTCGCGCAGCGGATCTTCCGACTGGACGAGGTCCGGCCGCCGGTGGGTGTGGCCGGACGCGCCCGCCCGGCCACCGCCGCGGACCGGGACCTGCTGGTCGCCTGGGCCGCCGCGTACGCCGCGGAGACGATGCCCGCCGCCCCGCCGGTCGACGCGGCCGGGCAGATCGACGCCCGGCTGCCGCACGGCGACCGGCTCTGGCTGTGGGAGCGGGCCGGGACGCCGGTCTCGACAGCCTGGTTGAGCCGGCCGGTCGCCGGCGTGGTCCGGGTCAGCGGCGTGTACACGCCGCCGCAGTGGCGGGGGCACGGCCATGCCAGCGCCTGTGTCGCGCAGGCCAGCCGGTACGCGCTGACCGTCGGCGCGACAGCCTGCGCGCTCTACACCGACCTGGCCAACCCGACGAGCAACAGGATCTACCAGACCGTCGGCTACCGCCCGCTCGCCGACGCGGCGCAGTGGCGCTTCGTGGCACGCTGACGCCGGGCCCGTCGCCCCCGGCTCAGGCCGTGGCGGGGAGCACCTTCTCGATCGCGGCGCGCAGCTCGTCGGCGCCGGGCTCGACGGTGGGGGCGAAGCGGGCGGCGACCGTACCGTCCGGGGCCACCAGGAACTTCTCGAAGTTCCACCGGACGTCCCCGGTGTGCCCGTCGGCGTCCGGGGTGTCCACCAGCGCGGCGTAGAGCGGGTGCCGGTCGGGCCCGTTGACGTCGACCTTCTCGGTCAGCGGGAAGGTGACCCCGTAGTTGACCTGGCAGAAGTCGCTGATCTCGGCGGCGGTGCCCGGCTCCTGCCCGGCGAACTGGTTGCAGGGCACGCCGAGCACCACCAGACCCCGGTCGGCGTAGGAGTCCGCGAGGGTCTGGAGGCCGGCGTACTGGGGGGTGAGGCCGCACCGGGAGGCCACGTTGACGACCAGCAGGGCCTGGCCGCGGTAGCGGGCGAGGTCGGCGGGGCCGCCGTTCAGGGCGTCGATCGGGATGTCGAAGACGGTCATGGCCCGAGGTTACGCGCCGGACGGCGGGCGGTGGTGACGGGCCGAGCGGGCGCACTCCACGCACCAGCAGAAATCGAAACATGCACATCTTGACGAAGTGATGACGCCGTGAGTACCGTCTCACCATCTCTTTTGGAAAGTTTCCTAACAGTTCGGGAGACGCCTCATGAAAAGATCGCTCCGCCGGGCCCTCTGGGCCGGTGCCGTGGTCGCCCTGACCGTCGCGGCGGTGCCGATGACCACCGCGTTTGGCGCCGGCACGGTCACCACCACGTTCACCAAGGCACAGGACTGGGGGACCGGTCACGAGACGAGGGTGACCGTCACCAACGGGTCGAGTGCCACGGTCAGCACCTGGCGCATCGAGTTCGACCTGCCGTCGGGCACCACCATCAGCAGCTCCTGGGACGCCGACGTGACCAGCAGCGGCAACCACTACGTCGCGGTCAAGAAGAGCTGGGGTGGCCCGCTCGCCCCCGGCGCCTCGTTCAGCTGGGGCTACAACGGCACCGGCGCCTACAAGGCGCCACTGAACTGCACCGTCAACGGCGCGTCATGCGGAGGCGGCACCCCTCCGCCGACCACGCCGCCGCCGACCACGACCCCGCCCACCCCACCGCCCACCACGCCACCGCCGACCACCCCGCCGCCGAACACGGGTGACAAGAAGGTCGTCGGATACTTCGCCGAGTGGGGCGTCTACGGGCGCAACTACCACGTCAAGAACATCCAGACCAGCGGCTCGGCCGCCAAGCTGACCCACATCCTGTACGCCTTCGGCAACACCACCGGCGGCCGCTGCGCCATCGGGGACAGCTACGCCGACTACGAGAAGGCGTACACCGCGGCGGACAGCGTCGACGGCGTCGCCGACACCTGGGACCAGCCGCTGCGTGGCAGCTTCAACCAGCTGCGCAAGCTCAAGCGGATGAACCCGCATCTCAAGGTCATCTGGTCCTTCGGTGGCTGGACCTGGTCCGGTGGCTTCACCCAGGCCGCGCAGAACCCGGCCGCCTTCGCCGAGAGCTGCTACAACCTGGTCGAGGACCCGCGCTGGGCGGACGTCTTCGACGGCATCGACGTCGACTGGGAATACCCGAACGCCTGTGGTCTGACCTGCGACACCAGCGGCCCGAACGCGTTCAAGAACGTGATCAGCGCGCTGCGGTCGAGGTTCGGCTCCAACGCCCTGGTCACCGCCGCGATCACCGCGGACGGCAGCAACGGCGGCAAGATCGACGCCACCGACTACGCCGGCGCGATCGGCAACCTCAACTGGCTGATGCCGATGACCTACGACTACTTCGGCGCCTTCAACGCGCAGGGCCCGACCGCCCCGCACTCGCCGCTCACGTCGTACACCGGCATTCCCCAGCAGGGCTTCAACTCGGACGCGGCGATCCAGAAGCTCAAGAGCAAGGGCATCCCGGCGAACAAGCTGCTGCTCGGCATCGGCTTCTACGGTCGGGGCTGGACCGGCGTCACCCAGGCCGCCCCGGGCGGCAGCGCCACCGGTGCGGCGCCCGGCACGTACGAGGCGGGCATCGAGGACTACAAGGTCCTCAAGAACACCTGCCCGGCCACCGGCACGGTCGCCGGCACCGCGTACGCCAAGTGCGGCAGCAACTGGTGGAGCTACGACACCCCGTCCACCATCAACGGCAAGATGACGTACGCGAAGAACCAGGGCCTCGGTGGCGCGTTCTTCTGGGAGCTCTCCGGCGACACCGGCAACGGTGAGCTCATCGGCGCCATCAAGGGCGGTCTCGGCTGAGCCGAGGGCCGACGCACCACCCACACGGCGGGGAGGGGCCCGCACCGTCCCTCCCCGCCCGTGACCTACCGGCCCGGTCGACGCCCAGCGTCGGCCGGGCCGGCGGCGTTGGGCGGGGCCCGCCCGGTGTGGCAGACTCGCGGCTCGGCAGTTTCGGTGTCCCCGTCGACGGAGGTGGTCATGCGCCCGATGCACCGCAGGCTGGCGGCGACCGCCGCCGGGCTGGTGCTGCTGCCGCTCGCCCTGGTCGGCTGCGGGCTCACCGGCGGCGACGAGGAGCCGGCCGCCAAGCCCGAGCGGGCGCCCGCCGAGGAGGCCGCCACCCGGTCCCGCGAGCGCGTGCAGGCGTACCTCGACGCGATGACCGCCAAGGACGTCGCCGCCGGTCGCAGCCAGCTCTGCGCGCTGCTGCAGGACGGTTTCGACGTCGCCGCCACCGGCCCCAACGGCGACTTCGCCGATCATTTCGAGGTGCCGCAGGCGGCGATCACCGACGTCCGGTCCGGCCCGCGCGGCCAGGAGGTCAGCGTCTCGGTCTCGATCACCACCGGCAAGCGCAAGATCACCCGGCCGCTGGTGTTCACCGTCACCCGCGACGGCGGCGACTGGTGCATCGCCGGGGAGGCGCCGGGCGGTGCCACGCCCACCGGCCCGTCGCCGGACGGCGTCGTCCCGTCGCCCGCGTCCTGACCTGCGCCCGGTGGGACGGGTCTCCCATCTGCCGGAACCGTCCCCCTCGCCGCCCAGGCAGCCCGGTGGTCGCCGTACGCTTTCTGTCATGCGCCATGAGTGGCATCAGTTGAGCCATCCCGCGGTGGGCAGCCCGGGCCTGCAGACCAGCCGACCGACCGTCGACTCCGCCGAGGACGCCGCCCTCGGCCTCGACCGTTGGCGGGACCTGCCCCGCGAGCAGGTTCCGCCGTGGTCCGACCCGGCCACGGTCGCCGAGGTGTGCAAGGTGCTCGACACCGTGCCGTCGGTCGTCGCCCCCTACGAGGTGGACCAGCTGCGGCAGAAGCTCGCCCTGGTCTGCGAGGGCAAGGCGTTCCTGCTCCAGGGCGGTGACTGCGCCGAGACCTTCGCCGACAACACCGAGAGCCACCTGCTGGCCAACGCCCGCACCCTGCTCCAGATGGCGATCGTGCTCACCTACGGCGCGTCCCTGCCGGTGGTCAAGGTCGCCCGGGTCGCCGGGCAGTACACCAAGCCCCGCTCACTGCCCACCGACGCACGCGGTCTGCCCGCCTACCGCGGCGACATGATCAACTCGCTGGAGGCCGATCCGGCCGCCCGGGTCGCCGACCCGCAGCGCATGATCCGGGCGTACGCCAACTCGGCGGCGGCGATGAACATGCTCCGGGCGTACCTCGCCGGTGGGCTCGCCGACCTGCACGCGGTGCACGACTGGAACAAGGGCTTCGTGAAGAACTCCCCGGCCGGGGAGCGCTACGAGGCGATCGCCCGGGAGATCGACCGGGCGCTGGCGTTCATCCGGGCCTGCGGGATGACCGACGACGAGGCGCTGCGGACCGTCACCCTCTACTGCTCCCACGAGGCCCTCGCCCTGGAGTACGACCGGGCGCTCACCCGGGTCTCCGACCGCCGGGCGTACGGGCTCTCCGGGCACTTCCTCTGGATCGGCGAGCGCACCCGGCAGATCGACGGCGCGCACATCGACTTCATCTCCCGGATCGCCAACCCGATCGGCGTCAAGCTCGGCCCGTCCACCACTCCGGACGAGGCGATCGAGCTGTGCGAGAAGCTCAACCCGGACAATGTGCCCGGCCGGCTCACCCTGATCAGCCGGATGGGCAACCACCGGGTCCGCGACGCCCTGCCGCCGATCGTGGCCAAGGTCACCGCGGCGGGCGCCAAGGTGGTCTGGCAGTGCGACCCGATGCACGGCAACACGCACGAGTCGTCCAACGGCTACAAGACCCGGCACTTCGACCGCATCGTCGACGAGGTGCTCGGCTACTTCGAGGTGCACCGCGGGCTGGACACCCACCCCGGTGGCCTGCACGTCGAGCTGACCGGCGAGGACGTCACCGAGTGCCTCGGTGGCGCCCAGGGCATCGAGGACCTCGACCTGCCCGACCGGTACGAAACGGCCTGCGACCCGCGACTGAACACCCAGCAGTCGTTGGAGCTGGCCTTCCTGGTAGCGGAGATGCTGCGTGGCTGACGCGAGGAGTGAGCTTGCGAGCCCCGCAGTCGGCAGCGAAAGGATGACAGTGGCTGACGCATTCGTGGACCTGCGGTCCGACACGGTGACCCGGCCGACCCCCGGCATGCGGGAGGCGATGGCCACCGCCGAGGTCGGTGACGACGTCTACGGTGAGGACCCGACCGTCAACGCGCTGGAGGCCGAGGTCGCCGCGCTGTTCGGGCACGAGGCGGCGCTGTTCGCCCCGAGCGGGTCGATGGCCAACCAGATCGCCCTGCAACTGCTGGTGTCGCCGGGCAACGAGCTGCTCTGCGACGCCGACGCGCACGTCGTCACGTACGAGATCGGCGCCGCGGCGGCGTACGGCGGGATCTCCTCGCGGACCTGGCCGGCGGTCGGCGCGGACATCGACCCGGAGACGGTCGCCGGGATGATCCGGCCGGACGGCTACTTCGCCGTTCCGACCCGGGCGATCGCGGTCGAGCAGACCCACAACCGGGGCGGCGGGGGAGTGATCCCGCTGGCCACCCTGCGGGAGCTGCGCCGGGTCGCCGACGACGCGGAGGTCGCGCTGCACTGCGACGGCGCCCGGATCTGGCACGCGCACGTCGCCGACGGGGTGCCGCTGGTCGAGTACGGCCAGCTCTTCGACACGCTCTCGGTCTGCCTCTCCAAGGGCCTCGGCGCGCCGGTCGGCTCGCTGGTGGTGGGCAGCGCGGAAAAGATCGAACGGGCCCGGCTGATCCGCAAGCGGATGGGTGGCGGCATGCGTCAGGCCGGCATCCTCGCGGCCGCCGGCCGGTACGCCCTGGCGCACCACGTCGACCGGCTGGCCGAGGACCACGCCCGGGCGGCCCGGCTCGCCGAGGCGGTCGCGCCGTTCGGTGTGCTCGCCGCCGCGGTCCGCACCAACCTGGTCCCGCTGGACCTGACCAAGCACGCGCTGGACGCGCGTGCCCTCGCCGCCGCCGCGCGGGAGGAGGGCGTGCTGATCTCGGTGCTCGGTCCGCGTACCGCCCGCCTGGTCACCCACCTGGACCTCGACGACGCCGGCGTCGCCCGCGCCGCCGCCGTCCTGACCCGCCTCCTGGCCGCCTGACCCCACCCCGGCCTTCGCTGCGGTTGATCAAGAGATCTGCGTCAGATTCCGGGCTGCGGATGACGGAAATCTCTTGATCAACCGCCGTGTCCGGGTGCGGGGTGGGCTCAGGGGTGGAGGCGGGTGAGGGTGGCGATGTCGGCGGCGTGGCCCAGCTGCTTCTCGCTGGGCGTCTCCACGACGATCGGGACGCCGGCGGTGGCCGGGTGGGCCATCAGCTCGGCGAAGGCGGGCTCACCGATGGTGCCCTTGCCGATGTTCTCGTGCCGGTCCCGGGTGGAGCCGCACAGGTCCTTCGAGTCGTTGGCGTGCACCAGCCGCAGCCGGTCGGCACCCACCGTGGCCACCAGCGTGTCCAGGGTCGCCGTCATGCCGCCCTCGGCCGCGAGGTCGTGCCCGGCCGCCCAGGCGTGGCAGGTGTCGAAGCAGACCCCGAGCATGGGATGGCGGTCCACCGCGTCCAGGTAGGGCCCGAGCTGCTCGACCCGCGAGGCGAGCGACCGGCCGCCGCCCGCGCTCGGCTCGACCAGCAGCATCGGGCCGCCGGCCTCGGCGGTCCAGTCGAGCAGCGGCAGCAGCTCCCGGCGGACCTGTCGCATCGCCTCCTCGGCGTACCCCTCGTCCACCGAACTGCCCGCGTGGAACACCACCGCCCGCGCGCCGATCGCCACGCCCCGACGCAGCGCGTGCGCCAGCGTCTGCGCCGACCGTTCGACCGTGGCCGGGGTGGGCGAGCCCAGGTTGACCAGCAGCGAGGCATGGATGAAGGCGGGGATGCCCCGCTCGGCGCAGCCGTCGCGGAACAGCACGTCCTGCGCCGGGTCACCAGGCGGCAGCGCCCAGCCCCGCGAGTTGGAGACGTAGACCTGCACCACCTCGGCGCCGGTCGCGTCGAGGTACGGCAGGGCGGCCCTGGCCAGCCCGCCGGAGGTGGGGGTGTGCGCGCCGACCGGTCGGGAGCGGATCACCGGCATCTCAGAAGCACCCGATGGTGACCTGGGTGCCCGGCGGCACCTGCGAGTTCTCGCCCGGGTTCTGGAAACGGACCACGGCGTTCGGGTTGAGCTGGATGGCGACCGGGAAGCCCTGGCTCTCCAGCAGTTGCTTGGCCTGTGGGCAGGGCAGGTCGACCACCCGGGGTACGACCACCAGCGGCGGGCCCTTGCTGACGTCCAGCTTGACCTGGGTGCCCTTCTCCACGCCGGTGCCATCGGCCGGGCTCTGGCTCAGGATCTCGTCCTTGGGCTTGTCGGAGTCCTTGTAGGTCTCGACCAGCACCAGGTTGAGCTGGGCCAGGGTGGTCCGGGCCTCGGTCAGGCTCTTGCCGACCAGGTTCGGCACCGACACCGGCGCCCTGCCGCGGCTCAGGATAAGGGTGATCTTCGCGCCCGGTTTGACCTCGGCGCCCACCTTGGGAGAGCTGTCCACCACGACCCCGGCCGGCAGGTTGTCGTCGTAGCGGGCGGTGCCCTTGGCCACCACCAGCTTCGCGTTGACCAGGTCCGCCTCGGCCAGTTCGAACTCCTTGCCGATCACGTCCGGTACCGGGAAGCGCTCGGGACCGAGGGAGAGGGTCAGGGTGATCGTGCCACCCTTGACGATCTTGGTGGACGACGCCGGGCTCTGCCCCAGCACGCTGTCCTTCGGGGCCTTCTCGTCGTAGCGCGGCTCGCCGTAGACCAGGGTGAGCCCGGCGCGCTCGGCCTGCGCCTGCGCGTCGGCCTTGCTCAGGCTGACCAGCTGCGGGGCCGACGTGTAGCGGCCGACGCCGAACCACCAGCCGCCGAGCGCGGCCACCAGGCCCAGCACCACCACCACGGCGCCGACGGCCAGCCGGCCCTGCGGGTTGCCCAGCACCGTGCTGCGCAGCGCGGCGAGCCGGGACCCCAGGCCGTCCGCCGGCTCCGGGGCGGCCCGCCGCCGGCCCGGCCCCTGCCCGCCGCCCTCGGGCAGCCGGGCCCAGGCCGGGCGCTCGGCCGGGCGGACGGTGGCGACCATCATCGTCGGCTGGGACACCGGCGGTTCGTCGGTCACCCGGCGCAGCACGGCGGTACGACTGTTGGAGTCGCCCAGGTCGTCCCGGGCGGCCTGCACATCGGCCAGCAGGGCCCCGGCGTCGGCGGGCCGGGCGCCGGGATCGCGCCGGGTGGCCCGCTGAACCAGATCGTCGAGGATCGGCGGCAGGCCGGGCACCAGCGTCGACGGTGCCGGCACGTCGCGGTCGACGTGCTGCCAGGCGACGTCCACCGGTCGGTCGCCGTCGTAGGGCACCCGACCCGTGAGCATCTCGAACAGCACGATGCCCGCCGAGTACACGTCGGTACGCGGGTCGGCCCGACCCTCGGTGACCAGCTCCGGGGCGACGTACGCCACGGTGGCCATCAGCTGGTTGCCCTGCTCCTCGTCGGCGCTCGCCTCGACCGCCCGGGCCAACCCGAAGTCGGCCACCTTGACCACGCTGTCGACCAGGTTGGCGACCCCGCCGGTGGGCGCCTCGGCGACCAGCACGTTCTCCGGCTTGACGTCGCGGTGCACCAGGCCGGCGCGGTGCGCGGCGGCGATCGCCGCGAGCATCTGCTCGGCGATGGCCAGCGCCTCGTCCGGGTTGAGCCGGCGTCGCTCGGCCAGCACGTCGCGCAGCGTGCGGCCGCGAACGTACTCCATCACCAGGTACGGCAGCCCGCCGTGGGTGCCCTGGTCGTAGACCGCCACCACGTTCGGGTGGGTCAGCCGGGCGATGGTCTTCGCCTCGTCGGTGAACCGGGCCACGAAGTTGGCGATCCGGGCGCGGGCCTCCGGCGCCTGGGTCGGGTGAATGATCTTGACAGCGACGGTGCGCTCGAGGCGTTCGTCGGTTGCGGTGTACACGGTCGCCATGCCGCCACGGGCCACGCGACCGCGAATGCGGTAGCGCCCGTCGATCAGCGAGCCCAGCAACGTGTCGGCGACCTGTGTGTCCATCGGCAGGGAGTCTATGTGTCCAGGGGGCAAAGGTTGAACAGGATGCTACAGCCGGCGGCGAACCTGGTCCGTCCCTTCGCGCTCGCCGCCCCCGTCCCGACCCTTCATCCGCTGGTCACCGGCGGTCCACGAGCGGTCCGGAGGACGCGTCCCGGGGTGCCGGTGGCTCGGCCGGGCGACGGCGTGGCAGGGTGATCGGGTGACCGAACCCGTACCCGACCAGGCCGTGCCCGGCCCCGAGCTCGCCGGACCCGCCGACCCGGCCGGCTGGCTCACCCTGCCCGACGTCGCCGAGCGCCTCGACGTGTCGATCAGCAAGGTGCACCAGATGATCCGCGACCGGGAGCTGCTGGCGGTCCGCCGCGACGGCATCCGCCGGGTGCCGGCGGACCTGGTGGCCAACCAGACCGTGCTCAAGCACCTACCCGGCGTGCTCAACCTGCTCTCCGACAACGGCTACGACGACGAGGCCGCGCTGCGCTGGCTCTACGAGCCGGACGACACCCTCCCCGGCGCCACCCCGGCCGCCGCCCTCTCCGGCGACCAGGCCCGCGAAGTCAAACGCCGAGCCCAGGCCCTCGGCTTCTAGCCTCCGCCCCCGGCCCCTTTCCCCGCGTCGATCATGAGGTTGGCGGCACCCGCACCGGCCTGTCGCCCCGCCAACCTCATGATCAACGAGGGAGGGCCGGGGCGGGAGGGCGGGGGGCGGGGCCGGGAGGCCGGGTGGGGTCAGTCGGCGCGGCGGGTGGCGGCTATGGCCAGGTCGACGAGGGCCTGGCGGGCCTCGGTGTCGAGGTCGACGGCGGCCAGCGCCGCCAGCGCCGTGTCGGTGAGCGTGACGATCCGCTGCTCGGTGCGGGCCAGCGCCCCGCTCGCCGAGATCAGCTCGCGCAGCCGGGCCACCCCCTGCTCGTCGAGCTCCGGGTCGCCGAGCCGGCTGAGCAGAAGCTCCCGGCCGGCGTCGTCGGTGGCCTCCACGGCCGCCGCCACCAGGTACGTGCGCTTGCCCTCCCGCAGGTCGTCCCCGGCGGGCTTGCCGGTCAGCGCCGGGTCGCCGAAGACGCCCAGCACGTCGTCGCGGAGCTGGAACGCCTCGCCCAGCGGCAGCCCGTACGCCGAGTAGGCCGTCCGTACGTCCGCCGTCGCGTCGGCCAGCGCGGCCCCGAGCAGCAGCGGACGCTCGACCGTGTACTTCGCCGACTTGTACCGGGCGACCTTGCTGGCCCGTTCCACCGACGTGTCCCCGGTGACCTGGGTCAGCACGTCGAGGTACTGCCCGACGGTGACCTCGGTGCGCATCTCGTCGAAGACCGGCCGGGCCCGGGCCACCGCCCGCAGGTCCAGTCCCGCTGAGTGCAGCAACTCGTCGGACCAGACCAGGCACAGATCGCCGAGCAGGATCGCCGCGGCGTCGCCGAACCCGTCCGGGTCACCGCCCCAGCCGGCCGCCCGGTGCCGGGCGGCGAACCGCCGGTGCACGGCCGGCTCGCCGCGCCGGGTGTCGGAGCGGTCCATCAGGTCGTCATGGATCAAGGCGCTGGCCTGCACGAACTCCAGCGCGGCCAGGGCGGTGAGCACCTGGTCGCCGTCCACCCCGCCGGCGCCCCGGAACCCCCAGTACGCGAAGGCCGGGCGCAGCCGCTTGCCGCCGCCGAGCACGAACGCCTCGATCGCCTCGGCCACCGGGACCAGGGCGTCGTCCACGGCGGTCAACCGTATCCGCTGGCCGGCCAGGAACTCGGTGAGAGCCTTGTCGACCCGCTGCCGCAGGCCAGCACGGTCGACAGGAGACACGGGAGCAGCGTGGGTCACGCCACGACGCTAGCCGGTCGCCGCGTACCGCGCTCCACCGCCACGCGTACTCCCGCCGGCCCCGCCCGTGCGACCCCGGCCCGCGCGCCCCGCGGGCCGCGCGCCGGCCACGGTGGCCCGGCCCGGCCCGACGGCCCGAGCGGGACCGGCCCGCCGGGTGGCCGCGGCGGCCTCGGCGAGCACCACCAGCGGCACGTCCAGCACGACGGCGAGCCAACCGAGCCAGAACCCTCCCGGGACGCGTCGTTGCCGTTCCCACCGGGACACCTCGTGCCGGCTCAACGTCGGCACCCCCGCGGCGGCACACAACTCGGCGGCGGTGCGCTCCTGGCTCCAGCCCCGGGCCAGCCGGCACCGGGCGAGCAGCGGCCCGAGCTGTGCTGGGCGCGGCGGTGGGGGCGGGGTCATGCGTCCTCCCGGCGGGCGTCGGTGCGCTGACGACCCGCCCGCCCGACCGGACGGGACCGGCGTCACCGCTCGGCTGCTGACCCCCGCGCGTGCCCCCGGACCGCCCCCGCCGACCCTCCCGCGCCACCCATTACTACCCCGTGGGTACGACGGCTTTCCGCCCGCCGGGCCGGGGCGCGCGGGGCGACGCCGGCCACCGCACGCGCCGTTCGGCTCCGTCGATCCGTGCGCGGGGATGGGAAGCGCCTGGGTGGTACGGACGCTGACCGCTAGAGTCGGGGCGTGGCGCTCGGTCTTCCCTCGGTACTCCCCAATCCGCAGCCGGCGATCGGGGAGCTCATCCGTGACCGTCAGCCCACCTTCTCGTTCGAGTTCTTCCCGCCCAAGACGGAGGCGGGGGAGCGGCTGCTCTGGCAGGCGATCCGTGAGCTGGAGTCATTGCGCCCGTCGTTCGTGTCGATCACCTACGGCGCGGGCGGCTCGACCCGGGACACCACCGTGGCGGTCACCGAGCGGATCGCCACCGACACCACCCTGCTGCCGATGGCCCACCTGACCGCGGTCAACCACTCCGTCGCCGAGCTGCGGCACGTGATCGGTCGGCTCGCCGGGGTGGGGGTGCGCAACGTGCTGGCGGTGCGCGGCGACCCGCCGGGCAACCCGGGCGGCGAGTGGGTCCGCCACCCCGAGGGCGTGGACTACGCCGAGGACCTGGTGCGCCTCGTGCGGGACGCCGGCGACTTCAGCGTGGGCGTGGCGGCCTTCCCGTACAAGCACCCCCGCTCGCCGGACGTGACCAGCGACACCGCGCACTTCGTCCGCAAGTGCCGGGCCGGCGCCGAGTTCGCGATCACGCAGATGTTCTTCGAGGCCGACGACTACCTGCGGCTGCGTGACCGGGTGGCCGCCGCCGGCTGCGACACCCCGATCCTCGCCGGGGTGATGCCGGTGACCCAGATCGGCACCATCGAGCGGTCCGTGCAGCTGTCCGGGGCGCCCTTCCCGCCGGCGCTGGCGGCGCGCTTCGAGCGGGTCGCCGACGACCCGGAGGCGGTCCGCCGGCTCGGCATCGAGCAGGCCAGCGAGATGTCCCGCCGGCTGCTCGACGAGGGCGTACCGGGGATCCACTTCATCACCCTCAACCGGTCCACCGCGACCCGTGAGGTCTGGCAGAATCTCAGGGCCGGCGCGCCGGTGTGAGCGGGCAGCCGCGACACCTGATGCCCGGCGCGACGGTTGATCAGTGGTGGACACACAGCTGAACTGGGACCAGTACGCCACGGCGTGGGCGCGGTTGCACGGTGGGTTCGACCCCCGGACGGCCGCGCCGGTGGTGCGCGCCTGGCTGCGGTTCGCGTACCACGTCGGGTACGTGCTGGGCCGGCTGCGGGTCGGCCCCACGGCGGTCACCGTGGCCGGGGTGCTGCTCTGCTTCTGCGTACCGCTGCTGGTGACCCGGCCGGCGGACGGGCCGTTCCTCGGCGCGCTGTTCGTGCTCCTCGCCGCGGTGGCGGACAGCGTGGACGGTGCCGTGGCGGTCGCCACCGGCCGCACCACCCGGCTCGGCTACGTCTACGACTCGGTCGCCGACCGGCTCGGTGAGGTGGCGTGGCTGCTGGCGTTCTGGCTGGTCGGCGCGCCGGGCGCGCTGGTGGTCGCGGGCGGCGCGCTGTCCTGGCTGCACGAGTACGTCCGGGCCCGAGCGGTCTCCGCCGGCATGCGGGACATCGGCGCGGTGACCGTGGGCGAACGCCCCACCCGCGTCTCGGTGGCGCTGGTCGGGTTGCTGGTCGCCGGGCTGACCGGGCTGATCGAGCCGGACCTCGCCGCCGGCACCATCACCATGGCGACCGCGGTGTGGGTGCTGCTGGCCGGTTTCGGTCTGGGTCAGTTGCTCTCCACCGTCCGCCGCGCGCTGCTCGACGCCGGCTGACCCCCGCACCTACCAGGCGGGGCCGATCTCCTCGGCGACGATCTGCGCGGAGAGGGTCACCATCGGCAGCCCGCCGCCGGGGTGACTGGAGCCGCCCACCAGCCACAGCCCGTGCGCCGGGCCCCGGTTGGCCGGGCGGAGCAGCCCACCGGCCGTGCCGTAGATCGAGCCACCCGGCGCGCCGGTCGCCGCGTCCAGGTCGGCCGGCGTACGGACCTCGCGGAACAGCAGCCGGTCGCGGACGTCCACGCCACGCTCCGCCAGCACCGCCAGGATCCGGTCGGCGTACGCGTCGGCCAACCCCGGACGCCGCCAGTCGACCGCGCCCGCGGCGGTGCCCTGCCGGGCGGCGTTGACCAGCACGAACCACGCCTCGTGCCCGGCCGGGCGGGCCATCGGGTCGTCGGCCACGGTGACGAACACCGTCGGGTCGACCGCCAGCCGGGCCCGTACGCCGCGTCCCGGGTCACCGAAGACCGCGTCGAACTCCGCGTCGTAGTCGCGCGGGAAGAAGACATTGTGGTGCGCCAGCCCGGTGCTGCCGGAGACGCCGAGCAGCAGCACGAAGCCGGCCAGGCTGCGGTCGGCCAGCCCGGCCAGCCGGCGCGCGTGCGGCAGCAGGTCGCGGTAGACGGTCAGCGCGTCCACGTTGGCCACCACCACGTCGGCGGGCACCGGCGCGGTGACGCCGGCGAGGCGTACCCCGTGCACCCGGCCGCCGGCGGCGTCGATCCGGGTCACCGTGGCGCCGGTCTGCACGACCACGCCGAGATCCAGGCAGCGCGTCAGCAGCGCGTCGGCGAGCGTGCCCAACCCGCCGCGCAGGTACCAGCCGCCGAAGGTCAGCTCGGCGTAGGGGACCGCCACCAGGGCCGCCGGCGCCCGACGCGGGTCGGCGCCGGTGTAGGTCGCGTACCGGTCCAGCAGCATCCGCAGCCGTGGGTCGGACAGGTGCCGGCGGCCCAGCCCGCGCAGGGTACGGCCCGGGGCGATGGCGGCCAGGTCGCCGACGCGCCAGGCCAGCGACGCGAGGTCGCGGGGGGAGTCGACGGTACGGCGCAGGACGTCCCGCGAGGAGGCGTGCCACACCCGCGCCGCCCGGCGCCACAGCCGCTGCCAGTCGGCCGCCGCCCGGTCACCGAAGGCGGCCCCGACCCGGGCGGCGAACTCCACCGGGTCGGCGCAGGAGTCCAGCGCAGGGCCACCGTCTCCGAAGACGTGCCGGACGATCGGGTCCAGCGGCACCAGGTCCAGGTATTCGTCGAGCTTCGCCCCGGTGGCCTCGAACAGGTCGTGGAAGACCTCGGGCAGGGTGAGCAGGCTCGGCCCGGTGTCGAAGTGGAACGACCCGGCCGGGGTGTCGTGCGCGTACCGGCCGAGCTTGCCGCCGACCGTGTCGGCCCGCTCGAGGACGGTCACCTGGTGCCCGGTGGCGGCCAGCCGGGCGGCGGTGGCGAGGCCACCCACCCCGGCGCCGACGACCACGATCCGCGCCATGCCGCGCCCTCCTAGCTGACCGGGCGGCCCCGCCAGGTCAGGCGGCGCTGCTTTCGCAGATGGTACGACCGCAGGGTCAGCCAACCGAGGACCACGACCGACACGGGGTGTGCGAGCGCGTCGGGCCACCACCGGCCGCCGGTCGCCCGCGCGGTGAGCACCCGCCCGGCCACTCCGAGCAGGTAACCGGCCAGGCCCACGGCCGCCACCACGGGCGCGCCGGCCGCCAGGGCCACCACCGTGACCAGCGGCGGGGCGGTGTAGAGCAGCAGCAGCGACGCGACCACGGCGGCTGCCGCGCCCGGGTGACCGAACGATGCCCAGAGCGACTTCGTGTACCCGTCGCGCAGCTGCGGCCAGTCGTCGTACATCCGACACGCGGCCAGCCGGGAGCCGTCGGCCAGGGCGATCCGCCCACCGGCCCGCTTGACCGCCCGGGCCAGCTCGACGTCCTCCAGGATCCGGTCGGCGACGGCGGCGTGCCCGCCGGCGGCGGTGTAGCCGGCGCGGTCCAGCACCAGGAACTGCCCGCCCGCCGCGGCCAGCGACGGCCGCGGCGAGCGTTCCATCGCGCGCAGCGGCAGGAAGGTCAACCAGAGCCACTGCAACAGCGGTTGCACCAGCCGGTCGGCCGCCGTCGCCACCACGATCCGGGGGTACGGCGACAGCAGCGTCGCGCGGGCGGCGCGCAGCTCGGTGACGGCCGCCGCCACGGCGTGCGGGGCGAGGACCACGTCGGCGTCGACGAAGACCAGTGCGGTGGCCGCCGGGTCGGCCCGGGTGGCCAGCTGCCAGCAGGCGTGCGGCTTGCCCAGCCAGCCCGGCGGTGGGGCGACCCCGGTGAGCAGGGTGACCCGGGGGTCGTCGCCGGCCACCGCGCGGACCACGTCGGCGGTGCCGTCGGTGGAGCCGTCGTCGAGGACCACGATGCGGAGCCCGGGCACACCGCGCTGGGCGAGCAGGGCGCGCAGGCATCCGTTGACCCGGGTGGCCTCGTCGCGCAGGGGCAGCAGCACGGCGACCGGCTCGGCGACCTCGTCCGGTCGGTCGGTGGGCCGGCGCAGCCAGCGCGAGGCGTTGACCCAGGTGTGCCCGGTCAGCGCGGCGACGGCGAGCAGCAGGGCGAGCAGGACGGTCATCGGGTCGCGTCGACGCCGGGGCGGTGCGGCTGGTGGCCCTCCCGGAGGGCGTCGGGGGCCGCCCGGCGGGCGCGCAGCAGGGTCACCGCCAGCGGCACGGCGGTGACCGACATGCCGGCCGCGCCCCAGAGCGCCGAGGCGGGCAGGTCGAGGAAGACCGCGTGGGCCAGGATGCTGGAGGCGTACGTCCACAGGTAGAGCGCGATCATCGGATGGTCCCGCTGGTCGGTGCGTTCGGCGGCCGGGCCGGCCAGCGGGCGCAGCGCGCTCATCAGCAGCACCGCGAAGAGCAGCCAGCCGAGGTAGTTGCTGACCGGGATGCCGGGCAGGCCGGGCAGCGCCGGGGTGCCGTCCCGCCAGACCCAGTACCCCTCGGCCACCATCTGCGGGTCGAGGAAGAGATCCCAGGCGGCCAGCCCCAGCGCGGCCAGGGCGATGCGGCGTACCCGCCGCAGGGCCGGCGAGCCGGTGCCGCCGGTCAGCCGGACCGCCGCCAGCCATGCCGGCCACGCCATCCAGGTCCAGGCCAGCGGGATGATCAGGGGTACCCCGGCCAGCTTGGGGCCGAGCTCGCCGGAGTAGTCGTAGCTGCCGAACGGCACGCCGGTGGCCACCCCGACCGCCTCGATCGCGAACCCGCCACCGGTGGCCACGGCGACCAGCGCCGCCGCGGCCCGGGGCCCCCGGCTGAGCAGCGCGTGACCGACCGACAGAAGCCAGCCGAGCACGACGGTCGCCACCGTGAGCCCGGCCCTGGTGACGCCGGTGGTCAGCGGGTAGCAGATCTGGGCGAGCACCAGGACGGCGAGCAGCGTCCAGGAGATCCCCCGCCGGGTCATGACGCCGGGCGCTCGAGAGGCAGATCCCGGCCGAGCACGCCGAACGGCCGCTCGTCACCGGGGAAGTGGAAGTCGCGCAGGACGTCGACGAAGCCGAACCGCCGGTACAGCCGCCACGCCCGCGAGGTCTGCTCGTCGGCCTCCGGGGTGGACAGCAGCGTGGTGTCACCCTCGGCCATGGTGAGCAGGGCGCGCAGCTGGCCGGCGCCCAGGCCGTGCCCCTGCGCCGGCGGCCGGACGTGCAGCTCGACCACCTCGAAGCAGTGGGTCAGCCAGCGCTGCCGGGTCGGGGCGTCCAGCGCCCGGTGCACCTGGTCGTGCCACCACTGCCCGGGGCCGCCCAGGTAGCCGTAACCGAAACCGGCGAGGTGACCCTCGCTGGTCAGGCTGGCGACGGCACGGAACCCCGGCCGGCGGACGTGGGTGGCGATGTAGCCGCGCCGGGCCTCCAGCAGGTCGGTGCGGTATCCCATCGCCTCGCCGTAGACGGCCACCACGTCGTCCAGCCGCCGGACGAGATCGTCCGGTGTCCAGCGCACCAACCTCATGCCCGTCCACCCTTCACCGTTCCCGGGTCGCCGTCGGCGACCCACCCGAGCACCGTCCGGTCGCCGGCCACGTCGCGCACCTCGAACCGTGCGAACAGTTCCTCGGCGTACCAGCCCGCGGTGGGGGTTCGCATGATCGCCGCCCGGTGCTCCGGGTGACGGTACGCGAACGCCACGAGGTCTGTCTGATCGCGCCACACGCTCACCGTGCCCTGCCAACCCAGCGGCGCCTCGCCGACGCCGAACCGGGCCAGCAGTCCCGGCGCGTCGCGCAGGGCGGCGGCCACCGGGGGGATCGCCCGCCAGAAGGTGGCCGCCCGGCGGGCCCGCAGCCGGGCCCGGGTCAGTGCCAGCACCGGGCCGGTGACCCGGCCGCCCGGTGGCTCGCCGAACGGCCGCTGACCGGACCACTCGCCCCGGCTGCTCAGCGGCCGCAGGTCGACCCGTGCGTGGGCGCGGGCGATCCGCGCCCAGGCGCGGCCGACCGGCGACTCGTCGAAGCCGTCCGCCGCGGCGGGGGAGTCCCAGACGGTCAGCGCCGCCCACCGGGTCAGGTCGGCGTCACCCGGCCCGAAGCCGGTGCCGGTCCCGGTGCCCAGCAGCTTGCCGAACCGGACGCCCGGGAGGCCACGCAGCCGGCCCGGGTCCACCGCCATCCGGGCCAGCGCCCGGGGCAACGCGCCGCGGGAGGTCCGCCACACGTGCAGGGTGACCAGATCCGGAACGGCGCTGCTGTGCCCGCTGGTTCGCTCGTTGCTGTGCCCGCTGGTTCGCTCGCTCACGCCACCTCGGCCGGGGTGCCGGCGGTGACCCGCAGCAGCTCGGCGTAGGTGGTCGGGAAGACCGCCTGCGGTACGCCGCCCGCGGCCCAGATCTCCGGGTACGCCTCCAGCGCGGTGTCCACCAGGGTGCGCAGCGGTCGCGGGTGCCCGAGCGGGGCGACCCCACCGATCGGCTGCCCGGTGTGCGTCCGGACGAACTCCGGGGTGGCCCTGCGCAGCCGGGTGACCCCGATCGACGCGGCCAGGCCGGCGGTGTCCACCCGGTGCGCGCCGGAGGTGAGCACGAGCAGCGGCGCGTCGTCCGCGTCGAAGATGAGCGAGTTGGCGATCTGGCCGACCTGGACGCCGAGCGCCTCGGCGGCTGCGGCGGCGGTGTGCACCGCGTCGGGCAGCAGGCGGACCGTGCTGGGCTGGCCGGCGCCGTCGAGCGCGGCGGCGCCGGCCAGCGCGTCCTGCACCGCCCGTACGTTCGGGTGTGGCTGCATGTCGCCATTCTTCCCGGTCCGTCGGCGGCCGGGTCGGCCGGCCACGGCGTGTCCCCGTCCGGTGTCACGGCCCCGGGTCGGCCGGTGGGCGCGGCTGCGTGACTACGCGATGCGCTGGCAGCGCGGGGCCAGCCCCGGCCCCTTCCTCGCCCCGGCCACCGCGGGCGGGCTCTGGCTGCGCGACCGGCTGCTGCGCGTCACACGTTGCATTTTCGTCGGAGGGGAGGTGTACTGTCAGCAGCAGTTAGAACGAGTGTTCGATTGCCTCGAACGCCCGTTCCAACCAGCCGGAGCGCGGTGTTTCGCGGCGCCAGCTCCGGCCGGTGCGGCTCCGCGGGCCGCACCTGGGTTTCCGGGCAGTCGCGAGCCCGGTCCCGACAGGCAGGATCGTCGCCCGCCGCCCACGACCCCCGGGCGGCGGGCGACGAACCCGCCGGTACGCCGGCCGGGTGTGGTGTGGGGAAGCATCCACACCCGGCCGGCCACACCCGGTGCGTCTTCCTCCGCACCACCCGACCTCGGCATCCCGTCGGCGGCACACGCCGAGGCGACGCCCCGGCCAGTGGAGGAGACAGTCCATGCCGACCAACCCGGCTCAGGCACCGACGGTGCCGGCGCACGTGCTGCCGCACCGCACCCCCACCCAGCTCCTCACGTTGGCTCGGCGCGGGCTGGTCGAAGCCGGCCAGACCCGACCCGACGGCCTGCGCTACGCGGCCGCCCACCTGGCGGCGCTGCGTGCGGCCGCCGCACTGCTCGCCGCCCGTGCCCGACCCGCGCCGAGCCGGCGCAACCGGATCACCAGCGTCTGGGTCCTGCTCTGCGCCGTCGCCCCCGAGCTCGACGAGTGGGCCCGGTTCTTCGCCGCCGGCGCCGGCAAGCGGGCCGCCGCCGAGGCCGGCATCCCCCGGGTGGTCAGCGCCCGGGAGGCCGACGACCTGCTGCGCGCGGCCGAACAGTTCGTCTCGGTGGTGGAGACCGCGCTCGGCGTGGCTCACCAACCGGCCCTGGACGGCCTCGCCGCATGATCCCGCCGTGACGCCGACCGCCCGGCGGGGGGAGCCGGGCGGCCGGCGTCACAGCGTGCCGGTCCTGATCTGATCCACAGCAACGACGGGGGGTTGGTCCGATGGCGGGCCGCATGGTGGTCGGTTCCGCCGCACTGGCCGATCTGGTACGCCCGGCGAGCGCACCCGACCCGGTCGGCGGCGGCCACCGGGTGCTGCCGGTGGCACCCGAGCTGACCGGCCTGCTGCCCAACCGGGGCCTGCGTCGGGGCAGCACCATCGCGGTCGCCGTCGGCCAACCCCGGCGCAGCGGGGGCACCTCGCTGGTGCTGGCCCTGCTCGCCGAGGCGTCCCGGGCCGGCTCGTGGTGCGCCGTGGTCGGCGTGCCGACGTTCGGCGCGGGCGCGGCCGCCGAGTTGGGCATCGCCCTGGACCGGCTGGCCCTGGTGCCGAATCCCGGCCCCGAGTGGGCCACCGTGGTCGCCGCGCTGATCGACGGGGTGGACGTCGTGGTCACCGCCGTGCCGGCCACGGTCTCCGCCTCGGTCGCCACCCGGCTGGCCGCCCGGGCCCGGCAGCGCGGCAGCGTGCTCGTCCCGTACGGCCGCTGGGACGGCGCGGACGTGACGTTGCAGGTGGTCCGCGGGGTCTGGGAGGGGCTCGGGTCGGGCCGGGGCCGGCTGCGCCGCCGGGAGGTCACCGTCTCGGCGCGCGGGCGTGGGGCGGCCGCCCGACCCAAGGAGATCAAGGTCTGGCTCCCCGGTGACGAGCTCACCCGGGTGATCCCCCGTACGGTGCCGACCGCGACCCGTCCGGCGCTCACCCTGGTCGGCGCGGGGTGACCGGCTCGCCGACACGGACCTTGCTGCTGTGGTGCCCGGACTGGCCGGTGCTCGCCGCCGAGATCGTCGACGGGGTGCCGGCCACCGGCCCGGTCGCCGTGCTGCACGGCAACCGGGTGGTCGCCTGCTCCGAGCGGGCCCGCGCCGAAGGGGTGCGCCGAGGGCTGCGCAAGCGGGAGGCGCAGGGTCGGTGCCCGCAGCTCACCGTCGTGGAGTACGACCCCGGCCGGGACGCCCGGGCGTTCGAGCCGGTGGTCGCCGCGGTGGAGGAGCTGGTCGCCGGCGTCGAGGTGGTCCGCCCGGGCGCCTGCGCGGTGGCCGCCCGGGGTCCGAGCCGTTACCTCGGCGGCGAGGAGGCCGCCGCCGAGCGGATCATCGAGCACATCGCCCAGTCGTGTCTGGTGGAGAGTCAGGTCGGCATCGCCGACGGGGTCTTCGCCGCGGGGCTGGCCGCCCGCGCCGGCCGGGTGGTGGCGCCGGGCGGGACGCCTGAGTTCCTGGCCGGGCTGCCGGTCGAGGCGCTCGGCCGGTCGGCGCTGGCCGACCTGCTGCGCCGGCTGGGGGTACGGACCCTCGGCGACTTCGCCGCGTTGCCGGCCGGCGACGTGCTGGCCCGGTTCGGGTTCGACGGCGCGCTGGCCCACCGGCTGGCCGCCGGGCGGGACCATCGTCCGCTCGCCGTCCGGCAGCCGCCGGCCGACCTGACGGTGACCGCCGAGCACGACGAGCCGATCGACCGGGTCGACGCGGCGGCGTTCGCCGCCCGCGCGCTGGCCGAGCAGCTGCACGACCGGCTGGCCGGGCACGGCCTGGCCTGCACCCGGCTCGGCATCGAGGCGGTCACCGCGCACGGGCAGGAGCTGCACCGGGTGTGGCGGCACGACGGCCTGCTCACCGCCGCGGCCATCGCCGACCGGGTGCGCTGGCAGCTCGACGGTTGGCTCTCCGGCAGCAACGGCCGGGCCGGTGCCCGACCGGCCCGGCCGACGGCCGGCATCATCCGGCTGCGGCTGGTCCCGGACGGGGTGATCGCCCAGGCCGGCCTGCAGGCCGGCCTCTGGGGGGAGGCCGGCGAGGAGCGGGAGCGGGCGCACCGGGCGTTGAACCGGGTGCAGGGCATCCTCGGCCCGGAAGCGGTGGTCACCGCGGTGCTCGGCGGCGGGCGATCTCCGGCCGACCAGGTGCGACTGGTGCCGTGGGGCGACGAACGGCTCCCCGCCCGCGCCGGTGCCCCGCCCTGGCCCGGCCAGCTCCCCGCGCCCGCGCCGGCGGTGGTGCTGGCCAGCCCGCTCGCGGCGACCGTGCAGGACGCTGCCGGCGAGCCGGTGGTGGTCAGCGCTCGGTTGGCGGTGAGCGCCCCACCCGCACGGCTGCAGGTCGGCACCGGCCGGCCGGCGGAGATCGTCGGCTGGGCCGGGCCGTGGCCGGTGGACGAGCGCTGGTGGGTGCCGGCGGAGGCCCACCGCCGGGCCCGGTTCCAGATCGGCCTCGCCGACGGTACCGCCCTGCTGCTCGCCGTCGAGGCCGGGCAGTGGTTGGTGGAGGCGATCTATGACTGAGCTGATCCTGTCCGACCGGTCGGTCCGCTGCACGCCGGGGGCGGATGCCCCGGTGAGCGATATGACTGTCAGGCATATTTATGACTCTCAGGTATACCGCTCACCGATCCTCTCGCCGACGGAGCCGGCCGGATGAGCTTCCACAACCCGAAGATGCCCTGGTCGGAGCTGGAGCGGGTGCTCTCCGGCCGGGCCGACGACAAGCGGGGGAGCCGGGGCGAGCGGCACCTGCACGTGGTGGACCCGCTCGCCGTGGACGCCGACGGTGGGGACTCCCCGGCCTGGAGCCGCCGACGTGAGCAGTACCAGCCGCCCGAGCTGGCCCGCCCCGACGGTGTGGTGCCCTACGCCGAGCTGCACGCGCACACCAACTTCAGCTTCCTCGACGGCGCCAGCCATCCGGAGGAGTTGGCCGAGGAGGCGGCCCGGCTGGGGCTCACCGCGCTCGCCGTCACCGACCACGACGGCTTCTACGGTGTGGTCCGCTTCGCCGAGGCGGCCCGCACGCTGGGCCTGCCGACCATCTTCGGCGCGGAACTCTCCCTCGGGCTGCCCGGCCCGCAGAACGGCGAGCCCGACCCGCACGGCGCGCACCTGCTGGTGCTCGCGCACGGCCACGAGGGGTACGCCCGGCTGGCCACCACCATCGCCCGCGCCCAGCTGCGCGGCGGGGAGAAGGGCCGCCCGGTCTACGGGGAGCTGGAGGAGGTCGCCGCCGAGCTGCGCGACCACGTGCTGGTGCTGACCGGCTGCCGCAAGGGGCACGTGCCGGCGGCGCTGCTCACCGAGGGGGTGGACGCGGCGGCCCGCGAGCTGGACCGGCTGACCGCGCTCTTCGGCGCGGAGACGGTGGCGGTGGAGCTGACCGACCACGGCCATCCCGTCGACGCCGACCGCAACGACGCGCTCGCCGACCTGGCCGCCGCGGCCGGGCTGCCGACGGTGGCCAGCAACAACGTGCACTACGCCAGCCCCGGCCGGCGTCGGCTGGCCACCACGGTCGCCGCCGTGCGGGCCCGGCGCAGCCTGGACGAGATCGACGGCTGGTTGCCCGCGGCGGCCACCGCCCACCTGCGCAGCGGCGCGGAGATGGCGGCCCGGTTCGCCGCGTACCCGGGCGCGGTGGCCCGGGCCGCCGAGTTCGGCGCCGAGCTGGCCTTCGACCTCCAACTGGTCGCGCCGCAGCTGCCGGCGTACCCGGTGCCGCCGGGGCACACCGAGATGAGCTGGCTGCGGAAGCTGACCGCCGACGGGGCACGCGAGCGCTACGGCCCGCCGCAGGCGCACCCGACGGCGTACGCGCAGCTCGACCACGAGCTGAACATGATCGAGGAGCTGGGCTTCCCCGGCTACTTCCTGGTGGTCTACGACATCGTCGCGTTCTGCCGTGAGCAGGACATCTACTGCCAGGGTCGGGGCTCGGCGGCCAACTCGGCGGTCTGCTACGCGCTGCGGATCACCAACGTGGACGCCGTCCGGCACCGGCTGCTCTTCGAGCGTTTCCTCGCCCCGGAGCGGGACGGCCCGCCCGACATCGACGTGGACATCGAGTCCGACCGCCGGGAGGAGGTGATCCAGCACGTCTACACCCGCTACGGCCGGGAGCACGCCGCCCAGGTCGCCAACGTCATCTCCTACCGGCCCCGGTCGGCGGTGCGGGACGTGGCCAAGGCGTTCGGCTTCTCACCCGGCCAGCAGGACGCCTGGAGCAAGCAGATCGACCGGTGGGGCTCGGTCGCGACGGTCGACGTCGAGGACATCCCCGAGCAGGTGGTCGAGTACGCCAACGAGTTGCAGACGTTCCCCCGGCACCTGGGCATCCACTCCGGCGGCATGGTGATCTGCGACCGGCCGGTGATCGAGGTCTGCCCGGTGGAGTGGGGGCGGATGCCCGGGCGCAGCGTGCTCCAGTGGGACAAGGACGACTGCGCCGCGGTCGGTCTGGTCAAGTTCGACCTGCTCGGCCTCGGCATGCTCTCCGCGCTGCACTACGGCTACGACATGATCGGCATGAGCCTGGACCTCGGCGACATGACGCTGGACGACCCGGAGGTCTACGACATGCTCTGCCGGGCGGACTCGGTCGGGGTGTTCCAGGTGGAGAGCCGCGCCCAGATGGCCACCCTGCCCCGGCTCAAGCCCCGCGAGTTCTACGACCTGGTGGTCGAGGTGGCGCTGATCCGGCCCGGCCCGATCCAGGGCGGCTCGGTGCACCCGTTCATCCGGCGCAAGAACGGCCTGGAGCCGGTGACGTTCCCGCACCCGCTGATGCGCAACGCGCTGGAGAAGACCCTGGGCGTGCCGCTGTTCCAGGAGCAGCTGATGCAGCTCGCCATCGACCTGGCCGGCTTCGACGCGTCCGAGGCCGACCAGCTGCGCCGGGCGATGGGCGCCAAACGCTCGGTCGAGCGGATGACCCGCATCGCCGACCGGCTCTACGCCGGGATGGCCGAGCGGGGCATCACCGGCGAGCTGGCCGACGACGTCTACCGCAAGCTCACCGCGTTCGCCAGCTACGGCTTTCCGGAGAGCCACGCGATGAGCTTCGCCTACCTGGTCTACGCGAGTTCCTGGCTCAAGCGCTACCACCCGGGGCCGTTCCTGGCCGCGCTGCTGAACGCCCAGCCGATGGGCTTCTACTCCCCGCAGACCCTGGTCGACGACGCCCGCCGGCACGGGGTCGAGGTACGCCGTCCGGACATCAACGCCAGCGGGGCGAAGGCGGTGCTGGAGTCCACCCCGGACACCCGGTGGGGCAGCGGGCCGGGGGAGCCGCCGCACGCCTGGGGGCTGGGCGGTCCGGCTGTCCGGCTCGGGCTGTCCGGCGTACGGACCCTCGGCGACGAGCTGGCCGAGCGGATCGAGGCCGAGCGCGGCACGCACGGGCCGTACCGGGACATGCCGGACCTGGCCCGGCGGGTCGGTCTCACCGCCGCGCAGTTGGAGGCGCTGGCCACCGCGGACGCCTTCGCCTGTTTCGGGCTGACCCGGCGGGAGGCGCTCTGGGCCGCCGGCGCGGCGGCCCAGGACCGGCCGGGTCGGCTGCCCGGCACGGTGACCGGCGCGGCGGCACCCACGCTGCCCGGGATGGAGGCGGTGGACCGGCTGGTCGCCGACGTGTGGGCCACCGGGCTGTCGCCGGAGAGCCATCCGGCCCGGTTCATCCGAGGGCAGCTCGACGTGCTCGGCGCGGTGCCGATCGCCCGGCTCGGCCGGGTGGAGCCCGGGCAGCGGATCCGGGTCGGCGGCATCGTCACCCACCGGCAGCGCCCGGCGACCGCGGGTGGGGTCACCTTCCTCAACCTGGAGGACGAGACCGGGATGCTCAACGTCACCTGCTCGCCGGGGCTGTGGCAGCGCTACCGGCGGGTGGCCCGGACCAGCGCCGCGCTGGTGGTCCGGGGGCGGTTGGAGCGGCACGAGGGCGTGACCAACCTCGTGGCCGACCGGCTGGACGCCATCGAGCCGCCGGTCAGCCCCGCCTCCCGTGACTTTCGCTGAATCCAGTGATCCACATTACGGTTTCCGGTGCCGCCGAGCGGGAGACTCGTGCCGAGCGGGCAGAGCGGCCCGTGATCCATGAGGGGAATGAACAGTGATGGGGAATCACACGTACACCGGTGGCATCGCCAACTCCCGACGGACCCGGCTCGGCGCGGGTTGGATGCCGTCTCATCTCGCCGACCCCCACGAGTACGAGGTGACCAACGGTCCGGTCGCCAACGAGCGGCGGTCCCGCGCCGAGGACGAGGTCGAGGGCGCCGAGTCCTGACCGACCGCGTCACCGCGCAACGGCCGGGGATGGACCGGGTGACTAGGCTCGACCGAGTGGAGCAGACCCGAGGCCGGTTCACCGGGCCGCCGCTGACCCCCCGTACCGCCGTGATCTGGTCGGTGCTCCGCGCCGAGCTGGACCGGCGCGGCGACGCCGAGCTCACCGTGCTGGACGTGGGTGGCGGCACGGGCGGTTTCGCCGTCCCGCTGGCCCGCGCCGGGCACCGCGTCACCGTGGTCGACGCCAGTCCCGACGCGCTGGCCGCGCTCACCCGCCGCGCCGCCGAGGCCGGGGTGGCCGACCGGATCGCCGCCGTGCAGGGCGACGGGGACGCCCTCGCGGGGCTCGTCGAGCCGGCCGGCGTCGACCTGGTGCTCTGCCACGCCGTGCTGGAGGTGGTCGACGACCCGACGCCGGTGGTCGCCGCGCTGGCCACCGCGCTGCGCCCGGGCGGCGCGGCCAGCGTGCTGGTGGCCGGCCGGGCCGCCGCCGTGCTGGGCCGGGCGATGAACGGCCACCTCGACGTCGCGGCCGCGCTGGCCGCCGATCCCGCCGGCACCGCCGGGCCGCGCGACACCCTGCGCCGGCGCTACGACGCCGACGGCGCCGCCGCGCTGCTCGGCACCGCCGGGCTGGTGGTCGAGGAGATCCACGGGGTACGCGTGCTGGCCGACCTGCTGCCGGCGGCGGTCGCCGACGGGCAGTCGGCCGCGCTGGTCGAGCTGGAGCGGGCGCTCGCCGCCCAGCCTCCGTACCGGGATCTGGCCGCCCAGCTGCACCTGTTCGCCCGCCGGCCGGCATGACCGGGCCGGTCCCGCCCACCGGTGCCGCCTCTCCGGTCGGCACCGGTCCGGCTGCCGCGATCGACGGGCCGCTGGCGATCCTCGGGCCCGACCACGCCGGTGGGCGCCTCGCCGATGTGCTGCCCAGCGCGCTGGCCGTGCTGGGCGTGCCCGGGGCGGCCGACCCGCTCGGGCTGGCCCCGGCGCTGGCCGGGGTACGTCGGATCGCCGTGCTGCTGGTCGACGGGCTCGGCTGGTACCAGCTGCCGACCGCCGCGCCGTACGCGCCGACCCTCGCCGGGCTCGCCGCGACGGTGGGCCGGCCGCTCATCGCCGGTTTCCCGTCCACCACCCCGACCAGCCTGGTGACGCTCGGCACCGGCGTCGCGCCGGGCGCGCACGGGGTGCTCGGCTTCACCGTGCGGGTGCCCGGCACCGACCGGGTGCTCACCCACACCGACTGGGCCGCCGACCCGTCGCCGCTGCGCTGGCAGCCGGTGCCCACGCAGCTGGAGCGGGCCCGCGCCGCGGGGGTGGCGGTGACCGTGGTCAGCCGACCGGAGTTCGGCGGCAGCGGGTTGACCCTGGCCGCCAACAGGGGCGGCGACTTCCGGGGCGCCGCCGGCGTGGACGCCGTGGCCGCCACCATGCTGGCCGCGCTGGCCGCCGGCCCGGGGCCCACCCTGGTCTCCGGCTACCACCCGGACCTCGATCGGCACGGCCACCTCGGCGGGGTCGACTCGACGCCCTGGCGGGTCGCCGCCAGCGAGGTGGACGCGCTGCTCGCCCGGTTGGTCGACGGGCTGCCGCCGGACGCGGCGCTGCTGGTGACCGCCGACCACGGCCAGCTCAACGTGCCCGCCACGCACCGCTTCGACCTGGACACCGATCCGCGGCTGCGTGCCAGTGTGCGGCTGGTGGCCGGCGAGGCCCGGGTGCGCTACCTGCATGTCGTGCCGGGTGCGGTCGACGACGTGGTGGCCGCCTGGTCGGAGGTGCTCGGTGCCGCGGCGCGGGTACGCACCCGCGACGAGATGGTGGCCGACGGCTGGTTCGGGCCGGTGCCTGAGGAGCACCTGGGGCGCATCGGCGACGTGGTGGTGAGCTGCAACGACACGTACGCGGTCCTGGCCACCCGCACCGAGCGGCCGATGGCGTCCCGGCTGGTGGCGTACCACGGGTCGGACAGCGCCGCCGAGCTGACCGTGCCGCTGCTGGTCGTCCGCGGCTGACCCGTGGGCGGTACGCCCCGCCGGCCGCTGGTGATGTCGTACCCCCGGGTTAACCTGCCGGGATGGGCCGCAGCCAGTCGTTGCCCCGGGGTGGCGATCCGCGCTTCGGGCCGGACGCCGACGACTCCGGCAGCCCGATCCTGCACGTCGACATGGACGCCTTCTTCGCCGCCGTCGAGGTGCGCCGCCGGCCCGAGCTGCGGGGCCGACCGGTGGTCGTCGGCGGCGTCGGGCCGCGCGGCGTGGTCAGCTCGGCCAGCTACGAGGCCCGCCGCTACGGCGTCCGCAGCGCGATGCCGACCAGCCAGGCCCGGGCCCGCTGCCCGCACGCGGTCTACCTGCCACCGGACTTCACCGCCTACACCCCCGCCTCCCGCGCCGTCATGCAGATCTTCCGGGACGTCACCCCGCTGGTCGAGCCGCTCTCCCTCGACGAGGCGTTCCTCGACGTCACCGGAGCCCGCCGGCTGTTCGGCTCCCCGGCCGCCATCGCCCGGCTGATCCGCCGCCGGGTCGCCGACGAGCAGGGGCTGACCTGCTCGGTCGGTGTGGCACCGAGCAAGTTCGTGGCCAAGCTGGGCTCCACCCGGGCCAAGCCGGACGGCCTGCTGGTCGTGCCCCCGGGGCAGGTGCTCGACTTCCTGCACCCCCTGCCGGTGGACGCGCTCTGGGGGGTGGGGGAGCGCGCTGCCGAGTCGCTGCGCCGGCTCGGTCTGGCCACCGTCGGTGACCTCGCCGAGGCCCCGCTGGGCATGCTCCGCCGGGCGGTGGGCGCGGCGTCGGCGGCGCACCTGCACGAGCTGGCCTGGGGACGGGACCCGCGCCGGGTCAGCCCCGAGCACGTCGACAAGTCGATCGGCGCCGAGGTGACCTTCGACGCCGACGTGGCCGACCCGGTGGAGATCCGCCGCGCCCTGCTCGCGCTCAGCGCGAAGGTCGGCGTCCGGTTGCGTGGCTCCGGGCAGGTGGGGCGCACCGTGACGCTCAAGGTGCGACTGGCCGACTTCCGCACCGTCAACCGCTCCCGCACCCTCGGGGTGCCCACCGACACGGCCCGCGAGATGTTCGACACGGTCTGGGCGCTCTACACCGCGCTGGACCCGGGCGAGCGGATCCGGCTCGTCGGTGTCCGGGTGGAGGGGCTCGCCCCGGCACAGGGTGCGCCCCGGCAGCTCACCCTCGGCGCGCCCGAGCGTGGTTGGCGGGAGGCGGAAGCTGCCGCGGACGCCGCTGCTGCCCGATTCGGGCGGTCCGTCATAGGTCCGGCCAGTCTGCTGGGCGACCGTGACCCCCGTCGAAACGAAAATCCACCCCACCCGTAGGTCGTCCCGCTTTCCGACGCGCGACCCCCCTCGTAGACTTGCGGGTAAGCAGCCGGATGGCTGCCACGGTCTGTCGGCCCGAGTGGGCCCGACCAACGTGACCGGGGAGGAGTGCCGTGCCGCTCTCGGAGCACGAGCAGCGGCTGTTCGAGCAGATCGAGCGGTCGCTTGCCGAGGACCCCAAATTCGCCTCGGCCGTGCGCGCCAGCGATCCGCGCTTCCACGCGCGGCGTCGCCTGCTCGTCGCTGCCGGCGTGATCATCGCTGGCTTGGCTCTACTGGTCTATGGCGCGGTGATCAAGACTCCACCGCTGGCGGTGGCGGGCTTCGTCGTCATGCTGGCCTCGGCCGCCTTCGCGGTGCAGTCGCACCGGCGGGCGCAGTCACCTGACCTGCACGTGGTGGGCGGCACGACCAGTCGTCGCCGTCCGCGCGGCGGCGGCCGATCCGGTCGCCGGCCGTCGATCCTGGACCGCATGGAGGACAGGTGGCGGCAGCGCCCGGAGGGGCACCGCTGAGCCCGTCCCGCCGCTGAGGCGGGCCGTACACCGCGACGAGCGGGTCGCCGGGTCCAGCCCGGCGACCACTGGCGTATCCGTGCGCCCTGCAACCGCCCCGCCATGCCCCGAGCCGCACCGCGTACCCGAGCCGCACCGCGTCCCCGCGTGGGTCAGCCCACCAGCGGGTCGACGGGTGCACGGCACGGGGCGACGGTCGGTGGACCGTCGCCCCGAGCCGGAGGGACCTCGTTCAGCGGGCCGTTCGGTGGGCCAGCAGCCGACGCGGATTCCAGCGGAGCAACCGGTACCGGGCACGCCCGGTCAGTGCCACCATCCGGCCGGACGTGTCGGCCAGGGCGGTCCGCCACCGCAGCAGCACCGACGGCGGCAGCACGGCGGCGAGCAGTCGGGTCCGCCGGTCCGCGCGGACGGCGAGCGCGCCACGGACCGCGCGCAGCGCCGGCACCAGCGGTTCACCGGTCAGCGGATCCCGGGCGTAGCGGGCCCGCTCCTCGGCCCGGCCGAGCAGCCGTGCCGCGCCGACCGCCGCGGTGTCGTCGCTGAACGCCTCCCGGACCAGCCGCTCCGCGGTCGCCCGGGGTGTCTCGGTCCGATCGACCCGGACTTGGTAGTCCACCAGCGTGTCGAGCAGCTCCGCCCAGGCGGCGTGCGCGTCCGCGCGAGCCCGGTTGGCGTCCGGTCCGACCACCACCACCCGTGCCCCGTCGACCGAGGCGACGTCGTTCGGGGTGGCGGCCACCGCGGCGCCCGCCGCCCGGGCACGCCGCCGCCGTCGCAGCGCCAGCCGACGCAGTGCCGGAACCGACAGCAGTGCCAGCAGGGCCAGCAGGCCCGCCGTCCACCAGGGCCACACCGGCCGCTGCTCGGCCGGCGTCTCCCCGGCGAGGGAGAGCCCCGAGTCGGTGTCCCGGTCGGCGTTGTCCGGGCTGGTCGGGTCGGCCGACGCGCCGGGGCCCGCCGGGGTGTCCGTGGTGCCGGTGCCCGGGCTGGTCGGCTCCGCCGCGTCGGTGTCCGGTGCCCAGGCCGACCGGGTGAAGCCCGGCACGCCGTACGACGGGGTGGCGTCGAACGGCACCCAGCCGACCCCGTCGAAGTAGACCTCGGTCCAGGCGTGCAGGTTGAGGTTGGTCAACGTGTACGTGTCGCCGTCGCGCTTGCTGCCGTTGGTGAACCCGAACGCCACCCGGGCCGGGATGCCGGCGCTGCGCACCAGCCAGGCCATCGCCGCCGCGTACTGCTGGCAGTAGCCGACCTTGTTGGTCAGGAAGTTGACGATGTCCTGGCCGCTGCTGCCGCTCTCGGTGCTGAGCCGGTAGCTGAACCCGTTGTCCGCCGAGAAGTGCTCGTAGATCGCCAACACCCGGTCGTAGTCGGTGCGCTTGCCCTGGACCAGGCTCTGGACCAGCTCCTCCACCTCGGGCACCGGCCCGGGAGTCGCGGTCAGCTGCCGGCGTACCGGGTGGTCGGCCGGCAGCGGCTGCGCGGCCCGCAGCGCGGCCGGGGTGTACGTCGAGCGGATGTAGTCGAAGGAGTACTTCTTGCCCCGGGAGTTGTCCCGGTTGGAGAAGACGACCTGCTGGTTGGGGTCGTACAGCCAGTTGCCGTTGAGGTCCTCGGTACGCACCGGCTCGGCGTACACCGGCATCAGGGACATGCTCAGGTTCTTGGTGACCTCGACGGTCGCCCGGTAGGGGATCTGCTGGACACCCCGGCCGGCCCGCTCGGTCGGGTCCGGCAGATCCCGGTTGACCGGCCGGCCGCTCGGGTTGCGCGCCTGGAACCCGTTCGGGCGCAGCTCGTCGGCGACGGCGTAGCGCAGGTAGAACGGAGTCGGCTCGGACGTGGTCACCTTGACCAGGTCGGCCACCTCGGACTGGTTGAGCTGGCCGGCGAGCGAGGCGAACAGGTCGATCCGACCCGATGAGCCGCCCGCACCCGCCCGGCCGCTGCCGTTGCCGTTGCCCGTGCCGCCACCCAGCGTGTCGAGCAGCCCGCTGGTCATGCCCGGCACCGCCAGTGGCAGCGCCACCGCGAGGGCCACCCCGACCACCGCGAGCCGGCGGCCGGCGGCGGCCAGCGGGGAGGCCTCCCACACGTCGACGTCGCGGCCGTCGCCGGTGAACCGCCGGCCGAACCGGCGGACCCGGTCGACGTTGTCGGTGACCAGCAGCCAGAGGTACCCGGCGGCGCCCACCACGAACGGCACCGGGGGGACGCTGTTGACGTAGACGGCGACCGGCACCGAGTAGACGGCGAGCATCGGCAGCCCGGCCAGCGCGGGCCGGCGCAGACCCACCGCCAGCACATCCACCAGTACGGCGACCCCGCCGACGCCGAGCACGGTGATGAACAGCAGGGGGTCGGTGTCCGGGACCTCCACGCCGTACGAGCGCATGTCCTGCATGGAGCCGGTGAACAGGTCCGCGAAGTGCCCGAACGTGCCCGGCGTGGGCAGGAAGGTGAGCAGCTCCCCACCGCTGGGGAACAGCCAGGTCAGGGCGAGCACCAGGGCGGCCAGCATGCCGAGGACCTGACCCCACAGCGGCGCCCGGACGAGCCGGGTCAGCGCGGCCACCCCGGCCACCACGGCGACCGCGATCGCGGACTGGACCAGCCACGTCCAGGTCTCGAAGATGGCCGACAGCGGCGCGGCGGCGAGAAGGGTGGCGGCGGCCGCCACCGCGCCGGTGTTCCGACTGGCGATCATGAGGGGAACCTTCCGTTCATCGCACGCCGCCGGCGACCGTCTCGGCCAGCGCGGCGCGTAGGGCGAACCCCTGGGAGCCCCGGCCGGCCTGCGGCCAGAGCGCCGGCAGTCGGCTGCCGTGGTCGACGCCGACCACCCGCCAGCCGCTGTGCAGCATGGCGAGCGCGGCGGCGCCGTGCGCGTGCTCCGCCTCGGCCCGGGCCTTCTCGGGCAGGCTGAGCCAGGTGGAGCTGTCCAGCAGGAAGCCGACGCAGGTGGCGCCGTTGCCCCGCAGCCCGGCCAGCAGCTCGGCCTCCGCGACGGTCACCGCGCCGAACAAGCCGATGATCAGACCCCCGTCGGCGCGCTGCCGCACCCGCTGCACCAGGCCGGTGACCTCGGCCCGCTGGTCGAGCCGGACCTCGGCGAGGTGGTCGAGCAGGGCCCCGTCGCCGCCGCCCTCCGAGGCGTCCACGTCGACCCCCGAGCCGGTGACCAGGCGCAACTTGTAGCCGGCCTGCCGCAGGTGCACGGCGATGCTCGCGGCGGCGGAGACCGCCCACTCGAAGCTCGCCGTCGGCCCGTCGCCGCGGTGGCCGTAGGCGCGGGTGTCCAGAACGACCGTGGCGCGGCTCTCCCACGGCTGCTCCTCGCGGCGCACCATCAACTCGCCGGTGCGCGCCGTGGACTTCCAGTGCACCCGGCGCAGGTCGTCGCCGCGCCGGTACTCCCGGGTCGCCGCGTCGTCCTCACCGTGCACCGCCACCGAGCGGGCCCGGCTGTCGCCGCTGCCCGCGTACTCCCCGGGGAGCCGGACCGACGGCAGTGCGGTGACCTGCGGGATCACCGTCAGGTGGTCGGTGCTGGGGAAGGCCCGGCTCAGCTCGCAGAGACCGAACGGGTCGGTCATCCGGACCACCAGCGGGCCCACGTCGTAGCGGCCCCGCACGTCGGCCCGCACGGTGTACGCCACCGAGCTGGCCTGGTGCGCGCCGAGCCGCTCCAGCACGACCCGGGGCCGGCTGCCCAGCGCGTAGGGCAGCCGGTCCTCCAGGAGCAGGGTGCCGGTCGGCAGCCGGGAGAGGTTCTGCAGGCGCAGCACCACCCGGGAGTTGGCCCCGACCGGGACCCGGTGCGGGTCCAGCGACCGGTTGCAGGCCAGCTTGTAGCGGCTGCGCCCGACGTAGGCGGCGGCCAGCAGCGGCAGGATGCCCAGCAGCACGGCCACCCGGAGCAGGTCCTTCTCGCCCAGGATGCCGGCCGAGATGGCCGCCGCGACCGCGGCGGCCAGGAACGAGCGCCCGCGGGTGGTCAACCCGCGCAGCCCGGCACGCACGTCACGGCCTCCGCGGCTCGTAGGGCGCGCGACCGTTGCCGGTGGCGGGCCGGGTGTCGTAGGGGGAACGCTGCCGGTCGTGTGGCAGCGGCAGCCGGTGCACCAGCTCGGAGACGATCGCGTCGGTGGTGCGCCGGGCGAGCTGCGCGTCGGCGGTCGGGATGATCCGGTGCGCGAGCACCGGCACCGCGAGGGCCTGCAGGTCATCGGGGAGCACGTAGTCGCGCCCCTCCAGGGCGGCGACCGCCCGGGCGGTGCGCAGCAGCTGAAGGGTCGCCCGGGGGGAAGCGCCCAGGCGCAGGTCGGGGGCCTCGCGGGTGGCGGTGACCAGGTCGATGGCGTACTGCTTGACCGCGTCCGCGACGTGCACCTGCCGGACCGTGGCGATGAGCTGCCGGACGATGTCCGCGTCGGAGACCGGGCGCAGCTCGTGCAGCGGGTCCGTGGCGCCGTGCCCGTCCAGCATCGCCAGCTCGGCGCCGGCGTCCGGGTAGCCCATCGCGATCCGGGCGGTGAACCGGTCGCGCTGCGCCTCGGGCAGCGGGTACGTGCCCTCCATCTCGATCGGGTTCTGCGTGGCGATGACCATGAACGGGGTCTGCAGCTGGTACGTCACGCCGTCGACCGTGACCTGCCGTTCCTCCATGCACTCCAGCAACGCCGACTGGGTCTTCGGCGAGGCCCGGTTGATCTCGTCGCCGACGACCAGGTTGGCGAAGACGGCGCCGGGGCGGAACTCGAAGTCGTGTGTCTCCTGGTTGTAGACGCTGACGCCGGTGACATCGCTCGGCAGCAGGTCCGGGGTGAACTGGATCCGCCGCACCGTGCAGTCGATGGACCGCGCGAGGGCCTTGGCCAGCTTGGTCTTGCCGACGCCGGGGACGTCTTCGATCAGGAGGTGACCCTCGGCGAGCAGGACGGCCAGGGCCAGCCGCACCGTGGCGGTCTTGCCCTCGATGACCTGCTCGATGTTGGCCACGATGGCCTCGCTGGCGGCGCGGAACTCGTCGTGCGGCAGTAGGCCGCCCACCTCGTCCCAGGTCTGTTGTGTCACGGGCCTCCTCCTCGTCGCCGTCACGGCAGCTCTGTATAGAGCACCTGGACCCGCCGTTGGGTTCGCGACGTCGAGCCTCGTTTGCCGCAGAAATCTCACTGGCCTCTCAGGCTAACCATGTTTGTCGTTATCGCCGACCCCCGCAGGTAGTCCGTCGGTTACGCACCGATATTCGCCGGGTTGAGGGATCAGGCCCGGCTCGTCCCGGGCGTCGCCGGGCCCGCCCGACGGCGAGGTACACTGCCGGACATGGCCGGAGTCTTCCTGCTTCTTACCGGGCCGTGCTGATGCGCTGAACGCGCGACAGCACGGCGGCCCCTCCTGCGCGAGGGGCTTTTTTGTGCCCGTCGCCGGCCCGGCCCGGTGGCGCCGAGACGAAGCGAAGCGAAGCGAGGAGAGACGATGAGTGAGGCAGCCGCACCGGCGGGCGACATCCCCCCGTTCCGGTACACCGCGGCCCTGGCCGACGAGATCGAAAACCGTTGGCAGGACATCTGGGCGCGCGAGGGCACCTTCCACGCCCCGAACCCGACCGGCCCGCTGGCCGACCCGGACCACCCCCGGGCCGGCGCGGAGAAGCTGTACGTGCTGGACATGTTCCCGTACCCCTCCGGCGCCGGCCTGCACGTCGGCCACCCGCTGGGCTACATCGGCACCGACTGCTACGCCCGCTACCAGCGGATGGCCGGGCGCAACGTGCTGCACGCGATGGGCTTCGACGCGTTCGGCCTGCCCGCCGAGCAGTACGCGGTGCAGACCGGCACCCACCCGCGGACCACCACCGTGGCGAACATCGAGCGGTACAAGGCGCAGCTGCGCCGGCTGGGGCTGGCGCACGACGAGCGCCGCTCGGTGGCCACCATCGACACCGACTTCTACCGCTGGACCCAGTGGATCTTCCTGCAGGTCTTCAACTCCTGGTACGACCGGGACGCCGGGCGTGCCCGGCCGATCGCGGAGCTGATCGCCGAGTTCGAGGGCGGTAACCGGCCGACCCCGGACGGCCGGGCCTGGGCCGAGCTGAGCGTCGCCGAGCGCCGCCAGGTCGTCGACGACCACCGGCTGGCGTACGTCTCGCACGCCCCGGTGAACTGGTGCCCGGGGCTGGGCACGGTGCTGGCGAACGAGGAGGTCACCGCCGACGGCCGCTCGGAGCGGGGCAACTTCCCGGTCTTCAAGCGCAACCTGAAGCAGTGGATGATGCGGATCACCGCGTACGGCGACCGGCTGCTGGACGACCTGGACAGCCTGGACTGGCCGGAGCCGATCAAGAACATGCAGCGCAACTGGATCGGTCGCTCCACCGGTGCGCACATCGACTTCCCGACCGCCGCCGCGCCCGTGCGGGTGTTCACGACCCGTCCGGACACCATCTTCGGGGCCACCTACATGGTGCTGGCGCCCGAGCACGAGCTGGTCGACACGCTGGCGCCGGCCGCCTGGCCGGAGGGGACGCGGGACGCCTGGACCGGCGGGCAGGCGAGCCCGCGGGCCGCGGTCGAGGCGTACCGCAAGGCCGCGGCGGCCAAGACCGACATCGAACGGCAGGCCGACACCAAGGAGAAGACCGGCGTCTTCATCGGGGCGTACGCCACCAACCCGGTCACCGGCGGGCAGATCCCGATCTTCATCGCCGACTACGTGCTGGCCGGCTACGGCACCGGCGCGATCATGGCGGTGCCCGCGCAGGACGAGCGCGACTGGGCGTTCGCCGAGGTCTTCGAGCTGCCCATCGTGCGCACCGTGCAGCCGTCGGAGGGCTTCGGCGGCAAGGCGTACACCGGGGACGGCCCGGCGATCAACAGCTCGGCGCCCGAGCGCGGGCTGGACCTGGACGGCCTGGGTGTCGCCGACGCCAAGTCGGCGATCATCGCCTGGCTGGAGGCGAACGGGCACGGCGCCGGCGCGGTGACCTACCGGCTGCGTGACTGGCTGTTCTCCCGGCAGCGCTACTGGGGCGAGCCGTTCCCGATCGTCTACGACGAGACCGGCGCGGCCATCGCCCTGCCGGAGGAGATGCTGCCGGTCGAGCTGCCGGAGGTGGACGACTTCTCGCCGAAGACGTTCGCCCCGGACGACGCGAACTCGAACCCGGAGACCCCGCTGTCGCGTCGCCGCGACTGGGTCGAGGTGGAGCTGGACCTGGGTGACGGGCCGAAGCGCTACACCCGGGAGACCAACGTGATGCCGCAGTGGGCCGGCTCCTGCTGGTACGAGCTGCGCTACCTGGACCCGACCAACAGCGAGCGGTTCGTCGACGCCGAGAACGAGCGGTACTGGATGGGCCCGCGCGGCGAGGGCGACTGTGGCGGCACCGACCTGTACGTCGGCGGCGCCGAGCACGCCGTGCTGCACCTGCTGTACGCGCGGTTCTGGCACAAGGTGCTGTTCGACCTGGGGCACGTGTCGTCGTTCGAGCCGTTCCGCAAGCTGTTCAACCAGGGCATGATCCAGGCGTACGCGTACACCGACGCGCGCGGCAGCTACGTGCAGGCCGAGGAGGTCGTCGAGCGCGACGGCGGTTACTACCTGGGCGACCTGGTGGTCAACCGCGAGTACGGCAAGATGGGCAAGTCGCTGAAGAACGTGGTGACCCCCGACGACATGTGCGCCGCGTACGGCGCGGACACCTTCCGGGTGTACGAGATGTCGATGGGCCCGCTGGAGGTGTCCCGCCCGTGGGAGACCCGGGCGGTGGTCGGCGCGTACCGGTTCCTGCAGCGGGTCTGGCGGGCGGTGGTCGACGAGGAGACCGGCGCGCTGCGGGTCAGCGAGACCCCGGCCGAGGAGGCGACCCGCCGGCTGCTGCACAAGGTGATCCACGGGGTCCGCGCCGACATGGACGGCATCCGGTTCAACACCGCGATCGCCAAGCTGATCGAGCTGACCAACGGGCTGACCCGGCTGTCGGCGACGCCGCGCGAGGTGGCCGAGCCGCTGGTGCTGATGGTGGCGCCGTTCGCCCCGCACCTGGCGGAGGAGCTGTGGCGCCGGCTGGGCCACGACACGTCGCTGACGTACGCGGACTTCCCGACGGCTGACCCGGCGCTGCTGGTGGCGGACACGGTGACCTACCCGGTACAGGTCAACGGCAAGGTCCGTGGCCGCATCGAGGTCCCCGCCGACGCCGCCGAGGAGAGCGTCCGCGCGGCGGCCCTGGACGCGGTCGCCGCCGCACTGGCTGGCAAGGAGCCTCGCAAGGTCATCGTCGTCCCGGGCCGAATGGTCTCGGTCGTCGCCTGACCCCGCTCACCCCGCCGGTCGCTGGGCGCCACGGCCCCGGCCGATGCGGGGCGTGGCGTCTGCGGAGGCGGACGCGGTGAGAGGCCTGATGACTTAGAGGCATAAATATGCCTCTGAGTCATCAGGCCTCATCGACGTGTCCGCCCGCCCCCGCGACACGCCGGCTCCGGCGCCGTGCGGCGGCTCTTGAGGGGCGGGGGTGGTGGCTCAGGCGGTCAGCACTGCGGCGACGGCGTGGCGGTGGGTGAGCAGCCAGTCCTGCCAGCGGCGTACCCCCACGACCGCGCCCACGTCACGTAGCCGGCGCATGCCCGGCTCGTCGCGGTCGGCGCCGGCGTCGATGCTCCGCCAGGTGCTCCCGATCTGGTCGAGCATCAGCGTCACGAGCTCGTCCCTGGGCAGTGCCGGAGGGACGGGCTCGGTGGACGCGGCGTCGTAGGCGTCGCAGAGCACCCGGCAGCGCCGGCCCAGCTCGGTGGGATCGGCACCGTCACCCAACGCCGCCCAGTGCCAGCCGGCGAACGCCACGTCCTCGATCCGCCGGCCCGGCCTGGCCAGGTCCCAGTCGAGGAAGGTGACGGGCAGCGGCCCGGCCGGGGAGTCCCGGTACACGGTGTTCTTCGGGGACAGGTCGCGGTGGCACACGGTCTCGGCGTCGCCGGCCAACGCCGTGCCCGCACAGGCATCGTGCAGCCGCCGGATCAGCTCGGCCAGCCGCACCAGCGCCGGGTCGGCGAAGAACGCGGGGTCCTCCCGGTCGCGCCACGGCACCCGACCCGCGACGTAGCTGAGCATCTGCCGCCCGTGGGCGTCGACACCCAGGTGCCGGGGCGCGAGATCCGCGTCGACCTCGGCCAGGTGGTGCAGCAGCGCGCCGACGAAGTCCAGGTTGGCCGGCGGGGTACGCCGTACCGTGTCGCCGACCCGGACCACCTCGGCGACGAAGCCGCCCGCGAGCCGCTGCTCGCCAGGCCCCTCGGTCCGCTTCACGGCTGGCTCACCACCGAGCGGCGCCGCCGCTCGGCGCGCCACCACCGGTGGATCAGCACCACGCTGGCGATCAGGCCGAGGCTGGCCGGTGCGGCGGCGTACCAGTTGATGTGGCCGGGGGAGCTGACCGCCGCGCCGATCGCGGCGTAGCCGAAGGCGGTCGGGGCGGAGGCGATCACGCTGCCGGCCAGGAACGGCAGCACCCGGGCTCCGGTGGTGCCGTAGCCGTAGCTGACCAGCCCGAAGCCGGCGATCGGCACCAGTCGCACGGTGACCACACCGAGGACGCTCTGCCGGGCGAACCAGCCGTCGAGGCGGGCCAGCCGGCCGCGGACCCGCTCGGCGACGAACTCCCGGCCGAGCAGCCGGCCGACCGTGAACCCGAGCGCCGCCGCCACCAGCGCGGCGCCCAGCGCGTACGCGGCACCCTCCAGCGGACCGAAGATCGCGCCCGCGGCGAGGGTGATGAAGGTCCGGGGAACCAGCGCGACCAGCAGCAGCGCGCCGCCGAGGATCGCCGCGACCGGGGCGAGGCCGCCGAGCCGGTCGGCCAGTTGCGGCAGCTGCGCCGGATCGGGCCGGGGCACCAGGAGCAACAGCAGCGCGCAGACGCCGATCAGCAGCAGGAGCAGGGCGAACCGGGCGGCCGACGGCTGCCGGAGCAGCCGCCGGACGGCCTGGATCATGCCCGGGCGGCGGCCACTGCGGCGCGGCGCTCGCTGCGGAGCCGGTCCGACCAGGTGTCGTCCAGCGGCGGGAGCTGGTGCGCGCCGGTGGCCCAGCGCAGGAGCAGGTCGGCCAGGGCGGGGTTGCGGGCCAGTGCGGGACCGTGCGAGTAGGTGCCGAGCAGCTTGCCGCGCCACGCGCCCTCGGTGCTGCCGTCGTTGCCCACGCCGGCGGTGACCCGGGCCAGCGGAGCGACCTCCGGGCCGAGGTGGGTGCGGCCGCCGTGGTTCTCGAACCCGGTCAGCGCGGGCAGGCCCAGCCGGGGATCGATCTCGCCGGCCAGCTCACCGACGGCCCGGCTCGGGCCCCGGTCGGACTGCAGGTCGAGCAGCTCCAGGCCACGGCACTGCACACCCTTGGCGAAGAAGGAGGTGCCGAGCAGCTGGTAGCCGGCGCACACGCCGAACACGACCGAGCCCTGGGCGACCGCCCGGTGCAGGCCGCCGTCGGCGATCAGCCGCTGCGCGCCCAGCGCCTGCGGGCCGTCCTCGCCGCCGCCCACCAGGTAGATGTCGGCGGTCGCGGGCAGCCGCTGGTCGGAGCGGACCTCCAGCACCTCGACCGGCATGCCGCGCTGGCGCGCCCGTCGGGCGAGGATCAGGGCGTTGCCCCGGTCGCCGTAGGTGGAGAGCAGGTCGGGGTAGATCCAGACGATGCGCAGGCTCTCAGATGACACGGTCCAACTCCGCTCGGATGTCCTGGAACGCGGTGTAGTTCGCGATGACCTCCAGCCGCCCCGGAGGGACCGACCGGATCGCGTCGTGGAACGTGCGCACGTGCTGGAACGGCACGTCGTTGACGTCCAGCCGGACCGCCAGGTCGTACGCCCGGTCGCCGGTGATCAGCACCTGCCGGCCGCGCAGCGGGGCGAAGTCGACGTCGAAGAGCCAGGAGGTGTCCAGGCCGTCGGGGTCGCGCGCGTTGATGGAGAGCAGGGTGGGCGCCTCGTCGGCCATGTCGAAGGCCTCCAGCCAGCTGGCCGGGTTCTTGGCCAGCAGCAGCCGGATGTTGCGCCCGTCCTTGTCCACCTGCGCGTAGCGGCCGGCGACCGAGGTGACGATGCCGAGGCGGGACACCGCGTCGACCGGGCGGACGCCGAACTCGGCCGCCACGGCCAGCGCGGTCGCCGCGTTGCCGAGGTTGACCTTGCCGGGCAGCTGGAGGGAGACCTTGTGCCAGGCGCCGGTGGGGTCGAGCACGCCCTCGTCCTCGACGACCCACTGCGGCTCGGGCCGGCGCAGTGCGCAGCCGGTGCACCACCACTGCTCGCCGGAGCGCTGGATCGTGGAGCCGCACTCGGGGCAGACCCAGGAGTCGTCGTGCCAGCGCTGGCCGGCGCTGAACCAGGTCACGTGCGGCGGGTTGATGCCGCTGGCGGGGTCGGCCGGCGGGGTGGCGGCCCAGACCACCATCGGGTCGTCGGCGTTGGCCACCACCCGCACGTCGGTGTGCCGGACCAGCGCCGCGCGCCAGAGCTGCGCCATCATGGCGACCTCCTTGGCCCGGTCGAGCTGGTCGCGGGAGAGGTTCAGCAGCGCGACCACGTGCGGCTCGGTCGCCTCCAGCACCTGGGCGAGGTAGTGCTCGTCGACCTCCAGCACCGCGTACGGGGTGCTGCCGGCCTTGGCCAGCGCCGAGGTGTGCCCGGTGGGCATGTTGGCGCCGAAGGAGTTGGTGGCGACCCGGCCGAGCACGCCGACCGCGGCGGCGGTCAGCCGGGTGGTGGTGGTCTTGCCGTTGGTGCCGGAGACGAGCGCGATGGCACGCCCGGCCGACAGGTGGGCCAGCAGCTCAGGGTCGATCTTCAGCCCGATCCATCCGCCGATCACCGAACCGTCGCCACGGCCGGCGGCCCGGGAGAGCGCCGCGGCGGTCCGTGACACGGAGCTGGCCACCTTGGCCCGTAGGGGCATTTTCGCGTCCGTCACGCGAGCGAGGTTACCGGACCGCCCACCCCACCAGATCGCCGCCGACGGCGAACCGTTCGGTTGTGGCGCCGCCGCGGGTGGCGGGGTCGGCTTCCACCGGACGGAGTGGATCTATGTCGGAAAGCGGACCACGCCGGGCGGGCGCAGAGGCCCTCCACTCCGCCCCACCCCTTGTGACGTGCGCTTTTGTCGACGGCTGGGGCGCGCCACGCGGTCGTTTCTGGTTGCAGGTGGAGGGAAGTGGAGTAGAGTGGGGCCCAATGGTGAGGCCGGGAGGGCTCACCGGCCCGGGGGGTCAGCGGCGCCGCGAACGCCGCTCGAGGGCGAGGGGGTAGGGCCGGTGTTTCTCGGCACCCACACTCCGCGCCTGGACGACAAGGGCCGGCTGATCCTTCCGGCCAAGTTCCGGGACGAGCTGGCGGGGGGTGTCGTGGTCACCAAAGGGCAGGATCGCTGTCTCTACGTCTTCCCGACACCCGAGTTCCAGCGGATCGCGGAGCAGTTGCGCGCGCAGCCGATGACGCACAAGGCGGCCCGGGCCTACAGCCGGGTCTTTTTCGCCAGCGCGCACGACGAGGTGCCGGACAAGCAGGGCCGGGTGACCATCCCGGCCCACCTGCGGGAGTATGCCGCGCTGGACCGCGACCTCGTCGTGATCGGCGCGAGCACGCGGGTGGAAATCTGGGACAAGGTCGCCTGGGAGACCTACCTCGCCGAGAGCGAAGACGACTTCGCCGACATCGAGGAGGGGGTGCTGCCCGGCGGTCTGTAGGGCGGAACGGCGCCCGACGTACTGCGAGATCTCCAGCCGCTTTCGAGTTCCTGGCATCCCTTCCCCGGTGCCAGGCGCACGATCCAGTCATCGGGCGGAGTCCGGTGCCGGGCGGGAGCGGATGGGGATCTGGCGGTACGACGGCGGCGCCGTCCGACGACAGGCGCAGGAACGAACGGACGTTTCAACCAGTGGGGGTCAACATGGGGGAGCTGCGCGGCACGCATGTGCCGGTGCTGCTCGAGCGGTGTCTCGAGCTGCTGGCCCCCGCGCTGGGTCGAGGCGGCCGGACGGTGCACGTCGACGCGACGCTGGGCCTGGCCGGGCATGCGGAGGCGGTGCTGGAGGCGCACCCGGAGACGGTCCTGATCGGGCTCGACCGGGACACCGAGGCCCTCGCCCACGCACGGGTCCGGCTGGCCCGTTTCGCCGATCGGGTGCACCTGGAGCACGCCGTCTACGACGAGCTGCCCGAGGTGCTGGACCGGCTGGGTTATCCGGCCATCGACGGGATCCTGTTCGATCTGGGTGTCTCGTCGTTGCAACTGGACGCGCCCGACCGCGGGTTCGCGTACGCCCAGGACGCGCCGCTGGACATGCGGATGGACCAGACCCGGGGGGTGACCGCCGAGGAGGTGGTCAACACCTATGCGCATCCGGACCTGGCCCGGGTGCTGCGGGTCTACGGCGAGGAGAAGTTCGCCGGGCGGATCGCCTCGGCGATCATCCGGGAGCGGGAACGCGCCCGGATCACCTCGTCGGCGCGGCTGGCGGAGCTGGTCCGGGACTCGATTCCGGCGCCAGCCCGACGAACGGGTGGACACCCGGCAAAGAGAACGTTTCAGGCTTTACGGATCGAGGTAAACAAGGAGCTGGCAGCGCTGGAGTCAGCGCTGCCATCCGCGCTAGACGCACTGACCGTGGGCGGTCGCATGGTGGTCCTGTCCTACCACTCGCTGGAGGACCGGCTCACCAAGGCGGCGCTCGCGGACCGGGTCCGCAGTAAGGGCCCGGTCGACCTCCCGGTCGAGCTGCCCGGGTCCGGTCCGACGTTCCGGCTGCTCAGCCGGGGCGCCGAACTGCCCGGGGAGGTGGAGGTCGCCGCGAACCCGCGAGCCGCCTCCGTGCGGCTGCGGGCCGCGGAGCGACTCGACCCGAACGCGACGCAGCAGGGGCGGACCGACCGCGAACGGTCCCGCCGACGGGTGAAGGCGATGCACCAACCGGGGACGGGGTCCGCGGGATCCGTGGGGGATCCGGGGACGCCGGGGGACGACAGAGGGACGGATGTAGAGGGGGAGGGACATGAACATTGACGAGCGCGATCGCCGGGGCGTCACCGGCGGCGGGCAGCGCACACCGCGGTCGGGGGGCCGGACCGCGGCGGAGCGGGCTCCGCGCGGGGGAAACAGTACGCCACGTATCGATCGAGTGAACCGGCAGGGGGAGGCTCGCGCCCGGGGGGCGCGCGAGTTCCCGACCCAGGGCAGCGCCGCGCTTCGGCCGGCCGAGCGGGCCGGCGTCGCCGCCACCGCCCGCCCGCCTCGGCTGCGGGTGGCGCCGCCGCCGCCGGTGTCGGTGCCGCGCGCGCCGTTCGCGGCGCTGATCGTGGTGCTGGTGGTCGGCGGGGTGCTGGGCATCCTGGCGGTCAACACCAAGATCAACGAGAACGCGTTCCGGCTGGAGAAGCTGCAGCAGCAGCAGGCTCGGCTGGACCTGGAGAAGCAGCAGCTGGACAAGGAGATCGCCGAGCACAAGGCGCCGGGCAACCTGACCGCCGAGGCGCGGCGGCTGGGCCTGGTGGACGCCGGCGAGCCGGCGTACATCCGGCTGCCGGACGGCCGGACCATCGGCGTGCCCAAGCCGGCGACCGGCGAGCCGTCGGTGACCAGCCAGCAGGGTACTGGAGGCTGACCGGTGCCATCGAGGTCGGACGAGCCGCGCCGGGATCCGAAGGGGTCCCGGCGCGGCTCTTCACGTGACACCGGCGCCATGGACGGGGAGCCGCGCTCCGGTGAGCCGGGCATGGGCGGCATCTCCGGCGCCCGTGCGTACACCCCTCGGGGCCGGACGATCCGCGAGGAGCGCGGCACACCACCGCGCAGCGGGGGCGCCGAGCAGCGGCGTACGCCGCGCAGCACCCGGTCCGGCGACCCGTTCCGGCCGGCGTTGCAGGTGCTCGACGGTGGCCGGGCCGCCGCTGCCCGGTCCGGCCGGCGGGACGCCCCGGCGGCCGGCCGTGGCGGTGTGGTGCGCACCGTCGCGCCGCGTTCCCCGCGCGGCCCGGCCGGCGACGAGCCGCCGCCGCGCCGGCGGACCACGCCCCGCGCGCCCCGTCGCGCCGACCGCCCGGCGGCCCGCCGGCCGTCCCGCAAGCCACCGCGACCGCCGAAGCTGGCCGACCCGCGGCTGCGGCTGCGGCTGGGCACCGCCCTCACCCTGGCGCTCTTCGCCGCCATCGGGATCCGGCTGATCTTCCTCCAGGCGGTGGACACCCCGGCGTACGCCGGCGGCGGCGTCGCCGACCGGACCCGCACGGTCGAGCTGCCCGCCCCGCGCGGCGCGATCTACGACCGTACCGGCGAACCACTCGCGCACAGCGTCGAGGCGCGGTACGTGTTCGCCGACCCCACCGAGGTCGAGGACCAGGCCGCCACCGCGAAGGCGCTCTCCCCGCTGCTCGGCATCCCGGTGTCGAAGCTGACCGAGCTGATGAAGCCCCGCAAGCTGGAGAACGGCAACCCGTCCCGGTTCGAGTACCTGGCCCGGGGTGTGGAGATCCCGACCGCCAAGCAGGTGCTGGCGCTCGAGCTGCCCGGCATCGGGGTGCACCGCGACGAGCGCCGCGAGGTGCCCGGCGGCGATCTCGCGGCCAACCTGATCGGGTTCACCAGCCAGGACATGGTCGGGCTGGAGGGGCTGGAGGCCCGCTTCGACGAGCAGCTCGCCGGGCAGGACGGCAAGCGGGTGTACGAGGCCGGCCTCGGTGACCTCGCCGCGCCCATCCCGGGCGGCTACAGCAAGACGACCCCGGCCAAGCCGGGCAGCTCGATGACCCTCACCATCGAGGGTGACCTGCAGTTCCGCACCCAGCAGATCCTCAGCGCGGCGATGGCCCGGCAGCGGGGCGGCACCGGCGCGGCGGTCATCATCGACATCCCCACCGGTGAGGTGCTGGCCCAGGCCAGCGACCCCACCTACAACGCGGCGAAGCCGGCGGACAGCGACCCGGTCGCCCGGGAGGACGCCGCGACGAGTTTCGTGGTCGACCCCGGGTCGGTGCACAAGGCCATCACGTTCGGCGCGGCGTTGCAGGAGGGGGTGATCACCCCGGACACCACGCTGCCCATCGCGAACAGCATCAAGATGGGCGACACCTGGTTCTCCGACACCCACTACGCCAACGGCCGGCGGATGAGCGTGCCCGGGATGCTCGCCTACTCGTCGAACGTCGGCACGATCACCATCGCCGACCGGCTCGGCCGGGACCGGTTGATCGACTACCAGAAGCGGTTCGGGCTCGGGCAGCCCACCGGTGAGGGGCTACCGGGGGAGGCCAGCGGCCGGCTGCTGCCGGCCGACGAGTGGAGCGGATCGTCGGCCGGGTCGGTGCCGATCGGGCACAGCGTCGACGCCACGCCGCTGCAGATGGCCGCCGCGTACGCCGCCATCGCCAACGACGGCACGTACGTCCAGCCGCACCTGGTCAAGGAGACCATCGGCCCGGACGGCAAACGCACTCCCGCGCCGCCGCCGGTGACCCGGTCGGTGCTCAGCCCGCAGAACGCGGCGGCGCTGCGCACCATGCTGGAGGCGGTCACCACGGTCGACAACGCGACCGGCCTGGCCGCCGCGGTCCCCGGCTATCGGGTCGCCGGCAAGACCGGCACCGGCTGGCGGCTGGTGGATGGCAAGAAGCAGCCGGGCGAGGTGTCCTCCTTCATCGGCATGGCCCCCGCGGAGAAGCCCCGGTACGTGATCGCGGTCTTCGTCTACGCGCCGGGCGGCGGGGGTGCGGCGGTCGCCGTGCCGGCGTTCCGGGACATGATGCAGTTCACGCTGCGTCACTACCGCGTACCGCCGTCCACCGGCGGTTCGGCGCCCAAGTTCGTGGTCTATCCGCGCTGAGCAGCGACGGCGAGACATCATCGGTGAGTGCCGAAGAACCACCGGGGCGGCTGTGCGGCCGGAACCGGACGACCGGGTAGGGTCTGACGCCGTGCCCGGCAATCCACGTCCACGTACCGTGACCGGAGTCCGGCTCGGTGACCTCGCCGTCCGGCTCGCCGTCGATCTCCCGGCGGACGCCACCGGAGTGGTCGTCACCGGGGCGACCCACGCCAGCCAGGAGGTCCGCCCCGGCGACCTGTACGCGGCGCTGCCCGGCGCCCGCCGGCACGGCGCGGAGTTCGCCGCCGGCGCTGCCGCCGCGGGCGCGGTGGCCCTGCTGACCGACCCGGCCGGCGCCGAGCTGGCCGCGGAGACCGGCCTGCCCGCCCTGGTGGTGCCCGACCCCCGCGCGGTGCTCGGCGAGCTGGCCTCGGCCGTCTACGGCGATCCGACCGCCGAGCTGACCGTGATCGGCGTGACCGGCACCGCCGGCAAGACGTCCACGGCCTACCTGATCGAGTCGGGGCTGCGCGCCGCCGGGCACACCACCGGTCTGATCGGCACCGTGGAGACCCGCCTGGGTGACCTGGTGATCGACAGTGTGCGCACCACCCCCGAGGCGACCGACCTGCACGCCATGCTGGCCACCGCCCGTGAGCGCGGGGTCACCGCGGTCGTCATGGAGGTCTCCAGCCACGCGCTGGCCATGGGCCGGGTGGGCGGCGTCCGGTTCGCCGTCGGCGGTTACACCAACTTCGGCTCCGACCACCTGGACTTCCACGCCGACAGCGCCGACTACTTCGCCGCCAAGGCGCAGCTCTTCGACGGCCGGTGCGCGGTCGAGGTGCTCAACCACGACGACCCGGCGCTCAAGCCGCTCTACAAGCCGGCGACGGTCAGCTACTCCGCGGCCGGCGACCCGGCCGCGACCTGGTGGGCAGACGGCGTGGGCGGCGAGGGGTACGCGCAGCGGTTCACCGCGCACGGCCCCGACGGTGTGGTCCTGCCCGCGGGGGTGGCGCTGCCCGGGCGGCACAACGTCGCCAACGCGCTACTGGCCATCGCCGCGCTGGTGGGCGCCGGGGTGGACCCGGCGACCGCGGCGGCCGGCGTGGCCGCCTGCGGCGGGGTGCCCGGCCGGCTGGAGCTGGTGGACGTCGCCGGGCCGGTGCGCGGGGTCGTCGACTACGCGCACAAGGCGGACGCGATCGTGGCCGCGCTGGCCGCGTTGCGGGAGCTGAGCGCCGGCCGGTTGATCTGCGTGATCGGTGCGGGCGGGGACCGGGACCGGGGCAAGCGGCCGGTGATGGGCGCCGCCGCGGCCGAGGGGGCCGACGTGGTGGTGGTGACCGACGACAACCCGCGCACCGAGGACCCGGCGGAGATCCGCGCCGAGGTGCTCGCCGGGGCGTACCGGGCCGGCACGGCCGCCCGGATCATCGAGGTGGCCGGCCGGCGGGCCGCGATCGACGAGGCGGTCCGGCTGTCGGCGCCCGGCGACGTGGTCGCGGTGCTCGGCAAGGGGCACGAGCGGGGCCAGGAGGTGGCGGGCGAGGTGTTCCCGTTCGACGACAGCACCGAGCTGGCCGACGCGCTGCGGGCCCGCTTCGGGGACCTGGAGGGTCAGCGGTGATCGCGCTCAGCCTGGCCGAGGTGGCCACGGCGGTCGACGGGCGGCTGGTCGCCGCCGACCCGGCCGCCACCGTCACCGGGTCGGTCGAGTTCGACTCGCGCAAGGTGGGACCGGGAGCCCTGTTCGTGGCCTTCCCGGGGGAGAAGGTCGACGGGCACGACTACGCGGCGGCGGCGGTGTCGGCCGGCGCGGTGGCGGTGCTCGGCACCCGCGAGGTGCCCGGGGTGCCGATGGTGCTGGTCACCGACGCGCTGGCCGCGATGGGTCGGCTGGCCCGCGCGGTGGTGGACCGGCTGCCGGGGCTGACCGTGATCGGCCTGACCGGCTCCTCCGGCAAGACCACCACCAAGGACCTGATCGGCCAGCTCACCGCCCGGCTCGGGCCCACGGTGGCTCCGCCCGGCTCGTTCAACAACGAGCTGGGGCACCCGTACACCGCGTTGCAGGCCGGGCCGGACACCCGCTACCTGGTGATGGAGAAGGGCGCGCGGGGGGTGGGGCACGTGCGCTACCTGTGCGACGTGGTGCCGCCGCGGATCTCCGTGGTGCTGAACGTGGGCACGGCGCACATCGGCGAGTTCGGCTCGGCGGAGACGATCGCGCTGGCCAAGGGCGAGCTGGTCGAGGCGCTGCCGCTGGACGGGCTCGCGGTGCTCAACGCCGACGACCCGCTGGTCGACGCGATGGCCACGCGGACCGTCGCCCGGGTGGTCCGCTACGGCGAGTCGGCGCACGCCGACGTGCGGGCGGCCGACGTGCGCCTCGACGAGCGGGACCGGGCCGCGTACACCCTGGTCACCCCGGAGGGGACCGCGCCGGTGCGGCTCGGGCTGACCGGGCGGCACCAGGTCTCGAACACCCTCGCCGCGGCGGCGGTGGCCCGGGAGCTGGGCATGCCGCTGGCCGAGCTGGCCACGGCCCTGAGCGAGCTGCGGACGGTCTCCAGCCGCCGGATGGACGTCTTCGACCGCCCCGACGGGGTGACCGTGATCGACGACTCGTACAACGCCAACCCGGCCTCGATGGCGGTCGCGCTGCGGGCGCTGGCCGGCCTCGGCCGGGGGCGGCGTACCGTCGCGGTGCTGGGTTACATGGCCGAGCTGGGCCCGTACGAGCGGGACGGCCACGCGGAGGTCGGCCAACTCACGGCCGAGCTGGGCGTGGACCGGCTGCTCGTGGTGGGCGAGCCGGCGGCGCCGATCCATGAGGGCGCGACATCGGTAGGTGACTGGGGAGGAGAGTCGGTGCTGCTCACCGATCAGGCGGCGGCCATCGAGGTGCTGCGGGACGAACTACGGCCAGGGGACGTGGTCCTGGTCAAGGGTTCCCGGTACCGCACCTGGGAGGTGGTGGACGCCCTGCGCGCCGCCGCCGAGGGTGGCACGGCGTGAGGGCGGTCATCGTCGCCGTCGGGGTGGCCTTCATCGTCTCGCTCTTCTGCACCCCGATCGCGATCAAGGTGTTCACCCGGCTGAAGGCCGGCCAGCCGATCCGGGCCGAGGGCCCGGCCATGCACCAGGGCAAGAAGGGCACGCCCACGATGGGCGGCGTGGTCTTCATCCTGGCCACGGTGATCGCGTACGTGGCCGGACACCTGGCCCTGACCACCCTTCCGGACCTGCAGATCGCCCAGGTGGAGCCGACCATCACCGCCCTGGTGCTGCTGGGGCTGATGGTGTTCTCCGGCGCGGTCGGCTTCATCGACGACTTCCTCAAGGTGCGCAAGCGCAACAGCGCCGGGCTGAACAAGCGCGGCAAGCTGCTCGGCCAGATCCTGGTCGGCGCGGTCTTCGGCGTGGTCGCTCTGTACTTCCCGAGCACGATGACGGACGCGACGGGCGCGGTGACCAACACCGAGACCGTGGGCAGCACCACGCTGAGCTTCATCCGGGACATCGACGCCCTGGAGGTCAGCAAGATCGGCGCGGTGATCATCTTCATCTTCGTGGTGATGGCCGCGACGAACGGGGTGAACCTCACCGACGGCCTGGACGGTCTGGCCACCGGCGCCTCGGTGATGGTGCTCGCCGCGTACGCGCTGATCGCGTTCTGGCAGTACCGGCACTGGTGCGCCGACCCGAGCTACACCCAGGCGTACTGCTACTCCGTCCGCGACCCGCTGGAGATCGCGCTGATCGCCGGTGCGGCGGCCGGGGCCTGTGTGGGCTTCCTGTGGTGGAACACGTCCCCCGCGCGGATCTTCATGGGTGACACCGGCGCGCTGGGCCTGGGCGGCCTGATCGCCGGCATGGCCATGTCCACCCGGACCATCCTGCTGCTGCCGATCATCGGCGGGCTCTTCGTGATCATCACGATGTCCGTGGTGATCCAGATCATCTCCTTCCGGACCACCGGCAAGCGTGTGTTCCGGATGTCGCCGTTGCAGCACCACTTCGAGCTCGCCGGTTGGAGCGAGGTCAACATCGTGGTCCGGTTCTGGATCATCGCCGGCATCGGGGTGGCCATCGCGCTGGGCCTGTTCTACAGCGAGTTCCTCGCCAACATGACCTGACCGTACGCCGTGCGAGCGGGCCGCCGTCCACCCGATCACTGCGCGCCCCCTCCGATGCCGGGATGTTCGGGTCTCCCTTTGCTCTGCTTCAACCCAGGCAACGCTCGTAGCCCCTACGTGTTGCGTGGGTTGAAGCAGAGCAAAGGCGGCGATGTGTAGGTGCCGCCCCTGTGGGCGTTCGGGCCGGGCGTGCCGCCAACGACCCCGCCCTGACGCAACGGTGTTGATCGGCTCCATGATGTGATCAATGGGCACCGGGGCGACGCGCGACACGCCCGGTGCGGCCTTGTGGTCCTGTCGGGCGCGCCGAGCGGTGATGATGTGCGGGTGGGGGAGGAACCAGGCACCGAGGACAGGACAGCCGGTCGGCCGCGACGGTCACCAAGTGCGACGCGTACCGCGGAGGCCGCAGGGCCGCCGGACGACGCGCGTGGCCCGGAGCCGGGCGTGGCACCACGCGGACCGGAGGGCGTCGCCCCCGCACCGCTGCGGGGGCTGGACGCGGCGGGCGGCCTGGGGGCGCTGCGCGGCCTGCTGGACCGGCCGCTGGCCTCGTACTACCTGCTGCTGTCCAGCGCCGGCCTGCTGCTGCTGATCGGGCTGACCATGGTCTTCTCGGCGACCAGCGTCCGCGACTACGCCGAGGACGGCAACGCCTCGGCCTCGGTCACCAAGCAGGCCATCTTCGCGGTGATCGGCATCGTGGCGTTCTGGGCCTGCCAGCGGCTGCCGGCGCGGACCTACCGCGCGGTCGGCCGGCCGGCGCTGGGCGTGTCGGTGGTGCTGCTGCTGGTGCTCAACCTGCTGCTCGCCTACGCCCGGCTGACCAACCAGAAATCAGGGCAGATCGGCCCGATCGAGGCCCGGCTGAACTGGCTGTTCATCGGCGGGATCCAGGTGCAGCCCTCCGAGCTGGCCAAGTTCGCGCTGGTGTTGTGGGGCGCCCACCTGATCGCCCGCAAGGGCGCCGCGCTGGGCTGGTGGCGCGAGCTGGCCACCCCGCTCTTTCCGGTGATGGGCCTGCTCTTCGTCCTGGTCGGCTACAACGACACCGGCACGATGCTCTGCCTGCTGGCCCTGGTGGTCGGCCTGCTCTGGGCCGCCGGGGTGCGGATGCGGGTCTTCGGCGCCCTGGCGGCGGCCGGTCTGGTCGGGATCGGCCTGCTCGTCGCGGTGGCCTCGCTCGGCGCCGGCTCCGGCGAGAGCGGCGAGGACAACTACCGCTTCGCCCGGCTGACCATGTTCTTCAACCCGCCGGACCCGGAGACCTGCAAACTCGACGGCTGCCTTCAGTTCTACCAGGGGCGACTGGCCATCGAGCACGGCGGCTGGTTCGGTGTCGGGCTGGGCAAGAGCAGCCTGAAGTGGGACTGGCTGCCCGAGGCGCACAACGACTTCATTTTCGCGATCGTCGCCGAGGAGTTGGGCGTGATCGGGTGTGCCGTGGTGCTCAGCCTGTTCGCGGTCCTCGCGTACACCGGGTTTCGGATCGCCCGGCGGGTCGACGATCCGTTCCGCCGGCTCGCCGCCGCCGCGGTGACCACCTGGCTGGTCAGCCAGGCCGTGATCAACATCGGCGGGGTGGTCGGGCTGCTGCCGATCACCGGCCTGCCGCTGCCGTTCATCTCCGACGGCGGAAGTGCCCTGGTCGTGACGTTGGCCGCGATCGGGATGCTGGCGTCCTTCGCGCGCGCCGAACCCGATGCGGCCAGAGCACTGCATGCCCGTCCACCGGCCCGGTGGGTCCGACTACTCTGGGCCCCGTTGCCGCCGCTTCCCGGCCGGCGTCGCCGGCCGGCGACGCCGCCGGCTGGCCGAGGGTCCGTGCCCCGGTCCCGCGAGCGGCGGCAGGACGACCAGGCCGCACCCCGCGGCGTCCGGCAGGGCCGGAGTCGCGCGGGTTCGGCGAGCGAGAGGAGACGCTGATGGGTCCGCTGCGTTCGGTGGTGCTCGCGGGAGGTGGCACCGGGGGGCACATCTACCCGTTGCTCGCCTTCGCCGACTGCCTGCGCCGACACGACCCCGGCGTCCGGATCACCTGCCTCGGCACACCCAAGGGCATGGAGAACGAGCTGATCCCGCCGCAGGGTTACGACCTGCGGCAGATCCCGGCGTACCAGCTGCCCCGGTCGGTCAACATGAACCTGGTCCGCACCCCGGGCCGGATGTGGACCGCGGCCCGCGCGGCGGGCAAGGTCATCGACGAGGTGCAGGCCGACGCGGTGGTCGGCTTCGGTGGGTACGTCTCGGTGCCGGCCTACCTCGCCGCCTGGCGCCGCGAGCTGCCCATGGTGATCCACGAGGTGAACGTGCCGCCGGGCGTGGCCAACCGGCTGGGCATGAAGTTCACCAAGAACATCGCGGTCGGCTTCCCGCACCAGCCGAGCCAGGCCGAGTCGCTGCGCGACGCCACCGTGGTCGGGGTGCCGCTGCGCCGCAGCATCGCCACGCTGGACCGGTACGCGCTGCGCAACGCCGCCCGCGCCCACTTCGGGCTCCGCCCGGACCTGCCGGTGCTCTTCGTCGCCGGCGGCTCGTCGGGCGCCCGCTCGATCAACCTGGCGGTCTCCGGGGCGGCCAAGGAGCTGGCCCGCAACGGCGTGCAGGTGCTGCACGTGATGGGCGCGCGCAACGAGCCGGTGCCGATCCCCACCGACCTGCCGGTGCCGTACGTGACGCTGCCCTACCTGTCGGAGATGGAGCTGGGTTACGCCGCCGCCGACCTGCTGCTGGGCCGGGGCGGGGCGATGACCTGCGCCGAGGTGGCCGCGATCGGGCTGCCCACGATCTACGTGCCGTACCCGCACAGCAACCAGGAGCAGAAGCGCAATGCGCTGCCCGTGGTGGAGGCCGGCGGTGGGGTGCTGGTCGACGACGCGGAGCTGACCCCGGCCTGGCTGGAGCGCACCGTGATCCCGCTGATCCGTGACCCGCAGCGGCTGTACGCGATGGGCGCCGCGGCGGCCGCGTACGGGCGGCGCGACGGCGACGAGGCGCTGCGCTCGTTCGTCATCGAGGCGGTGGCCCGATGACCGCGCAGTTCACCCCGGCCGGCACGCTCACCGCAGAGGACCTGGGCACCATCCACCTGATCGGGGTGGGTGGGGTCGGCATGAGCGGCCTGGCCCGGCTCTTCCTCACCCGGGGCATCCCGGTCTCCGGCAGCGAGCTGCGCGAGTGGCCGTCGCTGGCCGGGCTGCGGGCGCTGGGCGGGACGATCCACATGAGCCACGAGGCGACCAACCTCGACGGCGTGGACACCGTCGTCTACTCGTCGGCCATTCCGCAGGACCACCTGGAGATGGTCGAGGCGCGCCGGCGCGGCCTGCGGGTGCTGCACCGCTCCGAGGCGCTCGCCGCGGCGATGACCGGTCGCCGGGCGGTGGCGGTCGCGGGCACCCACGGCAAGACCACCACCACGTCGATGGTGACCATGGTGCTCCAGCAGGCCGGGGTGGACCCGTCCTTCGTGATCGGTGGGGAGATCTCCGAGGTCGGCTCGGGCGCCCACCACGGCACCGGCGAGTACTTCGTGGTGGAGGCGGACGAGAGCGACCGCTCGTTCCTCATCTACCGCCCGTACGTCTCGATCATTACGAACGTCGAGGCGGACCACCTGAACACCTACGGCGACTACGCGACGCTGGAGAGGGCGTTCGTCGAGTTCGCCCGGCTCACCGACCCGGACGGGTTCATCATCACCTGCGCCGACGACCCGGGTGGGCGGCGGCTTGCCGAGAGCCTGCGGGCCGAGGGACGGCGGGTGTTCACCTATGGCGAGGCGGCCGACGCCGACCTGCGGCTGACCGAGATCGTCTCGTCGGCACGCGGGGTGCGCTACCTGGCCGCGATCGACGGCCGGTCGCTGGGCGAGTTCCGGCTGCCGGTGCCGGGGCGGCACATGGGGCTCAACAGCGCCTCGGCGGTGCTGGCCGCGTACCTGCTGGACCTGCCGCTGCCGGCGGCGGAGGCCGCGCTGGCGGTCTTCCCCGGTGTGCGGCGGCGCTTCGAGCGCAAGGGCGTCGCGGACGGCGTGCTGGTCTACGACGAGTACGCCTACCACCCGACCTCGATGACGCTGGCGTTGCAGACGCTACGCGAGGTGGCCGGGGAGGGGCGGCTGATCGTGGTCTTCCAGCCGTACCGGCTGTACCGCACCCGCGACTCGCAGGCGGAGATCGCCGAGGCGCTGGCCATCGCCGACGAACTGGTGCTGCTGGAGGTCTTCGGGCCGGGTGAGCTGCGCCAGCCCGGTGAGGGCTCGGCGGCGCTGATCGAGGCGGTGGCGCTGCCCGCCGACCGGAAGGTCTTCGTCGACTCCTGGGAGGAGGCGCCGGTCGAGGTGGTCCGGCGGGCCCGCCCGGGAGACGTGGTGGTGACCATGGGCGCCCCGCCGATCTCGCTGATGGGTGACGAGCTGCTGGCCGGCCTGCTCGCGCGCGCCGGCTCCGCGCCGACCGCGACGGTCGACCCGGTGGCCACCGCCCCGGCGGTCGGTGATCCGGTGCCCGGCGGGGCCACCGCCGGTGGCGACGGGGCCGCCCTGGGTGGCACCGCCGCACCGGACGGCGCGGCGCCCACCGCCGGATGAGCCCCGGCCCGGCCCGCGGGCGGACCAGCGCCGCCGACGGCGGCGCACCGCGACGCGGTCCGGTCCGGCGCTGGCAGCTGGTCCGGGCCGGCCGCGACGCGGTGCCGCCGTCGACCCGCCGGTTCATGGCCCGGGCCCGGCAGCGCCGGATGCGCGCGGCGCTGCCGTGGGCGGTGGCCGCCGGGGTGCTCGCGGTGGTCGGGCTGGTCGCCTGGACGGTGCTCGGCACCGGGCTGTTCGGGGTCCGTGAGGTGCGGGTGGACGGCGCCGACCTGGTCACCCCGGTGCAGGTGCACGACGCGGCGGGGGTGGCCGACGGCGTGCCGCTGGCCCGGGTGGATCTGGACGCCGCCGCCCGGCGGGTCGGCGCGTTGCCGCCGGTGGAGCGGGCCACGGTGTCCCGGGACTGGCCCGACGCGCTGGTGATCCGGGTGACCGAGCGGACTCCGGTGGCGGCGGTGCCGCAGGGGGAGGCGTTCGCCCTGATCGACCGGACCGGGGTGGCGTTCCGGACGGTCGCCGAGCGCCCCGCCGGGCTGCCGGTGGTGAAGGTCGTCCGGCCGGCCGCCGATGACCCGGGTACCCGCGCCGGGCTCGAGGTGCTCGTCGCGTTGACCCCGCAACTGCGCGACGAACTGGTGGACGTGAACGTGGAGGGACTGGCGCGGATCAGCCTGCGGTTGCGCGGGGACCGGACGGTGGTCTGGGGCGACGCGACCAGGGGCACGGACAAGGCCCGGGTCGCCACCGCGCTGCTCGGCGAGGACACCGACCGGATCGACGTGAGCGCGCCGGACGTGGTGACCTTCCGCTGATCGGGGGCGTGCCGCGAGGTGCGCGGAGGTGACTCGTCGCGCTCCGGGCGGCGACACGCCGGTCGGGTCCTTGGCTCATCGCGCGGCGGCGCTTACGTTGCCCCGAAGAGGATCAGTGGTTGACATAACTGTAAGCCTCTAGTAGAGGGTGAGGGTTCAGCTCTGATCCTCGCTGGTGACAGCTGTCGTCGGCCGTTGGTCTGGCCACGCCGTACCCGGTCGGCCGAAGCCAATCTCGAAGGGAAGGACCGGAGATGACACCTCCGCACAACTACCTGGCGGTCATCAAGGTCGTCGGCATCGGGGGCGGCGGCGTCAACGCCGTCAACCGGATGATCGAGGTTGGGCTCAAGGGCGTCGAGTTCATCGCGATCAACACGGATGCCCAGGCGCTGCTGATGAGTGACGCCGACGTCAAGCTCGACGTCGGCCGGGAGCTGACCCGTGGGCTGGGCGCCGGCGCCAACCCGGACGTCGGCAAGAACGCCGCCGAGGACCACCGCGACGAGATCGAGGAGGTGCTCAAGGGCGCCGACATGGTCTTCGTGACCTGCGGTGAGGGTGGCGGCACCGGCACCGGTGGCGCGCCCGTGGTGGCGAACATCGCCCGCAAGCTCGGCGCGCTGACCATCGGCGTGGTGACCCGGCCGTTCTCCTTCGAGGGCAAGCGCCGCCAGGTGCAGGCCGAGTCCGGAATAGACGAACTGCGCAACCAGTGCGACACCCTGATCGTCATCCCGAACGACCGGCTGCTCGCGCTGGGCGACCGCGGCATCAGCATGATGGACGCGTTCCGCACCGCCGACCAGGTGCTGCTCTCCGGTGTGCAGGGCATCACCGACCTGATCACCACCCCGGGTCTGATCAACCTGGACTTCGCCGACGTCAAGAGCGTGATGAGCGGCGCCGGCAGCGCGTTGATGGGCATCGGCAGCGCCCGCGGCGAGAACCGCGCGGTCGAGGCGGCCGAGGCGGCCATCTCCAGCCCGCTGCTGGAGCAGAGCATGGACGGCGCGCGCGGCGTGCTGCTCTCCATCGCCGGCGGCTCCGACCTGGGCCTGTTCGAGATCAACGACGCGGCCCAGCTGGTCACCGACGCGGCCCACCCGGACGCCAACATCATCTTCGGCGCGGTGATCGACGACGCGCTCGGCGACGAGGTGCGGGTGACGGTCATCGCGGCGGGCTTCGACGGGGGAGCGCCGGCGTACAAGGCGGCCGAGCCGGCCCGCAAGACCAACACCAACCAGCCGGCGGCGCAGAGCGCGCCGGTCCCGGCGCCGGCCACCATGCCGGCGCCGACCCAGTCGCCGCGCCGGGTGCTCTTCGACGACGTGGACGTGCCCGACTTCCTCAAGAACGGGTCCTGAACACCGCCGATGACCGACAGCTCAGCCACGGCACGACCGGACCGGCGCGCCGAACTCGCGGCCGGCCTGGCCCAGGTACGGGCCCGGATTGCCGACGCCTGCGCGGACGCCGGCCGGGACCGTGCCGACGTCACGATGATCGCGGTGACCAAGACCTACCCGGCCAGTGACGTGCTGGCGCTGGCCGGGCTCGGGGTGACCGACGTGGGGGAGAACCGCGACCAGGAGGCGGCCGGCAAGGCCGCCGAGGTCGCCGCGGCCGGGGTGAGCCCGCGCTGGCACTTCATCGGCCAGTTGCAGCGCAACAAGGCCCGCTCGGTGGTCCGGTACGCCGACGTGGTGCACTCCGTCGACAGCGTCCGGCTGGCCCGGGCGCTGGCCACCGCCTCGGCCGACCGCGAGCGACCACTGGCCGCCCTGGTGCAGGTGAGCATCGACGGTGACCCGGCCCGCGGTGGTGCCCTGCCCGACTCGGCCGACCCGGGTGTCGGGTTGGAGGCGGTGGCCGAGGAGCTGGCCGGCTCGCCGACGCTGCGGCTGGCCGGTCTGATGGCGGTGGCGCCGCTGGGTTGGGCGCCCGAGCGTGCCTTCGCCCGGCTGGCCGAGGTGGCCGAGGCGTTTCGCTTGGTCCATCCGGGAGCGACCGCGTTGTCCGCCGGAATGAGCGGCGACCTGGAAATCGCGATCCAATACGGCGCGACACATGTCCGCGTCGGTAGCGCGTTGCTCGGAATGCGCCCCACGCTGCGGTAGCCTGACCGCGAGACAAGCAAATTACATCAGTGTTGTTTCAGGAACGGCGTCTCCTAGTCGGGGGTCGTGGCGCGCGACGCGAATCGCGCGCCAGGGGATTGCCGTTCCGGTCCGATGGGCATGGGTTGTCCACTCGCGACGGGCGACATGGCACGGGGGCGCGTGCCGCACGGCGGACGGAAGGGCGCGGGATGGGTGCACTGCGCAAGGCGGGGGTCTGGCTCGGTCTGGTCGAAGAGGACGATGAGCGGGCCTACGACGACGGTGGCTACGACAAGGGTGGCTACCGCGACTCGCGTTACCGGCAGAGCCGGTACGCCGAGGAGTTCGCCGACGAGGACGACGAGGACGCCGAGGAGCCGCCGGCTCCCCGGCCGCGGGCCGGTGAGCGGAGTCGGCTCTCCGAGCGGTCGAACGGGCGGGTCGGCGAGTCCGACCGGGGTGACGTCGAGCGTCCGGAGCGGGCCGAGCGGTCCAGCGTCCGGTCGATCACCCGGTCCTCCGCCGGCGAGACCTCCGGCGCGCTGACCTACCACACCCGGGACAACCTGGCCCTCGCGCCGCAGGTCACGGCCCGCGAGCGGGCCGTGCCCGAGGAGGAGCAGCGCTACCAGATCACCACGCTGCACCCCACCACCTACCGGGAGGCGCGCACCATTGGTGAGCACTTCCGCGACGGGGTCCCGGTGATCATCAACCTCACCGAGATGGATGAGGCCGACGCCCGCCGTCTGGTTGACTTCGCCGCCGGTCTGGCGTTCGGGCTGCGCGGTACGATCGAGCGCGTGACCAATCGGGTGTTCCTGCTCTCACCGGCCAATGTCCAGGTCACCGCGGAGGACAAGGCCAAGATCGCTGAGGGCGGCTTTTTCAGTCTGAGTTGATCCTGCCCGACCCGAGGGACGTCGCTGACCGTGCTGTCGATCTTGCTGCAAGTGTTGTACCTGATCCTTTATGTCTTCCTGCTCCTTCTTCTGTCCCGGTTTGTGCTGAGCGCCGTTCTGCAGTACGGCCGCCGGTGGCAGCCGGGGCGTGGAGCATCGGCGGGACTGGAATCCGTGTGGAGCGTCACTGATCCCCCTCTCAACGCGTTGAGGCGTGTGATCCCTCCGCTGCGAATTGGTACCGTGAGCATCGACCTGGCCTCCCTTGTGCTCCTGGTTATCCTGTTCGTGCTGATGGAGTTCGTGTTAGGGCCGTCGATCAGGGCATCTGCCTGATGACCGACGCGCTTTCGCGGCCGCAACTGACCCGAGGAGTTTCGATGCCGCTGACCCCGGCCGACGTACACAACGTCGCCTTCAAAAAGCCGCCGATCGGCAAGCGGGGGTATGACGAGGAGGAGGTCGACGCCTTCCTGGACGAGGTTGAGCGCGAGCTCGCCCGTCTCATCGAGGAGAACAACGAGCTGCGCGCCCAGGTGGAGCGCGGCGGCCGTGGCGGTGCCCCCGCCGGCCCCGGCGGCGACGCCCGACTCGCGGCGGAGCTCAACGACGTCAAGGCCCAGCTGGACCGGGTGCAGCGCGACAAGGCGGCGGCCGAGCAGGCCGCCCGCGCCATGCAGTCCGAGCTGGAGCAGGTCCGCGCGACCGGCGGCCCGGGAGCGGTCACCGGCGACGGCGAGCAGCAGGCCCTCCGGGTGCTGATGATGGCCCAGCGCACCGCCGACGACCACGTGTCCGACGCGCGCCGCGAGGCCGACCAGCTCCTGTCCGAGGCCCGCAGCAAGGCCGAGGAGGTGACCCGCGAGGCTCGCGCGAAGGCCGACGCCCTGGAGCGGGACGCCCGCCAGCGGCACCAGGAGGCCATGGGCGGCCTGGACGCCAAGCGCACCGCGCTGCAGAAGCACATCGAGGAGCTCAAGCAGTTCGAGCGCGAGTACCGCACCCGGCTCAAGGCCTACCTGGAGAGCCAGCTGCGTGACCTCGACGGTCGCGGCCAGGGCCTCGAAGCCGAGATGACCCGCTCCGAGGCAGGCCGGGCCGCCGGTGGCAACGGGCTGGCCGCCGCGGGTCTCGCCGGTTCGTACGGCGGCGGGCGCTCCGGCGCCCTCGAAGCCGGACGCTGAGCACCGGCCGGCGATCGCTGTCCGCAGATGGTGACGGTCGCCGGCCCCGCACGGACGGTACGACGCGGCGGGGGTGAGCCGTGATAGTCGCGAGTCTCCTGCTCATCCTCGTCGCTGTGGTGCTACTGGTGCTCGGCCTGGCCGGTGGCTCCAGCATCATGTTGATCATCTCCATCGCGGCCAGTCTGCTGGCCGCCGTGGCGTTGGTGGTGGGCGCCCGCCAGGCAGCCGCCAACCGCGCCACGGCGGAGCCCGGCTGGACCGGCCGGCGGAGTCCGGGACCGCCCCGCACGGCCAGCCAGGCCGGACCGGGTGCCGCGTACGGGCCGCCGCTGGCCGAGCCGGACGTACCGGTCCAGCACATGCCCACGACGGTCGGTACCGGTGGCACCGGGTGGCGGCAACCACCCGAGCCGCCGGCCGACCAGGCGTCGCCGTTCGACGCGCCGGTCGACCAGGGGCCGCCGTTCGCGAGCCCGGCCGATCACTCGTCCCCCTCCGCCTCGTCCGCCAGTCCGGCGTCGCCCTTTGCGGCGTCGGCCGACGAGGCGTCCCGGGTGGGTGCGCCAGCGGCCGCGGAGCCGGCGGCCGGTGAGCCGGCCGCGCAGCCGGTCACCCCCGCCGAGGCGGCCCGGGTGGCCCGGCTGCCCGACCCGGTCGAGGTGGTGGACGGTCACCCCCGCTACCACCTCGCCAGTTGCCCCCATCTCGTCGGCCGGGCGTCCGAGACGCTGCCGGTCGCCGAGGCCGTCGAGCTCGGCTTCAGCCCGTGCGCGCACTGTGCGCCGGCCACCGCCCTGCTCGCCGACGTCCGTCCGATCTGAAGCGGCATCCGGTGCCCGCACAGGACACGCTCACCGTGGCGGTACGGGTCAAGCCCGGCGCCTCCCGCGATCGGGTCGGTGGTCGGTTCGACGGCCCGCACGGCCCGGCCCTGGTGATCGCGGTGCACGCCCCGGCCGTGGACGGTCGGGCCACCGAGGCCGCCCGCCGGGCGTTGGCCGGCGCGTTGGGCGTCCGGCCGGCCGCGGTGTCGCTGCGTACCGGCGCGGCCAGCCGGGACAAGCTCTTCCTCGTCGACCGGCCCGGCCCGGAGCTGTCCGAGGTGCTGCGCCAGCTGCGCGACGGATCCGCCGGGTGAGGAACGCCCGGGTCAGGGCCTGTGTCGAAGTCCCTGGCCGGCCTGCGGCGGGCCCCGGCAACGACCGGCTGCGTTGGAGATCGGTCCGGATACAACACCGGTATCCGGACCGATCTCCGCCTTGCCGGACGCCGCCGGGACTCCGCCTCGGCTCGACCGAGGACTTCGACACAGGCCCTCGGCAACCGTGACGCCCGGGCTGGATATCGCGCTGCTGCTCGGCGCGGCGGTGCTGCTGGTGGCGGTCGGTGCGGTACGGCTCTCCACCCGGCTCGGGGTGCCCAGCCTGCTCGTCTACCTGGCGCTGGGCGTGGCGATCGGCGAGTCCGGGCTGGGCATCCGCTTCGACGACGTCGAGCTGACCCGGACCCTCGGCTTCTGCGCGCTGATCGTGATCATCGCGGAGGGCGGTCTGACCGCCCGGTGGAGCACGTTGCGGCCGGTGCTCGGGCTGGCCGCCGCGCTGTCCACGGTGGGCGTGGTGGTCAGCATCGTGCTGGTCGGCGTCGCCCTGCACCTGCTGCTCGGGCTGGACTGGCGGCTGGCGCTGCTCTACGGGGCGGTGCTCTCCTCCACCGACGCGGCCGCGGTCTTCGCGACCCTGCGCCGGCTGCGCCTGCCGCCTCGGCTGGTGGCCACGCTCGAGGCCGAGTCGGGCATGAACGACGCCCCGGTGGTGCTGCTGGTGGTGCTCCTGTCCCACCACGGCTGGTCGCACCCGTGGTGGTACGAGACCGCTCTGGTCGTCTACGAGCTGGGTGTCGGGGCCGCGGTGGGGGTGGGTGCCGGCGTCGCCGGCACCTGGGCGCTGCGCCGGGCGGCGCTGCCCTCGGCCGGGCTGTACCCGATCGCCGCGGTGGGCATCACCGTGCTGGCGTACGCCGCCGGGGCGGTGCTCCACGCCTCGGGGTTCCTCGCCGTCTACGTCGCCGGGGTGCTGCTCGGCAACGCCCGGCTGCCGCACCGGCAGGCGATCCTCGGCTTCGCCGACGGGCTGGCCTGGCTGGCCCAGATCGGCCTGTTCGTGCTGCTCGGGCTGCTGGCCTCGCCGGGCCGGCTGGACGCGGCGGTGCTGCCGGCGGTGGTCGCCGGGCTGGCGTTGGTGCTGCTGGCCCGGCCTCTGTCGGTGGTCGTGTCGGCGCTGCCGTTCCGGGTCGGTCTGCGCGAGCAGGCGTTCCTGTCCTGGGCCGGGCTGCGCGGAGCCGTGCCGATCGTGCTGGCCACCATTCCGCTCTCCGAGCACGTGCCCGGCGCGGAGCGCCTCTTCGACGCGGTCTTCGTACTGGTGGTGATCTTCACGCTGGTGCAGACCGGGACGCTCGGGCCGCTCTCCCGCCGGTTGGGGATCACCGCGCCGGCCGAGGCCACCGAGATCCACGTGGAGACCGCCCCGCTGGAGCGGATGCGGGCCGACCTGCTCCAACTGGAGGTGCCGCCCGGCTCACGGTTGGCCGGCGTGCACGTCGACGAGCTGCGGCTGCCGCTGGGCGCCTCGGTCACCCTGGTGCTGCGGGACGGTGTCGGGTTCGTACCCGGGCCGGACACCCGGCTGAAGACCGGCGACAGCCTGTTGATCGTGGCCACCGGCGGGGTGCGCGACGCCGCCGAGCGCCGGCTGCGGGCGGTCAGCCGGCGGGGTCGGCTGGCCCGGTGGTTTGGTGAGTACGGGGATGAGGCCGACGGTTGATCTGCTAGCGTTCCTTTTGCCCCAGTTAGGCAGGGCTCGGGGCTGTTAAGCGGTGCGACGGTGCGGCACGTTGTCGGACGCCTGTACGTTCCGTATTCTTGCCAACCTCCGGAGTGCGCGGCCACCGTCGCCGTGCGCCCCTTTTCGTACATAGGGGACGCCTTGGTCGGCGCCCCCTGACCAGGTGCCGCGACCACGCGGTTCCGCGGCCGAGGGAGCGACCCATGGCGAAGCCAGCCGACACCAGGACCGCCGGCCGCAAGCCGGTGGCCAAGGCCACCCGCAGCGCGGCGGAGACCGAGAAGATCCGGGCGGCGCTGGCGGCGCGGCGGGACGAGCTTCGCGCCGAGTACGATCAGACGCTGAGCGAGATCACCGAGCTGCAGCGCGATCGGCTGACCGACTCGGCCGGGGACGACCAGGCCGATACCGGCACCAAGACGTTCGAGCGGGAGCAGGAGATCTCTCTCGCCAACAGCATTCTGGAACGGATCACGCAGGTCGAGCGCGCCCTGGAGCGCCTCGACGAGGGTGGTTACGGCTGGTGCGAGCGGTGCGGCAACCCGATCCCGGTCGAGCGCCTCGCCGCCTTCCCGTCGGCCACCCTGTGCGTGACGTGCAAGCAGCTGGAGGAGCGGCGCTGAGGTCCGCTCCCCGGCGGCGATGAGACGGTGAGCGATCACCGCCGAGACTGTCGATGGGGAGCGCATGACCGCAGTACCGTCCGCCGAACCCGGCCGCACCGATCCGGGTGGCGACAAACCCCGGCCGAGGGCCGTCGCGATCCTCACCGGAGTCGCCCTGGTGGCCCTGCTGGCCGACCTGGCCACCAAGCACCTCGCGCTGGCCACACTGACCGATCGGGAGCCGGTCCAGCTGCTCGGCGGGCTGGTCTACTTCAGCCTCACCCGCAACAGCGGCGCGGCGTGGAGCATCGGCGCGGACCACACCTGGGTCTTCCCGCTGATCACCATCGGTGTGGTCGGCTGGATCGTCTGGATGGCGCTGCGGCTGCGCTCACTGCCGTGGGCGGTCTCGCTCGGTCTGGTGCTCGGTGGTGCGCTGGGCAACCTCGTCGACCGGATCTTCCGGGCACCCGCCCCCTTCCACGGGCACGTGGTCGACATGATCAGCCTCTTCGACCCGTACGGCCAGGTCTGGCCGGTGTTCAACCTGGCCGACAGCTCGCTGGTCTGCGGCGTGCTGCTGGCCGTGCTGCTGGAGTTGACCGGCCGCCAGCGTGACGGCCGGCGGGTCGGCCGCGACGGCGACCCGGCCGACGTTACCCCCGCCCAGGGCGCCGACCAGCGGGAGCGGGCGTGACCTCCGCCTTCGCCGCCGGCGGCGACCACCGCTCACTGCCCGTGCCGGACGGGCTCGACGGGATGCGACTGGACCAGGCGGTCTCCCGGCTGTTCGGGCTCTCCCGCACCGCCGCCGCGGCCCTGGTCGACGCCGGGGACGCGCTGGTCGACGGCGCCGCCCGGCCCAACTCGCACAAGGTCAAGGCCGGCTCCTGGCTGGAGGTCACGCTTCCCGCCCCGGTCGCCCCGCCGACCGTGGTGCCGCAGGCGGTGCCCGGCCTGCGAGTCGTGTACGCCGACGACGACATCGTGGTGGTGGACAAGCCGGTCGGCGTGGCCGCGCACCCCAGCCCGGGCTGGACCGGCCCGACGGTGATCGGTGCCCTCGCCGCGATCGGGCACCGCATCTCCACCAGCGGCGCCGCCGAGCGGCAGGGCGTCGTGCACCGGCTCGACGTGGGCACCACCGGGATCATGGTGGTGGCCAAGAGCGAGCAGGCGTACACGGCGTTGAAGCGGGCCTTCAAGTACCGCGAGGTGGACAAGGGCTACCACGCGGTGGTGCAGGGGCACCTGGACCCGCTGCGGGGCACCGTCGACGCGCCGATCGACCGGCACCCCACCCACGACTACCGCTGGGCCGTGGTGTCCGGCGGCAAGCCGAGCATCACGCACTACGACACCCTCGAGGCGTTCCCGGCGGCCAGCCTGGTCGACGTGCGACTGGAGACGGGCCGGACCCACCAGATCCGGGTGCACTTCTCGACCCTGCGGCATCCCTGTGTGGGCGACCTCACGTACGGTGCCGACCCCACCCTCTCGGCCCGGCTCGGCCTGGCCCGACAGTGGCTGCACGCCCGCGAGTTGAGCTTCCTGCACCCCCGAACGGGGGACGAGGTCCGGTTCGTCAGCGACTACCCTGACGACCTGGACCGCGCGCTCCAGATCCTGCGTGACTGAGCGGCGACCGCCCGACACCGATCCGACGAGGGGATCCCGCCCGTGCGCGCCGGCGACCTGCTGCGGCAGCTGGACCAACGGCTGCTGCCGCCGCTGACCCGGGCCGTGACCCGGCTGGGCGACCGGTCGGCGCGGTCCGGGGTGCTCACCTGGGCCGCGGTGCTGTCCTCGGCGGCGGTGCTGGGCACCGCGGTCTGGGCCGCCGACGACGCTCCGGTCGGCGACCGGACGGTGGGGGAGGTGACCCGGGTCGGGGTGGTCGACGGCGACTCCGTCCCCGGCTACCTGCGATCCGCCGCGGCTGACCTGGCCGCGCTGCCCACCGCGGCGCCGGCCACCGGGGACGGCACCTACGCGCTGGTCACGCTGGACGCGTACCTGCCGCCGCAGCGACTGGCGTCGGTGCTCGGCGACGTGCCGGTCTCGACGGTGTTCGGGCGGGTGCCGCTGCCCGGCCGGCAGACCGAGATCGTCCGGATTCCCGCGCTGCGGGTCCCCGACGACGTGGTCGCCGGGATGGCGCAGGTGGCCGTCCGCAAGGACGCCGAGGCCGCGGACTACCGGGCGAGAGCGGCCACGGTGAGCGGCGACGGCCCCGAGGAGCGGGAGTTGCGCGAGCAGTACGCCAGCGGAGCGGACGTCGCGGCGGCCGAGGCCTCCGCCTACCGCACCGGCTGCGCCTGCGTGTACGCGGCGGTGGTGCGGGCGACGCCGGGGGTGCTGCGCGGCGTGGCGGCCCGGCCGGACGTGCGGGCGGTCGACCCCGCGCCCGAGGTGTACCGGCTGGACCGCGCGGTCTTCACGCCGCCACTGCCCGAGCAGCGCGACGTGGTCCGCCCGCCGGCCGACACCGGACCGAGCGCGGTGCCGACCCCGGAGGCGCCGGTCGGGTCGACGCCCGTCGCGCCGGCGCCGTCGGCGTCGATGGTCGAATCGTCGGAACCCGCACCCATCGTGACGACTCCGTCACCTGAGCCGTCGGCGGCCGGGCCCGCCGAGTCGGTGGCGCCGAGTGTCACCACCTCGCCGGACGCCACCGGCGCCGGGCCGCTGACGCCGTCCCCGTCGTGATCTGCGCCGGGTGGTGTGCGTGCGGTGGTGTGGTCCGAATAGTGTTTCCTTCGTAGCCTGTCAGACGGAGATCGATGGCGCTGGGAGGGCGGGCCGTGGAGGGCAGTGAGACCGGCTGGGGCCGGCCGGCCGAACCAGCGCCGAGGTGGCGGGCGCTGCTGGACCGCGCCCGGCACGGCGCACGCGCCCCCGAGCAGGCCGAGCCCGACCGGCGAGCCGACGAACCACCACCGGATCCGCTGCCCCGACGCGCGGCCCCCAGCGGCTACTCCGGGCGGGCGCCGGCCATCGGGCATCCGGCGGAGCTGTCGTACGGCGCGGACCCGGGTTACCGGGCCGAGGCGACCTACCGGGTCGATCCCGCCTACCGGGCCGAGCCGGCGTACCGGCCGGAGCCGGACTACCGGGGCGAGCCGGGTTACCGGGCGGAGCCCGCGTACCGGGCCGAGCCCGCGTATCGAGCGGAGCCGGACTACCGCGCCGAGCCGGCGTACCGGGCCGCGCCGGACTACCGGGCGGACCCGGCGTACCGGGCCGAGCCCGAGCCGGAGCCGCCCTCCCGCCGGGCCGAGCCGGTCGAGTCGCGCTACGCGCTGCTGGACAACGGCTACCGGCACGGCAGCCCGCCGGTGGAGTCCCGGTACGCGCTGCTGGAGACCGGCTACCAGCCGGAGACCGGCTACCCGGCGCCCCCGCCCCCGCCGCCGGCCCCGCCGGTCGCGCCGCCGCCCACCCCACCGGTCGCCCCGCCGCCGGTCGCACCGGTCGCCCCGCCGCCCGCCGCGCCGGTCAGCTCGGCGATCGCCGAGCGCGGCTACCCGCCGCGCATCGAGTGGCGTCCGCAGGGCGTCGACCCGGAGGTGGAGCGGGCCACCGCTGTGCTCCGCCGCGACCTCGGCACCCCGCGGGTGTTCGCGTTCGCCAACCCCAAGGGCGGGGTGCACAAGACCACCGCCACCGTGCTCGCCGCGGCCACCGTCGGCAGCGTGCGCGGGCGGGGCGTGCTGGCCTGGGACGACAACGAGCTGCGCGGCACCCTCGGGCTGCGCGCCGGCAGTGCCCGGCACGCCCGGACCATCCGCCACCTGATCACCGAGCTGGCCCAGATCGAGATCCTGGAGGGCGCGACCCTGCTGGAGCGGCTCGACGACTACCTGCGGCACGCCTCCGACGGCTCGTACGACGTGCTGGCCGGTGAGGAGAGCCCCCGCTTCGCGCAGCGGCTGGACCAGTTCACCGTCCGGCGGGTGCTGGAGCTGCTGCGGCGTACCCACGACGTGGTCTGCGTGGACACCGGCAACAACGTGGAGAGCCCCAACTGGCGCACCGTGATGCAGGCCGCCGACCAGCTGGTGGTGACCACCGTGCCGCGCGAGGACGCGGCGTTCAGCGCGGACTGGATGCTCGACCTGCTGCACGAGGAGGGCATGGGGGAGCTTGCCGACAACGCGATCACCCTCATCTCCTGCCCCACGCCGGGCCGCTCCGCGTTGCAGGACGACCTGGAGCGGCACTTCGCCACCCGTACCCGCGCGGTGGCCGTGGTGCCCTACGACCCGGCGTTGGAGACCGGGGCGTCGATCGAGTATCACCAGCTCCAGCCGGAGACCCGTCAGGCGTGGCTGCGCGCCGCCGCGGTCATGGTGGAGCCGTTCGCCCGGTGACCCGGCCCGGCGCGATCACGTCATCGGGCGGGAGCGCGGATGACCGTGCACGGCCCGGGCGGCGAGCTGAGAGGATCATCGGGTGAACCCCGACAGCCCCGAATCCGACCGGCCCGCGCCGCGCGGCGACGAGCCGTCCGCACCACCGGCGCCGGCGGACCCGGTCAGCGAGCAGCGTCCGGGCGGGGCGCCGCCGGATGCTGTGGCCGACCCCGGCCCGCTCCCGGCCGACGAGCCGCGTAGGCCGGCGCGGACCGCGGCGACGGTGGTCGGCGTGGCGCTCGCGCTGGCCGTGCTGGGTGCGCCGCTCGGGCTGCTCTGGGCCGCGCTCGCGCCCGACACCCCGGTGCTCAAGACCGACCAGGGCGCCATCTACGCCGACCCGCAGCCGGAGCAGCCGATCGCCGCGGACGGCTGGTTCAGCCTGCTGGGGCTCGCCTTCGGTGTGCTCGCGGCGCTGACCCTGTGGTTCGTGCTGCGCCGGCGGCGCGGCCCCGTCGGGCTCCTCGCCGGGGTGTTGGGCGCGCTGGCCGCCGCGCCGGTGGCCTGGCAGGTGGGGCGGCGGGTCGGCCTCGGCACCTTCGACCGGCTGCTGGACACCGCCCCGGCCGGCCAGGCCTTCACCAAACCCGCCGACCTGCGGGCCGGTGGCGTCGACTGGGTGCTCGGCGTGCTGCCGGTGCCGCACGGCAACCTGCTTCTGCCGGCGTTCGGCGCCGCGGTCACGTACACCCTGCTCGCCGGGTGGTCGCGCTGGCCGTCGCTGCGCCCGGAGCCGATGCCCGACCCGGCCGCGTTCAGTTGGGCGTCGGCGGGGACGCCAGCTCCGCCAGCGGCACCGGAACCGCCCGCACCTGGCGCAGCAGAGCCGCCTCGCGGTTGAGTAGCCGCAGCTCGGCGCGGAGCCGGGCGGCGGTGTCGTCGATCGCCAGCAGCCGCTGCCGATCGTCGATGGTCAGCGCCGCGGTCGCCGCCACCAGGTGGGAGAGCACGGTCGGGTCCTCCGGCAGCTGCTCGGAGATCTCCTCCGGGTCGGACCGGATCAGGCCGAGGTACTGCCGGAACACCGCGATCACCCGGGCGGCCAGCAGGTCGGCCACCTCGTCCGGCCCGGCCGGCTCGGGCAGCCACTCGACCTCGGCGGTCAGGTACGGCGTGGAGCTGTCGTCGACCTCGTCGATCCGGAACCGGCGGCGACCGACCGTGACGATGTCGAAGCCCCCGTCGGCCAGCTCGGTCACCTGTCGCAGCTCGGCGGTGCAGCCCACCTCGTGCAGGGTGACGTCGCCGACGCTGGCGGCGGGCGTGGGTCGGTTGGCGGGACCGGCCGGCGCGACCTCCCAGCCGGCCTGGATCGCGACCACCCCGAACTCGCGCGAGGCACCCTCGGGCAGGTCGACCAGGTGCCGGACCAGGGCCCGGTAGCGCTCCTCGAAGATGTGCAGCGGCAGCACCAACCCTGGAAAGAGCACCGTTGCGAGCGGGAACACCGGCAGCCGTGCGGTCACAGGTGGAGCCTAGCCAATCTCGCCCAGGTCGGCGTGGCCCGGCTCACCGTCCCGGCGGTCGGGCGGCCCGGGTGCGCCCCGGCCCGGCCGCCTAGACTCGCAAGGGTGCTGAATCGGATCGACCTGCGCGACGGTCTCGGTGACCCGCGCCGCCTGCTGCCCCGTGCCCAGCTCGACGTGTCGGTGGCCGTCGAGCGGATCCGGCCGCTCGTGGAGGCGGTCCGGGAGCATGGTTACCCGGCGATCCGGGAGGCCAGCGAGCGGTTCGACGGCGTCTCCCCGGAGGTGCTGCGGGTGCCGGTCGAGGCGATCGCCGAGGCCGAGGGGGTGCTCGACCCGGAGGTGCGCGCCGCGCTGCTGGAGTCGATCGCCCGCGCCCGCCGGGTGCACGACGACCAGCGGCGTACCGAGCACACCACCCAGGTGGTGCCGGGCGGCACGGTCACCGAACGGTGGCTGCCGGTCGACCGGGTCGGCCTCTACGTCCCCGGTGGGCTGGCCATGTACCCGTCGACCGTGGTGATGAACGTGGTGCCCGCCCAGGCGGCCGGGGTGCGCTCGCTGGTGGTGGTGAGCCCGCCGCAGAAGGACAACGGCGGCCTGCCCGACCCGCGGGTGCTCGCCGCGTGCGCGCTGCTCGGCGTCGACGAGGTCTACGCCGTGGGCGGCGCCCAGGCGGTGGCGATGCTGGCGTACGGGGCTGCGGTGGACCCGGCGGGCGACGCGCGCTGCGAGCCTGTGGACCTGGTTACCGGCCCCGGCAACATCTGGGTGACGGCCGCCAAGCGGCTGCTGCGGGGCGTCGTGGGCATCGACGCCGAGGCGGGGCCGACCGAGATAGCCATCCTGGCCGACGACACCGCCGACCCGGCGCACGTGGCCGCCGACCTGATCAGCCAGGCTGAGCACGACCCGCTCGCCGCGAGCGTGCTGGTCACCCCGTCGGTGGCGCTGGTCGAGGCGGTCGAGCGGGAGCTGGCCCGGCAGGTGCCGGCGACCAAGCACGCGGAGCGGGTGACCACCGCGCTTACCGGGGAGCAGAGCGGCGTGGTCCTGGTCGACGACCTCGAGGCCGGGCTGCGGGTGGTCGACGCGTACGCGGCCGAGCACCTGGAGATCCAGACGGTCGACGCCCGGGAGTGGGCGCTGCGGGTGCGCAACGCCGGGGCGATCTTCGTGGGCGCCTGGTCGCCGGTGTCGCTCGGCGACTACTGCGCCGGCTCCAACCACGTGCTGCCCACCGGCGGCTGCGCCCGGCACTCCTCGGGGCTCTCCGTGCAGTCCTTCCTGCGTGGCGTGCACCTGATCGAGTACACCGAGGCCGCGCTGCGCGAGGTGGCCCCGCACGTGGTCACCCTGGCCACCGTGGAGGATCTGCCCGCGCACGGCCAGGCGGTCCGGGCCCGCTTCCCCGGAGGGGCGGCGTGAGCGAGCGCAGCGGGGAGGCGGCATGAGCGCGCTGGGCGACCTGCCGATCCGCGACGACCTGCGCGGGCTGTCGCCGTACGGGGCGCCGCAGCTGGACGTGGCGGTGCGGCTGAACACGAACGAGAACTCCTACCCGGTGCCCGAGCCGGTGGTGGAGGCGATCGGCAAGGCGCTCGCGGCCGAGCTGCGCGACCTCAACCGCTATCCGGACCGGGACGCGGTGGCGCTCCGCGCCGACCTGGCCGGGTACCTCGGTCACGGGCTCACCGTCGACCAGGTGTGGGCGGCGAACGGTTCCAACGAGATCCAGCAGCAGCTGCTCCAGGCGTTCGGTGGTCCGGGCCGCAGCGCGCTCGGTTTCGTGCCGGCGTACTCGATGCACCCGCTGCTGGCGCTCGGCACCGGCACCCGGTGGGTGCCGGCGCGGCGCGGTGTCGACTTCGGGTTGACCGCCGACGAGGCGGTCGCCCAGGTCCGCGAGCACCGGCCCGACGTGGTCTTCCTCTGCTCGCCGAACAACCCCACCGGCACCGCCCTGGACCCGGCGGTGGTCGCCGCGGTCCTCGACGTCGCGCCCGGCATGGTGGTGGTCGACGAGGCGTACGCCGAGTTCGCCCGGCCCGGCACGGTCAGCGCCCTCGCGGTGCTGCCCGGGCACCCGCGCCTGGTGGTCACCCGGACGATGAGCAAGGCGTTCGGCTTCGCCGGCGGGCGGCTGGGCTACCTGGCCGCCGACGCGGCGGTGGTGCAGGCGGTGCAACTGGTCCGGCTGCCGTACCACCTCTCGGCGCTGACCCAGGCCGCCGCCCGCGCGGCGCTGGCCCACCGCGACGCCCTGCTCGGTACGGTGAGCGCGATCATGGCGCAGCGGGACCGGATCGTGGCGACGCTGCGGGGCCGCGGGTTGCGCGTTGCCGACAGCGACGCCAACTTCGTGCTCTTCGAGGTGGGCGGGGACCAGGCCACCGCCTGGCGCGCCCTGCTGGAGCGCGGGGTGCTGGTCCGCGACGTCGGCCTTCCCGGCTGGCTGCGGGTCACCGCCGGCACCCCCGCCGAGACCGACGCCTTCCTTTCTGCGATGGAGACACTGTGATGAGCCGGACCGCCCGGGTGGAGCGGATCACCAAGGAGACCAAGGTCCTCGTCGAGATCGACCTCGACGGCACCGGCACCGCCGAGATCAGCACCGGGGTCGGCTTCTACGACCACATGCTGCACCAGATCGCCCGGCACGGCGGCTACGACCTGACCGTGCGCACCGTCGGCGACCTGGAGATCGACGCGCACCACACCATGGAGGACACCGCGCTCGCCCTGGGCGCCGCGTTCGACCAGGCGCTGGGCGACAAGGCCGGCATCCGGCGGTACGGCTCGGCGACCGTCCCGATGGACGAGGTGCTGGTCCGCGCCGCCGTGGACCTGTCCGGCCGACCGTACGTGGTGCACGACGAGCCGGCGCTGGCGCCGTACATCGGCCCGGTGTACCCGACCAGCATGACCCGGCACATCTGGGAGTCCTTCGGCCAGGCGGCCCGGATCACCCTGCACGTCGACGTGCTGCGGGCGGCCCGGCCGGGCGGTAACCCGGACGCGCACCACGTGGTGGAGGCGCAGTTCAAGGCGGTCTCCCGGGCGTTGCGCGATGCCACCGCGATCGACCCGCGGGCGGCGGGCGCGATCCCGAGCACGAAGGGGGCGCTCTGATGAGCGCGAGGAGTGCAGCGCAGCGGAGCCCCGCAGTCGTGAATGGAAGGTGGCTCTGATGAGCGCGAGGAGTGCAGCGCAGCGGAGCCCCGCAGTCGTGAATGGAAGGTGGCTCTGATGAGGGTGTTGCCGACGCTGTTGCTGATCCTGGCCGGGGTGCTGGTCGGCGGGGTCTGGTCGCTGTACCGGCAGGGCGCGCCGAGGAGCGCCGTGGTGGTCACCGCGCTGTTGGCGCTGCTGGCCACCGCCGGCGGGGTGCTCTGGTTGCTTCCGGAGTCGGGCGCGTGAGCGGCGTCGTGGTGCTCGACTACGGCTCGGGCAACCTGCGCTCCGCGGAGCGGGCGCTGGCCGCCGCCGGCGCGGACGTACGGGTGACCGACGACCTGGACGCGGCGGCCGCCGCCGACGGCCTGGTGGTGCCGGGGGTGGGTGCCTTCGCGGCGTGCATGGCCGGGATCGAGGCGCTCGGCGCCGGCCCGGTGATCGCCGAGCGGGTGGCCGCCGGCCGACCGGTGCTCGGCATCTGTGTGGGCATGCAGGTGCTGTTCGAGCACGGTGACGAGCACGGTGTGGTGACGAAGGGGCTGGGTCTGCTGCCCGGCGGGGTGACCCGGCTGGCCGCCACCCGGCTGCCGCACATGGGCTGGAACACCGTCCGGGCGCCCCGGGGCTCGGTGCTCTTCGCCGGCATGCCGGCGCAGAGCAGGTTCTACTTCGTCCACTCGTACGCGATGGGCGATCCGACGGCGCTGGCCGCCACCGGGGCCACGGTGACCACGGCCCACCACGACACGGACTTCGTCGCCGCGGTGGAGCGTGGTCCGCTCTCGGCGGCCCAGTTCCATCCGGAGAAGTCCGCCGACACCGGTGCCGCGCTGCTGCGCAACTGGCTTGCCACGCTGTCCAGCGGTGGCTGAGCGTCGTCGCCGCCCGGCGCCCGACCGGCGGGGGTCGCGGTGAGCCGGGAGCGGGCGCGCCGCCGGGCGGTGCGCGAGGCGGAGCAGGCCCGGGAGCGGGCGGTCCGGCAGCGTCGGGTGGCCCGCCGGCAGCGTCGCCGGGCGGTGGTCCGCCGGTTGACGCCGCAGCTGCGGCGGGGCCGCTCGGGTCGGCTGGCCCGGCACAGTCGGGGCGAACGCGCCGCGATCGTGCTGCTCACCGTGGCGGCGCTGATCCTGATCTGGACGTTCGTCGACGATCTGGCGCTGCGTATCGCGCTGATCGTGCTGTTGCTGCTCGTACTGCCGGCGATCGTGGTGATCGCCCTGGACCGTCGCACGTGATCGAGGAGAAGACGTGAGCCTCACCCTGTTACCCGCCGTGGATGTCGCCGACGGCCGGGCCGTTCGGCTCGTGCAGGGCGCCGTCGGTAGCGAGAGCATCTACGGCGACCCGCTGGACGCCGCACTGGCCTGGCAGCGCGACGGCGCGGAGTGGATCCACCTGGTCGACCTGGACGCGGCGTTCGGCCGGGGCAGCAACGCGCACCTGCTCGCCGAGGTGGTGCGCCAGCTCGACGTGCAGGTGGAGCTCTCCGGCGGCATCCGCGACGACGAGTCGCTGCGGGCGGCGCTGGGCACCGGGGCGGCCCGGGTGAACATCGGCACCGCGGCCCTGGAGGACCCGGTCTGGTGCGACCGGGTGGTCGGGGAGTACGGCGACCGGGTCGCCATCGGGCTGGACGTGCGCGGCCGTACCCTCTCGGCGCGTGGCTGGACGCGGGACGGCGGTGACCTGTACGAGGTGCTGGAGCGGCTGGACAAGGCGGGCGCCAGCCGGTATGTGGTCACCGACATCACGAAGGACGGCACCATGCGCGGGCCGAACCTGGACCTGCTGCGCGAGGTGTGCGCGCGGACCGACCGCCCGGTGATCGCCTCGGGTGGGGTGTCCACGCTGGACGACCTGCGGGCTCTGGCAACGCTGGAGCCGCTCGGGGTGGAGGGTGTGATCGCCGGCAAGGCGCTCTACGCGGGCGCCTTCACGGTGGCCGAGGCGCTGCGGACGCTGGCCGAGGCGTGACGGCCACGCGGCTCGGCTCGGGCGGTCCGTGGGAGCAGCGGTACGGCTACTCCCGGGTGGTCCGGGCCGGCGACCGGGCCTGGACGGCCGGCTGCACGGCCACCGTGGACGGCCGGGTGGTGCACGTCGGGGACGCCGCCGCGCAGACCGCGCAGGCGCTGCGGATCGGGCTGGCCGCGCTCGCCGAGGTGGGCGCGCAGCCGGGTGACGTGGTCCGCACCCGGATGTACGTGATCGATCGGCTGCACGCCGACGAGGTCGGCCGGGCGCACAACGCGGTCTTCGGCGCGGTCCGGCCGGCGGCGACGCTGGTGGTGGTGGCCGGCCTGCTGGACCCGGAGCACCTGGTCGAGGTGGAGCTGGAGGCGTACCTCCCGGACCGCTGAGGCGGTGCCGGCGGTCCCGGTGGTGATCGCGGTCATGACCGCACTGCGACCCGATCGGTTGTGCACAACTGAATTGTGGGCTACGGTTCACCGGTGACCGATGACCTGGTGCTGCGCCGGCAGGTGTGCTTCGCGCTCTACGCCGCGTCGCGCGCCCTGACCGACGTCTACCGGCCGATCCTCGACCGGTTCGGGCTGACCTACCCGCAGTACCTGGTGCTGCTGGTGCTCTGGGAGCGCCCCGACGACGCCCCCACGGTCTCCGAGCTCGGCGCCGAGCTGCGACTGGACTCCGGCACGCTCTCCCCGCTGCTCAAGCGGCTGGAGGGGGCGGGCCTGGTGGTGCGGCGGCGGTCGGCGCGCGACGAGCGACGGGTCGAGGTGGGCCTGACCGAGCAGGGCCGGGCGCTGCGGCAGCAGGTGGACGAGATCCCACTGCGGATCGCCAGGGCCACCGGGCTCGACGTCAGCGAGCTCGTCGCGCTGCGCGACACCCTCAGCCGGGTCACCGACACCATCCACCGACAGAAGGAGCAGTGACCATCATGCAGGTGCTCTACACCGCATCCGCCACCGCCAGCGGCGACGGCCGGGACGGCCACGTCGAGACCTCCGACGGCACGTTCACGCTCGACCTGGCCGTGCCGAAGGAGATGGGTGGCGCCGGTGGTGCCGCAAACCCGGAGCAGCTCTTCGCCGCCGGCTACGCGGCCTGCTTCCACGGCGCGCTGCGGCTGGTCGCCCGCCGGGCCAAGGCCGACGTCACCGGCTCGGTCGTCGCCGCCGAGGTGGGCATCGGCCCGAACGGCAGCGGCGGGTTCGGGCTCACCGTACGCCTCGTCGTCGACCTGCCCTCCGTGCCCCGCGAGGCCGCCGAACAGCTCGTCGAGCAGGCCCACCAGGTGTGCCCGTACTCGAACGCCACCCGCGGCAACATCGACGTCGCGCTGACCGTCCGCGAGTCCCTGGCCGCGTGACCTCGCGGACCCACGCCCCCCGACCGCGGACGAGAGGACAAACTCCCCATGACCAGCAACCGTGAGATCCACCTGGCCAGCCGCCCCCAGGGCTGGCCCACGGAGGAGAACTTCCGGCTCGTCGAGACCGACGTCCCGACGCCCGGCCCGGGCCAGATCGTGGTCCGCAACCAGTACCTGTCGGTCGACCCGTACATGCGGGGCCGGATGAACGACGTCAAGTCGTACGTGCCGCCGTTCGCGCTCGGCGCGCCGCTCGACGGTGGCGCGGTCGGCGAGGTGATCGCCAGTGAGGCGTCCGGCATCGCCGTCGGCGACACCGTGCTGCACGGGCTGGGCTGGCGCGAGTACGCGCTGCTCGACGCCACCGCCGCCCGCCCGGTCGACCCGAGCCTCGCCCCGGTCAGCGCGTACCTCGGCGTGCTGGGGATGGTCGGTCTGACCGCGTACGCCGGGCTGCTCGAGGTCGCCGCGATGAAGCCCGGCGAGACGGTCTTCGTCTCGGCCGCGGCCGGCGCGGTCGGCAGCCTGGTCGGCCAGATCGCCAAGCTCAAGGGCGCCGGCCGGGTCATCGGCAGCGCCGGCTCGCCGGCGAAGGTGCAGCGGTTGCGGGCGCTGGGCTTCGACGCCGCCTTCGACTACCACGACGGGCCGGTCCGCGACTCGCTGAAGGCGGCGGCCCCGGACGGTGTCGACGTCTACTTCGACAACGTCGGCGGCGACCACCTGGAGGCGGCGATCTCGGCCATGAACCTGCACGGCCGGGCCGCCATCTGCGGCATGATCGCGCAGTACAACGACACCGAGCCCCCGGCCGCGCCGCGCAACCTCGCGCTGGTCATCGGCAAGCGGCTCACCCTGCGCGGCTTCCTGGTCGGCGACCACGGCAACGTGCGCGAGGCGTTCGTCCGCGACGTCGCCGGCTGGCTGCGCGAGGGTCGGCTCTCCTACGACGAGACGGTCGTGGACGGCATCGAGAACGCCCCGGCGGCGTTCCTCGGCCTGCTGCGCGGCGACAACCTCGGCAAGATGCTCGTCCGGGTGTGACTCCCGATCCCGACGCGGGGCGGTGGCCGGTCTCACAGGTCGGTCGCCGCCGCGCGTGCGGAGGATAGGCTCGCGGCATGACGGTGGCGGTGCGGGTGATCCCCTGTCTGGACGTGGACGCCGGGCGGGTGGTCAAGGGGGTCAACTTCCTCGACCTGCGTGACGCCGGCGATCCGGTGGAGCTGGCCGCCGCCTACGACCGGGCCGGCGCGGACGAGCTGACCTTCCTCGACGTCACCGCGTCCTCCAGCGACCGCGGCACCATGCTCGACGTGGTGCGCCGCACCGCCGAGTCGGTGTTCATCCCACTGACCGTGGGCGGCGGGGTGCGGCAGGTCGCCGACGTGGACACGCTGCTGCGCGCCGGCGCGGACAAGGTCGGCGTGAACACCGCCGCCATCGCCCGTCCGGAGCTGATCGCCGAGATCGCCGACCGCTTCGGCCGGCAGGTGCTGGTGCTCTCCCTGGACGTGCGCCGCGCACCGGCCGGCGGCACCCCCAGCGGCTTCGAGGTCACCACCCACGGCGGCCGGCGCGGCACCGGGATCGACGCGGTGCACTGGGCACGGCGGGGCGCCGAGCTGGGCGCGGGGGAGATTCTGCTCAACTCGATGGACGCCGACGGCACCAAGGCGGGCTTCGACCTGGAGCTGATCGGTGCGGTGCGGGCGGTGGTGGACGTGCCGGTGGTGGCCAGCGGTGGCGCCGGCGAGGTGGCCCACTTCGCGCCCGCGATCGGGGCGGGCGCGGACGCGGTGCTCGCCGCCAGCGTCTTCCACTTCGGTGAGCTGACCGTGGCCGAGGTCAAGGACGCGCTGCGCCGCAGCGGTCACCCGGTGCGCTGAGCCCGATCAGTGCCCGCCGGAGTGACCCTCCGGTGAACGCCGGGGCGTGGGGATCGAGCGGACCACGTACTCCTGGACGGCCGCCGCGTGGTCGGCCTCGTCCAGGCTCCACTCGGCGCTGCCCGGCGCGTGCCGGCGGCTCAGCACGCCCTGCACGGTGTCCACCATGGTCGCCACCCCGGCGCGCGGCCGGGTGCGCCAGAGCTGCTCGCCCTCGGCGGTGATGCGGAACCAGCCGTCGGAGACGCTGACCAACCCGGCGCCGACCAGCCGCCGGACCGCGGCCTCCACCTCCTGCCGCTGCGGGATCGCGTGGTTGAGGTGGTCGGCGGTGGAGAGCACGTCGGTCAGACGGACGCCCTCCGGGCGGCGGCTGGTCGCGGACCGACGGTGCCGCCCGGCCCCGCTCGCGATCACCAGCGACACGAAGATCCAGGCGTCGGTCCAGCGCCAACCGTTCTCCCCCATGCAGAGATGATGACGGCGAGCGTCGCGGAAGGGAACACCCACCCACCATCCGGCCCGTGTCCACCACCGCCGCGTGCCGGCGTGCGAACCGTGGGTGAACGATCAGCCGGCCGGGGGCACCGGGGCGGGGGCACCCGCCGTGGGCGCGGTGGCTGGCGGGGCGGGTGTGGCGGTGTCCGCGTCGGGCACCGCGAACAGCGGGATGAAGAGCTGCGCCAGCGGGCCGATGGCCAGCGCGTACGCGACGGTGCCCAGGCCGACCGTGCCGCCGAGCAGCCAGCCCAGCGCCAGCACGGTGACCTCGATGACCGTGCGCACCAGCCGGATCGACCAGCGGGGTCGGCGGGCCACCAGGCCGGTCATCAGCCCGTCGCGCGGGCCGGGACCTAGCCGGGCGCCGAGGTAGAGACCGGTGGCGGCGCCGTTCGCGATGATCCCGGTGATCAGCAGCGCGATCCGGACGCCGAGCGGGCCGCCGGCCGGCAGCAGGGCCAGCGTGGCGTCCACCACCAGGCCGATGACCACGACGTTGCTGACCGTGCCGAGGCCCGGGCGTTGCCGCAGCGGGATCCAGAGCAGCAGCACCAGCGCGCCGACCCCGATGGTGACCGTGCCGAAGGAGAGCCCGGTCAGCTCGGACAGCCCCTGGTGGAACACGTCCCACGGGTCGAGGCCCAGGTCGGAGCGGACCAGCAGAGCCATGCTGATCCCGTAGAGGGCCAGCCCGGCGTAAAGCTGGGTCAGCCGTCGCACCGGCCGGTGCCGCAGATTGCCAATCAGTGCCATGCATGCCACCCTAGGTGCCAATCCTCCCGGAGGAAGAAGCCAATATCCGAGGAGTGGCTATGACGGGTCAGGTGCGCGGCGTCCAATTGGCGCGTCTGCTCGGGCAGTGGCACGCCCTGCCGGGCCGTCGCCGCAGTCCCGACTACGCCGCCCTGGCCGGCGCGGTGCGCGGGCTGCTCGCCGACGGCCGGCTGCCGCTGGGCGTCCGCCTGCCGGCGGAACGGGAGCTGGCCGAGGCGCTGCGGATCAGCCGCACCACGGTCACCGCCGCGTACCGGCAGCTGCGCGAGACCGGGCACCTGGCCAGCCGCCGGGGCGCCGGGAGCTGGACCATGCTGCCCGGCAACCACCGGGTGGCCAGCACCGGGCTGTGGACCCCGCTGGACGACCGGGAGATGATCGACCTCGGTGCGGCCGCGCCGGCCGCCCCGCCGCAGCTGCTGGCGGCGGCCCGGGCCGCCGCCGAGGACCTGCCCCGCTACCTGGGCGGGGCCGGGTACCACCCGACCGGCATCATCGAGCTGCGCGAGGCGGTGGCCGACGGGTACACCGCCCGGGGTCTGCCCACCTCGGCCGACCAGATCATGGTCACCAGCGGCACCCAGCACGCGCTGGACCTGGTGCTGCGACTCGCCCTGGCGCCCGGCGGCAGCGTGCTGGTCGAGTCACCGACCTACCCCAACGCGCTCGCCGCGCTGGCCGGCCGGCGCGCCCGCATCACCACCCACGGCCTGGCCGCCGACGCCGGCGGCTGGGAATCGGACCTGCTCCTGGGCAGCCTGCGGCAGACCCGGCCCAAGCTGGCCTACCTGATCCCGGAGTTCCAGAACCCGACCGGGCACCTGATGCCGGCGGCACTGCGCGAGCGGGTGGTGGCCGCCGCCCACGCCGTCGGCACCGACCTGGTCGTCGACGAGTCCTTCGTGGACCTGCCGCTGGACGGGACCGAACTGCCCCCGCCGACGGCCACCTTCGACCGGCACAGCCGGGTGGTCAGCATCGGCGGGATGAGCAAGCCGTACTGGGGTGGTCTGCGGATCGGCTGGGTGCGTGCCTCCGCGCCGCAGGTGCAGCGGCTGGCCGCCGTCCGGGTCGGCGTGGACATGGCCAGCCCGGTGCTGGACCAACTCGTCGCCGTGCACCTGCTCGCCGACGCGCCCGCCATCGTCGCGGACCGCCGTGCCCAGCTCGCCGCCCAGCGCGACGCGCTGCTCGGCGCGCTGGCGCAGCGGCTGCCGGACTGGCGGGTCACCGTGCCGCGCGGCGGCGTGACGCTCTGGGCCGAGCTGGACGGCCCGGTCTCCAGCGCGCTGGCCCGGGCGGCCGAGGACGTCGGCGTCCGGCTGGCGCCCGGCCCCCGGTTCGGCCTGGACGGCACCCTGGAGCGCTTCCTGCGGCTGCCGTTCACCCTGCCCGCCGCCGATCTGGTCGAGGCCGTCGGGCGGATCGCCGCGGTCCGCTACGACCTGGACCGCAGCGGCCGGCAGCGGTGGCGGGAGCCCGCCGTCATCGCCTGAAACCCACCGCGGATGCGGGTGATGACCGAGGGCTCCACGGTGACCCCGCTGGAGCCGTCTGCGTCGGACTGGTGGTCGCCGAGGTGCGGCTGTTCGTCCGCCGATCGGGCCTGCCGGTCCGTGCCCGGCTGACAGACTGCCGAGGTGGGCAGTGCCGGCGGTGTCCGATGGTCGCGGAGCATCCGGCCGAGCGCCCCCGGCTCCCGTACCACCCGGCTGGAACTCTTCTACGACCTCGTCTTCGCCTTCGCCTTCCTCAATGTCACCACGCTGACCTGCGGCAACATCGAACGCGGCGGGGCTGACCCGTTGCCTGGTGGTGCTGGTGGCGGGCTCGGCATGTGGCGGCTGCCGTCGGCTGTGGCGGTGGGGCTGCTCGTGGTGCTGGTGCCGGTGACGGCCCGGCTGCCGGAACTGATCGCGCTCGCCCTGCTCGGCCTGGTCGTGTTGGCGTTGACGGTGGTGCAGACGTTGGTCGACGCGCCGCTGCGCCGGCAGGTGCGCGAGGTGGCGCTGACCGAGCAGTTCGCCGCCGAGACCGACCAGACGCACTGGCGGGGGAGCACCTGTGACGCCGGCGGTCCCGCACCCCACGGGGAGCGGGACCACCGGCGGCGGACTCAGAGCTCGGCGAGCGTGCCGGCGTACATCTTGTCGATCTCGGCGGCGAAGTTGCTCTCCACACCGCGCCGCTTGATCTTCATGGACGGGGTGATCTCACCGTCCTCGATGGTCAGGTCGCGCGGCAGGATCGTCACCTTCTTGATCGTCTCCCAGCGGTTGAGCTTGGCGTTGAGCTGGGCGACGTACTCCTCGACCATCGCCTGGGCCTCCGGTGAGACGACGATGGCCGAGTAGTCGCGGCCCTCCAGCGGGCCGCCGGCCACCCAGCCGCGGATCGCGTCCGGGTCCAACGTGACCAGCATCGTGCAGAAGTTGCGGGCCTGCCCGACGACGACCGCCTGCGAGGTGTACGGGCAGATCGCCTTGAACATCCCCTCGATGTGCGAGGGCGCGATGTACTTGCCGCCCGAGGTCTTGACCAGGTCCTTCTTCCGGTCGGTGATTTGCAGGTAGCCCTGCTCGTCGAGGCTGCCGATGTCACCGGTGCGGAAGAAGCCGTCCTCGGTGAACGCGGCGGCGGTCTCCTCCGGCAGGTTGTGGTACCCGCGCATCACCGGTCGGCCGCGGAGCAGGATCTCCCCGTCGGTGTCGATCCGGCACTCCAGGTCGCCCATCGCCCGGCCCACCGTGCCGATCCGCAGCCCGGAGGGCGGGTTGACGAAGTTGCCGGCGCTCGTCTCGGTCAGGCCGTAGCCCTCGGAGATCGGCAGGTTGGCGGCGGCGAAGAAGGTGGCGATCTCCGGGCTGAGCGGGGCGGCGCCGGAGACCAGCACGCGCATCCGGCCGCCCAGGCGGGCCTGGAGCTTGCTGAACACCAGCTTCTCGGCCACCCCGTAGCGCAGCTTCAGACCGGCCGGCACCGGCTTGCCGGCCTGCTCCAGGGCCACCTTCTCCTTGCCGACCCGGACGCCCCAGGCGAAGATCTTCGCCTTCGCGCCGCCAGCGCCCTGCGCGGTGGTGACCGCCTTGTTGTAGACCTTCTCGAACACGCGGGGAGCGCCGCACATCAGCGTCGGACGGATCACCGCGAGCAGGTCGACCAGCTTGTCCACCCGCCCGTCGACGTACGTGGGCAGGCCCACGTGGATGGCGCCGCAGAGCAGCGTCTTGCCGAACGAGTGGGACAGCGGCAGCCACAGGTACTGCAGGTCGTCGTCGCGGAGCAGCCCGACCTCGGCCTGCGCCACCGCCTCCCAGCACCAGCCGCCGTGCAGCAACTCGACGCCCTTCGGCCGGCCGGTGGTGCCGGAGGTGTAGATCAGGGTGGCCAGGTGATCCGGACCGATGCCGGCCACCAGCATGTCGATCAGCTCCGGCTCGGCGGCCAGCGCGCGGGTGCCCCGCTCCTCCAGGTCGGCGAGCGTGAGCTGGGGGACCGCGGCGGACGCGTCGGCCGCACCGTCGAGGAGCACCACGTGGGTCAGTGCGGGCACCTCGGCGCCGGCGATCTTGGCGGCCTGGGCCGGATTCTCCGCGAACAGCACCTTCGAGCCGGAGTCGGCGATGATGTAGGTGGCGTCCGCCGGCTCGGTAGTCGGATAGACGGTGGTGGTCGCCCCACCGGCGCACATGATGCCGAGGTCGGCGATCACCCAGTCCAGGCGGGTGTTGGCCAGGATCGCGACCGGGTCCTCCTGGCCGACGCCCAGGCCGTGCAGACCGGCGGCGACCGCCTTGGCGCGCTGGCCGACCTGAGCCCAGGTCAGCCAGCGGGGGCCCGAATCGTCCGGGGCCGGGGAGGCGAATGCGTGCCGGTCGGGGGTGGCCGCCACGCGCTTGAGGAACATGTCCGGGATGGAGCGGTACGGGACATCGAGAGCCATCGCTGTAGCCGCCTTCGGGGGTGGTGGCGTGACGGTCGTCACGTCATAGTGGTTACCGAAGGGTATTGCTTGCCACCGGGCATCGGCTAGCCCCGGTGATCGTCCGGGGGCTCCGTCCCACCAACCGGTACGCCGGATCAGGCGTACCGGGCGGCCACCAGTGACCAGTCGTAGGTTGCCCGGACCCAGTTGCGCCGAGCGGCGAGCACCGAGCGCAACCTCTCGTCCCCGCTGGCCAGCAGCGCGTCCTCCGCCGTCAGATACTCCGCGAGCCCCTGGTTGAACCGGTCGGCCGCCGCCCGCAGCGCGCCCGGCTCGTCCGTGCCGCTCTCCTGGGCGATCACCGTCACCAGGTTGTGCGCGTCCGGGTCGGCCCGGCTCTCCTTGCCGTACGAGAAGAGGTCGTTGCACCAGCAGACCAGGTCCACCGCCAGCAGATCCAGGGCGGCCAGCGCCGGATCGGCACGCCGGCCGGACCCGGGCGGCTCCTCGGAGGCCAGGTCGGTCAGGGTGAGGCAGGGATGCACGCCGCCGATGTGTCGGCGCAGTTGGACGTACTCCGCCACCTCGGGCACGCGCCGGCGCTCCCGGTTGACCGCCTCCCAGAGCAGCGCCAGCAGGTACTCCCGCACCTGGCTGACGAACCGCAGCAGCAGCGCCGGGCGGCCGTGCGACCGGGTCCGGCGGCACAGGTCGTGCAGCGCGTCACCCAGCGGCCCCGCGGCGGGCGGTACGACGTCCGGGTCACCACACCGGTCCAGCACGTCGAGCAGGGAGCCGATCGCCGGCGCCAGCCGGGCCGGGTCGGCGCCGAGGCCGTCCTCGTCGCAGGCGTCGTCCATCACGAAGAGCCAGGAGATCAGGTCGGTGAGCAGCCGCAGCCCCTCCGCCGACCCGTCCGGGCAGGCCCGCCCGGCCAGACCGGCGGCGTCGGCCCGTTGCAGCCGACGGACCCGGTGGCTGGAATCGATCAGCCCGAACGCGCGCGCCCACTCGACGCTCTCGCCCGCCACCCGATCCGTCGCCTCATGGCGCCCCGCGGGAAACGGGGGCTCCCGCAGCGCCGAGATCGCGAAACTCCGCACAGTACGCCCCCACTCGAGCCGCACCGGCGCGGAACGGCCGATGAAGCGTACGGGAGCAGGGATCGTCGCGCATCGCTGGGCGCGGCGCTTTCCCACGAAGAATGCGTGACCGAATAAGTGCAGACAGTCACATGCCCAGGCTGGCGTTGCGGAGCTGCCGCGCGGAGGCCGCCGGACCGTCCAGCTGGACCCGGGCCACCCGTTGCCGGCCGGAGAGGAACAGGGTCAACTCGGCCGGCGCGCCGACCACCCGCAGCGGCTCGCCGCCACGGCCGACGGAGATCTCGCCGTACCCCGGCGCCTGCACGTAGAGGTCCGCGGGAAAGCGGCGCAGTGCCAGCCGGGCCAGCGGGGCGGCCCGCTTCCAGAGCGCCGTCTGCAGGCCGGGTGCCAGCTCGCGTGGCAGCCACCCGGACCCGGCCCGCCGCACGTCCTCGTGGTGGATGAAGAACTCCAGCGTGTTGACCAGTTCGTCGGTCACCGGATTGCTGACCGGGCTCCACACCGGCGGCCGGCGCACCTGCGCCACCAGCTCGGCGTAGGGCCGCGCGGCGAGGCGGCGACGGACCCGTTCGGCGTAGCCGCGCAGGGGGGCCAGCAGGATCCCGCTGGCCGCGTCCGGGCGGCGCTCCCGCAGCACCAGGTGGGCGGCGAGGTCGCGGGTCGCCCAGCCCTCGTTGATCGTCGGCGCGTCCGGCCCGAGGGCCAGGAAAAGGTCGGCCAGCGCCTCGCGCTCGGCTCGGGCGTACCGCGGCATGGCCCGATCGTAGGCCCGAAGGCCCGTTGGCGCCCCCCGCCGACGCCCCGGTCGGCGGGGGTGGTCCCGTCGCACGCCGTACGTGACGGTTGACATATCCGGTCCGGGTCGGTGCGGGTGGCCCGGACCGGTAAGGATGAGGGAGATAATCGTGGCTTACGGCGGGGGAGAGCGTGGCGAGCAGGACAAGTCGGGATGTGCTCGGCCGGGGGCTGGGGGTGCTCAGGCAGGCGATCCGGGAGCAGCCACGGATCTTCACGGTGGCGGTGGTCGGCAGCGTGCTGTTCGGCTCGATGGTCATCGTCAGCGCGTACGTGGTCGGCGGGGTCGTCGGCGACGTGGTGGTGCCGGCCATCGCGCGGGGTGAGGTGGCCACCGGCAGCCTGGCGCTGGCCGCGATCGCCCTGTTCGGCATCAGCGTGCTGCGGGTGGTGGGCATCTTCGGCCGCCGTCTCGGCGCCGGCTACATGCAGTACCGCCTCCAGGCCGCCTACCGCCGTCGGGTGACCCGCCGCTACCTGGACCTGCCGCTGTCCTGGCACCACCGCAACGCCACCGGCACCCTGCTCTCCAACGCCAACTCCGACGTCGAGGCGGCCTGGTACCCGATCGCGCCGCTGCCGTTCGCGGTCGGCACCCTGGTGATGCTCGTCGGCGCGATCGTCTCGCTGTTCGCCACCGACTGGGCGCTGGCCCTGGTTGGCCTCGCCGTCTTTCCCGCGCTGTTCGCGCTCAACGTGGTCTACTCCCGCCGGATGGCGCCCCGGCAGGCCCGGGCCCAGCGGCTGCGCGCCGAGGTGAGCGGGATCGCCCACGAGAGCTTCGACGGCGCCCTGGTGGTCAAGACGATGGGCCGTGAGGCGCAGGAGACGGCCCGGTTCTCCGGCCGGGCCGGCGAGCTGCGCGACGCGCTGATCGCGGTCGGTCGGCTGCGCGGTGTCTTCGACCCGCTGCTGGAGACGCTGCCCAGCCTCGGCACCCTGGCCGTGCTGGTCGTCGGCGCGTTCCGGCTGCGGCAGGGCGCGATCAGCGTCACCGAGCTGGTCAGCGTCGCCTTCCTCTTCACCGTGCTGGCCTTCCCGGTGCGGGCCATCGGCTGGGTGCTGGCCGAGCTGCCGCGCAGCGTCGCCGGCTGGGACCGGGTCCGCCGGGTGCTCGACGCCACCGGCGAGATGCCGTACGGGTCGCGGGTGCTCGACCCGGCCACCCCGGGCCCGGCCACCCTCACCTTCACCGACGTGCACTTCTCCTACCCGCCGGCCGAGGCGCACCAACCGGGGGCGCAGGTGCTGGGCGCGGTCGGGTTCACGGTGCCGGCCGGGCGGACGGTGGCCCTGGTGGGGCCCACCGGCGCCGGCAAGTCCACCATCGCCTCGCTGGCGGTGCGCCTGGTCGACCCGGACGCCGGCGTCGTCGAGCTGGACGGGGTGGACATGCGCGAGCTGACCGCCGCGTCCCTGGCCGGCACGGTGGCCCTGGTCGCCCAGGTGCCGTTCGTCTTCGACGACACGGTCCGCGCCAACATCGCCCTCGACCGGCCGGGCATCGACGACGAGGACGTCTGGGCGGCGCTGCGGCTGGCCGAGGCGGACGGGTTCGTCGCGGCGCTGCCCGACGGTCTGGACACGATGGTCGGCGAGCGGGGCACCTCGCTCTCCGGCGGGCAGCGGCAGCGGCTCACCCTGGCCCGCGCGCTGGCCGGCCGGCCGCGCCTGCTGGTGCTCGACGACGCGACGAGCGCCGTGGACCCGCGGGTGGAGGCGGCGATCCTGGCCGGTCTGCGCTCGTCGGGGGCTGAGCCGGGGGTGCCGGCCGCGTCGATCCTGGTGGTGGCGTACCGCCGGGCCACCATCGCCCTGGCCGACGAGGTCATCTACGTGGAGCAGGGGCGGGTGATCGCCCGGGGCACGCACACCGAGCTGTTGGCGACCGTGCCGGGCTACGTCAACCTGGTCACCGCCTACGAGCAGGCGGAGGTCGACCGCGCGCAGGAGCGTCCGTACGAGGACGAGGTCGCGCCGCTGCCCTCGGGCCTGGAAATCGAGGTAGACCGGTGAGCGCGAGGAGTGCAGCGCAGCGGAGCCCCGCAGTCGCGAACGAAAGGCCAGACCGGTGAGCGCGAAGACGGATGAGCGGGACGAGCGGGCGGAGACGACCTGGCAGACCCTGCGGCGGGGGCTGGCGCTCTCGCCGGAGCTGCGCATCGGCCTGGCGGGCACGCTGGGCCTGGCGCTGGTCTACATGGTGGGCCGGGTGGCCGTGCCGGTCGCCGTGCAGCAGGGCATCGACCGCGGCATCGTCGGTGGTCTGAACCTGGACGTGGTCTGGTCGGTGGTGGTGATCACCGCCGCGATCCTGACGGTCACCACGCTCTGCGGCTACCTGATGATGCGCCGGTTGTTCACGGTCAGCGAGACGGCGCTGGCCAACGTGCGGACGAGGGCGTTCCGGCACGTGCACGACCTGTCGATGCTGCACCAGCAGTCGGAGCGGCGTGGCTCGCTGGTGTCCCGGGTGACCAGCGACGTCGACCAGATCACCCAGTTCCTCCAGTGGGGTGGGGTGATCCTGCTGGTCAACCTCGGCCAGCTGGTGGTCACGACCATCGTCATGCTGGCGTACTCCTGGCAGTTGACCCTGGTGGTGCTGGCCGCGTTCCTGCCGGCGGTGTTCATCATCCGGCAGCTGCAGCGGCGCCTGGGCGCGGCGTACGCGACGGTGCGTCAGCGCACCGGCACGTTGCTCGGCGCGATCGGCGAGAGCGTGGTGGGCGCGCCGGTGATCCGGGCGTACGGCATCGCGGGGCGCACGGCGCGGCGGCTGGACGAGGCCATCGACAGCCAGCGCCTGGCGCAGCAGCGGGCGATCCGGATCAGCATCGTGGGCAGCTCGGTGGGTGAGCTCGCGGCCGGGGTGGCGCTGGCCGGCGTGGTGGTGCTCGGGGTGACGCTGGGGGTGGACGGCACGCTGTCGATCGGCCAGCTGACCGCGTTCCTCTTCCTGGTGACGCTCTTCATCCAGCCGGTGCAGATCGCCACCGAGGTGCTCAACGAGGCGCAGAACGCGATCGCGGGCTGGCGCCGGGTGCTCGACGTGCTGGACGTGGCCCCGGACGTTGCCGACCCGGGGGAGCAGGGGCGGGAGCTGCCGGGCGGGCCGCTGGACATCCGGTTCGCCGGGGTGCGGTTCGCCTATCCCGGTGGTCCTCCGGTGCTGCACGACATCGACCTGGAGATTCCGGCGAAGAGCCGGGTGGCGGTGGTCGGCGAGACCGGCAGTGGCAAGACGACCTTCGCCAAGCTGCTCACCCGGTTGATGGACCCGTCGGCGGGCGCGGTGCTGCTGTCCGGGGTGCCGCTGGCGGAGGTTCGGTTCGACTCGCTGCGTTCCCGCGTGGTGATGGTCCCGCAGGACGGGTTCCTCTTCGACGCGACGGTGGGGGACAACGTCCGCTTCGCCCGGCCGGAGCTGACCGACGAGCAGCTCAGCGCCGCCTTCACCGAGCTGGGCCTGGCGGACTGGCTGGATGGCCTGCCGGCGGGCCTGGACACGCCGGTCGGCGAGCGTGGTGAGGCGCTCAGCGTCGGGGAGCGGCAGCTGGTCGCGCTGGCCCGGGCGTACGTGGCCGACCCGGATCTGCTGGTGCTGGACGAGGCGACGAGCGCGGTGGACCCGGCGACCGAGGTGCGCCTGCAACGCACCCTGGACGCGGTCACCCGCGGTCGGACCACCCTCGCGATCGCGCACCGGCTGTCCACGGCGCAGGCCGCCGACGAGGTGATCGTGGTGGATCGGGGGCGGATCGTGCAGCGCGGGCCGCACGACGAGCTGGTCCGTGACGCCGACTCGGTCTACGGCCTGCTCTACGCCTCCTGGTTGGAGCAGACCCGGTAACGGACCGGCGTCCACCTGCGCCGGGACGGTGGACGCCGGTCGGTTGGGTGCTCTAGGCTCCGGGTTAGGTAAGCCTAACCTCTGAAGGAGGTCGCGCCATGCGGCCCAGCCCCGCCGAGATCGTTCGTACCCTCGTCGCCGGCCGGCTGCCCGGTCTCGTCCATCTGGCCCACCGGCCGGGCCCGCACCACGCCCGGCACGTGACCGATCCGGACGGCCGGGTGCTGCTGCTGGTCCCGGTGGCCAGCCACCTGGCCGCCGCGCTGCGGCCGGCCGCCGGGGGCGCCGACGTCGCGGTGGTGCTCGACGTGCTCGACCTGCCGCCCGCGGCCGGCGCCCCGGGGCTCGGCCGGGCCTGGGTCTCCGGCTGGGCCGCCGAGCTGCACGGCGCCGAGGCGCGCCGGGCGGCGGTCGACTTCGCCGCGGTGGAGCCGACCGGCGACCTGCTCGACCTGGGCGTGCGGTTCCGGCTGTTCCGCTTCGAGGTGGTTGAGGTCCGTTGGGAGCGCGCCGGCGCCGTGCACCGGATCGACCCGGTGGAGTACGCCGAGGCCGAGCCGGACCCGGTGCACCCGGTCGAGGCGCGGCTGCTCGCCGACCTCGCGGAGCGCGACCGCGGCCAGGTGACCGAGTACCTGCGCCGGCAGCTCGGGTTGACCGAGCAGACGCCGGACGGGCCGCCCCGGGTGGTGCGCATCGACCGCTACGGGCTGGTGGTCGCCCTCGGCCGCCCCGGCGCCCGGCGGCGGGTCCGGCTCGCCTTCCCGTGCCCGGTGGCCGACCCTGCCGACCTGGTCCGGCTGCTGCCGCCGCTGCGCCACCGTGCCGAGGCCCGCCCGCCGGGCTGACCGCCACCCGCCCGCCCCGGCGGTCGGTCCGCCGGCGCTACGTCGGCAGCGGCCCGGTCAGGTAGCGCTGCACGGTCGGGCCGACGGCCGCGACCAGCGTCTCCGGGTCGGCGGACGCCACCGGCTCCAGCCGGACCACGTGCCGCATCATGGCCAACCCGATCAGCTGGCTGGCGATCAGCGAGCCGCGCAGCGGCAGCTGGGCCGGCTCGACGTCGAGCTGGTCGAGCACCCGGCGCAGCACCTGCGTGGTGATGAACTCGCGCAGCAGCCGGGCCGTCCACTCGTTGCTCACCGCCGAGCGCAGCAGGGCCACCCCGGCGGTGCCGGCCGGGGAGTCCCAGACGCCGAGGAAGGTGCGCACCAGCCGTTCGCCGATGCCGTCCTGGTCGCCGGCGAGCACCTTCGGCAGCAGCTCCCCGGGGTCGACCGGCGAGTTCATCGCGGCCAGGAAGAGCTGGTCCTTGCTGCCGAAGTAGTGGTGCACCAGGGCGGGGTCCACCCCGGCGGTGCCGGCGATGGCGCGAATCGAGGCGGCGTCGAAGCCGCGCTCGGCGAACGCCGCCTGAGCCGCGTCGAGGATCGCCTGCCGGGTGTCCTGGTTGCCGGGTCGCCGGCCGGTCCGCCGCGCCATCGCCGCCTTTCGTTCGCCCGCCGGTCAGCCGCTGCGCCGGCGCAGGGTGGCCGCCGCGAGCACCAGCGCCAGCACCACCGCGCCGAGCACCACCACCACGTCCCGCCACATCGTGCCGGTCGGCTCGGCGTTCGCGCCGACCTCCTGCAACGCCTCGATGGCGTACGACAGGGGGAAGGCGTCGCTGAGCGCCTGGAGCCAGCCGGCCATCTGGTCGCGGGCCACGAACAGCCCGCAGAGCAGCAGCTGGGGGACCACCACGACCGGCAGGAACTGTACTGCCTGGAACTCGGTGCGGGCGAAGGCGCTGCAGAACAGCCCGAGGGCGACGCCGAGCACCGCGTCGATCACGGCGATCGCGATGACCAGCCCGCTGCTGCCGGCGGTGTCCAGGTCGAAGATCCAGTACGCCACCCCGGCGGCGACCGCGGCCTGCACGGCGGCGGCCAGCCCGAACGCGATGCCGTAGCCGAAGAGCAGGTCGAGCTTGCCCAGCGGGGTGGTGAGCAGCCGCTCCAGGGTGCCGGAGGTGCGCTCGCGGAGCATGGCGATGCTGGTCACCAGGAACATGATCACGAACGGGAAGATGCCGAGCATCACCAGCGCGATCCGGTCGAAGGCCGACGGCTGGCCGGGCGGGGTCGGCTGGTCGGCGTACATGAAGTAGACAAGCGTCAGCAGGACGGACGGCACCACCACGAGCAGCGCGATGGTGCGCCGGTCGTGCCGGAGCTGGCGCAGGATGCGGCCGGTGGTGGCCGCCAGGATCCGCGGGTTCACGACGCCTCCCGTCCGGACGCCGCGTCGACGCCCGTGGTGCTTGCCGCGCCGGCGCGGATCAGCCGCAGGAACGCCTCGTCGAGGTCGTCGACGCCAGCGGCGGCGCGGATCGCCGCCGGGCTGTCGTCGGCGATCAGCCGCCCCTCGCGGATCAGCAGCAGCCGGTCGCAGCGGGCCGCCTCGTCCATCACGTGGCTGGACACCAGCAGGGTGGTGCCGGCAGCGGCCATCGCGTGGAACCGGGCCCACAGGTCGGCCCGCAGCACCGGGTCCTGACCGACGGTCGGCTCGTCGAGGATGACCAGCTCCGGCTCGCCGACCAGGGCGCAGGCCAGGGAGGCCCGGCTGCGCTGGCCGCCGGACAGGGTGCCGACGAGCTGGCCGGCCGCCCGGGCCAGCCCGACGTCGCTGATCGCCTGGTCGGCCTCGGCGCGACCCCGGCCGTGCAGCGCCGCGAAGTACCGGGCGTTCTCCCGCACGGTCAGGTCGGCGTAGACGCTCGGCGCCTGGGTGAGGTAGCCCACCCGGTGCCGCAGCGCGGGCGAGCCGGCCGGCTGGCCCAGCACGGTGACCGTCCCGCCCGTGACCACCTGCACCCCGACCACCGCGCGCATGAACGTCGTCTTGCCGCTGCCACTGGGGCCGAGCAGACCGGTCACCGCGCCGCGGGCGACGGTGCAGCTGATGCCGTCCAGCACCCGCCGCCCGCCCCGGTCCACGAGCAGGTCGCGGACGGCTATCGCGTCGTCCATCAAGCACCTCCGGGGAAACTCATCATCTGTTGAACTCAACGCTAGATGAGATACCGGTGCGGGCGCAACGCCCGCCGTCGCGCCCAGCGGAAGAACGGGCAGTAGCCTCCGGACCGGACACCAGGTCCGGCAACGGGCATTGCGCGCCGATCGGGCGTACGGCACGATGACGCCGTGGGTCACGCTCCGTTACCGGACAGCGGGTTTCTCGACGACTGGGCCGCGCGGTTGCGGCAGGCGGCCGAGCGGCCGGTCGTCGGCATCCTGCTGCGCGGCAGTCACGCCCGGCGGGCCGCCACCGCCCACAGCGACGTCGACCTCGACGTGCTGGTCGGCGGCGCGCCGTACGAGGCCCGACGGGCGTACCTCGCCGAGTCCGCGGGCCGGCTCACCCACGTCTCGGTGGCCGCCCGGGACGTCCGCTCCTGGGTGGACCGACTGGGCGAGCCGGCCGACTGGGCCTTCGGGCTGCCGGTCACCGCGCCGGCGCGGCTGCTCTGGGCCGACCCGCACTGGCGACGCCGCATCGACCTGCCGGTCCTCTGCCAGCCCGCCGAACCGCCCCGGCTGGAGGAGCTGATCGCCACGCTGGGTAAGGCCGCCGCCGCCCGGGCCGCCGACGACCGCCTCGGCTTCCGGCTCGCCGTGGCCGACCTGGCCCGGCTCTGCCCCTCGGTGCTGCGCCCCGCCAACCCGTCGGTGCGGGTGTTCTCCCGCCGTGCGGCCTTCGCGGCGGCCCTGGAGCTGCCGGTCGCCCCACCCCGCTACCGGGAGGACATGCTGCTCTGCCTCGGGCTGCGCCCGGGCTCCACGGGGCAGCTCTGGGCGGCCTCCGTGCGGCTGGTCTCCGGGACCCTGCCGCTGATCCGCCCGTACGCCGAGGAGATCGCCGAGGTCGCCGGCAGCGACCTGGCCGACGCCCTGGTCGACGGCCGGCTGGACCGCTACGTCGCTCAGCTGGCCCGGCCCGCAGGCCGCCCGCCGCGGCCCCGGCGGGAGCCGTCGCCGGTACCCGCGCCGCGTGCGGGACAATGGGTCACTGTGCCCGTACCTGACGCGCCGGTGACCGGCGTCCCCAGCGATCCGACCGGCCCGACGGCGCCCGCGGCGGCCCGCCCGTCCCGGCTCGACCCGGCCATCGCGGCCCGCCTGCGCCGCACCGCCGACGGCCTGGTCGCCGCCGTGGTCCGCGCGCACGACTCCGGCGAGGTGCTGATGGTCGCCTGGATGGACGACGAGGCGCTGCACCGCACCCTCACCACCGGCCGGGCCACCTACTGGTCACGCAGCCGGCGTGAGTACTGGGTCAAGGGCGCCACCTCCGGGCACCACCAGTACGTCCGCTCGGTCGCGCTGGACTGCGACGGGGACGCGCTGCTGGTCAGCGTGGACCAGGTCGGCGCCGCCTGCCACACCGGTCACCGGACGTGCTTCTTCACGGAGCTGCCCGTCACCGGGACGGAGGCCCGCTCGTGACCGACGGCGCGGTGAGCCCCGACCTGGCCACCTTCACCGAGCTGGCCGCCCGGTGGCGGGTGGTGCCGGTCACCCGGCGGCTGCTGGCCGACGCGGAGACCCCGGTCGGGGTCTACCGCAAGCTGGCCGGCGGGCCCGGCACGTTCCTGCTCGAGTCCGCCGAGCAGGGTGTCGGCTCGGCCGGCATGGCCTGGTCGCGGTACTCGTTCATCGGGGTACGCAGCAGCGCCACCCTGGTCGAGCGGGACGGCGTGGCGACCTGGCTCGGCCAACCGCCGGCCGGGCTGCCCACCGAAGGTGACCCGGTGCGGGTGCTGCGGGAGACCGTCGCGGCGCTGGCCGGCCCGATCGGGGACCCGTCCAGCGGGCTGCCCCCGTTGACCGGGGGCATGGTCGGCTACCTCGGCTACGACCTCGTCCGCCGCTTCGAGCGGCTGCCCGAGCTGACCGAGGACGACCTGGGCGTCCCGGAGCTGGGCATGATGCTCGCCACCGACCTGGTGGTGCTCGACCACTACGACGGCTCGGCCCTCCTGGTCGCCAACGCGGTGCTGCCGCCGCTGGACACCCCGGACCGCGCCCCGCAGGTCACCGCCGCGTACCACCACGCCGTGGGCCGGTTGGACGCGATGACCACCGCGCTGTCCCGGCCCATCCCGCCGATGATCTCCACGGTCGAGCGCCCGCCGGCCGGCGAGGTGCTCTGCCGTACCCCCGACGGGGGTTACCCGAAGGCGGTGGAGGCGGCGAAGGAGGCGATCCGGGCCGGCGAGTGCTTCCAGATCGTCCTCTCCCAGCGCTTCGAGCGGTCGACGCACGCCGATCCGCTGGACGTCTACCGGGTGCTGCGCACCAGCAATCCCAGCCCGTACATGTACCTGCTGCGCTTCGACGGGTTCGACATCGTCGGTTCGTCCCCGGAGGCGCACCTCAAGGTCACCGGCGACGCGGACGGGCGGCGCCGGGCCCTGCTGCACCCGATCGCCGGCACCCGGCCGCGCGGCCGCACCCCGGCCGCCGACGCCGGGCTCGCCGCCGAGCTGCTGGCCGACCCGAAGGAACGGGCCGAGCACGTGATGCTGGTCGACCTGGGCCGCAACGACCTGGGCCGGGTCTGCCAGCCGGGCAGCGTGGAGGTGCCCGAGTTCGCGACCATCGAGCGGTACAGCCACGTGATGCACATCGTCTCCACGGTGACCGGCACGCTGCGTGACGATCGCACCGCGTTCGACGCGCTGGCCGCGACGTTCCCGGCCGGCACCCTCTCCGGCGCCCCGAAGGTGCGGGCCATGGAGATCATCGAGGAGTTGGAGCCGGTCCGCCGTGGCCTCTACGGCGGCACGGTCGGCTACTTCGGATTCGGCGGCGACCTGGACATGGCGATCGCCATCCGGACCGCGCTGATCCGCGACGGCCGGGCCTACGTGCAGGCCGGCGCGGGGGTGGTGGCCGACTCGGACCCGGCCGCCGAGGACCAGGAGACCCGCAACAAGGCCGCCGCCGTGCTGGCCGCGATCGCGGCCGCCGAGACGTTGCGGCCCGCCCGATGAGCGCTACCACGCAACCCGCCGACCGGTCGCGGCCCGCGGCGGGCCGGCGTCAGCTGGCGTACGCCGTGGTGCTCTGCCTCGCCGGCGCGGCCCTGGCGCTGTGGGCGTCGACCCGGGGCTGGTCGGTCGAGCTGACCGTGCGCCCGGCGCCGCTGCCGCCGGTGCGCGACGCCCACAGCGGCGCGGCCCTGCTGCCGTGGCTCCCGGCGCTGGCCCTGGTCACGCTGGCCGGGGGCGGCGCGGTGCTGGCCACGCGCGGCCGGCTGCGGCGGCTGCTGGGCGTGCTGCTGGGCGTGCTCGGTCTGGCCGTGGCGGCCGGCGGCGGGTACGGCCTGGTCACCGATCTCGACGGCGTGGTGAGCCGGCAGTGGCCGGCGCTCTGTCTGCTCGGCGGCCTGTTGGCCGCGGCGGGCGGCGGGTGGACCGCGCTGCGTGGCGGCGGCTGGCCGGCGATGGGCGCCCGGTACGAGCGGCCCGCACGGACCAGCCCGCCGAGCGCGCCGCCGGCGGCCGGACAGGCCGCTCCGGCCAGCCCGATGGCCGGGCGGCGGACCACCGAGGCGTGGGACGCGCTGGACCGGGGCGAGGACCCGACGGCCGGCTGAGCCGACGGGCTGAGCCGAGCCGACGGGGCTGACCCGACGCGGCTGAGTCGATGGCCGGCCGACGTGACGGCCGGTGTGGCCGCCGGTGTCAGCCGACCGGCTGACGCTCCCGCTGCTGGCGGCGGGCCGCGGCGCGGGCGGCGGTCAACTCGGCCACCAGGCGGTCCAGTTCGGCGCGCCGGTCGGCGCGGGCCCGGTCGGCGCAGACCGCCTCCCAGGCGTTGCCGCGCGCGGTCCGCATCCGCCCCTCGCCGACCACGGCCCGCTCGAGCGTGTGGACGACCCCCACGGCCAGCGACGCCACGGTCCGCGAGACGGTGGTCAGCCCGATGCTCGGGGTCGGCTCGGAAATGCTCATGGTCACCTCGCACGAGGAGTTGGCGACGGTCGGGCAGGCGCGCCATCGAGTCTGCCCGAGGACGATGCTGACCGGCTGACGTTTCGCCGGGGTGACCGCCCGGTCAACTGTCCCGCCTCGGCCGTGACCAGGCACCGGCCGTTCGGCCTTGAGCTTGCTCACAGCATCGACCAGCATCACTGCGATTTGCGTCGCGGGCGGGGGGCGGTGGCATGATCGGTGGGTCGGCCCGGTGCGATCGGGCCGCCAGGCTCTCGTCGTACGACGTCGGTCGATGCCGGAGGTGGCGTTGAGTGACATCCCGTTCACGGCAAGTCGGCCATTATGCCGCAGCCCTTTTCGTGACCAGCGCCATACCCCCACCTCCTGGCTCCGGTCGGCTGCCCCTAGCATCGGCCCATGACACCCGGAGAGGGGAGTCCGTTGGTGACTGCTGAGCATGCGCACGCGGAGGGGGACGAGGCCGGTCAGGCGGCGTCCGTAAGCGTGCTCGACGAGATCCTGGCTGGCGTGCGTGAGGACGTCGCTCGGCGCCAGGAAGAGGTTCCGCTGGAGCGGATCCGGGAACTGGCCGCGGCGGCGCCGCCGCCACTGGACGCGTACGCGGCGCTGCGTAAGCCCGGCGTCGCCGTGATCGCCGAGGTGAAGCGCTCCTCGCCGTCCAAGGGCCGGCTGGCCGAGATCGCCGATCCGGCCGACCTCGCCGTCGACTACGCGGCCGGTGGAGCTCGGGCGATCAGCGTGCTCACCGAGGGGCGCTGGTTCGGCGGCTCGCTGGACGACCTGGCGGCCGTCCGGGCCGCGGTCACCGTGCCGGTGCTGCGCAAGGACTTCGTGGTCTCCAGCTACCAGGTGCACGAGGCGCGCGCGCACGGCGCCGACCTGGTCCTGCTGATCGTCGCCGCGCTCGAGCAGAACGTCCTGATGGGCCTGCTGGAGCGGATCGAGTCGCTGGGCATGACGGCGCTGGTCGAGGTGCACGACGAGGAGGAGGCCGACCGGGCCCTGGAGGCCGGCGCGCAGGTGATCGGGGTCAACGCCCGTAACCTGCGTACCCTGGAGGTCGACCGGTCGGTGTTCGAGCGGATCGCGCCCGGCCTGCCGAGCAGCGTCGTCAAGATCGCCGAGTCTGGCGTCCGCGGCCCGCACGACCTGATCCGGTACGCCTCCGCGGGTGCCGACGCGGTCCTCGTCGGCGAGGGCCTGGTCACCCAGAAGAGCCCCCGGGAGGCGGTGGCCGAGCTGGTCAACGCCGGCAACCACCCGGCAACGCCCCGGCCGGTGCGCTGACCTCGCGCCGGTGTGACGCCCCACCGAGAGGATTTCCGATGAGCGCCGACGCGCTGGCCCCGGTGGCCGGTTCGCAGCCCGACTCCGCCGGCCACTTCGGCCGCTTCGGCGGTCGATTCGTGCCCGAGGCCCTGGTGGCCGCGCTGGACGAGCTCGACGGGGCGTGGCGTACCGCGATGGCGGACGAGTCCTTCCGGGCCGAGTTCGGGGCCTTGCTGCGTGACTACGCCGGCACCCCGTCACTGCTCTACGAGGCCCGCCGGTTCTCGGCGGAGGTCGGCGCGCGGGTTCTGCTCAAGCGTGAGGATCTCAACCACACCGGGGCGCACAAGGTGCGCAATGTGCTCGGCCAGGCGCTGCTCACCAAGCGGATGGGCAAGACCCGGGTGATCGCGGAGACCGGCGCCGGCCAGCACGGCGTGGCCACCGCGACCGCCGCCGCCCTGTTCGACCTGGAGTGCGTGGTCTACATGGGCCAGGTCGACACCGAGCGGCAGGCGCTCAACGTGGCCCGGATGCGGATGCTCGGCGCCACCGTCGTCCCGGTCACCGCCGGCTCGCGCACCCTCAAGGACGCGATGAACGAGGCGATGCGCGACTGGGTGGCCAACGTCGACGAAACGCACTACCTGATCGGCACCGCCGCCGGGCCGCACCCGTTCCCGGCGATGGTCCGCGACTTCGTCCGCGGCATCGGCGACGAGGCCCGCCAGCAGTGCCTGGACCTCACCGGCGCGCTGCCGGACGCGGTCACCGCCTGCGTCGGCGGCGGCTCCAACGCCCTGGGCATCTTCCACGCCTTCGTCGGCGATGAGGACGTCCGGCTGTACGGCTTCGAGGCCGGCGGCGACGGGCTGGCCACCGGCCGCCACGCGGCCAGCATCACCGGCGGGTCGGCCGGCGTGCTGCACGGCACGCGCACCTACGTGCTCCAGGACGCCGACGGGCAGACGCTGGAGTCGCACTCCATCTCCGCCGGCCTGGACTACCCGGGCGTCGGGCCTGAGCACGCCTGGCTGCACGACACCGGCCGGGCCAGCTACCAGCCGGTCACGGACGAGGAGGCGATGGCCGCGTTCGAGCTGCTCTGCCGCACCGAGGGGATCATCCCGGCGATCGAGAGCGCACACGCGCTCGCCGGCACCGTGGCGCTGGCCCCGAAGCTCGCGGCCGAGCTGGGCCGGGAGCCCACCATCGTGGTCAACCTGTCCGGGCGGGGCGACAAGGACGTGCACACCGCCGGTGACTACTTCGGCATCCTCGACAAGGAGCGGTGAGATGAGCCGGATCGGGGTGGCCTTCGACAAGGCACGGGCCGACGGACGGGCGCTGCTGGTCGGCTGCATGCCGGCCGGGTTTCCGACCGTCGAGGGCAGCATCGCGGCGATGACCGCGATGGTCGAGGCCGGCGTCGACGTCATCGAGGTGGAGATTCCGTACTCCGACCCGGTGATGGACGGGCCGGTCATCCAGAAGGCCAGCGACATCGCACTCGCCGGCGGCGTACGCACCAAGGACACGCTGCGCATCGTCGAGGCGGTCGCGGCCACCGGCGCCCCGGTGGTCACCATGACCTACTGGAACCCGATCGAGCGCTACGGCGTCGACACGTTCGCCCGTGATCTCGCCGCGGCCGGCGGGACCGGCCTGATCACCCCGGACCTCATCCCGGACGAGGCGGACGAGTGGCTCGCCGCCTCGGAAGCGCACGGCCTGGACCGCACCTTCCTGGTCTCGCCGTCGTCCACCGACGCCCGCCTGGCGATGACCGTGGCGCACTGCCGGGGCTTCGTCTACGCCACCGCCGTGATGGGTGTGACCGGGGCCCGGGCACGTACCTCCGCCGCCGCCCCGACGCTCGTCTCCCGGGTCCGCGGGGTCACCGACCTGCCGGTCGGTGTCGGTCTGGGCGTGGGCACCGGTGCACAGGCCGGCACCGTCGCGGGGTACGCCGACGGGGTGATCGTCGGCAGCGCCCTGGTCCGCTGCGTACTTGACGCGCCCTCCGAGGCCGACGGCCTGGCCGCCCTGCGAACCCTGAGCGCCGAACTGGCCGAGGGCGTCCGCACACCCACCCGCTGACCGCTGGGCAGTCTGGTCGCCCGGCCTAGCCGACCCCGCATTCTGCCGGGCCGGCGGCCCTGCCGCCGTGCGGTTCCACCTGGGGCGCCGTTCCGATGTTCGCCGGTCGGTCGGTTCGTTGGCCCGCCGCTCTGCCGGGCCGTCCGCCGCTTCCCCAGTCGGCCGTTCCGCAGCCGTTTCGCTGGTCCGCGGCGGTTCCGCTGGTCCGCGGCCGTTCGCTGGTCCGCCGGCGGCGCGGGCGGGCGGTTGTCGCGTCGGCGCGTGTGCCGCTGATTGGCGATGCGGCGTGGCGCCGCGCGGGTGTCTCGCTTCTTTGAGGGCTATACCTGTGAGTCATGAATATGACTCACAGGTATAGCCCTCAACTGGGTGATGCCCCCGAGACCGATGACTCTCGCCAGCGGTGGACGACGACCGCGCAGGATGCGTGACGCGCCGCAGAGCAGTAGCTCGTCGAGGCCGAGTCGCGACAGCAGCAGGTCCGGCCCGCCCTGCCGGTCCGGCCCGCCCCGCCGGTCCGACGTTTGGTTGCGCCGAGCCGCCAGACCGCTAACGCGCCTCAGGGCCGCAGTGACGGGTCCGTCGCTGCTTCGCCACGTTGCTCCGGCGGCTGCCCCACTCCTGGCGATCCGCCGTTGTCGGTGCCTGGCTGGCTGGGGCGGCCAGGAGCTGTTCGCCCGTCGTGGCCGGTCTCTCGCTGACCATCCGGATCGCCGTGAGCAACTGGACGCGGTGCGAGGTCGACGCTGCTCGCTGCCCACAGGGCGTCGCGCAGCACGCCGGAGCGGCCGGCGACCGCGTCGGCGACAGCGGCTCGGGTGAGTGGGGTGACTGCCTCGGGCAGTGCGGCGGGGGCGTGCCAGGACAGCCGGCAACCCGGCAGCGGGTCGGCGGCCGGTCGGACCTCGGCCGCGCGGGCCCGGAACACGTGCACGAGGACGTCCGGCAGGGGCCCGGCGCGCCCGGGCGGCGTGCTCACCGTGGGGCTGGTCAGGTGGTAGACGCCAACCAGGTCGACCAGCTCGATCTCCCAGCCGGTCTCCGCGCGAATGTCCCGCAGTGCCGCCCGGGTCGGGCTCTCCGCCGGGCGCAGCCGTCCGCCGGGCAGCGCGTACCGGCGCTCACCCCGGCCGTGCCGGCAGAGCAGCACCCGGCCGGCCTCGTCGGTGACGACCGCGGCGACCGCCCAGGTGAGCGCGCTCATGGACAAAGAGCCTACGACGGTGCAAACCAGAAGTCACCGGGAAGCACGCACAGCGGCCCGGGGTGCCGCTTCCGGGGTGCACAGCGGTAGCGTGTGCACCCGTGACCCTCGCCTCGCTGTCCCCCCAGGCGGCCCTGCCCAGTCCCAGCACCGCGGTCTGGCAGCTCGGGCCGGTCCCGATCCGGGCGTACGCACTGTGCATCATCCTCGGCATCGTGCTGGCCTGCTGGGTCACCGAGCGCCGGCTGCGTCAGCGCGGTGTCGCGCCCGGCGCGGTGCTCGACATCGCCGTGTGGGCCGTGCCCACGGGCATCATCGGCGCCCGGATCTACCACGTGATCACCTCCCCCGAGAAGTACTTCGGCGCGGGCGGCGACCCGGTGAAGGCGTTCGCCATCTGGGAGGGCGGTCTCGGCATCTGGGGTGCGGTCGCCGGTGGCGCCATCGGCGCCTGGATCGCGGCCCGGCAGCTCGGCATCCCGTTCGGCGTCGTGGCCGACGCGCTGGCCCCCGGGCTGCCGCTGGCCCAGGCGGTCGGCCGGGTCGGCAACTGGTTCAACAACGAGCTGTTCGGCGCTCGGACCACCCTGCCGTGGGGCCTGGAGATCCACCGGATGGACCCGGACAACCCCGGGCACGCGCTGCGCGACGACGCCGGCCAACCGATCCTCGAACCGGGCCTGTACCAGCCGACCTTCCTCTACGAGGCGCTGTGGAACCTCGGCGTGGTCGCTCTGGTCCTCGTCCTCGACCGGCGACTGAAGCTCGGCCGGGGCCGGGCGTTCGCGCTCTACGTGATGGGTTACACCGTGGGCCGGTTCTGGATCGAGCTGATGCGCACCGACGAGGCCAACCAGATCCTCGGCGTCCGGCTCAACGTGTGGACCGCCGCCCTGGTCTTCCTCGGCGCGTTGATCTACTTCGTGCGGGTCCGCGGCCCCCGGGAGTACCTGATCCCGGTCGGCGCCGCGGCGACCCCGACCCCGCCCACCACGTCCGATCTGTCCCAGGTCGACCTCTCCGAGCGGGAGACCGGTGCGCGGGCCGCCGCGCCGGAGGGCTACCGGGTGGTCAGCGAGGAGCAGTACCAGGCCTGGCGGGACAACGGCGTGGTGCCGCCCGAGCCGGCCACCGAGGACGACGATCGACCCGTGGGCGCTGAGCCGCTCGACGGGGCGGTCCCCGGTGATGAGCCGTCGGCCGACGAGCAGACGGCGGACGGTACGCCGGAATCCCGCGACGACCGGGCCGACGCCACGGGCGCGCGCCCGGTCGACCGGGACAGCTGAGCGGGGGCGGCACCGATGCGAAGCGCGGTGGTGGTCGGCGCCGGGGTCGGCGGCCTAGCGGTCTCCGGCGCGCTGGCCCGCTCCGGCTGGCAGGTCACCCTGCTGGAACGCGCCGAGCGGGTCCGTCCCGAGCCGACCGCCGTGGTGCTCTGGCCCAACGGTGTCCGGGCGTTGCAGGCCCTCGGCCTGGGCGCCGGCCTGGCCGCGATCGCCACCCCGTTGCCCGACGGAGGCGTCCGCCGCCCGGATGGGCACTGGCTGGTGCAGCCGCGGCCCATCCCGGCCGACCGGATGCCGGTGGTGGTGCATCGCGAAGACCTGCACGACGCGTTGATCGCCGGGCTCGGCGAGCGGGTGGAGTTGCGTACCGGGGTGACCGTGCGCCACGTCCGGGTCGAGCCGGGCGAGCGTCCGGCGGTCAGCGACGGGCGGCACACCATCGAAGCCGACCTGGTGATCGCCGCCGACGGCACCGACAGCGGCATCCGCCGCCAACTCGCCCCCGAATCCGGGGTGGTCAGCTCCGGCTGCGCCGCCTGGCGGGCCGTCATTCCCTGGTACCGGGCGCCCAGGCTGCCCGCCGACCAGCCACTCGCCGGGGAGGTCCTCGGCGCGGGCTACCGGTTCGTGGCCGCCTCGCTCGGCGAGCGCGGCTCCTCCGGCGGCTCCACCCGGGGCGGCATCTACTGGGTGGCCACCGCCGCTGGCGCGCCCCGCCCGGAGCCGCCGGAGACCCAGCTCGCCCTGCTGCGCCGCTGGTACGCCGGCTGGCCGGCGCCCATCGCCGCGTTGCTCGACGCCACCGACCCGGCGGACCTGGTTCAGCAGGAGGTCCGCGAGCTGCGACCGCTGCCCCGCGCGTACGGCTTCCCGGTCGGGCCGGGCGGGGTGGTGCTGCTCGGCGACGCGGCGCACGCCATGCCGCCGCACCTCGGCCAGGGCGCCTGCCTCGCCTTCGAGGACGCCGCGACGCTCGCCTCGCTGCTGCGCGAGGCGCGGCTGCCCGATGCCGTGCAGGCGTACGACCGGGTGCGCCGCCCCCGGGCGGCGACGGTGGTCCGGCAGACCCGGCGGATGTCGGCGGTGCTCCAGACCCGGGGCCGGCTGGCGCTGCGCGCCCGGGACGCCGCACTCGGCACGATCAACTCGCGGCTGCTCTCCAGCGCCGCCGCCTCCGCCGCTCAGTGGCGTCCACCGGCCTGATCCGCGGGGCGTGGGACCGGATGGCCCAGGGAGCGTCAGGGGATGAGGGCGCCGGGCTCGGCGATGCAGGCGGTGCCGATGCGACGGAACCCGACCCGCAGGTAGACCCGGGCGATCTCCTCGCTGCCGGCGGAGAGGAACACCAGGTCGGTGCCGGTGGCGAGCAGTTCCCGGGCGATGGTGGCGGTCAGCGCGGCGCCCAGTCCGCGCCGGCGGGCGGCCGGCAGGGTGGCCACGCCGGCGATCTCGGCGACGTCGTCCACCCGCATCGCCATGCCGCTGGCCAGCGCGCCCTCGGTCGGCGTGCCGGCCAGGGCGGAGATCCGCCGGCCGTCGGCGACCCGGGTGCGTTCCTCGTCCAGCGCGGCCAGCTCAAGCTCGGTGATCGCGGCGTCCCGCTCAGCCGGGCCGGCGTCGCCGCGCGCGGTGCCGGCGGCGGCGAACGACACCGCGGCCACCGCCCGCCGGGCGGCCACGTCGGCGGCGAAGCCGGGCGAGTCGGCCGCCAGCACCCGCACCGGTACGTCGGAGAGCGTCGCCGGGTCGGGCAGCGCGGCCGGGTCGAGCACCATCAACGGCGCCTCGAGCACGCTCAGCCCCGCCGAGCGGGCCACCGCCAGGAGCTCCGGGGTCGTCTCGTGCACCCACTCGAAGGCCTCCGGCTGGCCCAGCTCCCGCTGCCGTTCGCGCACGGAGGCGACGTCGGCCAACGACGGCGGCTCGGTCGCGTCGATCCGGGGCCGGGCGTAGAACGGCCAGCCCGCACCGTCGCGGACGAACAACACCAGTCCGCCATGCTCCTCCGCAGTGGCGACGTCGCGGGGCACCGCGTCGTAGAAGCGTTCCAACCGGGCGAAGATGTCCTTGTGCAGCGGATCCACCGCGCGAGACTACACGTCCCAGACTCTGGACGGTGTGATCAATCTTGAGTGGCCTTGCGGACCGCGCCCTAACGTAGACTCAATAGACCCACGGGCCGACGTCGTCCCCACCATGCTCCAACCTGAGTGACGACAGGAGGCCCGGTGGCTCAGCCGTACCCGCACAAGTCACAGCCGTACCCGCACAGCCCGCAGGCGTCCCCGACGCCCGGCCCCCGCCCGTCCGCACAGGGCCTGTACGACCCGGCGCAGGAGCACGACGCCTGCGGTGTGGCGTTCGTGGCGGACCTGCACGGCCGGCGTTCGCACGCCGTCGTCGCCAACGGGCTCGGCGCGCTCTGCCGGCTGGACCATCGGGGCGCCCGCGGCGCGGAGCCCAACACCGGCGACGGCGCGGGCATCATGATCCAGGTCCCGGACGTGTTCCTGCGCTCGGTGGCCGACATCGCGCTGCCACCGGCCGGCGAGTACGCCACCGGCCTGGTCTTCCTTCCCGACGACGACGCCGCGGAGGCGCGCGCCCGCCGGGTGATCGAGAAGTACGCGCTCGTCGAGGGGGCCGACCTGCTCGGCTGGCGGGACGTGCCGATCGACCCGACCGGGCTCGGCGAGACCGCCCTGGCGGCGATGCCCCGGGTCCGGCAGCTCTTCCTGGCCGCGCACCGGCTCACCGACTCGCCGGCCGGGCCGGCCGGTTCCGCGCTCAGCGGCATCGAGCTGGACCGGGTGGCGTTCTGCGTGCGCAAGCAGGCCGAGCGGGAGACCGCCGAGCGGGGCGTGCCGGCGTACTTCCCGTCGCTGTCCAGCCGGACGATGGTCTACAAGGGGATGCTCACCCCGGACCAGTTGCCGGCGTACTACCCGGACCTGCGCGACGAGCGGGTGGACAGCGCGATCGCGCTGGTGCACTCCCGGTTCTCCACCAACACGTTCCCGTCCTGGCCGCTGGCGCACCCGTACCGGTTCATCGCCCACAACGGCGAGATCAACACGATCCGCGGCAACCGCAACTGGATGCAGGCCCGGGAGGCGCTGCTGCGCTCGCCGAACGTGCCGGGCAACATCCGGCGGGTCTTCCCGGTCTGCACCCCCGGCGCCTCCGACTCGGCGAACTTCGACGAGGTCCTGGAGCTGCTGCACCTGGCCGGGCGGAGCCTGCCGCACGCGGTGCTCATGATGATCCCCGAGGCGTGGGAGAACGACCCCGGCATGCAGCCGGACAAGCGCGCCTTCTACCGCTTCCACGCCAGCCTCATGGAGCCGTGGGACGGGCCGGCGTCGGTGGCCTTCACCGACGGCGAGATCGTCGGCGCGGTGCTGGACCGCAACGGGCTGCGCCCGGGGCGCTGGTGGCGTACGGACGACGGGCTGGTGGTGCTCGGCTCCGAGGCGGGCGTGCTCGACCTGGACCCGGCCCGGGTGGTCGCCAAGGGGCGGCTCCAGCCCGGGAAGATGTTCCTGGTCGACACCGTCGCCGGCCGGATCGTGCACGACGAGGAGATCAAGTCCGAGTTGGCCGCCGCGCAGCCGTACGGCGAGTGGCTGCACGCCGGGCTGATCGAGCTGGGCGACCTGCCCGCCCGCGAGCACACCGTCTACACGCACGACTCGGTCCGGCGTCGCCAGCAGACCTTCGGCTACACCGAGGAGGAGCTGAAGATCCTGCTCGCGCCGATGGCCCGCACCGGCGCCGAGCCGCTCGGCTCGATGGGCACGGACACCCCGATCTCGCCGCTGTCCACCCGGCCGCGGCTGCTCTACGACTACTTCCACCAGCTCTTCGCCCAGGTCACGAACCCTCCGCTGGACGCCATCCGGGAGGAGCTGGTGACCAGCCTGGCGTCGACGATCGGGCCGGAGGGCAACCTGCTCGACCCGGGCGCGGCGAGCTGTCGGCAGATCGTGCTGCCGCACCCGATCATCGACAACGACGAGCTGGCGAAGATCCTCTCCATCGACGAGGACGGTGACCTGCCCGGCTTCAAGGCGGTCCGGGTCTCCGGGCTGTACCGCATCCGGGAGGGCGCCGCCGGCATCAAGGCGCGGCTGACCGAGATCTGCCGGCACGTCTCCGAGGCGATCGAGGACGGCGTCCGCATCCTGGTGCTCTCCGACCGGGACTCCAACGCCGACCTGGCGCCGATCCCGTCGCTGCTGCTCACCGCCGCCGTGCACCAGCACCTGGTCCGGGAGCAGACCCGCACCCAGGCGGCGCTGATCGTGGAGTCCGGCGACTGCCGGGAGGTGCACCACGCGGCGGTGCTGATCGGGTACGGCGCGGCGGCGGTCAACCCGTACCTGGCGTTCGAGTCGGTGGAGGACATGATCTCCACCGGCGCGCTGGTCGGCGTGGAGCCGGCCGCCGCGCTGCGCAACTACGCCAAGGCGCTCGGCAAGGGCGTCCTGAAGATCATGTCGAAGATGGGCATTTCGACGGTCTCCTCGTACTGCGGGGCGCAGGTCTTCGAGGCGGTCGGCCTCGACACCCGGCTGATCCAGCGTTACTTCCGGGGCACCCCGAGCCGGATCGGCGGGGTGGGGCTGGCCGGCGTGCACGCCGAGGTGGCCGCCCGGCACGCGCTGGCCTGGCCCCCGGCCGGCACCGCCGTCTCCGACCGGTTGGAGGTCGGCGGCGAGTACCAGTGGCGGCGCGAGGGTGAGCTGCACCTGTTCAACCCGGAGACGGTCTTCCTGCTCCAGCACGCCACCCGCAGCCGGCAGTACGACGTCTTCCGGCAGTACACGGCGAAGGTCGACGAACTCGCCGCGCGGGCCGGGTCGCTGCGTGGGCTGTTCACGCTGCGTACCGGCGTCCGCCCGGCGGTGCCGATCGAGGAGGTCGAGCCGGCCACCGAGATCGTCAAGCGGTTCGCCACCGGCGCCATGTCGTACGGGTCGATCTCGGCGGAGGCGCACGAGACGCTCGCCATCGCGATGAACCGCCTCGGCGGCAAGTCCAACACCGGCGAGGGCGGCGAGGACGTCGAGCGGCTGCACGACCCGGCCCGCCGTTCCGCGGTCAAGCAGATCGCGAGCGGCCGGTTCGGCGTCACCAGCGAATACCTGGTCAACGCCGACGACCTCCAGATCAAGATGGCCCAGGGCGCCAAGCCCGGCGAGGGTGGACAGCTGCCCGGCAACAAGGTCTGGCCGTGGATCGCCCGTACCCGGCACGCCACCCCGGGCGTCGGCCTGATCTCCCCGCCGCCGCACCACGACATCTACTCCATCGAGGACCTCGCCCAGCTGGTGCACGACCTGAAGTGCGTCAACCCGGCCGCCCGGGTGCACGTCAAGCTGGTCAGCGAGGTCGGCGTCGGCACCGTCGCCGCCGGCGTCGCCAAGCTCAAGGCGGACGTCATCCTGATCTCCGGCCACGACGGCGGCACCGGGGCGTCCCCGATGAACTCGCTCAAGCACGCCGGCACCCCCTGGGAGCTGGGTCTGGCCGAGGCACAGCAGACGCTGCTGCTCAACAGGCTGCGCGACCGGGTCACCGTGCAGGTCGACGGCCAGCTCAAGACGGGCCGGGACGTGCTGATCGCGGCTCTGCTCGGCGCGGAGGAGTTCGGCTTCGCCACCGCGCCGCTGATCGTCGCCGGCTGCGTGATGATGCGGGTCTGCCACCTGGACACCTGCCCGGTCGGCATCGCCACGCAGAACCCGGTGCTGCGCGAGCGGTTCACCGGCACCCCGGAGTTCGTGGAGAACTTCTTCCTGTTCCTCGCCGAGGAGGTCCGCGGGTACCTCGCCGAGCTGGGCTTCCGCTCGATCGAGGAGGCGATCGGCCAGACCGAGCTGCTCGACGTGGCCCCGGCGGTGACGCACTGGAAGGCGCACGGGCTCGACCTGGCGCCCGTCCTGCACCTGCCGGAGCTGCCCGCCGGCGCCGCCCGGCGCGGGGTGCGCGCCCAGGACCACGGCCTGGAGCACGCCCTGGACAACGAGCTGATCGCGCTCGCCCGCCCGGCGCTGACCAACGGGTCGCCGGTACGGGTCGAGGTGGCGGTGCGCAACGAGCACCGCAGCGTCGGCGCCATGCTCGGCGGGGAGGTGACCCGCCGCTTCGGCGGCGCCGGCCTGCCCGACGACACGATCGAGTTCGTGCTGCACGGCACCGCCGGGCAGTCGTTCGGCGCGTTCCTGCCGCGCGGGGTGACCCTGCGGCTGCACGGCGACGCCAACGACTACGTGGGCAAGGGCCTCTCCGGCGGGCGGATCATCGTCCGTCCGGACGCCGCGGCGCCGTTCCTCGACGGCGACGCCGAGCCGGGGTCGCGGGCCGAGGACCAGATCATCGCGGGCAACACCATCCTGTACGGGGCCACCGCCGGTGAGGTGTTCCTGCGCGGTCGGGTGGGGGAGCGCTTCGCGGTGCGCAACTCCGGCGCGGTCGCCGTGGTCGAGGGCGTCGGCGATCACGGCTGCGAGTACATGACCGGTGGGACGGTGGTGGTGCTCGGCGCGACCGGCCGCAACTTCGCCGCCGGGATGTCCGGTGGCACGGCGTTCGTGCACCGGCTGGACCGGGCGCGGGTCAACGCGGAGCTGGTCGACCTGGCGCCGCTGCGCGAGCAGGAGCAGGCGCTGCTGCACGAGCTGGTCCAGCGACACGTGGCCGAGACCGGGTCGGCGGTCGCCGAGGAGCTGCTCAAGCGCTGGCCGGAGGCGGTGGCCGAGTTCACCGCGGTGGTGCCCCGCGACTACCGCCGGGTGCTGGAGATCATGCGGGCCGCCGAAGCCGCCGGCCGTGACGTCGACGACGCGGTGATGAGCGCGCTCAGCGCGCCGCCCGCCGCGCCGGTGCCGCCCGCTCCGCGGGTGGCCGCCCAGGAGGTGGCTCGTGCCTGACCCGAACGGTTTCCTGCGCTACGACCGGCGGCTGCCGGCCCGCCGCCCGGTGCCGGTGCGGATCAGCGACTGGCGTGAGGTGTACCCGCCGGCCGGCGAGGACCTGGTCCGCGAGCAGGCCACCCGGTGCATGGACTGCGGCATCCCGTTCTGCCACGACGGCTGCCCGCTGGGCAACCGGATCCCGGACTGGAACGACCTGGTCCGCACCGGCAACTGGGACGCCGCGGTGGAGTCGCTGCACGCCACCAACAACTTTCCGGAGTTCACCGGCCGGCTCTGTCCGGCGCCCTGCGAGGCGGCCTGTGTGCTGGGCATCGCCGGCGGCCAGCCGGTGACCATCAAGCAGGTCGAGGTGGAGATCGCCGACGCGGCGGCGGCGCGCGGGTTCGTACCCCGTCCGGTGCCGGCGCCGTCCGGCCGGTCGGTCGCCGTGGTCGGTTCCGGGCCCGCCGGCCTGGCCGCCGCCCAGCAGTTGGCCCGCGCCGGCCACGCGGTGACGGTGTACGAGCGCGACGACGCGATCGGCGGCCTGCTCCGGTACGGCATCCCCGACTTCAAGCTGGAGAAGCGGCACATCGACGCCCGGCTGGCCCAGCTCGCCGCCGAGGGGGTGCGCTTCCGCACCAGGGTGAACGTCGGGGTGGACGTCACCGCCGAGCAGTTGCGCGCCGAGCACGACGCGGTGTTGCTGGCCTGCGGCGCGTTGCAGGGGCGGGACACCCCGGAGACCCGGGGCCGGGAGCTGCGGGGCGTGCACCAGGCGATGGCGCACCTGGTCGCCGCGAACCGCGTGGTCGCCGCCGCGGCTGCCAGCGGCCAGGGCCGTCCGTCCGTCGCGGTGCTGCCGGACGGCACTCCGATCGACGCGGCCGGCAGGCACGTCGTGATCATCGGTGGTGGTGACACGGCGGCCGACTGCCTCGGCGTCGCGCACCGGCAGGGGGCGGCCGGGGTGCACCAGCTCGACCTGTACCCGCAGCCGCCGCGGGAGCGCGACGAGGCGCGGGACCCGTGGCCGACCTGGCCGTGGATCCTGCGCAGCTACCCGGCGCACGAGGAGGGCGGCGAGCGGGTCTTCGCCGTGGCGGTGCAGGAGTTCGTGGACGACGGCACCGGGCAGGTGCGGGCGGTGCGGATCGCCGAGGTGACCGTGGAGAAGCGCGACGGCCGGCGGGTGGTCACCGCGGTGCCCGGTTCGGAGCGTGAGCTGCCGGCCGACCTGGTGCTGCTGGCGATCGGCTTCGAGGGCACCGAGCAGCAGCCGCTGCTGGCCCAGTTCGGGGTCACCCGTAACGCCTGGGGCGCCGTCGACGCCCGCGACGACTGGCAGACCGACGCTGACGGGGTGTTCGTCGCCGGCGACATGCACCGGGGCGCCTCGTTGATCGTCTGGGCCATCGCCGAGGGGCGTGCGGCCGCCGCCGCCATCCACGGGTACCTGGGCGGTCCCGGGGCGTTGCCGGCCCCGGTCGTCCCGGCCGCACAGCCGCTCGCCGCGCGCTGACCCGGGGCGTAACCCGGCGGACCGGGATGTCTGGCCGGCGCGGCGGTTTGCCGCGCCGGCCGGGGTGGGTCGTGAGACCGATCACGAAGGTGGGCAGATCGGTTTAGTCGCCGCGAGACTTGTCCGCTGCCGGGCCGCGCCGCGATGGGGCGTGATCATCATGCTCGATCGCACGGGAGGGTTCGTCGTGGCCAAAGGTGCCACCTTCGCCGCGCTGCGCCACCGGAACTACCGGATCTGGGCGCTCGCCGGGTTCGTCTCCGTCATCGGTACCTGGATGCAGGTCCTCGGAGTCAACTGGTACGTGCTGAAGGAGACCGGCTCGGCGACCTCCATGGGTTTCGCGGTGCTGCTCCAGGCCGCGCCCACGCTGCTGCTCAGCGTCTGGGGCGGTGTGCTGGCCGACCGGCTCCCCGCCCGCCCACTGCTGATCGTCGCCCAGGTGGCCCACGCGACACTCGCCGCGGGATTGGCGGCGGTCGCCCTGACCGGTGTCGGCGGCCTGCCGCTGATCTTCGTGATCTCCCTGCTCACCGGAGCCGTCTCGGCGGTCGAGGGTCCGGTGATGGGTCGTTGGTCCTCCACCCTCGTGGACCGGGAGACGCTCGGCAACGCGTTGGCGCTCGGCTCGCTCACCAACTCCGCCGGCCGCATCCTCGGCATGAGCCTCGGCGCCGTCGTGGTGGCCGCCGTCGGCCCCGCGCTGCTGTTCGGCATCAACGCGGCGAGCTTCGCCGCCGTGGTGGTGGCGCTCTTCTGCGTACGGCAGGCGGCGTTGCACGGTCACCAGGTGACGGCGCCGGACGGCGGCCGGACCAGCGGCGGCGGCGTTCGGGCCGGGTTCGTCTACCTGCGCGGGCAGCCGGTGCTGCTGCTCGCGCTCGCCCTGGCGTTCGTGCTCGGCAGCCTGGGACGCAACTACCAGGTGACGATGGCGGCGATGAGTGAAGGCCCCCTCGACGCCGGGGCGTCCGGCTACGGCCTCCTGTCGACCGTGTTCGCGATCGGGACGGTGCTGGGCGCGCTCGTCGCGGCCCGCCGACGTGACCTGGGCTACCGGACCCTGGTCGCCGCGGGCCTGCTGGCCAGCGGGCTGCAGATCGTCGCCGGCCTCGCCCCGGGAACCCTGAGCTTCGCCGCGGTGATCCTGCCGATCGCCGCCGCCGCGGTGGTGATCGACACCACGGTGGGCACCCGCGCCCAACTCGACACCGACGGCGCGATGCGGGGTCGGGTGCTCGCCGCGCTCGCGGTCACCGGCTCGGTCTCCGCCGCGGTCGGCGCGCCGCTGCTCGGCTGGCTCTCCGAACACGCCGGGCCCCGGCAGACGCTCGTCCTGGCCGGTGCCGTCGCGGCGATCGCGACCGGGGCGGCGGCGGTGGCGCTGGACCAGCAGCGCGGTCGTCAGCTGCGCCGGCGAATCACCCTGGCCCTGGCCGCGCCGCCGCTGCGAAGGCCGGTACGGGGAATGGCGCGGACGGCGTCCCGCCTCGTCGGGCCCGCTACGGTCGGCGGCGGCCACCTGATGCTGCGCCCAACGCTGGTGAGCCGGGACCGGCCGGGACGCCCGACCCGGTACTGTCCCGTCTGCTCACCACTGGCCGCCCGGAGTCGACCCGCGATGTCGGCGCGCAACGGCCGGCACGCCGCCGGGTGTGCCGGGGCGGTCTGACCGCCGCCGCTGTACGGCCAACCGCGCTGAGACAGCGGTCACCCCGGGCGACGCGCCCACGGGGCCGAAGCAAATGAAGATCATCGCTACGCTCCGATCATGGACATTGAGGAACGGCTGCGGCGGACCCGCCGGTGGCTGTGGATCGTGCTGATCGGGCTCTTCCTGAGCGGGGTGACCGCGTTCCCGCTGGAGATCGAGGTGCGCTGGCTGCTGCGTGCGCTGGATCCGATCGCCGGCCAACTGCCGGCGTTGGTCGACTGGATCGAGCGGGTCCACACCGGGCTCGTGACGGCCGGCGAGGACTACCCGTTCCTGCTCTACGGCACCGACTGGCTGGCCTTCGCCCACCTGGTGCTGGCGGTGGCGTTCTGGGGGCCGCTGCGCGACCCGGTGCGCAACGTCTGGGTGGTGCAGGTCGGCATGATCGCCTGCGCGGGGATCGTCCCGCTGGCGCTGATCTGCGGCCCGATCCGGGACATCCCCTGGTTCTGGACGCTGGTGGACCTCTCCTTCGCGGTCGGCGCGTTCCCGCCGCTCTGGTTCGCCTACCGGCACATCCGCGCCGTCGAGGCGGACACGGTCTGGGCGGGCACGGTCGAGGCGGGCACGGTCGAGGCGGTGGGTGTGCGACTGGCGCCGGTGGACGGGTCGTCGGCGGGGGCGCCCTGAGTCGCTGGGGGATCGGGCCGGGCCGGCTGGCCGGGTGGTTCTTGTGCGTGCCTGTAGAGCTGCCCCAGATATGGACCGGCGAATCGTCCGTCCTCGTGGAAGCGGAACAGGCGGCTCAGCCGTTCGTGCCGGTGCCGCAGCTTCTGACCGTGCAGCCGCTCGTGTCGGTGCCAGCCGCTCTGTCGGTGCCAGTCGTTGCACCGGTGCGGCCGGTCGTGCCGGTTCCAGACACTGCCCCGTTTGTGGGGCAGCTCTACAGGCGCCGCGCGAGGGTCGTCGGGGGGCTGGGGCGAGCTGTGTTCCCCGTTCGTGGGGCAGGTCTACAGGCGCGGTGCGGAGTGGTCGAGGCCTGGGGCTGTCGCACAGGCCGGGACGGCCGGGAGGCTCGTCGCTCAGGGCGGCGGGCCTCCCGGCCGTCGTCGGGCTCAGTGCTCCAGAAGTCGGTGGGCCTCGCGGATCTTGGCCCAGGACTTCGGCTCCGCCGGCGGGGAGGCGGCCTTGCGCGCGGCCGAGGCCACGTCGGGCCGGCCGGCGGTGAACAGCCAGGTGGTGAACAGCTCGTCCAGGTCCAGCCCGGAGATCCGCTCGGCCAGGGCCTGGAACTGCTCGATCGTGCCGTTGCCGTACCGGTGCTCGGCGGTCCAGGCCGGCAGGATCTCGAAGAACGCGTCGTCGCCGACGGCCAGCCGCAGCTGGTGCAGCGTCATCGCGCCCCGGTCGTAGACCGCGTCGTCGAAGACCCGGTCGGCGCCCGGGTCACCGGGCAGCACCTGCCAGAACCCCGAGTCGGCCGGGTAGCTGGCGTAGGTGAAGTCGAAGACCTCCTGGGCGGTGCCCTCGCCCTGCTCCTCCGACCAGAGCCACTCGGCGTACGAGGCGAAGCCCTCGTTGAGCCAGATGTTGCGCCAGTCGGCCACCGAGACCGAGTCGCCGAACCACTGGTGGGCGTTCTCGTGCACCACCACGTACGTGTTGGCGCCGCGCCGCCAGAAGCCCGGGCCGTACACCGGTCGGGTCTGCGTCTCCAGCGCGAAGCTGATGCCGTCCACCGGACCGGCCACGCCGCCCTGCGCCTCGAAGGGGTACGGGCCGAAGATCCCGCTCTCCCAGTCGACGATCTCGGCGGTGCGCTCGATGCTGGCCCGGGCGGCCGGCCCGAGCGCGCCCAGGGAGGTGCTGTACGCGTTCACCACCGGCTGGCCGCTGGGCGTGGTGTCGGTGACGATGTCGTACTGGCCGATGGCCATGAAGGCCAGGTAGGTGGCGGTGGGGGAGGTGGTCCGCCAGCTCCACCGGGTGCGGTTGCCGGCCTCGGCCAGTGGCGGCCTCGGCTGCACGCCGTTGCTGATCACCTCGACGCCGGTGGGCACCGACACGGAGACGTCGAAGGTCGCCTTGTCCAGCGGGTGGTCGTTGCTCGGGAACCACCACCACGCGGATTCGGGCTCGTTGACCGCCAGCGCCCCGTCGTCGGTGCGGGTCCAGCCGGTGTAGTCACCGACCAGCGTCTCCGACGGGATGCCGTCGTAGCGCACGACGATGGTGAGCTGCTGGCCCCGGGTCACCGTGCGGGCCGGGGTGACCACCAGCTCGTGCGCGCCCGCGGTGCTGCTGCTCGCGGCCCAGCCGTTGACCCGCACCGACTCGACGTCGAGCAGGAAGTCCAGGTTGAACCGGGAGAGATCCTCGGTCGCGGTGGCGAGGATCGTGGTGGTGCCGCTGAGCCGGTCGGTGGCCGGGTCGTAGCGCAGCCGGACGTCGTAGTGCGAGACGTCGTAGCCGCCGTTGCCGTAGTCGGGGAAGTAGCTGTCGCCCAGCCCGGGGGCGCCGGGTTGCGGCGCGAGCGTGACGGTGGGCCGGCCCCAGGCCGTCGGGGCGGCCTGGCCGGGGCCGCCGGTGAGCATGGTGCCGGCGGTGGTGAGGGTCAGGGCGGCGGTGGCCGCCGTGAGGACTCGTCGCACGAGGTGGACTCCCTCCATCGGGGTGTTCGCACCGCCAACCTAATCGACAATCGTGAACGCCGCGGGCCCGCCGCGCGGCTCACCGCACTATTCAGTTGATCTAAATGTTTCGATAGTATTACCGCCTGGTAACAACCGTTCCACCCCTGGCCACGCGCGCGGTCGCAGGATCCCACCACCCCTGTCCTGTGGAGGTCCGTCATGCCCCACCGCCCGCTGGCCCGCGCCCTGGCCGCGCTGGTCGCCGTGTTCACCGCCGCCCTCGGCGCCGTGCTCGTCCCCGGCACCGCGCAGGCCGCCGCCGTCAACTACGTCGCGCTCGGCGACTCCTACTCCTCCGGCGTCGGCGCCGGCCCGTACGACTGGTCCACCTGCCTGCGCAGCCAGAAGTCGTACGCCCCGCTCTGGGCCGCCGCCCACGGCGTGACCAGCTTCAGCTTCCCGGCCTGCGGCGGCGCGGTCACCGCCGACGTGCTCAACGACCAGGTCGACGCACTCAGCAGCGCCACCACCCTGGTCACCATCACCATCGGCGGCAACGACGCCGGCTTCGCCGACGTGATCACCAGTTGCCGGTTCGGCAGCACCTCGTCCTGCACCAACGCGGTCAACAGCGCCAAGGCCTTCGCCACCTCGACGCTGCCCGGCCGGCTCGACGCCACCTACGCCGCCATCCGCAACCGCGCGCCGAACGCGCGGCTGATCGTGCTGGGCTACCCGAGGCTGTTCGAGACCACCTCCTGCGGTTGGCTCGCGATGAGCGTCTACAAGCGCACCATCCTCAACGAGGCCGCCGACGTGCTCGCCTCGGTCATCTCCGGCCGGGCCAACGCCGCCGGTGCCACCTTCGCCGACACCCGCCCCTACTTCGCCGGCCACGGCGTCTGCGCCGGCGACCCGTGGATCCACGACGTCAGCGGCGTCATCGAGGCGTACCACCCGGACGCCGACGGCTACCGCTACGGCTACCTGCCCGCCCTGACGGCGGTCACCGGCTGACAGTGGAAACCCGTACCGCCCGGCGGCGGCCGCCGGTCCATCCCGGACCGTCGGCCGCCGCGCGGCAATTCGGGCCGGTCGCGCCGGGTCGGTACTGTCCCGGTGTCGCGGCCGTCCGTTAGGGTTTCCGCGAACCGGACAGCCGTGGCGTGGGAGGCAGAGCGTGGGCAGGCTCGCGTCGGCGTACGGTCAGGCGGTCACCTCCCACCGGGCGGCTCGGGCACACCTGGACGCCGCCCAAGGGGCGCTGGGCACGGCGGCGGCCCCCACCGCGCCGGTCGGCGCCGGCGAGCTGGTGGCCCGACTGGCCCGCCTCGGCGGCACGCTGGCCACCCCCACGCCGGGCGCCACCCCCCTCACCGACGCGCCGGTGCCGGTCCGGATCGGCGAGGCGTCCACTCCCGACGGCGGTTTCCCGGTACTGCTGCCGGTCGGCGGAGGCCACCACCTGGCACTGGACACCGACGCCCGGGACCCTCGGGTCGCCGGGCTGCTGCGAGCGTTGGTGCTGCGGCTGGTCGCCACCGCTCCGGCCGGTCAGGTCCGGGTCGCCGGCATCGACCCCGCCGCGCTGGGCGCCACCTTCGGCCCGCTGCGCCCGCTGCTCGACGCCGGGGTGCTCGACCCGCCGGCCACCGGGGAGGCCGAGGTGGCCGCGTTGCTGGACGCGGCCGAACAGCACGCCCGCGCCGCGCAGCACGCCGACCCCGAGGCCCGACAGCTGCTGGTGGTGGTCGCCACCGCCGCACCGCCTCCGCGCGAGCTGGCCCGGCTCGCCGCCCTCACCCACGCCGGCCCCGCCGCCGCCGTCTGCGTGCTGCTCGCCGGCCACCCCTCCCGGCTGCCGGGTGAGACCTCGCCGCCGCTGGGCGGCGCCACCGCGGTCCGGCTCAGCGAGCGGTACGCGCACGTCGGCGACCCGCCCAACGCCCCGTTCAGCGCCGACGGCGGCGGCCTCGCGGCGCCGGTGCTGCTCGACGGCGACCCCCCGCCGGCCTCCGTGCGCGCGCTCGCCGAGCACCTGGGCGCCGCCGCCCGCCGCACCGACGCGCTGCACTTCGCCGACCTGCTGCCCGAGCGGCGCTGGGCCGAGTCCGCCGGCAACGGCCTGCGGACGGTGATCGGCCGCGCCGGCCGCACCCCGCTGACCGTCGCCTTCGACGACGCCACCCCGCACTGGCTGGTCGGCGGGCGCACCGGCGCCGGCAAGACCGTCTTCCTGCTCGACGTCCTGTACGGGCTGGCCGCCCGCTACTCCCCGGCCGAGCTCCAGCTCTACCTGCTCGACTTCAAGGAGGGCGTGAGCTTCACCGAGTTCGTGCCCACCGGGCGCGACCCGTCCTGGCTGCCGCACGCCCGTGCCGTCGGCATCGAATCCGACCGGGAGTACGGCCTCGCCGTGCTGCGCGAGCTGCGCCGCGAGGCACAGCGCCGGGCCACCGCGCTCAAGCGGCACGGCGTCACCAAGCTCGCCGACCTGCCCCGGGACAATGCGCTGCCGCGCATCGTGGCGGTCATCGACGAGTTCCACGTGCTGCTCGCCGGCAACGACGCGCTGGCCCGCGAGTCCGTCGACCTGCTGGAGGAGCTGGCCCGCAAGGGTCGCTCCTACGGCGTGCACCTGGTGCTGGCCAGCCAGAGCATGACCGGCATCGAGGCCCTCTACGGGCGGGCCGAGGCGATCTTCGGGCAGTTCGCGCTGCGGGTGGCGCTGCCCGGTGGTGGCGGGGTGCTCGACGCACTGAACGACGCGGCCGCGGCCCTGCCGATCGGTTCCGCCGTGGTCAACACCGCCGCCGGTGCGGTCGGCGCCGACACCGTGCTGCGGTTCCCCGACGCGCACGCCGCCGCCGCGGACCTCGCCGCGCTGCGTCACGAGCTGTGGGAGGCCCGCCCGCCGGGCGCGCGGCCACCGGCGGTCTTCAAGGGGTACGAGGCGGCGCGGGTCGAGGACGATCCCACGTTCGCCGGGCTGCGCCCCGGTGGCCGGCGCCCGATGGCCCTGGTCGGCCGGACCGTCGACGTGCACGGCACCACCGCGCTGTTCCTGATGGACGCCACCCCCGGTCGGCACCTCGCCGTGGTCGGCACCGCGCCGGCCGGCGCCGACGTGCTGCGCGCCGCGACACTGAGCCTGGCCCGCCAACACGCCGCCGGCGACGCCCGGTTCGTGCTGGCCTCGCTGGTCACCGCCGCCGATCCGGTCGCCGACGAGACCGAAGCCGCGTTGCGGGCCGCCGGCCACCCGGTGCAGCGGCTCGACGCGGCCGGTCTGCGCGACCGGATCGCCGCGCTGGCCGACGCGCCAGCCGGGCGCGAATACCTGGTGGTGTTCGGGATGGACGCCGCCGCGCCGGTGCTCGGGGCGGCCGACCCGGTCACCTTCCGCTCCGGCCTGGACGACCTGCGCACGGTGCTGCGGCAGGGCCCCGCTCAGGGGGTGCACCTGCTCGGCTGGTGGCGCGGCCTGCGCCGGCTCGCCGACGACCTCGGCGGCACCCAGAACCGCGACGACGTCGCCTGCCTGGTCGCCCTCAACGTGCCGGGGGCCGAGCTGGCGCTGCACCTGGGGGTGCACGACCTCGCCTACACGTCCCGCGCCGACCGGGCGCTGCTGGTCGACCGGCACGACCAGCGCACGAGGCTGATCGTGCCGTTCGCCCGCGACGGGCACGAGCCGGACGGGGAGCAGTGACGGTGTCCTTCGAGGAGTACGCGGCGCTGGCTCGCCAGCTCGCCGAGCAGCGCCGCGCCGGCGAGCGGGACGCCGCGATCGAGTCCGAGCGCCGCCGCGACCTGCACGCCGCCGTCGAATACCTGCACCAGCGGCTGACCGCCCAGGGGCACCGCCTCGACCAGCTCGGCCGCGCGATCGGCGTCGACCAGCCGTCCGCCGTCCCTCCCGCGCATCCGGGCACCGCACCGAGCGCGGGCGGTACCGCCCCGCCGGCCCCGACCGAGTCGGCCGGTGACTCCGCTGCCGTGTCCGGCCCGTCCGTCATGCCCGGACCGGGCGACGGTGGACTCGCCGGCGCAGCCGGCGCGCCGGGGCGGGCGGATGTCGGGGCGTACCCCGAGCTGCCGGCGGGGGAGGCGCGGCTGGCGCTGCCGACGGCGGTGAGCCCGGCGGGCGTCGGGGTGCCGGCGCAGCGCGCGGCGGCGGTCGACCCGGCGGTGGAGCTGGAGATGGCCCGGCGGATGGCCGACGAGGCCGACCGGCACGGGCAGCAGGCGGAGCTGCTCGCCCAGCGGCCGGAGCTGCTGCCCACCTGGTCGCCGCTGGCCCGCGCGGTCGCCGTGTACGCGGGGTGCGGGGCCGTTGCCGGGGTGCTCATGCTGGCGCTGGTGCTCGCCTCCGGGGTCGGCCTGGTCGACGGCTTCACCCTCGGCGCGTGGATCTGCGCCGGGCTGCCCGCGCTGGCGTTCTTCGGCGGGTACCTGGTGCTCGGCCGGTGGGGGCGGCCCGCCATGGTCGCCGGCACCCCGCCGCGCTACCTGCCGCTCGGGTTCCTGATCTGCTTCCTGCTGGTGCCGGTCGCCTACTGCGGCTACCTGCTGCTCGTCCGCGGCCTGCGCTGAGCTCTGCCCCGGCCCCCGGCCCCCGGCCCCCGGCCCCCGGCCCCCGGACAATTCGCGGCGAGTCTTTCCATAGAAGATCTGCTCGCTGCCGCAGAAAATCTAGGCTGAGGTGACTAGACATCTTCGAGGGTGTGGAATACTCTTCTTCAAGTCGAGAGAAGAGATCCGTCAAGACGCGGACGGAGCGCCCGGCCGTGGGGTCACGACGGGCGGCGCGGAGGAGAAGCGATAGACACCGCTCCTCCGCCAGGCAGTAGAAGCACGTGATTCCCGACGGAAGTGACGCCGGGACCGCAGGTGGGGCCAACGCTCTTTTCAGGGCTCCAGCTGATGTTCGCCGTACGTGTGCGGGGCCATGAAGTCGCAGGGGGCACCGACATCGGCGGACCGTACGTCAGCAAGGGAAAGTGAAGAAGCAGAGGAAAGGGAGGGCCCTACACCGTTGGATCGCCCGCCCTCGGCCGTCATTGCCGGCCCGGCGGACACCGCAGTATCCATCGAACGAGAGGTGGTCTCCGGTCACGCTTATGCGATCCTCGCACCCGATGCCGTCACTTGCGGCTGGTGCGGATACGACAAGCCGACGTTCCTGTCGGTAGATGGTGTTCTGACCCGTAACCCTGGGCCCCGGCGCGTGAGCGCCGGGGCCCTCGACATGGAGGTGACATGGGGCAAACCCCGGACGACATGTTCGGCGACGAGAATTACCCGGCCTACACCATTGGGCAGGCCGCGGAGATGCTCGGCACGACGCAGGACTTCCTGCGCCGCCTCGACGAGGCAAAGCTGATCAACCCTCACCGCTCTGCCGGCGGGCACCGCCGCTATTCCCGCTACCAGATGCGCCTGGCAGCCCGGGCCCGTGAGATGGTCGACGAGGGTTTCGCCCTGGAGGCCGCCTGCCGGATCATCATCCTCGAAGACCAGCTTGAGGAAGCCCTGCGACAGAACCAGCAGCACGGGACGCGGCAAGGCGACTGACCGGACCACCCAGGACGCGCCGTGCCCGGCACCGCGGTGGCCTCGACCAGGAGGCGAAGCAAGCCGGTCCTGCTGGTCAGCCTTGCTGGCCCGCCTGTTGGCCCGCGTCCTGCGCGGCGACGGTGGCGCCATCGGATTGCGCGCGGGTGCCGGCGGACTGGGCGACGGCCAGGATCTCGTCGCGTTCCGTGTCGTTCGGGCCACCGGGTCCTGCCCAGATGGCTGGCTCACGGCTCGCGGCCACGCCGGCGTAGACCAGGCTCAGCGCCCGCCAGCACTCCGTGACCGCGTCCTGCCAGGGCAACCGCCGGCCGGGCGGCCCCGCCCCGTGCAGTTGCGCGCCGGCCCGATCGGTGGTGGAGATCCTGGCGAGCCAGGCGGCACGCAGGTCGTCCACGGCGTCGGTACTCATTCGCCCGCCTCGGCGCTGGGCTCGAGGCCTCGTTGAGGCGTTCACGGGCTCGACGTCTTCGTCGCTGAAGCTGAACGCCTGACCGTCCGACGCCTCCCGGTCCCGTGTGTCGCCCTAGATCTTGGACAGTTTCCGGTCGCGCCGAACGGAAACTGTCCAAGATCTAGGTTTCCGCCGGACTCGGTCGAGGTCCCGTGGACAAGTTCCGGCAGAGCCGCTCGCTTGGGGCATCCACTACCGCTAGGTGACGAGTGAACGAGCGACTGGTCGCGCTGGGTGCGCTGATCTCGTACGCTCCCTTGTGGTCTCCGCCGGTGCGGTGGTGGAGGCGATGGTCGACACGGGGAGGGCGCGTGAGCGCAGCACAGATCATCGCGAGGTTGGCGGCGGCGTCGCAGAAGCTGGACGAGGCGAAGACCAAGACGGCAGCGGCAGCGCAGGACGCGGCCGAGGCGCGGGCGCTCGTCGCCGGAGCGCTGGAGGGTGTGGCCGCCGGTCCGCTGATCGGCATGATCGACACGTACCGCCAGGCCCTCGCGCAGGCGGCACAGGGCGGCGACCCCGCCAAGCAGCACGTCCAGGAGACGATCGCCAAGGTCCGCGCGCTGGGCAACTGACCACGGGTGGTGGCGCGGGCTGCGTCACCCGCCCGGCCGAGTGATCGACTCGGTGTCGGGATACGGAGTCGATCGACCCGCTCCCGGCCAGCTGAGGGTCTGTCGCCGGATGTGGCTGGCCGCGTGGGTGCCCCAGGAAACGCGGTCAGCTTCGCGAGCGCGGCAGGCAGCACTTCTTGTACTTGCCACCCGAGCCACACCAGCAGGCGTCGTTGCGGCCCGGCGGCCAGGCTGTCACGCCCGCCTCGTCGAGGCTGTCCGCGTACTCGTCGAGGGTCTCCTCGTCGGTGGGGTCGCTACCCGCCCGCTCGGCGAAGGCCGCCAGCCCCGCCACCGAGCCGGCGACCACGCCCAGGTCGGTGCCGCCGAGGCCGGAGGCGTTGGCCAGCGCGCGTTCGACCTGGGTGCGGTGCTCGTCCCAGGTGGCGGGATAGCTGCCGATCAGCGCGGGCCAGCGCACCAGCAGGGCGTCGAACTCCGCCCGCGGCCAGAACAGCAGCGTCGCGGGGCCGTCGTCCAGCGCGTCGAGCGCGTGGTCGCTGGCGGCGCGCAGCCGGTCGGCGAGGTTGTCGTACTCGTCGTGGGGGAGGCCCAGCTCCTCGCGCAGGTCGTGCCGCCGCTGGGTCAGCCCGTAGATCATGGCGGCGGCCTCGTCCTGCGCGTCCTCGGACTCGTGCTGCTGGGTGCGGGTCCGTTCCATGATCGAGTCGAGGGCCCCGGTAAGCCACTCCAGCGCCGTCTCGGCGTGGCCGGCCTCGGCCAGGTCGTCGATCAGGTACGTGGCGTCGGGATCGGTCTCCAGCAGCGGGCGCAGCCCGGTCAGCTCGGCCAGGCCCTCGTCCTCGCGGCCGAGGCGCATCAGCAGGCCGCCGCGCATCGATCGGGCGTACGGGTCGTCGTCGGGCTGTTCGGCGATGGCGCGGGTGGTCAGCGCGAGCGCGTCGGCCAGATCCCCCGCCTTCTCCAGGATCTCCGCGGCGACCAGCAGCGCGTATCCGGTGTCGTCGGGGTCGGCGACCCGTCCCTCATCGACCGCACCCACCAGCTCGGCGACCAGCGCGGCCGGGTCCGGGCTCCCGGATCCCAGGGCACCGATCTCGTCGATGCGGTCGGCGGTCAGCAGTTCGGACGTCGGCATGGGCGCATCCTGGTGACAGGGAGTGGGCGGGAGCGGCCAGCCTACTCCCGGAACTGGCGGAAACAGCGGAGCCCGGGGCGGCGGACCACCCCGGGCGCCGGGTCTCGGGTCAGCGGGTCAGCGGGTCGACGGCATGGTGGCGAACTCGCCGGCTAGCTCCGACTCGACGATCGTCGCGGTGGACGGCCGGCGACCGGCCGCCGCCCGCCGGGCGGACGGGACGGCCAGGGCCGCGAGCGCGGCGGCCAGGGCGATCGCGGTGAGGACCAGAAAGCCCGTCGTGAAGCCGGCCTCCCGGGGCAGACCGTTGGCCTGCGGGTGGGCGGTGATCACGCCGCTGACCACGGCGGCGCCGATCGCGCCGCCGATGGTGCGGATGTTGGCGTTCATGCCGGTGGCCACGCCGGTCTGGCTGGCGGGCACGCTGCCCACGATCAGGTTGGCCATCGACGCGAAGGCCAGGCCGATGCCGAGGCCGACCAGGCCGCCGGCGAGCGCGACCTCCCAGCGGGTGTCGTGCGCGGCGGCCAGCATCGCGGAGGCGGCCACGTTGAACGTCGCGCCGGTGGCGAGCTGCGCCTTGGCGCTGAAGACGGACTGGAGTCGGCCGGCGACCAGGCCGGCGATGAACATCGCGACCAGCATCGGCAGCATGAGCAGGCCCGCCTGGCTGATGCTGGCGCCGAAGCCGTAGCCGGCGGCCGTCGGGGTCTGCACGAACTGCGGGAGGAACGCGTACACGGAGAACATCGACGCGCCGTAGAGCAGGGCGACCAGGTTGGTGGTCCAGACGCCGGGCAGGCGCATCATCCGCATGTCGATCAGCGGGTTGGTGGAGCGCACCTCGGCGACCAGCCAGCTGACCAGCAGCACCACGGCGAGCGCCAGCAGGCCGAGCACCCGGCCGGAGGTCCAGCCCCAGGCGGCGCCCTGGCTGATCGGCAGCAGCAGCGCGACCAGCCAGCCGGAGAGCAGCAGGGTGGCCCGCCAGTCGATCCGTCCGGGGGTACGCACCGGCGACTCGGGCACGAACAGGTGCGCGGCGACGGCGGTCAGCCCGACCACGACCATCGGGATCCAGAACAGCCACCGGTAGTCCAGCGTGCTGACGATCGGGCCGGCCAGCACGACGCCCAGGCCACCGCCGGCGGCGACGATCGCGGAGATGGCGGCGACGGCGCCGGAGACCCGCGCGGCGGGGAACTCGTCGCGGATGATGCCGAACGACAGCGGGAAGACCGCGCCGCCGATGCCCTGCACGATCCGGGCGATGATGAGGACGCCGATGGTCGGCGCGATGGCGGCGAGCAGGCAGCCGAGGGCGAGCGCGGCGAGCGAGACGACCAGCATCCGCTCCTTGCCGACCATGTCGCCGACGCGGCCGAGGATCGGCGTGAAGATCGACGCGGAGAGCAGGTAGGCGGTCAGTACCCAGGTCACGGTGTTCTGCGAGGTGTGCAGGTCCTGCTGGATGGTCGGCAGCACCGGGGTGATCAGCGACTGGAGCATCGCGAAGAACCCGGCACCGGCCGCGAGCACAGAGAAGGTGAGCCGACGCGAGCTGCGCCGGGAGGTTACTGCCACGAGAGAAAACTCCCTGATTGCGTACGGAAGGAGGTTCGTCACCCGCCGGGCGGCGGCGGGCGGGCTGTCGGGCCCGGGCGATCGGGTGGCCAGGCGGATCGGGCGGGTCCCGAGGTAAGCTAACCGGAGGCAGGCCTCCGGGATTCCGGAGGGGTGCCTCCACTAAGCTAGCGGAGGGGTGCCTCCGGATGCAACCGAGGTGAGGTGACGCACGTCATGACCAGCGCGGGGCAGGCGCCCGAGGTCTTCGCCCGGCGGCCGAAGCGGGCCGACGCACGGCGTAACTACGACGCCCTCATCGCCGCCGCCCGCGACGCGTTCGCCGAGAACGGCGCCGCCGCCTCGCTGGAGGACGTGGCCCGGCGAGCCGGGGTGGGCATCGGCACGCTCTACCGCAACTTCCCGAATCGACGGCATCTCTTCGAGGCCGTCTACGTCGAGGAGGTCCGGGCGCTGAGCCGGTCCGCCGCGGACCTGGCCGAGCTGCCCCCGTGGGACGCCCTCGTCGCCTGGCTGCACCGCTTCGTCGCGTACGTCGCCACCAAACGGGCGCTCGCCGAGGAGTTGCTGCACGATTCGGAGATCTTCCGGAGCTGCCGGATGGAGATCTACGCCGCCGGCGAGCCGCTGATGAGCCGCGCCCAGGCCGCCGGCGTGGTCCGCGAGGACATCGGCTTCGACGACGTGGTGCGGCTGATCAGCGGCCTCACGATGGCCCAGTTCCCGTCGCCCGAGCAGCGCGACCGGGTGCTCGGCGTCGCCCTGGACGGGCTGCGCCCGCCGGCCGCGTAGCGCTGACCGCTCAGCGGTCGACGAGCAGCAGCCACTCGTCGTCGAGCCGTTCGACGACGGTGCCCGCCGGCCACCGGTGACCAGGACCAGCCGCCGCCCGGGCCTGGTCGACCTGCGGTGGCCGGCTGAACTGTGCGTCGTCGAAGCTGGCCACGCTGTGGAACCAGGCCCGGCCGAAGTTCGCGGCGTCGGTGAAGCGGGCGTGATCGAACAGCGCCTCCCCGCCGAAGGTCGTCCAACGGAACAGCGCCATGTTCGTGAACCGGACGGAGCGGAAGCTGGCCGACCCGCCGAACTCGGTGTGCTCCATCGACAGGGCGCCGAGGAACGCGGCCTCCCGGAACGTGGCGACGTCCTCGAATCGGGTGGCGTCGAAGCTGGTCGGCTGGCCGAAGGTCGCCCGACGGAATGAGGTCGGGCCGGCGAAGCTGGACCGCCGGCAGGACAGGCCGTCGGTGAACACGGCCCCCTCGAAGTCGGCCAGACCGCCGACGCGGGCGCCGTCCAGCACGACCTCCCCGTCGGCCCGGAGGCCGTCGAAGACCACGTCACCGAAGACCGTCGACTGAAGGGCGAGCCGGCCTCGCGCCGTCGTGCCCGCGAAGCTGGTCGTGCCGGTGAACACGGCTCGCGTGAAGTCCGCGTCGACCAGCGTGCAGCCGGCGGCGTCGAAGTCGACAAGCGCGGCGCCGGTCAGGTCCAGCACGACGTCCGGCCAGTGGTCCGCGTCGTCCGCGCGCAGGTGCCGGGTGAGCACCCGCTGCGCGGTGCGCCGGACCTCCGTCTCGCGCGGCTCGTCGTTCGGCGCCGGCATCCGCAGGTACGCGCAGAGCACCGCCGCGATCGTCGGGCGCTGCGCCGGATTGTCCTGACCGAGACGCTCCAGCGCGTGCAGCCCACCGAGGCGTACCGCCGCGCTGTCGTTGCCGAGCAGCTCGACGGCCCGGGTGTAGAGCTCGGTCAGCCGGCGCTCGGCCGCGTCGTGCTCGGCCGCCCCGGACTGCCGCTCCTGGTGCCGCTGCGCGGCCTCGGCGACCGACTCGGCGTGCGCCTGCACCCGGTCGCGGTGCGCCTGGTCCCGGGCGGCGACGGTCTCCTGGTGCCGCTGCGCGCGTTCGGCGATCCACTGCCGGCGGGCGGCCAGCAGGAGCGCCAGCCCGCCGCCGGTGCCGGCGACCACGGTCAGGCCGGTGCGGATCGCGTCGATGCGCAGCGTGGCGCGGGTGTCCGGTTGACTGGCCCGGTCGGCCTCGGTGAGCAGCAGGTCCAGCACCAGCCAGCCGAGCGCGGCGGCGACCAGCAGGCCCACCAGGACCAGCCACCACGGCATCACCCGGAGCTGGCGCTCGGTGGGTTCGTCAGCGGCCACGGCCACAGCATGCCATCCGTCGTCCCGCGCCGGGGTGCCCGCGCGACCGGGTGAGCGTCCGATGTGGAGGAGCGCCGATATGCCGGTTTGCACCCCCGTCGGAACAACGGGTTACCAGCGCGTAACAAGTCATTGACGTTTCCAAATTGTTGCGCGCATCATCGTCGCACGGTCGACCGGACACCCCCACCCACCTGCCCGGTTCGCCGGGTGCCTCCCCCCGGAGGTTCGGCCATGCTGCTCCGAAAGACCGTCCTCGTCCTGTCCCTCGCCACCGCCGCCCTGCTCGCGTCCACCGCCACGGCGACCGCCGCCCCCGCCGCACCCGTGGCCGCCCCGGTGGCGGTCACCGCGGCGGCCAACCCCGTCATCGTGGTCGGCGGGCTCAGCGGCGTCGCCGTCGCGTACGAGCCGATCGCCGCCCGGCTGCGCGGCGACGGCTACCGGACCTTCATCTACCAACTGCCCGGGCTGGGCCTCGGCGACATCCCCACCTCCGCCCGCGCGTTCGCCGGCTACGTCAGCCAGGTACGCGCCAGCACCGGCGCGGCGACCGTGGACCTGGTCGCCCACTCCGAGGGTGGCCTCGTCGCCCGCTACTACCTCAAGCGGCTCGGCGGCACCGCCAGCGTCGGCCGGTACGTCAGCCTGGGCTCGCCGCAGTACGGCACGTACGTGGCGAACATCGTGGCGTTCCTGGGTCTCGGCAGCTGCGCCGGCGTGGTGGCCTGCCAGCAGATGACCATCGGCTCCGCCTTCCTCGCCGACCTCAACGCCGGCGACGACACCCCGGGCGCGGTGCGCTACACCACCATCCGCACCCTCCAGGACGAGCTGGTCCGGCCGACCGGGAACGCCGCCGTCAACGACGGCGCGACCAACGTGCTGATCCAGGCGTACTGCCCGTTGCGGGTGGTCGGGCACCTCGGGTTGGTGCTCGACGGCACCGCGTACACCATCGTGCGCGGCGCCCTCGTCGACGGCCCGGTGGGGCCCAACTGCCTCGCTCTCTGACCCGGCCCGCGTGGGTGGTCCGGGCTCGGACCACCCACGCGCCGCGTCGGGTTGAGGGTCAGGTCGCCTTGGCCAGCGCCTCGAACTCGTCGTCGGTGAGCCGCACCTCCGCGGCGGCCACGTTCTCCTCCAGGTGCGCCACCGAGGACGTGCCGGGGATGGGCAGCATCACCGGCGACCGGCGCAGCAGCCAGGCCAGCGCGAGCTGCGCGGGCGACGCGTCGTGCGTGGCGGCGATCGTGTCCAGCGGCCCGCCCGGGCGCGCCAGCTCGCCGGTGGCGATCGGGAACCACGGGATGAACGCGAGATCGTTGCGCTCGCAGTACTCCAGCACGTCCTCGGCGCTGCGGTTGGCCAGGTTGTACAGGTTCTGCACGGAGGCGATCGAGGTGATGGCGCGGGACTCCTCGATCTGGGAGACGGTCACCTCGGACAGTCCGATGTGCCGGATCTTGCCCTCCTGCCGCAACAGCTCCAGCTCGCCCAGCTGATCGGCGAGCGGCACCTGCGGGTCGATCCGGTGCAGCTGGTAGAGCGGAATCGTCTCCAGGCCCAGGTGGCGCAGGCTCAGCTCACACTGCTGGCGCAGGTACTCCGGGCGGCCCACCACCCGCCAGTCGCCCGGCCCGGCCCGCGTGAAGCCACCCTTGGTCGCGACGACCAGGTCGTCGGCGTACGGGTGCAGGGCCTCGCGGATCAGCAGCTCGGAGACGAACGGGCCGTACGAGTCGGCGGTGTCGATGAACGTCACGCCCAGCTCGACCGCCCGGCGCAGCACCCGGACCGCCTCGGCGGGGTCCTTCGGGTCACCCCAGACGCCCGGCCCGGTGAGCTGCATCGCCCCGTAGCCGAGCCGGTCGACGGTGAGGTCGCCCCCGATCCGGTAGCTGCCGGAAGCCTTCGCGGGTTGCTTGCTGACGTCGGTCGCCATACGCGGTTCCCCAATCGTGTCGTCGTGGCGGGGATGAGCTCGGCCCGCCACCCCACGATGATCCCCGAATCCCGATGTCCTATCCCCGGCGCGCCGACTGTGTGCGCGGGGACACGATGGTCGCCGCCAGGACCGAATTGGTGCTGGCGCCCCCGTGTCCGGTCTGCTACGCCTGATCGGAACCGGTGCGGCCGGTCGGGGGAGGCGTGATGTGGCGACGGTTCAGGTCCGACCCGGTGCGTCGGCTGCGGGAGCGGCTGGACCGTTTCGGCGCCACGACGGACCCTCGGGCCGTGCTCGACTCCGGCGCGCTCCACGACGCCCGGGCGGTCATGGAGTTGGTGACCGCCACGCCCACGGACGGCCCGCTGCCGGGGCCGGTCGCCGAGGGCTTCTTCCTCCTGGCCTGCCTGCACTGGTACCGCTGTCAGCTGCTGCCCCCGGGCGAGGCCGCCGACGACCTCGTCCAGGCGGTCACGCTCACCGAGTTCCTGCTGCGCTTCGCGCCGGAGCGGGTGCCGCCGTCGCTGCTGGCGATGCTGCACGCGCACCGACCGCCACCGGACTCCGGTCGGGTGCCCGGCCCGCGGGCCCCCGGCGGCCCCGCGTCCACGCCCACCGGTTCCGCTCCCGGCGGGCGTACGGGCGGCCTGGCCGACGGCGAGGCCGGCGCGCTGTTCCTGGAGGCCGTCATGCTGATGGCCGCCGCGGAGAACAACCGTGACTACCGGGGCGCCGACCGGGCGGCGGCGCTGCTGCGACGGGCGGTGGACGGCACGCCCGCGGGTGAGCCGGAGCGGCTGCACTACCTGTCCGCCCTCGGCAAGGTGCACCGCGACCAGTTCCAGCACCTCGGCCGGCAGCGCGCCCTGCCGTCGGCGATTCAGGCGCACCGGGAGAGCCTGGAGTCCACCCCGGCCGACGACCCGGAACGTGCGGCCCGGCTGTTCAACCTCGGCAACGTGCTCAGCGACCGGTACGAGGTCGACGGCGCCCCGGCGGACCTGGACGAAGCGATCACGCTGCTCCGCGACGCCGCCCGCGTCACCGGGGCCAGCCCCTCGGTGCGCGCCATGGCCCGGGCCAACCTCGGGCAGCGGCTGCGCGACCGGTGGCGTCTGCGGGCCCGGCCGGCCGACCTCGACGAGGCGGTCGACTCGTTCGCCGCCGCCCGAGCCGCCGGTGATCCCCGCTTCGCGGCGCTGCACGGCACGGCGCTCGCCGAACGGTTCCTGCGTGACCGGTCGCCGGCCGACCGGGACGCGGCGATCGAGGCGTACCGGTCGGCGTTGACCGCGTTCGCCGGTCTGGATCCCGAGCTGGCCGGCACCGCACAGGCCGGCCTGGCCACCCTGCTCGCTGAGCGGCACCAGACCGACGCCGCACCGGCCGACCTCGACGCGGCGATCGAGGCGTACCGGGTGGCGGCAGCCGGGTCCGGCTCGGTGCACGGTGGGCTGGGCCGGGACGAGATACGACACGCGGTGGGCGGCCTGCTGGTGACCCGGTACGAGCGGCAGCGGCGGACCGAGGACATCACCGAGGCGGTGCGGCTGCTGCGCGAGGGCGCCGACGCCGCCGGGGACCCGGTCCAACGGGCCCGTTGGCTCGCGGACCTCGGCTACGCGCTCGGTCGAGGCCACACCGACCTGGGCGGGGTGACCGCTCTGCGGGCCGCCCGGGACGCGCTGACCGAGGTGGAGTCGCTGCTTTCCCGCACCGACCCGCTGCGCCACCAGGTGCTCAATAACCTGGGCAACACCCTGCGCGAACTGTCCGACCTGGCGGGGGAGCCGGCGCTGCTGGAGCCGGCCGCCGTTGCGCTGCGGGCCGCGGTTGCCGCGGCACCACCGGAGGGAGCCTCGCTGCCCCGGTACCGCTCGAACCTGGGCCTGGTGTTGCAGGCCCTGTTCGCCTCGACTCAGGACCTGGCCACCCTCACCGAGGCGGTCCAGGTGCTGGCACAGGTGACCGAGACCGCGCCACCCGGGCACCCGGACCGGCTGCCGGCGCTGACCAACTACGGCTCCGCGTTGAACCGCCGGGTGGAGCTCGCCCTGAACGGCGCGCTGCCGGCCGGCGGCGAGCCCCCCGACCAGGTCGCGGCCGGCGCGGCCCGGGACGCCGACGCCGCCGTGACCGCCCTGCGCGAGGCGGCCGAACTGGCCGAACGGGAGGCCGAGCCAACCGAGTACGTCGAGACGCTCAACACCCTCGCCCTGGCCTATCTGCTGCGGCACCGTCTGCACGACGACCCGGCGGGGCTGGACGAGGCGGTCCGACTCCTTCAACGGCTGAGCGAGCGCCAGCCGGCGGTCGGCGCGGAGCGGCACCGGATCCACACCAACCTCGGTAACGCGCTGCTGCTGCGCTACCGGGCCGGCCGCGACGAGGCGGACGCCACCGCCATGCTGGCGGCCAACCGGGCTGCGGTGGACGCGCTGCCCGCCGAGCATCCCGCCCGCACCATGTGCCTGAGCAACCTGGCCACCGCCCTGGAGGCGGTCGCCGACCCCGCCGGCGACCCGCTCCCGGACGCCGCCGACCCTGCTGCCGCCGGGTCGGCCGCGCTGGCCGAGGCGACCGCCGCGCTGCGCGCCGCCGCCGCGGTGGAGTCCGCGCCCTCGCTGCTCCGGGCGGCGGCGGCGAGCCGGTACGCGGACCACGCCGCGGCGGTCGGCGACCTGCCGGCCGCGCTCGACGGGTACGCCACCGCGATCGAGCTGATCGACCTGGTGGCCTGGCACGGCATGGACCCCGACGACCAGGCCCGCCTGCTCGGGCTGTTCCCCGGGCTGGCCAGCGACGCCGCCGCGGTCGCCACCGCCCTCGACCGCCCGGAACGCGCCGTCGAGCTGCTCGAGTACGGCCGTGGCGTCCTGCTGACCCGGGCCCACGACGCGGGCGCGGACCTGGCCGCCCTGCGCGCGCGGTTCCCCCGGCTGGCGGAACGGCTCGCCGACCTCCAGGCCGCCCTCGACGGCTTCACCGCGCTGTCGCCCGCCGGCCCCGACGCTCCGGGCGGCCGGGTGGAGCAGCGGTACGACCTCGCCGTACGCCGCCGGGACCTGCTCGTGGAGATCCGCGCCCGGCCCGGGTTCACCGACTTCCTCCGCCCGCCGCCGTTCGCCACCCTGGCCCGGGCCGCGGCCGGTGGCCCGGTGGTGCTGGTCAACGTGGCCGCGCGGCGCTGCGACGCGCTGGTGGTCGCCGACGGCCGGGTCACCGTGGTCCCGCTGCCCGGGCTGGCCCTGGCCGAGCTGGTCACGCGGACGGCGGGCTTCCTGACCGCGATCGCGGTGCTCACCGGGGCGGCGGCACCGGACGGCCCCGAGCCGGCCGCGCAGCGCCGCCGGCTGGCGGCCCGGACCGAGGTCGGCCAGACGCTGGACTGGCTGTGGCGGGTCGTCGCCGCACCGGTGCTCGACGCGGCGGCGCCCTCCCCGACCGTTCCGTCCGCAGATGACTGGCCACGGCTGTGGTGGTGCCCCACCGGGCTGCTCACCCTGCTGCCGCTGCACGCGGCCGGCCCACTCGACGGCGACGGGGTGCTGGACCGGGTGGTGCCGTCGTACACGGCCTCGCTGCGGGCGCTGGCGCACGCCCGGCGCGGCGTGCCGGCCCGGCCCGAGCCGGTCGACTCGGCGCTGGTCGTCGGCATGCCGCAGACCCCCGGCCTGGCCGACCTGCCCGGTGTGGCGCGGGAGGAGGAGATCGTCCGCCGGCACCTGCCCCGGGTCCGCGCACTCCTCGGCCCGGCGGCCACCCCGGCGGCCGTGCTCACCGCGCTGCCCGACCAGCCGGTCGCCCACCTGTCCTGCCACGGCACCCAGGACCTGCGCGCCCCGGCCTGGGGGCGTCTCGCGCTGGCCGGCGGCCCGCTGCACGTCCGGGACCTGTGGCGGCCCGCCGGCAGCCCGGCCGCGCTGGCCGTCCTGTCCGCCTGCGAGACGGTACGCGGCGGCGCGGCCCTGCCCGACGAGGCGCTCACCCTCGGCACCGCGTTCCAGCTCGCCGGGTTCCGGCACGTCATCGGCGCGCTCTGGTCCATCTCGGACGCGCTGACCGTGCGGCTCTGCGCCGACCTGTACGACGGCCTGGCGGTGCCCGGCGGGATCGCACCGGACCGGGCGGCGGTCGCCCTGCACCGGTCGGTCCGCCGGCTGCGCGCCGCCCTGCCCGACCGCCCCGACACCTGGGCCGGCTACGCCCACCTCGGCCCCTGACGAGCCCACCGTCCGGAAGGGCAGGCGCTCAGGGCGTCCCTGCCTGCACGTCGGCGGAGGAGACGGCGGCGGGCGGGGCCGGGCGGGCGGGCGCGTACCAGGTCACCCCGACCGCCGCGACCAGCAGTGCGATGCAGAGCAGCACCAGCCACACCCCGATCCGCAGCGACCGGACCGCCGCCATCGCCTCCAGATGGTCGCCGAGCGGGGCCGGCGGAAGCGCCGCCACCGGGGTCACCACCAACCTGCCGTGCGCCGCGCGGAGCAGCGCCAGCGCCCCGGCCACGCCGGCGGTCAGCGCGGCGAGCAGCAGGACGCCGACCAGCGCACCCCAGTGCGGCGCCAGCGTGCCGACGTCGGTGCGGCCCCGGATCAGGCTGAACCCGACCAGTGCCACGAGCAGGCCGCCGAGCCCGTTGCGCCACGCCACCGCCGCCGCGCGGACCCGCTCCAGCTCGCCGCGCAGCAGACCGGCCAACTGCTGCGCCCGGTGCAGGTCGGCGACGGTCGCGGGCGGCCCGGGGCGCAGCCGGATCACGCCTCGACCTCCAGCCGCAGCGTCCAGTACGCGCCGCAGCCGCGCAGCCCGGCCGGACGCGCGGGGTGGTCGGCCTCGCACTCGCAGAGCACCGTCCGGTAGCCCGGGTCCGGCGCGGCCGCCGACGCCTCCCGCCGGTACAGCTCGTCGACCACGCTGCTGCTCATCAAGTGGTCGCAGCGGGGGCAGCGCCCGGTGAGCAGCACCGCGAACTCGAACTCCCGCACCGTGAAGCCCGCCGCGGCCCGCGCCGCGTACGCCTCGTCGGTCACCTCGACGTACGGCAGCGCGTCCGCCGCCGGTTCGTCGTCGCGCATCCTGACCTCCCGCCGCCCGGACCGTCCACCGTAGCCGGTCGCGGCGCCCGGTCGGCGGACGTGTCGGATGACCACCAGCACCCGGCGGCCCGACCGCCGATCGTGAGGCCCGGCTGCCTCCGCCGGCCCGACCGGGGCCAGTTGCGCCGAGCGACCGGTGCGAGCGCCGTCGGCGTGCGACGCTGGGCGCGTGCCGGCGACGCCGGCTCGGGCAGCCGGGCCGGTCCGCACCCGGCGCGACGGCGGAGGGAGCACCCATGGCGGGAGTGCCGCAGGTCGACTTCGCGCTCGACACGTACGAGTGCATCGTGATCTATCCCGGCGCGGCCGGACGGGCCCTGCCCAACGAGACCGTGCAGCGGTTGCAGGCCGAGCACACCGAGCACATGCAGGCGTTGCAGCAACGGGGGATCATCCTGGTCGCCGGCTCGGTGGACGGGCCGGCCCGCAACCCGGAGCCGCCGATCGGTTTCGGGCTGGCCCGCACGGGCAGCGTCGACGACGTGCGCAGCGTGCTGGAGGCCGACCCGGCGGTGCAGGCCGGCCTCTACCGGGTGGACGTGCTGACCTTCCTCTGCCCCGCCGGTTCCCTGGAGTTTCCGCTGGCCAAGACCGAGAGCTGACCGGTCGATCCAGCGACGGGTGTCGTGATGGTGACGGCGGTCGGCCGTCCGCCGCTGCTACGGTCGCGCCTGCTCACCGCGGTGCCCACCCTGCCGCCGTCGGGGCACTCCCGGTGAGCCGCCGCCGGGAGCAGGTCGAGGGTGCGTGCCAGCGGAGGCGTACGATTTCCGGCGCGCGGTCGCCGTTGCCCGTCGCCACAACGTTCCCGGTGCGGTTCCGCCCGCCGGCCCGACGCGCGCCGCGCGTCGTTGGACAATTGTTCCGCTGCCTGCAAGGGGTCGGCCCCGAGTCCGACCTGAAGGAGAGACTAGCCTGATGGGCGTGACACGCCGCGCGAAGATCGTCTGCACTCTTGGTCCCGCCACCTCGTCTCCGGAGCGCATCCGGGGTCTCGTCGAGGCCGGCATGAACGTGGCGAGGCTCAACTTCAGCCACGGCAGCCACGCTGACCACGAGGCGGTCTACCGACTGGTCCGGGAGGCGTCCGAGGCGGCCGGTAAGCCGGTGGCCGTCCTCGCCGACCTGCAGGGTCCCAAGATCCGGCTCGGCCGGTTCGCCGACGGCCCGTACGAGTGGCGCACCGGTGACTCCGTCGTGATCACCGGCGACGACATCGTCGGCACCAAGGAGCGGGTCTCCTGCACCTACCGCAAGCTGCCGCAGGAGGTGAAGCCCGGTGACCGGCTGCTGATCGACGACGGCCGCGTCGCCGTCGAGGTCACCGACGTCACCGGCAACGACATCCGCTGCCTGGTCACCGAGGGCGGTCCGGTCTCCAACAACAAGGGCGTCTCGCTGCCGAACGTGGCGGTCAGCGTGCCCGCCATGTCGGAGAAGGACGCCGAGGACCTGCGCTTCTCCCTGGGGCTCGGCGTCGACCTGGTCGCCCTCTCGTTCGTCCGCTCGGCCGAGGACATCAAGCTCGTGCACGGCATCATGGCCGAGGAGGGCGTGTTCCGGCCGGTGCTGGCCAAGGTGGAGAAGCCGGAGGCGGTGGACCACCTGGAGGCCATCGTGCTGGCCTTCGACGGCGTCATGGTCGCCCGCGGCGACCTCGGTGTCGAGATGCCGCTGGACGAGGTCCCGCTGGTGCAGAAGCGGGCCGTGCAGCTCTGCCGGGAGAACGCCAAGCCGGTCATCGTCGCCACCCAGATGCTCGACTCCATGATCGAGAATTCCCGCCCCACCCGGGCGGAGGCCTCCGACGTGGCCAACGCGGTGCTCGACGGCGCGGACGCGGTGATGCTCTCCGGCGAGACCAGCGTCGGCAAGTATCCGGTGCTGACCGTCAGCACCATGGCCAAGATCGTGACGACCACCGAGTCCGGTTCCATCGGGGTGCCGCGCCTGCAGCACGACCCCCGTACCCACGGCGGCGCGCTCACCGTGGCCGCCTCGTCGATCGCCCGGGCCATCAACGCCAAGGCGCTGGTCGCCTTCTCGCAGACCGGTGACACCGTCCGGCGGCTCTCCCGGCTGCACTGCGACCTGCCGCTGCTGGCCTTCACCCCGGTCCCCGAGGTGCGCAGCCAGCTCGCCCTGACCTGGGGCGTGGAGACCTTCCTGATGCCGTTCGTGCAGCACACCGACGACATGTTCCGCCAGGTCGACCAGGCGCTGCTCGGCCTCAACCGGGCCAACCCGGGCGACTACGTGGTGATCGTGGCCGGCAGCCCGCCCGGCACCCCCGGCTCGACCAACACGCTGCGCGTCCACCAGCTCGGCTCGCTCGTCGACGCGGCGTCGGCGCGGGCGCTGCAGTGAGCGACGACCAGGTCGCGGTCGGCCAGGCCGCCGTCGACCAGCTGCTCGAGGTCCTGGACCTCGACCCGACCGGGGAGATGACCTTCCGGGGGATGAGCCCCCCGGTCGGCCCGCAGCGGGTGTACGGGGGCCAGGTCGCCGGTCAGGCCCTGGTCGCCGCCGGCCGCACGGTCGACCCGGAGCGGTTCGTGCACTCCCTGCACGGCTACTTCGTCCGTCCCGGCGACCCGGTCGAGCCGATCGAGTACCAGGTGGAGAACATCCGCGACGGCCGGTCCTTCTCCGTCCGCCGCGCGGTGGCGCTCCAGCACGACAAGCCGATCTTCTTCATGTCGGCGTCCTTTCAGCGGGCGGAGGAGGGGCTGGACCACCAGGCGCCGGCACCGCCGGACGTGCCCGCGCCGCAGGACGTGCCGACGATGACCGACCGGCTCTCCCGCTATCCGGAGCGGCTGGGCATCTGGGGGCAGATCCCGCGCCCGATCGACGTCCGCTACGTCGGCGAGCCCGGCTGGGTCCGTCCCGGCGACCGGCCGGCCGACCCGCACCAGCGGGTCTGGATGCGCATCGACGGCAAGCTGCCGGACGACCCGCTGCTGCACGCCTGCGCGCTCACCTACGCCTCGGACCTCACCCTGCTGGATTCGGTGCTCTCCGTGCACGGCGAGGTGTGGGGGCCGGGCGGGGTGGTCGGCGCGAGCCTCGATCACGCGCTCTGGTTCCACCGGCCGTTCCGCGCCGACGAGTGGTTCCTCTACGACTGCTGGAGCCCGTCGGCGTCCGGCGCCCGGGGGCTGGCCACCGGCCGGATGTTCACCACCGACGGCCGGCAGATCGCCAGCGCCGTGCAGGAGGGTCTGCTGCGCCGCGTCGGCGCCTGAGACAGTCGGTCGTCCCCGTCCGGCACGCGCCCGCACAGGTCGCGTCCCGGCGGGGCCGACGTACCAACCGGTCAGGGCTGGTGGATGCCCTCGCCGGCGATGTCGATCTGCACGGTCCTGCCGACCAGGACTCCGCCACTTTCCAGCGCCACGTTCCACAGCAGGCCGTAGTCCTCGCGGTTGATTTCGGCCGTCGCGCTGAACCCGAAGATGTTCTGTCCGTACGGATCACGACGAGCACCGCCGAAATTCACCTGAAGGTCGACCGCACGCGTGATTCCCTTCACCGTCAATTCGCCGGTGAGTACGAATCGTCCGGGCGTCGCCGGGTCCGACTGCGGTGGGAGATTGTGACTTCTGCCTCGTGCGCCGAATCGATGGTTGCGCAGGCGCGCCCAGTAGAAGATCGGGTCCTCGTTGCCCTGCCACCTGATACCCGTGCTTCGATATTCGAGGGTGGGATAACGCTCCACGTCGAGAAAGTCGGCACTCTTCAGGTGGTTGTCCCGGTCGACGCTGCCGGTGGTGATGCTGGCGGTCTTGATGGTGGCGGTCACCGAGGAGAGCAGCGGGTCCTCCGCCACGAGGATCCGCGCGGTCCCCTCGGCGAATTCACCGCGTACCGGGCTCACCATCATGTGCCGGGACAGGAAACCGATCCGCTTGTGCGCCTGATCGAGACGATAGGTGCCGGCCGCCGGGATGGTCATGCCATCCCAGGTGCGTGTCGCGATATCGGTCATCGTGTTGCCTTCCCCCCGAGCTGACCCGAGTGTTTATCAATGTGCTGATGGAGCCCGCCTGAACGGTCAGTCATTCGTACTCCCCGCTCAGCATAGGGACGCTTCGGCGCGGGTTTTCGGGGCCCACCAAAGCGTGGATCATGACGCACTTCACGTGTGTCGGACGGGTTCGGCGACCGACCCGCTCCGCGTCGACGCGTGGCCGAACGGCCGAGGGTCGCCCGCCCGGCCGGCTGACCAGCGGGCTAACCTTGCCGACATGCGTCTCTCCGCCCGGGTCGACTACGCCCTCCGCGCGGCCGCCGAGCTCGCCGCGACGGCCAGCGGCCCCGGGCGTGGCCGGCCGGTCACGGCCGACCAGATCGCCCGGGCCCAGGAGATCCCGCCGAAGTTCCTGGAGAGCATCCTGCTCCAGCTGCGCCGGGGCGGCATCGTGCACGCCCAGCGGGGCCCGGAGGGCGGCTACTGGCTGGCCCGCCCGGCCGAGGAGATCTCGCTGGCGGAGGTGATCCGGGTGATCGACGGGCCGCTCGCGCACGTACGCGGGCAGCGCCCGGAAGCACTCGGCTATCACGGTCCGGCCCGCTCGCTCCAGGAGGTCTGGATCGCGCTGCGGGCCAGCGAGCGGGAGATCCTGGAGCTGGTGAGCATCGCCGACGTGGCCGCGGGTGCGCTGCCCGCCCGGGTCACCGAGTTGGCCGCCGATCCGCGCGCCTGGATCTGACCGCCGGCGTCCCATCCACCGATCGGGCACTTGACCCAGGCATCCCCGTGCCGCATTGTCGACCAAGTCGATAGGAGATGCCGAAAAGTCAGGGGGCGCTCGTGCGCAAGCTGCTGGTCCTCGCTCTGGTCGGGCTCGCCGCGCAGCTGGTCGACGGTTCGCTCGGCATGGCGTACGGGCTGACGTCGTCCACCCTGCTGCTGGTCGCCGGGGTCGCCCCGGCCGCCGCGTCGGCCTCGGTGCACCTGGCCGAGATCGGCACCACGCTCGCCGCCGGGGTGGCGCACTGGCGGTTCGGCAACGTCGACTGGCGGGTGGTCACCCGCATCGCACTGCCCGGCGCGATCGGCGCGTTCGCCGGCGCCACCCTGCTCAGCTCGATCTCCACCGAGTCGGCCGCGCCGTGGATGGCCGGCATCCTCTTCACGCTCGGCGCGTACCTGCTGGTCCGCTTCGCCCGGCCGCTGCGTACCGACCGGGTCGGCGGCCGGCTGCGCGGGCGCTTCCTCGGCCCGCTCGGCCTGGTCGCCGGCTTCGTCGACGCCACCGGCGGCGGAGGTTGGGGCCCGGTGGCCACGCCGGCCCTGCTGGTCTCCGGCCGCATGGAGCCGCGCAAGGTGATCGGCTCGGTGGACACGGCCGAGTTCGTGGTGGCCGGCGCGGCCAGCGTCGGCTTCCTGATCGGGCTGGGCAGCGAGGGGTTCCTGCTGCCCACCGTCGCCGCGCTGCTCATCGGCGGGCTCATCGCCGCCCCGCTGGCCGCGTGGCTGGTGCGCATCGTGCCGGCCCAACTGCTCGGCGCGGCGGTCGGTGGCGCGATCGTGCTGACCAACGCCCGCACCCTGATCCGTTCCGCCGAGCTGGACGGCCCGGTCCGGCCCGCGCTCTACGCCCTGCTGGCCGCCTGCTGGCTGTCCGCGCTGGTGCTGGCCGTGCGGGCCCTGCGCCGTACCCGCCAGACGCGGGCCATCGCCGCGAGCGCCGCCGAGGTCTCTCCCGCTCCGGCGGCCGCCGGCACCGCCCCGGCTGAGCTGACCGCAACGGGTACGCCGGCCGCCCGCTGAACCCCGCCGCCAGCCACGGTGTCCGCCTCAGTCGCAGCTACCTCTGGTGACCGGCCGCGCGTCCCCATCGGACGCCTGTCGCCCGCTTTGCTCTGCTTACCTCCACGCAACACCGCACTGACCTGCGGATTTCCCGGCGGGACGGGCCCCAACCCCGGGCACCTCGGTGACCACCGGTAACTGTTGCCTCGGTGTAAGCAGAGCAAAGGCGCGATCCAGGGTGGTCGCGGCGGGTGATGGTCGGGGTGACGACCGATGGTGAGGCGGCGTCGGCCGCTCAGTCGGGCGGCCTTGGGCTGGCGTCAGGGCTTGGGCAGGTCGTCGGCTGCGGCGCTCAGCAGCTCCCACGCCTCGTCGACGTGCCGTTGCCCGGTCTGCGGTGAGCCGACCGCGAGCCGCAGCGTGTACCGGCCGCCCACCCGGGTGTGCGTCAGGTGCACCCGCCCGGTGCCGTTCACCCGGGCCAGCAACTCGGCGTTGGTGTCGTCGTCGGCGTGCAGCCGGAAGCAGACCAGCGAGAAGGGGTGCGCCGCGGCCAGCGCGAACCGGTCGTCGGCGCGGACCCGGTCGGCGAACCGGGCGGCCAGCGCCACCCCGGAGCGGATGTGCGCCCGCAGCCCCTCGGCGCCGTACCAGCGCAGCACGAAGAACAGCTTCAGGGCCCGGAACCGGCGGCCCAGCGGCACCTGCCAGTCCCGGTAGTCGATCACCGCGCCGGACTCGCTGGCCGCGTTGCGCAGGAACTCCGGCAGCACGGTCAGCGCCTCGACCAGTTCGCCGCGATCGGCCACCCAGAACGCGTCGCAGTCGAAGCCGGTGAGCAGCCACTTGTGCGGGTCGAAGCAGTACGAGTCGGCGTACTCCAGGCCGGTGTGCGACCAGCGCAGCTCCGGGCAGACGGCGGCGGCGCCCGCGTACGCGGCGTCCACGTGCAGCCAGATCCCGTACTCGGCGCAGATCTCCCCGATCTCCGGCAGCGGGTCGACGGCGGTGGTGGAGGTGGTGCCGATGGTGGCGACCACGATGGCGGGGACCTCCCCGGCGGCCAGGTCGGCCTCGATGGCGGCGCGCAGCGCGGCCGGCCGTAGCGCGTGGGTCTGCGGGTCCGCCTCGATCGGGCGGACCCCGTCGCTGCCCAGCCCGGCGATCCGCGCCGCCTTCTCGATGGAGGAGTGCCCGTGCACGGAGGTGTACGCGCGGTAGCGCCGGTCGATGCCGGCCTCGCGCCAGCGGCCCCGGCTGGCCCGGTGCAGGGCGGCCAGGGTGGCGACCAGCGTCGCCGAGGAGGCCGAGTCCTGGATCACCCCTCCGCCGGTGCCGGTCGAGCGGAACCTCTGCGGCAGGTCCAGCAACTGGGCCAGCCAGTCCATCATCACGGTCTCCAGCTCCGTGCAGGCCGGGCTGGAGGCCCACAGCATGCCCTGCACGCCGAGCCCGGAGCTGACCAGGTCGCCGAGCAGGCTCGGGCCGGAGGTGTTGGCCGGGAAGAAGCCGAAGAAGCCCGGGTGCTGCCAGTGGGTCAGCCCCGGTACGACGATCGCGTCCAGGTCGGCGAGGACCGCCTCGACCGGCTCGTTGGCGGTGGGCGGGGTGGGCGGCAGGGCGGCCGCCACCGTGCCGGGTGGGTCGGCCGGAGCGACCGGACGCTGCTCCAGGGTGGCCCAGTAGTCGGCGATCCAGTCGATGACGGCGTGGCCGGCGCGGCGGAACTCGTCGGGGTCCATGTGTGGGGCGCTCACCCGGACGAGTTGATCAGGCATCGACCGTCGGGGCAAGACTCGGGCGTGGCTCGGCGGTCGCCCATGTAGCCCTGGCGGTCCGGAGTGGGGTCGCCTAGGGTGGCAGGCACCGGGCCGCAGCCGCGGAATCCGCTCAGCTCCGGCCCGGTGCTCCACACCGCGGCATTCCCGACCCGTCCCGACCGGGAATGCCGTACCACCACCGGCACCAACGTTAGGCACCGTCCGGGTCGCCGGGGTGACGCTGACGTGAAGATCGTGTTTCACGCCTTCCGGTTCAGGCCGCCCGCCACCAGCTCGGCGATCAGCTCGTACGAGCGCACCCGGTCCCGCACGTCGTAGACCAGCGTGGTCAGCATCAGCTCGTCCGCGCCGGTGCGCTCCACCAGCTCGGTCAGCTGCCGGCGTACCGTCTCCGGCGAGCCCATCGCCTGACCGTCGCGGCGCTGCTCCACGAACTCCCGCTCGATCTCGGTGTACGGGTACGCCGCCGCCTCATCGGGCGTGGACAGCGGCTCGGGCCGGCCGGAGCGCAACTTGAGGAACGACAGCGCGCTCGGCCCGGCCAGCCACTCGGCCCGCTCGTCGGTCTCCGCGCACACCGCGTTGACCGCCACCATCGCGTACGGCTTGTCCAGCCACTGCGACGGCCGGAAGTTCTGCCGATACAGCGCCAGCGCCGGCAGGGTGTTCGCCGAGCTGAAGTGGTGCGCGAAGGAGAACGGTAGGCCGAGCAGGCCGGCCAGTTGCGCGCTGAAGCCGCTGGAGCCGAGCAACCAGACGGCCGGCTGCTCACCCCGCCCCGGGGTGGCGATGATCTGCCCGGGCCGCTCGCCGCTGAAGTAGTTCATCAGGTCGGCCAGCTCACGCGGGAACCCCTCCGCGGAGAGCCCCTCCATGGTGCGGCGCAACGCCAGCGCGGTAACCTGGTCGGTGCCCGGCGCGCGGCCGATGCCCAGGTCGATCCGGCCGGGGTGCAGCGCCTCCAGGGTGCCGAACTGCTCGGCCACCACCAGCGGCGCGTGGTTGGGCAGCATCACGCCGCCCGACCCGAGCCGGATCGTCGAGGTGTTCGCGGCCAGGTGGGCGAGCAGCACGGCGGGAGCGGAGCTGGCAATGGCCGGCATGTTGTGGTGCTCGGCCACCCAGAAGCGGTGATAGCCCAGCTCCTCGGTGCGCCGGGCCAGCTCGGTGGTGGCCTGCAACGCGGCGCCGGCGGTGGTGCCCTTGGCGACCGGAGCAAGATCAAGAACAGACAACGGTACGGTGATCACACGGATGGCCAACCCGTCAGCGGACGGATTTGTTCCGCTTGGCCGGCATTTTCCGGTCGCTGCTCAGCCCATCCCGCGGGCCTGCTCGAAGATCAGGCTGGTCTGGGTGTGCTGCACCACCGGATCCACGGCGAGGTGATCCAGCACGAAGTCGCGCAGCGCGTCCCCGGACGCGGCCCGCACGTGCAGCACGTAGTCCTCCGCGCCCGCGACGTGGAACACCGACACCACCCCGGGCAGCCGCACCGACCGGGACCGGAACGCGTCCACCGCCGCCCGCTCGTGCGCGGTCAGCCGCACCGACACCAGCGCCTGCAACGGCAGGCCGAGCGCGGCCGGGTCCACCTCGGCGTGGAAGCCGCGGATAGCGCCGCGCTCCCGCAGCGCCCGGGTACGGGTCAGGCAGGTCGACGGTGCCACCCCCACCCGCTCGGCGAGGGCGTTGTTCGGCAACCGACCGTCCGCGGCCAACTCGGTCAGGATCGCGCGGTCCACCGCGTCCAGCGCCGGATACGGCCGCACATCGTTCGGCTCAGGGAGCATCCCGCCATCCTCGTCCGAATCCGCCAACGAAGCTAGTGCCAGCGAGAGAATTATCTTCCATCCCATTGCCCCGCACTCGACGGATGTTCGACGCTACCGCCATGACGATGGTGGACACCCGGGCCGTGCACGCCGGCCGCGACGACCTGCGGGCGCTCGGCGTCCACGTACCGCCGATCGACCTGTCCACCACCAACCCGCTGCCCTCGGTGGACGACGGCGGGAACGCGTACGAGCAGCTCGCCACCGGCGGCCTCCTTCCCGCCGAGGGCAGCGCCGTCTACCAACGGCTGTGGAACCCGACGGTGGCCCGCTTCGAGACCGCCCTCGCCGAGCTGGAGGGCACCGCCCAGGCCGTCGCCTTCGCCAGCGGCATGGCCGCCCTCACCGCCACCCTGCTCGCCGCCACCCGGGACGGCCAGCGGCACATCGTCGCCGTCCGACCGCTGTACGGCGGCACCGACCATGTCCTCGCCACCGGGCTGCTCGGCACCACCGTCAGCTGGGCCTGTCCCGACGAGGTCGCCGCCGCCATCCGCCCGGACACCGCCCTGGTCATCGTCGAGACACCGGCCAACCCCACCCTCGACCTGGTCGACATCGCCGCTCTCGTCACCGCCGCCGGCGACGTCCCGCTGCTGGTCGACAACACCGTCGCCACCCCCGTCCTGCAACAGCCGGCCCGCCACGGCGCCGCACTCGTGCTGCACAGCGCCACCAAGAGCATCGGCGGGCACGGCGACGTCCTCGCCGGCGTCGTCGCCTGCGACGCGGACTGGGCCGTCCGGCTGCGCCAGGTCCGCGCGGTCACCGGAGCGATCCTGCACCCGCTCGGCGGCTACCTGCTGCACCGCGGCCTGCAGACCCTGCCGCTGCGCGTCCGCGCCCAGCAGGCCACCGCCGAGAAACTCGCCGGCTGGCTCGCCGACCACCCGGCCGTGCACCGCGTGCACCACCCGTCGGTGCACGACCCGGCGGCGCTGGTCGGCCGCCAGATGGCCGGCCCCGGCAGCCTGCTGGCCTTCGAGGTACACGGCGGCGCGCCCGCCGCGGCCGCCGTCGCCGGCGCCTGCCGGCTGATCACCCACGCGGTGTCCCTCGGCGGCGTGGACACGCTGATCCAGCACCCCGCCTCGCTCACCCACCGTCCGGTCGAGGGCGACGCGAAGCCCGCCGCCGGGTTGCTGCGCCTCTCGGTCGGGCTGGAGGACCCCGAGGACGTGCGGGCCGACCTCGCCCAGGCGCTCGCCATCCTCGGCTGACCGCCCGGCGGGCTCACCTCAGGTCGCGGTTTCCCAGCACCCGACGGGGTGAGCCCTCCCGGGCCACCCGCAGCATCGCCCGGCCGATCCCGTCGGTGGTGGTGACGTGGTTGGACAGCAGCCGGCGCAGCACCGGAAAGAGCGGGCGGGTGACCGCGTACCCGATCCGGTACGCGCGGGTCCTCGACACCGCCCCGTGGGTCGGCTGGATGAACCCGGGCCGCGCCGCGTAACCGTTGGGCAGCAGGTCGAGGACGGCGTTCTCGGTGCGGCCCTTGACCCGCGCCCACATCACCCGCCCCCGCTCCGTGGAGTCGGTGCCGACACCGGAGACGTAGATGAAGGTGGCGCTCGGGCTCACCTCGGCCAGCAGCCGCGCGGCGGCCAGCGGGTAGTCGTAGCTGATCCGGGTGTAGACGGCCTCGTCCAGGCCCAGCGACGACACGCCCAGGCAGTAGAAGCAGGCGTCCACGCCGGTCAGCTCGGCGCGCACCGCCTCCAGCTCGCCGACGTCGGCGACGGTGAGCTCGCGCAGCTTCGGGTGCCGCTGCCCGGTCGGCCGCCGGCCCACGGTCAGCACCTCCCGTACGTCCTCGGCGAGCAGGCACTCGCGCAGCACGCCCTGACCCACCATGCCGGTCGCGCCGAAGATCACCACGCGCATCAGTTCCCACCCCTGTCGTCAATCCCGTTATCCGGCCGGTCCGGCCCGGGGCGAGCCAGCCGCGCCACCGCGGCGGTCCCCGTAGTGCCGGGGGCTGGTCAGCCCTTCGAGCCCGGCGGTCGGTGTCCGCTCGGCCGAACCGACCACCAGCACAGCAGCTCGTCGGCAGGGTAACCGGCCGCTGGCCGGCCGGCCGGCTCGGCGACGGCGGTGGTCAGCCACCTTGCCGGGGCAACGACCGGCGGGCGGAAGGGTCAGAACTTCGGGCCGACGTGCCGGTCCAGCGCGGCGACGGCGTCACGCCGTGCCACCGACAGCGACCAGGGGAGGTTCATTCGCCAACGGATGTCAAGCAGGTCCAGCGCCTTGCCGCTGCTCTCCACCGAGACACAGCCGATCTTGGGAATGCGTTGCACCTTCGTGGCGAGCACGGCCCGCATGACGCTGTCGCATGCCTCGATCAGCCCCGGCCAGGCGTTGCTGCAGGTGATGCGGAGCACCGGCACCCGTGCCGAGGTGACCAGGTGTCCGTCGCCCAGATAGAGACCGAGCAGGTAGGCGTATGCCGGTTGATCTGTCGGATTGTCGACGCCCTCCCGGCAGCGGAAACAGCGCAGCGCCGTGACGTGGACGACGGGTTCGGGGCGGTCTCGGCACCAGTGCCAGACGGTGCGGTACGAGAGCCCGACGCTGCGGGCGACGTCGGCGATGCTGGCTCCCGACAGGTGGAGTCGCCGAGCGCGGGCGCGGATCTCCGGGGGATGCACGACGCCATCATCGAACGTGCGTACGACAGTCCTGGTGCCCCCGGTGGGATTCGAACCCACACTGTATGCAGTTTGAGTGCACTGTCTCTGCCATTGGACTACAGGGGCCTTCAGTTTCCCGGCCTGCATAGGTTACCCACTACGCTGAGGGCGGTGACACCCGGCTGGGCGGGTGTCGGGTTCTGACTGGTGGGGGTAGGGCTGGTGGCCGAGACGCCGACGGATGCCGAGCGCAGGCGCGTACTGATCGCCGAGGACGAGGCGCTGATCCGGCTGGACCTCGCCGAGATGCTGGTCGAAGAGGGCTACGAGGTGGTCGGCGAGGCCGGCGACGGCGAGACCGCTGTCCGCCTCGCCGAGGAGTTGAAGCCGGATCTGGTCATCCTCGACATCAAGATGCCGATCATGGATGGGCTGGCCGCCGCCGAGCGCATCGCCGGCGCCCGGATCGCCCCGGTGATCATCCTGACCGCGTTCAGTCAGCGTGACCTGGTGGAGCGGGCCCGGGCGGCGGGCGCGATGGCGTACCTGGTGAAGCCCTTCCAGAAGAGCGACCTGGTCCCGGCGGTGGAGATCGCGCTGTCGCGTTACTCGGAGGTCGCCGCGCTGGAGGCGGAGATCGCCGGCCTGACCGACCGCCTGGAGGTCCGGAAGACGGTGGAGCGCGCCAAGGGCGCGCTGATGACCACGTACGGGATGACCGAGCCGCAGGCGTTCAAGTGGATCCAGCGCACGGCGATGGACCACCGAATGACCATGAAGGAGGTCGCCGAGCGGATCCTCGCCGAGACCGCCGGCGGCGAAATGGCGCAGCCGAGCGTCTGACCGTTCGTCCGCCTCTGCCCGGGACCGGTCCGGGAACGCCGCGGATCGGGGACGCCGCGCGGCACCTGCGGGGAATAGCATCGACCCGTGTCCGTCCGCCGGGTGTTCGCCGTGTTCGCGCTCCTCGCGCTGCTGGTCTCCGGCTGTGACGGGCCCGCCGGGCCGAGTGGCGGTGCGGGGCCGTCGGCCGACGCCTCGCCGGCGCTCCGGCCGGGGTGGCAGCCGCTGACGTTGCCGGCACCGCCGGGTGGCGCGGGCCGACTGTTGCTCCGCGACGCGGCGGCCTGCGCGGGCCGCTGGTTCCTGGTCGGCGGGGTCGCCGACACCGCCGGCGGCACGCGTCCGGCGGCCTGGACCAGCGTGGACGGTGCGACCTGGACGGTGGTTCCGGTGCGCGCGGATTCCTTCTACGGCCGGCAGAACGTGCTCTTGTCGGTGGCCTGCCGGGACGGGAAGGCGGCGGTGATCGGCGCCAAGGTCGGCGGTGCGCACGGCTATCCGCGGGTGAGCACCTGGCGGCAGGGGGCCGACGGCGCGCTGGTCGAGGTGCAGGCGTCGTTCGAGACGTACGGCGGGCCGACGGCGGTGAACGTGTCCCGGTTGGTGGCCGGCGCGCCGGGTTGGCTGATCGTCGGCAACCGCTCGGCGGGCGCCGCCTCCTGGGTGTCGTCGCCGGCTGCGGCGGAGTTCGCGCTGGTGGAGGGCGCACCGGAGCTGGCGAGCGACGGGGCCGGGGTGACCTGGGCGTTCGACGCGGTGGCGGCGCCGCCGGGTTGGCTGGCGGTGGGTGGCCTGCTGCCGGCTGGTCGGATCGACCGGGATCCGGCGGTGTGGTCGTCGCCGGACGGGCGGTCGTGGCGGCGCACGGTGCTGCCGGGCGGTCCGGAGTACGAGGAGTTGCAGCGGGTGGCGCTGGTCGGTCCGGTGCCGGTGGCGGTCGGGCTGCGCGGGGCGACGTTCGGCGCGTGGCGGCAGGAGGCGGCGGGCTGGGTGGCCGGCGGGGCGTTCGGTCGACGGGCCGGGGCGGGGGTGCCGGGGGTGTCGTCGCTGGTCGCCGCCGGGGATCGGCTGGTCGCCGCCGTCACCGACGGGGTGCGGCACTCGGTGTGGGTCTCGGCCGACCGCGGTGGGTCGTGGCGGGAGGTCGCGATGCCGCTCGATGTGCCGTCGGGGGCCGATCGGGACGTGGCGCTGGTCGCGGTGGGTGACCGGTGGTGGTTGGCGGCGGACGACGGCTCGCGGCCCGGTCTGTGGTGGGCGGCCGCCCCGGGTGCCTGAGGGCCGGTGATCGCGCGTCTTCCGGGCGTCGGGTGGGCTGCGCCGGCCAGTTTTCGCAGGTCAGGGGGCCTTTCGTCCGGGGGGTGGTGGTCCGGGTCGGTGCGGGTGGGCTCCGACCGGCAGCGATATTAAGGACCGACCGACGGATTCACCTGTTACGGACATCGACAGGATTGCCCACGTCTTCGTAACGGTTTCGCAGACCCCCCGTTCAGGCCTTCCGGGAGGGTGTGCGGTGTCGGTACGCTCCGCCATCACGAGCCGTTACGCAGGGGGAGTCCCTGCGGGGTGGGTGGAACTGCGGGTCTGCTGCTGTCGCCGTCGCTTCGGGTCAGCCGCGTCCGCATCTGGAGGAGGTCGGAAAGCCGTGAGGCGAAGCTATGTACGGGCGCTGGGTACCGTTGCGCTCGCCGCGACCCTGGTGGTCGCGGCTGGTTGCCAGGATTCCGGTGGCGGCGATGGTGGGACCGCGTCCGGTGACTGCGGTGGCAAGATCGCGATCTTCGGCGCGTTCACGGGTGACAACGCGGGTCTGGTGATTCCGTCGCTGAACGGCGCGAAGCTCGCCGTGAAGCAGTTCAACGAGGCGAACCCGAACTGCAAGGTCACCATGCAGGAGTTCGACACCCAGGGTGACCCCGCGGTGGCGACCCCGTTCGCGAACCAGATCGCGGGTGACAACTCGTTCCTCGGTGTCATCGGTGGTCACTTCTCCGGTGAGTCGGACGCCACGATGCCGATCTACCAGGCCGCGGGCCTGGCGATGGTCGCCCCGTCGGCGACCCGGACGGACCTGACCGCGAAGGGCAACACGTCCTTCTACCGGGTCGTCGGCAACGACGGCACGCAGGCCGGCGCGGTGGCGAGCTACCTGAAGACGCAGAACGCGGCGAAGGTCTTCCTGATCGATGACGCCAGCGCGTACGGCGCGGGCATCACCGAGGAGCTGGGCAAGCAGCTCGGCCCGATCGTGGTGAACAAGGACAAGATCCAGGAGCGGCAGGCGCAGTTCGACGCCACCATCTCCAAGATCAAGGCCGCGCAGGCGGACTTCGTCTTCTACGGCGGCTACACCCGTGAGGCCGCTCCGCTCGTGAAGCAGATGCGTGCCGCCGGTGTCCAGGCCAAGTTCGTCGGCCCGGACGGTCTGTACGACCCGGCGTTCCCGGCGGGTGCCTCCGGCGGCGCCGAGGGCGCGATCATCACCTGCCCGTGCCTCCCGGCTGACAAGGCCGGCGGCACCTTCTCCGCCGACTACCAGAAGGAGTTCGGCATCGCGCCGGGCTCCTACGGTGCTGAGGGCTTCGACGCCGCCAAGATCTACCTGGACGCCTTCAAGGACGGCAAGAAGACCCGGGCGGACATCCTGGCGTACGTGAAGGCGTACGACAAGCAGGGCGTGTCGAAGTACATCAAGTTCGACGCCAAGGGTGACGTCGACCCGTCGAAGGTCGTCATCTGGGCCTACCAGATCAAGGGTACGGCGATCGAGCCGCTGCAGGAGCTCAAGCTCAGCTGACGGCCTAGGCAATGGAGTGCGGCCGGGGTGTCTCACCCCGGCCGCGCTCGATTCAAGGAGACCCCCGGTGCATTTCGATGAACTGATCGGCCATCTCGGCCAGCACACGGTCGACGGCCTTTCCAAGGGCGCCATCTACGCCCTGATCGCCCTTGGCTACACCCTCGTCTACGGCGTCCTTCGCCTGATCAACTTCGCGCACTCCGAGGTGTTCATGGTCGGTACCTTCGCGGTGCTGATCCTCTGGAACCAGCTCGGGGTGGAAAATAACCCCCCTATCGGCCAGGCGATCCTGTTCCTGGTGCTCGGTCTGGTCGTCGCGGCGGTCGCCTCGGGCGGTACGGCTCTGGCGCTTGAGCGGATCGCGTACCGGCCGTTGCGGCGTAAGAACGCGCCGCCGCTGATCTTCCTGATCACCGCGATCGGTCTGTCGCTGGTCTTCGTCGAGCTCTTCGGGCAGGTGCTGCCCAAGTTGCTCGGTGGCGTGTTGCCGGCGGCGTTCGGCCGCCCCCGGCAGATCGTCGGTATGCCGACGATCATCCAGCAGGAGACCTTGTTCACCATCGGCAACACGGCGATCACGAACATCCAGGTGATCGTCTTCGTCGCGGCCGTGGCGATGATGGCGCTGCTGGACTGGTTCATCAACCGCACCCGGTACGGCCGGGGCGTGCGGGCGGTGGCGCAGAACCCGGAGACCGCCGCGCTGATGGGTGTCAACCAGGAGCGCGTGATCATGCTGATCTTCGTGCTCGGCGGCATCATGGCCGGCGCCGCCGCTCTGTTGTGGAGCATGCGCTTCGGCTTCACCCAGAACAGCATCGGCTTCGTGCTCGGCCTCAAGGCGTTCACGGCGGCGGTCCTGGGCGGCATCGGTAACCTGCGCGGCGCGCTGCTGGGTGGCCTCTTCCTCGGCATCGTCGAGGTCTACGGCGCTACGCTCTTCGCGTCCAACTGGGAGGACGTCATCGCCTTCGTGGTGCTGATCGTGGTGCTGATGTTCCGGCCGACCGGTCTGTTGGGCGAGTCGCTCGGGAGGGCCCGCGCATGATCGACAAAATTCGCTCCGCTGATCGCCGCCGGGTGAGCGTGCTGACCTCGGTCGGCGACCGCTGGCGGGCGCTGACGAAGTGGCAGCAGGCCCTCGGGCTGGCCGCGTTCGTGGCGATCCTCTACTACCTGCCGCTGCTCGGTATTCCGGGCCTGACCTGGTTGCGTACCGACTCGATCCAGGGCGGTAACAACTGGGCGGGTGTGCTCTTCGTCTGCGCGATCTACGTGCTGGTCGCGATCGGCCTGAACGTGGTGGTCGGTCTCGCCGGCCTGCTCGACCTGGGCTACATCGGCTTCTTCGCCATCGGGGCGTACAGCGTGGCGCTGTTCGGTTCGGTGAACTCGCCGGTGGTGAAGTGGATCCAGCAGGAGTTCGACCTGCCGTCGACCTGGGCGGTGACCTGGGCGATCTGCCTGTTCATCGCGATCGTGCTGACGATGATCTCCGGGGTGCTGCTGGGCTGGCCGACACTGCGGCTGCGCGGTGACTACCTGGCCATCGTGACGCTGGGCTTCGGCGAGATCATCCGGATCGTGGCCCGCAACGCCACCGGGGTGACCAACGGCCCGGTGGGCATCTCCGCCATCCCCGGTCCGGAGGGTGCGCCGTCGGCGGACAACAAGTACTTCGGCCTGATCGACGCGAAGCCCTGGTACTGGTTGGCCATCACCTTCGTGCTGATCATGGTGTTCCTGGTCCGCCGGCTGGAGCACAGCCGGGTCGGCCGGGCGTGGCTGGCCGTGCGGGAGGACGAGGACGCCGCCGCGGTGATGGGCGTGTACCCGTTCAAGTTCAAGCTCTGGGCGTTCGCCATCGGCGCGGCGCTCGGCGGCCTGTCGGGCTTCCTGTTCGGCAGCCGGAACGCGTTCATCGATCCGACCCAGTTCAACGCGAACCTGTCCATCCTCTTCGTCGCCATGGTGGTGGTCGGCGGCTCCGGCAACATGATCGGCGTCTCGCTCGGCGCGGTGCTGCTGGCGTACCTGCCGGAGCGGTTCCGCGACTTCGCCGACTACCGCTGGTTGGTCTTCGGTCTGGCCATGGTGCTGGTGATGATCCTGCGTCCGCAGGGCCTCGTCCCGAGCCGGCGCCGTGCCCGCGAGTTGAAGGACCGCGCGGCGGAGGCAGAGGAGGTACCCGCTCGTGTCTGACCAGACCACCAGCACCGCAACGCCGAAGATCCCGACTCAGGCAGGACCGCGGCCGGTACTGCTCGAAGTCGATGACGTCACGCTCCGCTTCGGCGGCGTGGTCGCTCTCGACAAGATCAATTTCCAGATCTACGAGGGCGAGATCCTCGGCCTCATCGGGCCGAACGGTGCCGGCAAGACCACCAGCTTCAACGTGATGACCGGGGTGTACAAGCCGACGTCCGGGGCCGTCCGGTTCCGGGGCCAGAAGGTGACCGGTCGCAAGCCGCACCAGATCAGCCAGCTCGGCATCTCCCGGACGTTCCAGAACATCCGTCTCTTCCCGGAGATGACGGCGCTGGAGAACGTCATGGTCGGCACGGACTCCCGGCACAAGACGAGCGTGCCCGGGGCGCTGTTCCGGCTCTACCGGGTGCGGCCGAAGCCGGAGGAGCTGCCGCAGGTCACCGCCGAGTCCGGGATCGTCCGGACCTGGCAGCAGGTGCGCCTGTCGGCCGCGAAGATCTTCGGTCTGTCCCGGCACATCCTGGAGGAGCGGGCCGCCGAGGCGAAGGCGCTGGAGCTGCTCCGTTTCGTCGGGATCGCCGACCGGGCCAACGACGAGGCGCGCAACCTGCCGTACGGCTACCAGCGTCGGTTGGAGATCGCCCGGGCGCTGGCCACCGAGCCGAAACTGATCTGCCTGGACGAGCCGGCCGCCGGCTTCAACCCGGCGGAGAAGGAGGAACTCCTCGCCCTGATCCGCAGGATCCGTGACATGGGCCTGACCGTCCTGCTCATCGAGCACGACATGCGGCTGGTCATGGGTGTCACCGACCGGATCGTGGTGCTGGAGTTCGGCCGCAAGATCGCCGAGGGTGCGCCCGCGGAGGTCAGTCGCGATCCGAAGGTGATCGCCGCGTACCTGGGGGAGCCCGCCGATGACGCTGCTTGAGCTTGAGAACGTCGCCGTTGCCTACGGCCGGATCGAGGCGCTGCACGGGATCAGCCTCACCGTGAACGAGGGTGAGGTGGTGGCCCTGATCGGCGCGAACGGCGCCGGTAAGACCACCACGATGCGGGCCATCTCCGGTACCCGGTCGCTCGCCAGCGGCAAGATCACGTTCAACGGCGAGGACATCAGCAAGCTCCGTGCCGACCTGCGGGTGGTCCGGGGGCTGTGTCAGTCGCCGGAGGGCCGGCAGATCTTCCCGGGTATGACGGTGATGGAGAACCTGGACATGGGGGCGTACACCCGGCGGGACTCCGCCGGCATCGCCGCCGACCTGGAACGGGTGCTGACCCTCTTTCCGCGGCTCGCCGAGCGGCGCAAGCAGGCCGGCGGCACGCTCTCCGGCGGCGAGCAGCAGATGCTCGCGGTCGGCCGGGCGCTGATGAGCCGGCCGAAGCTGCTGCTGCTCGACGAGCCGTCGATGGGTCTGGCCCCGCTGGTGATCCGGCAGATCTTCGACATCATCACCGAGATCAACGAGCAGGGCACCACCATCCTGCTGGTGGAGCAGAACGCCCAGCAGGCGCTCTCCCGGGCGCACCGCGGCTACGTGCTGGAGACCGGCCAGATCGTGAAGGAGGGGTCCGGTCAGGACCTGCTGCACGACCCGTCGGTCAAGGAGGCGTACCTCGGCGTGGCCTGAGCCATCCCTCCGGCGGCCGGCCATCCCTCGCGGGGTGGCCGGCCGCCGGCGTTCGGGCGCGGTTGTCCGTTGCGGCGTCGGACGCGCGGTGCCGCCGCCCGGGGATGTCGGTGCGACGGACTAGAGTCGCTGCCGTGACAGCTACGACGCCGCGCCTGCTCCTCGTCGACGGACACTCCCTGGCATACCGGGCGTTCTTCGCCCTGCCGGTGGAAAACTTCTCCACCACGACGGGCCAGCCCACCAATGCGGTCTACGGCTTCACCTCAATGCTGATCAACGTGCTGCGCGACGAGCAGCCCACCCACATCGTCGTCGCCTTCGACGTCTCCCGCCGCTCCTTCCGCACCGAGAAGTACGCGGAGTACAAGGCCGGCCGCAGCGAGACCCCGACCGACTTCAAGGGTCAGGTCAGCCTGGTCAAGGAGGTCCTGGCCGCGCTGCGCATCCCGGTGGTGGAGATGGAGGGCTACGAGGCCGACGACGTCATCGCCACGCTCGCCTGCCAGGCCCGCGACCAGGGCATGTCGGTGCTGATCAGCACCGGCGACCGGGACGCGTTCCAGTTGGTCGGCGACCAGGTCACCGTGCTCTACCCACGCAAGGGCGTCTCCGACCTGGCCCGGATGGACCCGGCGGCGATCGAGGCGAAGTACGGCGTCGGGCCGCAGCGCTACCGCGACCTGGCCGCGCTGGTCGGCGAGACCAGCGACAACCTGCCGGGCGTTCCGGGCGTCGGCCCGAAGACCGCCGCCAAGTGGATCACCACCTACGGCGGGGTGGAGGGCGTGATCGCCCGTGCCGACGAGATCAAGGGCAAGGCCGGCGACAGCCTGCGCGAGCGGCTCGCCGACGTCATCCGCAACTACGAGATCAACTGTCTGGTCTCCGACCTCGAGCTGCCGCTGCGCCCCGAGGACACCCGGTGGGCCGGCTGGGACCGGGAGGCGGTGCACCAGGTCTTCGACACCCTGGAGTTCCGCATCCTGCGCGACCGGCTCTACCAGTACCTGGAGGCGGTCGAGCCGGAGGCCGAGTCCGGCTTCGACCTCACCGGCGAGGTGCTCACCGCGCCGGGCGCGCTGACCGGGTGGCTGACCACGCACGCGCCGACCGGCACCCCGGTCGGGCTGGCGGTCAAGCTCGACACCGGCCCCAACCAGCGGCACACCGCCTCCGTCGCCGGCCTGGCGCTGGCCACCGCCGGCGGGGCGGCGGCCTGGGTCGACCCGGCGGGGCTCGACCCGGCCGACGAGGGCGCGCTGGCCGGCTGGCTGGCCGACGCCCAGCGGCCCAAGGTGCTGCACGACAGCAAGCCGGCCGTGCTGGCCTGCGCCGCGCACGGCTGGGAGCTGGCCGGCATCATCCGGGACACCCAGATCGCCGCGTACCTGGCCCGCCCCGACCAGCGGTCCTACGACCTGACCGACCTGGCGCTGCGCTACCTGCACCGTGAGCTGCGGGTGGACGTGCCGGAGACCGGCCAGCTCACGCTCGACGGGCTCGGCGACGAGGGTGTGGCCGAGCAGAACCTGATGCTCCAGGCCCGCGCCACCCTCGACCTGGCCGACGCGATCGACGCCGAGCTGTCCCGCGACGGTGAGCAGTCCGCGCGGCTGATGGCCGGGGTGGAGCTTCCGCTGATGCGGGTGCTGGCCGGCATGGAGCGCACCGGCATCGCGGCCGACACGCACTACCTGTCCGAGCTGGAGGCGCACTTCGCCGCCGAGGTGAAGGCCGCCGCGCAGGGCGCGTACGAGGCGGTGGGCCGGGAGTTCAACCTCGGCTCGCCCAAGCAGCTGCAGGAGATCCTCTTCACCGAGCTGGGCCTGCCCAAGACCAAGAAGATCAAGACGGGTTACACCACCGACGCCGACGCCCTGCAGTGGCTCTACGCGCAGAACCCGCACCCGGTGCTGGCCCACCTGCTGCGCCACCGCGACGTGGCCAAGCTCAAGTCGACCGTCGACGGCCTGCTCAAGTCGGTCTCCGACGACGGGCGCATCCACACCACCTTCAACCAGACGGTCGCGGCCACCGGTCGGCTCTCCTCCACCGAGCCCAACCTGCAGAACATCCCGATCCGCACCGAGGAAGGCCGGCGGATCCGTCGGGCCTTCGTGGTGGGCGAGGGCTACGAGTGCCTGCTGACGGCCGACTACAGCCAGATCGAGATGCGCATCATGGCGCACCTGTCCTCGGACGACGCGCTGATCGAGGCGTTCAACTCCGGCGCCGATTTCCACGCCGCCACCGCCTCGTCGGTCTTCGGGGTGCCGGTCGACGAGGTCACCCCGGACCAGCGCCGCAAGATCAAGGCGATGAACTACGGCCTGGCGTACGGCCTCAGCGCGTTCGGCCTGTCCCAGCAGCTCAGCATCGGCACCGAAGAGGCGCGCGGACTGATGGAGAACTACTTCGCCGGTTTCGGTGGGGTGCGTGACTACCTGCACCAGGTGGTCGCCCGGGCCCGTCAGGACGGCTACACCTCGACCATTCTGGGCCGCCGCCGCTACCTGCCCGACCTGGGCAGTGACAATCGGCAGCGCCGCGACATCGCCGAACGGATGGCGCTCAACGCCCCGATCCAGGGCTCGGCGGCCGACATCATCAAGCTGGCGATGCTGCACGTCGACACCGCGCTGGGCGACGCCGGGCTGCGCTCCCGGATGCTGCTGCAGGTGCACGACGAGCTGGTGTTCGAGGTCGCGCCGGGCGAGCGCGAGGCACTGGAGACGCTGGTCCGGCGGGAGATGGGCGAGGCGTACCCGCTGTCGGTGCCGCTGGAGGTGTCGGTCGGCGAAGGCCGGGACTGGAACAGCGCCGACCACTGACGCTGTGGTCGGCGCTGTCGGCGCTCTGCTCGCGGTGGTGGGTCAGCGGCCAGGCCCCCGGCGTTCCTTCGGCGGCGTGCCGTGCCGGTCGAGGGCGCGGCGCGACGGGCCGCCCGGGGGCGGCAGCGGGCCCTTGAGGGGGTCGTGGCCCCAGTTCATCAGCGACCAGCGCCACTTGGTGTTGCGGACGTCGCCGGAGGGGCGCTGGGCCATGTGCCGGCGTACGTAGCCGACCACCTTGCGCATGTGCTTGTAGTCGCCCTCGGACAGGTCACCGCGCTTGCGTCGCAACAGGTCGATGATCTTTCGACCGGATTCGTGCCCGACCGACTCACCGCCACCGGAGCGGCCGCCCTTGTGCCAGCCGACCTGCTTCGACTCGTCGGTCTCCAGCCACGTCGACAGCTCGCGGGGCTTCATGTTCACCGCGTCGGCGAACTCCCGGTAGGTGTCGCCGCCGTCGTCACCCCTGCTCACGGCGCAGCACCTCCGGCCGGTGGGCGACGTCGCGGCCCGAGTCGTCGTTGCGGATCCGGTACTGCGGCTCGTCCTCCGTCGCGTTCACGGCGTGCCCGCGTACGTGGGTCCGATCGGTCAGCTTCTCCTTGACGACGCCGTGCGCCCGGCCGCTGTGACTGGCCCAGGAGACGTGGTCGCCCTCGCGGAATTCCCTCTGCTCGGCCATACGCCCTGGCTACCCGGCGCCGCCAGGGCGAAACGGCCTGCCGAGGCGGCCGACTACGGCGTGATCTCGGCGATCGGCAGCTTGATCTCGAACGGCTCGGTCAACTCGATCACGTCGGTGCCGTCGGCGACCAACTCGTACTGCCGCTCACCGCCCGGCCCTACCCGGTCGCCGATCCGGTACGCGTACACGTGCACCGGATCCTGTTCGATGCGCCAGTAGAAGGGGATGCCGGCGGCGGCGTACTCGCCGGGCTTGGCGAACCGGTCGATCCGTCGGGTGCCCGGCGAGACGATCTCCACGGCGAGGACGACATCCGCCGGCCGCAGCATGGACCGATCGGACGGCACCTCGGCGCGGCGCAACAGGACATCCGGCTGTCGGCTGGTGTTGAAGCTGAGCCCGACACCAACGGCTTGGGCGACCCGAAGGTCACCGGGCGCGTGCTGCAGCAGCCAGTGGGCGAGGAGCAGGGAGATGTCCTGATGGCCCAGCGTGGGGGAGGGTGTCACCTGGATGACTCCATCGACGAGTTCGACGCGGGGGGCGTCATCCGGCAGATTGAGCAGATCCTCGACCGTGTAGTCGGCGCGCTGCTGCCGCATCGGGTCCGGACACCAGGGGCCAGGTGGTGTCGGAATGGCCTCCGCGCTCATGGGGCGAGCCTACCGCCGGTCGATGGGGTGGGGTCGCACCGCGCATGCGATGCCGTCATTCGGCCTTCTCCGTGACGAAGATGGCGGTGCCGGGGAAGAGCCGCCCGCGCAGCGGGCTCCACTGCCCCCAGATCCCCTCGTGCCCCGCCGGCCACTCCGGCTCCACCAGGTCCAGCAGCCGGAACCCGGCCCCGACCAGTTCCCGGATCCGGTCGCCGAGGGTCCGGTGCTGCTCGACGTACGTGGCCACGCCGGATTCGTCCTGCTCCACGTACGGGGACCGGTCGAAGTACGAGTGCACGGCGGTCAGCCCGCCCTCGCCCGGGTCGTCGAGGAAGATCCAGCGCATCGGGTGGGTCACCGAGAAGACCCACCGGCCTCCGGGGCGCAGCACCCGGTGCACCTCGGCGAGCAGGGCCGCCGAGTCGTCCACGAACGGGATCGCGCCGAACGCGGTGCAGGCGAGGTCGAACGACTCGTCGGCGAACGGCAGGGCGAGCGCGTCGGCCTGCACCAGCGGTACGCGTACCCCGGTGCGGTCGGCGGCGTCCGCGGCGTGGCGCAACATGCCGGCGGACAGGTCGAAGGCGACCGGCCGGGCGCCCTGGGTGGCGAGCCAGCGGGCGGCGGCCGCGGCGCCGCAGCCCACCTCCAGCACCCGGCGCCCGGGCAGGTCGCCGAGCAGCCGGGCGTCGGCCTCGCGCAGGCCCTCCGGGCACCAGACGAAGTCCACTTCGCCGAGGAACGCCCCGTGCTCGGCCTGGTAGTCGTCGGCGTCGGTGTCCCACCAGCCGCGGTTGGCCCGCCGGACCTCGGCGTCACCGACCCGGCGCCGGGTCACCCGGCTGTCGTCATCCACGCGCTCACGCTAGGCCCCGCGGCGGCTCTCGCGGGCGGTGGGCCGAGCCGACCCGCCGGCGCGTTCCCCGGCGCCGGCCGCGTCCCCCGCCCGGTGGTGCTGGGGAGGCGGGTGTGACGTGGGAGACAGCAGGGGTGGTTTCTGGGCGATTGTTCGGCTTTCGCAGGTCATCGCACGGCGAGGAGTCGGGAGGGCTTGCACGCTGTGGTAATGCGCACGGTAGGCTAGACGATGCGCTCGCGGATCGTGTGCCTCGGCAGGGAGACGGTGCGCGGTCGACGGAGCCACATCATGATCTCACTTGGCGATCGTTCGGTGTGCCCGGCGACGGATCCGCTGGCGCGAACAGGTCACCGCGACACCAGCCTGCTGTGACAACCCATCCGACCGGAGCAACCGCCCACATGACGAGCAGCATCGAGGCCCCCTCGAGCGCCACCCGGGTCACCCACGACGATCTCGGTTCCGAGGAGGCTTTCCTCGCCGCGATCGACGAGACCATCAAGTACTTCAACGACGGCGACATTGTCGAAGGCACCGTCGTCAAGGTCGATCGGGACGAGGTCCTGCTCGACATCGGCTACAAGACCGAGGGTGTCATCCCCTCTCGGGAGTTGTCGATCAAGCACGACGTGGACCCCGCCGAGGTTGTGACGGTTGGTGACCACATCGAGGCCCTGGTCCTCCAGAAGGAGGACAAGGAGGGTCGTCTGATCCTCTCCAAGAAGCGGGCGCAGTACGAGCGGGCCTGGGGCACGATCGAGAAGATCAAGGACGAGGACGGTGTCGTCCGCGGCTCGGTCATCGAGGTGGTCAAGGGCGGCCTCATCCTCGACATCGGGCTGCGCGGCTTCCTGCCCGCGTCCCTGGTCGAGATGCGGCGCGTGCGCGACCTGCAGCCGTACGTCGGGCGGGAGCTCGAGGCCAAGATCATCGAGCTGGACAAGAACCGCAACAACGTGGTTCTGTCCCGCCGGGCCTGGCTGGAGCAGACGCAGTCCGAGGTGCGCACCGAGTTCCTCAACAAGCTGCAGAAGGGCCAGGTCCGCAAGGGCGTCGTGTCCTCGATCGTCAACTTCGGCGCGTTCGTGGACCTCGGCGGTGTCGACGGTCTGGTGCACGTCTCCGAGCTGTCCTGGAAGCACATCGACCACCCGTCCGAGGTCGTCGAGGTGGGCCAGGAGGTCGAGGTCGAGGTCCTGGACGTCGACCTGGACCGCGAGCGGGTCTCGCTGTCGCTGAAGGCGACGCAGGAGGACCCGTGGCGGCAGTTCGCCCGCACCCACGCGATCCAGCAGATCGTGCCGGGTAAGGTCACCAAGCTGGTGCCGTTCGGTGCGTTCGTCCGGGTGGACGACGGCATCGAGGGCCTGGTCCACATCTCCGAGCTGGCCGAGCGCCACGTGGAGATCCCGGAGCAGGTCGTCCAGGTCGGCTCCGAGGTCATGGTCAAGGTCATCGACATCGACCTGGAGCGCCGCCGGATCTCGCTGTCGCTCAAGCAGGCCAACGAGGGCTTCGTCGAGGGCGAGGAGCACTTCGACCCGACCCTCTACGGCATGGCCGCGACGTACGACGCCGAGGGCAACTACATCTACCCGGAGGGCTTCGACCCGGAGACGGGCGAGTGGCTCGAGGGGTACGACAAGCAGCGCGAGACCTGGGAGAACCAGTACGCCGAGGCCCGTCAGCGCTGGGAGGCCCACACCAAGCAGGTGCAGACCTCCCGGGCTGCCGACGCCGAGGCCGCTGCCAACCCGACTCCGGCCGTCCCGGCCGCTGGCGGCGGCACCACCTCCTCGACCAGCCCGGCCCCGAGCCGGCAGGCCGAGGAGCCGGCCGGCACCCTGGCCACCGACGAGGCGCTCGCCGCACTGCGGGAGAAGCTCGCCGGCGGTAAGTGACCCGCTGAACGACGAAGGGCCCCGTCCCCGCGATCTTCGGATCGTCGGGGGCGGGGCCCTCGCCGTACCCCCGACAGACTGTCCGCCGTCACGTCCGCGCCGGCACGCGGCCCGCCGGCGCCGCGCGCTGGCACGCCGGGCTCGCAGCCGCCCGCCGCCACCCGCGGTGCGGGTGAGTTTGGCGGCGGGGTACGTGATCCGGTTGACTGGTTCGGTGCTGAGGGTGGGATTGACCGGCGGGATCGGGTCCGGCAAGAGCGCGGTGGCCGCGCGGCTGGTCGAGCGGGGTGCCGTGCTCATCGACGCCGACCGGGTGGCGCGGGAGGTCGTCGCGCCGGGCACCGAGGGGCTGGCCGAGATCGTCGCCGCCTTCTCCGAGCGGGTGCTCGACGCCGAGGGCGCTCTGGACCGTGCCGCACTGGGCGCGGTGGTGTTCGCCGACGAGGCCGCCCGCCGCCGGCTGGAGGCGATCACCCATCCCCGGGTCCGGGCCCGCACCGCCGCGCTGGTCGCCTCGGCGGCGCCCGACGCGATCGTCGTCAACGACGTGCCGCTGCTGGTGGAGGTGGGTCTCGCGCCCACGTACCACCTGGTGGTCGTGGTGCAGACGGCCGTGCCGACGCGACTGGAACGGCTGGCGCGGGACCGGGGGATGGATCGCGCGGAGGCCGAGCGGCGGATCGCCGCGCAGGCCGACGACGGCCGTCGCCGCGCGGTGGCCGACGTGGTGCTGACCAACGACGGAAGCCTTGAGGCGCTGCACGCTCAGGTCGACGCGCTCTGGCGGCAGCGGCTGGTGCCCTACGAGCACAACGTGCGTGAGCGGCGGGTGGTCCGGCCGGGCCGGGTCGACCGGGCCGAGGCCGACCCGTCCTGGCCCGAGCAGTACGCCCGGTTGGCCGCCCGGATCCGGCACGCGCTGGCCCCGGCCGACCTGCGGATCGACCACGTCGGCCCGACCGCGGTGCCCGGTCTCGCGGCCGAGGACGTGATCGACGTGCAGGTGGCCGTGCCCAGCCTCGCCGACGCCGACGGGACGCTGACCGACCGGTTGGCGAACGCCGGGTTCCCGCGGGTGCCCGGGCAGTGGTGGGACGATCCGCGGCCGGCCGGCAGCGGCCGGTGGGAGAAGCGGTTGCACGGCAGCGCCGACCCGGCCCGCCCGGTGCGTCTGCACGTGCGGGTGACCGGATCGCCCGGCTGGCGGTACGCGCTGCTGATGCGCGACCACCTGCGCGCCGATCCGGACCACCGGGCCGCGTACCTGCTGGTCAAGCGGGAGTTGGTCGACGCGGCGCCGCTCGTCAGCGGGTCCGGTACGGCCCGTGACCCGTGGTTCGACGAGGAGTACCTGCGGGCCGAGCAGTGGGCCGCGCAGACCGGCTGGCGGCCCTGAGCGCCAGGGTCGCTCAGGTGGTGGCCGCCGGGCGGGGCGCCGGGGGCAGCCGGGGCACCGAGGCGGGGTTGAGGTCGAGCTGCGCCCAGGCGCCGGGGGCGGTGTGCAGCTCCAGCCGGCGCAGCGACCCGTTCCGGTCGATCCAGTAGCGCAGCCGCCCGTCCGCCGTCCGCAGCTCGACGACGTCGACGGTCCGGCCGGCGGCGACGTCCTCGCGTACCCGCACGGCCGCGCCGCGCTGCCCGGCCGACCCGGCGGCCAGCGCTGCGCCCACCAGCCGGCTCAGGTCGTCGCTGCCGGACCGGGTGGACCGCCACGCCCCGGCGGGGGGCGGCAGTGGCGGCCGGCCCGGCGTCTCGGCGGCGCCGCCGCCACCGGCCGTGGCCGGCACGTCCGCCCGGGCCAGGCCGGCGGTGTCCCGTCGCAGCAGGGTCCGGCGATCCGGTACGCCGAGGTCGGCCACCGCCACGTACGCGGTACGGGCGGTCCAGCTCACCCAGCCGGCACCCCGCAGGTTGGTGTCCGTGCCCACCGGGGCGGTCAGCGTCAGCGCGGCCCCGCCCTGGGCGCGCAGCCGGGCCGGTAGCCGGCTCAGCCGGTCCTGCTCGGCGTCGGTCAGCGCACGGGGCAGCCCGGGCCGGCCGCCGAGCGCGTCCACCGGGCGCAGCGTCGGCCGGTCCGCCCGGTTGAGGATCACCGTGACCGGGCCGACGCCGGGCAGTTGGGCGACCAGCTTGTGCAACCTGCTGTCCCGGTCGAGCCAGTAGCGGGGTTGCCCGTCCCGGTCGCCACCGGTCGGCGTGCTGCCCGGCGCCGGGGTGCCGGCGGGCGCGGCTCCGCCGGGCAGCGGCGCCTGGAGGACGTCCACCGGGCCGGCGGCCACCGTCTCCCGGGCCATCCAGCGGGCACCGCCGTCGCGCAGCGCCTGGGCCGGGTCGGGGCGGTCGGCGGCGAGGCCGAGGAGCAGGTCGAGCACCGGTGCCAGGCCCGACCCAGGTGCCAGGTGGCGCAGGCGCCAGCGGTCCGCCGGCGGCACCAGTGGCGGCGCGGCGGGGGTGGGCACCGCGGACGGGTCCGGCCGGATCACCAGCACCGGGCCGGCGCTCTGCAACAGGCCCCGCTCGGCGCCCGCGCCCGGCCCGCCCACGTCGAGGTAGAGCAGCGGCCGGGACCAGTCCACCCAGCCCACGAGTTCGGTACGGGCGGCGCCGGTGCCGGCCGTGACGCGGACCCCGGCGCGCAGGTCCCGCAGGTTGGTGACCCGCATCGCGGCCAGCCGCTCGCCCTCCGCGATGGTCAGCGGCCGGACCGGCTCGGGCGGGTCGGGCGCCCAGCTCAGCAACCCGATCACCAGCGCGGTCGCGGACGTGACGGCGGTCAGGCCGAGCAGCAGCAGGACCGTACGACGGCGGCGGTTGGCCTTTACCGGGCCGGCGGTGTCGGCGGCGCCGGTGTCGGCGGTGTCGGCGGGCCGGGGCGCGCTGCCGTTGTCGCGAGTGGGGTTCGGAGAGGTGTCCACGGATGTGAAACGGGCGGGGCGGCGCCGGGGTGACGAGCGGCGGTGCTGGCGTCGGAGTGGCGAGCAGGGGCGCTCGCGGCGGCCGGTCTGCGCCTCGAGCGCGACCACAAGGGTGCGCACGCCGGACGCGCCGGGTGCTGCGACCGCTGTGCCGGGGGTGGCCGGCCGTGATGACGGCCTGGGCCACCGGCCCGGTCGGCCGCCGCGAGCGGCCTACGACGAGAGCCTAGCGTCGGTGACATGTGCCACACAATGGGAATATTGAAGCTGATCACGTACCCGCCGTGACGGCCGTTCCTGTCGGACCTCCGGCGTACCGTTGAGGTCATGGCGCTCGACATTCCCCGGCTCGACAGCCGCTTCCAGGTCGTCAGTGAATTCCAGCCGGCCGGCGACCAGCCCGCCGCCATCGACGACCTTGAGCGTCGGGTCCGGCGCGGCGACCGCAACACGGTGCTGCTCGGCGCGACCGGCACCGGCAAGAGCGCCACCACCGCGTGGCTGATCGAGCGGCTGCAGCGCCCGACCCTGGTGCTCGCCCCGAACAAGACGCTCTGCGCGCAGCTCGCCAAGGAGTTCAGCGAGCTGCTGCCGCACAACGCGGTCGAATACTTCGTCTCGTACTACGACTACTACCAGCCCGAGGCGTACATCCCGCAGACCGACACCTACATCGAGAAGGACTCCTCGATCAACGAGGAGGTCGAGCGGCTGCGGCACTCGGCGACCATGTCGCTGCTCACCCGCCGCGACGTGATCGTGGTGGCGACCGTGTCGGCGATCTACGGCCTGGGCACCCCGGAGGAGTACCTCGACCGGGCGGTCCGGGTCGAGGTGGGCCAGGAGCTCGACCGCGACAAGCTGCTGCGCCGGCTGGTCGACATTCAGTACACCCGCAACGACATGGCCTTCAACCGGGGCACCTTCCGGGTCCGCGGCGACACGCTGGAGATCATCCCGGCGTACGAGGAGCTGGCGGTCCGCATCGAGCTGTTCGGCGACGAGGTGGAGAAGCTCTACTACCTCAACCCGTTGACCGGTGACGTGGTCCGTGAGGTCGACCAGTTGGTGATCTTCCCGGCCACGCACTACGCGGCCGGCCCGGAGCGGATGGAGCGGGCCATCCGCGACATCGAGGTGGAGCTGGCCGAGCGGCTGGCCGAGCTGGAGCGGCAGGGCAAGCTGCTGGAGGCCCAGCGGCTGCGGATGCGCACCACCTACGACATCGAGATGATGCGGCAGGTGGGCTTCTGCTCCGGCATCGAGAACTACTCGATGCACATGGACGGGCGGCTGCCCGGCAGCCCGCCGCACTGCCTGCTCGACTACTTCCCGGACGACTTCCTCACCGTCGTCGACGAGTCGCACGTGACGATCCCGCAGATCGGCGGCATGTACGAGGGCGACGCCTCGCGCAAGCGGATGCTCATCGACCACGGCTTCCGGCTGCCCAGCGCGGCCGACAACCGGCCGCTGCGCTTCGACGAGTTCCTGGAGCGGGTCGGCCAGATGGTCTACCTGTCGGCGACCCCGGGCCCGTGGGAGCTGGAGCAGGCTCAGGGTGAGTTCGTCGAGCAGGTCATCCGCCCCACCGGGCTGATCGACCCGGAGGTCGTGATCAAGCCGACCAAGGGCCAGATCGACGACCTGATGCATGAGATCAAGCTGCGTACCGAGCGGGACGAGCGGGTGCTGGTCACCACGCTGACCAAGAAGATGGCCGAGGACCTGTCGGACTACCTGCTGGAGAACGGCATCCGGGTGCGCTACCTGCACTCGGAGGTCGACACGCTGCGCCGGGTGGAGCTGCTGCGCGAGCTGCGCAAGGGCGAGTACGACGTGCTGGTCGGCATCAACCTGCTCCGCGAGGGTCTGGACCTGCCCGAGGTGTCGCTGGTGGCGATCCTCGACGCCGACAAGGAGGGCTTCCTGCGCAGCGGCCGGTCGCTGATCCAGACCATCGGCCGGGCCGCGCGTAACGTCTCCGGCCAGGTGCACATGTACGCCGACAAGATCACCCCGTCGATGGCGGACGCGATCGACGAGACCGATCGGCGCCGGGCCAAGCAGATCGCGCACAACGAGGCGCACGGGATCAGCCCGGAGCCCCTGCGCAAGAAGATCCACGACATCCTGGACGACATCTACCGCGAGGCGGAGGACACCGAGAACTCCCGGGTCGGCGGCGCGGTACGCCAGCTCTCCCGGGGCAAGGCGCCGGTCAAGGAGACCCGCAGCCGGAGTCGGGCCGCCGCCACCACCCCGTCACGCGAGGGGATGGCCCGCGCCGACCTCGCCCAGCTGATCCAGGAGCTCAACGACCAGATGCTGGCCGCCGCGCGCGAGCTGCAGTTCGAGCTGGCGGCCCGGATCCGCGACGAGGTCGCCGACCTGAAGAAGGAGCTGCGCGGCATGGACGCCGCCGGCGTGAAGTGACGACCACCCCCGGTGGCCGCGCCCCGCGCACCCTCGGGACGTGACCGGCGGGGCCGCAGGGAGGGCGGTGGGGGTTGACGGCGGTGGCACCCCTCGACGAGATGGTTCTCGGGCTGCCCGAGGTGCGGTTGCGTCCCTTCGTCGACCGGTACGTCGGCTACCGGGAACGGGCGGACCTGCCGCTGGTCCGTCGCGAGGCGGCCGGCGTCTTCGTGGTACTGATCCTGGGCTGGGGTGCCCCACTGGACGTGAGCGACCCGCGTAGCGCCGAGCGCGGCGTCCAGCGGGTCGACTCGTTCGTGGCCGGCACCTTCGACGGCTGGTGCACCACCCGCACGGTGGGTGTGGGGGAGGGTGTCGAGCTGCTGCTCGCGCCGCTGACCGCCCGCCGCATCCTCGGCCTGCCGCTGGGCGAGCTGACGAACCGGGCCGTCGGGGTGGGGCAGCTCCCGGGCCGTTGGCTGGATCGGCTGCGCGTCCGGCTCGCCGAGGCGGCGGGCTGGCCGGAGCGGTTCGTCCTGCTCGACAGGGTGCTCGCCGCCCGGCTGTCGGCGTCCCCGCCGGTGGATGCCCGGCTCGAATGGGCGTGGCGGTGGCTCGTCGGCAGCGGTGGGCAGGGTGGTGTCGGTGTGCTCGCCGACGAGCTGGGTTGGAGCCGGCGGCATCTCGCGTCCCGGTTCCGGCAGGAGGTCGGGCTGCCGCCCAAGACGGCCGCCCGGTTGCTGCGCTTCCAGCACGCGTACGCGGCGCTGACCAACGTCGGCCTGACCATCGGGCCGAGCACCATGGGCGGGCCGGGTGTCGGGGCGCCGGTCGCGGCTGGGCAGTCCGAGGCAGGTGCGGGGCGGACCGTCGACTGGGCCGCGGTGGCGGCTCGGTGCGGTTACTACGACCAGTCCCACCTCATCCGGGACTTTCGCCGGTTCGCGGGGGCCACTCCGGCCGCGCTGCTCGCCGCCCGGTCGGCGATGGTCGGCTGACACCACGCAGCCGAGGGAAATCCACCGAGGTCACATTCGTCCAATCCCGGTCGGGCCCGCCGGCCGCAGAATCAGCTCATGCGAACCATCTATCCGATCCTCCGTTACCCCGATCCCCGCTCCGCGATCGACTGGCTCTGCTCCGCCTTCGGCTTCCAGGTGCATGCCGTGCACGAGGCGCCGGACGGCACCGTCGCGCACGCCGAACTCGTCCTCGACACCGGCATGATCATGCTGGGCGGTCGGGCCGACGCACCCCTTCGTCCGGCCGACGTCGACTGGTCGGTCTACGTGGCGGTGCCGGACGTCGACGCCCACTGCGCTCGGGCCCGCGCGGCCGGCGCCGAGATCACACGGGAGCCGTTCGACACGGACTACGGCTCCCGTGACTATGCCGCCCGCGACCTGGCCGGCACCGTCTGGAGCTTCGGCACCTACCGCCCCTGAGCGAGCCGGGCAGGGGGACACACGCCGTGCCGGCAGGGGACCCGGGCCGACCCAGGCCGGCCGGGCATCCGTCGCCGACGTGCGGAACCGAGAAGGTGACCATCCGCCCGGCCGGCCGGGGTGATCGGATTGGTTGCGGTGCGCGAGCGCGGTATTGCGCTGCGTGATCGTCCTGCGTACTCTCCCTCGGTGGGGAGGCGGGGATGCCGTTGCCAACAAGTCCGGTCATTCGACGCGTGCGGCTCGGCGCCGAGCTGCGCCAGCTACGCCGGCGCGAGGCGCTGACCCTGGAGCAGGTCTGCGATCGGCTGGGCTGGGCCTCGACGTCGAAGTTGTCCCGCATCGAGCTGGGCCAGAGCCGTCCGGATCTCGCCGACGTGCTGGACCTGCTCGACGTCTACCAGGTGCCGGCACCGACCCGGGACGCGCTGATCGTGATCGCCCGGGACGCGGCCACCAGCCGCGGCTGGTGGAAGACCGTCGGCGAGATGAGCGAACGGCAGCGCACCTACGCCGAGCTGGAGGCGGGAGCCGCCCACATCGTCGAGTACCAGCCGGCGGTCGTGCCGGGGCTGCTCCAGACGCCGGCGTACGCCCGGTTGCGGGTCGCCGCCGGTGCCCTGCTCGCACCGGAGGTCGATGTGGAGGCCGAGGTGCGCGCGCGGGCGATGCGGCAGGAGGTGCTGCGTCGGGCCGACCCGCCGCGCTACACCGCGGTGCTCGCCGAAGCGGCCTGCGACCAGGGTGACCTGCCGGTCGCGGTCTGGCACGAGCAGCTGCGGCACCTGGTCGCCGTGACCGGGCTGGCCCACGTGACGGTGCGGCTGCTGCCGCGCGGGGCGGCCGGCGGCGGGCTGCACCCGCTCACCCCGTACTCCTGGTACGCCTTCCCCGACCCGGCGGACCCGCGGACGGTGATGCTGGAGGCGCTGACCACCGACGTCCGGTTGGCCACCGCCGTCGACGTCGACCGGTACGCGCGGATGACCGAGGCGTTGCTGGCCGCCGCGTTGTCGCCCGAGGAGACGGTCACCGCGCTGGCCCGCCGCGTCGGCGAGTGAGGGCACGGCGCGGCCACCGGGCCCGGCGCCCCCGAGCCCGTCGGGACCGGTGGCCGACGCGTGCGGTGGGCACGATAACCACGCGGTACGACAGCTCCGCTCAGGCCGGTACGTCGATGAAGTGCTCGACCAGGGGCGGCCCGGCGAAGTGCGGCCCGATCAGCGCCCGCCACTTCTCGAACCGCTCGCTGGCCCGGAAGTTCTCCTCGTGCGCCTCGACCGAGTCCCACTCCACCAGCAGCACGAACCGGCTCGGGGACTCGATCCCCCGGGTCATCCGCACCGACCGGCAGCCGGGCGTCCCGGCGAGCACCGGGTGACCCTGGGCGTACGCGGCGGCGAACGCGTCCTCGTGTCCGGGCAGTACGTCGATCAGCGCGACCTCAAGCACCATGTCGGGAAGCCTCCCACGACGGGTGGACCGGGCGCTGTCGTGGGGTCTGTTCCGGTGTCGACAGTGGCCCTAGGGTGGGTGCCCGGGAGGGCACTGTGATGATCGACTGGCTCACCGGCACCGCGTTCCAGGTGGCCGGCACCGGCACCACCTGGGCTGAGCTGCTGGGGTTCGCCACCGGCGTGCTGAACGTCTGGCTGGTGGCCCGGCAGCGGATCGGGAACTGGCCGATCGGCATCGCCAACGTTCTGCTGCTCATGCTGCTGTTCTGGACGGCCGGCCTGTACGCCGACGCCGGGCTCCAGATCGTCTACGTCGCGCTCGGCTGCTACGGCTGGTGGCACTGGCTGTTCGGTGGCGAGCGGCGGACCCGGCTCACGGTGAGCCGGACCGGGCGGGGGGAGTGGCTGGGGCTGGCCGTCGCCGGGGTGCTGCTCACCGGCGCGCTGTGGGCTCTGCTGGACCGGGCCACCGACTCCACGGTGCCGCTGCCGGACGCGCTGACCACGGCGCTGTCCCTGCTGGCCACGTACGGGCAGACCCGCAAGCGGGTGGAGAGCTGGTGGCTCTGGATCGCCGCCGACCTGATCTACATCCCGCTGTACGCGTACAAGGGCCTGCACCTGACCGCCGTCCTGTACCTGGTCTTCCTCGCCCTCTGCGTGCTCGGGCTGCGCGCCTGGCGGGCCGACCTGCGCCGGGCCGACCGGCCCACCCCGGTCCCACCCGGCCCGGCCCCGGTCACCGCGTGACCGACCGCGCACCCGGCCACCCGCCGGCGCCGAGGGCGCCGGAGCGGACGTCCAGCCCGGAGTTCGGGCACGGGATGGTGGTCGGGAAGTTCTATCCGCCGCACGCCGGGCACCACGCGCTGATCGCGGCGGCCGCCGCCCGCTGCGCCCGGGTCACCGTGGTGGTGGCGCCGTCGCGCCGCGAGTCGATCCCGCTCGGGGTGCGGCTGGACTGGCTGCGTGAGGTGCACGCGGACACCCCGTGGGTGCGGTTCGTCGGCCGGTACGACGACCACCCGGTGGACTACGCCGACCCGGCGGTCTGGGACGCGCACTGCGCGGTGTTTCGGGCGGCGGTCGGTTCGAGGCCGGTGGACGCGGTCTTCTCCTCCGAGGCGTACGGCGCGGAGCTGGCCCGCCGCTTCGACGCCGTATCCGTGTCGGTGGATCCGGACCGGCGCACCGTGCCGGTCTCCGGCACCGCCGTGCGGGCGGACCCGGTGGGGCACTGGCGGTGGCTGAGCCCGCCGGTGCGCGCCTGGTTCGTCCGGCGGGTGGTTGTGGTGGGCGCCGAGTCGACCGGCACCACCACGATGGCCGCGGCGCTCGCCGAGCACTACGGCACCGGCTGGGTGCCGGAGTACGGCCGGGAGTTGACCGCCCGCAAGCTGGCCCGGCTGCGTGAGCGGTCACCCGGGGCGAGCGTGTTCGACGTCGCCTGGGACCGGGGCGACTTCCGCACGGTGGTCCGCGAGCAGCAGGCGGCCGAGGACGCGGCGGCCCGATCGTCCGGGCCGCTGCTGTTCTGCGACACCGACGCGCGGGCGACCGCGATCTGGGAGGAGCGCTACCTGGGCAGCGCGTCGCCCGAGGTCCGGGCCGCGGCCCGCCGGCCGGCCCTGTACCTGCTGACCGACCACCGGGACGTGCCGTTCACCGACGACGGACTGCGCGACGGGGAGCACCTGCGGGGCTGGATGACCGAGCGGTTCCGCACCGAGCTGGCCGGGTGCGGGGTGCCGGTGGTGGAGCTGGCCGGACCGCACGCCGATCGGCTGGCCCGGGCGGTGTCGGCCTGCGACGCGCTGCTCGCCGCTGGCTGGTCGCTCACCGACCCGCTCGTCGCACCCGATACGCACTAGCCTCCTAGGACGCGCCACGGGATGTGGCACTCCGTATTCCCGGTGGTCGGGTGGCCGGGGACACCGGCTGCCCGGGGTGCGATCACACGGCGTGGTGGGGGAGAATGGTCACCGAGGAGGGGAGTATTCCCCCGCGACGGAGTCGTCAGCACGGTCGACCGCCGGATTCTCGGCGGCCCGACCCGGCCCCGTCGGTCGCCGTCCCGCTCGGGAGGTGGCGGAAGAGACCTCCGACAGTCACCAGAGTGAGCCGTCAGCGGCACACCGGCCCCTCCGGGGGCGTACGGTGTGCCCGACGCCGCGTGTCTGCCGGAGGAATGAACGTTGGACGTGTCCGGATTGGTGTGGGCGGGGACCCTCGTCGCACTGACTGCGGTCCTGCTCGTCGACCTGTTGATCATCGGTCGGCGCCCGCACGAGCCGAGTGTGCGCGAGTCGAGCCTCTGGGTCGCCTTCTACGTCGGTCTCGCCCTGCTCTTCGGCGCCGGTGTCTGGCTGACCTCCGGGGCCAGTTCGGCCGGGCAGTTCTACACCGGCTGGCTCACCGAGTACAGCCTCTCGGTGGACAACCTCTTCGTCTTTGTGATCATCATGGCCCGCTTCGGGGTGCCCCGGCAGTACCAGCAGAAGGTGCTCCTGGTCGGCATCGTGCTGGCGCTGGTGATGCGCGGCGGGTTCATCGCCGCCGGCGCGGCGCTGATCTCCCAGTTCTCCTGGGTCTTCTACATCTTCGGCGCGTTCCTGATCTACACAGCGGTCAACCTGGCGCGGCAGGGTGAGCCGGACGAGGACGAGTTCTCCGAGAACCTGTTGATCCGGTGGAGCCGCAAGGCGCTGCCGATCTCCAAGGACTACGACGGCGCGAAGCTGACGACCCACTCGGCCGGCCGACGGCTCTTCACGCCGATGCTCATCGTCATGATCGCGATCGGCACCACCGACCTGATCTTCGCACTGGATTCGATCCCGGCGATCTTCGGCATCACCCAGGAGCCGTACCTGGTCTTCACCGCGAACGTCTTCGCGCTGATGGGCCTGCGCCAGCTCTACTTCCTGCTCGGCGGCCTGCTCGACCGGTTGATCTACCTGAGCTACGGCCTGGCCGTCGTGCTCGGCTTCATCGGGGTCAAGCTGGTGCTGGAGGCGCTGGCCGACAACAACCTGCCGTTCATCAACGGCGGGGAGCACGTGGGGTGGGCGCCGCACATCCCGATCTGGCTCTCGCTGCTGGTCATCCTCGGCACCCTGCTGGTCGCCACGGTCGCCAGCCTGATGAAGTCCGCCCGGGACCGCCGCCGCGAACTGGCCGAGGCCCGGGGCTGAGACACCACCGGCCGGGTGCGGGGACGCGCCCGGCCGGTCAGACCCGGTGCGCGCCGACCAGGGTGGCGGTCCGCTCGGCCGGCAGCGGCTCCTCGATCACCCGCCGCCGCCGGTAGCAGGCGTGCAGCATCCGCCGGTCCTCCTGGTCGCCGGGGACGGCGGTGACGATACCGATGTGGTGGATCTTCCGGCCGGGGCGGGCGAAGAAGTAGAGGTCGCCGGGGCGTTCCGCGCCCAGCGGCAGCGGGCTGGTCGCCTCGGCCTGGTCGTCGGCGTCACGGGGCAGCAGCACCCCGAACCGGCGCCACGCCAGGTGCACCAGACCGGAGCAGTCGATGCCGTACGCGGAGAGCCCGCCCCAGACGTAGGCCACGTGCAGCAGCCGCTGCGCCACCGCCAGCACGTCGGCGGCATTGGGCGGCCCGGCCGGCGCCGGGGTGAGCTGGCCCTCGGGCAGCCAGAGCGGCGCGGCCTGACCGGGGACGTGCACCGGCTGCCAGCCGTGGCACGCCGGGCCGGCCGGGACGAGGCGGGTGCCGACGACCACACCGGGCAGCACCACCGGCCCGTTCGGCGCGGCGCGCAGGCCGGTGACCGTGGCGTCCACCACCAGCGGGGGGCCGCTGACGGCCGGGTCGACGGGGGTGAGCTGGTCGGCGGGCAGCCAGCCCGGGTAGCCGCGCGGGTCCAGCTTGGCGGCCGGTTGCTCGACGGCGACGACCCGTGCCCAGCCGTCCGGACGCAGCTCGCTGACGAGCACCCGCTCACCCAGCAGCAGCTGGCTGAGCACGCAGTCGCCGACCTGCTGGTCGGTGTCCAGGCCGGAGATCCAGGTCGGGATGTCGGCGCGCGCGGTCAGCGCCGGCTGGTCGACCGGGCGGACCGCCTCGGGGGAGGTCCACAGCGTCGCCACCGCGACCCGGACGACGGCCTCGCGGCCCGGCTGCAGCTCCACGTCAACCCCCAGCTCGTGTCCGCTGTCCCTGGAACCCTATGAAAGAAACCAACGATCATCAACCGGAGGGCTGCATCTTTACTTCAGCCAGGCCGGAGATGCCCAGGCCGGGAGAGTCCGGCAGCACCACGGTGGCGCCCTCGTAGCTGAGCCCGCCCCGCACCGGCGACCAGGCCAGCCACCAGGCGGCGTCCAGGTCCGCGACCGCCGTGGTGCCGTACGCGCCGACCAGGCTCGCCGCCGCGCCGATGCCGACCTGACTCTCCATCATCGACCCGACGACCGTGCCGAGCCCGTGCGCGGCGGCCAGCTCCAGCAGGGTGCGGGCCGGTCGCAGCCCGCCGCACTTGGCCAGCTTGACGTTGACCAGGTCGGCGGCGCGGCGGCGAATCACCTCCACCAGGTCACGGACCCCGAAGACCGCCTCGTCGGCGAGGATCGGCACGGACACCCGGTCGCTGACCCACGCCAGCCCGTCCAGGTCCCAGCGGGCCACCGGCTGCTCCACCAGCTCCACGTCGAGCCCGGCGTCCTCGATGCCGCGGATGATCCGCACCGCCTCGCGGGGTGTCCAGCCCTGGTTGGCGTCGAGCCGGATCCGGACCCCGGCGCCGACCGCCGAGCGGACCGCCCGCACCCGGTCCAGGTCGCCGGCCGCGTCGGTGCCGACCTTCAGCTTGAGCACGCCGAAGCCGTCGGACTGCCGCTGTCGCGCGGCAGCCGCCAGGTCCGCCGCGTCGCCGGCGGCCAGCGTGACGTCCGTGGGCACCCGCAGCGTGGTGCCCCCGAGCAACCGCACCAGGGGTACGCCCAACCGCCGGGCGGCCAGGTCGTGCAGGGCGACGTCGACCGCGGCCTTCGCCGCCTCGTTGCCGACCACCGCGCGCTGCACCTCGGCGCAGCGGGCCACCAGGTCGTCCGGGTCCCGCCCGGTGAGCAGCGGCCCGAGCAACTCCCGCACGCACGCCTGCGCGCCGCCGACCGACGCGCCGGTGACCTGCCAGACCTGCGGTGCCTCGCCGAAGCCGGACCGGCCGTCGGAGTCGACCAGCTCGACGACCAGAGTGTCCACCGTGGTGGTGCGGCGCAGCGCGGTGACGAACGGGGTGTGTAAGGGGGCGGAAACCCGGTGGGTGCGTACCGCCGAGATCGTCATATGGGGCACCCTATACGCAGGCACACGGCGGGAGGGGAGACCGGATGGCCGGGCGGGACTGGGAGATGGTGGGCGCGCCGAACGCGCGTGACCTGGGGGGCCTCGTCGGTGCCGACGGCCGGCGGGTACGCACCGGGCGGCTGATCCGGACTCCGGCGCTGGGCCGGCTCACCGACGAGGACCTGCCGGTGCTCACGAAACTGGGGCCGGCCTGCGTGGTCGACCTGCGCGCCGGCTCGGAGATCGAGGTGGCCCCGACCGACCGGCTGGTGGGCGAGCCGCGGGTGGTGCACCTGCCGGTGCACGACCCGGAGCACCCGGTCTTCACGTACGTCTCGGCGGTGCTGCTCGGCCACGACCTGGACGCCTACGCGGAGCTGGCCCGGCAGGGCACGGCCGGGGCGATGGCGGAGATCTACCGGTGGTTCGTCACGGGCGAGTCGGCGCGGGTCGGCTTCGCCGAGGCCGTCCGGTTGGCCGCCGCACCGGAGAACCTGCCGCTGGTCTACCACTGCTCCGCCGGCAAGGACCGGACCGGCTGGCTCACCGTCATCCTGCTGACCGTGCTCGGCGTGGACGAGGCCGCGATCCGCGCCGAGTACCTGCGCAACAACGCGCTCACCGACAGCCTGCGCGCGGTGATCGTCGAGGCGATGCGGCGCCGCCAGCCCGAGCTGGACGTCGACGCGGTGCTTCCGGTGCTGGAGGTCCGCCCCGAGTACCTCGACGCCGGCTACCAGGAGGTGCGTCGGGTGCACGGCTCGTTCGACGGCTACCTGCGCGACGGGCTCGGGCTGACCGACGAGACCCGCATGGCGCTGCGGGAGCACCTGCTGGAGTGACCGCGCCGGCCGGCGCGCGGGTGCCCGGTCAGAGCTGGTGGCGGGCGGCCCAGACCTGCGCCGAGACGTGGGCGATCAGCCGGCAGGCGTCGTCCTCGGCCTCGTCCCCGCTGGCGCCGCCGTCGGCCAGGTCGGTGGTGGTGCAGACGGTGATCACGTAGGGCGGGGCGTCGTCGGGCAGGACCACCCCGGCGCCGTGCCGCACACCGCGCACCCAACCGTTCTTGTGCGCGATCCGGGTGCCCTCGGGCAGGCCGGCGGCCAGGTCCTCGCGGTGCTCCTGGGCGAGCAGCACGTCCAGCATGGCCGTGCAGCCGGCCGGCGAGGCGAGCCGGCCGGGGCTGGTCGCCCCGGTGGCCAGGGCGCCGAGCAGGGCGGCCAGGTCGTGCGCGGTGACCAGGTTGGTGATGCCGGCCTCGCGGGCCGCGAAGTCCTCGATGCCCCGGCCGGTGACGCTGTGCCGGGCCCCGGCCAGCGCCCACACCTCGGCCACCGCGGGCAGCCCGACGTGGCCGATGACCAGGTTGGTGGCCAGGTTGCTGGACCGCACGATCATCCGGTGGGCGAGCCAGCGCAGCGACGCGGTGCCGCCCACCCGGTCCCAGACGGCGTCGTCGTTGTCGTAGTGCCGTGCGCAGGAGAACCGGGGTGCGCCGGGCTGGGCCGAGTCGAACTCGTTGACCACCGGGACTGGGGCGTCCAGGTCCAGCGTGCCGGCCTCGGCGGCGCGGTGCAGCGCGGCGAGCACGGCCGCCTTCATGGTGCTGGCGGCGTAGTGGCCGGCGTCGGCGTGGCGGGTCCAGGTCGGCGGCGCGTCGAGCCGGCCCACGTACGCCGAGACGGTGCCGGGCACCCGGTCCAGGTGGGCGTCGAGATCATCCCAGGTCATGCCGGTGACCGTAGCCGATCAACGGTGGGCCGGACGGGCTGGCCCGCGTACGCCGCCGAAAGCGGACGGGCGCGCCGACCGCAAGCGGTCGACGCGCCCGGTGCCGGGTGCTGGTGGGGTCAGCCGGCGTGCTTGCGGCGGGCGGCGGCCCGGCCACGCAGCTGCTGGTCGAGCACGACCTTGCGGATGCGCACCGCGGTCGGGGTGACCTCGACGCACTCGTCCTCGCGGCAGAACTCGAGCGCCTGCTCCAGCGACAGCTTGCGCGGCGGGATCAGCTTCTCGGTCTCGTCGGAGGTCGACGCCCGCATGTTGGTGAGCTTCTTCTCCTTGGTGATGTTGACGTCCATGTCGTCGGAGCGGGAGTTCTCCCCGACGATCATGCCCTCGTACACCTCGGTGGTCGGCTCGACGAAGAGCTGGCCGCGCTCCTGCAGGTTGATCATCGCGAAGGCGGTGACCGCGCCGGCCCGGTCGGCGACCAGCGAGCCGTTGTTGCGGGTACGCAGCTCGCCGAACCACGGCTCGTAGGACTCGAAGACGTGGTGCAGGATGCCGGTGCCCCGGGTGTCGGTCAGGAACTCGGTGCGGAAGCCGATCAGGCCGCGCGCCGGGACCAGCCACTCCATCCGGATCCAGCCGGTGCCGTGGTTGACCAGCTGCTCCATCCGGCCCTTGCGGGTGGCCAGCAGCTGGGTGATCGCGCCCAGGTACTCCTCGGGGGCGTCGATGGTCAGCCGCTCGACCGGCTCGCAGGTCTTGCCGTCGATCTCGCGGGTGACCACCTGCGGCTTGCCGACGGTCAGCTCGTAGCTCTCGCGGCGCATCTGCTCGACGAGGATGGCCAGCGCCAGCTCGCCGCGGCCCTGCACCTCCCAGGCGTCCGGTCGCTCGGTGGGCAGCACCCGCAGCGACACGTTGCCGATCAGCTCCTTGTCGAGCCGGTCCTTGACCATCCGGGCGGTGACCTTGGAGCCCTTCACCCGGCCGACCAGCGGCGAGGTGTTGGTGCCGATGGTCATCGAGATGGCCGGCTCGTCGACGGTGATGAGCGGCAGCGGCACCGGGTTCTCCGCGTCGGCCAGCGTCTCACCGATCATGATGTCGGAGATGCCGGCGACCGCGATGATGTCGCCCGGACCCGCCGACTCGGCCGGCTTGCGCTCCAGGCCCTCGGTCATCAGCAGCTCGGAGATGCGCACCCGCTGGCTGCTGCCGTCGGTGCGGCACCAGGTCACCGTCTGACCCTTGTTGATCGTGCCCTGCCGGACCCGGCACAGCGCCAGGCGGCCGAGGAACGGCGAGGCGTCGAGGTTGGTGACGTGCGCCTGCAACGGCGCGTCCTCGTCGTACGCGGGGGCCGGGATGGTGTCCAGCAGGGTGCGGAACAGCGGCTCCAGGGAGCTGCTGTCGTCCGGCACGGAGCCGTCGGCGGGCTGGGTCAGCGAGGCGATGCCGTCGCGGGCGCAGGCGTAGACGATCGGGAAGTCGATCTGCTCCTCGTCGGCGTCCAGGTCGAGGAAGAGCTCGTAGGTGTCGTCCACGACCTCCTTGATCCGGGCGTCGGGGCGGTCCACCTTGTTGATCACCAGGATGATCGGTAGCCGCGCGCGCAGCGCCTTGCGCAGCACGAACCGGGTCTGCGGCAGCGGGCCCTCGCTGGCGTCGACAAGCAGCACCACACCGTCGACCATGGTCAGGCCGCGCTCCACCTCGCCACCGAAGTCGGCGTGGCCGGGGGTGTCGATGATGTTGATGGTGACCGGGTCGGAGCCGTCCGCCGGCAGATAGCGGACGCCGGTGTTCTTGGCCAGGATCGTGATGCCCTTTTCCCGTTCCAGGTCCCCCGAGTCCATCACCCGCTCGGTCGTCTCACCGCGGGCGCCGTACGCGCCGGCCTGCCGCAACATGGCGTCGACCAGGGTGGTCTTGCCGTGGTCGACGTGAGCGATGATGGCGACGTTGCGGAGGTCGGTGCGAAGCTGCATACCCTCTATCCTTCCGCCTGCGCTCGCGCAGGCTGCGTCGGGGTCACCCCCAGGTGCCCCTGATCTCTGGTGAAACTGCTGTCCCGGTCGTTCCCCCGGCTGGCATGCTGGCTCCCGTGTCCCGGGGGCTTGTGTGCACGATCTGCTGACCATGGTGCAGGGTCTGCCCACCCTGTGGATCTACCTGGTCGCCGCGCTGATCGTGGCGGGCGAGACCGCGGTGATCTTCGGTCTGCTCGTGCCGGGTGAGGCTACCCTGCTGCTCGTCGGCTTCCTCACCTACAACGGTACCTTGCGGCTGGGCCCCGCGTTGCTGGCGATGATCGCCGCCGCGTTCGCCGGTGACGCGCTGGCGTTCCGCGCCGGGCGGCGGTACGGGTCCCGCCTGCGTGCCGGGCTGGGCCACCGGGTCGGGCCCGAGCGGTGGCGCCGGGCCGACGCCATGCTCGCCCGGCTCGGCGGAAGGGGCGTGTTCGCCGCTCGCTGGGTGGCTTTCGCCCGCACCCTGGTGCCCCGGCTGGCCGGTGCGGCCGGCATGCCGTACCGGCGGTTCGCGCCGTGGAACCTGGCCGGCGTGGTGACCTGGGTGGGCGGATCGGTGCTGCTCGGTCACGTCGCCGGTGAGTCGTACGACACGGTCTCCCGGTTGCTCGGCCGGGCCACCGGCGCGGTGCTGGTGCTGCTGGCGGGCCTGTTGGGGGTGGTGCTGGCCGGCCGGTGGCTGGGCCGTAACCCCGACCCGGCCCGGGCGCTGCTCTCCCGGGCCGGCGCGCTGCCGCCGGTGCGCTGGCTCAGCGCCCGCTACGGGGTGCTGTTCTTCCTGGTGGCCATGCGGATCGGGCCGGCCTGGACGCTGCTGCTCAACCTCGCCGCCGGGCTGCTGCTGCTCTTCGCCGCCGGGCTCGCCATCGCCGGCCTGCTCGCGGTGGTGGTGCGCAACAGCGGGCTGGCGGCGTTGGACGGGGCGATCGGAAACTGGTTCGCGGCCCGGCGGACCCCGGGCGCCGCCGACGCGACCACGGCGCTGGTGTCGGTGGTGCGGGGCTGGGTGCTGGTGGCTCTGGTGGCGCTGGTGGCCGCGGTGCTGGCGTGGCGGAACCGGCCGTGGCGGGCGGACCTGCTCAGTGTGGTCGGCACGGTGGGCGCGTTCGTGCCGCTGCTGGTGCTGGCCGTGGTGGCCGAGCTGACCGGGTCACCGGGTGCCGGCCCGGACGGCGGCGAGGCGGTTCCGTTCCCGACCCAGAACGCGGTGGTCGCGGCGAGCTTCTGCACCCTGGCCTGGCTGGTGTCCCGGGGCGCCCGCTGGCCGGTGGCGGTGGCCGCCTGGACGGCCGCCGCCGCGGGTGTGCTCGGGGTCGGCGGCGCCCGGCTCTATCTCGGGCTGGACACGGCCAGCGGCACCGCGGCGGCGGTGCTGCTCGGGGTGCTGTGGACGGTGGTGTTCATGGTGGCCTGGGCCACCCGGGACCGGGCGATGGGCGAGCGGGAGCAGCCCGACGATCCGGTCCGGCCGCCGGCGCAGGGGCCGCGGCGCCCGGTCGAACCTTGTTAGGGTGCGGCGTCGGTCGTACGGGGGAGGAACGGCATGTGTGGACGGACCGGTCGGGTGGGCGCCATGGTGCTCGCGGGGCTGCTGCTGGTGGGCACGATGGTCGGCTGCGCCGACGCGGGGAAACGCCCGCAGAGCCAGGCCGCGCCGGTCGCGGTCACCGATGAGCCGACCGACGCCCCGGTCGACGAGGCCACCGGGGAGCCGAGCCCGTCGGTGAGCGGGGTGGCCGCGATGGGTGCCGCGCCGAGCCGCAGCGCGTCCCCGACCCCGAAGCCGACGAAGAAGCCGACCCGCACGTCCGGCCCGGCGACGAAGCCGCGCGCGGTGGCGAAGCCGCCCACCGAGACCAAGGTCCCGCCGGCCCCGCCGAAGCCGGCACCGTCCTCCTGCGAGCCCAGCTACAAGGGCACCCAGGCGACCCGGGCCGAGGCGAAGGCGGCGCTGACCGACGCGGCCGCCCGCACGTACTGGCCGACCTCCGCGCCGACCATCAAGATCCCGCTCACGCTGCTCAAGGCCACCGCCTGGCAGGAGAGCGGCTGGCAGTCCAACATCTACGCCTGCGACGGCGGCGTCGGGCTGATGCAGGTGATGCCGGCCACCGCGACCTGGATGAACCAGCGGTTCGAGCAGAGCTACGAGATCGATGACTACCGGGACAACGCGTACCTGGGCGCCAACTACCTGGCCTGGCTGACCAAGTACATCGGCGACATGTACTTCGAGTCCGACTTCCGGCTCGACGCCGGCCTGTGCACCGCCGAGCTGGACTCCTGCCTGCTTAACGCGGTCATCTCCGCGTACAACTTCGGGCACGGTGCGGTGGCGCAGGAGGGTGAGCCGTTGCAGATCCCCAATCCGTCGTACGTGCGCAACGTGCGGGCGCTGATGACCGAGTGCGTCTGCCTGGGGTACTGAGCGAGCCGGGTGGGGTCGGGCCGCACCCGGCCCCACCCGGCATTGTGTTGCCCGCTCAGTGGCGGGCGGCGACCGGCTCCGGCGGGGTGTCCGCCACGCGCTCGCGTGCGATCCGGCCGGGCCACCAGAAGCGGTCGCCGAGCACGAACGCCAGCGCCGGCACGAGGACCGTGCGGACCAGCAGGGTGTCCAGCAGGACGCCGATGCAGACGATGACGCCGATCTGGGTCAGCGTGATCAGTGGCAGCACACCGAGGACGGCGAAGACCGCGGCGAGCAGCACCCCGGCGCTCGTGATCACCCCGCCGGTGACCCGCAGCGCGGAGAGCATCCCGTCCCGCGTGCCCGTGCGGCCCGCGTCCTCCCGGGCGCGGGTGACCAGGAAGATGTTGTAGTCCACGCCGAGCGCCACCAGGAACACGAAGGCGAGCAGCAGCACGCCGCTGTCCAGTGCCGGGAAGCCCAGCACGTTGTCGAAGAGCAGCCACGCCGCGCCGAGGCTGGCGAAGAACGACGCGATCACGGTGAGCACCAGCAGCACCGGTGCGAGCAGGCCGCGGAGCAGCAGCACGAGCACCGCGCCGACCAGCAGCAGGATGATCGGCAGGATCAGCCGCAGGTCCCGGTCGTTGGCCTTCTCCGAGTCGTAGGTGCCGGCCACGGTCCCGCCGACGATCGCCCCGGACGGCGCGTCGGCGCCGTCGACGGCGGGAGGGGCGGAGTCGGGGACCGCGCCGACCGCGTCGCGCAGCGCCTCGATGGTGCGGTCGGACGTGGTGGTCCCGGGTTCGGCCTCCAGCACCACGTCGACCTGGGCGATGCCCTGGCCGGCGTCCGCGGGGCGGGCCGAGGCGACCCCGGGAACGGTGGCAGCGACGTCGGTGACCGTCCGCACCGCCGCCGGGGTGGTGAGCACGGCCACCGGCTGGGTGGTGCCGGCGGGGAACGCCCGGGCCAGGGCCTGCGCGCCGGTCACCGCCTCCGGCTCGGCGCGGAACTGCTCGGTCTCCGACAGGCCGGTGCGGATACCGAGGCCGCCCAGCGCCAGGCCGGCGAGCAGCAGCGTGGCCAGCACCGCGACCGGCACCGGGCGGCGTTGCACGGCGGTGCCGAGCCGGCCCCAGAGCCGGCCCTCGCGGACCGGGCCGCCGACCCGGGGGACGAACGGCCAGAACAGGCCACGACCGAAGAGCACCAGCACGGCGGGGAGCACGAACAGCGCCGAGAGCATCGCGAAGACCACCCCGGTGGCGCAGGCCACGGCCAGTGCCCGGTTCGTCTCCTGCTCGCTGAGCAGCAGGGTGAGCACGCCCAGCACCACGGTGCCGCCGCTGGCCAGGATGGGATCGGCGGTGCGACGCAGCGCGGCACGCATGGCCGCGAACCGGTCCTCCTCGCGGCGTAGCTCCTCGCGGTAGCGGGCGATGAGCAGCAGGGCGTAGTCGGTGGCGGCGCCGAAGACCAGCACGCTGGCGATGCCGGTGACCTGGCCCTCCTGGAGGGTGATGCCCACGGCCGGTACGAGCGTGTCCACCGCGCGCAGGGTGAGCTGCTCGGTCGCCGCGACCACGACCAGCGGCACGGTCCACAGGAACGGGCTGCGGTAGGTGATCAGCAGCAGCACCGCGACGACGGCGGCGGTCACCGCGAGCAGGGTGACGTCGGCGCCCTCGAAGACCGAGGAGAGGTCGGCGGTGAAGGCGGGCGCTCCGGTCACCTCGGCGGTGAGCCCCTCGGGCAGGTCGGCCAGGGCGGCGCGCAGCCGGGTGACCGTCTCGGTGACCTCGTCCTGGCCGCCGCCGGTGCTCAGTGGCACGGCGACGAGCGCCACCGTGCCGTCCGGGGAGAGCTGCGCCGGGCTGACCCGCCCGCCGGCCGCGAGGCTGCCCAGGTCGCCGGAGCGGGCGGCGACGGCGGCCCGGTCGGCCTCGTTCAGGGCGCCGCCGTCACCGCGGCTGACGACCACGATGGCCGGCTGGATCTCGCTGGACGGGAGCTGCTCCTGCAGGCGCTGCACCTGGGTCGACTGCCACTGCGCGGACAGGCCGGTGGCGGAGATCGGCGCCGGGTTGTCCGGGTGGGGCAGCCCGAAGACGGCCGCGCCGACGACGATCGCGGCGGCCACGGTGAGCCAGGCGGCCAACCGACCACGGGCGACTCTGGTGAAGGCAGACATCAGGGTGACCCCACGGTCTCTTGACGGGAAAGCATCTTGATAAACGAGATTATCGACGGCTGTTCTATGCTGCAACACGGCGGACCGACGACGGGAAGAAGCGGCGCGAGGTGGCGACTCACGGCATGTACCGGCGGCGCGACACGCGCCGCGAGCAGCTGGTCGCCGAGATCACCAACAACCTGCGGCGGTACGCGGTGGACGCCCAGCACGTCGGCCACGCGTTCGCCAACCTGCACGGGCTCAACCCGACCGACCTGAACGCGCTGCTCGCCGTCATGGACGCCGAACTCCTTGGTGATCCGATCACCCCCGGCCGCTTGGGCGAGCACCTCAACCTCTCGTCCGGTTCGGTCACCGCCCTGATCGACCGGCTGGAGCGAGCCGGCCACATCCGCCGGGACCGGGACACCGTCGACCGGCGCAAGGTGCTGCTGCACTACGCCGACCAGGGGGCCGCGCTGGCCATGGAGTTCTTCCAGCCCCTCGGCGCCCGTACCGACGCGGTGATGGCCGAGTTCGGCGACGACGAGCTGGAGGTGGTGCACCGGTTCATGGCGCGGATGAGCGACTCGCTGCGGGCGCACCGCGACGCCGTGCGCGCCGCCCGACCCGAACCGACCCGCCGCCCGACGGGCTGACCGGTGCCGGACCGGCTCGTCGCCCGTCTCGCCGGCGCCGCGCTGCGGCTTCCCGCGACCCGCCCCGGCCCCGTGCGGGTCACCCGTGACATCCCGGTCCGGGCCCGCGACGGCGTCGTGCTGCGCACCGACCACTACGCCCCGGCCGTCCGGGACGCGCCCACCGTGCTGATCCGCACCCCGTACGGGCGGGGCGGACCACTGCGGCTGCTCGGCCGGCTGCTCGCCGCCCGCGGGCGGCACGCGGTGATCCAGTCCTGCCGGGGCACCGGCGGCTCCGGCGGAACGTTCGCGCCGCTGGTGCACGAGCGCGACGACGGGGTGGACACCCTGGACTGGCTGCGCCGCCAGCCGTGGTGGGCCGGCGCGCTCGGCATGTTCGGGGTCAGCTACCAGGGCTTCGCGCAGTGGGCGCTGGCCGCCGACGCCGGTGACGACCTGCGCGCGATGGTCGCGGTGGTGACCGCCTCGGCCACCCGGGACTCGACGTACGCGGGGGAGTCGTTCGCCCTGGACACCGTGCTGACCTGGGCGGAGCTGTTGCACGCGCAGACGGTGCCGTGGCTGGCCCGGCAGCGGGAGCTCAAGCGCGGGCAGCCCCGGCTGGCCGCCGCGCTGGAGCACCTGCCGCTCGCCGGGGCGGACCGGGTGGCCACCGGGGTGACGATCCCGTTCTTCCAGGAGTGGCTGCGCCACCACACCCCGGACGCCCCGTACTGGCGGACCCGGGTCTTCGCCGACCGGGTGGCCCGGGTGCGGGCGCCGGTGCTCATGGTCACCGGCTGGCACGACATCTTCCTGCCCGCCCAGCTCGACGACCACGCCACCCTGCGCGCCGTTGGTGCCCGGCCACGCCTGGTGATCGGCCCCTGGACGCACGGCAGCCCCGGCCTGTTCGTGGCCGCCCTGCGGGAGGGGCTGGCCTGGCTGGACGAGCACCTGACCGGGTCGGCTCAGGCGGGGGACAACCGACCCCGCCTCGGCGGGTCGCCCGGGTCAGCCCCGGTGCGGCTGCACGTGGGCGGCGCCGGCGGCGGCTGGCGGGACCTGCCGGACTGGCCGCCGCCGGCGGTCGACACGGCCTGGCACCTGCATCCGGGCGGCGAGCTGGCGGTGCGGCCGCCGATCCCCTCGCCGCCGGACGAGTTCCGGTACGACCCGGCCGACCCCACCCCGTCGCTCGGCGGGCCGCTGCTGGTGGCGCAGCGGGCCGGCCCGGTGGACAACCGGCGCGTTGAGGCCCGCCCCGACGTGCTGACGTACACCAGCGCGCCGCTGACCGCGCCGGTCGAGGTGATCGGCCCGGTGCGGGCCGAGATCCACGTTCGCAGTGAACTCGCGCACCTGGACGTCTTCGTCCGGCTGTGCGATGTGGACCGTCGCGGTCGATCGTGGAACGTGTGCGACGGGCTGGTCCGGGTCGCGCCCGGGCGGTTTCCGGCCGACCCGTCCGGGGTGCGCCGCGTTCCGGTGCCGCTCTGGCCGACGGCGTACCGGTTCGCCGCCGGGCACCGGCTGCGGGTGCAGGTCACGGGCGGCGCCCATCCGCGCTGGGCGCGCAACCCGGGAAGCGGCGAACCCCTCGGCGCGGCCGTGACTCTGCGTGCCGGCTGGCGGCAGGTTCTGCACGACCCGACGTACCCGTCGGCGCTGCGGTTGCCCATCGTCCACTCTGGCTCGCGACGATCTCCAAAGTGAACAGATGCCCTCTGAGCTGGGCATTAGCGGTTTGAGCGGGCTATCGTAGGCTCAACGCCCGGCGCCGTGCACCAGTAGGCCGGGTTCGCCCGTAGCCCCGCGCCGCGTACGCGGTGTGACGCCGTGCCCGGCCCCCGCTCATCGAAGGGGGGACCCCATGACCCGGGCCCCGGCGAACCTGTTGGCCGTCCGCACGCTTCTGCTGGCCCACCTCGACAACGCCCCCGGACCGGACGACCTGGAGCCGGCGGAGGTCGGCATCGTTGGCGATCCGGCGCACCGGGGCGGCTACCACTGCGGATCGGACCGGGTGGTCGCAGGCGACTACTCGGTGGTGGAGTCACCCCGGGACCGGGCCGGCCTGACCCTGGACGCGGCCGCGTTGGACGTCGGCGGCTTCGAGGTCCGATCCGGTGGCGGGACGCACACCCTGCCCAGCTTCTCGCTCTGGTGCGTGGGGCAGTGCGGCGCGAACGCCGCCGACACCCGGGACATCCGCGAGATCATCTACAGCCCCGACGGCAGCACCGTGAAGCGGTGGGACCGGCTCGGCAAGCGCAGCACCGGCGACGTTTCGCACCGGTGGCACACCCACTTCAGCTTCTTCCGTGACGCCATCAAGGCGGGCCGCGACCAGCGACCGCTGTTCCGCCGTTACCTCAGCTCCATCGGACTCCTGGAGGAGAACGACATGACCCCCGAAGAACACGCCTGGCTGGCCACCGTCCACAAGAACCTGACCGTGCTGGACGGCCGCAACCCGATCGGTCAGATCTACACCCGGATGGCGATGGGCGAGGACGCGACCGCGACGAACTACGTGCCGGCACACCCGACGTTGAAGTCACTCGGCGCGCAGGTGAGTGCCCTGCAGACCGCGCTGACCGCGTTGGCGGGCCGGGACTTCACCGACGAACCGGCGATCGTCCAGGGCGTGCTGGCCGGGCTGACCCCGGAGAAGATCGCCGCGGCGATCCCGCCCACCCTGGCCAAGCAGGTCGCCGACGAGTTGGCCCGCCGGCTGGTCGCCTGAGCCGTGGGACCCGGGATCTCTATTCGCAACGGCAGTTCCGCAATAGGTGTTGCGTAACCGCCGTTGCGGATGGCAGGCTCGGCGGCATGGAGAGCCCCGACGTACGCCAGGTCACCGACTCGCGGGTGCTGGCCGCCATGGCCCACCCGCTGCGCCGCCGGCTGATGGACGTGCTCAAGGTGCACGGCCCGTCGACCGTCGGCATGCTCGCCGAGCACACCGATCAGGCGCCCGCGAACGTCAGCCACCACCTCAAGGTGCTCGCCGCCGGCGAGCTGGTCGCCGAAGCCCCCGAGCTGGCCCGGGACCGGCGCGAGCGGTGGTGGCGGCTGGTCACCCGGGGGGTGCGCTGGTCCAACACCGACTTCGACGCCGACCCGGCCGCCCGCGCGGTCGCCGACGCCGCCACCTCGCTCAACCTGGACCGGCACGTCGCCCTGGCCCGGGCGTGGCACGGCGCCGACGAGGCGGCGCAGGCGGCCTGGGACGACGGGCCGTTCTCCACCGACCGCTGGCTGCACCTCACACCCGACGAGCTGGCCGAGCTCAGCCGCGAAATGATCGACCTGCTGGCCCGTTGGGCCGACCGGGAGGTGCCCGACGACGGGCGCGACCGCCACCCCGTCTTCGTGTTCGCCCACGGCGTCCCGGCCCGGCCGTGACCACGGTCACGCACACCGACCCGAGCCCGGTCCGCCCGAGCGGCGGGCTGCTGCGGCACCGGGACTTCCGGCTGCTCTGGATCGGCCAGGCGGTCAGCAGCGTCGGCAGCAACGTCACCACCGTCGCGCTGCCGCTGGTCGCGGTGGCGGTGCTCGACGCCGGCGCCTTCCAGGTCGCGGTGCTCACCGCCGCCGCCTGGCTGCCGTGGCTGCTCATCGGCCTGCCGGCCGGCGCGTGGGTGGACCGGCTGCCGCGCCGGCCGGTGATGGTCGCCTGCGACGTGTTCTGCGCGGTGGCGTTCCTCAGCGTGCCGCTGGCCGCCGCACTGGACCGGCTCACCGTCTGGCACCTGCTGCTGGTCGCGCTCGGCGCCGGCACCGCACGCGTCTTCTTCGAGACCGCCGACCAGGTGTACCTGCCGGTGCTGCTGCGAGCCGACCAGTTGCCGGAGGGCAACGCGAAGCTGCAGGCCACCCAGACCGTGAGCTATGTCGTCGGGCCCGGCCTCGCGGGCCTGATCGCCCAGCTCACCGGTGCGGTCGCCGCGCTGCTGCTCGACGCGGTCACGTTCCTGCTCTCCGCGGCCTGCCTGCTGCGGATCCGCACCGTCGAGCCGCGCACCCGGCGGGCCGACGCGTCCCGGTCGCTGCGCCGGGACATCGCCGAGGGGCTGCGCTTCGTCGTCCGCGACCCGTACCTGCGGGTACTGACGGTCTTCGGCGCGGCCAGCAACATCGGGCTGATCGGTTACCAGGCCGTCCTGGTGGTGTTCCTGGTCCGTGAGCTGCGGCTCGAGCCGGGCCTGGTCGGCGTCCTGATCGCGGTGATGAGCGCCGGGGGGATCGTCGGCGCGCTGCTGGCCACCGCGCTGGCCCGGCGCTGCGGCACCGCGCGGGCCATGCTGCTCGGTGCGGCCCTCACCGGGCCTCCCGCACTGCTCATTCCGCTGGCCACGCCCGGCGTCGGGCTGGTCTGGCCGGCCCTCGGCGGGGTCCTGATCGGCCTCGGTGTGGCCATCGGCAACGTCGTCAAGGGCAGCTTCCGGCAGACGTACACCCCGCACCACCTGCTCGGTCGGGTCACCGTGAGCATGCATCTGCTCAACTACGGCACCATCCCGCTGGCGGCCGTGCTGGCAGGCGCCCTCGGCGCGTGGTACGGCGTCGGGAACGCAATTACGGTGATGACCGCCTGGTTGGCGGTCACCCCGTTGATTCTGTTGATCGGGCCGCTCCGGCGGCGGCGGGACCTGCCCGCCGCCCCGGCGGCGTCTTGAGTGCGCTGCGGCGGCGGCCGGAGAACGACCGCCGCTACCGGCACGGAGCTACATCGGGCGGACGTTGTCCGCCTGCGGACCCTTCTGCCCCTGGGTCACCTCGAACTCGACCTTCTGGCCCTCGTTGAGCTCCCGGTAGCCGCTCGAGGCGATGGCGGAGTAGTGGACGAACACGTCCGGCCCTCCACCGTCCTGCTCGATGAAGCCGAAGCCCTTTTCCGAGTTGAACCACTTAACCGTGCCGGTTGCCATGCATCTCTCCCTGTTCAAAGCGGCTGACCCTCGGCCTGTGGCCGATGATCGCCCGTACCTGTCCGACAGTAACGGTCGAAACGCCGATCTGCCGGCCGAAGTGCCGTAGGTCTTCGACGGAACTCGGGTGAACTCTGCGCGCCGGGCACGCGAAAGTCACCCCGACCACCCGCCGCTGCGGCATGCTTGCGCCGATGAGGGGTGCCGCAGCCGCCGCGCTGTCCGAGCTGGAGCGCGAAATCGACGCGCCCGGCGCCGGCCTGGACCGGCTCCGGCTGGTGCCCACCCCGTTCGTCCCGGAGGTCCGGCTGCACCTGGCCGAGGACGCGATCGTCTGGTGGGCCCGGATGGAGGCGGCCGTCGGGCACGCCCTGCCGCCGCCGTTCTGGGCCTCCGCCTGGGCCGGGGGCCAGGCACTGGCCCGCCACCTGCTGGACCACCCCGAGCTGGCCGCCGGCCGGCGGGTTCTCGACCTCGCCGCCGGGTCGGGGCTGGTGGCCATCGCCGCCGCGCTGGCCGGCGCGCGGCAGGTGGTCGCCAACGACATCGACCCGTACGCCGTCGCCGCCGTCGTCGTCAACGCGCGAGCCAACCGGGTCGCCGTCGAGGCCACGGGGGACGACCTGCTCGACAGCATCGACGCGGCGGCGGACCTGGTCGTCGCGGGCGACGTCTTCTACAGCCGCGCGATGGCCGACCGGATGCTGCCGTTCCTCCAGCGGGCCGCCGCAGGCGGCGCCGAGGTGCTGGTCGGCGACCCCGGCCGGGGGCATCTGCCGGCGGACGGGTTGACGGTGCTGGCCGACTATCCCGTGCCCACCACCGAACCGTCGGTGGACTCGTCGCTGCGCCGGGTGCAGGTGCTGCGACCGGCCTGAGGCCGGGCCGTCTCAGGGGCGACCCCGAGGCGGATCCCAGGGGTCGCTGGGGGGTGCGACCGGATGTCCACGGTGGTGCGGCGGCCATAGCGTACGAGGCATGACGCAATGGCTGACCCAGGTCGGGGAACTGCCCATCCTCCTGCTGATGGGCGCGCTCGGGTTGGTCATGCTCTTCGACGCCGTACCGCTGCTGGGTGTCCTGGTCCCGGGTGACGTGGCGATTCTGGCCGCGGTCGGGGTGGGCCGCCCGGCCACCGGGCTCGCCACCTTCACCGCGGTGCTGGTCGGCTGCCTGGTCGGCTGGTCGTTGAGCTTCCTGGTCGGTCGCCGGTACGGGGAGCGGCTGCGGCGCAGTCGGGTCGGCGACTGGATCGGCGAGGCGCGCTGGGCGGCAGCGGAGGGGATCCTGCGTCGCGGTGGGGGCCGGATGGTGGTGGTCGCGCCGTTCCTGCCGGTGTTCAACGCGCTGCTGCCGCTGGCCGCCGGCGGACTGCGGATGTCGTACCGGAGGTTCCTCGGCTGCGCGGCGCTCGGCGCGACGGCCTGGGCCGGTCTCTACCTCGCGCTGGGCACCGCGTCCCGCTCGCTGGCGGGGCTGCTGCCGGGAGAGTCAAGTCCGCTGCTGGTCACCATGGGTGTCGGGCTGGTGCTGGCCGCCGTGGTGCTGCTGAGCACCCGGCGCCGACTGCGCGCGGTCACCGGGGCGCCGACGTCCTGACCGGTTCGACCCGACGGCGGGTGCGGGGGTGCGCCCGCGCGGTCGGGTGGGTGGTGCGGGGCCGGCCGGGGGGCCGGCCCCGCCGGCGTCACCACCCCCGGGCGCGCCACTGGGGCAGGGCCGGGCGTTCCGCGCCGAGCGTGCTGTCCTTGCCGTGACCGGGATAGAACCAGGTCTCGTCCGGCAGCCGGTCGAACAGCTTGTGCTCGACGTCGTCGATCAGCGCGGCGAAGCGCTGCGGGTCCTGGTCGGTGTTGCCGACTCCACCTGGAAAAAGGCTGTCCCCGGTAAAGAGATGCGGAATGCCGGCCGGGTCGCGGTAGAGCAGCGCGATCGAGCCCGGGGTGTGCCCCTTGATGTGGATGACCTCCAGCGCGCAGTCGCCGACCGGCACGGTGTCCCCGTCGGCGAGCCGCTCGGCCTCGATCGGCAGCCCGGCCGCGTCGTCGGCGTGCACCAGCGTCCGGGCGCCGGTCTTGGCGACCACCTCCTCCAGCCCCACCCAGTGGTCCATGTGCTGGTGGGTGGTCACCACGGCGGTCAGCCCGCCGTCGCCGATCAGCTCCAGCAGGCGGGGCGCCTCGTTGGCGGCGTCGATCAGCACCTGTTCGCCGGTGGCCGTGCAGCGCAGCAGGTAGGCGTTGTTGTCCATCGGGCCCACCGACAGCTTGCTGATGGTGAGCCCGTCCAGCTCCCGTACCGCCGGCGCGCCGCCGGGGGTGACGTCTCCGCTGTATGTCATGACGTTTCTAGATCCATTCCGGTGGAGTAGGCAGGGGACCGTCGGGAGTGACGGCGAGCGTGTCGCCACCGTCACGGCCGATCAGCCAGGCGGCGACGTCGGAGGCGGGACCGGTGATGACCGGTGCGCCCGCGCGCTCCCCGATCACCAGCTCGTGCTGGCTGCCGTCGAAGCGCAGCACCATCGACGGCGGCGCCGGCCGGTCGGCGTGGTGGGCGGCCACCTCGTGCAGCAGCCGGTGGGCGAACGCCTCCGGCCAGTCGGCGGGCCGGTAGTCGGCGGCCAGGTCGAGGTGGTGCACCTCGATCTCGCGCAGCCGGCCCCACACGAGCAGCGCGGCGGGCCACGGGCCCCGGCGGGTCTGCACCGTCGCACCCCACGCGTCGACCGGCATGGCCGCGACCGCGTCGGTGAACCGGTCCGCGGTACGCCGCAGGTCGTCCAGATGCTCGGCCGGTGGCCGGCCCGCGCCGGCCTCGATGTCCGCCACGCGGGCCTCCGGCGAGGCGTACATCGGCAGCGGCTCGCCGGTGCGGGCCGCGGTGAGCAGGTTGACGAAGCCGTCGGCGTTGCGTGCCAGGTGCGCCAGCACGTGCCCCCGCGTCCAGCCCGGCAGCAGCGACGCGGCCGCCAGGTCCGCGTCGTCGAAGGACGCCGCGGTACGCAGGAGTCGACTGGTGGCGTCGTCCACCTCGCCCATCAGCAGCAGTGGGTCGGTGGTCACGCGTCGACCCTAGCGGTCCGCTGTCGCGCCGTCGCCAGGGAAATCGCTTTCGGCGCGTCGGGGCGCGCCCTACCGTCAGCGGCATACGCGGCACCGGGACGTCGGACGGAGGTGGTGACCATGCCGGACGTGGCACGTGTGTTCCGCCATCACCAGCTTCGACACCGATGAGGATGCCATGACGATCGATCTGACCGCGCTCGGCTGGGACGCCGAGCGGGCCGCGTACGCCGGGCGACGCGGCAACCACCACCCGGGCCGGGTGGCCCGGGTGGACCGGGGGGTCTGCACCGTGCTCACCGCGGCCGGCCCGGTCCGGGCCAGCCTGGGTGGGGCGGTGCTGGCCGCCGCCGCTCGGGACCCCTCGGCGCTGCCCTGCGCGGGGGACTGGGTGTTGCTCGCGCACTGGCCGGACCGCCGCACCACCGTGGAGGCGGTGCTGCCCCGGCGTGCCGCGCTGATCCGCCGGACCGCCGGCAAGGACGCCAGCGGCCAGGTGCTGGCCGCCAACCTCGACGCCGCCGCCGTGGTGGAGCCGGTGCACCCGGAGCCGGACGTCGGCCGGATCGAGCGGCTGCTCTCCCTGGCCCACGAGTCCGGCGCCCGGCCGCTGGTCGTGCTGACCAAGGCCGACCTCGCGGCCGACCCGGCCGCGCTGGCCCGCCAGCTCGCCGCGGTCGCCCCCGATGTGCCGGTGCTGCCGGTCAGCGCCGAGCGCGGCCTCGGCCTGGAACCGCTGCGCGCCGAGGTGGCGCCGGGCCGCACGCTCGGCCTGCTGGGGCCGTCCGGCGCCGGCAAGTCGAGCCTGGTCAACGCGCTGGCCGGCGCGGTGATGATGCCGACCCAGGCGATCCGGCGGGTCGACGGCAAGGGCCGGCACACCACCACGTGGCGGGCCCTGGTGCCGATCCCCGGCGGCGGCGCGGTGATCGACACTCCCGGCGTGCGGGCGGTCGGCCTGCTGGACGGCGTCGCCGGGCTCGACCGGGCGTTCGCCGACATCGCCGGGCTGGCGGAGGGCTGTCGGTACGCCGACTGCGGGCACGACGGCGAGCCCGCCTGCGCGGTCCGCGACGCGTTGCGCACCGGGGAGCTCTCGACCCGTCGCTGGGAGAACTGGCGGCGGCTGCAGGGGGAGGTCGCCCAGGAGAGCAGGCGGCGGGAGGCGCGGCTGGCCGCGGAGCGGCGTGGCGGGTGGCGTTCCGCCCGGCGCCGGGCGACCCGACCGCCGGCGCCCGGGGGTTACTGACGGGCCCGGCCGACCGGGCTGAGCTGGGGGAATGTGTGGGCGGGGGAAACTGTCATACCTCGGGGCTAGAGTTGCCGAGGCGTGTTTTCCGCGCCCGCACGACCGCTCAGAACCACCCCAGAGCGGGACACATCCTCCGCTTCATCTTCACCCGGGAGTACACGGACCGTGGCCGACCGACTGATCATCCGTGGCGCGCGCGAGCACAACCTGCGTGACGTCAGTCTCGACCTGCCCCGGGACGCACTCATCGTGTTCACCGGGCTGTCCGGGTCGGGCAAGTCGAGCCTGGCCTTCGACACGATCTTCGCCGAGGGGCAGCGGCGCTACGTCGAGTCGCTCTCGTCGTACGCCCGGCAGTTCCTCGGCCAGATGGACAAGCCCGACGTCGACTTCATCGAGGGGCTGAGCCCGGCCGTCTCGATCGATCAGAAGTCGACCTCGCGCAACCCGCGCTCGACCGTCGGCACCATCACCGAGGTCTACGACTACCTCCGGCTGCTCTTCGCCCGCATCGGTGAGCCGCACTGCCCGGTCTGCGGCGAGCGGATCTCCCGCCAGAGCCCGCAGCAGATCGTCGACCGGGTCCTCGCCATGGCCGAGGGCACCAAGTTCATGGTGCTCGCCCCGGTCGTCCGCGGCCGCAAGGGCGAGTACGTCGACCTCTTCGCCGAGCTGCAGGCCAAGGGCTACGCCCGGGCCCGGGTCGACGGCGTGGTGCACCCGCTGACCGAGCCGCCGAAGCTCAAGAAGCAGGAGAAGCACACCATCGAGGTGGTGATCGACCGGCTCACCGTCAAGCCGAGCGCCAAGCAACGGCTGACCGACTCGGTCGAGGCCGCCCTGGGCCTCTCCAGCGGCCTGGTGCTGCTCGACTTCGTCGACCTGCCGGAGGACGACCCGGACCGGGAGCGCCGCTACTCCGAGCACCTGGCCTGCCCCAACGACCACCCGCTCGCCATCGAGGACCTCGAGCCCCGGGTCTTCTCCTTCAACGCGCCGTACGGCGCCTGCCCGGAGTGCACCGGCCTGGGCACCAAGAAGGAGGTCGACCCGGAGCTGCTGGTGCCCGACCCGGAGCGCACCCTGCGCGAGGGCGCCATCCAGCCCTGGTCGACCGGCCACAACCTGGAATACTTCCTGCGCCTGCTGGAGGCGCTCGGCGAGGCCCAGCACTTCGACGTCGACACCCCGTGGCGGGCGCTGCCGGCTCGGGCGCAGAAGACGATCCTGCACGGCTCCGACGACCAGGTGCACGTGCGCTACCGCAACAAGTACGGCCGCGAGCGCTCCTACTACACCGGCTTCGAGGGCGTGGTGCAGTGGATCGAGCGCCGGCACTCCGACACCGAGTCCGAGTGGTCCCGCGACAAGTACGAGGGCTACATGCGCGACGTGCCGTGCGCGGCGTGCGGCGGCGCCCGGCTCAAGCCCGAGGTGCTCGCGGTCACCCTGGCCGGCAAGAGCATCGCCGAGGTCTGCAACCTGTCCGTGGGGGAGTGCGCCGACCTGCTCGCCGGCATCGAGCTGACCGACCGGCAGAAGATGATCGCCGAGCGGGTGCTCAAGGAGATCAACGCCCGGCTGCGGTTCCTGCTCGACGTCGGCCTGGACTACCTCTCCCTGGACCGGCCGGCCGGCACCCTCTCCGGCGGCGAGGCGCAGCGCATCCGGCTGGCCACCCAGATCGGCTCCGGGCTGGTGGGCGTGCTCTACGTGCTCGACGAGCCGTCGATCGGGCTGCACCAGCGCGACAACCACCGGTTGATCGAGACGCTGATCCGGCTGCGCGGCCTGGGCAACACGCTGATCGTGGTGGAGCACGACGAGGACACCATCCGCACCGCGGACTGGATCGTCGACATCGGGCCCGGCGCCGGCGAGCACGGCGGCAAGATCGTGCACAGCGGCTCGGTGCCGGCCCTGCTGAAGAACAAGGAGTCGGTCACCGGGGCGTACCTGTCCGGGAAGCGGTCGATCCCGACGCCGAAGTCGCGCCGCCCGCAGGACGCGGCCCGCGAGCTGGTGGTGCACGGGGCGCGCGAGCACAACCTGCGCAACCTGACCGTCGGGTTCCCGCTGGGTCAGCTGATCGCGGTCACCGGGGTCAGCGGCTCGGGCAAGTCGACGCTGGTCAACGACATCCTGTACGCGGTGCTGGCCAACCAGATCAACGGCGCCCGGCTGGTGCCCGGCCGGCACACCCGGGTCGCCGGCCTGGAGCACGTGGACAAGGTCGTCGGCGTGGACCAGTCGCCGATCGGCCGGACGCCGCGCTCCAACCCGGCCACCTACACCGGCGTCTGGGACCACGTCCGCAAGCTCTTCGCCGAGACCACCGAGGCTAAGGTTCGCGGGTACGGTCCGGGGCGGTTCTCGTTCAACGTCAAGGGCGGGCGCTGCGAGGCGTGCTCCGGCGACGGCACCATCAAGATCGAGATGAACTTCCTGCCCGACGTGTACGTCCCGTGCGAGGTCTGCAAGGGCGCCCGGTACAACCGGGAGACCCTCGAGGTGCACTACAAGGGCAAGACCGTCTCGGACGTGCTGGAGATGCCGATCGAGGAGGCCGCGGAGTTCTTCTCCGCCATCCCGGCCATCCACCGTCACCTCAAGACGCTGGTCGACGTCGGCCTCGGCTACGTCCGCCTCGGCCAGCCCGCGCCGACCCTCTCCGGTGGTGAGGCCCAGCGGGTCAAGCTCGCCTCCGAGTTGCAGAAGCGCTCCACCGGGCGGACGGTCTACGTGCTCGACGAGCCGACCACCGGCCTGCACTTCGAGGACATCCGCAAGCTGCTGATGGTCCTGGAGGGGCTGGTCGACAAGGGCAACACGGTGATCACCATCGAGCACAACCTCGACGTGATCAAGACGGCCGACTGGCTGATCGACATGGGCCCGGAGGGCGGGCACCGGGGCGGCAGCGTGCTCGCCACCGGCACCCCCGAGGAGGTCGCCGAGGTGCCCGAGAGCCACACCGGCCAGTTCCTGCGCCAGGTGCTCAAGCTCGACGGCGAGGCCAAGGGCGCGACGGCCGCCACCAACCGGGCCGCCCGGGCCAACGGCACCGCCAAGACCCGGGCCCCGCGCAAGGCGACCGCCGGCGCGCGCTGAGCCGACCCGACGCCGGCGGTGCCCAGTCGGGCACCGCCGGCGTTTCCCATTTCCTGGGTCGAGGCCGTGCCACCGTGAACCATCCGGCACAGTTGCCCGTGTTGACCAGTGTGGCCGGGAGATCAGGACCGGCACAGCGGCCGAGAGAGAGGCGAGGCATGAGCGACGATCAGGCGCTGACCGGTCCGGGTACGCAGACCCGTCGGGCCCTGCTCACCGGCGTCGGGGCGGTCGGCGCGGCCGTCGTCCTGGCGGCCTGCGGCACCGACGACGCCGGTGACGGAGGCGCCGCCCCGACCAGCGGCGGCCCGGCGGTGCCCAGCACCGGTGACGCGGGCGGCGGCGATCGGCAGGGCGCCCAGTCGCTCGCCACCACCGCCGACATCCCGGTCGGTGGCGGCAAGGTCCTCGCCACCGACGGCGTGGTGATCACCCAGCCCACCGCCGGCCAGTTCAAGGGCTTCAGCCCGATCTGCACGCACCAGAACTGCCCGGTGACGAACGTCGACGGCGGCACGATCAACTGCACCTGCCACGGCAGCAAGTTCTCGATCGAGGACGGCTCGGTGAAGGCCGGTCCGGCCACCAAGCCGCTGCCGCCGAAGAACATCAAGGTCACCGGCGACCAGATCTCGCTGGCCTGATCGGTCCGGGCGCCTGATCGACTCGGGCTCCGGGGGTGTCCGGCGTTCGCCAACGCCCCGACGTTCCGGAGCCCGAGTCGATCTAGCGCTTCGCATGGTCTGTCGGTGCCGCGGACTAGGCTTGCTGACGTGGCTGACCCCTCTACCTACCGTCCCGCACCCGGCACCATCCCGGAGTCCCCGGGGGTCTACCGCTTCCGCGACGGCACCGGTCGGGTGATCTACGTCGGCAAGGCGAAGAACCTGCGCAGCCGGCTCAACTCCTACTTCGGCGACATGTGGAACCTGCACGAGCGCACCCGGCAGATGGTCACCACCGCCGAATCGGTGGACTGGATCACCGTCGGCACCGAGGTCGAGGCGCTCCAGCAGGAGTTCACCTGGATCAAGCAGTACGACCCCCGGTTCAACGTCCGCTACCGCGACGACAAGTCGTACCCCTATCTAGCCGTCACCCTCGACGAGGAGTACCCGCGACTCCAGGTGATGCGCGGCGCGAAGCGCAAGGGCGTGCGCTACTTCGGGCCGTACTCGCACGCCTGGGCGATCCGGGAGACCCTCGACCTGCTGCTGCGGGTGTTCCCGGCCCGGACCTGCTCCGCCGGCGTGTTCAAGCGGGCCGGCCAGGTCGGCCGGCCGTGCCTGCTCGGCTACATCGGCAAGTGCTCGGCGCCCTGCGTCGGCAGCGTCTCCGCCGACGAGCACCGGGCTATCGTCGACGGCTTCTGCGACTTCATGGCCGGGCGCACCGACACCATGGTCCGCAAGATCGAACGTGAGATGACCGAGGCGAGCGAGCAGCTCGAGTTCGAGCGGGCGGCCCGGCTGCGCGACGACGTGGCCGCGCTGCGCCGGGCGATGGAGAAGCAGACGGTGGTGCTGGGCGACGGCACCGACGCCGACGTGGTCGCGTTCGCCGACGACCCGCTCGAGGCGGCGGTGCAGGTCTTCCACGTCCGCGACGGCCGGGTCCGCGGCCAGCGCGGTTGGGTGGTGGAAAAGACCGAGGAGCTGACCACCGGCGACCTGGTGCACCACTTCTGCACCCAGGTGTACGGCGGCGAGCACGGCGAGGCCGACGTGCCCCGCGAGCTGCTGGTGCCCGAGCTGCCCGCGGACGCCGACGCCCTGGCCGACTGGCTCTCCACCCACCGGGGCAGCCGGGTGTCCCTGCGGGTGCCGCAGCGTGGCGACAAGCGCTCGTTGATGGAGACGGTGGAGCGCAACGCCAAGGACGCGCTGGCCCGGCACAAGCTCAAGCGGTCCGGTGACCTGACCACCCGGGGCAAGGCGCTGGACGAGATCAGCGAGGCGTTGGGCATGCGCACCTCGCCACTGCGCATCGAGTGCTTCGACATCTCGCAGATCCAGGGCACCGACGTGGTGGCCAGCATGGTGGTCTTCGAGGACGGGCTGCCCCGCAAGAGCGAGTACCGGCGGTTCATCGTCCGGGGCGCGACCGACGACCTCTCCGCGATGTCCGAGGTGCTGCGCCGCCGCTTCGCCCGCTACCTCGACGCGCGGGCGGAGACCGGCGAGGTGGGGGTCGAGCCGGCCGACGATCCCGCCGCGCCGGGCGGCCTGGGTGAGATCGACGAGCCGCAGGTCGGCATCCTGGTCGATCCGACCACCGGTCGGCCGCGCAAGTTCGCGTACCCACCGCAGCTGGTGGTCGTCGACGGCGGCGCGCCGCAGGTCGCGGCGGCCGCCCAGGCCCTCGCCGAGCTCGGGATCGACGACGTGGCGCTGTGCGGGCTGGCCAAGCGGCTGGAGGAGGTCTGGCTCCCCGACGACGAGTTCCCGGTCATCCTGCCGCGCACCTCGGAAGGGCTCTACCTGCTGCAACGGGTACGCGACGAGGCGCATCGCTTCGCCATCACCTTCCACCGGCAGCGCCGCTCCAAGCGGATGACCGAGTCGGCGCTCGACAATGTGCCCGGCCTGGGCGAGGTGCGGCGCAAGGCGCTGCTGCGGCACTTCGGCTCGCTCAAGCGGCTGTCCGCCGCCACCGTCGAGGAGATCACCGAGGTGCCCGGGGTAGGCCGGCGCACCGCCGAGGCGATCCTGGCCGCACTCACCAAGGGCACGAAGGCCGACGAGGACGCCGAGGCCACACCGGGTCCGTGAACCCGGTGTGGCTGCCATCCGGCACGACCACGACCTGACCGTGCACCCGCCACCCCAGGCTGGCCCGTCTGGCCCTGCTTCTGCGCCGGGCCCGGCCGGCCACAGGCGGCGCGTTCGTGCGCTGGGCCGGCCATCAGGCGGCACCCATACCAGTGAGCCCTATACCTCAGAGTCATAAATATGACTCTGAGGTATAGGGCTCAACCGGCAGGTCTCGCCCGCCCCCCGGGTCCGCCGCCCCCGGGTCCGCCGCCCCCCGGGTCCGCCGCCCGGCGTCACCGGTGCCCGGCGTCACCGGTGCCCGGCGTCACCGGTGCCCGAACAATGTCCGCGTGTCCCGCCGCCGGTGAAGATCTGCGCAACTTCGGGGAAGTTGCTGCCTCCCGACGCGTCGAGGCCGCAGTTTCCCGGAAAGTGCGCGGATCTTGCATCGGGTCGCGCACCAGGTGGTCGAGTGTTGCGGCCTCGGCTCGGCCGCTGAGGGGTGATCGACTCGGTGTCGGCGACATTGGGGCATCCGAGCGCCCGGCTGGTGGGGTGGCTCGATCTCAAAGGCCCGGCGTGATGGCCGACCCGCGCAAGACCGTCCGGGCGCTTGCGCGCTGACTGTCCGGTTCAGGGTTGGCCCGGGTGGGTGTGGTGTCCGGTTTGGGTGTCGGTGTGGGGTGGGCGGGGCCACCCTCAGCGTGGAATCGGGGGCCGGCCCGGGTCGTTATACCTGGCAGATCACCGCGGCTTGACCGGCGCGGTGCGGCAGCCCCGGGGAACACCCCGCCGGCCGCCACGTTACATCCCCGGGAC
>NZ_JBFAQO010000004.1:470947-618820 GCF_040678715.1 Micromonospora sp. NPDC049301 | reverse complement strand
CCTACCCCGACGCCTACGCCCAGTGGGAGCAGCAGGCCACCGACCTGGTCAGCAAGCACTGGAACAGCTGACCCGCAACACCACGCACGACCGCATGACACCGACCACTGGCCGGCACCCCGAATGTGGGGTGCCGGCCAGCGGCGTACGCCATAGGGTTGGAGCCGCGACCACCGGTGGCCTGGGAATGACGCGGGTCGTCGGCTGGTTGTGGACAGTGTCGGTGTGACTCAGTGTCCCCGGGCCTCACCTAATATCGCCTTCGCGGAATACCGTTCGGCTGGAGCCGCGTCGTGCCACTCGCCGAGAGGCGACCTGCACACCGACACCAGCGCCGCCCCCGGCCCACCGGCCGGGGGCGGCGCTGTCTGTGCAGGGTGCCGATTCCTCGGTTCGCGAACATGCCTCGGTTGACCTATGTTCATGGGGTCGCTCGCGTGGGAGGGGGTGTCGGGGATGGGTCTGCGGACCTTCATCGAGGGTTGGCCGGTCTACCGGCAGCTCACCGGCACGGACCCGCTGGGTCGGGGCGTCGCGGCGCAGTCGGCCCGTTCGGCGGAGTTGACCTCCCGGACCGAGGACGCCGACAGTGTCGCCCGCTCGATTTGCCCGTACTGCGCGGTGGGCTGCGGTCAGCGGGTGTTCGTCAAGGACGGGCAGGTCAGCCAGATCGAGGGCGACCCGGACAGCCCGATCTCGCGGGGGCGGCTGTGCCCGAAGGGCTCGGCCAGCAAGAGCCTGGTGACCAGCCCGTTGCGGCAGACGAAGGTCCGCTATCGCCGGCCGTACTCGACGCAGTGGGAGGACCTGGAGCTCGACACCGCGCTCGACATGATCGCCGACCGGATGCTCGCCGCCCGCGAGCAGACCTGGGAGGACGTCGACGGTGCGGGTCGGCCGCTCAACCGGACGTTGGGTTTCTCCAGTCTGGGTGGGGCGACGCTGGACAACGAGGAGAACTACCTCATCAAGAAGTTGTTCACCGCGATGGGGGCGTTGCAGATCGAGAATCAGGCCCGTATTTGACACTCCGCCACTGTCCCCGGTCTGGGGGCCAGCTTCGGTCGTGGCGGTGCGACGGATTTCCAGCAGGACATCGCCAACGCTGACGTCATCGTCATTCAGGGTTCGAACATGGCCGAGGCGCATCCGGTGGGCTTCCAGTGGGTGATGGAGGCCAAGCTCCGGGGTGCCAAGGTCTTCCACGTGGATCCCCGGTTCACCCGGACCAGCGCGGTGGCTGATGCGTACCTGCCGATCCGGGCGGGCACGGACATCGCGCTGCTGGGCGGGGTGGTCCGCTACATCCTGGAGAACGAGCTGGACTTCCGCGAGTACGTGCTGTCGTACACCAACGCGGCGACGATCGTCAGCGAGCAGTTCACCGACACCGAGGACGGCGACGGCTTCTTCTCCGGCTTCGACCCGGAGACCGGCAGCTACGTGCAGGACAGTTGGCAGTACGAGGGGCACGAGGACTCCTCCGGCAGCGGGCACACCGCGAAGGAGCGGGACACCGCCGCCGGCCTGCGGCACGAGTCGCACGGCGCGGAGGTGGGCGGGCAGACCCGCCGCGACGAGACGTTGCAGCACCCGCGCTGCGTCTACCAGATCCTCAAGCGACACTTCGCCCGCTACACCCCGGAGATGGTGGAGCGGGTCTGCGGCATCCCGCAGGAGAGGTTCCTGGAACTGGCCGAGGCGTGGACGGCGAATTCCGGTCGGGAGCGCACCGGGATGCTGATCTACTCGGTGGGCTGGACGCAGCACAGCGTGGGCGTGCAGTACATCCGCACCGGCGCCATCATCCAGCTGCTGCTCGGCAACATGGGCCGCCCGGGCGGCGGGGTGATGGCCCTGCGCGGGCACGCCAGCATCCAGGGCTCGACGGACATCCCGACCCTGTTCAACCTGCTGCCGGGTTACCTGCCGATGCCGCACCACGCCGACCACCCCACGTTCGACGAGTGGGTCGACAGCATCCGCCACCCGGGGCAGAAGGGCTTCTGGGGCAACGCCCGCTCGTTCGCCGCCAGTCTCCTCAAGGCGTACTGGGGGGACGCGGCGACGCCGGAGAACGACTTCTGTTACGGCTACCTGCCCCGGATGACCGGCGACCACGGGACGTACCAGCAGGTGCTGAACATGATCGACGGAAAGATCAAGGGGTACTTCCTGCTGGGCCAGAACCCGGCGGTCGGCTCGGCGCACGGTCGCGCGCAGCGGCTCGGCATGGCCAACCTGGACTGGTTGGTGGTCCGCGACCTGTTCATGATCGAGAGCGCCACCTTCTGGCAGAACGGCCCCGAGGTGGCCACCGGCGAGATCGTGCCCGAGGAGTGCCGCACGGAGGTGTTCTTCCTGCCGGCAGCCTCGCACGTGGAGAAGGAGGGCACGTTCACCCAGACGCAGCGGCTGTTGCAGTGGCGGGAGAAGGCCGTCGAGCCGCCGGGCGACGCCCGCTCCGAGCTGTGGTTCTTTTACCACCTGGGCCGCAAGCTGCGCGAGAAGCTGGCCGGCTCGGACCTGCCGCGCGACCGGGCGCTGCTCGACCTCACCTGGGACTACCCGACGCACGGCCCGTACGCGGAGCCGAGCGCCGAGGCGGTGCTGCGCGAGATCAACGGGTACGACGTGTCGACCGGCGGTCCGCTGTCCTCGTTCGCCGAGGCCCGCGACGACGGCTCCACTGCCATCGGCTGCTGGATCTACACCGGGGTGTACGCCGACGGCGTGAACCAGGCGGCCCGGCGCAAGTCCCGCCACGAGCAGGACTGGGTGGCCGCCGAGTGGGGGTGGGCGTGGCCGGCGAACCGGCGCATCCTCTACAACCGCGCCTCGGCGGACCCGGAGGGTCGACCGTGGAGTGAGCGCAAGAAGTACGTCTGGTGGGACCCGGACAAGGGTGAGTGGACCGGCTACGACGTGCCGGACTTCGAGAAGACCAAACCGCCGTCGTACCGGCCGCCGCCCGGCGCGTCCGGGACGCAGGGCATCGCCGGCGACGACCCCTTCATCATGCAGGGCGACGGTAAGGGCTGGCTGTACGCGCCGAGCGGCGTTCTGGACGGGCCGATGCCCACCCACTACGAGCCGGTCGAGTCGCCGGTGCGCAACCCGCTCTACCGGCAGCAGGCCAACCCGACCCGCAAGACGTACGCGCACCCGGTGAACTCGGTGAACCCGAGCCCGCCGGAGGAGCACAGTCAGGTCTTCCCGTACGTGTTCACGGTCAGCCGGCTCACCGAACACCACACCGCCGGCGGGATGAGCCGGACGGTCCGTCCGCTGGCCGAGTTGCAGCCGGAGATGTTCGTCGAGGTGTCCCCGGAGTTGGCCGCCGAGGCCGGGCTGGCGCACCTGGGCTGGGCGCACCTGGTCAGCGGTCGCGCGGTGATCGAGGCGAAGGTGCTGGTGACCGACCGGCTCACGCCGCTCCGGGTGGAGGGCCGGATCATCCACCAGCTCTGGTTGCCGTACCACTTCGGCTTCGAGGGCCTGGTGACCGGGGACTCGGCCAACGACCTGTTCGGGATCAGCCTCGACCCCAACGTCCTGATCCAGGAGAGCAAGGTCGGCACCTGCGACGTCCGGCCCGGCCGCCGGCCCACCGGGCCGGCGCTGCTCGACCTGGTGGCCGAGTATCAGCGGCGAGCAGGGATCACCCCGGGCCGTAACGCCCCGGTGGTCACCACCGACAGCGACGGGGAGGGGCGCGATGATTCCTGACCCGAACAGCCTGTACGGGCCGCTGGACCCGGCGCCGGACGCGGGTTGGTCGTCCGCACCGCCGCGGATGGGGTTCTTCACCGACACCAGCGTGTGTATCGGCTGCAAGGCGTGCGAGGTCGCGTGCAAGGAGTGGAACGGGGTGCCCGGTTCCGGTCTGGACCTGCTGGGCATGTCGTACGACAACACTGGCGCGCTGACCGCGAACTCGTGGCGGCACGTCGCGTTCATCGAGCAGCCCCGCCCGGCCGGCCACCGGGGCACGCCGCCGTTCGCGGGTACGCCGACCGATGGTCCGGTCAGTGCCGCGTCGGCGGCCGTGGCGGCCGGCACCGGCGGGCACACCGGCACGGAGCCAGGGGTGCCGACCGGTGTGCCGTCGGCGGCCGCCCGGATGGCCGCAGGTGGGCACGCCGACGTGCTCGGCGCCCCGATCGGCGCCGGCCCGGGCGACGGTGGCCCGGGCGACGGTGGCGCGAAGCCGCAGTTCCTCGGGATGCCGGGGGCGCAGCCGCCGGGCCGGGGCACCGGCGCGGAGGGGCGCACCGACTTTCGCTGGCTGATGATGTCGGATGTGTGCAAGCACTGCACCCACGCGGCGTGTCTGGATGTGTGCCCGACGGGTTCGCTGTTCCGGACCGAGTTCGGCACGGTGGTGGTGCAGGAGGACATCTGCAATGGCTGCGGCTACTGCATCTCGGCGTGCCCGTACGGGGTGATCGACCAGCGCAAGAATGACGGTCGGGCGTGGAAGTGCACGCTCTGCTACGACCGGCTCGGCGCGGGCATGACCCCGGCGTGTGCGCAGGCGTGCCCGACGGAGTCGATCCAGTACGGGCCCCTGGACGAGCTGCGGGAGCGGGCCGCCGCGCGGGTGGCGACCCTGCACGAGCAGGGCGTGCCGGATGCGCGGCTGTACGGGCACGACCCGAACGACGGCGTGGGTGGTGACGGGGCGTTCTTCCTGCTGCTGGACGAACCCGAGGTGTACGGCCTGCCGCCGGACCCGGTCGTGACCACCCGCGACCTGCCGGCCATGTGGAAACGCGCCGGCCTCGCGGCCCTGGCCATGGCGGCGGCCACCGTCGCCGCGTTCGTCGGAGGTTCCTCGTGAGTCCGCATCACCCCGAGGTGGGCGACCTGTTCCGCCGCTTCCGCGAGCGGCTGGCCGCCGAGAGCCCCGACCGGTTGACCTCCGCGGGTAGCGACCGGCTGGCCGCCGGAGGCACCGACCGGCTGGACGTCCCGGCACGGCCGGAGGCGAGCGTCCGCGGCGGCGCGACCGACGCGGGCCTGACCTCGCGGCCGCAGCGCAACGGCGAGCACACCGGCCGGCGGGCGGGCCGGCGCGGCGGTCGTCGCGGCGGCGGCGAGGAGCTGCGGGTGCCGGAGGCGGAGTTCACCTCGTACTACGGTCGGCCCGTCCTGAAGGCGCCGGTCTGGAAGTGGGACATCGCCGCGTACCTGTTCACGGGTGGGCTGGCCGCCGGCTCGTCGCTGCTCGCCGCGGGCGGGCAGCTCACCGGTCGACCGGCGTTGCGCCGGGCCGGTCGGGTCACCTCACTGGCCGCCGTCAGCGCCAGCGCCGTCTTCCTGATCAGGGACCTGGGCCGGCCGGCCCGGTTCCACCACATGCTCCGGGTGGCCAAGCCGACCTCGCCGATGTCGGTGGGCACCTGGATCCTCACCGCCTTCGGGCCGGCCGCCGGCGTCGCCGCGATCGCCGAGGCCGCCGGCTGGCTGCCCCGGCGCGGGCTGCTCGGACTGGCCCGTCGGGCGCTGCCGCCGGTCGGGCACGCCGCCGGGCTGCTCGCCGCCGGCACCGCGCCCGCGCTGGCCACGTACACCGGGGTGCTGCTCGCCGACACGGCCGTGCCGTCGTGGCACGAGGCGTACCCCGAGTTGCCGGTGATCTTCGCGGGCAGTGCGCTGGCCAGCGGCGCCGGTGTGGGTCTGCTCGCCGCACCGCCGGCCGAGGCCGGGCCGGCCCGCCGGATGGCGGTGGCCGGCGCGGCGATGGAACTGTACGGCGCGCACCGCGTGGAGACCCGTCTCGGCCTGCTCAGCGAGCCCTACCGGCGGGGTCGGCCGGGTCAGTTGCTGCGCGCCGGTCGGCTGCTGACCGCGGCCGGTGTGGCCGGCGCGCTGCTCGGCCGGCGCAGCCGGGTGGCCGGCGCGTTCTCCGGCGCCGCGCTGCTCGCCGCCTCGGTGGCGACCCGGTTCGGCATCTTCTACGGCGGCGTGGCCTCCGCCCGCGACCCCCGGTACACGGTGGTGCCGCAGCGCGCGCGGGTCGAAGCCCGCCGGACCGAGGGTGGATCTGTCACCTGACCGGGCGGCCCCGCCCGTGCTGTGATCGAATGTCCGATGGAGGCGTTCAGGCGGCTGGTGCCCCTCCCGGTCTTCAAAACCGGTGTGGTCCGGGACCCGGGCCAGGCGGGTTCGATTCCCGTCCGTCTCCGCCAACAGGCGGCAGGAGATGACGCGATGCGTGACGGCCCGGTGGACCCGCGACGCCGGGTGCCCCGCACCGACGCGCTGCTCGCCGACCCTCGCCTGGCCGCGGCCACCGCGATGCTCGGGCGGGACCGGGTCAAGGCGGTCGTGGTCCGCGCGCAGGAGCGGGCCCGCCGCGGCGAGATCGGCCCCGACGAGGTCCGCGACGCCGCCGTCGCGGCGCTGCCCGCACCCGGCCCCCGCGCGGTGCTCAACGCCACCGGCGTCGTGCTGCACACCAACCTGGGCCGGGCGCCGCTGTCGCCCACCGCGGTCGCCGCGGTCGTGGCCGCCGCCGGGCACACCGACGTGGAGCTGGACCTGACCACCGGGCGGCGCGCCCGCCGCGGCCGGGACGCTCTCGACGCGCTGGCCGCCGCCGTACCCGACGCGGGGGCCGTGCACGTGGTCAACAACGGCGCCGCCGCCCTGGTGCTGGCCGCCACCGCGCTGGCCGCCGGGCGGGAGATCGTGGTCAGCCGGGGCGAGCTGGTCGAGATCGGCGACGGCTTCCGCCTGCCCGACCTGCTGGAGAGCACCGGCGCCCGGCTGCGGGAGGTGGGCACCACCAACCGCACCACGCTCGCCGACTACGTCGCCGCCATCGGCCCGCAGACCGGCTTCGTGCTCAAGGTGCACCCGTCTAACTTCCAGGTCACCGGCTTCACCTCGGCCACCCCGGTGCGGCAGTTGGCCACCCTCGGCGTGCCGGTTGTCGCCGACATCGGCTCCGGGCTGCTCGCCCCGGATCCGCTGCTGCCCGACGAGCCGGACGCGGCCGGCACCCTGCGCGCCGGCGCCGCGCTGGTCACCGCCAGCGGCGACAAGCTGCTCGGCGGCCCGCAGGCGGGGCTGCTGCTCGGCGACGCCGGGCTGGTCGACCGGCTGCGCCGCCATCCGCTGGCCCGGGCGCTGCGCGTGGACAAGCTGACCCTGGCCGCGCTGGCCGCCACCCTGCACCGCCCGGACACGCCGACCCGGACCGCGCTGCACGCCGACCCGGGCGCCCTGCGCGAGCGGGTGGAGCGGCTGCGCGATCGCCTCGGCGCGGACGGCCGCAAGGCGGAGGTGGTGCCGACGGTCGCCGTGGTCGGCGGCGGGGGCGCCCCCGGCGTGGAGTTGGACTCGTGGGCGTTGAGCCTGCCCGAGCGGTACGCCGCGCCGCTGCGCACCGGGGACCAGCCGGTGCTCGGCCGGGTGGTGCGTGGCCGGCTCCTGCTCGACCTGCGCTGCGTGCCCGCCCCCGACGACGAGACGGTCCGGACGGCCGTGCTGCGCGTACCCGGGGACGACTGAGAATGTTCGTCGTGGCCACCGCCGGGCACGTCGACCATGGCAAGTCGACCCTGGTCCGGGCGTTGACCGGGATGGAACCCGACCGGTGGGCCGAGGAACGCCGCCGGGGGATGACCATCGACCTGGGCTTCGCCTGGACGACCCTGCCGTCCGGCGGCACGGTCGCCTTCGTCGACGTACCGGGGCACGAGCGGTTCGTGCCGAACATGCTCGCCGGGGTCGGCCCGGTGCCGGCGGCGCTGATCGTGGTCGCCGCCGACGAGGGGTGGATGCCGCAGTCCGCCGAGCACCTGGCGGCGTTGGACGCGCTCGGCGTCGCGTACGGCCTGCTGGCGGTGACCCGCGCGGACCTGGCCGATCCGGGGCCCGCGACGGCCCGGGCCCGGGCCGAGATCGCGGCGACGAGTCTCGGCGCGGTGGAGACGGTGGCGGTCAGCGGGCTGACCGGCGCGGGCCTGCCGGAGCTGCGGGCCGCCCTGGACCGGCTCGCCGCCCGGCTGCCGGCCCCCACGGTGGACGATCCGGTGCGGCTCTGGGTGGACCGCAGCTTCACCGTGCGGGGCAGCGGCACCGTCGTCACCGGCACCCTCGGCGGCGGCCGGTTGCGGGTCGGTGACGAGCTGGAGCTGGCCGGCAGCGATGAACCGGTCCGGGTCCGTGGCCTGCACTCGCTCGGCCAGGCGCGGCCCGAGGCGGCGGCGGTCGCCCGGGTGGCGGTCAACCTGCGCGGCACGCCCCGCGACCGGCTCGGCCGCGGCGACGCGCTGCTCACCCCGGGCCGCTTCCATCGCACCGACCTGGTCGACGTCCGGCTCACCGGCGACCCGGCGGCCGACCTGCCGGCCACCCTCACCCTGCACGTGGGGTCGGCGGCGGTGCCGGTCCGGGTCCGCCCGCTCGGCCCGGACACCGTCCGGCTCCGGCTGGCCCGCCCGCTACCGCTGCTGGTCGGCGACCGGGCGCTGCTGCGCGATCCGGGCCGGCACCACGTGGCCGGCGGGGTACGGGTGCTCGACGTGTCCCCGCCGCCGCTGGCCCGCCGTGGTGCCGCCGCCGCCCGCGCGAAGGTCCTCGCCGATCTGGACGGTCGTCCCGACCTGGCCGGGGAACTGCGCCGCCGCCGGCTGGTCCGGGCCGGCACGCTGATCCGGATGGGCGTGCCGGTGCAGGCCACGCCGGTGGCCGGTGACTGGCTCGCCGATCCCGGGCACTGGCGGCGACTCGGCGACCAGCTGACCGAGGAGGTCGCCCGCTACGTCCGGGAGCACCCCCTGGAGCCGGGGATGCCGGTGGACGCCCTGCGCCAGCGCCTCGCCCTGCCCGACCGGGTGCTGGTCGAGGCGCTGGTCCGGCCGCCACTGCGGATCCACGCGGGTCGGGTCGGCGCGGCGAGCGCCGACGCGCTGCCCGAGCCGGTGGCCCGGGCCGTGCAGCGGGTCCGCGCCGAGTACGCCGACACACCGTTTCGCGCGCCGGAAGCCGACCGGCTCGTGGACCTGGGCCTGGGCCCCCGGGAGATCGGGGCCGCGGTGCGTGCCGGCGCGCTGCTGCGGCTCGCCGACACCGTGGTGCTCCTGCCCGACGCGCTCGACGACGCGGTCCGGGTGCTGGCCGGGCTGCCCCAGCCGTTCACGCTCTCCGCCGCCCGGCAGGCGTTGGACACCACGCGTCGGGTGGCGGTGCCGCTGCTGGAGCTGCTGGACCGCCGGGGCGCGACCCGCCGGCTGCCCGACGACGCCCGGATCGTCGTCACCTGAGCGTCCGCCGACCCCGGTAACCGGCCACCCCCGCACCCACCGTCACCTACGGTGACGCCATGGACCCTTCGGCGGTCTGGCGGGACCGGCAGCACCGGTGGCGGATCGAGGCGTACCGCGCCCCGGACCTGCGGTTCGCCGTCTACGCCACCAACGGCCCCACCGAGTCCGCCCCGCTCTGGCTGTTCGGCATGTCGGCGCTGGCGCGGTGGCTGATGACCCACGCCATCTCCCTGGACGACCTGGAGACCGACTGAGCGGGGCGGGCCGCGTGGAACCCGACCCAGAGCCGTCCCCGCTGCGGTTGAGTGGCCTGAGGCGGCGGACGGGGGTACGCGATGGGCGCCCAGCTCGGGCAGTTGGTGCTGGTGGCCGTGCTGATTCTGATCAACGCCGCGCTCTCCGGCAGCGAGATGGCACTGGTGACGCTGCGCGAGGGCCAACTGCGGCGGTTGGCGCGGCGGACGAGAGCCGGCGACCGGCTGGTGCAGCTCTCCCGTGACCCGAACCGCTACCTGGCGACCATCCAGCTCGGCATCACCCTGGCCGGGTTCCTCGCCTCGGCGGCGGCCGCGGTGTCGCTGGCCGGTCCGCTGGTCGCGCCGCTCGGCTTCCTCGGCGCGGCGGCCCGTCCCACCGCGGTGGTGCTGGTGACGGTGGCGCTGACCTTCGTCACGCTGGTGATCGGCGAGCTGGCCCCGAAGCGGTTGGCCATGCAGCGGGCGGAACGCTGGGCGCTGCTCAGCGCCGGCCCGCTGGACCTGCTCGCCCGGCTGTCCCGGCCGGCGGTCTGGCTGCTGAGCCGGGCCACCGACGCGGTGGTCCGGTTGGCCGGCGGCAACCCGAGGGCCAGCCGTGAGGAGACCACCGAGGAGGAGTTGCGGGAGATGCTGGTCAGTCAGCGTGGCCTGTCGGCCCAGCAGCGGGAGATCCTGACCGGCGCGTTCGACATCGCCGGCCGGACGCTGCGGGAGATCCTGGTGGCCCGACGGGAGGTGACCGCGCTGCCGGCCGACCTCGCCGCCGGTGAGGGGGTCCGGCGGCTCGCCGCCGCGGGGCGGTCCCGCGCGCCCGTCACCGGTCCCGGCGGGCTGGACGAGGTGACCGGTGTGGTGCACATCCGCGACCTGGTGCGGGCCGGGAAGGGCACGGTGGGGGAGCTGGCCCGCCCGCCGCTGCTGCTGCCGGTCACGCTCCCGGTCTCCGACGCGCTACGGCAGCTGCGCCTGGAGCACCAGCAGTTGGCCCTGGTGGTCGACGAGCACGGCGGTGTCGACGGCATCGTCACCCTGGAGGACCTGCTGGCGGAGGTGGTCGGCGAGCTGTACGACGAGACCGACCGGGACGTCCGCGAGGTCGTCCGGGAGCCGGACGGGTCGCTGCTGGTGCCCGGTGACTTCCCGCTGCACGACCTGCCCGACCTGGGCGTGCGGTTGAGCTTCCCACTGTCGCGGGAGTACACGACGGTCGCCGGGTTGATGCTGGCCCGGCTGCGCCACCTGCCCGGCGAGCCGGGGGAGACGGTCCGGCTGCCCGGGCTGACCCTGGAGGTGGTGGAGGTCGCCGACCGGGCGGTCCGCCGGGTGCGCCTGCGCGGGTTCACCGCCGAACGCTGACCGGGCAGCGTTCCGGCACACCACCCGAACGGGGGACAACCCCACCGAATACGCCAGTGGCGGATGCGCGCCGCATAGCGTGCGAGACGTGAAGGACCGAGGGTTTCGTACGTTCGTGACGGTGCTGGCCGGCCTCGCGGTGATCTACTTCGGGACCGCCGGCCGCAGCCCGGAGGAGGGCCGGGGCATCTCCGGCGGGCTGGTGGTGCTGGCGTTGCTCGCCGCGCTGCTGGTGTGGCACCTGACCCGGCCGGGCGACAAGACGGTGAAGTGAGCTGGGCGCCTACCGGGCGGCGACGCGGGTGATCTCGCCGGCGGACTTCTCGCCGAGCGCCACGCGCACCAGCGCGGAGGCGAGTCGGCCGAAGTCCCGCTCGGAGACCAGTCCCGCCAGCCGGTCCGGTGAGCCCGGCAGACCGAGCCGCTTCGCCCCGGCCAGTGTCCGGCGGTCGGCGTACGGGCGTACGTCGGCCCAGACCGTCTGCGCCTCGCGCAGGTAGATGTCCGCGCCGGTGGGCCCGATGCCGGGGAACTCGGTGAGCCGGCGGCGCAGCCCGGCCAGGTCGCCGCGGGCCTCCGCGTGCAGCCGCCGCAGGTCGCCGTGCCAGCGGTCCAGGCACAGCCGGGCGCCGGTGCCGAGCATGGTGGCCGTCCGCTCGTCGTAGCGGCGGTAGTGGCCCCTGCCCAGCGCGTCGACGCGCTGCTGCCAGCTGGCCGCCTCCATCGCCTGCGGTGTGCGGTAGCCGGCCGCGAACAGCTCGCGCGCGGCGTCCACCGCGACGCAGGCCCGGATCCGGGTGCTCAGCAGGGTGGTCAGCACCAGCAGCTGGTACAGCGGCCCGGGTCGGTCGGCGAGCCGGATGCCGGCGTCCTCCGCGTAGGTGCGGCTGCTCCGCTCCAGCAGGACCTGCGCCACGGTTCGATCGTCGCCCACGTCCGGGGGGTACCCGCCGCGCGGACGGCTAGCCCTGCCGTCGGCGAGCGGGGCCGGAATGGCGCCGGGCCGGGTGGGTATGCGCACGGTGGAGGCGGTCGATGCCGCCTGCGTACCCGGAGGGAGACACCCGTGGTCAACCCGCAGCAGGAGGAGTTCCGGCGCAACGCCAGGGGCGCCACCAGTCAGGACAGCAAGGGGCCCAAGCCGACCGGGCACCCGCTCAACCGCGGTTCGTCTCGGGGAGACGAGGGTCGGCCGGTGCCCAAGGGTCAGGTGTCGCCGTACGGCCCGGCGGGTGAGCCGATCGCCGAGGACGAGAGCGACAACCGGGTCTAACGACTGCCACGTGACGGCCGCCGCAACCTGTTCCAGGTGGCGGCGGCCGTCAGCCCGTACGCCAGGTGCGGAACGATGTCGGAGATCCAGTCGGAGCGCCGCCAGGTGCGCGGGTCGCTGATGCCCAGCGCGGTGATGGATCCGTCGGTCATCGTCATCACGCCGGCCCCGAGCACACCGGTGGCCGTCGGCAGCGGCTGCCGCCGGCCACGCGCGTACAGCGCGAAGGCGACGCCGGCGGCGACGCCCAGCCCGTAGCCGATCAGGGCGCCGAGGCCCGAGCGGCGGTTGGCCGCCGGGGCCCCGGATCCGAGGTCCACGTGCGCGATCCCGGCCACCCGGTCGACCGTCTGCTCGGGGACGCTGCTCGCCGGCCGGGCCCGCAGAGCCATGTCCAGGTAGGTGACCACGTTCAGTGCGGTACTGCCGACGGCGCCGGCGATGGCGCCGTCGGCCAGGTCGGCCCTCCTCACTTAGGGTCGCCCGGTTCGCGTTCACTCTTCGGGCCGTACGTGCGTTCGCCGCGCACCACGCCTCGTTGACCGCGATCCTCCTGGAGGATCCGGTTGGCGACCTGGTTGGCCTTGCCGTCGGGCACCCGCCGTCCGGAGTCGTCGATCGCGTTGCGCATCCGCGCCCGCTGCTTGTCGTAGGCGTTGCTGCCCGGCCGTGGTCCTGGCATCTGCTGCCTCCTTCGTCGCCGTTGGCGTACCGCGGCCGTCTACCCGTCTGGCAGCGCGCCAACCCCGGGCTTCAGCGGGGACCGCGGACCACGGCGACCGGGCACTGAGCGTGGTGCAGCACCGACTGGCTCACCGACCCCAGCAGCAACCCGGTCACCTCGCCGCGCCCCTGCCCGCCGACGACCACCAGCTGGGCGGAGCCGGACGCCTCGGCGAGCACGGCGCCGGTGCGGCCGTGCACCGCCCGCCAGGTCAGCCGCAGCTCGGGCCACCTCTCGGTGAGCCCGGCCAGCGACTCGGAGAGCAGGCGCTCCTCCTCGCCGTGCAGGCGCGCCTCGTCGTACACGAGGGGCTGCATGTCGCCGGGGCCGCTGCTGCCCGGGTGCCGGTAGGCGTGCAGCGCCAGCAGCGGCACGCCGCGCTCCACAGCGGCCTCGGCGGCGAACTCGGCGGCGAGTCGGGCCGCCGCCGAACCGTCCATCCCGACCAGCACCGGATCGTCGGGACGTTCCGCGCCGCGGGCCACCAGCACCGGGCAGTCGGCGTACGCGGCGACCTGCACCGCCACCGAGCCGATCACCAGCGAGGCGAAGCCGCCCAGCCCCCGGTCGCCGAGCACGATGAGGGCGGCGGTGGGGGATTCGCCGACCAGCACGGCGGCGGCCTCCCCATCGATGATCTCGCCGGAGACCGACAGCCCGGGCGCGGTGGCCTGTGCCTCGGCCACCGCGGCGGCGACCAGTTCCTCAGCCTGGCGGCGCAGCCCGCCGCCGGACGGGGCGTCCGTGGCGGGGGAGACCGGCACGTGCAGCAGGGGCCAGATGAACCCGTGGACCACGCGCAGCGGCCGGTGCCGACGGGCGGCCTCCGTGGCGGCGAGGCGTACCGCGCGCAGGGACGGCTCGGAGCCGTCCACGCCGACCACCACCGCCGCGCTGTTCGCCGAGTTCACCGGCCACCTCCCGCCGGGGCCAGTATCGCGGTCGGGACGGCTCGCCGGAGCGATACCGCCGACCGCGTCCGGGTCGGTACGCTGGCGACGACCCGCCGGGAGGGAGCGTCGTCGATGGGTGAACCGGACCAGCCGAGCACGGCCCGCATGATCGACTTCTGGCTCGGCGGGGATCACCACTTCCCGGTCGACGTGGCCGCCGCGACCGCGTTCGAGCAGGCGTACGGGCCGTGCGCGCCGGTGTTCCGCGAGCTGCGGGCCTTTCTCGGCCGGGCGGTGCGGGCCATCGCCGGGCAGGGCGTCGACGGGTTCCTGGTCTTCGGCGCGGGCGTGCCCACAATGGGCAACGTGCACGAGGTCGCCACCGACGCCACCGTGCTCTACACCGATGTCGACCCGGTCACCATCCGGCTGGGGCAGCGCATCCTCGCGGGCAGCGACCGGGCCGGCTACGGCTACGGTGACGCCACCGACATCGGCACCGTCGACCCGGCGCAGCTGCACCGCTTCGTGCCGGGCTGGGGCCGTCGGCCGGTCGGGGTGATCTTCCTCGGGCTGGCCGCGTTCCTCGACGACGACACGCTGGCCCGCACCCTCGACGAGCTGTACGCCGCCTCGGCGCCGGGCAGCATGCTCGCCGTGGACTTCGACACCGAGGAGCTGGCCGGTCACCCGGAGGCGCTGGCGATGATGGGGCCGGCCTTCCGGATGCGTCCACCGGCCGCGTTCGCCCCGCTGCTCGGTCGGTGGGCGCCGACGGCGGACGGCATCGTCCCGGTCAGCCAGTGGCGGCCGGACGGCGCGCCCGCGCCGGTGCCCGACGCGTTCCAGGGCGCGCTGGCGATCCGCGGGGCGGACTGACCGGCGAGGACCGCGCCATCGGCGGTCCCGGGGGCGTCCGTATGATGCTTGCCCTGTAGCAAGTTTCTGGAGAGGACGACCATGGTGGACGCGCCGGACGTGGTGTCGCGTGCGCTGCGTGAGGCCCCGCCCGACCAGTTGGCGGAGGCTGCGGACCGGGCGATCCGCTCGACGCTGGGCGCGGTGCGCACCGACGTGTTCGTCGCCGACTACCGGATCAGCGGGCTCTGGCCGGTGCTGGATCCCGACCTGCCGGCGGCCGGGTTCCTGGCCTGCCACACCATGGCGCAGCGCTGCTTCAGCAGCCAGCAACCGGTCCACGACGCCGCCGAGGAGGGCCCGTGCCGGCTCTACCTGCCGCTGACGGTGTGGGGGGAGCGGCTCGGTGTGCTGATGATCGAGTTGACGGCCGCACCGGGTCCGGCCGTCACGGGTGTCGCCACGGACATCGCCGGCGCCCTGGCGGTGGCGATGCGCGCCGCGGACCGGGAGACCGACCGGTACCGCCGGGTCCGACGCCGCGAGCGGCTGAGCATGGCCGCCGAGATGCAGTGGGACCTGCTGCCCGGGCGCAGCGTCGCCCACCGCACGTTCCATCTGGCCGGCCAGCTCGAACCGGCGTACACCGTCGGTGGGGACCACTTCGACTGGTCGCTGGACAGCGACCGGCTCACCGTGACGGTGCTCAACGGCGAGGGCAGCGGCCTGGCCGCGTCGCTGCTGACCGCGGTCACCGTGAACGCGATGCGCAACGCGCGCCGCTCCGGCGGTGGCCTGGTGGAGCAGGCGGAACTGGCCTCGGACACGGTCTTCTACCAGCACCGGGGTCGCCGACACGTGGCCACCCTGCTGTTGGAGCTGGACACCGGCACCGGGCGGATACGCGCGGTCGACGCCGGCTCGCCGCAGATGTTCCGGCTGCGGGGCGCGGCGGTCGAGCCGCTCAAGCTGGAGCAGCAGCTACCGCTGGGCATGTTCGCCGAGACCCGCTACGAGCTGCAGGAGTTCCAGCTCGCGCCGGGTGACCGCGTCTTCGTGGTCAGCGACGGGGTGTGGGCCGCCGAGCCGCCGGGCCAGGAGCCGTACGGGCAGCGGATGATGGCTCGTTCCCTGCGTGCCACACGGTTGCAGCCGGCGACCGAGGCGGTTGGTACGGTGATGCGCGAACTGCATGCCTACCACGTGGACTCCGATCTGCGCGACGACGCCGTCGTGGTCTGCCTGGACTGGCACGGTCCGCGCGATCGGGACGGCGGGTGAGAATCCCCGCCGCCGGGCCGGGCCGGCATGAGCGCGACGACGGCAGGGGACATCAGGTGGAGCGACCTGCGGATCTCGCCTCGGCGATCGACGCGGCCGCCGAGACGCTGATCGCCGTGCTCGAGTCGGCCGCCTCGCGGCACCAGGTGCCGCCGACCCAGCTGCGGGTCCTGACGCTGATCAGCAGCCGCGCGGAGACCAACGTCAACCGGCTGGCCGAGCTGCTGGACGTGGTGCCCTCCTCGGCCAGCCGTCTCTGCGACCGGCTGGAGGCCACCGGCCTGCTCCGCCGGGTGGCCGATCCACGGGATCGGCGCGAGGTGCGACTGGTGCCGACCCCCGCCGCGCAGAGCCTGCTGCGGGAGCTCGCCGAACGGCGGCAGCAGGCGGTGCAGGCCGTGCTGGACAGGATGCCGCCGCGCGTGCAGCACGATCTGCTGCTGGCGTTGCTCGCGTTCGGTCGGGCGGCGACGCAGGCGGTACCGGACCAGCCGACCGACGCCGCCGTGCGGACGGCGTGACGTGGCGCCACCCCTTTCCCTAGCATCCTAGGACGCCTTACGCGTGGTGATCCACGCCACAGTGCGGCAGAGCCGCACCCACGAGCACGCGGCGGCGCCCGGAGCGCGGGCGGAAGCCCGATATAGTGGCAGCGCACTCAGCCGGCCCGTGATCATTGAGATCGCGGGCCGTGTCGGGGGAGAGGTCCCGTCCGGGGCCGCAGGGGAGCCGGCGGTGGCCGGCCCGACAGCGCGTACGACTCCGCCGCGCCCGACGTCGGCCGGGCGTCGGAGCGTGCCGCGGAGGAGGTTCGGTGTCGCGTCCGCCGGCTCGGGCAGAGCATCCGCGGGACACCGGCGACCAGACTCCCGGTGACCAGGTGCTCACGCTGCCCAACCTGATCAGCTTCGGGCGGCTGCTGGGCGTGCCGCTCTTCCTCTACCTGTTCCTGGTCGCCCGCGCCGACGTGGCGGCGGTCGTCGTGCTGGCCATCGGTGGCACCACCGACTGGGTCGACGGCTGGATCGCCCGCCGGCTGCGCCAGGTGAGCCGCCTCGGGGAGCTGCTCGACCCGCTCGCCGACCGGCTCTACATCCTCGCCACGCTGATCGCCTTCACCGCCCGGGAGGTGGTGCCGTGGCAGTTCACCGCGGCGCTGCTGGCCCGGGAGCTGCTCCTGCTCGGGTCGCTGGCCGTGCTGCGCCGCTACGGGTACGGGCCGCCGCCGGTGCACTACGTGGGCAAGACCGCCACGTTCCTGCTGCTGGCCGCGTTCCCGGTGCTGCTGCTGGCCACCGCGTCGACCAGCGTGGAGACGGCGGCCGCGGCGATCGGCTGGGGGCTGGCCTGGTGGGGCCTGGTGCTCTACTGGGTGGCCGGTGGCATGTACGTGGTGCAGGCCGCACGGCTGGTGCGCGCGGCGCGGGGCCCGGGAGCGGTGGCGTGAGCGCGCCGCGGCGTGGGGACGGCCGCCCGGAACGGGTGTACGCGCCGGACTTCCTCACCGAGCTGTTCCGCAACCCGCTGGACCCGGGGTACGCCGACGCGGCGGCCGCCCGTCGTCGGGCGACGCCCGCCGAGCCGGCCCGGGGCTGGCGTGCCTGGTCGGCGCGCTCGGTCAGCCTGGTCGTGGTGGTGGTGCTGGGTTTCCTGTTCGCGGTGGCGTACCGGCAGACGATGGCGGACGAGCCCGGTCGCAGTAAGGCCCGCTCTGGGCTGGTGGCGCAGATCAAGGAACGCGTGACCGAGACGGACCGGTTGTCGACGCGCGCGGACCAGCTGCGCGAGGAGGTCGGTCGGCAGCGGGACGCGGCGTTGAGCGGGTCGGCCGCCGCGCGGTTGCGGGACCTGGAGGCGAGCACGGGGCTGGGCCGGGTGCGCGGCGACGGTGTGGTGGTGCGGTTGGCCGACGCGCCGGGCAACGCGGATGCGGTGACCGGCGCGGGTGCGGGGCCGCCGCGGGTGCTCTACAGCGACCTGCAGGGGGTGGCGAACGCGTTGTGGAGTGCCGGTGCGGAGGCGGTCGCCATCAACGGTCAGCGGTTGACCGCGACGTCGACGATCCGGTTGGCGGGTGAGGCGATTCTGGTGGACTTCCGGCCGGTGATGGGGCCGTACGAGGTGTCGGCGATCGGCCCGGGTTCGTTGCGGCGCAAGTTCGAGAACAGCCGGAGCGCGGCGCTGATGCAGGATGTCGCGCAGACGACCGGTCTGTCGTTCGGTGTGCGGGAGGCGGATGACCTCACCCTGCCGGCGGCGCCGGAGCCGCAGCTACGCTACGCCAAGCCGCCGGTCAGTCCGAGCCCTTCCGCGTCGGGTGTCCGGTCCGGCAGTCCTGGGTCGTCGGGTTCTCCGGCGACCGCTAGCCCCTCCGGAGGTGGCCGATGATCGCGGTGCTGGCGTTGCTCGCCGGTGTGGTGCTCGGTGTGTGGCTCGATCCCACGGTGCCGGCGGCGTTGCAGCCGTACCTGCCGATCGCTGTGGTGGCCGCGTTGGACGCGGTGTTCGGTGGCGTGCGCGCGAAGCTGGACCGGATCTTCGACGACAAGCAGTTCGTGGTGTCGTTCATCTCGAACGTGCTGGTCGCTGGTCTGATCGTCTATCTCGGTGACCAGTTGGGGGTGGGCGGGCAGTTGTCCACCGGTGTGGTGGTCGTGCTCGGTGTTCGGATCTTCGGCAACGTGGCGGCGATCCGTCGGCACCTGTTCCGGGCGTAGGTTTGCCAGCGATGAGTGACGAGCAGACCGAGACGGGTACGGGGTGGCCGCAGCCGGCCGGTCCGGTGCGGCCGGGTGGGCCGGCGGGTGAGCCGGATCCGCGGCCGGACGCACCGGATCCGGACGAGTTGAGCCCGTTGGCGCCGCAGGGGCCGGCGGAGCGGCAGCAGCCGGACGAGGAGTCCGCGGCGGCGCCGGTCGACGAGGGCGCGACGGTGGACCTGAGCGGCGTGTCGCCGTCGGGCGAGTCGGCGGCGCCGGTCGACGAGCCGGTGGCGTCGGCCGCGCCGGGTCGGTTCCGGATGAGCACGGCCGGTGTGATGATCGTGGCGTTGTTGGCTTTGCTGGGTTTCACGCTGGTGGTGCAGTTCAAGACGACGTCGACGGATCCGACCCTGGGTGCGACGCGCCAGGAGGACCTGGTGCGGATCCTGTCGGATCTGGATGCCCGGGAGAACCGGTTGCAGCAGGACATCCGGGCGTTGGAGGACAGCCAGCGGCAGTTGCGCTCGGGTGAGCAGGGGCGGCAGGCGGCGCTGGACGAGGCGACGCGGCGGGCGGACGAGCTGGGCATCCTGGCGGGTACGTTGCCGGCGACGGGGCCGGGTCTAACCCTGCGGTTCGAGGCCGGCGGTGGTAAGCCGATCTCGGCGGACCAGGTGCTGGACGCGGTTCAGGAGCTGCGGGGTTCGGGCGCGGAGGCGATGCAGATCTCCGGTGGTGACCGGGTGACGGTGCGGATCATCGCGTCGACGTACTTCCTGAACGGGGAGAATGGGTCGCTGGTGGTGGAGGGGCGTCGGTTGGCGTCGCCGTTCACGATCACGGTGATCGGTGATCCGGCGACGATGCGTACGGCGTTGAACATTCCTGGTGGGGTGGTGGCGTCGGTCCAGGGTGACGGCGGTAACGTGACGGTTGAGGAGCGTGGGGTTGTCGAGGTTTCGGCTCTGCACGCGCCGATCAAGCTGGAACACGCCCGTCCGGTCTCCTGACCGGCGCGGCCGCGCCGGGCCCGGGTGGTCCGGGGCACCGATGGATGAAGGACGCGTCTGGTGATTCCCGAGGATCTGCGATACACCGCCGAGCACGAGTGGGTGGCGGGTGACGGCACGGGCTCGGTCCGGGTCGGCATCACGCACTTCGCGCAGGACGCGTTGGGTGACATCGTGTACGTGCAGTTGCCGGAGGCGGGTGTGGTCGTCGCGGCCGGTGACTCGTTGGGTGAGATCGAGTCGACCAAGAGCGTGTCGGAGATCTACGCGCCGGTGGCCGGTACGGTGGCGGCGCGTAACGAGGCGTTGGGTGACACCCCTGAGCTGATCAACACGGAGCCGTATGGCGCGGGTTGGTTGGTGGAGATCACCCCGAATGATCCGACGGCGGTGGACGGGTTGCTGACGGCGGGCGCGTACCGCAAGATCACCGAAGGCTGAGTGTGCTTGATCCGGTGCGTGGGATGTCTTCGCGCGTCCGGTTGCCCTGCATTTCGGCGCTGGCTAGGCTCGCCCAGTCGACCGAGAACCCAATAGTTGAGCGTTGCGGAAATGCCTTCCCGGGCACGGGGAGCCAGCCGCCGGGTGTTCAAGTGCCCGGCGGCCAGACCCGCCATTACCCGACGCCGACCGAACAGATCCGTGAGGTGGTCCCATGACGCGCCCAGACGACGAGTTCCCCCCGCTCGACGTCACTTCGACGCTCAATCTCGGCTCGCTCGACGAAGTGCTGGAAGGGCCGGAGACCGATGTGGTGCCGAGCCGGATGTCCGGTTCGTTGCCCCCGGGTATGGCGCTGCTGGTGGTTCGTCGCGGCCCGAATGCGGGTGCCCGGTTCCTGTTGGACCACGATGTGACGACGAGTGGCCGGCACCCGGACAGTGACATCTTCCTGGACGACGTGACGGTGTCGCGTCGGCATGCCGAGTTCCACCGTGACGGTGGCACGTTCACCGTGCGGGATGTCGGCAGCCTCAACGGCACGTACGTGAATCGTGAGCGGGTCGAGGCGGCCACGTTGAGCAATGGTGACGAGGTTCAGATCGGTAAGTTCCGGGTGGTGTTCATCGCCGGTCCGCGCCCGGAGGAGGAGGCCGGCCGGGGGTGAACGAGCCTGCGGCCTCCACGCCACCCGGGGCGGCCCGGTCCCAGCCGCTGATGAGCATCGGTGAGGTGCTGGGGCAGTTGCGGGTGGATTTCCCGGACACGACGATTTCGAAGCTGCGGTTCCTCGAGGCCGAGGGCCTGGTCGAGCCGCAGCGGACGGCGGCGGGTTACCGGAAGTACAGCTGGGACGATGTGGCGCGGTTGCGGTTCGTGCTGACCGCGCAGCGGGACAAGTACCTGCCGTTGCGGGTGATCCGTGAGCAGTTGGCGGAGTGGGACTCGTCCGGTGAGCAGCCGGGGCGGTCGCGGCCTGCGTTGGTCGCGGTGGGGCCCGATGGTGCGGTGCCGGGTCGGGAGTCGGCGGAGCCGGCCGAGTCGTCGCAGGTGCGGCTCGGCCGGGTTGATCTGGTCGCGCGTAGCGGGATCGACGAGTCGACGTTGGTGGAGCTGGAACGCCTGGGTGTGCTGGTGTCGGACCCGCCGGGGTGGTATGACGCGGATGCGTTGATCATCGCGTCGGCGGTGGCGGGTCTGGCGGCGTACGGGTTGGAGCCGCGGCATCTGCGGGGCTACCGGACGGCGGCGGACCGTGAGGTCGGCTTGTTCGCGCAGTTGGTGGCGCCGTTGGCGCGGCAGAGTGATCCGGCGGCGCGGGCGCGGGCGGCGGAGACGGCGCGGGAGTTGGTGGCGTTGTCGGAGCAGTTGCACGCCGCGTTGGTGCGGGTGGGGTTGCGGTCGACGTTGGGGCGGTGAGGGTGCCCGGTGGGTGGTGGCTGAGCGGAAAGATCTCTTTCCGGAAGCGTGCCGTAGGCTTGCCGGGGTAACCCCTTTCCGGCGCGGGCGTGGTGCTGTAGCGCATGGGACGGCCGTGTCGCGGTCCGTGTACCGTGCAGGGAAGGGCGCGGTGCGGCGTAGGTGACAACGACACGGAGGCGGCGGTGCGCGAGCTGAGCGTGGTCGGAGTTCGGGTGGAGCTGCCCAGCAACCAGCCGATCGTCCTGCTCAGGGAGGTCGAGGGGGACCGCTATCTGCCGATCTGGATCGGCGCGGTCGAGGCCACGGCTATCGCTTATGAGCAGCAGGGGGTCAAGCCGGCCCGACCGTTGACGCATGATCTTCTGCGGGACGTGTTGGCGGCGTTGAAGGCGCCGTTGCAGGCGGTGGAGATCACCGAGCTCAAGGAGAACGTCTTCTACGCTGATCTGTTGATCGGCGACGGGGTGCGGGTGTCGGCGCGGCCGAGCGATTCGATCGCGTTGGCGTTGCGGGTCGGTGCGCCGATTCGTTGTGCCGAGCAGGTCCTCAGCGAAGCGGGGATCGTCATCCCGGATGAGCAGGAGGACGAGGTGGAGAAGTTCCGCGAGTTCCTGGAGCAGGTGCGTCCGGAGGATTTCGCGGGCTGAGCCGGTGTGTCCGGCTTTTCCTGGGGCGTCACTGTGGGTGATCTGGCGCTTCTGGTGATCTTTCTCGGTGGCTGCGCGGCGTGTCGCGTCGGTTCCTCCGTGGTAACCCCTGAAGGTGGCTATAGGGTTGCCGTGTCGAGGGGTGCGCGTCCCGGAAACGACGCGTCGCCGCACTGACGGGGAGGTTGTCCGGATGCACGAGCCGCAGGATCCCGATCCGGGTACGGAGTTTGACGAGCCGGGTGTGGCGACTGAGGGTGATGGTTCGGTGGGCTACCGGGGTGTGACGGCATGTCACGCGGTGGGCATCAGTTACCGACAGTTGGACTACTGGGCGCGGACGGCGCTGGTGGTGCCGAGTGTGCGTGACGCCTCGGGTTCTGGGACGCAGCGGTTGTACTCGTTCCGGGATCTGGTGGTGTTGAAGGTCGTGAAGCGGTTGTTGGACGCGGGGGTGTCCCTGCAGAACATCCGCAAGGCGATCGAGGCGCTGCGGTCGCGTGGCGTGGAGGACCTGGCCGGGATCACGTTGATCTCCGATGGGACGACGGTGTACGAGTGCCGGTCCCCGGAGGAGGTGGTCGACCTGTTGCAGGGTGGGCAGGGCGTGTTCGGGATCGCGATCGGTGGGGCGTTCAAGGAGATCCAGGGTTCGTTGTCGCATCTGCCGGCGGAGCCGGCGGCGAGCGGCCCGGCGGAGCCGGTGGCGGCGTCCGGGTCGGATCCGGTGGGCGACGAGTTGGCGGCTCGGCGGGCGCGGCGGCGGGCGGGCTGAGGGCTGGGTTGTGCCGTCCGGGCCCTCGACGCGCCCGGTTTTCACGTTTGGTTTTGCGCCGCCGGTCGGTGACTGACAGTCAGGCCGGCTGATGCGTGCTGGTGTCTTCGGGCCGACCTGGGCCTTTGTTGTTGACGGTGTGTGCTGCCGCCTTCGCCCACTGTGGATGTTGGTCCCGTCGCGGTGACGCTGCGTGTCGGGTTGTTGTCGGGAATCCGATAGGGGGGCGCTGACCGGAAAACGCCGACACGCTATGGTCCGTCACGGTCCCCGGTGTGTCGCCGTGGCATGACGACGTTGCTCCGGTTGGCCGCTTGCCCCTCCGCGCCGACCCCGCGCGACCCTCCATCTGGGAAGGAACGACCGTGACGGTTACCGAAGAAACCGCTCCCGCATCGCACTACGACCGCATTGGCGGTGCCAGCTCGGTCAAGGCGGCCGTTGAGCTGTTCTACGACAAGGTGCTCGCCGATCCGGATCTGGCGGGTTACTTCGCCGAGGTGAACATGCCGGGTCAGCGGCGGCACCTGACCTTGATGCTGACCGTGGTGCTCGGTGGTCCGAACGAGTACGCCGGCCGCGGGTTGGCCGAGGCGCACCAGCCGCTGAACATTCCGGTGGAGCACTACGTCAAGGTGGGTGAGCACCTGACGGTGACGTTGACCGAGTTGGGCGTGCCGGCGGACATCCTGGCCGACGTGCAGACGGTGCTGGGCCAGGTGCAGGACCAGGTGGTGGCCACCGGGAACCGTCCGGGCGTCTGACCGTGGACGCGGCTCGACTCAAGCAGAGTTGGTCCCTGGTCGCCGGGCACGGCGACCAGGTGCCGCTCTATTTCTATTCGACGTTGTTCCTCGCCCATCCCGAGACGCGGCAGATGTTCCCGACGAACATGGCCGGGCAGCGGGACCGGCTGGTGACCGCGCTGGGGCACATCGTGTCCAACGTGGACCAGGTCGATCGGCTGGTGGGTTTCCTGCGGGATCTCGGCGCGGACCACCGCAAGTTCGCGGTCCGCGCGGAGCACTACCCGGCGGTCGGTGAGGCGTTGCTGGCGACGTTGCAGCACTTCCTGGCCGAGCAGTGGACCGAGGAGCTGGCCCAGGACTGGGCGGCGGCGTACGGGCTGGTCGCGCAGGTGATGATGGAGGCCGCGCAGGCCGCGGAGGCGGTCAATCCGCCGTGGTGGGTGGCGGAGATCGTCGCGCATGAGCGGCGGGCGTTCGACGTGGCCGTGCTGACGGTGCGCCCGCAGTACCTGCTGCCGTTCACCCCTGGTCAGTCGATCGGGGTGTCGCATCCGTCAGTGCGGTCGTGGCGGTACTACTCGCCGGCGAACGCGCCGCGTGCGGACGGCACGTTGGAGTTGCACGTGCGGGCCGCGCCAGGTGGTGCGGTGTCCTCCCGGCTGGTGTACGGGACGGCGGTGGGTGACCGCATCCACCTGGCGGCGCCGGTGGGGGAGCGGTTGTCGTTGTGGTCGGCGGGCTCCAGCGATCTGCTGCTGCTGGCGGCGGGTACCGGCTGGGCGCCGGTGAAGGCGTTGGTGGAGCAGGTCGCCGCGGAGGGTTCCCACCGGCGGGTGGACCTGTACGTGGGGGCCCGTTCGCGGAGCGAGTTCTACGACAGCGACGCGATCGACAAGTTGGCGTCGTCGTGCCCGTGGTTGACGGTGACCTACGTGGTGGGCGCCGACGTGAACCGGCCGGGGGAGTTCGTGCACGCCGTGGACCGGGCGTTGGCCGACGGTGACTGGCGGTCCCGGCACGTGTACGTGTGCGGTTCCGACGAGATGGTTTCGCACGCGGTGCAGACGTTGGTCCGGGCGGGTTACCACTCGGATCAGGTGCATCACGAGGGCCTGGGCAAGCACTGGTACGGCCCGGCCTGGCGTACGGCGGTGGAGCAGTCGACCGCTGGTGACACTTCCGGAGGTACCCGATGAGCGCGACCCCGATCAGCCGGTACGACGGCGTGCAGGTCGCTGGTGGTGTGCAGGTGCGGATGACCGCGGACCGGGTCCGGCGGTGGGAGTTCGGCACAGCGTCGTTCGGTCGGCGCGGTTATGACAACGCGGACGTGGACCGGTTCCGGTTGCAGGTCGCCGATGAGCTGGACCTGTTGGTGACGCAGGTGGCGAACCTGCGCGCGGAGAACGAGCGGCTCAACGACCGGGTGGAGCTGCACCGGCACGGCGTGATCCCGAGCACGGGAGCGGCGTCGAAGGTGCCGGCGGCCAAGGAGGTGAATCTGCTCTCCGCGGCGCAACGGGAGGCGGAGCAGATCATCGCGCAGGCGCACGACTACGCGCGGCGGGTCGCCGAGTACGCCCGGGTGCAGTACGAGAGCTACATGCAGGCCGCGGCGGAGGAGGCGAAGCAGGAGGCCGAGCGGGCGGTCAAGGATTACCGCAGTTCGGCCGGGTCCAGCTTCGACGACACGGTGGCGACCCGGGAGGCGCTGCGGATCTTCGGCGAGATGATGGTGTCGCACATGCAGGCGGCGGCGCGGCATCTCGACGATGGCAGCGAGCATTTGGCCCGCACGATGGACCGGATCGCGAAGGAGACGCCGGGGGCGCCGTTCGTCGGCGGTGTGACGGGGCAGGCGGCGCTGCCGCGGCACCACCAGCAGCGGTGACGGGCGGGTGGGGTCCGCCTGGCGGACCCCACCAGCGGCGCCGGGCTGAACGGCCGTGGCTAGCCGCGGCCGTGGTTGAGCGTGGGTACCTGGTCCGTTACGGCCGTCAGAAGGGCGGTCAGCGCGGGAGCCGGGGGGTTGTCTCGGGTGACGGCGACCAGGCGGCGTTTGAGGGTGGCTTCGGCGATGTCACGAATGGCGAGTGCGGGGTCATCGGTGGGCAGGGTCAGGGCCGGCAGCAGGGCGACGGCTGCCGCGGCGCGGACGAGTTCGAGTTGCACGTCGGCGTCGCTGGCGCGATGCCGCAGGTCGGGTTCGTAGCCGCCGAGGGATCGGCAGGTCCCGACGACCATGGCGTGGTGGCCGGTGCCCTCGGCTGAGGTGGTCCAGATGTCGGATCGCAGCTTGGTGACCGCGACGGGGCCCGCGGGCCGGGCGAGTGGGTGCGCTGCCGGTAGCACGATCTTCAGTGGCTCCTCGAGCAGGAGCGTGAAGCGCAGCCCGGCCGGGCGGGGGCGGGGGTGGCCGTCGTACTCGTCGCCGATGACGAGGTCGACCGCGCCCAGCCGTAGACCTGGCAGGGACTGTTCGAGTTCCAGCTCGAAGATCTCCACGCGGACCTGTGGGTGGTCGACGTTCATGCGGGCCAGGGCCGGAACCAGGAGGCGGCGGGTCGCCGACTGGAGGCCACCGGCGCGTACGGTGCCCCGGATGTCACCGCTCAACGCGGCCAGGTCGGCTTCTGCCGCCTCCGCCGCTGACAGCAGCAGGCGCGCATGCTGGGCGAGCAAATGGCCGGCGTCGGTGAGCCGCACGCCGCGCCCGGCCTTGTCGAACAGGCGGGCGCCGACCTCCTTCTCCAGGATGGCCAGCTGCTGGGAGACCGTCGACGGGCTGTAGCCCAGGGCTGCGGCGACCGCGGCCAGGGTGCCCCGCTCCTCGAACTCGCGGAGGAAGCGCAGCCGTCGGAGATCCAGGCCAATCATGCGGGAATCCTAACGAGTCACCTGCATGAATCATCGCTGGACCTGTCGGTTCTGGTCGCTGATCCTTGTCGGCATGGGTCCAGCACTGTGCCTTGCGTCCGCGGCGTGCTTCGGCGCTATGGCGATCTTCGGCAAGCTCGCCTACGACGCCGGCGTCTCGCCCGGGGCGCTGCTGCTGGTGCGCTTCACCCTGGCCGCCGCACTGCTGGGGATGGTCCTGCTCCTGCGGCCGGGCCTACGGCGAGCGGAACCGGGTCCGCACCGGGGCGAAGCGGGCCGCCAGCCGGCGACGACGCGCGGCCGGGTGCTGGCCACCGCCGTCGGGCTGGGTGCCATCGGGTACGCCACACAGGCCAGTCTGTTCTTCTCGGCCCTGCAACTGATGGACGCCTCGCTGCTGTCCCTGATCCTCTACACCTACCCCGTGCTGGTCACCGTGGCGGCGGTGCTGCTCGGCCGCGACCGGCTCACCCCTGGACGCGGCGCCGCACTGGTGGCCGCGTCGGGCGGAACGCTGCTGGTCCTGCTCGGCGCCGGTGGCGTGAGCTTCCATCCGCTCGGGGCGCTGCTCGCCTTCGCCTCCGCGCTCACCTACACCGTCTACATCCTCGTCGCCGACACCGTCGTGCACCGGCTGGCGCCGGTGGTGCTGTCCGCGCTGGTGATGGTCGGCGCCGCCGGCGCCCTCGGCGCACGCGCCCTGCTCACCGGTGGGGTCGACCTCGACGTCGAGCCGTCGGGATGGTTCTGGCTGGCCTGTATCGCCGTGGTCTCCACCGTCGTGGCGATGCTGACCTTCTTCGCCGGCCTGAAGCGGACCGGCCCGTCGACCGCCGCGATCCTGTCCACCTTCGAACCCGTGGTCACCACCGCACTGGCCGCGTTCATCCTCGGCGAATCCCTGGCCCCGGTGCAGCTCGTCGGCGGCGCCCTGGTGCTGTCGTCCGTCGTCGTCCTCCAGCTCCGGCCGACGCGCACCCACCGCCGGAACCAGGACCCACGCCCGGCAGCCGACCCCGACACCCGTGCAGCGCCGGATCCGGCACGAGACGGCAACGCCGAACCGACGACGGTAGCGCCGTAGGCGCGACGGAGAGGCGGGGGCGCCATTCGTGGGCGGGGCAGGGCGTTGGGCCGCGGTCAGCTGAGCCGTTGGTCGAGGTGGAAGGTGACCTCGGCGCCGGCCTCGCTCTTGCCGATGAGCTTGCACAGGGCGGCCCTGATGGGCAGCCAGTGCGGGCCGGTGCCGGACGGCATGAGGGTGGCGCTGAACGGGTGACCGTCGATCGTGCCGGTGACCTTGACGGCGCGGCGGGTGCCGAGCAGTTCGGCGGAGTCGGGCACGGTCACGTAGGTGGCGAAGGTACCGTCCTTCTCGATCGGCGCGGTGAAGCGGTGGTCGAGTGGTTGCGGGGCCATTGCTCTCCTCGGGTCGCCATGGCGGCCGGTTACGGTCGCCGTCCGGGTGTGTCGAGTGGCGTGCGTGTCCGCGGTCAGGTGGTGGTGGCGCGGACGGCGTCGGCGACCGGCGTGGGCCCGTTGACGAGTTCCAGGGTCGCGCCGGCGGTGCGTGGTTCGTCGAGGAGCGCCACGAGGACCCGGGCGACGTCGGCGCGGGTGACCGCGCCCCGACCGGCGTGTCGGGCGAGGGTGACGCGGCCGGTGGGTTCGTCGTCGGTGAGCCGGCCGGGTCGCAGCACCGTCCAGTCGAGGTCGCGGCCGCGCAGGTCGTCCTCGGCGGCGCGCTTGGCCCGCAGGTACGCCGCCCACACGTCGTCGGTGCCGGCGGCGGGCGGGTTGTCCACGCCCATCGAGGAGACCAGCAGGTAGCGGCGGACGCCGGCGCGGGTGGCGGCGTCGGCGAGCAGCGCGGCGGCGGCCCGGTCGACGGTGTCTTTACGGGCGGCGCCGCTGCCGGGGCCCGCGCCGGCGGCGAAGACCACCGCGTCGGCGCCGTCCAGGTGCGTGGCGACGTCGGTGACGTCGACGTGTTCCAGGTCGCAGACGACCGGTTCGGCGCCGGCGGCGCGCAGCGCGTCGGCCTGCGCGGGGTCGCGGATCAGGCCGACGGCGCTGTCGCCACGTCGGGCGAGGTCGCGCTCCAGCAGTAGGGCGATCTTGCCGTGGCCTCCGGCGATGACAACGCGCATGCGCTCAACCTACCGGCGGGGGGTCGGGTGTTGCGGCCGGAGGCGGGCCGGGGTTCGGCGTCGGGGATGCGGCTGAGGCAGCATGGAGGGGTGACGGAGAGCCTCGACGCGTTGACCTCGCTGGTGGCTGGCGGTGGGGTGGTGGTGCTCAGTGGGGCGGGCCTGTCCACCGAGTCGGGCATCCCGGACTACCGGGGGCCCAGCGGGGTGGCCCGCCGGCACACGCCGATGACCTTCCAGGCGTTCACGCGTGATCCGCTGGCGCGGCGGCGCTACTGGGCGCGCAGCCACCTGGGGTGGCGGCTGATCGCCCGGGCCGAGCCGAACGCCGGGCACCTGGCGGTGGCCCGGCTGCAACGTGCCGGCCTGGTCGACGCGGTGATCACCCAGAACGTCGACGGGTTGCACTGCGCCGCCGGCAGCGAGTCGGTGGTCGAGTTGCATGGCCGTCTCGACGAGGTGACCTGCCTGGACTGCGGCAACCTGACCTCCCGGGAGGAGTTGGACCGGCGGCTGCGCGAGGCCAACCCGGACTTCGTGGCCCGGGTCGCCGCGGTGAACCCCGACGGTGACGTGGATCTCCCCGACGAGCAGGTGGCCGCGTTCCGGGCCGTCGACTGCGGGATCTGCGGCACCGGCATGTTGAAACCGGACGTGGTGTTCTTCGGCGAGACGGTGCCGCCCGAGCGGGTGGCGCGCTGCTTCGCGCTGGTGGAGCGGGCTCGGGCGTTGCTGGTGCTCGGCTCGTCGTTGACCGTGATGTCCGGGCGCCGGTTCGTGATTCGGGCGGCGAAAAACGGCATTCCGGTGGCGATCGTCAACCAGGGGCCGACCCGGGGTGACGGGCACGCCACGCTACGGGTCGACGCGCCGCTGGGCGCGCTGCTGCCGACGCTCGCCGAGCGGGCCACCGGCGATGCCGCGTCGCTGGTCACCCCAGCCGGGGTGTGACGTCTCGGGGGTAGGACATCCGCCGGAAACACCGGCGCTGGTAGCGTTGACCATGCCGGTACCACCCACGTGGGAGAGACCGCCCGACAGCACCCGGGGCGGCGCCGAAGGGGCAAATCCTCCCCGGAACCTCTCAGGCAAAAGGACCTCGTGGGCAGGCACTGTGGAGCGCTGTGCGGGCGCGACAGAGGGGGAGGCCGATCCGTCGACCTCGTCCCGGGAGTGCCCCCCATGACCGCAGAGCAGTTCGCCACCCGTCACATCGGTCCCGGCCCGGACGACGAGCGCCGGATGTTGGAGGTCGTCGGGCACGGCTCGATCGACGAGCTGATGGACGCCGCGATCCCCGAGGTGATCCGCTGGCACGGCACCCTCGACCTGCCGGATCCGGCCACCGAGGCCGAGACGATCGCCGAGCTGCGGGCCCTGGCGGCACGCAACACCGTCGCCGTGTCGATGATCGGGCTGGGCTACCACGGCACGCACACCCCGGCGGTGATCCGCCGCAACGTCCTCGAAGACCCGGCCTGGTACACGGCGTACACGCCGTACCAGCCGGAGATCAGCCAGGGCCGCCTCGAGGCGCTGCTGAACTTCCAGACCATGGTCACCGACCTGACCGGGTTGGCGACCGCGAACGCCTCCATGCTCGACGAGGGCACCGCCGCGGCGGAGGCGATGACCCTGGCGCGCCGCGCGTCGAAGAGCAGGAGCAGCGTGTACGTGGTCGACGCCGACGCGCTGCCGCAGACCATCGCCGTGATCACCAGCCGGGCGGAGCCGCTCGGCATCGAGGTGCGGGTCGTCGACGTCGAGCGCGACGAGCTGCCAGGTGAGTTCTTCGGCCTGCACCTGCAGTACCCGGGGGCGTCCGGCGCGGTCCGCGACCACGCGGCGCTGGTCGAGGCCGCGCACTCCGTCGGTGCGCTGGTCACCGTCGCGGCGGACCTGCTGTCGTTGACGCTGCTGCGCGCGCCGGGCGAGATCGGCGCGGACATCGCCGCCGGCACCACTCAGCGCTTCGGCGTACCCATGGGCTTCGGTGGGCCGCACGCCGGTTACCTGGCGGTGCGCGCGGGCCTGGAGCGGATGCTGCCGGGCCGCCTCGTGGGGGTGTCCCGCGACGCGGACGGCAACCCCGCCTACCGGCTGGCGTTGCAGACCCGGGAGCAGCACATCCGGCGGGAGAAGGCGACCAGCAACATCTGCACCGCGCAGGTGCTGCTCGCGGTGATGGCCGGCATGTACGCCGTCTACCACGGCCCGGACGGGCTGCGGGACATCGCGGCGCGTACTCATGGCATGGCGGCGCGACTCGCGGCCGGGCTGCGGGCCGGTGGCGTGGACGTCGCGGACGTCGCGTTCTTCGACACGGTCACCGCGCGCGTGCCGGGCCGGGCCGCCGAGGTGGTCGCGGCGGCCGCCGAGCGGGGCGTGAACCTGCGGCTGGTCGACGCCGACCGGGTGGGCGTGTCCTGCGACGAGACGACCACCGTTGCGCACCTGGAGGCGGTGTGGGCGGCGTTCGGTGTGCCCGCCTTCGACGGTGATGGCGACCCGGCTCTGCCGGCGGCGTTGACCCGCACGAGCGACTTCCTCACCCACCCGGTGTTCCGCAGCCACCACTCGGAGACGGCGATGCTGCGCTACCTGCGCCGGCTGTCGGACTTCGACTACGCCCTGGACCGGGGCATGATCCCGCTCGGGTCGTGCACGATGAAGCTCAACGCGACCACCGAGATGGAGCCGGTCAGCTGGGCGGAGTTCGCGCACATCCACCCGTTCGCGCCGGACGCCCAGACCGCCGGGTACCGGGAGCTGATCGGTCAGCTGGAGTCGTGGCTGGCCGAGGTGACCGGCTACGACGCGGTCAGCGTGCAGCCCAACGCCGGCTCCCAGGGGGAGCTGGCCGGGCTGCTGGCGATCCGGGCGTGGCACCGCAGCCGGGGCGAGGCGCACCGCGACGTGTGCCTGATCCCGTCGTCGGCGCACGGCACCAACGCGGCGTCGGCGGTGATGGCCGGCATGCGGGTGGTCGTGGTGGCCTGCGACGACGACGGCAACGTCGACCTGGTCGACCTGGACGCGAAGATCGACAAGCACCGCGACGCGCTCGCCGCGATCATGGTGACGTACCCGTCGACGCACGGGGTGTACGAGACGGGCATCGCGTCGCTGTGCGCGAAGGTCCACGACGCCGGCGGGCAGGTGTACGTCGACGGGGCGAACCTCAACGCCCTCGTGGGCTTCGCCAAGCCGGGCAAGTTCGGCGCGGATGTGTCGCACCTGAACCTGCACAAGACGTTCTGCATCCCGCACGGCGGCGGCGGCCCGGGGGTGGGTCCGGTGGCGGTGCGGGCGCACCTGGCGCCGTTCCTGCCCGGTGACCCGCTGGGCGCGCACGCCGACGCGACGCCGGCGATCTCCGCGGCGAAGTACGGGTCGGCGGGCATCCTGCCGATCCCGTGGGCGTACCTGCGGATGATGGGCGCCGAGGGGCTGACCCGGGCGACCGGGGTGGCGGTCCTGGCCGCGAACTACGTGGCGGCGCGGCTGCGCGGGCACTTCCCGGTGCTGTACGCCGGCAACAAGGGCCTGGTGGCGCACGAGTGCATCCTCGACCTGCGGCCGCTGACGAAGGCGACCGGGGTGAGCGTGGACGACGTGGCGAAGCGGCTGATCGACTACGGCTTCCACGCGCCGACGATGTCGTTCCCGGTGGCCGGGACACTGATGGTGGAGCCGACCGAGAGCGAGGACCTGGCCGAGCTGGACCGGTTCTGCGACGCGATGATCGCGATCCGCGCGGAGATCGACCAGGTGGCGTCGGGGCAGTGGCCGGCGGGGGACAACCCCCTGGCGAACGCGCCGCACACCGCGGCGATGGTCAGCGGTGACGAGTGGTCGCACCCGTACCCGCGGTCGGTGGGCGCGTACCCGGCCGGGGTGGACCGGGCCGGGAAGTACTGGCCGCCGGTGCGGCGCATCGACGGCGCGTACGGCGACCGGAACCTGGTCTGCTCGTGCCCCTCGCCGGAGGCCTTCGAGGACTGACGGCGGGACGCCGGGGCGGGCGGTGGTGGCCGCCCCGGCAGCCGCGCCGACCTGGGCGGGGATGTCCCGTACCGGGGGACTAGCCTGGGTCGACGGCGGCGATTCGGTGACGCTGAGTGGTCGATCAGGCCACGAGGGCGTGTCGAGCGGGGCCGCGGTGCGGGGCGATGCTGCTGCCGTCGGGGAGCAGCTCGCCAGTGTCCTCGAACACGATGACACCGTTGCAGAGCAGGCTCCAGCCCTGCTCAGGGAAGCAGGCGAGAACGCGGGCGGCTTCCCGGTCGATGGCTTCGGCGGAGGGGCAGGTCGGTTGGTGCTGGCACATCGGGTTCTCCGGACTGTGGGGGCACTGTGTCATGGTTCACATGACCAGTGACGCACAGTACCAAGCGAAAGTGTCCAGCATCGAGCAGGTGCCGGTCTGGTTCGCGGGAAATCCACTGAACGGATGAGGAAGGTTGGGCCATACGGCGTGGAAACGCTCCCACAGGTGCTGGTCGATGCACCCGCGGCGCCGCCCGGTTGCCGGGGCGCCCTCGTCGAACGCGCCCGCCTGCAGTGGCGCCGCTCCGACGGCGGCGACCCCGCCGCGCTCGCCGAGGAGTTCCTCGCCGCGCACGGCCTGCCGCTGCACGACCTGACCCGGCCCGCACCCACGCACCACGCCACCGGCGCCTGCGGCGCCGCGCTCTACCTGTCCGCCGCCGCCGGGGCGCTGCTGGCCGGCGCCCCCGCCGGGGCACCCGACCCCGCGCCGGCGCTGCCCGACCTCGCCGTCGTCGTCTACGACCACGGCCCCACCCGGGCCACACCGCCCGGCCCACCGGCACCCTGGTGGCTCGGTGAGTTCACCGAGAGCTGGACCCCCCGCCAGCACGCCGACGCCGTCGACGCCGTCCGCGCCGCCATCGGCCGCGGCGACGTCTACCAGACCAACCTCGTCGGCCACGCCGCCGCCCGCTACACCGGCGACCCGCTGCCCGCCCTGAGCCGACTCGGCGCGCTGCCCGGCGCCCGCTACGGCGGCGTGCTCACCGGCGACGGCTGGGCGATCGGCTGCGCCTCCCCGGAGACCCTCGTCGAGGTCACCGACGGGCAGCTGACCACCAGACCCATCAAGGGCACCCGCCCCGCCACCGCCGCCGGCCGCGCCGAACTGCTCGCCAGCGCCAAGGAACGCGCCGAACACATCATGATCGTCGACCTGGAACGCAACGACCTGGCCCGCATCGCCCGCACCGGCAGCGTCCGCGTCGACGAGCTGTTCGCCGTACGCCGCTGGTGCGACCTGTGGCAGGCCGAGTCCACCGTCCGCGCCGCCGTCGCCGACGGCCTCGGCCTGGCCGACCTGCTGCGCGCCACCTGCCCCGGCGGCTCGGTCACCGGCGCGCCGAAACTCGCCGCCCTGACCCAGATCGACGCCCTCGAACCCGTCGGCCGGGGCGCCAGCATGGGCGCGCTGGGCTGGGTCGCCCCCGGCCACGTCGACCTCGGCCTGACCATCCGCACCGCCGCCGCCGACGGCGAGCGGCTGCACACCTGGGCCGGCGGCGGCATCACCTGGGACAGCGACCCCGCCGCCGAGGTCGCCGAAGCCGCCGCGAAGACCGCCCCGGTGCGCGCCACCCTGGCCGGACGCTGACCACCCCACCACCGGCGATACGCTGACCCGCATGACCATGCGGCCCATCCGGATCATCGGCGACCCCGTGCTGCGCACCCCGTGCGAGCCCGTCACCACCTTCGACGCCGAGCTGCGCGCCCTGGTCACCGACCTGATGGACACCCTGCTCGGCGCGCCCGGCCGCGCCGGCGTCGCCGCCCCGCAGATCGGGGTCAGCGCCCAGGTGTTCGTCTACGACGCCGACGGGCACCGCGGCCACCTCATCAACCCCACCCTGGAGCTGTCCGAGGACCGTCAGGACGACGAGGAGGGCTGCCTGTCCATCCCCGGCCTGTACTTCCCGACCCAGCGGGCCATGCACGCCACCGCCCACGGCGTCGACCAGCACGGCGAGCCCCTGACCATCGCCGGCAGCGGCTTCCTCGCCCGCGCCCTGCAACACGAGACCGACCACCTGCACGGCACGCTCTACGTCGACACCCTGCGCGGCGACATCCGCCGCCGCGCCCTGCGCGAGATCCGCGCCGGCCGGTTCGACTCACCCAGCCGCCGCCGCTGACCGACTACCGGGCGGTCAGCGTCCACTCGTCGTAGTCGGCGACCCGGGTGAAACCCACCCGCTCGTAGAGCCGCACCGCCGCCGCGTTGTCCGCCTTCACGTTCAACGTCACGTGGGCGACGCTCTCGCGCAGCCGGGCGCACAGCGCCGCCACCACCGCCGCGCCCAGACCCCGCCCCCGCCAGCGCGGATGGGTCGTGACGTTGCCCAACGCCGCCACCCCGTACGCCGGGGACCACACGTGCACCCCGGCCACCGCCCGCAGCTCGGCGCCGTCGCGCACCCCCACGTACTGCCCGGTGGCCAGCATCCGCGGGTCGAACCAGTTCTGCGGGTACGCCTGCGCGTACAACCGGCGCAGCGCCGGCAGGTCCGCCGCACCGAGCACCACACCCGCCGAGCCCACCTGCGCGAGGCGGGCCGGGTCCGTCAACGCCATCCGGTGGTGCCGGCCACCACAATCCAGCCGGAACGACCCGGCCAGGGCATCGGCCAGCCCGGGGGACAGGTGCGCGTACAGCCGGGCGGGCAGCACCGGCGCCACCTCGGCCAGCAACGCCGCCACCGCTTCGGTGTCCGCCGGCGCCGCGAACGCCAGCAGCGTCGTCGGGTCCACCCCGTGATACAGCAACGCCACCTGCTCACCCCGCCGGAACCACGAGGTGTACGGCCAGAAGAAGTCGTCCAGGTCGCCCAACTGGTAGGCGTGCAGCACCGGATCACGCCCCAGTAGCTCGGCCAGGACAGCCCGGTCGTGCTCCGCGCGTACCGGCATCAGCGCCCGCTCACCGCGCCAGCCACTGGTCGTGGCCGAGCTTCGCGACCAACGCCACCACCACCACCAGCAGCACCACCCGCACGAACCCCGACCCGCGGCGCAACGCCATCCGCGCCCCGAGCACCGCGCCCGCGATGTTGCACACCGCCATCCCCGCACCCAGCAGCCACCACACGTGCCCGGTCATCCCGAACACCACGAGCGCACCCAGATTCGTGCCCGCGTTGACGACCTTCGCCATCGCCGAGCCGTGCACGAAGTCCGCACCCACCAGCGCGGTGAACGCCAGCACCAGGAACGTGCCGGTGCCCGGACCGATCAACCCGTCGTACAGGGCGATGCCCACCCCGGCCACCGCGATCACCGCCGCCACCCGCACCGGGGTCCGCCGCTGCGGCGCCGCCACCACCCCCAGCCGGGGGCGCAGCAGCACGAACACCGCCACCGCCACCAGCACCACCAGGACCACCGGCCGGTACGCCGACGCCGGCACCGCGCCGGCCAAAGCCGCACCCACCCCGGCGCTGAGCACGGCCAACCCCGCCGCCGGCCCCGCCACCCGCCAGTCGACCTTCGTACGCCGCGCGTACGTCGCCGCCGCCGTGGCCGTGCCGAAGATCGCCGCCAGCTTGTTCGTGCCCAACGCGGTGGCCACCGGCAACCCGGGCGCCGCCACCAGCAACGCCGGCAACAGCAGCAGACCACCACCACCGACCACGGCGTCGACCCAGCCGGCCAGGGCCGCGGCGGCCAGGAGCGTGCTCAGCGATACGGCGTCCACGGGCGGCCATTCTCCCCACCACAACCCACCGGACCCGCCCCGAAGTGGGCAGACTCACTCCCCGCCCCGGACGTCACCGCCCCCGCGCCCGCCGCAACCACACCCCCAACGCTCCCAGAGCCACGAACACCAGCACGGAACACAGCAGCAGCTTGACCACCCGGCAACCCTGCCACGGGGACGTAAGGTGCAGGAGTGCGCCTGGCCACCTTCAACCTGCTGCACGGACGATCCCTCACCGACGGGCTCGTCGACCCCGACCGGCTCACCGCCGCCGTCCGCGCCCTCGACGCCGACGTGCTGGCCCTGCAGGAGGTCGACCGCGACCAGAGCCGCAGCGGCAACCTCGACCTCACCGCCATCGCCGCCCGCGCCCTCGACGCGCCCCACCACCGCTTCGCCGCCGCCGTCGTCGGCACCCCCGGCGAACAGTTCCGCCCCCTGCGCCACGACGACGACGGCCACGGCGAACCCTGCTACGGCATCGGCCTGATCAGCCGACACCCCGTGCGCAGCTGGCAGGTCACCCGCCTCAAGCCCGCACCCGTACGCTCCCCGGTCTACGTCCCCGGCCCCGGCGGCGGCCTCGTCCTGCTGCACGACGAACCCCGCGTCGTCCTCGCCGCCGTCCTGGACACCCCGCACGGCCCGCTCACCGTCGCCGCGACCCACCTGTCCTTCGTCCCCGGCTGGAACGCCCGCCAACTACGGCAGACCGTCCGCGCCCTGCGCGCGCTGCCCGCCCCCCGCGTCCTGCTCGGCGACCTCAACCTGCCCGCCGGCGCGGCCCGGCTCATCTCCCGCTGGCACCCACTGGGCCGCCGCCCCACCTACCCCGCCGGGCAACCCCGCGTCCAACTCGACCACATCCTCGCCGACCGGCACGCCCTCGCGCAGCTCCCACCGGTGCGCGCCGTCACCGCCCCGCTGTCCACCATCTCCGACCACCGGCCCCTGCTGGTCGACCTCGGCTGAGAACCGCTGCCATCGCCGCCCCCGCCGCCCACGGAGCTGACCATGAGCGACACGCCGGACCCGATCGTCCTCCTCCACGGGTAGCGTCCGCTGGCTGCCGCACGGCCAGCCCACCGTCATCACCGGGTAGCAGCCCGCCAGCGGGGGAGAGGCCCACCCCAGCCGCAAGATTCCCTCAAGATCATTGCATCGACGATCTCCGACGAGAATGCTGATCGCAACACGCGCCACGATCAACCCAGTCGGAGGCCACATGAGACGTCAGCGGTCCACCCTCATTGCCGTGTCCACACTGCTCGCCGTCACCCTCACCACCGCACCAAGCCCCGCCAGCGCCCAGAGCGCGGCAGAACCCAACCAGGTCGCCAACCTCACCATCCGCCAGGCCGACGGATACGCCACCCTCGCCTGGCAACCCGTCGACGGCGCCACGGACTACCAGATCGAACGCACCGCCGTCGACGCCGACGACACCCCCACCGGCCCACCGACCATCGTCGGCGTCTGGCGCCCCAACCGCCAGATCAACCAGGAGGCACCCACCTTCGCCGACGCCGGCTTCAACCCCGGCGACACCTTCCGCTGGCGGGTACGCGCCCGCACCGGCACCACCGAACAGCCGTACTCCGACCCGGTCGTCGCCACCACCACCACACCCTGGGGCAACCCCGACACCCCCGGCGAACAACTGCGCACCCAGTGGGAGACCACCCACGCCGCGCAGTACACCAGCGACACCAACGAGTACGCCTACACCGCCGCCATCGACGCCCTCAGCGACCGCGTCCGCGTCGTCGAACTCGGCCGCACCGTCCAGAACCGACCCATCAACATGCTCGTCATCGGCCACCCCACCCCGCCGGCCACCCCCGAAGCCGTCGCCGCCACCGCACCCGTGGCCATCAACTGCAACGTGCACGGCAACGAGCCCGGCGACCGCGAAGCCTGCCTCATCATGGCCCGGCAACTCGCCTTCAGCACCGACCCCCGCATCACCGACCTGCTCAGCCACACCACCGTCCTGATCGTCCCCACCATCAACGGCGACGGCCGGGCCGCCAACACCCGCGGCAACTCCACCGGCCAGGACCTCAACCGTGACTACTCCCTGATCCGCCAGCCGGAGACCGCCGCGTACATCAGGATGGTCCGCGACTACCGACCCGTCGCCGGCTACGACGGCCACGAGTTCGGCAACTCCCGCGCCGGTGACCTGCCGATGCTGCCGCCCCGACACCAGAACGTCGCCCAACCCATCTTCGACCAGTCCCAGGACATGATCGAAGGCCACATGTACGCCAAGGGCGCCGAAGCCGGCTGGTGGGCCTGCCCCTACGGCTGCGAAGGCGGCGGCAACGTCGGCCTCAGCGAGGAAACCATCCTGCGCAACACCCTCGGGCTCAAGAACGTCGCCAACTCCCTGCTCGAACTGCGCAGCTCCGGCGGGCAGACCCGACCCGACGAGGGCAACACCGCCAACAACCGGCGCCGCAAGACCTTCTCCGCCCTGTGGACGTTCCACCAGTTCCTCGACTACCACCGCGCCGACCGCGGCGACATCCTCACCGCCCGCGCGCAAGCCATCGAAACCCAGGCCGCCAACACCGGCCGCCTCGTCTTCCGCGGCTCCCGACCGATCCCCGCCCACCCCGCGCCGCACCCCGGCGACAGCCCGCCCCCGCTCGACGCGCCCCCGGCCGACCTCATCCTCGACAACGCCCCGTGCGCCTACAAGCTCACCGACGAGCAGTACAACGGCGCCCGCACCGACGGACCCGGCGGCGTCGGCACCACCGTCGCCCAGCGCATCGCCGCGCACGGCTGGAAGGTCATCACCACCGGCGACGGCCACTACATCCCCCTCAACCAGCCAGAACGCGGCCTCATCCCACTCCTGCTCGACACCAAGGGCGTGGAGAAGCTGACCGACGGCGAACGCGTCTACCCGACCCTCACCGGCCGACGCAACGGGCCACTGGTCGTCACCGGCTTCACCTGCGCCGCCGACGCCACCATCAACGGCCCCGTCACCGTCCGGGCGGGCGCCGCGCTCGTCGCGACCGGAACGACCATCAACGGCCCGGTCACCGCCGCCGGCGCCGCCGGCGTCGTCCTCGCCGACGGCACCATCAACGGCCCGCTCCGGATCGCCACCACCACCGACGCCATCTCCATCATCGACATGACGATCACCGGCCCCGTCGACCTGTCCGCCAACACCACCGGCACCGACACGCCACTGCTGGCCGGCAGCACCATCCGCGGACCACTCAACTGCACCGGCAACAGCCCCGCGCCGATCAACCTCGGCGTCGCCAACACCGTGCACGGCCCGCGCACCAACCAGTGCGCGGCACTGTGACCGTCACCTGACCGAGCCGGACTGCCGGCGGCGCGGGCACCACGCCCCGCGCCGCCGGCACACCCCACCCCGACCCGTGGAGACCGCCGTGCCGCAACCGTCCCGCGCCCTCCGCCTCCTGCTGCTGCCCGCCCTGCTGCTGGTCGCCACCGCCTGCACCGCCTCGACAACGGACACGCCACCAGCCGCCAGCGCACCCCAGGTCACCGGACCACTGTGCGCCGCCCTGCCCACCGGCACCGACCCCGGAAACCCGACCTTCCTCGCCGGCCAGCCCGTCGACCAGGCGCTGCGGTGGATCCCCACCCTCACCACCTTCGAGGCGGCCCTACGCACCAGCGGCGTCCTCGCCGACCTGCCCACCGGCACCGGCGTCACCATCCTCGCGCCCTCCGACGACGCCTTCGCCGCCAAGTTCTCCGAGGACAACTGGGACGACCTGATGACCCGCCACACCGACCAGCTACGCACCCTGCTGAAGGCACACCTGATCGCCGGAGCCCACCCCATCGACGACCTCGCGGCCGCCGGCACCGCCACCACCCTCGACGGCGCCACCGTCACCCTCACCCGCGCCGGACCCACCGCCCGCATCGCCGACCGGGCCGACGCGATATGCGCCGACTACCAGGCGACCAACGCGCGCATCCACATCATCAACGCGGTACTCGGGCCACTGCCCACCACCGCCAACGACACCGACCAGCGGGCCCACTGACCGCGCTCACCGCCCCGGATCGACCGGCCCCAGGGCGGCCAGCGCGCGGTTCGTGCGGTTCGCCCGCACCGCGTCACGCTGCTGAGCGGCCGTCACCTCGATGTACGTCTGCGACGACGCCAACGACGCGTGCCCCAGCAACCGCATGATCTCCGCCGCGCTCGCCCCGTCCTCGGCCAGCCGGGTCGCGAACGTGTGCCGCAGCGCGTGCAACCGCGCACCGCGCGGCACCCGGTCACCGATCCCCGCCCGCCGGTAACACGACTCCACCAGATACTGGAGCCCGCCACGGCGCAGCGGCTCACCCTGCCGGTCCACCAGCAACGCCGAGTTTGGGCGTAGCGACCGCGACCCGAAGCGTCGGCCCCGACTGTCCAGGTAGTCCACCAGCACCCGGTCCAGGTCCGCCTCGATCGGCACCACCCGGGGCCGCCCACCCTTGCCCACCACCTCGACCCGCCGCTCACCCGGCCGACCAGCCAGTGAGCCGACCCGCAGCGCCAGCAGCTCCGACAGCCGCAGCCCCGCGCAGAGCGCCAGCGCCAGCACCGCCACGTCCCGCTCCGGCCACGGATCGCGCTGCCGGCCGTCGTCCCGCGCCGCGGAGGCGAGCAGCAGCTCGGGGGTGTCCGCCCCGCGCAGCGGCTTCGGCTGGGGGAGCAGCGCCCGGGGCCGGCCGACCGCCGGCATCGGATTGCCGGCCACCACCCCGTCCGCGACCAGGAACGTGAAGAAACTGTTCCAGGTGGACCAGGCCCGGTGCACCGACGCGGGCGCCCGGGGCGCGGCGAACCGGGCGAACGCCGCCCGCATCACGCGGGGGGAGAGATCGGTGATCGACAGCGCGTCGAGGGGGAGGGGAGGGGTGACGTCCTCGCCGACCAGGTGGGCCACCGCGTGCAGGTCCCGCCGGTACGCCGCCAGGGTGTGGGGAGAGGGCTTGCGGGTCGCCCGGGCGGTCAGGAACTCCTCGATCAGCATCCCGAGCGATTCGTCCTTTTTGTCATGCATAAGGGATATTATGCAGCATTTTCGGGTTTTTCAGCAAGGGGAGGAGAGGGGAGCGTGCTGACCGGATGGAGGCGGTACGTGCTGACCGGCGCACCGGGAGCCGGCAAGACCACACTCGTCGAGGCGCTGCGCCGACAGGGACACGTCGTGGTCCGGGAGGCGGCCACCGACGTCATCGCGGCCCGGCAGGCGCAGGGGTGTGCCGAACCCTGGCGGGAACCCGAATTCGTCGACGCCGTCGCCCGACTCCAGCACCGGCGCCGAATCGCTGCCGACGCACGCGGGGTGCTGCAGATCCACGACCGGTCGCCGCTGTGCACCCTCGCGCTGGCATGCCACCTCGGCCGAGAGGCCGGACCCGACCTCTCGGCGGAGCTGGAACGGATCACCCGTCAGCGGATCTACCAACAGGTGGTGTTCCTGATCCGCCCGCTGGGCTTCGTTACGCGCACGGCCGCACGTCAGATCGGCTACGCCGAGTCTCTGGTCTTCGCGCGGGTGCACGAACGGGTGTACGAGGCGTACGGGCACCGGCTGATCGACGTGCCGGCCGGTCCGGTGGACGAGCGGATCGCACTGATCCAGAAGCACCTCGCACCCTGACCCGACCCCACCCGGCCAGCGAGATCCGGGCCGGGAAACGGCTTGACGGCTCGGTCGGCCCGCCTGCCGCCTGCCCCGATCGGGGGACGCTCAAATCCCACTACTTTACATAATGTGCATTATCGAATCACTGCGCCGTCACTGGCCAGTGGACTCCAGTTGGCCGAAGGCCAAGCTCCACCACGACTCCGGGTCGCTGAACGCGGACGGGTCCACCCTCATCAGGTCGGCGCGGATCGCGGCGGCGCGGGCCGCGCGCTCCCGCCCGCCCGGGTCGTTCCTTATCAACTGCCCGAGGCGGTACAGGAACTCGACGAACGCCGCGAACGTCGCGTTGACCTGCTCGAAGTTCGGCGACTCCAGGTCCAGCAGCGCGACGCTGCCGGTCAGCGTGTCCAGGCAGAACAGCAGGTGGCCGTCCTCGGGGGAACTGCCCAGCACGAGGTAGGTGCGCGGCCCGGCGTCGCCGATCTCGATGCGCAGCTTCGAGAACAGCTCCATGCCTTCGACGGCGACGTCGACAGTGAACAGGATCGGTACGTCCATCGGGAAGGCGCCGTTGGGCGGGAAGATCTCCGGCCGTATCGGGCCGAGGACGTCATCGAACCTGTCGACCGGAAAATGCAGCACGCCGTCGGCGCCCCACAGGCCGACGAGCTGCTCGTACGTGGCGGTCAATCGTCCGGCTCCTCGTCGTCCTCGGCTTCGGCGGTCAGCCCGTGCTCGTCGAGGAACTCCCACCACTCGTCGTCGGACGCGACATCGACGTACAGGGGGCCGAACACGTAGCCGGCGAGAAAGTACTCGAGGTTCGGCATCAGCTCCTCGAACTCCTCCCGGGCGTAGAAGGGGTCGCCGCTGGTCCGCGGGAACCACCAGATCGCCCCGGTGTCGCGCCGCAGCAGCAGCGGCTCCCGGGCCAGGTCACCCAGGTAGTACCACTCGGCGGGCTCCTCGGCCACGCCGGTGAACTCAGGCATGCTGCCGAGCATGCCCTGCCGGTAGTCGACGTCGGCGGTGCCCCACAGTTCGAAGTCGCCGGCCCGGACGCCGTCGGCGACCTCCAGCAGGTCCCGGACCGGCTGCGGCACGTCGGTGGAGATTTTGTCAGCGGATGCGCCCTGGCCGATCTGCGCCCACAGCAAGGTCGCGGGCTGGTCTGCCTCCAGATCGGCGCGCAACTCCACGATGAGTTCCCGCAGGTCGGGGTTCAAGGAATCACCTCTATTCGGATCGGCGTTCCGTCCGGCAGGTTCTTGATCTTCTGCCAGATCTTGTTGCCCATGTCCTGGTTCGTATGGGAGTCCAGAAGCCTCAGATTATCGACGGTGTCCGGACCGCCCAGTTGCGGATCCCAGACATGATCGGCGTCGACCCGGTCCAGGCGGGCGAGAAGCTTTTCCGCCATGGCCTTGCCCTCCTCGGTGGCTGTGCCGCCCGGCGGCCAGTACTTGGCCAAAATCGCTTGCCGGATGCGTTCGCGGTACGCCTTGGTGAGCTCAGGGTCCTTGTCGAGGGGGTTTGCCTGCTTGAACAGCTTGCCCTCGTCACTGAGCTTCTGCAGCGCTCTGACCTTGCGGTCGAAGGGTCCCTTCTTGTAGGTCGGCTCGCGCTTGATCTTGAGGACAAACTCGGGCAGGTCGTTGTTGCGGGTCACCGGCGGCGCGGGAATCCGCTTCCTCGGCTTCTTGGCGGCGACCTCGACCGCCTTGCCGACCAGCTTGCCGACCTTCGCCTTCGGCACGCCGCCGCGTGACTTCGAGCCCTTCGGCTTGGGGCTAGGCATCCATCAGCTCCGAGAGGACCTGGTCGATCAGCAGGCCGACGACCTCCCGCGTGATCATCTGGAAGATCGGGATCTCGGCGAGTGACGCACCGAAGGTGGCGACCGCGGTCGCGATGGCCTGCGCCACCTGGAACGCCAGAATCGCGAGCTGCACGATCACCTGGATCTTCAGGGCCAGCACAATCGCCGCACAGATGATCAGACCAGTGCCCACCAGCATCGCCGCCTGGGCGTAGTCCGGCAGCGTGCCCGGCCCGCTCTCGGCGTCCGTCCACCACCTCTGGAACGCCTGCAACGACTCGCCGCTGTGCTGCGACCAGACTGCGGTCGCGGCCGACCCCGCTTGGCCCGCGGTGGTTGCGACGGTGCTGCCGAACCCGATCCAAGCCTGGCCCATCTCGAAGAGCTTCTCCTCGTCGGCCTCGGGCCATGTGTACCCGATCCAACCCAACGCGGTGATCAGCTCACCCGGCAACTGGAGTCCCATGCCGTCAACCCAACTGTCCGTGGAGGGCCTGGATCATGCCGGCCGTGTCCTGCTCGGCGGCCTCGTAGTTGTCGGCCATCAGCGTCAGGTCACTGCCCGCCGATCCAATCTCCTCGGCCGCCTCGCCGATGCAGTCGAGCACCCAGGCCGCGACCGCGGTGTACGCGACGCCGATCAACGACCCGATGTCGTCAGCGCCCCACGGCTCGCCGAACCCCTGCATCTGCGACTCGAAACTCTCCAGCTCACCAATGAACCCCTGGGCGACGCCGATCACGGCGTCCCCGCCGGACCGCAGCAACGCCGGATCGACCTCGAAGCCGCTCACCGCGAGCCTCCCCGCGCCATCCGCGTCTGCGCGTCGGTGAGCGCCTGCACGAACGCGCCCAGCCGCGTCAGCCGCGGGTCCAGGCTCAGCGCCGTCAACCGGCCGTTCGGGCCGAACTCGGCCTGCACCAGCCCGTTCGCCGATTCGCCGGTCCGCCGGCGGCGCGCGGTCTCCTCATCCTCCGGCTCAGGACTGGTAACCCGCAGCGCACCGACCGTCGTGTCCAGCATGCGGGCGAACTCTCCGCCCGCCGATTGATTCATTGACATGCGTCCTCCCCGTTTGACCGGAGAATACAACCGGGTCGTCCTTTGTCGATGCCCGCTCAGGCGAGACAGAAGTCGCCTACGCCTCTGGCGGGTCTGCCCACGCTGGCGGCAGCCCCGCGCCGCGACTGGGCACAGCCGGGCCAGTTGTCTCAGCGCCCCAGGCAGCGCCGGTGTTCGGAAGCAGGAGACAGTGGGCCCAACGTCCCCTGCTCCCCCTCTGCTCCAAAGGCAAGCCGCAAATACGGCGAAGCCCGTTACCGGCTACTCCGGCATCTCATGGTCGGCTCCTCCCCCACGATTCGATGGTGAGGGGCGTTCACAGCCGGCGAGGACGTGTCACCCAGGGGTCGGCCGCGTGGGATAACGTATCGCGGTCTATCTGGGGAATCCCGAGAATCCTACGGGGGAAAGAAGTTGTCAGTGTCACTGTGGAAGAAGACCGCGGTTGTCGCGGTCTCAGCGCTCACGGCGTTCGCCGTCTCCGCGTGCGGTGCGAAGTCCGGCTCCGAGGCGCCGAAGCAGCCCAGCGTGCTGGAGCTGCTCGCGAGTGATCTCAAGGGGTCGTTGCAGAAGACGATCGACGCCACCGACAAGTCCGAGTCGATGACCGTGACGATGAAGGGCACGGCGGGCGGCCAGAAGATTTCGATGCAGGGTGTCCTGGACCTGGGTGACCCGCTCAAGGCCGAGATGACGACGGCGGGCCCGGACGGCACTCCGACCACGGTCCGGATGATCGGTGCCGTGATGTACGTCGAGATTCCGGCGGAAGACCGCGAGAACACGGGCGGGAAGCGCTGGATGAAGATGGACCTGGCCGCCGTGGGCGAGCAGGTGGGGATGGACATCTCCAAGCAGTTCGAGGACGTCGACCCGACCAAGCAGGTCAAGACGCTGCTCGCGACGGAGGGTGTGACGGTCGTCGGCGAGGAGACGGTGAACGGGGCGCGTACCGTCCACTACACCGTCACCGCCCCTGTCGCGACCTACCTCGGGCAGGTCGACGCCAAGCTGCGGGAGGGCGTCGAGAAGCAGTACGCCAAGCAGGGCGTCAAGGAGATCAAGGTCGACCTCTGGGTCGACGAGCAGTACCGGCCGCGCCGCGCGAGCATGGGCATGGGCACGATGGGCGACATGACGGTCGACTACACCGACTACGGCAAGGCGGTGACCATCGAGACGCCGCCGCCGGCGGAGACCGCCGACTTCGCCGAGATCCTGGAGGGTCTCAAGGGCCTGGGCACCGGCAGCTGACCGGAGCTGGAATGTGGCCCGGCCGGCGAGGAGACTCACCGGCCGGGCACTGCCGTTCCTGGGGCCGGGCAGGCCCCAGGGATGGGACAGGCTCGGTCAGGCGCCGACGTAGGCGGCGAGGTGCTGGCCGGTGAGGGTGGAGCTGGCGGCGACGAGGTCGGCGGGGGTGCCCTCGAAGACGATCCGGCCGCCGTCGTGGCCGGCGCCGGGGCCGAGGTCGATGATCCAGTCCGCGTGCGCCATGACCGCCTGGTGGTGTTCGACGACGATGACGGACTTGCCGGAGTCGACGAGACGGTCGAGCAGGCCGAGCAGGTGCTCGACGTCGGCGAGGTGCAGGCCGGTGGTCGGCTCGTCGAGGACGTAGACGCCGCCCTTCTCGGCCATGTGGGTGGCGAGCTTGAGTCGCTGCCGCTCGCCGCCGGACAGCGTGGTGAGCGGCTGGCCGAGGCGGAGGTAGCCGAGCCCGACGTCGGCGAGCCGTACGAGGATGGCGTGCGCGGCGGGCGTGCGCGCCTCGCCGGAGTCGAAGAACGCTTCGGCCTCGGTCACCGACATGGCGAGCACCTCGCTGATGTCGCGGCCGCCGAGGCGGTATTCCAGCACCGACGCCTGGAACCGCTTGCCCTCGCACTCCTCGCAGGTGGTGGCGACGCCGGCCATCATCGCCAGGTCGGTGTAGATGACGCCGGCGCCGTTGCAGGTGGGGCAGGCGCCCTCGGAGTTGGCGCTGAACAGGGCCGGTTTCACGCCGTTGGCCTTGGCGAACGCTTTGCGGATCGGGTCGAGCAGGCCGGTGTAGGTGGCGGGGTTGCTGCGTCGTGAGCCGCGGATCGGGCTCTGGTCGACCGACACCACGCCCTCGCCTGCGGGGATCGAGCCGTGCACGAGGGAGCTCTTGCCGGAGCCTGCCACGCCGGTGACCACGCAGAGCACGCCGAGCGGGATGTCGACGTCGACGTTCTGCAGGTTGTGGGCGGTGGCGCCGCGGATCTGCAGTGTGCCGGTGGGCTTGCGTACGGTGTCCTTGAGGGAGACCCGGTCGTCGAGGTGGCGGCCGGTGACGGTGTCGCTGGCGCGTAGCCCTTCGACGGTGCCCTCGAAGCAGACGGTGCCGCCCGCCGTGCCGGCGCCGGGGCCGAGGTCGACGACGTGGTCGGCGATGGCGATGGCTTCCGGCTTGTGTTCCACGACGAGGACGGTGTTGCCCTTGTCGCGGAGCCGCAGCAGCAGGTTGTTCATTCGCTGGATGTCGTGGGGGTGCAGGCCGATGGTGGGCTCGTCGAAGACGTAGGTGACGTCGGTGAGCGAGGAGCCGAGGTGGCGGATCATCTTGGTGCGCTGTGCCTCGCCGCCGGACAGGGTGCCGGAGGGCCGGTCGAGCGAGAGGTAGCCCAGCCCGATCTCCACGAACGAGTCGAGGGTGTGCCGCAGGGCGCCGAGCAGTGGCGCCACGGACGGCTCGTTGAGGCTGCCGACCCATTCGGCGAGGTCGCTGATCTGCATGGCGCAGGCGTCGGCGATGTTGATGCCGTCGATCGTCGACGAGCGGGCGGCCTCGCTGAGGCGGGTGCCGTCGCATTCGGGGCAGGTGGTGAAGGTGACGGCCCGTTCGACGAAGGCACGGATGTGCGGTTGCAGCGATTCCTTGTCCTTGGACAGGAACGACTTCTGGATCTTGGGGATCAGGCCTTCGTAGGTGAGGTTGACGCCGTCGACCTTGACCTTGACCGGTTCCTTGTAGAGGAAGTCCTGGAGTTCCTTCTTGGTGTAGTTGCGGATCGGCTTGTCGGGGTCGACGAAGCCCGACTCGGCGTAGACCCGGACGGTCCAGAAGCTGTCGGACTTCCAGCCGGGGATGGTGAAGGCGCCCTCGGCGAGGGACTTGGAGTCGTCGTAGAGCTGGGTGAGGTCGATGTCGGAGACCGAGCCGCGGCCTTCGCAGCGTGGACACATGCCGCCGGTGATGGTGAAGCTGCGGCGTTCCTTGACGGTCTTTCCGGCGCGTTCCAGGGTGACCGCGCCCGCCCCGCTGATGGAGGCCACGTTGAAGGAAAAGGCCTGGGGTGAGCCGATGTGCGGCTTGCCGAGCCGGCTGAAGAGGATGCGCAGCATGGCGTTGGCGTCGGTGGCGGTGCCGACGGTGGAGCGGACGTCGCCGCCCATCCGCTGCTGGTCGACGATGATGGCGGTGGTCAGGCCGTCGAGGACGTCGACCTCGGGTCGCGCCAGCGTCGGCATGAAGCCCTGGAGGAAGGCGCTGTACGTCTCGTTGATCATGCGCTGCGACTCGGCGGCGATCGTGCTGAACACCAGGGAGCTCTTGCCGGAGCCGGAGACGCCGGTGAACACGGTCAGCCGACGCTTCGGGATCTCGATGCTGACGTCCTTGAGGTTGTTCACGCGCGCGCCGTGGACGCGGATCAGGTCGTGGCTGTCGGCGATGTGCGGGGCAGGCGACTGCGTGTCCGTCCTCGTGGCCTTGCTCATCGTGTCTCCATCTGTCGGGCGGGGGCCGCTGTCGCGGTCTCCGTCGGCGTCGCCTGGCGCGATCCTGGTCAGCTTCGCGAGGTGCGGCAACCACGGTATCCGGAGGGTCAGACCATCCAGCGGCCGTCACGCATCAGGTCGCGGCCGGGCATCTCGTTCACCTCGCGCCACGCCTGGATGCGGCGTGGGGAGACACGGAACCAGCGGTACGCCGTGGTCAGCGCCCCCGGGTCGAAGCCGGTGTGCGCGGCGAAGCGGTCACGTCGCTCCCGCGGCAGCGCGTCGATCTCGAGGACCTCGATGTCGCCCTCGATGATCGACACGTCGCGCGTGTGGCCCAGGGCCAGCCGGGCGGTCCGGGTGGCGGCGAGGTTCCGGCCGGTCGGGGTGTCCGCCGCCGTGGCCAGGAGCAGGGTCTCGCCGTCCCAGTGGAAGGAGAGCGGCACCAGGTGGGGGGTGCCGTCGGTCGAGGCGCTGGCCACCCAGACGTCGATGTCGTGGGTGAGCCGGTGCTCGGTGTCACGACGACGCTGGGCGGGTGGGCGGGGGCCGGCGCCTCGGGGCAGCTCGACGGCGGTGGTGTCGGTGTGGGTAATGGCTGGGGTCGTTGGACGGCTCAGCGCAGTTCCTGGATGCGGAGCAGGTTGCCGGCGGGGTCGCGGAAGGCGCAGTCGCGGATGCCGTACGGCTGCTCGGTCGGCTCCTGGACGACTTCGGCGCCGCTGCCCTCCAGCTTGGCGAAGGTGGCGTCGAGGTCGGCGGTGGCGAGGTTGACGCCGAAGTAGCTGCCCTTGGCCATCAGTTCGAGGATGGTGCGGCGCTCGTCGTCGGTGATGCCGGGGTTGGCGGTCGGCGGGTGCAGGACGATGGCCGTGTCGGGCTGGTTGGCGGGGCCGACGGTGATCCAGCGCATGCCCCCGTACCCGACATCGTTGCGGATCTCGAAGCCGAGGGTGTCGCGGTAGAAGGCCAGGGAGGCGTCCGGGTCGGTGTGCGGAAGGAAGCTCGAGTGAATGGTGATGTCCATGCCGGTCACGCTAGTTGCGGCTCGGTGGCCCGCGCTTCTCGATTCCTGATCGGTCGGGTGACCTGCTTGGCGACGCACGCCGGCAGCCCTACGGTCGCGCGCGCCGCCCGGGCCCGGTAGACGCTGGGCGGTACGCCGACGAGTTCGGTGAAGCGGGTGCTGAAGGTGCCCAGCGACGAGCAGCCGACGGTGAAACAGACGTCGGTGACGCTGAGGTCGCCACGGCGCAGCAGGGCCATGGCGCGTTCGATGCGCCGGGTCATGAGATAGGCGTACGGCGACTCGCCGTAGGCGGCTCGGAACTGGCGGCTGAGGTGCCCGGCGGACAGGTTGACGCCGCGGGCGAGCGCCTCGACGTCCAGCGGCTGGGCGTACTCCCGGTCGATCCGGTCGCGGACGCGGCGCAGGCGGGCGAGGTCGCGCAGGTGCTCCGTCTCGTCGGATCTGCTGGTCACGTACGAGATGGTGCCATGTCGTGGCGGCGTCGCCCAGCAGAACGGCCGGCGTGGTGGGTCCGGGCCCCACACGGCCCGGACCCACCACGCTCGTCCGGTCAGAGCCAGGGCACCTGCGGGGACGGGTAGAAGTCGACCCCTTGGAGGCGCCACCGGGGTGCCTGCTCCCCCAGTCTGGTCCGGAACGACTCCCAGTCGTGGCTGGCCGCCGTCGACCAGCCGAGTTCGGCGATCGCGGGCAGGCGTGGGAAGGCCATGTACTCGATGTCGTCGAGGCTGCGCAGTGTCTCGGACCACAGCGGCGCCTCGACGCCGAGGATCGCGTTCTCGCCGACGCCGGTCACCCGGGTGGCCGGGTCCCAGCCGTACGCGTCGGACACCTCGATGAGGCCGGCCCAGCGCAGCCCCAGGCGGGTGTTGGCGTCGTACTTCATGTCCAGGTATGCCTTGTTGGCCGGTGACATGATCACTTTGTTGCCCCGGGCGGCGGCCTCGGCCAGGTCGGCGTTGGTGGTGCCGGTGCCCCAGAACTGCGCCACGACGTCGGTCGGCGGGTCGACCTGCACGACCTCGTTCCAGCCGGAGGCGCGCTTGCCGTACTTCGTGACCAGCGGCAGGACCCGTTCCATGAAGGTGCGGTATTCCTCGTCGGTGGTGGCGTGGGCCTCGTCGCCGCCGATGTGCAGGTACGGGCCGGGGGTGATGGCGGCGAGTTCGCGGATGACGTCCTCGACGAACCGGTAGGTCAGCTCGTCGCCGATGCACAGCGAGCTGTAGCCGACGGCGATGTCGGTACGCGGGGGCGGTGCGACGCCGTCGCAGTTGAGCTCGGGGTAGGTCGACTGGGCGGCGTTGGTGTGCCCGGGCATGTCGATCTCGGGGACGATGGTGATGTGTCGGGCGGCGGCGTAGGCGACGACGGCTTTGTAGTCGGCCTTGGTGAGGTAGCCGGGCCCGACGCCGTCGACTCCGGTGCCCGGGCCGCCGCCGACTGCGGTGAGGCGGGGCCAGGAGTCGATCTGGATCCGCCAGCCCTGGTCGTCGGTCAGGTGCAGGTGCAGGTAGTTGATTTTGTACTGGCTGATCAGGTCCACGTACGCCGTGATCTCGTCGACGGTGTGGAAGTGCCGTGCCAGGTCGAGCATCGCCCCGCGGTACGCGAAGCGGGGGTGGTCGACGATTCGTCCGCCGGGCACGGTCCAGGTGACCCGCTGTCGGGTGGTCGCCTCGATCTGGGCGGGGAGCAGTTGGCGCAGTGTCTGCGTGCCGGCGAACAGCCCGGCGGGGGTGTTGGCGCGGATCGTCACGCCGTGGCGGGTGACGTCGAGCTGGTAGCCCTCCTGGCCGACCCGCGCGTCGGCTCCCCCGATGACCAGGGCGATCTCGGGCAGCGGGGTGGAGCGTACGGGCAGCACGGGCAGGGGGTAGCCGGTCGCGGGGCGCAGTGTGTCGGCGAGTTGCCGGCCGACCTGCCAGGCGGCGGCGGAGCCGGGCGAGGTGCGGATGACGGTCGCGGGGCCGAGCCGGAACGTGCCCCGGGCGTCGGGGCGGGTGTCGACGGGCGCGGGGACCACGTCGTCGAGGTGGCGGGCCGGGGCGGTCGGCGCGGCGACGGCCGGGGCGGCGGGAAGGGTGATCGGCAGTCCGAGTGCGGCTATGACCAGCAGCCGCGTCATGGTGGGTCGGCGACGCACGGATACCTCCAGGCCTTCGTCGTGATCGGTGGTCATCGATCAAACCCGCACGCTACCCCTGCCGCACCTGGACTGTAAACCTTCCTTATCGTTCGAGCCGGGTGATGCCGTCCCCGGCGCGGCTCTGTCGCTGTGCTCACCCGGGTCACCCGGCGGGGAATTCCGGGGTGGGCCGAAGGGTTCCCCGGGTGGAAGATCAGGTTCACTCGATCGGATGGAAGTACCATGCACGTGCGCTCAGACGCGGTAGTGCTGTTCGGCGTCACGGGAGACCTCGTCTCGAAGAAGCTCTTCCCGGCGCTGTACGAGCTGACCCGGCGCGACCGCCTCGACGTCCCGGTGATCGGCGTGGCCCGCTCCCCCTGGGACGACCAGCAACTCGTCACCACGGCCCGAAAGTCGGTCGCCGAGGCCAACGACGAGATCGACGACGAGACCTTCGACGCGCTGGCCCGCAACCTCTCGATGATCTCCGGTGACTACGCGGACCCGGTGACGTACCAGCGGCTGGCGCAGCGCCTGCGGGACGCCGAGCGCCCGATCTTCTATCTGGCGATCCCCCCGGCGGTGTTCGGCGCCGTCGTCGAGGGTCTGGCGGCGGCCGGTCTGGCCGAGCGGGGCCGGGTGATCGTGGAGAAGCCGTTCGGCCGGGACCTGGCGTCCTCCCACGAGCTGGACCGCACGCTGCGCGCGGCATTCGACCCGGAGCGGGTGTTCCGCATCGACCACTACCTGGGCAAGGAGGCCGTCGAGGGTCTCTACGCCTTCCGGTTCGCCAACCGGCTGTTCGAGCCGCTGTGGAACAACGAGCACATCGACAACATCCAGGTGACGCTCGCCGAGGGCTTCGGCACCCAGGGGCGCGCCGGCTTCTACGACACGGTGGGCGCCACCCGCGACGTGCTGCAGAACCACATCCTGCAGGTCGTCGCGCTGATCGGCATGGAACCGCCGGTCGCGGACGACACCGACGCGTTCCGCGAGGCGGAGGTCGCCGTGCTGCGGCAGATCGAGCCGCTGTCGCCGGAGACCACCGTGCGGGGGCAGTACGCCGGCTACCGGGACGAGCCGGGCGTGCGGCCGGACTCGAACACGGAGACGTTCGTCGCGACCCGGTTGACGGTCAACTCCCCCCGGTGGGCGGGTGTGCCCTTCTACCTGCGGGCGGGCAAGTCCCTGCCGGGAACGGCGACCGAGGTGGTGGTCGAGTTCAAGCAGCCGCGGCGCTCCCTCATCCGCGCCGAGGGCGGGGCCGAGGCGCCCGCGAACCTGCTGCGCTTCCGGCTCGGTCGCGGCGACGGCATCACGATGTCGATCCAGGCGAAGAGCCCGGGCGCCGAGGTCGCGAGCCGGCCGGTGGACCTGTCCGTGGACTTCGGCGCGGCGCTCGGTCACCGTCAGGAGGCGTACGAGCGGCTGCTCGACGACGCGATGGACGGGCAGCATCTGCGCTTCGCCCGCGAGGAGACGATCGAGCAGGAGTGGCGCGTCGTCGAGCCGATCCTGGATCTGGCGGCGCCGGTGCAGCCGTACGACAAGGGCAGCTGGGGCCCGGCGGACGCCGACGCGTTGGCCGGCGGCTGGCACACCCCGCAGCTGCGGTAGCAACGACGCGGGCGTGCCGGGCGTTGCTCGCGGCGCGTCCTTTGCTCTGCTTACACCGACGCAACAGAAACGGGTCGTCACTGGTGCGCCCGTGTAAGCAGAGCAAAGGGGGCCGCGCGTAGCGGGTCGTAGCCCGGACAGGCGTGGCGCGCGGTGACCGGTACCCCTCCAAAGGGCTGAGTGACCGCTCAGCTCACCGGAGCGACCGTCCGGCGATGGTGAGGTTTGCCCCCGCGCTGCGGTGTGGGGAAGTGATGAGCAGGTTTCTCGTCCGCTTCGGAGAGGAAGCAGCTCATGCTTTCCGCGCTCGATCGTCGGCACACCGTCGCACCGCCCGGGTACAGCCGTTGGCTGATACCCCCCGCGGCGTTGGCCATCCACCTCTGCATCGGCCAGGTCTACGCGACCAGCGTCTACAAGAACTCGCTGATCGCCCACTTCGACGCCAGCCAGACCGCCATCGGCGTGATCTTCAGCATCGCGATCGTGATGCTGGGGTTGTCCGCCGCGGTCGCCGGGACGTGGGTGGAGGCGAACGGGCCACGGAAGGCGATGTTCGTCTCGGCCTGTTTCTGGGCGGCGGGCTTCCTGGTGGGCTCACTGGGCATCGCCACGAAGCAGCTGTGGCTGCTGTACCTGGGGTACGGGCTGCTCGGCGGCATCGGTCTGGGGATCGGGTACATCTCCCCCGTCTCCACGTTGATCAAATGGTTCCCGGACCGCCCCGGCCTGGCGACCGGCCTGGCGATCATGGGCTTCGGTGGAGGCGCGATGGTGGCCTCTCCCCTGTCCCGGCAGTTGCTGTCGTTCTACGACCCGGGCTACGACCCGGCCAACGCGGGGTCGACGGCGTCGGGCAGCGCGCTGGTGTGGCTGTTCGTGACGCTCGGCCTGGGCTACTTCGTGATCATGATGTTCGGGGTCGCGAACGTGCGGGTGCCGGCGCCGGACTGGCGTCCGGCCGGCTTCGACCCGGCGACGGTGGCGGCGAAGCCGCTGGTCACCACGGCCAACGTGTCGGCGGCCAACGCGGTGCGGACCCGGTCGTTCTGGCTGCTGTGGGTGGTGCTGTTCTGCAACGTGACGGCGGGCATCGGGATCCTGGAACAGGCCAGCCCGATGATCCAGGACTTCTTCCGCGACAACGGCACGTCGGCGGTGTCGGTGGCGGCTGCCGGCGGGTTCGTGGGTCTGCTGTCGCTGTTCAACATGGCCGGACGGTTCGCGTGGTCGTCCACCTCCGACGTGATCGGGCGCAAGCCGATCTACATGGTGTATCTGGGCGTCGGCATGGTGCTGTACACGCTGCTGGCCCTGTTCGGGCAGACGGCCACAGCACTGTTCGTGCTGCTGGCGTGCGTGATCCTGTCGTTCTACGGCGGTGGGTTCGCCACCGTGCCGGCGTACCTGCGGGACCTGTTCGGCACGTTCCAGGTGGGCGCGATCCACGGTCGGCTGCTGACCGCCTGGTCGGCGGCGGGGATCGCGGGCCCGCTGATCGTCAACGGGTTCCTCGACGCGGAGGGCAAGCCGGGCACGTTGACGGCGGCGGCGTACCGGCCGGCGCTGTTCACGATGGTCGCTCTGCTGGCGGTGGGCTTCGTGGCGAACCTGCTCATCACGGCGGTGCCGGAGCGGTACCACGAGCCGGCCAGCGGTGCGGACGGAGACGACGACACGACGCCGGTGGCGGCGGAGAGGAGCGCGACCCGATGAGCGGGGACGGACGGTCCGGGCAGCAGGCCCGGTTGTGGATTTCCTGGTTGGTGGTGGCCGCGCTGCTGGGCTACGGGGTGGCGCAGACCGTGATCACGGCCGCGAAGCTGTTCACCCACTGAGCGGCGGTGGTGGGTGCCGTGTCGACGCGGCACCCACCACCGGTCACAGGCCGCCGGAGACGCGCAGCACGGTGCCGGTGGCGTACGAGGCGTCCGGGCCGAGCAGCCAGGCGATGGCGGCCGCGATCTCGTCGGGCTCGCCGGCACGGCCGAGCGGTATGCGACCCACGGCCGTGTCGGCGCGGTCGGGGACGCCGGAGTCGGCGTGGATGTCGGTGCGCACGATGCCGGGGGCCACCCCGTTGACCCGGATGCCGCGCGGGGCGAGCTCCTTGGCCAGGCCGACGGTGAGGGTGTCGGTGGCGGCCTTGACGGCGGCGTAGTGGACGTACTCCCCCGGGCTGCCGAGGGTGGCGGCGGCGGACGAGACATTCACGATCGCCCCGCCGTCGGCAATCCGGCGGGCGGCCTGCTGGGCGCAGAGGACGTAGCCGACGAGGTTGACGTCGACGACCCGGCGCAGGTCGTCGACGCGCAGCTCGGTGAACGGCCCGATGGGGCTGGTGACCCCGGCGTTGTTGACCAGGCCGGTGAGCGGGCCGAGCTGCGCGGCGGCGTCGAACAGGGCGCCGACCTGGTCCGGGTCGGTGGTGTCGGCGCGGAGCGCGACGGCCTGCGCGCCGGTGGCCCGCAGATCGGCCAGGACGGCGTCGGCGGCGGCGTGGTCGCGGCGGTAGCACAGGGCGATGTGGTGGCCGGCCGCGGCGAGACGGCGGGCGGTTGCCGCGCCGATGCCGCGACCCCCGCCGGTGATGACGGTGACAGGTGCCACGGTGCCTCCCCGAGGTGTCTGACGGCTGCGCGCCGGCGCTGCCGACGCTACCGTGACCGGCGCGGACCGGTCGTCGAGAGGAGAGTCACATGGAGCGGGCGCTGGTGCTCGGGGGTGGCGGGGTGACGGGCGTGGCCTGGGAGGTGGGGCTGCTGGCGGGGCTGGCCGAGCGGGGCGTGCCCGTATCCGACGCGGATCTGGTGGTCGGCACGTCCGCGGGCTCGGTCGTCGGCGCGCAGGTGTGCTCCGGGGTGCCGCTGGAGCAGTTGTACGAGGCACAGCTGGCCCCGCCGACGGGCGAGCAGCCGGCACGGATGGGGTTCGCGGCGGTGGCGCGGCTCGTGTGGGCCGGGGGTCGCACCCGTGACCCGGTGCGGTCGCGGGCGCGGATCGGGGCGATGGCGGTGGCGGCGCGTACCCCGTCGGAGGCGTCGCGGCGCGCGGTGATCGAGGCCCGGCTGCCGACGTCGCAGTGGCCGGAGCAGCGGCTGCTGGTCACGGCGGTGGACGCGGAATCCGGTGAGTTCGTGGTGTTCGACCGCGACAGCGGCGTGTCCCTGGTGGACGCGGTGGGCGCCAGTTGCGCGGTGCCCGGGGTGTGGCCACCGGTGACGATCGGCGCCAGCCGTTACGTCGACGGCGGGATGCGCTCGACCGTGAACGCGGATCTGGCGGCGGGGGCGCAGCGGGTGCTGGTCGTCGCGCCGACGTCGGCGGCGTTCGGGCCGATGCCACGGCTGTCGGCGCAGGTCGCCGGGTTGCAGGCGGGCGGTGCGCGGCTCGCGGTGGTGACGCCGGACGCGGCCGCGCGCACGGCGATCGGCCGCAACGTGCTGGACCCGGCGCGGCGGGCCGGCTCCGCACGGGCCGGGCGGGCGCAGGCCGCGGCGGTGGTGGATGAGGTGACAGCGCTCTGGGCGTGATCGCTTACGCTCACCGCGCGTCGGATCGGACAACGGAGGTGCGCGGTGGCGGGTGTGGGTGTCGGCGACGTGGTGGAGGACTTCGAGCTGCCGGACGAGACGGGCGCGCCGCGCCGGCTGTCGGAGTTCCTGGCGGCGGGGCCGGTGGTGCTGTTCTTCTACCCGGCGGCGATGACCCGGGGCTGCACCGCGGAGAGCTGCCATTTCCGTGACCTGGCGGCGGAGTTCGCGGCGGTGGGCGCGACCCGGGTGGGCATCAGCCGCGATCCGGTGGCCAGGCAGGCGGAGTTCTCCCGGCTGCACGGGTTCGACTATCCGCTGTTGTCGGATGAGGACGGTGCGGTGGCGCAGCGGTTCGGTGTGCGGCGGCGGCTGCCGTTGGGGCCGTTGAGCATGAAGCGGATGACGTTCGTGATCGGCGCGGACCGGCGGGTGGTCGAGGTGATTCACAGCGAGGTCAGCATGAACGAGCACGCCGACCGGGCGTTGCGGGCGTTGGGCGGCTGAGCGGGCGTGAGCCCCGTGCGGCGGGTGTCGCAGCGGGCTGGTATCAAGACAGCAATCAAACAGGTGTACGGAAGAGGGTTGTGATGGATGCCGGCCAGGGTTTGTCCACTGACGAGGTGCAGAGCCTGCGGGAGGCGTTGGCGGCGGGCCGCCGGCCCAGGGTGGTGTTCACCGCATCGGCGGGGCAGATCGCCGGTCAGGTCGGCCAGGTGGTCGAGCTGACCGATCCCGAGGTGTCCGACGAGTTCGTGGTGGTGCGCTTCGGTCGCGACGAGTTGCCGTTCGCCCCCGCTGATCTCGCGATGGCCCCCAAGGGCGCCGCTCGCCGGCTCGCCGAGCCCAAGCCGGAGCCGCCGGCGCAGGAGCAGCCGCCCGCGGTGGCGGAGCCGGAGTTCGTGTTGGACACGCCGCGGGTGCCGGCGCCGCGGCGGGAGGAGCCGAAGGTGGAGCAGGTGGAGAAGGCGCCGGCGCGGCGGGCGGTCAAGGCCGTGAAGCCGAAGGGCCCCGCGGGTCTGACGGTGACGCTGGCGTACGCCGAGGGCGAGTGGACGGTCGCCGCGCAGCAGGGCAGCAAGGCCCTCGCGAAGCCGTACGTGGTGAAGCCGGCCGAGGCGTTGAAGATGGTGGCGCTGGTCGACGTGCCGGGCGTGCAGGAGGCGGTCGAGCAGATCCTCGGCACCGAGCGCGCGGAGGCGGAGCAGCAGGCGGAGAAGCTGCGCGCCGAGCTGGCCGAGATCGAGGCGCGGCTGGCGGAGCTGCGCGAGGCCCGCTGACGGTTCCGGCGGGTCGGGTCAGTCCCGGCCGCTGTGGTGCTCGAGCAGCCGGGTGAGCAGCCGGATGAGCTGGTCACGTTCGGCGGCGGACAGCGGGGCGAGCAGTTCCTGCTGGACCCGCTCGACGGTCCGGGTCATCCGGCGTGCCTCGTCGGCGCCGCTCTCGGTGAGGCTGATGACGTTGCGGCGGCGGTCGGCCGGGTCGGGGGCTCGTACGACGAGTCCCCGACCGGCCAGGTCGTTGATGGCCGCCACGACGTCAGGTCATCGGCCAGACCCATTACGCCACCCGGGCCCTGCTCGAGCGGGCCGTGGCTCCGCTCGGGGTCAGCTTCGGCCAGGTGCTCACCCTGCTCACCCAGCGCGCGAACGCCGAGCTCGCGACGACCCCGGCCGGGCCGGGCGCCGCCGCGGTGGTCGGTCAGAAGTAGTCGAGCAGCTGCGCCGGGCCCCCGACGCCCAGCAGGTCCAGGCCGTCCGGGTCGGCGCCGGCGGCGTGCGCCAGGCCCGCCTCGGTGACCGACCGGGCGCGGGCGGCGCCGGCGTAGAGCAGCGCGAACCCGCGTACGTGCAGCCGCAGGTCGGCCTCGCCACCGATCCGGGTCAGCTCCCCGACGCCGTCGGCGACGCTCAACCGCCAGGTGCCCGTGTTCCAGTCGGCCAGCTCGTCGGTGAGGGCGAAGTCGACGCTGCCCCGGGCGTGCGCGGGCCAGCCGCGCGTGCCGACCGCCCTCGCCACGTCCACCGGCCGGTGCATCCACAGGTCCCGCTTGTGCTCCCGGGCCGCCTCCAGCGGCAGGTGGACGCCGACGGCGTCGCCGTCGAGCGGGTACAGCCGCAGGGTCGGGGCGACGCTGGCCCAACTGCCCAGCACGCCGACGAGTTCCCGGGCCGCGTCGGCGGTGGTGGCCAGGGCCTCCTGGACGGTCAGCACCGAGTCGGCGCCGTAACCCCGACCCCGTTCCCAGCTGGCGTAACCCACCAGGTCGCCGCCGTCCTCGACGAGCGTGAGCGCGTCACCTGGCAGTCCACCGCCGGCGGCGAAGAAGTCGAACAGCTCGCCCCGGCGGGTGAGCGGGCCGTTGCGGTGCCGGGTGACCCGCTCGTACAGGGCGGCGACGGCGGGCAGGTCGGCGGGCGTGCCGGCACGGACGGTCAGGTGCGGGGCAGGCCGGTGCCGGGGCAGGGCGGCGGTGGTCAGGTCGACGGCGCGCAGCACACCGGCCGCCTCCCAGCCGCAGGCGCGGTAGGGGGCGGCCACCGTCGGGTACAGCGCGCTGATCGCCGCGCCCCGCTCGCGGGCGCCGCGCAGCAGGGCGCCGAGCATGGCGCGGGCCACGCCCCGGCCGCGGGCCTCGGGGGCCACCGCCACGCCGGCGACGTCGGCCGCCGGCACCCGCCGGCCGGACCACCACTGGTCGTGGTGCAGGTCGACGGCCTTGCCGACGAGCCGGCCGGTGTCGTCGAACGCGCCGTAACGGGTCAGCCCGGGCACCTCGACGGTCGCGTGCGGCGCGCGCTGCGGGTCGGACCCGAAGGCGAGCCGGCCCAGGTCCCAGGCGTCGGTGAGGTCGTCGGCTGTGAGTTCGCGGACGTGCACGGTGGCGGGCATCGGCACACCCTAGCGGCCTGGATCTTCGTCCACCGCCGAGTTTTCGGTGCGGGGCCGGCGTCGCCCCGCACCTCCGGCGGTCAGTGCTGCGGGATGTTGGCCACGCCGATCCGCTTGCGGAACACCCAGTAGGTCCAGCCCTGGTACGCGAGCACGACCGGCGTGAAGATCACCGCCACCCAGGTCATGATCTTCAGGGTGTACGGGGTGGAGGCGGCGTTGGTGGCCGTCAACGTGCCGGCGGCGTCCAGGGTGGAGGGCAGCACGTTGGGGAACAGCGCCGCGAACAGGGTCGCCACCGCCAGGCCGATCGCCACGGCGGTGCCGGTGAACGCCCAGCCCTCCCGGTGTACCCGGGCGGCGGCGAGGCCACCGAGCAGGGCGAGGGCCGCGCCGACGGCGAGCACGACGGCGGCCGCGCTGGAGCGGATGCTCAGCGTCCAGGTCAGGAAGCCCACCGCGAGCACGGCCGCGCCGACGCCGAGGCGCACCGCGAGGGCGCCGGCCCGCTCGCGGATGTCACCGGTGGTCTTCAGGGCGAGGAACACCGCGCCGTGGGTGAGGAACAGCGCGAGGGTGGTCGCGCCACCGAGCAGGGCGTACGGGTTCAGCAGGTCGAGCAGGCCGCCGACGTACTCGTGGTCGGCGTCCAGCGGCACCCCGCGCAGGATGTTGGCGAAGGCGACGCCCCACAGGATCGCCGGCAGCAGCGAGCCGATCACGATCGCCGCGTCCCAGCGGCGCTTCCAGGACGCCTCGGGGCGCTTGTGCCGGTACTCGAACGCCACCCCGCGGGCGATGAGGGCCAGCAGGATCAGCAGCAGCGGCAGGTAGAAGCCGGAGAAGAGGGTCGCGTACCACTCGGGGAAGGCGGCGAACATCGCGCCGCCGGCGGTGATCAGCCACACCTCGTTGCCGTCCCAGACCGGGCCGATCGTGTTGATCAGGACCCGGCGTTCACGGTCGTCGCGGCCGAGCACCGGCAGCAGCATGCCGACGCCGAAGTCGAAGCCCTCCAGGATGAAGTAGCCGGTGAAGAGCACGGCGACGAGGAGAAACCAGATGGTGGTGAGGTCCACGGCAGGCTCCGGTGATCAGTAGGCGAAGGCGAGCGGACGCTCGGCGTCGTCGGTGGTGTCGTCGATGGGGGGCTGTTCGCTCACGTCGGGCACGCCGGCGCGGGCGTAGCGCAGCAGCAGCCTGACCTCGATCACGGCGAGGGTGGCGTAGATCAGGGTGAAGGCGGTGAACGAGGTGAGGACCTCGGCCAGCGAGACGCTGCGGGACACGCCGTTGCGGGTGAGCATCTCGCCGAACACGATCCACGGCTGGCGGCCCATCTCGGTGAAGATCCAGCCGAAGGAGTTGGCCAGCAGTGGCAGCACCGGCATGGCCAGCCCGGCGCGCAGCAGCCACCTGCTGGTGGGCGTACGGCCCTTGCGCTGGCTCCAGAGCACCAGCAGGGCGATCGCGGCGGCGGCCATCCCGAAGGCGATCATGAAGCGGAAGCTCCAGTAGGTGACCGGGATGATCGGGGTGTAGCTGCCGGCGCCGTACTGGGTGGCGTACTGGGCCTGGAGGTCGTTGATGCCGTGCACGGTGCCGTTGGGGTCGCCGGTGCCGAGGTAGGACAGCAGGTACGGGATCTTGATGGCGAACACCTCGCGGCTGCCGTCGAGGCTGCCGACGGTGAGCACGGAGAACGAGGCGGGGCTCTCGGTGGTGTAGAGGCCCTCGGCGGCGGCCATCTTCATCGGCTGCACGTCAGTCATGATCTTGCCCTGGATGTCGCCGGTGAACAGCACGGCGGCGGAGGCGACCAGGACCACCCAGGAGCCGAACTTCGTGGCGAAGCGGTAGGCGCCGGTGTCGGCGGAGTCGCGGTTGCGGATCAGGTGCCACAGGCCCACGGCGGCGACCAGCGACCCGGCGACGAGGAACGAGCCGGCCAGGGTGTGCGGGAAGGTGATCAGGGCGACCTTGTTGGTCAGCACGGCCGGGAAGTCGGTCAGCTCGGCGCGGCCGGTGTCCGGGTTGACCTTGTATCCCACCGGGTTCTGCATGAACGAGTTCGCGGCGAGGATGAAGTACGCGCTGAGGTTCGTGCCGATCGCGGCGGCCCAGATGCTGGCCAGGTGCGCCCGCTTGGGCAGCCGGTCCCACCCGAAGATCCACAGGCCGATGAAGGTGGATTCGAGGAAGAACGCGACCAGCGCCTCGATGGCGAGGGGTGCGCCGAAGATGTCGCCGACGAAGCGCGAGTAGTCGCTCCAGTTCATGCCGAACTGGAATTCCTGCACGATGCCGGTGACCACGCCCATCGCGAAGTTGATCAGGAACAGCTTGCCGTAGAACTTGGTGAGCTTGAGGTAGCGCTCGTTGCCGGTGCGGTGCCACATCGTCTGCAGGATGGCGACCAGCACGGACAGGCCGATGGTCAGCGGCACGAAGAGAAAGTGGTAGACGGTGGTGACACCGAACTGCCAGCGGGCAACGTCCAACGCGTCCACCTGGAACCCCCAGCCATTGCATACTACGAGACGTAGTAAATACTACTGCTCGTCGTAGACGAATGGGCAGGGCCGAGCGGCCCGAACCGGCCCGGGACCAATGACCTTGATCACCCGGGTCGGCAGGCCCCGGGAAACCCGCCGACCCGCCCTCGCGAGCCCACCGCCGCGTGCGACGATGGCGCGCTGATGGACACCGCGCACTCCCCCTGGCAACCCCCGCTGATCTGGCGCGCCGCCCAACTGCTGGCCCGGGCCCTGGTCGGCCTGCTGGCCCGCATCGAGGTCACCGGCGACGTTCCCGCCCACCTGCGCCGCGGCCCGCTGGTGCTGGCCGCCAACCACATCAGCCCGTTCGACCCCGTGGTCATGGCCGCCGCCTGCCAGACCCGCGGCATCGCCCCCCGGATCATGGCGACCGCCGGACTGTTCCGCGCCCCGGTGATCGGCGCCGCCATGCGCCACGCCGGGCACATCCGCGTCGACCGGGGCACCACCGCCGTGCACCCGGCACTGGACGCCGCCGCCACCGCCGTCGCGGGGGGCTCGGTGATCCTCATCTACCCGGAGGGGCGTATCGGCCTGGACCCCGGCATGTGGCCCGAACGCGGCAAGACCGGCGCCGCCCGGCTGGCCCTGGCCTGCGGCGCCCCGGTCATCCCGGTCGCCCAGTGGGGCGCCCACGAGGTGCTGCCCTACCGGGCGCCGAAGGGAATGCTGCGCGGCGTCGCCCGCGCGCTGTGGCGCCGCCCGGTGATCCGGGTGCACTTCGGCGCGCCCGTCGACCTGGGCGAGGCGACCGCCGGCAGCCCCGGCGCGGCCCACCGGGCCACCCACCGGATCATCGACGCGATCACCGACGCCCTCGCCCCGCTGCGCCCGGACGAACCCGACCGACCCCGGCACGTCGACCCCGGCCGCCCGAGCGATCCCAGCAGGTCACACCGCCGCCGCGCGGGCTGACCCTGCCCGGGAGGACGGCAGACGCCGGCCGGCCATCCGCCGGCCACCAACCACCGGCATACTGCCCTGCGTGCTGACCCGATTCGGCTACCTCGACGCGCCCGCGCCGCTGGCGTTCGCCCACCGTGGCGGCGCCGCCGAGGGCGACGAGAACACCACCGAGGCGTTCGCCCGCGCCGTCGGGCTGGGCTACCGGTACGTGGAGACCGACGTCCACGCCACCGCCGACGGGGTGGCGGTGATCTTCCACGACCCGACACTGCGCCGGGTCACCGGCGAACCGGGGCGCATCGCCGACCTGCGCTGGGCCGACCTCGCCTCGGTACGCGTCGGCGGTGCCGCCGTCGTACCCCGGCTCGACGAGGTGCTGGGCGCGTGGCCGCAGGTGCGGTTCAACATCGACGTGAAGGCCGACGGGGGCGTCGAGCCGACGGTCGCCACGGTGACCCGGGTCGGCGCCGCCGACCGGGTGCTGCTCGCCTCGTTCAGCGACGCCCGGTTGACCCGGCTGCGCGCCCTCACCGAGGGGCGGGTCGCGACCAGCCTGGGCATGCGCGGCGTGGCCCGGCTGCGGCTGGCCTCGCTGCACGGCCGCCCGCTGCGGCTGCCGCCGTCGGTGGTCGCCGCGCAGGTGCCGCCGAGCTACGGGCGGGTGCCGGTGGTGGACCGCCGGTTCCTCGACTACTGCCACCGACTCGGCCTGCAGGTGCACGTCTGGACGATCGACGAACCCGCCCAGATGCACGACTTACTGGATCGTGGTGTGGATGGCATCATGACCGATCACGTCGGCGTGCTGCGCGACGTCTACCGCAGCCGCGGCCACTGGGCCGCCTGACCGGCGAAGGACCCCCGATGGCCGAGACCGTGACCCCCACGGTGGACGACACCCCGCCACCGGCGAGCACGCGCCGCGAGCGCCGCGGCTGGTACATCTACGACTGGGCCAACTCCGCGTTCCAGACCACCGTCATCACGGTGTTCCTGGGCCCGTTCCTCACCACCGTCGCCGAGTTGGCCGCCGGCTGTGAGCTGGGCGCGGACACCTGCGACGGGTACGTGCACCCGCTGGGCATCCGGGTCGCCGCCGGTTCCTACTACCCGTACCTGATCTCGCTGTCGGTGTTCCTCACCGTGTTCGTGCTGCCGGTCATCGGGGCGATCGCCGACCGGTCGGCGCACAAGAAGCGGCTGCTCGGCGGGGCCGCGTTCACCGGCGCCGGCGCGACCGTCGCGATGGCCTTCGTCACCGGCGACCGCTACCTGCTCGGCGGGGCGCTCTTCCTGATCGCCAACATCTCCTTCGGCGCGGCCGTCGTGGTCTACAACTCGTTCCTGCCGCAGCTCGGCGGCCCGGACGAACGCGACGGCATCTCCAGCCGCGGCTGGGCGCTGGGCTACCTCGGCGGCGGCCTGCTGCTGGCGTTCAACCTGGTGGCGGTCACCCTGTTCAGCGAGGACGACAACCCGCAACGCACCCTGGACCTGGCCCGCTGGTCGATCGTCTCCGCCGGAGTGTGGTGGGCGGCGTTCACCCTGGTGCCGCTGCGCTGGCTGCGGGAGCGCCCCAGCGCGGCGGCGGCGCTGGCCCGCGGCGGCAACGTGCTCACCGACGGGTTCCGGCAGCTGGGCCACACCCTGCGCGAGGTCAAGGCGTACCCGCTGACGCTGTTCTTCCTGCTCGCGTTCCTGGTCTACAACGACGGCATCCAGACCGTCATCACCCTCGCCAGCCAGTACGGCACCGAGGAGCTGCGGCTGCAGCAGAGCGACCTGATCGTCACGATCCTGCTGGTGCAGTTCCTCGCCTTCGGCGGCGCGTTGAGCCTCGGCGCGCTGGCCCGGCGCATCGGCGCCTGGAAGACCGTGCTGCTCAGCCTGGTGCTCTGGACCGGTGTGATCATCGGCGCATTCCGGCTGCCCGCCGAGGCGCCGGTGCCGTTCATGGTCCTCGGCGCGGCCATCGGCCTCGTCCTCGGCGGCAGCCAGGCGCTGAGCCGGTCGCTGTTCAGCCAGCTCATCCCGGCCGGCAAGGAGGGCGAGTACTACGGCTTCTACGAGATCAGCGACAAGGGCACCAGCTGGCTCGGCCCGCTGGCCTTCGGCCTGGTGTTCCAGCTCACCGCCTCGTACCGGGTGGGCCTGGTCTCCCTGCTGATCTTCTTCGTGGTCGGGTTCCTGCTCCTGCTGGCCGTGCCGATCCGCCGGGCCATCGTCGCCGCCGGGAACACCCCACCGCGGGTGCTCTGACCACGGGCCGCGCCCGCCGGATCGGCCCTGGTCGATCAGATAGGCTGCCCGACCGTGACCGACGACGCCGCTGCCACCCCGACCTGCCTGGCCCACCCGTTCCCCGGCCAGCCGCACGCTCCGGCCGGGTGCGCGGCGGCGCGCGGGCTCGACGGGCGTCCGGTGCACGCCGCGGCGTTGAAGTTCTTCTGGGGGCCGATGGACTGCGGCAAGTCCACCATGGCGTTGCAGATGAACTACAACCACGCCCGGCAGGGCCGGCGCGGGCTGGTCACCACCCGCATCGACCGGTCGCTGGGCCCCCAGGTCACCACCCGCATCGGTCTGGCGCACGAGGCGATCGAGGTCACCGACGACCTGGACCTGCGGGCCCTGGTCCGGGGCCGGTGGGCCGAGGGGGAACGCGTCGACTACCTGATCTGCGACGAGGCGTGCTTCTACACCGTGGAGCACGTCGAGCAGATGGCCGAGCTGGTCGACAGCTACGACGTGGACGTGTTCGCGTTCGGTCTGGCCACCGACTTCCGGTCCTGCCTGTTCCCCGCCACCCAGCGACTGTTCGAGCTGGCCGACGAGGTGGCCCGCATCCAGGTCGAAGTGCTCTGCTGGTGCGGCCGCGAAGGGCTGCTCAACGCCCGGGTGGTCGACGGGCGGGTGGTCCGCGAGGGCGCGCAGGTCGTCATCGGCGACACCGTGGACACCGCCGAGGTGCGCTACCAGGTGCTCTGCCGGCGGCACTACCGCAGCGGCGACCTCGGCCCCCGCGACTGACCACCCCGGTCAGGCCGGGCGGGGTGCGGCGGTCCGGAGGACCCGGAACCAGTCGGCCACGATGACCGCGACGGTCGGTCGACGTGGTCGGCTCCACCCCGCCGCTCGCGGAGCAGGTGCGGGCGTACCGGCTCGATGGCCGGCGGCTCAGAACGGGTCACCGCACACCCGCCAGTCGCCGCCTTCGCGGACCACCGGCAGGCGGCGTTCCTCACTGATCCCGCCGTCGCGCGTCACCTTCACCGTCACCGTGCCGTGTGGCCGCCCACTGCGGGTCGTCACCGACACGTCGGTGATCTCGTAGTCGCTGACCATCGGCGGGGTGCGCACCCAACTGGTGAAGCCGACCGGGCTCCACCGGCTGCGCGCGTCCGCGCAGAGCCGCTCGTACGCGCCGTCGGTGTCGCCGAGGGTCACCTCGTTGAGGAAACCGTCGGCGGTCTCCCGGATCGGGCCGGCGGCCTGGCGGACGGTCTGCAGGTTCCACGCGCCCAGCCCGGCCACCCCGACGCAGCACAGCGCCACGCCGATCCCGGCGAAGGCCAGCCCGGTACGCATCGGGCGGCGCCGCCGGGCCGGTCGGCTGTACGGCTGGCCGGCACCCACGACTACCGACCGTAGAGAACACCGTCGCGGAGAGGTACGACAAGTCGAAAACTGGCCGCGCCCGGCGCGCGGTTCTGCCCCTGTTCGCGGCGGCCGCGGATCGTCTACCGTCGTCGCACACCCCCAAGGCAGTGCCAGGGAGCCGATCGATGAGCCGCTTCGTACAGCCGGTACCACCCCCCGCCGACCCGTACGCCGGTCACGCCCTGCTGCGGTCCTGGCTGGAGCGTCACCTCGGCCCGGCCGGGCACGCCGCGTGGGGCGACGAGCAGGCGGAGTTGGCGGCCCGGCTGTGGGCGCGGCGCGGGCTGCGGCACGAGGAGATCGCCGAGGACGCCCACCACCACCTGGACCTGCTCTGCTGACCGGCCGGCGCGAGTGGGCGGATGAGCACCGATGTCGACACTGATCGAGCTGGACGACGCCCGGGGAGCACCCCTGGACGACCACACCCTGCCGGTGGCGGTGTCCCGGCGGTGGCGGGTGGCCCTGCTGCTGGTGGCGTGCGCCCTGCTCGGCGGCGCCGCCGCACCCGTACACCTGTCGGCCCGGCCCGGGCCGGCGCTGCCCGGCCGGGCGACCCTGCTCAGCGCGGGCCCGTTGCTGCTGGTCGTCGATCCGGGCAGCGACCCGCCGACGCTGAGCGCCTACGACGCTGCGGCGCCGCACCGCCCGGCCCGGTGGCGGGTCGCGGTGCCACCGGCCACCGGGTGGTCCGCCGAGGCCGCCGGTGACCTGCTGCTGGTCGTCGAACGCGACCAGGTTCGCCGGCCGACGGCCACCACGGCACGGTCGCTGCGCACCGGCGAGCCGCTGTGGCGACGACCCGAGCGGGTGTACGCGGCCGGCGACGCGGCGGTCGCGGTGAGCGAGGTCCGCAGCGCCTCCGGCCCGGGGCGGCGGGTCGAGGGCACCGTGCTCGGCGTCGACCCGGCCACCGGCGCCACCCGCTGGTCGGTGCCGGTGCCGTCCACCGCCGTGCTGGAGGTGCTGCCCGACCCGCCCGGGCGGGTGCTGCTGGTGCAGGACGACGGGCTGGCCCGGCTGCTCGACGCCCGCGACGGCACGGTCCACGGGCAGGGCTGGCTGCCACCGGCCGACTACGGCCCCGACAACCCTCAGGTCATCGGCGCGCACCTGGTGCTGCGCCACCCGAGCGACACCGGCGCGGCGCTGACCGGGTACGACCTGCCGGGGCTGGCGCGACGCTGGCAGGTGCCGGTCGAGCCGGGTGAGGTGACCCTGCGGGCCTGCCAGGGCCTGGTCTGCGGGCAGGACGAGCGCGGCCGGTGGGCGGTCGACGCCACCTCCGGCGAGATCCGCTGGGCCTGGCCGGACGGCGTGCGGTGGCGCACCGTTGCGGGCGCAGGGCCCGGCGCCGAGCCGCTGGTGCTGCTCGGGGCGGCGGCGGACGGCGAACGCACCCTGGTCGCGACGGTGGGCCGGGACGGTCCCCGGGTGCGCGGTGTGCTCCCCGCGGGGGTGAACGACTGCCGGCGGGTCGGCAGCGGGCTGCTCTGCCGTGGCGGTGCCGACCGGGTCACGATCTGGCCGATCGACCCGCGCTGACCGGCTGGGAAACGCCGACGTACCTGACACTGGTTGGCAGGTACGTGGGGCAGACTGCCCGCATGACGACAACCGCCGACCTCGCGATGGTCAGCCTGGACAGCTCCGACCCGGCCGCGCATGCCGCGTTCTACCACCGGGCCCTGGGCTGGGAGATCACCCACAGTCAAGCCGAGTACGCCATGATCAATGGCGGTGGTGTCTCGATCGGCTTCGGGCTGGTCGAGGGTTACCGGCCGCCGTCCTGGCCGGACCCGGCCGGCGGCAAGCGCTACCACCTCGACCTCTACGTGGACGATGTGGCGGTCGCGGAGAAGGACCTGGTCGACGCCGGCGCGTCGAAGCCGGAGTTCCAGCCCGGCGGCGACCGGTGGGTGGTGCTCATCGACCCGATCGGGCAGCCCTTCTGCATCTGCCCCCGCCCCCAGGGCTGAGGGCTCACCGCCCGCAGGGCTGGGGTACGTCCCGGCCGTGAGCACCAGCCACGGGTCGTACGTGGACGGGTCGTCGCCGGAGTAGTGGATGAGGTAGTCCTCCAGGAACACACCGTCCCATCCGGCGCGCTCGGCGAGCTCACCCAGCTCGACCAGGGTGGACACCGTGACGGAGGCGCCGCCGCAGGGAAGCTCCAGACCGTGTCTCATCCACCGACGGTAGGGCGGGGGTACGACGCTCAGCCGCGCCGGCGGGACCGGGCCGCCCACACCACGTACGCCGGGTCGCGGTCGAGGTTGTGCCGGTCGCGGTCGTAGCGCCGGGTCGTCCGGGGGTCGGCGTGCCCCATGGCGTCCTGCACGTCCTCCAGCGGGACGCCCTCCGAGCGGGCGGTCGTGGCGAAGGCGTGCCGCAGCGAGTGCGGGGAGAGCCTCGCCCAGGCCGGGATGCCGGCGGCCCGGGCCAGCCGGCGGACCATCCGGAACACCGAGTGCCGGTCCAGCCGGGCGCCGCTGGCGGTGACCAGCAGCGGGCCGGTCAGCTGCGGCACCGGCACGCCGGTGGCGGCGGCCCGCTGGGCCAGGTAGGCGTCCACCGCGTGCCCGGTGCCGGGGGTGAGTGCGCGGCGGCGTTGCTTGCCGCCCTTGCCGACGAAGCGCACGCTGCGGTGCCCGCGTTCGGTGCCCAGGTCGGTCAGGTCCAGTGAGATCAGCTCACCGACGCGCAGACCCAGGTCGGCCAGCAGCGCGAGCGCGGCCCGGTTGCGGGCGGCCGTCGGGCCGGTGTCCGCGTCGGCGGCGCTGAGCAGCGCGTCCACCTCCTCCGGGGTGAGCCCGACGGTGGCGGAGTGGTCCCGGTCGATGCGCGGCCGGTCCGCACCGGCGACCGGGTTGGCCGGCACCGCGCCGAGCTTGACGAGGAAGTCGTACCAGCTGGACAGGGCGGAGAGCCGGCGCGCCACGGTGGCGGGGGTCAGCGGCCGGCCGCTGCGGGCGCCGAGGGTGGATTCCAGCACCCGGGCGTACTCGTTGACGTGCAGGAAGTTGGCCCGCAGCGGGTCCAGCTCCCGGGCGGCGCACCAGCTGAGCCAGCCGGTGACGTCGCGCCGGTAGGCGTCGCGGGTGTGCTCGGACAACCGGCGGTTGCGCAGCCACGCCTCGGTGACGTCGACCGGCCCGTCGGGGAGGGCGGGTCGGGCCGTCGGACGGGCGAGCACCGGAGCGTCGGAGGACACCATGTGAAAAAGACTCTCAGCTCCGGGTGGGTTCGCCGGGAAGGCGCGCCGAGGCCACCGGCCCCCGGACGGTGTCGGGGCCCGCCGTGCCGGTTACCGTCGGGCGGTGCGTGCCAGCCGCCTGGTCTCCCTGCTGCTGCTCCTGCAGACGCGGGGGCGGATGACCGCTGCCGAGCTGTCCGAGGCCCTGGAGGTGTCGGTCCGGACGGTGTACCGGGACGTGGAGTCGTTGGGCGCCGCCGGTGTGCCGGTGTACGCCGAGCGCGGCCCGGCCGGCGGGTACCGGCTGCTCGACGGTTACCGCACGCGGCTGACCGGTCTCACCGCCGGCGAGGCCGAGGCGCTGTTCCTGGCCGGCGTGCCCGGCCCGGCCGCCGAGCTGGGCCTGGGGTCGGTGCTGGCCAACGCCGAGCTCAAGCTGCGGGCCGCGCTGCCGACCGACCTCGCCGACCGGGGCGGACGGATCCGGCAACGGTTCCACCTGGACGCGCCGAGCTGGTTCCGTGAACCCGAGCCCACACCGCACCTGGCCGCCCTGGCGGGCGCGGTCTGGGAGGACCGCCGCATCCGGGTGCGCTACCGGCGGTGGCAGCAACCCCGGGACGTGACCCGCACCCTCGACCCGCTCGGCGTGGTGCTCAAGGCCGGCCGGTGGTACCTGGTCGCCGCGGCGGCCGGACAGGTACGCACCTACCGGGTGGGCGCCATCCTGGACCTGACCGTGCTGGACGAACCCGCCGACCGACCGGCCGGGTTCGACCTGGCGGTGTCCTGGCAGGAGCACACCGAACGCTACGAGCGCGGCGTCTACCGCGCCGAGGCGCGGGTACGAATGACGGAGGCGGCGCTGGCGCAGACGGTGCACCTCTTCCCACCCGCGATGAGCCGGGCGGCGCGCGACGCCGCCGGTGCGCCGGACGCGGACGGCTGGCTGGTCACCACCGTGCCGATCGAGTCGGTCCGGCACGGTCACGTCGAGCTGCTCAAGCTCGGCGCGCAGGTGGAGGTGCTCGCGCCGGCCGAGCTGCGGGAACGTCTCGCCGGCACCGCCCACGCGCTCGCCGCGCTCTATCCGCCGACCGTCGCCGGGGAAGCCCTGGTCGCGGCCGCGACGGAGGACTCCGCGGCGGCGGGTGATGCTCGGGGCGGGCCGGGCGCGACCCTCGGCCCGCCCCGACCATCCGTCAGGCGTTGATCTGCCGGCGTCCGTTGCCGTTGGCGCTGATGGTCACCCGGCGGGGCTTGGCGCGCTCGGCGACCGGGATGCGCAGCGTCAGCACCCCGTTGTCGTAGCCCGCCTCGAGCTTGTCGGTGTCCAGGGTGTCGCCCAGGAACAGCCGCCGGGTGAAGGTGCCCATGGGGCGTTCGGCGGCGACCAGTTCGACACCGTCGCCGGTCGGCCGGCGCCGCTCGGCCCGGACGGTGAGCACGTTGCGCTCCACGGTGCAATCGATGGTGTCCGGGTCGACGCCGGGCAGGTCGAACGCGGCGTAGAAGTGGTCCCCGTCGCGGTAGGCGTCCAGGTGCATCATCGCGGGACGGGCCGCCGTACCGAAGAACTGCTCGGCGAGCCGGTCCACCTCGCGGAACGGGTCGGTACGCATCAACATTGTCGTGCCTCCTCGGTTCTCCTGGCCGAAGGTGATGACTTGAGTCGGGATGACTCAAGTTCCTCCTCTGTATTTAGCGCGACTGACGGCGGTCGTCAAGCCCTCAGCGAAGCCGCTTCTCGAACCAGTGGTCGGCGTACGGGCCCTGGGAGTACGCCGGGATCTCGACGTAGCCGTGCCGGGCGTACAGGGCGCGGGCCTCGACCAGGTCGTCACGGGTGTCCAGCCGGATCCGGTCCACCCCGGCCGCCCGTGCCCGCTGCTCGACGGCGGCCAACAGCGCGGTGCCCCCGCCGGCGCCACGATGGGCGGGGCGGATGAACACCCGGGTCAGCTCGGCCCAGTCCGGCCACCATCGCAGCCCGGCACAACCGGCCAGGTCCGCACCGTGGTGGGCGAGCACCAGCACGCCGGTCGGGTCCGTCAGGTCGTCGCTGGGCATCTCGGCCAGCGCCTCGTCGACCTCCCCGGTGCGGGCCGGGCGGCGGTGGTAGCGGACCACCATCTCCGTCATGTACTCGCGGAGCAGCAGTGCCGCGTCGGGCTGGTCGGGGCGGACGGTGGTGGTCGCCCAGGTGGGTCGGAGCGCGCTGGTCACCTGTCGATCATCAGTGCCCGGTCAACGGATTTCCGCCGTCCGGGCCGCCGGCTGCGGATGGGCGCCGGCGGCCCGGGACGCTACCGGCGGCGCGGCAGCAGGGCGATCAGCGCGGCCGCCACGGCCACGTGCATCGCACCGAGGGACACCTTGGCGCCGGCGGTGGCCTCGGTGCCGACCAGCGGCACGAAGGACAGCAGTGTCACCAGGACGGCCAGCGAGATCCAGATGAGGCGGGCGGTGCGCGCGACGAACCGCTCCAGCAGGGCCAGTGCCGCCCAGCCCAGCAGGGCCGCGCCGAGGGCGATCCCGAAGATCTCGCCGGGCCCGATGACCACGGCGGGCTGCCCCGGGCTCTCGACGGTGTAGTCGACCCCGGCCGCCTCGCCGATTCCCCAGATGACCAGGCAGGCCAGGACGGCGGCGGCGACGCCGAGGGCGCGGCGGCGCAGTGACGACGTGGTGGTGGCGGTGGTGACGGATGGTTCGGCGGTCGCGCTCATGACGGACTCCTCGGTCGGGGGTACGAACGAGTGTGACCGTATCAGATAGTCCCGCACGAGACTATCTTCTTCGGAACTAGCATCCGGAACGACCGCCGGGCGCGTACGGGGAGGTGTTCGCCAGAGGGCCGCTGACCAGTGCGGTGAGCGCCCGCAGGAACGCCTCCCGGTCCTGCTCGGGCAGGGTGGCGAGGAGGTCGTCCTGGATGCGGCGCACGACGTCCTGTGCCCGCATGAGCACCTGCTCCCCCGCCGGCGTCACCGCCACGAGCCGGGCCCGCCGATCCGTCGGGGCCGGGCGACGCTCGGCCAGGCCGGCCCGCTCCAGCTGGTCGAGCGTGACGACCATGGTGGTCTTGTCCACACCGCAGCGTTCACCGATCTGCCGCTGGGTCAGGTCACCCGTGCGGGCCTGCGCCAACACGTAGTGCGCGCGCGGTGAGATGCCCAGCTCGGCCAGGCCGGCGGCGTGCGCGGTCTGGAGCGCGTGGCTCGCCCAGGAGAGCAGGAACAACAGGTCGGGTGGGCCGTCGGCGGGCGAGCAGGAGGTCATGCAGGGAGGCTAACAAGATGCTCCGCGACGGGACGGTTCGCGACCCGGACGATCAGGGCCGTTGGTAGATGCCGTGCTCGCGGGTGAGCAGCTGCTCGTCGATCAGGTAGCGCCGCAGCGTGGCGTGGTCCGAGCCGCCGGCGGCGCACCACGGCTTGAGCGCCTCGTCCACGGCCCGCTCGGGGTAGCGCGTCCCCGGCTCGAACGACGTCTGGGCGATGTGCGCCAGCAGCACCCGCCGGCGGCCGCGTTGCGCCGGCAGGCCCACCAGCGCACCGGCGCGCAGGAACGTCCGCAGCACCGGGTCCTCGGCCGGCGCGGCATCGTCGGCCGGGCGGCGTTCGCGCGCCGACGCCCGCAGCGACGCCTCGTCGGCCGCGAGCGCGCCGTCGGGGCCGGTCACCAGGCCCGCGTCGGTGAGCCGGCGGATGCCGGTGAGCACCGTCCGCGCCGGCAGGTCGGCCCGCTCGGCGATCTGGGCCGCGCTGGCCGCACCGAGCACGATGGCCGCGAAGACCCGCCGGCGTCCGTCGTCGGCCAGGGCGCCGGCGAGAGCTTCCGCTGTCATGCCAGTCACCCTCCCATCGGGGGTACGCCGGCCGCCAGGCGATTTTCCGGCGCGGTCGCCTCCGCCACCGCTGCCCGCGGCTCAGTCGGTCGGCTGCTCCGCGACGAGCAGCACCCGGCGCAGCAGGTCGGAGAGCAGCCGCCGCTCCGCCCGGGTGAGCGCGCCGAGCAGTCGGTGCTCCTCGGCGCCCCGGACGTCCATCGCCCCGTGCCACGCGGCCCGGCCGGCGTCGGTGAGTTCCACGTCGATCCTGCGCCGGTCGACTGTGGACGGGGTCCGCCGCACGAAGCCCCGGGCGACCAGGCTGTCGACCCGCGCGGTGATCGAGGCGGGCGCCATCGCGAGATCCGCCGCGAGTTCCGAGGGCGCGGCACGGCCCTGCCGGCCGGCGAGTGCGTGCAGGGTGTCGTACTCGTGCGCGGGCAGGTCGAAGTCCACCAGGACCCGCTCCTTGACCGTGCGCAGGTGCCGGGTGAGGACGCCCATCCGGGTCACCGCCCCCTCGACGTCGGGGTCGAGGTCGGGCAGGACGGGCAGCCAACGCTCGACGTGCCGGTCGACGGAGTCGGGGGTGGTGGTCATCGGCAGAGCTTACCGCATCGAAATATTCATTGCCGAAATATTCGACGTCGAATTATCGTGTGGCGGTGACCTCCCCCCTGCGTACCCGCTCCTTCCGGCTGCTGTTCCTGGGCCGCACCGTCTCCGCGGTCGGCGACGCCGTGGTGCCCGCCGCCCTGGCTCTGGCCGTGCTGCGGGCCACCGACTCCACCGGCGCGCTCGCCGTCGTCCTCGCCGCGGCGATGGTTCCCCGGCTGCTCCTGCTGCCCCTCGGCGGCGTCGTCGCCGACCGCTTCGACGCCCGCCGGGTCGCCCTGCTGGCCGACCTGGTCCGCTGCGCGACGCAGCTCGCGGTCGGCGTGGAGCTGCTCGGCGGCGACCCGTCGCTGGCCACCATCGTGGTCGCCTCCGCGTTCGGCGGCACCGCCTCGGCGTTCGCCATCCCGACCGCCTCCCCGCTGGTCGCCGGCACCGTCGAGCAGGCCGCCCGGCAACGGGCCAACGCCCTGATGGGAATCACCGCCAACACCAGCCGGCTCGCCGGGCCGGCGCTGGCCGGCGCTCTGATCTGGGCCGCCGGCCCAGGCTGGGCGTTCATCATCGACAGCACGTCGTTCGCGGTCAGCGCCACACTGCTCGCGCTGCTCCGGGTGCGCCACGTGCCGGTGCCCCGCCGTTCCGTCCTCGCCGACCTGCGGCACGGCTTCGGCGAGGTCCGGGCCCGGGACTGGTTCTGGACCAGCCTGATCGGTCACGGCCTGTGGAACGGCGCCGCCGCCGTGCTGATGACCCTCGGGCCGGCCATCGCCCTGGACCGCCTCGGCGGCGAGGCGACCTGGGTGCTGCTCCTGCAGGCCGGCGCGATCGGCATGCTCGCCGGCTCGCTGCTGGCCGGGCGGGTCCGGCTGCGCCGGCCGGTGCTGCTGGCCAACCTCGGGCTGGCCAGCTACGCCGCGCCACTGCTGCTGCTCGCCGTCGCGGCGCCCGCCCCGGCGGTGATCGTCGCGTACGGGGTCGCGCTGACCGCCCTCGGTTACCTCAACCCGGTCTGGGAGACCGTCGTGCAGCACCAGTTCCCGCCCGAGGTCCTGGCCCGGGTCACCTCGTACGACTGGCTGGTGTCCCTGGGCGCGATGCCGCTGGGCTACGCCCTGGCGCCGCTGGCCGCCGACGCCTTCGGGGCATCCGTACCGCTGGCCGTCGCCGGCCTGCTGGTCCTGACCGCGTGCGCCGGCACCGCGCTGGTCCCCGGCGTACGCCGCCTCACCTGGCCGACGACGTGATCCATCCCGGACCGGCCGGGCACCACGCACCGCCGAGGCGGTGTGCGGGCCCGGCCGGTATCGCGGGGTCACTCGCCGGTCGGACCGCCGGCCAGTTCGGTCACGACGTCGAGGTGGCCGAGGTGGCGGGCGTACTCCTGGAGCAGGTGCAACAGCACCCGCTCCAGCGACGCCGGGTCGGCGCCGTTCCATCGCGGGCCCGGCGCGCCGACCTCCGCCAGGTCGTGCGCCGTCACCACCACGCTGGTGTGCGCGCCCTGCGCCCGCAACGCCGCCACCAGGTCCGAGCGGGTCTCCTCGGGGGCGACGTACCAGCGCTCCCCGCGGCGGTCACCCCACGGCTCGGCGACCTCCCGCCCCTGGAAGCCCCACTCGATCCAGCGCAGCTCGACGTACCGCAGGTGCTTGAGCATCTCCAACGGGGTCCATCCCGACGGCAGGGCGCTGCGCCGTAGCTCCGACTCCGCCAGCGCCGACACCTTGGTCAACACGGACTCGCGGAAGTAGTCCAGGTAGCGCAGGAAGACCTCGGTGCGGCTGCCGGCGGGGCTCGTCGGCTCGGGGAAAGGCGTGGTCATCGGCTCATTGTGCGGTCAGCCCGTGGGCAGGTCTCGGCCGCGCTGCCGCACACCGGCCTGGCCGTACGGGTAGTCACCCACCGGCGGCGCGCTCGCCTCGTCCAGCAACCGGGTCTGCTCCGCGTCGAGGACCAGGTCGGCGGCGGTCAGGTTGTCGTCGAGCTGCTCCGTGGTGCGCGCCCCGAGGATCACCGAGGTGACCGCCGGGCGAGCCGCCAGCCAGGCCAGCGCCACCGCCGACATGGACACGCCGCGTTCGGCGGCCACCTGGCCGACCGCGTCGATCACCCGCCAGGTGCGCTCCTGGGCGTTGCGGCCCGCGTACGCCTCGACGCCCCGCTGCGGGTTCTCGCCGAGGCGGGTGGCGCCGGTGGGGGTGCTGTCCCGCTGGTACTTGCCGGTCAGCCAGCCGCCGCCCAGCGGCGACCACGGCAGGATGCCGATCCCCTCGTTCTCGCAGACCGGCACCAGCTCGAACTCGATCTCCCGGGCCAGCAGGTTGTACTGCGGTTGCAGGGTCACGATCGGGGTGAGGTTGAGGTGCTGGGTGAGCAGGGCCGCCTTCTGCAACTGCCAACCGGTGAAGTTGCTGACGCCCGCGTAGCGGATCTTGCCCGCGCGGACCGCGTCGTCGAAGAACCGCAGCGTCTCCGGCAGCGGCGTCAGCGGGTCCCAGGCGTGCGCCTGGTACAGGTCGACGGCCTCGACCCCGAGCCGCCGGAGGCTGGCGTCCAGGGCGCGGGTCAGGTGCACCCGGGACAGGCCGGCGTCGTTCGCCCCGGCGCCCATCGGGAACCGTCCCTTGGTGGCGATGACCAGCCGGTCGCGCAGGCCGGGCCGGGCGGCGAGCCAGCGGCCGACGATCTCCTCGGAGACGCCGGCGGAGTAGACGTCGGCGGTGTCGATGAACGTGCCGCCGGCCTCCACGAACCGGTCCAGCTGGGCGAAACTGCCCGCCTCGTCGGTTTCCGCGCCGAAGGTCATCGTGCCCAGACAGAGGGTCGACACCACCGTGCCGGTGGCGCCCAGAGTGCGATAGCGCATGTCTTCCTTCCGGTCGAGCGAACTCGCCGATCCTGCCACCGCCGCCCGGCCCCGACCGGCGGGGGCGGCCGCTCGCGGGGGACCGGTCCCGACCTGGCCACGGAACGTTGGCATCGTTCGTCCTGTTTCGCCACTCGGGAAGCCCATGGGGTCTTTGGTGCTTTTTGCGACTCGGCGTCCTGTTTCGCCACTCAGCCGACGATCATTCCGTTTGGCCTGTCACAGCTTGTGTTTCGGGATGTGCGAATGGCGAAACATCCGCCGGAACCTGTGTCGTGAATCAGGACATACACCGACAAGCTCCCCATAGCCTCGACCGGTGGCTGTTCACATGTCTTTCGATGGGTTGCCAGGTCGCCCTCGGCACCTTCCGCCCACTGTCCTGTCCCGACCCGTCGAACCGGTGTTCGTGGACGCCACCGGCATCCGCCACCGCCGGATACGACGCGCGGGCGTGCTGGTCGCGGTCGCCTCGCTGAGCTACCTGCCGATGGCCGCGACCGCCCTGCTCCCCGGTCCGCCGGCACCCGCGCAGCCCGCTCCGGTGGCCGTCCGCGACCCCGCCGGCGGGACCGGCGAACCTCCTCGGGCGGCGCCACCGTTGCTCGGCGATCCGTACGCGAGCCGCACGCCCGAGCCGGAGGACACCGTGGATGGTCCACGACTCGCGGCGGAACCGGCAACGGACGATGCGGCGGCGACCACCGTGCCATCGATCAACCCGCCCGATCCCGAGCCCAGCCGACCGGCCGATCTGGTCCCGACCAGTCGCCCGTCCGCTGCCCCGATACCCCCGACCAGTCGCCCGTCCGCCACGCCGATGCCCCCGACCTCGCCGCCGGCCCCGACCTCGCCGCCGGCCCCGCCGCCCGAGGGCCCGACACCGCCCGCCACCACCTCGCCGACCATGTCCACTCCGGCCGAGCCCAGCCCCACACCCGTCGCGACCCGGCCGATCACGCTCGAGCTCGCGCGATCGGTGACGGGATGATCCTGATGAATCGTCGCCGCCGCGCCGCCGGCCGCGCCGGTGACCGTCGGCCCGCCGGTATCGGCCCGGGGACCAGCCGGTTCGTCTGCGCGGCCCTGGTGACGGTGGTGATCTGCGTGCTGCTGGTGGAGGCGTACGCCAACTCCAGCTTCAGACCCGACCACGTGCGGGAGCCCGAGGACCAGCGCACCGTCCCGACCGCCGTCCTCAACGGCGGGCCGGTGATCGATGCCCGGTACGACCAACCTCGCTCCTACCGCCTGCCCGCGCGGACCATCGCCCTCACCTTCGACGACGGGCCGGACCCCGTCTGGACCCCCCGGGTGCTGGACGTCCTGCACCGACACCGGGCCCCGGCCACCTTCTTCGTGATCGGCTCGCAGGTGGCCAGGCACCGGGACCTGGCCCGGCGGTCCGTCCAGGAGGGTCACGAGCTCGGCGTGCACACCTTCACCCACCCCGACGTGAGCCTGCTGCCGGGATGGCGACAACGGATGGAGTACGCGCAGACCCAGATGGCGATCGTGGACGCGGCCGGCGTCCGGACCAGCCTGCTGCGCTTCCCATACTCCTCGCTGCCCAGCGCCGTCGACGACGCGAACTGGCCGGTGATCCGCGAGGCCGGCGGGCTCGGCTACCTGACGGTGGTGAACGACCTCGACGGGGAGGACTGGGCCCGACCCGGCGTGGACGCGATCGTGCGGAACATGACCCCGGCCGACGGAGCGGGAGCCGTGGTGCTGCTGCACGACGCCGGCGGAGACCGGTCGCAGACCATCGCGGCGCTGGACCGGTTCATCCCCATGATGCAGGCGCGCGGCTACACCTTCACCACGGTCAGCGACGGAATGAACCGGGCACGACAGGGCGCCGCTCCGCTCGTCGGAAACGCCCCCACGTCGCTCGCGGACCGCTGGCAGGCCGCCCCCGTGGTGTGGGCGATCCGGCTGGCGGACTCGATCCTGCGCGCGCTCGCCCTGCTCTTCGTGGTCGTCGGGGTCCTCGTCCTGACCCGGACGCTGCTGCTGCTCCTGATCGCCGGCAGGCTCGCCCGGCGCAGACGCGCGCACCGCTGGCCCTGGGGCACCTTCGACGCACCGGTGTCGGTGATCGTGCCCGCGTACAACGAACGGGCCGGAATCGTCGCCACGGTCCGTTCGCTGGTGGCCAACGACCACCGGGACATCGAGGTGATCGTGGTCGACGACGGTTCGACCGACGGCACGGCAGATCTCGTCGACTCGCTGGGACTGGACGGCGTCCGGGTGATCCGCAAGCCCAACGGCGGCAAGGCCAGCGCCCTCAACACCGGGCTCCTGTACGCCTCGCACGACATCATCGTGACCGTCGACGCGGACACCGTCTTCGAACCGAACGCGATCCGACGGCTGATCGAGCCGTTCAACGACCCGCGGATCGGAGCGGTGGCCGGCAACGTCAAGGTCGCCAACCGGCGGCGGCTGCTCGGCCAGTGGCAGCACATCGAGTACGTCATCGGCTTCAATCTGGACCGTCGGTTCTACGAGAGGCTGGGCTTCATCCCCACCATCCCCGGAGCGATCGGCGCCTTCCGCCGCGGCGCCCTCGTCGGCGTCGGAGGGATGAGCGGTGACACCCTGGCCGAGGACACCGACATCACCATGGCGATCCTGCGGGCCGGGTGGCGGGTGGTGTACCAGGACCGCGCTCGCGCCTGGACGGAGGCACCCGCCACCGTGCGGGAGTTGTGGCGGCAGCGCTACCGGTGGAGTTACGGCACCATGCAGGCGATGTGGAAGCACCGGGGCGCGGTGTTCGACCGGGGCGCCTCGGGCCGATTCGGCCGGTTCGGCCTGCCGATGCTCGCCCTGTTCGGCGTGGTGCTGCCGCTGCTCGGCCCGGTGCTGGACCTGCTCGCCCTCTATGGCCTCTTCTTCCTGGACACGACGAAGACCGCGGTGGCCTGGGCGGCGATGCTGGTCGTGCAGGCCGCGACCGCCGCGGTGGCCTTCCGGCTCGACCGGGAACGGATGCGCCCGCTGCTGACCCTACCGATCCAGCAGTTCGTCTACCGCCAGCTGATGTACGTGGTCCTGGCCCGGTCCGTGGTGACCGCGGTGACCGGTGCTCGGCTGGGCTGGCGCAAGCTCAAGCGGGCCGGTGACGTCGTGGACGACAACCGCCACGCCGTGTCCCCGGCGATGGCCGGACGCGAGGGGCGTGACCGCTGGTTCGACGCGTTGCGGGCGCTGGCGCTGGCTCGGGTCGTCACGTACCACATGTTCGGGGCCGCCTGGCTGAGCTTCGCCTTCCCCGCCATGGGCGTGATGTTCGCGCTGGGTGGCTCCCTGATGGCCAGGTCGCTCGACCGCTCGCCGCAGCGGGCGGTCAGCGGTCGGCTCCGGCGCCTGCTACCGGCGCTGTGGGCCCTGGCCGTCGTGGTGCTGCCCCTGATGCTCTGGCACGGCTGGTCGGACCGCCCGGCCTGGCCGGCGCTGCTGAGCTGGCTGGTCCCGGTGCTGCAGCCGCCCGGCAACGCGTGGGCGGCGGACGTCACGGGTGTCCTGTGGTACCTCGTCGCGTACCTGTGGTTCGTGCTGCTCTCCCCCGCGGTGTTGACGCTGTACCGACGCTGGCCGGTGTGGTCCGTGCTCACGCCGCTGGCCGGTCTGGTCCTGCTGCAGACCGCGGCGCCGGCACTGGGCGGACCGGCGAATTCGGTACTGAGCGACCTGGCCACGTTCGGCGCCTGCTGGCTCCTGGGCTTCGCGCACCGCGACGGCCAGCTGCGGCGGCTCCCACTCCGGTCCCTGCTGGCGCTGGCGGCGCTGTGTCTGGGACTCGCCGTCGGCTGGCTCGTCACCCACCCGGGCGCCGGGCTCGACCTCAACGACATCCCGGTGGCGCAGGCCTTCTGGTCGCTCGGATTCGTGCTGCTGCTGTTGCGGCTGTCCCCACCGATGACCTGGCTGGCCCGGGTCCGGCCACTCGACCGGCTGGTCACCGCGTTGAACAGCCGAGCCCTGACCATCTACCTCTGGCACAACGCCGCCATCGCGGTCTGCTTCGCCGTCGGTGACCTGCTCGGAGCCTGGCGACTCGGCAAGCTGGGCTACCTGGCGGTGGCCCTGGTGCTCCTCACCGGCCTGGTTCTGGCGCTCGGTTGGATCGAGGACCTCAGCGCCCGACGGTCGCCTCACTTGCTGCCCTGGCCCCGGCCGCCGCGAACGACAGGGCGGGACCGGGCGGTAGAGCCGGCTGCGGGGGCCGCCGCGGCCGATGAACGGGACGTTCCAGGAGTGCGCCACGAACCCGCATCAGTACTGACGTGAGCGTCGTTCGGCGCGACAGCACGCCGCGACGGCACGGCCGGAAAACGACACGGCCCGGCTGAGCCGCCGCCGGCGGAGACGGTGATGGGGGTGATCACCGTCGGCCGGCACGGGCCTCGCCTCCTACGGGCCCGTGCCGGCACCCCCAAACAGAAGGCACAGTGCCGCGATCGCGACGCCGAGGTGTCGCCGAGGCCCGGGCCAGCAGGTTTCTGTCTGCCCGGCAACGGAGAGGAGATGATGATGTGGCAGCTGCCCACACCGGCAGAGCAGGAGCTGTGGAGCGCCGTGGTGGCCGGGGTGCGGGCGCTCCACCAGAAGGACCACGGGCAGTTCCAGATGTCCGTCGACCGCCTCCTGCGGCTGCCCCACGCGTGGGCGCAGCAGGTCCTCAGGGACACCGCGGGGCTGCTCGTCGAGGAGCTGGACCCGGACGGGTGGGACCGGTGGTCACGGCTGGCGGCGCAGGTCGACCACTCCGAGGACTGGCTACCGACAGTGGACCGGAAGCTGCTGGCCGCACTGCTCCCTGGCGGTCGCCGAACGCCGGTCACCGACCTACCCGGCGAACCGGAACGCACTCGGCATCGACTACTGCTCATCGCCCAGCTGGCGGACGTCGCGCAGCTCGGCGTCGGGGCGTTCGTCGACGTCGCGTTGGCCAGCAACGAGCGGGCTGGTGGAACTCGCGCCGCAGCGGTCCCCCACTGCCGGACCGGGCGCTGACGGCCGAAGCAGCCGGATGGAGGGCGTGAGCAGCGCGGCGAATCGGTGATGATGGTTGCGTGAGCGAAGCCGGCACCGCCACCGACCGTCCCCACCAGCCGGCCCCCACGTCCCCGCCGGCGGGGCCACCGACGCCCGGCCCCCGCACGCTCGGCCCGTGGCTGGTGGCCGCGGCGACCAGCGTGACGCTGCTGGTGCTCGCCGGCCGCTACGGCTACCACCGTGACGAGCTGTACTTCCTGCTCTGCGGCCGGCACCTCGACTGGGGCTACGTCGACCAGGGGCCGCTGGTACCGGCGCTGGCCCGGCTGCTCGACACGATCGCGCCGGGCAGTCTGGTCGTGCTGCGTACCCCGTCGGCGCTGATGGCCGGCGGCGCGGTCCTGCTGGTCGCCGCCATCGCCCGGCAGCTGGGCGCCGGCCGGGGCGCGCAGAGCTTCGCGGCGCTGCTCGCCGCGCTGTCCGGCATCGTGCTCGCCGGGGGCCACCTGCTCAGCACCACCACCGTCGACCTGCTGGCCTGGCTGGTCGCGGCGTGGTGTGCGGTGCGGCTGCTGCGCACCGGTGACAGCCGCTGGGCGCTCGGCATCGGGGTGGCGCTCGGCGTCGGCATGCTCAACAAGGTGCTGCCCGCGCTGCTGGCCGTGGGCCTGATCGCCGGGGTGGCCATCGCCGGCCCACGTCGGCTGCTGCGCGACAGGTGGGTCCTCGCCGCCGCCGGGGTCGCCGCGCTGCTGGCCGCGCCGAACCTGATCTGGCAGGCGGCGAACGGTTTCCCGCAGCTCGGTGTGGCCGCGTCGATCTCCGGCGGCGACAGCTCCTACAGCGGTCGCCTCGACGCGCTCACCCTCCAGTTCGTCATCATCAGCCCGTACGCGGTGCCGATCTGGATCGCCGGCCTCGTCGCGTTGCTGCGCCGGCCAGCGTGGCGGGCGTACCGGGCGGTGGGCTGGGCCTGGCCGGTGGTGGTCGGCATCGTGCTGATCGCCGGCGGCAAGGGCTACTACGACGCGCCGCTGCTGCTGGTCCTCACCGCCGCCGGCGCGGTGGTCACCGCCGCCTGGGCGTCGCGCGGCGCCGTCCGGCTGCGTCGGGGGCTGCTCGCGCTGGCGGCGGTGCCGTTCCTTCTGCCGACCGTCGTGCTGTTGCTGCCGGTGCTGCCCGCCGACCGGCTGCCCGCTTTCGTGCTCGACGTCAACTACGACGCCGGCGAGACCATCGGCTGGCCGGCGTTCGTCGACTCGGTCGCCACCGTCCACCGTGGCCTGCCACCCGAGGAGCGCTCCCGCGCGGTCGTCCTGACCGGCAACTACGGCGAGGCCGGGGCGCTGGCCCGCTACGGCCCGGCCCGTGGTCTTCCGCCGGCCCACTCCGGGCACAACAGCATGGTCGACTTCGGCCGGCCACCCGCCGACGCCGATGTGGTGATCGTCGTCGGTTGGGAACGCCCCGACCCGCTGAACGCCTGGTTCGACGAGTGCGCGCTCGCCGGGCGGGTGGACCAGCGGGTCGAGATCGACAACGACGAGAACGGCGGCCCGATCTTCGTTTGCCGTGGGCTGCGACGTCCGTGGGCGCAGATCTGGGACACCGAGGTACGCCACGCCGGCTGACGGCGGTCAGCTGTCGTTCGCGCCGGTCAGCCAGGCGCGTACCGCGGGCAGTGCCTCCGGGCCGGAGTCGGTGCCGACGTCCCGGGCGAGATCGGCGATCGTGACCGCGGCGAGCGCCCGGCGCCACGCCTCCTCGGCTCCCCACATCGCGCGGGCGACCGGGCACGGCTTGGTGCAGGCGGTGGCCGGCGTCGCCAACGGGCCGCGCTGGCGGATCTCGGTGCAGACGAAGGCGGGCCCGGGACCGTCGACGGCCCGCACCACGTCGAGCAACGTGATGCTCTCCGGAGCGCGGGTCAGGGCGTAGCCGCCGGACTTGCCCTGCACGGAGTGGATGAGGCCGGCGCGAGCGAGCGACTGGAGCTGCTTCGCCAGGTAGCTGCCGGAGACGTCGTGCAGCTCCGCGAGCTTGGCCGCCGGGACGGGCCTGCTGCTGGTGGTGAGGACGACGCAGCAGTGCAGCGCCCACTCGACCCCGCCGGACATCCTCATCGCCTCACCCTAGCCACCCCGCTACTCGGACTCTTGCTGTCCGAGTATAGTTCTCGGACAAGGGGAGTCCGAGTTGCCGGCTTCAGTGACGCGGCCGGACACCTGGCCCCAGGGAGCTACATCAGCAGGAAAGGTGTGCTGGGCATGAAGATCGCCGTGCTGGGTGGAACCGGCCTCATCGGTTCACAGGTTGTCAAGATCTTGCAGGCGGCAGGGCACGAGGCGGTGCCGCTGTCGCAGTCCACCGGGGTGGACCTCCTCACCGGGCAGGGCCTGTCCGAGGCACTCAAGGGCGCCGAGGTGGTCGTCAACCTGACGAACTCGCCGACCTTCGACGAGGCCTCGCCCGCCTTCTTCCAGACGACCATGGACAACCTCCTGGCCGCGGCCCAGCGTGAAGGCGTCGGCCACGCGGTCGTCCTCTCCATCGTCGGCGTCGACCAGGTCCCCGCCCTGGACTACTACCGCGCCAAGGTTCTCCAGGAGGACATCCTCAAGGCCGGCCCCGTGCCGTACTCCATCGTTCGCGTCACCCAGTTCTTCGAATTCATGGACGCGGTCATCTCCTGGACCTCCGACGAGAGCGGCGTCCGCCTGCCCGCCACCCCCGTGCAGCCCATCGCCTCGGCCGACGTCGCGCAGGCCGTCGCCGACGTCAGCATGGGCGCCCCGCTCCAGGGCGTCCGCAACATCGCCGGCCCGGATGTCTTTCCGCTCGTCGAGCTCGGCAGGATCACCCTCGCGGCCCGCGGTGACCAGCGGAGCATCGTCACCGACGACAGCGCCGGCATGTTCGCCGCCGTGCCCGGCGACGTCCTCATCGCCCGCGACGACGCCGTCATCGCGCCCACCGCCTACCGGGAGTGGCTCGGGCGCTAGCCCCATCAGCAGGCCGCCGCGGTGCGCTGCGCCCACCAGTCCGGGCGCAGCGCACCGGCGTCCGCACGTACCTCGCCGGCTGGCCTAACCTGGCGCCGTGCTGTCGCAGCTGAGGGGCCTGTCCCGACACTTCACCGAGGAGAGCCTGCGGGCGTACCTGCTGGATCGGGCCGTCCGCCGGGACGACGGCTGCCTGATCGTGCGTGGCTACGGAGAGCGGCGGGGCGTCCACCAGAAGCTCGCCGGTCGGGCCTGGGCGCACATCGCGGCGTACGTGGTCTTCGTGGGCGGATACGACCCGCAGCTGAGGGTGCAGCACCTCTGCGGCGCTGCCGACTGCATCGAGCCCACCCACCTGCGGCAGGTCAGCCATGCCGACAACTGCCGCAGCCGCGCTCAGCAGCCGCGCTGTCGACACGGGCACGAGCGGGAGATCGACCCCGACACCGGTCGGTACCGCAGGGTCTGCCGCCTGTGCAACAGCGCGGCGCAGCAGCGCTGGCGCGCGCGCCAGGCCGCGGAGGTTGCCGCGGCGCGCGCCAGTCACGGGCGGGTGAGCTGACGGCGCGGCGGCGACGCAGGCGCCAGGAGACGCAGAGTGGCACGTCGGGGATCGTCTGCGTCCGCTCCGTGATCGTCCGCAGGACCTCGGCTTCGAGGTCGAGCTTCACCGGCGGCCGGCCGGGAAGACGGCTGCTGATCAGCTGGGCCAGCTCCCCACTGATGTTGAGCCCCCCGGTTCCTCCCTTGAGGACCACGTCGACCCGGCGGCAGCGGACCAACGGAGCGCCGAGGGCGGACCCATTGGCCACACCGACGCTGGCGCGCAACTTGACGTACGGCCCGGCGGCGACGCCGGGCCGCCCGAAGCCGACGAGGAACCGGAACTCCGGTGAGATCACGACGCCGGCGCCGGCGAGCGGTACGCGCTCATGTCGACGAAGCCGGACATAGCGTTCACACTCATTCCAATGCAACGGGGGACCCTGGTCATCGTTGCGTTAGAACGAGCTCCGTTGCAACGATATTCATGGTCTGGCCTGCGGTGAAGCCATTTCTGTGCAACGGACCTGTTGCCGGACCGCTGAAGGCAACGTAGCGTTTCCGATGTCAGAAACAGCATGCGCAGGAGGAGAGCACGATGCAGACGTTCGACACCCCCACCCCGATCTCCGCCGTCCTCGACATCCCCGCGGGGCGCGTCCAGTTCATCGCCGCCGACCGGGCCGACACCACGGTCGAGGTCCTGCCCGCCGATGCGTCGAAGAGCCGCGACGTGAAGGTCGCGGAGCAGACCAGCGTCGAATACCGCGACGGCGTCCTGCGGATCGAGGCCTCGACGAAGAACCAGATCCTCGGAAGCTCCGGATCCATCGAGGTGACCGTCCACCTGCCCGCCGGTTCCCGGTTGGAGGTGAAGGCGGCCAGCGCCGAGTTCCGGGCCGTCGGACGGTTCGGCGACGTCGCCTTCGACGGCGCCCACGGCGCGATCGAGCTCGACGAGGCCGCGAGCGTCCGCCTCACCGCCCTCGCCGGTGACGTCGTGGTCGGCCGCCTCAACGGCCCCGCCGAGATCAGCACCGCGAAGGGCGACATCCGCATCGCCGAGGCCGTGCGCGGCACGCTCGTGCTGCGCACCCAGGCCGGTGACGTGTCGGTCGGCGCCGCCCACGGCGTCTCCGCCTCCCTGGACGCCGGCACCAGCTACGGCCGGATCCACAACGCGCTCATGAACACCGAAGGCGTCGCCGACCTGACCATCCACGCGACCACCGCCTACGGCGACATCGTCGCCCGCAGCCTCTGAGGAGCAGACACATGACCAACCTGGCCATCGCAGCGAACGACCTGCGCAAGTCCTACGGCGACAAGGTCGTGCTCGACGGCGTCGACCTGGCCGTCCCCGAAGGAACGATCTTCTCCCTGCTCGGTCCGAACGGCGCCGGCAAGACCACCGCCGTCAAGATCCTCTCCACCCTCATCTCCCCCGGCCCCACCTCCGGCGCCATCCGCGTCGGCGGCCACGACCTCGCCACCGAACCGCAGGCGGTACGCGCCGCGATCGGCGTGACCGGCCAGTTCTCCGCCGTCGACGGCCTGATCACCGGTGCGGAGAACATGCTCCTCATGGGCGACCTGCAGCACCTGTCCAAGCGCGAGGGTCAGCGCACCGCCGCCGAACTGCTGGAACGCTTCGACCTCACCGAGGCCGCGAAGAAGCCCGCCTCCACCTACTCCGGCGGCATGAAGCGCCGCCTCGACCTCGCCATGACGCTGGTCGGCAACCCGCGGATCATCTTCCTCGACGAACCGACCACCGGCCTCGACCCCCGCAGCCGCCACAACATGTGGCAGATCATCCGCGAGCTCGTCTCCGACGGCGTCACCGTCTTCCTCACCACCCAGTACCTGGAGGAGGCCGACGAGCTCGCCGACCGGATCGCCGTGCTCAACGACGGGAAGATCGCCGCCGAGGGCACCGCCAAGGAGCTGAAGCGCCTCATCCCCGGCGGGCACGTCCGGCTCCGCTTCACCGACCCGACCACGTACCAGTCGGCGGCCTTCGCGCTGCACGACGCCACCCGCGACGACGAGTCCCTCGCGCTGCAGATCCCCAGCGACGGCAGCCAGCGCGAGCTCCGCTCCATCCTCGACCGGCTGGACTCGGCCTCGATCGAGGCCGACGAGCTGACCGTGCACACCCCCGACCTCGACGACGTGTTCTTCGCCCTGACCGGCGGCGCCAACGTCCCCCACCAGCCCAAGGAGGCCGTCCGATGAGCTCCCTCTCCCTCGCCGTACGCGATTCGTCCACGATGCTGCGCCGCAACCTCCTGCACGCCCGGCGCTACCCGTCGCTCACCCTGAACCTGCTGCTCACCCCGATCATGCTGCTGTTGCTCTTCGTCTACGTGTTCGGCGACACGATGGGCTCGGGCATCATCGGCGGCGGCGCGGACCGCTCCGAGTACGTCGCGTACATCGTCCCGGGCCTCCTGCTGATGACCATCGGCAGCACCGTGATCGGCACCGCGGTGTCGGTCTCCAACGACATGACCGAGGGCATCATCGCCCGCTTCCGCACGATGGCGATCCACCGCGGCTCGGTGCTCGTCGGGCACGTCGTCGGCAGCGTGCTGCAGTCGGTCCTGAGCGTGGTCCTGGTGGGCGCCGTCGCCGTGGCCATCGGCTTCCGGTCCAGGGACGCGGGCGTCCTGGAGTGGCTCGCGGCGTTCGGGTTGCTGGTGCTCTTCGCCCTGGCGCTCACCTGGATCGCGGTCGGCATGGGCCTGGTCAGCCCGAACGCCGAGGCCGCCAGCAACAACGCGATGCCGCTGATCCTGCTGCCGCTGCTCTCCAGCGCCTTCGTCCCGGTCGACGCCATGCCCGGCTGGCTCCAGCCGGTCGCCGAGTACCAGCCGTTCACGCCCGCCATCGAGACCCTGCGCGGCCTGCTGCTCGGCAGCGAGATCGGCCACAACGGGTGGCTCGCGGTCGTCTGGTGCCTGGGTCTGGCGGTGCTCGGCTACTTCTGGTCGACGTCGAAGTTCAACAACGACCCGAGGTAACCTCCCGCAGCTTGTCGCCGACAGGGGCGGCGCACGCCGACACCACGTCGGCGTACGCCGCCCCTGTTGTTGAGTGACACGAAAGTGTCAGTGAAAGTGACATGGTTTGTCAGTACTCTGATCCTCGGTCGCGCGGTGGCCGGCAAGAGCAGTGCGAAATCGCGCCCCGGGTCTCCGCCCTCGCCGAGAAGCAGCGGCACGTCGTAGACCGACATGTCCGAGCGGGAACCTGGCGGTGCGCGGTATTTGTTATCTGCTGTATTCGCCGGCGCCAACGTTAGGATTCTGGCTTGCCGCGGCCAAGGCCGGCAGGAAGCTCGGTCAGGGATGGCGCTCCGTCCCGGCTGTAGCTTCCGATGTGTGGCGGTGTCGCCCGGATCCAGGAGTGCGCTGACTCGGCGCGGTCGGTGACGAGTGGTCGGCGCGTAGGGCCATGGCGAAGGTGGTCGCGCCTAGAGCGGCCAGGGTTGCTATCACGGCGAAGACTGTGCGTAGCCCGCTGAGTAGCAGCGCCGGTCCGGCGGCGGTGTATCCGACGAACGCTGCGAAGTGTTCGACCGTCGCCACTGCGGTCATCACGTGAGGTCGGATCGGTGTCGGGGTGCGCAGGGTGACGCGGGTGTTGACAGTTGCGGCTAGCAACGGCGTGGCCAGTCCGACCAGAAACAGTCCGCCGGCCACTGCGAACGCCTGATCGACGAGTAACAGCCATAGCGGGGCGCATTGCAGCATGGCGGCTCCGGTGAGGCCGGTGTTGTTCATCCGACCCAGGTTGGTGACGGCCACCAGGCTGCCGGCGGCGAGGCCGGCGCCGTTCGCCGCGGTGAGGAGCCCCAACGTTCGAGGGTCACCTCCCAGGTCGTCCATCACCAGCACCGGCAGGCAGATGAACACAGCGGGGACCGACATGGTCACCAATGTCTGGGCGAGCACGAAGAGTCGAAGTGCTCGATGGCGCAGCGCGTGGCGTAGACCCGCGAACATGGCCGCCTGCTCGTCGCTCGCACGAGCGGACTCACTGTCCGTGCGGGCTGCGACAGTGGCGGGCGGCCGGACGAAGAGGGCCAGGATGACGAAGGAGATGAGATACGTGCCGGCGTCGATCCAGAGCACCTGGGTTGGTCCGAGGAGCGCGATGAGTAGGCCGCCGAGGGCGGGCCCGGCGAGGGCGGCAACTCTGGTCGCACCGTCGATCAGGCTGTTGGCCCGGGCGAGGAGCTTCTCGTCGGTGCCCCGTATTGGGCCGAGGAGGTCGGCCAGGATGAGCCGCTGTGAAGAGACATACGGAGCGGTGAACGCACCGAGACTGAACGAGACCACAAGCAGGGCCGGCAGGCTGAGCCATCCCGCCTGATGCAGCAGTGGAATCAACCCCATCAGCGGTGCGCGCGCCGCGTCGCAGATCAGCATGGTGCGCCGTACTCCCAGCCGGGCCACGACCCTGCCGCTGGGCAGACCCAGTGCCACGACGCCGAGAAACTCTGCGGCCAGGACCGCGCTCATCTTCACCGGCGAGCCAGTGGTCACCAGGACGAACCATGGCAGCGCCAAGAGCGTGAGCCAGGAGCCGAGGGTGGACAGCAGCTTCGCGACGAATAGGGCGAGCATGCCTGGTGTATGCAGCATCAGCTCGGGCCGTCATGGGCGGGGACGGCGTATCCGAAGAAGTCGACCCGGCGGGCGTGCGGCCGGCGGGGCCGGGTGGCGGCGGTGTACTCGCCAATGACGGCTTTGATTCGCTCAGTGACCTCGACGAGTTCTTCGGGGTCGAGGTAGCCGAAGTCATTGCCGACCCATGCCGCTTCCTGCCACGCGGTGTCGAAGTCGTCCTGGTGGCGTTCATAGGAGTCCAGGGCGACGAGTCGCTGGGCGATGAACTGTTCTCGCAGTGCCCGGGAGGCGGCGACGAACTCCGGCGAGCCGTCACCGGTCGCTGTCCAGGTGATGCCTCGGCTGGTTGCTCGCCACGGTCGCTCGCGTCCTTCTGCCAGCTCGGGCGCGGGCTCCACGAGGCCCCACTTGGCCAACTGGCCGACGTGATAGCTGATGGATGCCGTGGACTCGCCGGTCCGGTCGGCCAGCTTCCGACCAGAGGCCGGACCGTCGACGGTAAGCAGCTCGAGAAGCCTGAGCCGAATGGGATGGGCGAGCGCGCGCAGCGCCTGCGGGTCGGTGATCTGCCTTGGACGGGACGACATCGGACCAACATATCTTGGCCAACACTTCTTGGCCAGCTTGAATCTCGGCAGTGTCGTTGGAGGCGCTGCCGCTGCGCTCGGTTCGCACGAAACGGAACCGGTCGCTTCTTTCGTAGCCGCCGGTGAGCGATCAAGACGAAGGACGTACACGAACGCGTGCCTGCAGGTACGGAGTCCAGTCCCGGGCGGCTCGGCGTGCCCACCCGACGGCGCTGCTGATGCTTATGCCGAGTACGTCGGCGAGGACGGCTGGGGGCAGTTCGGCCGCCAGCCAGATCAGAGCGGCGTTGCGTGCGGGCCGGACCTCGATGCCGTGCCGTCGTAGGCGGGTTCGCATTCCTCCGGCGGAGACAGGTCTTCCCGCCTGTCGTCCTGGGAAGAGCCAGCCGGGTGTTCCGGTCGAGACGAGGGCGTCCGTCGGTAGTCGTGCGGGCAGGGCATCCAGGATCTGGCTGAGTGCGGGCGGCATGATCGCTCGGTGGGCCTGGACGGTGAGGTAGCGGCGCCCGCATTCCTCGGTGAGTTGGTCGGTGCGTAGCTCGATGAGCCGGGTCAGCGGCAGTCCGTAGAGCAGCAGCAGTGCGCCGGCGGCGCGGACGTCGACGGGCATGGTGAGATCTTGCAGGCAGCGGGTGAGCAGATTCCATCGCCTGTCGTCGCTCATGGTGATCTGCGGTTCGCCATGCTGCGGGTAGGGGACGTGTAGGTCGCCGATCAGTCCTTGGCGGCGGGCCCACCGCACGAAGCCAGCGATCTGGTAGCTGCCCCCGTCGTCGAGCCAGCGGTCGATGTCGGGTTGGGTGAGGGCGTCGAGGGTGAGGTTGTGGTGGTCGAGCCAGGTCAGCAGCCCAACTGCAACTGTGATCTTGATGCGGGTGTGGCGGGCGCTGAGTTCGGTGAACCGTCGGCGGGCGGCGCGGCGGCGGGCGCGGCGCAGTTCCGACCAGACTGCGTACTGGCGTACCAGGCCTCGGTGGCCGTTGGGGACGGTTGCCAGTAGGCGGTTCAGCCAGCCGGGTAGCCGCTCCAGGTGCTCGTTTCGTGTTGGCAGGACGCGGAGGTGAACGAGCATGTGCCGCAATGCGATCACGCTGGGACGGTCCGGAAGCGCGTCGAAGGTCGCGTGTTCGATGGGACTTCCGTCGCGAATCAGCACCTGCAAGAGTCGGGCGCCACTGGCGGGGTTGCGAAGCCACTGGAGAACTGAGCGGGGTCGCCTGGCGGCGGCGAGCGCCTCGACCACAGGTGTCAGCGCTGCGGGTACGTCGCCGTCGTTGTCGCTGAAGTGCTCTTCGAGGCGCTGGCGGGTCACGCAGCGCACGCATCGTCCGTCGCGGAAGCGTTCTTCCCCGCCGCCGCACTGCCGGCACAGGTAGTCGCGTTCCGCCCCGGCGCACGGCCCGCAGACCGCTCGCTGCTGGGCGTCCAGGCCGATCAGGACCCTCGTCTGCTTGCAGCGGGCGCATTCGGCTGGGTGGCTGCGTGCCCGTCGGTAGCAGGAACGGCAGACCGGGCCAAGGGGCCAGCGGATCACGATCCTGCGGTCGTGGCCGCAGCGGGCGCATAGGGCAACGGCCACGGGGCGGCACTGGTAGCAGAGCGGTCGCTCGGTCCGCACGCCGGTGCAAAACCGCAGTTCGCCGCAGCCGGCGCACCTGGCTCGTTCGCCGCGGCTGCACCGCTGGCACAGATCCGGCGTGCCGCCGCAGCCGCGGACCTGAATCACGCCGAGCTCCCCGCAGCGGCCGCAGCAGCCCTGCCGACGAGGCCGGTGATTGCGCTCGTAGCAGCGGGAGCAGACCGGCCCGCCCGGGGTTCGAGCACTGGCCGGCGCCGGCGTGCCGCAATCCGAGCAGCGGTGCAGGGGCTTGCGATGGCACGCGTTCCAGACGGCGCTGCCGTCCGCACGCCGGTGGTCGACCCGCCGGTCACGACCGCAGCTAGCGCACGGCTCGTACCGCGCCGAGTCGCGCGCATAGCACCGATCGCATACCGCTCCCGCTTCGTCGATCATCGCGATCCGATTGAGCTCGCCGCACCGCGAGCACGTCTTCCTGCGCGCGTCCGCGGCGCAGCCGAGGCAGATCCGCTGGCCCGCCGCATCACGTTCGGGCAGGTTGCTGCGCCGCTGCCGGCAGCTCGCGCAGACCGGCACCTGGACGGGAATGCCGGCCGCTTCCAGCCGCCGTAGCAGTCGGAACAAGCCCACCGGTGCGTCCGGCGGCGCGGTCGTCAGCGCGTCGGGGTGGCTGCTCAGGTAGGCGTCCACCTGTCGCAGCGCGACGTGCCGGTGGGCGTTGACGTCGGTGAGCACCTGCAGCGCCTGCGTATCGTCAAGGCCCGGCAGCGTGCTGAGAACGGCGACGATGCGGGCGCGGGCGGCGGCGGCCGGGCTGGTGCTCACGAGGCCGGGGGTCGTCGGATGGTGCTGCGTTGCACCGGCGGCGGAGGCCCACCTGCCGCGCCGGCCTCCTTGGCGACCTGGGCGTTGACGACCTCGACGGTGATCAGGTCGTTCGGTGTGCAGGTGAGGATGTCGCACAGCGCGGCGAGGACGTCCATGCTCAACCGTTGCGGCGGCGCGGTCACCAGCCGGTAGACCTGTTCTCGAGACAGGCGAACTCCGCGCTCGGCCAGTAGCGGCACCAGATCGGTGGTGGAGTACATGTCACGCTCGGCCATCCGCAGCCGCAGTTGCCAGGCGACGCCCATCTTCTTGATCACGTCGTCTCCCACAGGATTCCGCCACGGTCCCGCAACGCGCGAGTGAGAAGTTGGTTGCGGTAATCGTCGGAAACACTGGTGTACAGCGCGGTGGTGGCGGCGTAGGCGTGCCCGACCTGTTCCTGCACGAACCGCTCCGGGTAGTCGAACTCGACTAGGTGTGTCACGTACGAGTGCCGCAGGCTGTGCAGATCCAGCGCCGAATCCAGACCGGCCGCCTCCCGGGCGGCGACGAACGCCTCGTTGATCCCACGCCAGGCCAGCCTGCCCCGCCGCTCGGTCACCCACAACGCGGGATGGGCACCCGGCGCGAACCTCGGGCGAACCTCCGTCAGCCATTGCTCGAGCACCGGCACCAGCCAATCCATCTCCGGCACCAGCAGCACGGTGCGCCGTTTCGGCGAACCGCCACGCGAGGACTTCCCCCACCGCACCATCACCGCGCCACACTGGCCGAAAGCCGGCACCTTCGGGTTCCGGCGCAGATCCACCACGTCCAACCCCCACGCTTCCCGGCGCCGCAATCCGAAGGCGTACACCGTCTTGAGCAGCGCGGCGTCGCGTTGCGCCGCCGACGCTCCCTTGCGGCCCGTGCTACGGATCTGTTCGACCCGCCCATCCGCGGCGTCGAATAATGCCTGCACCTCGTCGTAGGTCAACGGCCGGCGGCCCGGCTGCCCCTCGAACCCGTCGGTGTGCGGCACCGTGTTCCACTCGCCCAGCACCTGCTGCGGCGCCTCACCGAAACGCTCGACACACACCGCAGGCCAGCCGTACCGGGCGTCAGTGGCGTACTCAAGGAACATCTGCAGGTCGGCGAGATAACCCCGGGCCGTCGACACCACGATCGGCCGCGGCCCGGACCGTAGCCCGTCGATGAACGCCTCCACGTCGGAGGCGCTCCACTGCCACGGGTACAGGTTCGAGAAGCGAAACAGCCGCCGTACCAGCTCCAGCCGCCGGCCGATGGTGTCCGACTTCAGAAACCGCACCCGCTGCTGGCGGGCCCAGCCGTCCAGCATCGCCTCGGACACCGCCGCAGGCGGATCCAGGTACGCCACCTCGCCTGCCAGCACGAGATGCGCAGCACCGGGAAGATCGACCCGACTCGCCATCACCGTTGCATCTAACCCAACATTGAGGCACCGCTGCCGGACGACGCGCCGCTGCCTGCTCCTGCAAGAAGAAAGCCCTCAAGGATCGGTTCTACGATCAGGGCTGGAAGCTGTCGGGCGTCCAGATGGATACATCAGATGCATCCAATTCCGCCCGGTGCCTCGCATACCGCACCCATTGGCGCCACCGCTGGTGCTCGAACGCCACATCGGCGTCGATCTCCGCCACCACCGCCGGGTCGACCTGCACTACGGCAAGGGCTCGGGTCGGTCCAGCTGGCCGGACCACGATGCGGGCAGCGGCTGCGGCCACGGGTGGGCGACAGCGCCGGGGCGCGGCATCCGCGGGGACGAGAGCAGCGGCGCCCGGCGCCGTACTAGACCTGGGCTCGGGTATCGCGACGGACCGAGACCCGGCCGGCCGTACGTGCCACCATCGAGGCACTGACCCGCGACGTGGGCACGCTTGGCCTGGACACCGACACCGCCTGGCTCCCGGCCAGCGACCCGTTCCGGATTACCGGGCCGGCTGACCTGGGTCACTCGGGTGCGGCGACAACGGCGTAACCGTGTCATGCCGCCATGCGCGTAGCGGCATCGACACGAGGACCGTCTCCAGCTGATCCGCATCGTCGGCAGTGAAAAGCCCCCACGTTCGCCACTCGCCGGGCGCCAACGGCGGCCGCCACAGCCGTATGAGATCCCCCTGCGCCGCCAGCTCAGCCGCCCGCGCGGCCTCCCGCTCGCGCATGTCGGCGACCTCATCGTCCGACGTGCCATCCGGCACGGTAGTCACCATGTCAACCAGAAACTCCACTGCTCCTCCTCTGTCCGCCGCGCGCTCAACATTACGTATGTCGCGCAGAGACTGGCGCCTTTGAGCAACATCGCGAGTCTGTGTTCATCCTCAAAGCACACAGCCTGAACCAGCGGGACAGCGGGACCACTCCCGGAGTCCGCGGACCGTTCATGACGGCAAATTTCAGGAAGTAGTTGACCCATGAACCGGACAGGGACCTGAGGACGGGCACCTTTGCGTGACTGATCGCCGGCCGCCCTCACATCGGCAGTTCCGGACGTGCCCCCCGCCGAGCCGCCAACACACGACCAGCGGCAGATCCGGATGCCGGTTTGAGTCCAGCACCGGAGTCGCCCACGCGCTCAACAGCAGACCCCCGGAAAACTCTCAGCTGGAAGACTCCAGCCGAAGTCCTCGACGAACACCTACGATCGCTCCAACAACCCAGTGTTGCGACGACCGATTGAATCCGCCAGTACACCAGCGCCCAGCACGCTCGTCTCGCCGCCGCGCACGGGGTCCGGCTGTCGGTCGGGGCAGCGCGGGCAGTGCTGGGACAACGCGATGGCCGAGTCGTTCTTCGCCACCATCAAAACGGAGCTGCGGCACAGGCAGGCGTGGCCCACCCGCAAGGGCGCCCGCTTTCATCGCCGAGGTGGACCGGGTTCTCGGCGTGCTCGACGGGGCCGTAGTGGTCGTGTCCGCCGTCGAGGGCGTCCAGCCGCAGACCCGCCTGCTGATGCGGGCGCTGCGGCGGCTGTGCGTGCCCTCGCTGATCTTCATCAATAAGACGGACCGGCGCGGCGCCGACGCGCAACGCGTCTACGCGGAGATCGCCCGGCGCCTGGACCTGACGGTCGTGCCGGCCACCGCGCCCGCCGCGGCGCTGGCCGACGCGTTGACCAATGTGGACGAGGCGCTGCTGCGCGCGTGCGTGGAGGATGAGGCGAGCATGACGGCCCGGCGGCTGCGCGCGGAGCTTGCGGCCCAGACGGCCCAGTGTGCCGTGCACCCGGTGTTCGCGGGCTCGGCGATAACCGGGGCCGGGGTGGACGAACTGATGGCGGGCCTGACGGATCTGCTGCCCATGGCCGCCGGCGAGGCCACCCGGCAAATGTCGGGCCGGATTTCAAGGTGGAGCGGGGACCCGCCGGCGAGAAGGTGGCCTACGTGCGCATGTTCGACGGCGAGTTGCGGGTACGCGATCATCCGGCCGGCGGCCGCGACCGGATCACCGCGATTCATATGCTCGAGAACGGCGTGTGGGTGCGGCGCGACACGGTGGCGGCGGGCCAGATCGCGGCGTTGCGCGGCCTGGCGGGCGTCCGCGTCGGGGACACCCTCGGTGACGGCGCACGCAGGTCGACCATCACTTCGCGCCGCCGATGCTGGAAGCCCTCGCCGTCCCCCACCGCCCGGGCGACGGCGGGCGGCTGCGCTCGGCGCTGATGCTGCTGGCCGAGCAGGATCCGCTGATCAACGTACGCGCGGACGAACGTGGCGGCACGGCCGTGTCGCTCTACGGCGAGGTGCAGAAGGAGGTCATCCAGGCCACGCTGGCCGCCGACTTCGGTGTCGACGTGCACTTCCTGCAGACCACGACGCTGTGCGTAGAGCGGCCGAAGGCCACCGGCGAAGGGCTGGAGCGGCTGAACACGCCGTCGAATCCCTACCAAGCCACGATCGGGTTGCGGGTCGAGCCGGGGCGACCCGGCTCCGGCGTGACGGTGCACGTGCCCGTGGACTACCGGCTTGCGCCGCTCTACGTCTACCGGACGCTAGAGCTGTTCCAGGAGGCGATGGGCGACTACATACGCGACGCGCTCGCGGCCGGTCCACACGGTTGGCCGGTGACCGATTGCGTGGTGACGATGACCGACTCGGGCTACAGCGTCGCCGACGGGCCGCCGTCGCTACGCGGGCCGACGAGCACGGCACAGGATTTCCGCAAGCTCACGCCGATCGTCGTGGCGCATGCGCTGGCGGCCGGCGGGACGGTGGTCTGCGAACCGCTGGCCCGGGTAACCCTAGACGTGCCCGCGCGGGCACTCAGCGGGATGCTGAGCCTGCTCAGCAAGCTAGGGGCGATCGTGGAGGACCAGGTGGCGCGCGCGGACGAGATGGTGATCGTGGCGGTTCTGACCGCGGCGGACGCTCAGGAGTTGCACCGGATGTTGCCGGAGGTGACCGGCGGCGAAGGGGTGCTCGAGTCCGCGTTCGCCGGTCACCGCCCGGTCCGTGGAAAGCCATCGCGCCGCGCATAACACCGCGACGCGTCCGCCCCATCACCTCACGTACAACCGCCCCCGCGCGGCCGAAACCGTCACAACTGGTCCCTGAGCTGCTGACAATTGGAGTGGTTTCTCAATCGGCAGGGAGGTCAGCACGGATGAGCACCCACCACGTTGACCAGGACGTCTTCAGGTCGGTTCTGCAGGAGGACATCGACTGGCAGCCGTTTCCGGGGTTCCCGCCTACGGCCCGCCTCGCCGTCCTGGTGGGCAAGCCGCCGGAGCCCGAGCCGTACGTGGTCCGGGTTAGGCTGCCCGCCGGCGAGAGGCTGATGCCGCACCGGCACCACGAGGACCGGGTCTACACGGTCATCTCCGGTGTCTTCTACATCGGCCGTGGCGACGAGTTCGACGAGAACAAGCTGGAGGCGTACCCGCCGGGCGCCATCGTCGTGCTGCCGGGCGGAACCTCCCACTTCCACTGGGCGAAATCCGGCGAATACGTGACGCAAGTAACCGCGATCGGTCCGATTTCCTTGGATTACGTCGACTCCCGAAACGATCCGCGGAAGACATGAGGCGCTTTCCTGTGAAGGCTGAACGCATGCGCGTAGCCGCCGATATGGTGCGGCAACCACGTCATCGTCCGCGATGTCAGCGTGGCTGGACTGGAGCTCTCGTCCTGCGCGGCGCACCATGGATCACCCGTATGGGTGAAGTTCCGTGGTCATATCTACTGTCGCCGCCGCTGAAAACTAAGGTCAGAGCGCTGTTTGACACCCTATCCAAGTTTAGTCTAGCGATATGACGGTGCGCTGAACGAGACCGCAGGACATCGTTGTTTCCCGGTCGCCGGGATTCCTCGACGTGAAGGATCCTCCTGACATGGGCAGGAATACCGGCGGTCTGAAGCCAGATGGCCACGGATGGCGCGCACGGCTAGGGGTGCTCACACACGATGACAGCGCGATATCCGAATCAGAACTGTGGACCATGGCTCCCGATGGGGTATCCCTCCACACGTCCCGCGTTTTCTTTGCCAATCTAACGACCTTCGGTAATCCTCCCGGTCCCGACAACGCGACAGAACTGCTTGCGAGATTGCCATTGCAGGCGATCATCTATGCCTGGACAGTCGGCAGCTACCTTCTCGGCACGACCGGAGAGGAGGAACTCGTCAGTCGTGTTGAACAGCATTCAAACGGCATTCCAGTCCTGATGTCGGCACCCGCTGCAACGGCTGCTTTCCGGACGTTGGAGGCCGAACGAATCGCATTGATCCATGCCCCATTCTTTACTGACGAGTTCGACCAGAAGGGAGTAGCGTACTTTCAGGAGCGCGGATTCGAGGTCGTTCACGTCAGCCATCTGTTGCCGCCAGTCGAGATTCCCCATCCGAACACGGGGTCAGTGGCGAGCCCGGCGGAGATTTACGAGTGGGTTCGCGGGCATGTTCCATCCTCCGCGCAGGCCGTTTTCATCGGTGGGAACGCCATCCGCGCCATTGGCGTAATAGCGGCATTGGAGGACGACCTGCGCCGGCCGGTACTCACTGCAAACCAGGTTTCTTTGTGGTATGCGCTACGCGTCGCAGGCGCGGAAGTCAGCGTCGATGATTACGGTCAGTTGTTCAAACTGCCATGCAGCCAATCAGAAATACGCTCGAGACCGATGTAGAGCCAAGCGTGGACGCACTTCGTGAAACTCCTCCCTTGGCGTACGCCCGCATGAGATCACGCATCAGGCCCAGCTCGCAGGTAACGCGGACCACGTCCGTTTCACCCGGACGGGCGTTCGCGCACAGGATCGCGTGCGGGCCGCCCTCGAATACGACTAGCGTCCCGTCCTAAACAGGCCGGGCAGCCGCGTGCCGGTCTTGTCCAGCGGCAATACGGCGGCGCTGGATTTCCTCCGCGACTGACACCCCGCCCGTGAGTGGGCAAAGGAGCAACCGTGTCGAACCACTTCAGTGCCGACAACCTCAAGTTCCCCGGCGACGACCGTCGCCTCGACCTCACCGACTTGTTCGTCTTCACCTCCCCGAAGGACCCCGGCAAGACGGTGCTGATCATCGACTCGAACCCGACCAGTGCCCCACCCCCGATACCGGCGACTGCCACCGGCCCGGAGTTCTACCCCGGCGCGGTCTACCGGATCAACATCGACACTGACGGCGACGCGTATGCCGACGTCGCGTTCACGTTTACCTTCTCCGAGTACGAGAACGGTAGCCAGACCGGGACCGCCTGGTACGCCACCGGCCCCGAGGCCCGACAGCCCGAGCCGGCCGGCGAGGTGCTCGCCCAGTCCATCCCGGTCAGCTTCGACGGCACGGACCGGCCTGTCGTGGTCGATGAGCCAGGGCAGATCCGGCTGTTCGCCGGGCTGCGCAGTGACCCGTTCTTCGCCGATGTCGAGGGCGCCTTTCACGGAATGAAATGGACCGGGCACGACGACTTCGCCGGCAACAACGTCGACTCCATCGCGCTGGAGGTGCCCGCCGACCTGCTCGGCCCCGGCCCGGTGATCGGAGTGTGGGCCTCGATCAGCCGGCGCCGCGACGGCGTACTGGAGCAGATGGACCGCGGCGGGAACCCGACCATGAACCCGTTTATCAACCCCGACGGCGAGAAGAACCTGTACAACTCCCGGCAGCCCGCCGACGATGTGGCCAACTACCTGGGCCCATGGTCCCAGATGCTGGAAAAGGGCGGCTACCCACCGGAGGAGGCCAAAAAGGCCGCCCTGCAGTTTCTGCCCGACATCCTCCGCTACGACCGCACCAAGCCTGTCTCCTACCCCAACGGCCGGAAGCTCATCGACGACGTCTACAGCTATCGCTTTGCGTGGCTGACCCACGGCAAGCTCCCCCCGACCGGCCTCAAGCCGCATGATGACCTGCTGTGGCAGTTCCCCTACCTCGGCCCACCCAACCCCTAGCCGCCGCACAGCGGTCTTTCCGCGCTGGCGACGTGACGGATACCGTCCAAGAATTGGTAAGCACCTCGCCGTGCTCGGCGGAGTCGGCTACCTCCCCTATGAGCGAGAACACCGGCTGGCGATGAGTCTGGACCACGCCTTTTCGCCCACTGACATTCGTGGGAAATCACTGACACCGGCGAGAAGCGCTGGACGATGGGTAGGCCTCCCAAGCAAGCGGCGCTGCACCCGCCTCCCTGGGTGGGGCCCCGCACGTTCGGCGCGGCCGTCGCTCGGCGACAACACGATCGGCAGCAATCAGGCGAAAGGTGACAGAGCCGGCGCTGCTGACAGGAGATGAGAATCCGGCACTGACATCCAGCCGAGAAATCTCATCACGTCGGCGTGCGCAGCCCCTGTCGGCGTTCCCGGCCAATCGCCGGACCGCTACACCAGCCCAAGTCCTTACGCACAAGAACTGTCATTATGATGTACGTGCGGTATGCCCGTTATGTGGTGAGGATTTACTGGATTATTGTTATCGGCAAATCCATAATCCCGACACGGTGATCGTTCGATCCCGAACGGCTGAGGCGCGAGTCTCGCTTCGCGAGCGGGGAAAGGACTGGACGGCCTGGTGTCGGCCTTGTAGCTTGCAGTTGCCGTGACGCCGCCCGAGGAGGTGAGACCCATGAACGCTGTATCGATGTGGGTGCTCCCCCTTCCCGTCACGGCCGGGCGATTGACGTAGGTGTCGCCGGGAGCGCCTCGCCAACCAGGCACTCCCGAAAGGCAACACCTGTGCACTCTCTGCCATTCACCCCTGAGCCGTCGTCGACCCGTACGGTCGAGCGCGACTCCACCGTGGGCGACGTCCCCGCACCGGCCGCCGGCGCCGTTCGGGCGCCCCTCATGTTCGACGTGATCATTGCCGGGTGCGGGCCGACCGGTGCGATGCTGGCGGCCGAACTACGGCTGCACGACGTACGGGTACTCGTCCTGGAGAAGGAAACCGAGCCCGTGTCGTTCGTCCGCATCGTCGGTCTGCACGTTCGCAGTATCGAGCTGATGGAAATGCGCGGGCTGCTGGAGCGCATCCTCGAACGCGGACGACAGCGTCCGGCCGGCGGCTTCTTCGCCGCCATCAACACACCCGCGCCCGAGGGCCTGGATTCCGCGCACGCCTATCTGCTGGGCATCCCGCAGCCGGTCATCGTTCAGCTGCTCGAAGACCATGCGATCGATCTGGGTGCGCTGGTCCGGCGCGGTTGTGCGGTGGTCGGTTTCGAGCAGGACGACGACGGTGTGACCGTCGAGTTGGCCGACGGGGAACAGCTGCGTTCGCGCTATCTCGTCGGCTGCGACGGCGGGCGCAGTACGGTGCGCAAACTGCTCGGCGTCGGCTTCCCCGGCGAGCCCTCACGGACCGAGACGCTGATGGGCGAGATGCAGGTGGGCGTGCCGCAGGAGGAGATCGCCGCCAGGGTGGCCGAAGTCCGCGAGACCGACAACCGACTCAGCATCGGGCCCGCGGGCGTTGGGGCCTATCGCGTCGTGGTCCCCGCCGCGGGAGTCAGCGATCGTGCGGAACCGCCCACCCTGGACGATTTCAAACGACAGTTGCACACCATCGCCGGAACCGATTTCGGCGTGCACTCCCCGCGCTGGTTGTCCCGCTTCGGGGATGCCACGCGGCTGGCCGAACGTTATCGGGTCGGGCGGGTGCTGCTGGCCGGCGACGCGGCACACATCCATCCACCTATCGGCGGACAGGGCCTCAACCTGGGCGTTCAGGACGCATTCAACCTCGGCTGGAAACTGGCCGCACAGATCCGCGGCTGGTCGCCGGAGACACTGCTGGACACCTACCAGGCCGAACGTCATCCGGTCGCCGAGGACGTGCTGGACAACACCCGCGCCCAGATGGAACTGCTGTCCACCGAACCGGGCCCGCAGGCCGTGCGCAGGCTGCTCACCGAACTGATGGACTTCGACGTGGTGAACCGCCACCTGATCGAGAAGATCACCGCGATCGGCATCCGCTACGACTTCGGCGCAGGCCCCGACCTGCTCGGCCGCCGCCTGCGCGACATCGACGTGAAACAGGGCCACCTCTACGGTCTGCTGCATCGCGGCCGCGGCCTGCTGCTGGACCGCACCGAACGCCTGACCGTCGGCGGCTGGTCGGACCGCGTCGACTACCTCGGGGATCCCACTGCCGTACTGGATGTTCCGTGCGTCCTGCTACGTCCCGACGGCCACGTCGCCTGGATCGGCGACGATCAGCAGGACCTGGACGACCACCTATCCCGCTGGTTCGGCAAGCCCAACTAGTGCGTCCCGCTATCGGTGGGGAGACGGCGAGCAGATCGGAGGCGCTGTCGGCCGGGAGCTGGGAGTGGTCGGCGTTCTAGTCGGACATCCACCGCCCGCTGACGGCCACGCCAGCGGGCGGTGGCCGGTCGTGCCGTCCGGGTCAGAAGGTGGCGATCGGGTTGACCGGGCTGCCGGACGTCCCAGCGAAGCGGACCGGCGCGACCGCGAGGTGGAAGTCCCACTGGCCGAGCTCGGCAGCCGTCGTCGCGCACGCCTCCAGGTCGCAGTTGTCGAGCAGCCACAGACCCATCGCGACGAGACTCACGGCGTGAACCGGCATCAACACGTCGTCGTACCCCGACGGCTGAACGTCCTGGGGGGTGTCGGCGCCGATCAGCGCGACCCCGCGTTCATGCAGCCACGGCAGGCAGGACGCGTGCCAGCCGGCCTGCGTGAAACCGCTGGCCTCACCGGCCTCGTGCCGGACGCGGCCGTAGCCGGTCCGCAGGAGTACCGCATCGCCGGATCGCACCCGTACACCCTGGCGACGCTCGGCCTCCTCGAGATCGTCGGGAAACACACCCTGCCCGGGTTCCAACCACGGCACATCGCGGGCCCTCGCGACGTCCAGCAGGACACCACGCGTGATGATCCCGTTCGCCGCCGCCGTGACGGCCGCCCACGCCGATCCCGTTGCGGCGTCGACCAACGAGTGCGACCGCCCGTTGTACATCGTGCCGTTCCAGAAGATGTGGCACGGCGAGTCGACGTGGGTGAGGGTGTTGCCGTGGAACGAGATGCCGAGTCGCTCGGACGAGAAGCCCCAGCGCCGGTCGGCGTGGAAGTGCGACGGCATGTTCTCGGCGCCCGGCATGTCGGCTGCGCACGGGCACGTCGTCGTCGACCGCTCCATGTCTGCCGGTACGGCAACCTCCCATGCGCACGACACGCTCCTGCCGTGGCGCACGGCCCGCGCGGCCGCCAGCCGGACGTCGTCGGTGATGTGGTTCAGAGTCCCGAGTTCGTCGTCGTCGCCCCACCGTCCCCAGTTCGACAGCGTGTCGAAGTACCCGAGCACGTCGTCCTGTGTGGGCATCGGTCGCCCTGCCGTCATCCCAGCATCGACTCCTCCGGTCACGCGGTGCGACGCACCGCAGGCAGGGTATCCCGCCGCTGGATCGAGGACCGCAATGGCGATCGTTTGACCCTCGACCGGGTTGAGGCGCGAGCATCTCGACCATGGACGACCACGACGACCAGCCGACGCCCGACCCGACCATGACGCGCATCGTCGAGGCGGTGCAGCTCGGCCAGTCCGGGCAGCGGGTGCGCGCCCGCGAGGCCCTCACCGCGCTGTGGGACGAGATCGGCGCCGACGGCGACCCGTTGCACCGCTGCACCCTCGCGCACTACCTCGCCGATCTGCAGGACACCACCGAAGAGGAACTGAGCTGGGACGAACGCGCCCTGGCCGCTGTCTCCGACCTGACCGACGAGCGTGCCCAGCAGTACCACCACTCGCTGCAGGTGCAGGGGTTCCTGCCGTCGCTGCACCTCAACCTGGCCGACTGCCACCGACGCCTGGGCAACACCGCCCCGGCCCGGGAGCATCTGGCCATGGCTGGGCGCTTCGTCGGGCAGTTGCCGGACGACCCGTACGGCGAGATGATCCGCGCCGGGATCCGCGCCGCCACCGAGGCACTGGAGTCAGTGCGGGAGTAGGAATGCCGCAGGATCAACCGGTCGAGTACTGCACGCGTGCGGGTTGGCCGGAGGCCCGGGCCGGCTCGAGCTCACCGTCGAGTCGGAGCCCGCAGAGACCGCACGTTTGTAGGTTGTCTTCTTGACGAGCGGCAGACGCGTAGCTAAGTTTCAGCCACCCGGACTGAGAGGCGTCTATGCAGACCCGACTCGTTACCGCGACCGCCTGGGTGGCCACACTGGCGGCCACCCTCGCCCCGCTCCCCGCCCATGCCTCCGACCCCGCAGTGCACCCCCCGTCCGCCGAGCACGGCTGGGTCACCTCGACGCTGCGGCACATGAGCCTGGAGCAGAAGGTGGGCCAGCTCTTCGCCACCTACGTCTACGGTGGTGACGCCACCGCCCCCACGGCCGCCGACCGGGCCGCGAACCTCGCCGCGTTCGGTGTGGAGACACCGGCCGAGGTGATCGAGCGGTACCACCTCGGCGGCGTCTGCTACTTCTCCTGGTCGCACAACCTGGACAGTCCCCGCCAGATCGCCACCCTCTCCAACGGACTCCAGCGGGCCGCCCTCGGCGACGGGGCGAAGGGCCGGGTGCCGCTGCTCATGTCCACCGACCAGGAGCAGGGCACGGTGCTGCGGATGCCCTCCCCCGCCGCCCAGTTCCCCGGGGCCATGGCCCTGGGGGCCGCGCGGTCACCCCGGCTCGCCCGGACGGCGGCGGAGGTCACCGGGCGCGAGCTGCGGGCCGTCGGCATCCGCCAGCCGTACGCGCCGATCGCCGACGTGAACGTCAACGCGGGCAACCCGGTGATCGGCGTGCGGTCCTTCGGCGCCGACCCCACCCTGGTTGCCGACCTCACCGCCGCCCAGGTCGCCGGCTTCCAGGACGACGCCCGGGTGACCGCCGTGGCGAAGCACTTCCCCGGGCACGGCGACACGGCCACCGACAGCCACACCGGCCTGCCGGTGATCAACCACAGCCGCGCCGAGTGGGACCGCATCGACGCGCCACCGTTCCGGCGGGCCATCAGGGCCGGCGTCGAATCGATCATGACCGCCCACATCGTGATCCCCGCGCTCGACCCCTCCGGCGACCCCGCGACGCTGTCGCCGACGATCCTCACCGGAGTGCTGCGCGGTGAACTCGGCTTCCGGGGCGTCATCGTCACCGACGCGCTCAACATGGCCGGCGTGCGCGCGAAGTACGGCGACGAGCGGGTGCCCGTACTGGCGCTCAAAGCCGGCGCCGACCAGCTCCTGATGCCGCCGGACCTCGCGCTGGCGCGCGACGCGGTGCTGCGCGCCGTCGCCACCGGCGAGCTCACCGAACGTCGGATCGACGAATCGGTCCGGCGCATCCTCGGCATGAAGTACCGCCAGGGACTGGCCCGCTCACCGCTGGTCGACGCCGACGAGGCGGTCCGGACGGTCGGCGCGCCGCAGCACCTCGCCGCCGTCACCCGGGTCACCGACCCGACGCTCACCGCCGTCCGCAACGACGCCGGTGTGCTGCCGCTGCCCCGCGCCGACCGGTCGGTCCTGGTCACCGGTTGGGACAGCGCCGCCTTCGCGCCGGTGGCGACCCTCGCCGCCGGGTTCACCGCCCGCGGTGCCAGGGCCACCGCCCGACCGGCGACGCTGCCCTCGGACGCGGTGATCGCCGCGACGGCCGCCCAGGCCGCCGAACACGACCTCACCGTCGTGCTGGTGAACAAGGCGTGGGACACCACCGTCACCGACCCGCGCGCCACCCAGCAGCGCCTCGTCGGGGCGCTGCTCGCCACCGGGAAACCCGTGGTCGTCGTGGCGGTCCGCGATCCCTACGACATCGCGTACCTGCCGGGCGTGACCACCTACCTGGCGACCTACTCGTACACCCGGGCGGCGATGGACGCCCTCGTCCGCGCGCTGCACGGCGAGCTGTCCCCGAGCGGACGGCTGCCCGTCACGATCCCCACGGCCGAGGGAGCGGGCTCCGTGCTCTACCCCTACGGCCACGGCCTGAGCTGGTAGGAGGCAATCAATGCAGCGGAGGAACTTCCTGGTCGGTGCGGGCGCGTTGGGGGCGAGCGCCGGGGCGCTCGGCGTCGGCGCGGCCCTGACGCCGGCGTCGGCCAGCCCCCGGTTCCGTCGGGTCCGCACCGGTCTCGACGAGCTGGTGTCCTCCGGCTTCGCCGAGCTGGCCGGCCAGCGGGTGGGCGTCGTCTCCAACCCGACCGGCGTCGACGCCGCCTACCGGCACCTCGTCGACCTCATGCACGGCTCCGGCCGGGTGCGGCTGGTCGCGGCGTTCGGCCCCGAGCACGGCTTCCGCGGCTCTGCGCAGGCCGGCGGCAGCGAGGGCACCGGCGTGGACGCGCGTACCGGCATCCCGGTGTACGACGCGTACGGCGCCTCGCTGGCCCGCTGGGAGAGCATGTTCACCGAGGCCGGGGTGGACACCGTGGTCTTCGACATCCAGGACGTCGGGGTCCGCTTCTACACCTACATCTGGACGATGTACACGTCGATGCTCGCCGCGGCCCGCGTCGGCAGGCGCTACGTCGTGCTGGACCGTCCCAACCCGATCGGTGGGCGGGCCTACGGGCCGCTGATGACCACCCCGTACACCTCGGGGGTGGGTCTGAAGGAGATCATCCAGCAGCACGGGATGACCGTCGGGGAGCTGGCCCGGTTCTTCAACGCCACCTTCCTGCCGGCCGAGGCGGGGCGACCGGTCGACCTGCACGTGGTGCGGTGCCGGCAGTGGAAGCGCGACGACCTCGCCGCCGACACCGACGTGCCGTGGGTGATGCCCAGCCCGAACATGCCCACCCCGGACACCGCGCTCGTCTACCCGGGCACCGGCCTGTTCGAGGGCGTCGCGTCGATCACCGAGGGGCGCGGCACGTGCCGCCCGTTCGAGCTGATCGGCGGGCTGGCGACCGACTTCGACCACCACTGGGGCGACCGGCTCAACGCCCGGAACCTGCCCGGGGTCGAGTTCCGGGAGGCGTACTTCTCGCCGACCTCGGCCGGGCAGAAGCCCGCGCTGCTCAACAAGCTCTGCGCCGGCGTGGAGGTCAAGGTCGTCGACCGGGCGGTGTACGACCCGATCCGCACCGGCGTGGCGATGCTGGTGGAGGCGCGCAAGTATCCGGCGTTCGCCTGGCGGAGCGACTCGTGGGACGCGGTGCGCCCGTACTGGATCGACAAGCTCACCGGCTCGCCGCGACTGCGTACCCAGATCGACGCCGGAGCCGACGTGGACGACGTCGTCGGCGCGTGGGCCGACGAGCTGGCCACCTTCAACCGGCAGCGCCGGCCCTACCTGCTCTACTGAGGAGTGCGGTCATGACCAGGTCCACCCGTCGTCCGCTCCGCTCACTCGCGCTCGGCCTGGCCCTGGCGGTCGTGGGCACGACGCTGCCCGCCACCGCGGTGGCGGCGTCGTCCCCGTCCGGGCCGCCGACCGTCTCTCCCGCCGACATCCAGTTCCGGCACGACACGCTGCGCCGCGGCAGCGCCCGCCAGGTCGGTCTGCTCCCGGAGCACGTGGACCGGCTCCCCGCCGACCTGGCCGGGTATCTCCAGCCCACGCCGGACCATCCCGGCTACCCGGCGTACGCCGGCGGGGTGGTCCTGGCCGCCAAGGACGGCGTGATCGTCCAGCACGCCGCCGCCGGCATGGCGGTGCGCTACGCCGCCGTCGGGCCACCGCCGAACCTGGTCGGTGTGGAACTCCCCGCCGACCAGCAGATCGCGGCCCGGCCGGACACCATCTTCGACCTGGCGTCAGTGTCGAAGCTGTTCACCACGATCGTCGCCATGCAGCAGGTGGAGCGTGGTCGGGTGGAGCTGGACGCGCCGGTCGCCCGGTACGTCCCGGAGTTCGCCGCCGGCGGCAAGGCGACGGTCACCGTCCGGATGCTGCTCACCCACACGTCGGGTCTCCCCGCGTTCGTGCCACTGTGGAGCAGGTACCCGACGCCGGCCGAGCGGTTCGCCGCCGCGCTCGCCACGCCGCTGGCGGCCGGTGCCACGCCCGGCTCCCAGTACGTCTACTCCGACCTCGGGTTGATCGCCCTGGGTGTCCTGGTGGAACGGGTCACCGGCCGGCCGCTGGCCGACCTGGTCCGCGACGGCGTGACCGGCCCGCTGGGCATGACCGACACCGGCTACAACCCGGGCCCGGAGCGGCGGTCGCGGATCGCCGCGACCGAGTACCAGCCGTACGCCGGGCGCGGCATGGTGTGGGGCGAGGTGCACGACGAGAACGCCTGGTCGCTCGGTGGGGTGGCCGGGCACGCGGGGGTCTTCTCCACCGCTGCGGACCTGGCCGTCCTGTGCCAGTCACTGCTCAACGGCGGCGAGTACCGTGGCCGGCGGATCCTGCGGTCGGAGACGGTGCGCGCGATGCTGGTCAACTACAACGCGCCGCTGGAGTCGGCCTACCCGGAGAGCGACCGCGGGCTCGGCTTCGAGCTGAACAAGCACTGGTACATGATGGGGTTGTCCTCGCCGGTCGGCTTCGGGCACACCGGTTTCACCGGGACGTCGATCGTCATCGATCCGCTCTCCCACTCGTTCGTCATCCTGCTCAGCAACCGGGTGCACCCGGACCGGGGCTGGGGCAGCAACAACGTGGCCCGCCGCGCCGTCGCGCGGGACCTCGCCGAGGCGATGCCGGTGCGCCCGCTTTCGGCCAGCGCCTGGCGGGCCGACCCACGCGACTCGACGACGAGCACCCTCACCGCCCCGCTGCGCCGGCCCGCGCGGGGTGGCACGGCGAGTTTCCTGCTCTGGTACGACACCGAGCCCCGCTTCGACAGCGCGCGGTTCGAGGTCTCCACCGACGGTGGGCAGACGTGGACGCCGACGACCATGCGGCTGCGTGACGCCGGCCGGCGGTGGACCTCCGACGGCACGGTGACCGGCTACGGGGGCCGGGTGTGGTGGGAGGTCTCCGTGACGCTGCCCGACCAGGCCACCCACCTGCGGTGGAGCAGCAGCACCGACGGCTCCGGGCAGGGCCGTGGCGTCTACGTCGACCGGGTCGTCGCGGCGGACCGGGCGGGCGTGCTCTTCCACGGCGAGGGCGCCGACACGTCCCGGCTCGTCGCCGACGGCTGGTCACCGGCGCGCACCTGAGCCGATTCCCGTTGCGGCGGCCGGCGGGCGCTGCGAGGGTCGACGGATGCCAAGGATGGACGGCGCCGACGTGCGCGACGCGGCCGAGGAGATGACCCGGGTCCTCGACCCGCACCGCGACCGCGACTGGTCGGTGCCCGCCGGCACGCTGCGCTGGACCTGCTGGACCACCGCCGCGCACGTCGCGCACGACCTGCTCGCGTACGCCGGTCAGGTGACCGGCCGACCCGACGACGCCTACCTGCCGTACGACCTGCGGGTCTCCCCCGCCGCGACGCCGGCGCAGGTGCTGGCCGTGGTGCGCGCCTGCGCCGGCCTGCTCGCCGCGGCGGTCGACGCGGCGCCACCGGAGACCCGGGCCTGGCACTTCGGCCCGTGCGACCCCGCCGGCTTCGCCGCGATGGGGGTGGCCGAGACCCTGCTGCACACCCACGACATCACCCTCGGCCTCGGCGTGCCGTGGCAGCCGCCGCGGCGGCTGAGCGCGCTGGTGCTGCGGCGGCTGTTCCCCGACGCCCCGCCCGGCGCGGCACCCGAGGTGCTGCTCTGGATGACCGGTCGTGCCGAGCTGCCCGGCCGGGCACGACGCACCTCGTGGGCCTGGCGCGCCGCGCTGGACTGACCGAGGCTCAGCTCACCCGCGGGGCGGGCAGCGAGTGCCGGTGGCCGTCGCGGGGAAACGGCGGAAACGCCGCCAGCACCTCCTGGAAGACGTAGCCGCTCTTCTCCGCCACCCGACAGGAGGCCGAGTTGTCCACCTGGTGCAGCAGGTCGAGGCGCTCCAGCGCGGGGAACCGGTCGAACGCCCACCCGCTGAGCGCGGTGACCGCGCGCGGGGCGACGCCCCTACCGCGTGCCCACGCCGCCGTCCAGTAGCCCACCTCCGCCGTCGGCCCCCCGGGCGTGACCCGCTTGAGCACCACGCACGCCACCAGCCGTGGACCGTCCGCGGCGCCCTCCAGCACGGCGAAGGTGAACCGCCCGCCGTCGTCCCAGGCCTGCCGCGCCTGCTCCAGCCACTGCCGCCCCTCGTCCGCGGTGGTCAACGGGTGCTGCGTCCACCGTTGCAGCACCGGATCCCGGTACGCCTCCAGCAGCGCGTCCAGGTCGTCGTCACGCCAGGGCCGCAGGACCAGGCCCGGTGCCGACGGGGTGGCCACCGCTCGCAGCTCGATCGACATGGGCACATTCTGCCTGCACGCCTACGTCTCGCCGGGGGTGACCAGGCCCGCCTCGTAGGCCACGACCACCGCCTGCGCCCGGTCGCGCAGCGACAACTTGGCGAAGATGCGGGCGACGTGCGTTTTCACCGTCGCCTCGCTCAGGGTCAGGACCCGCGCCAGCTCGGTGTTGGACAGGCCACGGCCGAGCAGGATGAGCACCTCACGCTCGCGGGGCGTCAGTGCGTCGAGTTCCCGGCGGCGTCCCGGCTCTTCGGTCGGGCGCCGCTCGGCCGCGGCGAAGCGCTCCACGAGCCGCCGCGTGATCGACGGGGCGAGCAGCGCGTCGCCAGTGTCGACGAGCCGGACGGCGTTGGCGAGATGCTCGGCCGTGACGTCCTTGAGCAGGAAGCCGCTCGCGCCGAGGGAGAGTGCCGTGTACACGTACCGGTCGAGGTCGAACGTCGTCAGCATGAGCACCCGGCAGTGCGGGCTCCGCTCCAGGATGCGGCGGGTGGCCTCCAGCCCGTCCATGACCGGCATCCGGATGTCCATGAGCACGACGTCGGGCCGCAGCCGGCGTTCGGCGGCCACCGCCTCGGCGCCGTTGGACGCCTCGCCGACCACGTCGATGCCACGCGCGGTCAGGATCAGCCGGAAGCCCGTACGGATCAACTCCTGGTCGTCGGCGATGAGGACACGCGGCGCGGCGGTGGCCTCGGGTGCTGTCACGGCTGGTCCAGCGGGATGCGCGCGCGAACCCGGTAGCCGCCGCCGAGGCGCCGGCGCGCGTCGAGGTCGCCACCGTAGACCGCGACCCGCTCCCGGAGCCCGAGCAGGCCGCGCCCGGCGCCGTCACCGCCGCGCCGCTCCCGTGGCACGGTGCCCGTGCCGGCCAGGACGCTCGGACCGACGTTGAGCACCTCGACCCGCAGGGAACGGTCGGCGTATCGGATCGTCACCTCGGCCCTGCCGCCGTCACCGTGCTTGAGCGCGTTGGTCAGCGCCTCCTGCACGATCCGGTACGCGGTCACGTCGATGCCCGGCAACAGGGGGCGTGGCTCACCGGAGATCCGCACCTCCACCGGCAGCCCGGCGAACGCGATCCGATCGACGAGCACGCCGAGTCGGCTGAGGCTCGGTTGTGGCTCCAGCCGCGTGCCACCGCCCACCTGACCGTCCGGACCGTCGGAGCCTTCCGGGCCTTCCCGGCCGTCGGCCGACGGCGCGAGCAGGCCGAGCAGGTGTCGCAGCTCGGTCATCGCACCCCGCCCGGCGCCCTCGACCGCTTCGAGGGCCGCGGCTGCCTCCGCCGGCATGGTCGTGAGGATCTCGCGCGCCGCGCCCGCCTGCACCACCATGATGCTGACGTTGTGGCTGACGATGTCGTGCAGCTCGCGAGCGATCCGGGCGCGTTCGGCGTCGACGGCGGCGCGGGCGACCCCTTCCCGGTCCCGTTCCAGGAGCCAGCCCTGACGCTCGACGGCGCGCCGGTGCAGCTGCCGCACGCGAACCAACCCGAGCCACAGCCATCCCGCGCCCGCGCAGACCAGCACGAGGGCGACAGCCAGCCACGTCGTCCCGGATGTGCGCACCCCGATACCCTCGCAGACCACCGTGCGGTGCCGCATCATCCTGTGTGCCCAGCGCCGTACATCCCGCGGATGACGACCTCGGCGGGTTGCATCCCCGGAGGGATGCCCGGCCGGTGCCGCCGACCGTAGCTTGCTGCCATGACCAGAGACACGACCGTCGTACAGCTCGACGGAGTCCGCAAGGAGTACGGCGACACCACCGCCCTCGACGGCGTGTCGCTGTCGGTCCGGGCCGGTGAGGCGGTCGCCGTGATGGGCCCGTCCGGCTGCGGGAAGTCGACGCTGCTCAACATGATCGCCGGGCTGGACCGGCCCACCACCGGCAGGGTGGTCGTCCAGGGCGAGGATCTGGGCCGCAGGAACGAGACGGGGCTGGCGCTGTTCCGCCGGCACCGGATCGGCATGATCTTCCAGTTCTTCAACCTGCTCGACGACCTGCCGGCGCTGGACAACGTCGCCCTCGCCGCCCAACTGACCGGCAGCAAGGCCGGGCTGGCCCGCAAGCGGGCCCTGGAACTGCTCGACGAGTTGGGCATCGCCGACCGGCGCAACGTGTACCCGGCAGCGCTGAGCGGCGGCGAGCGGCAGCGGGTCGCGGTCGCCCGGGCCCTGATGAACCGACCGGCACTCCTGCTGGCCGACGAGCCGACCGGCGCACTGGACAGCCAGGCCGGCGAGCAGGTGATGGACCTGCTGCTGGACCTCAACCAGATCGGGCAGACGCTGCTGATCGTCACGCACGACGAGCGGCTCGCCACCCGGTGTGCGAGCCGCGTGGTGGAACTCGCCGACGGCCGGATCGCCCGCGAGCGCACCCTGGAGAAGGCATGAGCGCGGTGTGGCGGGCGTCCCGCGCGGCGGTACGCCGCCGCCGGCTGCAGACGTTCGTGATCGGCCTCGTCGTGCTGCTCTCCACCGCGTCCATCGTGGTCGCCCTCGCGTTGCTGGACGCCTCGTCGGCACCGTTCGACCGGGCGTTCGCGGAACGCCGGGGTGCGCACGTCGTCGCGACGTACGACGCGGCGGCCGTCACCGACGCGCAGCTCGCCGAGCACCGGCCGGACGTCACGGCGGTCGCCGGCCCGTTCCGGCAGGCCACCGTCGACACGTCCCGCGACGGGAACGTACCGCCCCTGCAGGGCCGCCCCCTCAGCGTCGTCGGACGCGCCGACCCGGGCGGTCCGGTCGACACCGTGGACATCTGGCACGGGCGCTGGGCCACCGGGCCGGGTGAGATCGTGCTGAACGAGGCGCCGCCGGCCGCCGGCTACCGGGCACAGTTCCGGCCCGAGGACGACCGGATCACCCTGGCCGACGGCACGACGTTCACCGTGGTCGGCCGGGCCTACAGCATCAGCCGGACCGCCGACGCCTGGGTGGCGCCGGACCGGATCGCCGCGCTGCGCCCGACGACGACCCAGATGTTGTACCGCTTCGCCGACGCCCGCACCACGACCGAGGTCGACGGGCACGTCGCCGCGCTGCGGGCCGGGCTGCCGCCGGACGCGCTGATCGCCGCCCAGTCGCACCTCGTGGTCAAGGAGGCCATCGCCGCCGGGCCCGGCGCGTACGTGCCGTTCCTCGTCGCCTTCGGCGTTCTGGGGCTGATCGTGGCGGTCCTCATCGTTGGCAACGTCGTCAGCGGTGCGGTCGTCTCCGGCTACCGGCACATCGGCGTTCTCAAGGCGATGGGGTTCACGCCACGGCAGGTGGTGGCGGTGTACCTCGCGATGGTGTCCGTGCCGGCCGTCGTCGGCTGCGTCCTCGGCACGGTGCTGGGCGATCTGGGTGCCCGCCCGCTGCTGCGGTCCGCGTTCCTGGGGCTGGGTTTCGGCGCCGAGGTCGGCGTCGCGCCGTGGATCGACGTCGCCGCGCTGGTGGGAGCACCGGCGGTCGTCCTGCTGGCCGCACTCGTGCCGGCGCTGCGCGCGTACCGGCTGTCGGCGGCGGAGGCGATCAGCGCCGGCAGCGCACCGCGGCCCGGCCGCGCGCTGCGGGTGCAGCGGGCGCTCGGCGGCACCCGGCTGCCCCGCGCCGTCAGCCTCGGCCTCGGCCTGCCGTTCGCGCGCCCGGCCCGGACGGTGCTGACGATGGCGGCGGTCGTGCTCGGTGTGGTCACCGTGACGTTCGCGACGGGAATGTCGGAGACGGTGCGCCGCTACTCCGATCTCACCGACCTGAACGACACCCCCATCGCGGTACGGCCGTTGCGCCCGGACGGGGGTCAGCCGGTGACGCAGCGGTCGGTGCCGGAGGTGGAGCAGCTGCTGCGCTCGGTGCCGGGCACGACGCGGGTGGCCGGCGGACTGGACCTGGAGGTGTCGATCGTCGGGGACCGTGAGCCGGCCACCGTCTACTTCGTCCGGGGCGACGTGCCGGCCATGGGTTTCCAGGACCAGATCGTCGCCGGGCGCTGGCTGCGCGGCCCGGACGAGATCGTCGCGCCCTCGACCGTCCTGCACGACCACGGCCTGTCCGTCGGTGATCGGGCCACCGTCCGATTCGGCGCCGGGCAGCGGTCCGTGACCGTCGTCGGTGAGATCATGTCCACCGCGCCCGGCTGGCCGAGGCTGGTCGCCGGCTGGGACACGTTCGAGCGCCTCGCGCCGGACTACCGGATCCTCCCCCACGAGATGTACTACGCGCTCGCCGTGGCGCCGGGCACCGACACCGGGCAGCATCTCGCAGCGATCCGCACCGCCGATCCCGGGCTCGACGCCTGGGACAACAGCGGCTCGAACTCGTACACCACCGCGGTCGTGGCGCTGTCCACGGTGCTCACGCTGCTGCTCGGGCTCGTCGCGGCGCTCGGCGTCTTCAACACCGTGGTGCTCAACACCCGTGACCGCCGTCGGGACCTGGGCATGCTCAAGTCGATCGGGATGACGCCCCGGCAGGTGGTCGTGATGATGGTGACGTCGATGGCGGCGCTGGGGGTGGTCGGTGGCCTGCTCGGCGTACCGCTGGGGGTGCTCGCGCACCGCGTCGTGGTGCCGGTCACGGCGGATGCGGCGAACCTGAGCCTCGCGAAGGCAATGCTTCAGGTGTGGCAGCCCGGCGGACTCGCGTTGCTGGCCCTCGCCGGCATCGCGATCACGGTCCTCGGCGCGCTCCTGCCGGCCCGGTCGGCGGCGCGGCTGACGATCGCGGAGGTGCTGCACAACGAGTGACCGGGCCTGGTCAGCGCACCGCCGCCGCCGGGCGGGTCAGGTCGCCTGGTGGCGGCGCCACGGCAGCCACGCCCACCAGGACCGGCGTGCCGGTGCGCCGGCGGGCGCCGGCCCCGGCGCGTCGGTGGACGTCCGAGATCCGCCGCTGGCGCGCTCGGCGCGCCAGCGGCGGACAACCTCGTCGGCGTTCACCGGCCGCACCACCACCCGGGGGCCCTCGGGGTTACGCAGCCACGCCACGATCTGCGCGTTCAACTGCCCCACGAAGTCCCGGACGGACTGCTCGGTGGGCAGGTCGCGGACCTCGGCGGGGACCTGCTCGATGCGCCGGCGCAGTTGCAGCGGCGTGGGCAGCAGCAGGTCACTGGGCAGCGCCTCGCGCTCCAGAAAACTCTTGATCCACCACGACTCGTCGTACGGCATTCCGCGGCCGGGGATCGGCTTGCCCATGCCGGGCAGGTCGTCGAACTCGCCGCGTTGCACGGCCCCCTGGATCTGCCCCTCCACGGCCGCTTCCCACGCTTCGGTCACCCCGCGGCACCTCCCCTGGCCACCGTAACGCGCCGCCTCCGGCCGACAGCGCACACCGCAACTGGTCAGCGCGGTCGGAGCCGTGACCATTCCCGTCGGCACCCCGCCCCGGCGTGGTTTCCGCCCGAACGACCGGTTCCGCCCCGGCGCAGGCCACAGCCCGGCAGGTGGTTCTGGGCCGGGATGACGACCCGGCCCTACGGTCGGTGCGAGAGTCGGTGAAACCGGGGGGTCGTCGTGGTGGGTGCGGGTGCGTTGCTGGGTATCGCGCTGGTGGCGTTGGGGCTGGTGCTCACGCCCGGCCCGAACATGGTCTACCTGGTGTCCCGGTCGGTGGCGCAGGGCCGCCGCGCCGGGATGATCTCGCTGCTCGGGGTGGCCGCCGGGTTCGGCGTCTACCTGGCCGCGGCGGTCGCCGGGCTGGCCGCCGTCTTCGTCCTGGTGCCGGCGTTGTACGCGGTGGTGAAGCTGGCCGGCGCCGGGTACCTGCTCTGGCTGGCCTGGCGGACGCTGCGTCCGGGCGGGCACTCCCCGTTCACGCCCGCGCCCCTGCCGCTGGACCGGGCGCGACGGCTGTTCACCATGGGCCTGGTCACCAACCTGCTGAACCCGAAGATCGCCATCCTGTACGTCTCGCTGCTGCCGCAGTTCGTCGATCCGGCGCGGGGGCACGTGGCGGCGCAGAGCCTGCTGCTCGGCCTGACCCAGATCGCCGTCGCGTTGAGCGTGAACGCGCTGATCGTCCTCAGCGCCGGCGCGCTGGCCGGGTTCTTCGCCCGCCGGCCGCTGTGGCTGCGGGTGCAGCAGTGGGTGACCGGCACGGCGTTGGCCGCGCTGGCCGTCCGCATCGCCACCGACCGCTCCCGCGCGGCGATCGCCACCCCCTGACCGCGGTCCGCTACGGCTTCGGGCTGCTGCCGGCCGTGGCGATGCTCGCCGCGCTGCTGCCGGCAGCTGACGGCGCGGGAACGCCGCCCGGGCCCCGGCACTAGACTTCGCCCTCGATGGACGCCCAGCCCACCCCCGCCGAAACCCGCCCGTGTGCCCACTGTGGACGGCCGGTGCCGCAGCGTGTCGGCGCGGGTCGGCCGTTCCGCTACTGCCGGGACAACGACGGCGCCTGCCAGCGCGCCTCCCGCAACAGCCGGATGCGCCACCGCAACGCTCCCGGCCTGCCGGGTCAGGTGGCCCGCACCTGGGAGGCGGTGGACCGGCTCGACCAGATCGTCGAGACGTTGACCGAGGCGCTGCACGCCGAGCTGTCCCCGGTGGGTGTGCAGCGGCAGCTGGCCCAGGCTCGCGCCGAGGCCGCCACCGAGATCGCGGCGGCGCAGACCGAACGCGACGAAGCCCGCGGTGACGCCGAGGACGCGGCGGCCGACGCGGCGCGCGCCCGCGAGCAGGCCCGCGAGGCGCGCGCCGACGCCGACGACGCGCGGCAGCGGGCCGAGCGGGCCGGGCAGCAGGTCGCCGCGGCCGACGAGCGGGCGCAGCGCGCCGAGGCGGCCCGCGACCGGGCCCGGCACGACGCCAGCGCCGCCGAGGCGCTGCGGGCCCAGGCCGAGCGGGACCGCGACGAGGCGCGCCACGAGCTGAGCGGCCTGCGTGCCGAGCGCGACACCGAGCGGCGGCGGGTGGCGGACCTGACCGTCGAGCGCGACGCGGTGCGCGCCGACGCCGAGCGGGCCACCCGGGCCGCCGCGGAGGCGACCGAGCGGGCCGGACGGTGGCACGCCGAGGTGCAGGACGTGCGGCGCCAGATCGACCAGGCCCGCGCCGACGCGGCACGCACGCGCACGGAGGCCGCCGACGCGGCCCGGGCGCGGGAGCAGGCCGACCGGGCCCGCGACCGCGCGCAGGTCGCCGCGCGGGAGGCCGACAACGCCCGGCAGGAGGCCGCCGAGCTGGCCGCGCAGCTGCGCGCGGAACTGGCCGCCACGGCCGCCCAGCGCGACACCCTCGCCGCCGAGGTGGCCGCCGCCCGGCAGGCCGCGGCCACCGCCGAGGGCCGGCTCACCGCCCTGGCGGTACGGCTGGAGGCCGCCGAGACCGACCGTGACCTGGCCCAGCGGCGGGTGGCGCAGCTCGGCGACCAGGTCAGCGACCTGGCCCTGGCGCTGGCGCGGCTCGGCGCCGCCACCGCAGACGAGGCCACCCGCTGACGCGGGCGGTCAGTGGATACCGGCCATCAGCGCCCGGATGTGCCGGGCGAACATCACCGCGCCCAGCCCGAACGCCACCGACGCCAGACCGAAGGTGAGGAAGTAGGTCGACTCGGACCAGGCGTCGGCGAGCCGCGCCACCTGCCCGCCGATCGCGTCGCCGACGGCGGTGGCGAGGAACCACAGACCCAGCATCTGGCTGGCGTACTTCACGGGCGCCAGCTTGGTGGTGGCGGACAGGCCGACCGGGCTCAGCGACAGCTCACCGGCGACCTGGACGGCGAAGACCGCCACCAGCCACCACGGGGACACCAGGTCACCGCCGACGGCGGCCTGCGCGGCGGCGGCCATCAGCACGAACGACAGGCCGTTGAGCACCAGACCGACGGCGAACTTCACCGGCGTGGACACCCGGTTGCCCACCCGCAGCCAGAGCAGCGCGAACAGCGGCGCGCCGATGATGACCAGGATGGGGTTGACCGACTGGAGCCAGGACGCCGGGAAGGTGAAGCCGGCCACGTCGCGGTCGGTGCGCTCGGCGGCGAAGATGTTCAGCACCGACCCGGCCTGGTCGTAGATGAGCCAGAACGCGGCGGCGAACACGAACAGCCACAGGTACGCCTTCATCCGGCTGCGTTCGGTCGCGCTCAACTCCCGGTCGGTCATGATCCGCGTGAAGTAGCCGATGGTGACCAGCACGGTGACCGCGGTGAGCAGGTTCACCACCGTGTTGAGGGTGAACAGCCCGACCAGCGCGAGGACGGCGACGATCACGACGAGCGCCGCGACGGCCACACCGGCGCGGGTCAGCGCCCGGCGGCGGTCGGCGCCGAGCAGCGGGTCGGCCGGTCGGTCCCCGGCGTCGCCCAGGTTGCGCCGACCCAGCACGTACTGGATCACGCCGAAGGTCATCCCGACCGCGGCGACGGCGAACCCGAGGTGCCAGTTGATCTTCTCGCCGAGCAAGCCGGTGATCAGCGGGGCGATGAACGCGCCCAGGTTGATGCCCATGTAGAAGATCGAGAAGCCGGCGTCGCGGCGCGGGGAGTCCCGGTCGTACAGGGCGCCGACCATGGTGGAGATGTTGGGTTTGAGCAGGCCGGTGCCGAGGACGATGAGGGTCATGCCGGCGAAGACGCTCCAGCGGGTGGGCACCGCCATCACGTAGTGCCCGGCGGCGATCACCACCCCACCCCACAGCACGCTGCGCCGGGCGCCGATCAGCCGGTCGGCGACCCACCCACCGGGCAGCGCCATGAGGTACACCATCGCGTTGTACGTGCCGTAGACCGCGTTGGCGCTGGACTCGCTCAGGCCCAGCCCGTCGTCGGCGGCCTCGGCGGTGAGGTACAGCACGAGAATCGCCCGCATGCCGTAGAAGCTGAACCGCTCCCACATCTCGGTGAGGAAGAGCGTGGCCAGTGCCCGGGGGTGACCGAAGAACGTCCGCCCGGTGGGGACGGAACGCTCGACCGGGACGTCATGGGCCATCGCAACCTCCGCTGCACTCGGGCGGTTAACATCCCCGGTGGCAGCCGAAACACTCCACCGTTCCGCCCCGGCCGGGATCACCTGGCCGGGTCACCGTCCTGGCCGGCTACCCTTGGTCCCGGCTCACCCGTGGACGCCTCACGCCCTCGGGCGGGAATGGCTCGACGGGTACGCACGGTTACACCCAGAAGACCAGCACCACGAACGAGGGGAAGTCGATCATGGGCGAGCGTATGCTGCGCGGAAGCCGGCTGGGCGCGGTCAGCTACGAATCCGACCGCAACACGGAGCTCGCGCCGCGTCAGACCCGCGAGTACCTCTGCGCCAAGGGCCACCAGTTCGAGGTGCCGTTCGCCGTCGACGCCGAGGTCCCGACGACCTGGGAGTGCAAGTTCGACGGCAGCGTCGCCCGACTCGTCGACGGCAGCGAGCCGGAGCAGAAGAAGGCCAAGCCGCCGCGTACCCACTGGGACATGCTGCTGGAGCGGCGTTCGATCGCCGAGCTCGAGGACATCCTCGCTGAGCGGCTCCAGGAGGTTCGTACCCGCCGCGGCCGCGCCTGAGCCGCAACCCGCACGACACGGCGCCCCCGGGATTCCCCGGGGGCGCCGTCGTGTCGGTGGGTCAGTTGCGGCCCGGCTCGATGATCTCGCCCTCGATGGCCCGGCCGCCGTCGACGACCACCGGCTGCTCCGGTTGGGGACGGGGTGTCGGTTGCGGTGCTCCCTGGCGCACCCGGACCGTGCGGGGGCCGAACAGGTCACCGGCGACCATCGACGACACCCGCCGCTCGGTGGTGCGTTGCACCCCGGCGCGGGCCAGCCGCCGCACCGGCGGCACCAGCAGCAGCAGCCCCGCCAGCCCGCTGACCAGACCCGGCACGGCCAGCAGCAGCGCGCCGCCCAACCCCACGAGCCCGTCGGTCACCTGCCGGCCCGGGGGTTGCCCGGCCGTGGCGGCGGAGCGGAAACCACGCCAGGCGCGCATCCCCTCGCGACGCAGCAGCACCAGCCCGAGCAGGGACGCGGCGAACACCAGCAGCACCGCCACGCCGAACCCCAGCGCCCGCCCCACCAGGACGAACACCGCAAGCTCCAGCACCACCGCCAGCAGCAGGGCCAACGGTACGAACCTCAGTCCTCGGCGCATCTCACCTCATCGCCATCCCGCGACACAGAAACGTGTTCCGCCCATCCAGCATGACACGGCCGCGCTCACGGCCACCGCACCTGACCGGTGGGGGTGCCGTGCAGGCCCCGGCGTACCGCCTGCCGGCGGTCCTGCACCCCCCAGGTGGTGATCCGCCACAGCGCCTCGGCCACGATCCGCGGGCTCATCTTGCTGTCCCCGCGCTCCCGCTCGGCGAACGTGATCGGCACCTCCACGATCCGCACCCCGGCGTGGTGCGCGAGCCGGGACAGCTCCACCTGGAACGAGTAGCCCTGCGAGCACACCGACGCCAGGTCGATGGCGTCCAGCGCGGTGAGCCGGTACACCCGGTAGCCGCCGGTGGCGTCGGAGACCGGCATGCCCAGCGCGAGGCGCGCGTACAGGTTGCCGCAGCGCGACAGCAGCAGCCGCCGCAGCGGCCAGTTCACCACCCGCGCCCCGTTGGTCCACCGCGAGCCGATCACCACGTCGGCGTCGCGGGCGGCCCGCAGCAGCGCCGGCAGGTCCTCCGGGGCGTGCGAGCCGTCGGCGTCCATCTCCACCACGGCGTGGTAGCCGTGCTCGCGCGCCCAGTCGAACCCGGCCAGGTACGCCGCCCCGAGGCCCTGCTTGCCCTCCCGGTGCAGCACCTGCACGTGCGCGTCGGCGTCGGCGAGGGCGTCGGCGAGGGCGCCGGTGCCGTCGGGGCTGTTGTCGTCGGCGATGAGGATCTGCACCGCCGGGGCGGCCCGGCGGACCCGGGCCACGATGGCGGCGATGTTGTCGGCCTCGTTGTAGGTGGGGATCACCACCAGCACCCGGCCCACGCCGGGCACCTCGTCGGGACGCCGGATCGTATCGGTCGCCTGGATCACGGTTCCTCCGCTCCCGCCGGCGTACCGGCTGCTGCTATCCGGTCAGGATCCGCTGCCGTCGGCGCAGCACCGCCGCGCCGACCAGGGCGGCCGCGGCCAGCCCGGCCAGCGCCAGCTCCGGCCACCAACCGAGCCGGGTGGCGAGGGTGCGCCCGTCGTCGAGCCGCATCTCCCGCACCACGACCTCCCGGGTGTTGAACCCGGTGGCGTCGCTTACCCGCCCGTCGGGGGCGACGAACCCGGACACCCCGACCGTGGAGGCCATCAACGCCGGACGGCCGTGCTCGACGGCCCGCAGGCGCACCATGGCCAGCTGCTGGCGGGCCTCCGCCACGTCGAAGGTGGCGTTGTTGGTCTGCACCACGAGCAGCTGCGCGCCGCCGGTGACGGTGTCGCGGACCACCTCGTCGTAGGCGACCTCGAAGCAGATCACGTCGCCGAGCACCGCGGGGCCGGCGCGTACCACGCCCGGGGTGCTGCCGGGAACGAAGTCGTTGCGGATCAGGTCGACCTGCTTGCTGACCATGCGGGCGACGTCGCGCAGCGGCACGTACTCGGCGAACGGCACCGGGTGCCGCTTGGTGTACAGCTGGCTGAGGTCCGCGCCGGTGTCGGGCCGCCACAGGATGCCCGCGTTGCGGACCTCGCCGGGGCCGGGGCCGAGCAGCACGGCGCCGACCAGGATCGGCGCGCGGACGGTGTCGGCGGCCTGGGAGATGCGGGCCCCGGCGGCGGGGTTGCGCAGCGGGTCGATGTCGCTGGAGTTCTCCGGCCACACCACCAGGTCGGGTTGGCGCTGCGTGCCGGCGGCGACCCGCGCGGCCAACTCCAGGGTGGCGTCGACGTGGTTGTTCAGCACCGCCTGGCGTTGGGCGTTGAAGTCCAGGCCCAGGCGCGGCACGTTGCCCTGCACGATCGCCACGGTGACCGGTGCGCCCGACCCGGCGGTCGCGACCGGCACCAGCAGGCCCGCCGCGCCCAGCGCCACGGCGACGGCGGCCGGTACGGCCACCGGCAGCCACCGGCGCGCGGGCGGCTCGCCCGAGGGTGCTGTCCGGGCGGCGGCCCAGCCCCGCCAGGCGGCGGTGACCAGCAGCCCACCGATGAGGGCCACGGCGAACGTGACCAGCGGGGCGCCGCCGAGCGCGGCGAGGCGCAGCAGCGGCGAGGAGTCCTGGCTGAACGCCAGCCGCCCCCACGGGAACCCGCCGAACGGGGTGCGGTCACGCAGCGCCTCCTGCCCGACCCAGAGCAGCCCGGTCAGCGCCGGCCACGCCCAGCGGCGGCGGTCGGCCAGCGGCGACACCCAGGCGGTGGCGGCGCCCAGCAGGGCCAGGTAGCCGGCCTGCAACAGCGACAGCAGCACCCACGGCAGGTAGCCGGTGTGCAGGTTCGTCCAGGCCAGCAGCGGCGCGAACAGCGCCACACCGGTGAGGAAGCCCAGGCCGGCGCCGGCGCGCAACCGGCGCCGGTGCGCCGCGGCGGCCAGCAGCGCCACCCCGACGGGCGCGAGCGGCCACACCCCGTACGGCGGGAACGCGACCAGCAGGGCCAGCCCGGCGGCCACGGCCATCGGCGCGGCGGCCTTCAGCGGCAACGGCCGGCCGGCGGCTGCCGGCCGGGGCGGCACCGCCGGGGCGTGTGTCTCGTCCCGGTCCAGTGTCGTCACCGCAGCTTCCCCTCGATCACGGGGCGAAGGCTACCTGGCCGACGGGGGTGTCGGCCGCATCGGGCCCTCGGGGACGAACCACCCGGCGGACATGAAATCGGGGCGCGGCTCGCGCCGCGCCCCGATGCTCCCAGGCCCTCCCCGGCCGGTGCGGCGAGGACGAGGCACGCCGACCTTCGGACCGACCGGACGCGGACTGGCTGCCCCCGCCGGGCCGTTGTCTACTGGCCGTGCACCTCACCCTGCCCGTACACCGGTAACCGCGACCGGTTCGCGCCGCCCCGCCGACCCCCGCCCGCTGGACCTGGCCGCCGCGACGATGACGCTGAAACTGTCGCTCGGCCAGCGGACGAAGGGACGAAGCGAACAACAGCCGCTTCCCGTGGTAGGACTCAAAGACGGTACGTGTTGCACCCCGTACCCTGTCAACCCACCCCCGGCCTGTCGTGTCTTGCACCACGGCGTGTCGGGTCGGCGTGTCTCAATGGGTGCGCAGGTGGTGGCGCAGCAGAGCCCCCGCGGCCGTCGGATGCTCCTCGGCGAGCAACCCGCCGGCGGCCAGGACGTAGTCGGTGTCCACCACCGGCCGGGCGGCGCGCGGCAACGCCCACCCGCCGGCGTGGTCGCCGAGGACGGCCGTCAGCACCCGCCCCGCCGTGTCGGCCGGGGCGTGCCGCAGCACCCCGCCGGAGCCCACCAGCAGCCGCACGTCGCGCAAGTCCCGCCCGGAGCGTTCGCCGGTGGCGGCGCCGCGGGCGTGCCGGCGCAGCGCCACCGTGGCCGCGAGGGTGGCGATCCGGGCGTCCACGGCCCGCTCGGCGTCGTCGGCGGCCAGGAACGCCGGGTCGGCGGCACGACGCGCGGCGGCCGCCGCCAGGTCGTCCTGTTCACCAGGGGTGAGCAGCCGCTCCTCGGCGGCGGCCCGCACGACACCGGGGGCGCTCCACCGCATGCCCAGGTCCCCCTCCACCGTCCGCGCCCGCCACAGGCTGCCGGCGACCTCCCGGCCCGGCCCGGTGGCCCGCTCGTCGGGGGTGAGCACCGAGTACACGTCGGTGGTGGCCCCACCCACGTCGACGACGGCCAGGTCCCCGCCGAGGGTGTCGGCGAGCACCTCCACCCCGGTGAGGACCGCGTCGGGGGTGGCCGCGCGCACCAGCCGCGCGAACCGGGTGCCCCGCGACAGCCGTTTCCCGCCGATGACGTGGCGCAGGAACACCGCGCGGATCGCCGCCCGCGCCGACGCGGGGGCGAGCACCCCGATGCGGGGCAGCACGTTCTCCGCCGCCGTCACCGGCACCCCGGCGCCCTCCAGCAACCCGGTCAGCTCGGCGCGGACGTCGCCGTTGCCGGCGAGCACCACCGGCACCCGCCAGCGGGCCCGGGCCAGCCGGGTCGCGTTGTGGGTGATCGTGTCGGCGTCACCGCCGTCGGTGCCGCCGACCAGCAGCACCACGTCCGGTCGGGCGGCCCGCAGCGCCGCGAGATCCGCCTGCCCGAGCCGCCCGGCCGCCACGTGCACCACGTGCGCCCCGGCGGACAACCCGACCCGCCGGCCGGCCTGCGCGGTGACCAGCGGCTCGTAGCCGATCACGGCCAGCCGCAGCCCACCGCCGGCCGACGAGCAGACGTACCACGGCACCTCCCGCACGCCCAGCCCGGCGGTGGCGGCCGCGACCGCGGCGTCCAGGCCGTGCAGCACGTCGCTGCCCACCGTGGTGGGCGCGGCAGCCGCGCCCACCAGCACACCGGCGGCCAGGTCCACCACGGCCGCCTTGGTGTACGTGGAGCCGACGTCCGCGCAGACCGCCAGGGTCACGACGCGGCGGGAACGACCACGGTGCCGGTCGCGGTGACCGCCACGATCGGCGGGTCGAGGACCTCGGCGGCGGACTCGGAGCGGTCCGGGCGGCCCCGGCACACCACCGCGCAGCTCAACTCCAGCGTGCGGCTGCGGGTGCCGACCCGCGACACCTGCGCGGTCACCTCGACCACGTCACCGGCGCGGATCGGCGCGGTGAACCGCACGTCGGAGTAACCGGCGAACAGGCCCTCGTCGCCGTCGGTGCGGATGCACACCTCGGTCGCCACGTCCCCGAACAACGCCAACGCGTACGCCCCGTCGACGAGGTTGCCGGCGTAGTGGGCGTGCGAGTACGGCACGTACCGCCGGTGCGTCACGGTCAACCCGAGCCTGGAGTCGGTCATACCATCGCCTTCCGCTGCGTGATCAGGGCGTGCACCAGGTAGCTGGCCACCTCGCCGGGCGTGGTGCCCCGGCCGAAGATCCGGTCCACGCCCAACTCGTCGGTCATCGTCTCGTCGAACCGGGGACCGCCGACGATCAGCAGCGGCCGCCGCCCGGCCGGCATCGCCTCCCGGAACGCCGCCGACATCTCCCGGGTGTTGTGCAGGTGCGCGTCGCGTTGGGTGACGACCTGCGACACCAGCACCGCGTCGGCCTTCTCCACCCGGGCGGCCTCCACCAGCTCCGGCACGCTGACCTGCGCGCCCAGGTTGGTGACCTTCAACTCCCGGTAGTACTCCAGGCCCTTCTCCCCCGCGATGCCCTTGACGTTGAGGATCGCGTCGATGCCCACCGTGTGCGCGTCCGTGCCGATGCACGCCCCGACCACGGACAGCTTGCGCCGCAGCCGCTGCTTGATCACCGTGTTGACGTCCTTGGCCGACAGCAGCGCGAAGTCCCGCTCCACCACCTGCACCGCGTTGAGGTCGACCAGGTGGTTCACCCGCCCGTAGACGACGAAGAACGTGAACTCGTCGCCCATCGGCTTGGCGTGCACCACCATCGCCGGGTCGATGCCCATCCGGTTGGCCAACTGCACCGCGCCGCCCTCGGCCCGCTTGTCGTGCGACACCGGCAGGGTGAACGACACCTGCACCATCCCGTCGCCGGTGGTGTCCCCGTACGGCCGCACGATCGCCTTCCTGACCTCGCTCACGCCGCCGCCTCCAGGATCTCGGTGGCCGGGTTGCAGTAGTCGGCCTCGTGCGCGGCGACCCCGGCGAGGCCCTTGCCGCGGTCCGCCGGCCGCTTCATGATCCCGAACGTGCCCTCGGCGATCGCGGTCAGCAACGTCTGCTCCCCGATGCGTTCCAGCAGATCCAACGCCTCACCGAGGACCTGGTTGGCGCGCCGCCGGATGAACCCGCCCGGCGCCGGCACGAAGTCCTCGTGCAGCCCACCGGCCGCGCCCAGCACGTACCGCACGTTCTGCAGGGCGATGTCCCGGTCGGACAGCCACGGCGTCACCACGGCCTCGGTCATCATCCCCACCAGCAGGATGCCCTGACCGGTCAGCGTGCCCGCCAGGTTGAAGAACCCGTCGAGCAGGTTGCCCCGGAACACGTCGCCGGTCATGTGCTTCGTCGGCGGCATCCACTTCAGCGGGGCGTCCGGGAACAGCTCCCGGGCCAGCAGCGCGTGCGCCAGCTCCAACCGGAACGACTCCGGCACCTCCGGGTTGATCTCGAACGCGTGCCCCAGCCCCAACTGCCAGTCCGCCAGGCCCGCCTCGTGCGCGAAGAACTCGTTGAGCAGCTGCGACACCGTCACCGTGTGCGCCTCGTCGACGGCGTCGGCCGTCGTCAGGTAGTTGTCCTCACCGGTGTTGATGATGATCCCGGCGCGGGCGTGCACCTGCCGGGAGAACCGCTGGTCGACGAACGTGCGGATCGGGTTGATGTCGCGAAACAGGATCCCGTACATCGAGTCGTTCAGCATCATGTCGAGGCGTTCCAACCCGGCGAGGGTCGCCATCTCCGGCATGCACAGACCGGACGCGTAGTTGGTCAACCGCACGTAGCGGCCCAGCTCCTTCGACGACTCGTCCAGCGCCGCGCGCATCAGCCGGAAGTTCTCCTGCGTCGCGTACGTGCCGGCGAACCCCTCCCGGGTCGCGCCCTCGGGCACGTAGTCCAGCAGCGACTGCCCGGTGGAGCGGATCACCGCGATGACGTCCGCGCCCGCCCGGGCCGCCGCCTGCGCCTGCGGAATGTCCTCGTAGATGTCACCGGTCGCCACGATCAGGTAGATCCACGGCCGCTGCGCCGGGTCCCCGTGCCGCTTGACGAGACGGTCGCGTTCCGCGCGCCGCCGGTCGATGCGCCGGATGCCCGCGCCGACCGCCCTGCGCGCCGCCAACCGGGCGGCCGTGGCGGCCCGCCCGCTCGGCAGGGTGAAACGCACCGACCCGGCGGCGGCCTTCTGCGCCAGCAGCGTCACGTCCGTGATGCCCTCGCGGGCCAACGCGTCGAACACCGGCACCGCCACACCGTGACCCAGCCCCACGTCGGCGACGACGGCGTCGACGAGCCGGTTCACCCACGGGATGCCGTCCGGGTCGGCGCCGGTCACCCCGGCCAGGCGCAGCACCGCCCGTTCCACCGACACCGTGGTGTGGCTGCGCGCCAGGTCCACCACCGGCTGCCCAGCTCGGCGCGCCAACTCCCGCGCCCGCGCCACGAGCGCCGGGTCAAGATCAAGCTTTCCGGTCACGACGAACCTTCCTCATAGATGACCTCACCGCGCAGCACCAGGCTTCGGCACACCGGCAGCGGCGTCGGGTCGTCCGGACCCCGCAGCTCCGGGTCCTCGGCCAGCAGCACCGGCAGGCCCCGCTCCACCCCGGCCGGCGTCGACCACACCGCGAACGTCGCCGGCGCACCCAGCGCCAGCACACCCTCGACGTCGAGGTGCACCGCCCGCCACCCGCCGCGCGTGTGCGCGGCGAACGCCGCCCGCACACTCATCCGCTGCGCCGGGTTGTGGTGCGCCGCCGCCGCCCGCACCGACCCCCACGGGTCCAGCGGCGTCACCGGCGAATCCGACCCGAACGCCAACGCCACGCCCACCCCGTGCATCGCGCCCATCGGGTTGGACTCCAACGACCGGTCCAGACCCAGCCGCGACTCGTACATCCGGCCCGCGCCACCCCACAGCCGGTCGAACGCCGGCTGCATGCTCGCCACGACCCCGTACTCCACGAACCCGGCGATCAACCGCTTGCTCATGATCTCCGCGTGCTCGATGCGGTGCCGGGCCGCGCGCACCCGCTCCACGCCCAGCGTCCGCGCCGCCGCCGCGAAGCCCTCCAGCACCGTGCCGATCGCCGCGTCCCCGATCGCGTGGAAACCGCCCTGCATGCCGTGCGCCGCGCAGTCCAGCAGGTGGTCGCGGACCTGCTCGACCGACAGGTACCCGTGCCCACAGCCGTCACCGTCGCCGTACGGCTGCGACACGTGCGCCGTCCGCGAACCCAACGCCCCGTCGGCGAACAGGTCACCGCCGGCGCCCACCGCACCCAGCTCCCGGGCCCGCGCCGCGCCACCCAGCTCACCCCAGTACCCGTACACCTCCGGCAGCCCCGCCCCGGAGATGCCCAGCAGGCCGGTGAAGTCCTCCTCGTCGGAGATCTCCGGGCCGCCGCACTCGTGCACCGCCGCGATACCCAGCGACGCCGCGTGCCCGAGGGCCACCCGCTGCGCGGCGACCCGCTGCGCCCGGCTCACCGAGCCCTGCGCCGCCGCCCGCACCACGTGGTGCGCGTCCCGACGCAACCACCCCGACGCGTCGTACCCGGCCGCGGCCTCCGCCTGCGGGCACGCCGCCAGCAGCGCCGACGACACCAACGCCGAGTGGATCGACGCCTGCGACAGGTACACCCGCCGGCCACCGGCCGCCCGGTCCAGCGCCGCCGCGTCCGGCAGCGTCGCATCCGCCCAGCCCGACTCGTCCCAGCCGTGCCCCAGCACCACCGCGTCCACCGGCAGGCCGGCCGCGAACGCGGCCACCGCGTCCAGCAACTGCGCCGCCGAGCGCACCCCGGACAGCTCCAGCCCGGACAACGCCAACCCGGTGTCGGTGGCGTGCACGTGCGCGTCGACGAACGCCGGCGTCACCAGCGCACCACCCAGGTCCACCACCCGGTCGGCGGGCGGCACGTCATCGTCGGTGCCCAACCAGGCGATCCGCCCACCGGAGACCAGCAGCGCGGTCGCGTTCGGGTCGGCGGGACAGTGCAGCACACCGCCGCGGTACAGCGTCGAGGGGTTCGTCATGACCTCAGTCTGCCGCGATCCGCGCCGCGAACAGCCGACGCACCCCCGGCTCGGCGCGCAGCAGCCCCAACGCCAGCTCCGCGTGCCCCGGCACGTACCCGTTGCCCACCAGCATCGTCACGTCCGCCGCCAGCCCCTCGGCGCCCAGCGCCGCGGCCGAGAAGCTCGTCGCCATCGAGAAGAAGATCACCGTGCCGCCGTCGGCGGTGGCCAGCACCGCCCCGTGCTCGCAACCCGGCACGTCCACGCACACCACCGTGACGTCCGCCGGGGTGCCCAGCGCCGTGGTCACCGCCGTGGACAGCGCCACCGGGTCCCGGGCGTCGGCCATCGCCACCACCGAGGCCAGGCCGGCGGCCGTCAGCGCGTCGCGCTCCGCCGCCACCGGCACCACCCCGACGGTACGCGCGGCGCCCGCCCGCCGCGCCGCGGCCAGCGACAGCGACCCACTCTTGCCCGCGCCGCCGATCACCGCGACGCGCACCGGCGTCGGGTCGCCGGCGCGGTGACGCTCCTCGACGTAGCGCGACACCACCCGCGCGGTCAACGCCGGCGCCCCGCACACGTCCAGCACCGCCAGGGACAGCTGCGGGTCCTCGTCGTCGGGCAGCACCGCGGCGATGGAGCGGGCGAACAGGATCGCCCACCCGTCGCAGGGCACCTGCTCGCTGCGCCCGTCCCAGCGGGCCAGCCCGTCGGTCACCACGAGCGGGGTCAGGGTCAGCGACACCAGGGTGGCGACCCGCTCACCCGCCTTGAGCCCCAGCGGGGAGCGCAGGCCGGCCTCCTCGACCGTGCCGATCAGCATCCCGCCGGAACCGGTCACCGGGTTCTGCATCTTTCCCCGGGTCGAAATGATCTCCAGCACCTCGGCGCGGACCGCGTCGCCGTCCCCGCCGTGCTTCTCCGACAGCTGCCGGAAGCTCGCCGCGTCCAGGTTGAGCCGCTGTACCCGGATCCGCACCTCGTTCGGCGCGATCGCGGCGGACGCGTCCAGCCGCCAAGCCGCCTGCGGCAGCACCCCCGCCGGTTCCACGACGCGGTGCAGTCCCACCGGTGACGTCACGCCGACCTCCCCTGTCCGGCCGCCCGAAGCCCCGGCCGGGGACTCGCGTAGCGGGAAAACTTCCGGCAGACTAGTTTCTACACCGGATATTTTCCAGTAGCCTTCGGGCCCGTTGATCAGCCGCAGCACCAAGGAGGGGCCGTGACCCAGACCCAACCGGTTGAGACCATCCCTCAACCCCGTCACGCCCCGGTCGCCGTACCGACCGCCGGGCAGCCGTACGAATACCGCCGCCGCCCCCTGGTCGAACCCGACTGGACCCGCTTCCCCGGCTGGCGCCACGTCACCCGCGACCAGTGGGAATCCGCCCAGTGGCAGCGCGTCAACTGCGTCAAGAACATCAAGCAGCTGCGCACCGTCTTCGGCGACCTCATCGACGAGAGCTTCTACACCGACCTCGAGGCCGACCAGAAGGCCCTGGCCACCATGTCGATGCTGGTGCCACCCCAGATGATCAACACGATGGTGCCGTTCGCGCCCCTCACCACCGAGGCGCTGCTCGCCGACCCCATCCGCCGCTACATGATCCCGGTCGCCTCCGACCGACGCACCGACTGGCCGTCACACCCGTACGCCAGCCGCGACTCACTGCACGAGCACGACATGTGGGTCGCCGAAGGGCTCACCCACCGCTACCCCACCAAGGTCCTCGCCGAACTGCTCTCCACCTGCCCCCAGTACTGCGGGCACTGCACCCGGATGGACCTCGTCGGCAACTCCACTCCCGCCGTCGACAAGCTCAAACTCACCCTCAAGCCCGTCGAGCGCTACGACGCCCACATCGGCTACCTCAAGGCCCACCCCGGCGTCCGTGACGTCGTCGTCTCCGGCGGCGACGTCGCCAACGTGCCCTGGCGCAACCTCGAGTCGTACCTGATGCGCCTGCTGGAGATCGAAACCATCCGCGACATCCGGCTCGCCACCAAGGCCCTCATGGGCCTTCCCCAGCACTGGCTGCAGCCCGACGTCGTCGAAGGCCTGGAACGCGTCGCCCGCACCGCCGCCCGCCGCGGCGTCAACCTCGCCATCCACACCCACGTCAACCACGCCCAGTCGATCACCCCGCTGGTCGCCAAGGCCGCCCAGACCGCCCTCGACGTCGGCGTCCGCGACGTCCGCAACCAGGGCGTGCTCATGCGCGGCGTCAACGCCACCACCCCCGAGCTGCTCGACCTCTGCTTCGCGCTGCAGGGCGAAGCCGGGATCCTGCCGTACTACTTCTACATGTGCGACATGATCCCCAACGCCGAACACTGGCGCGTCCCGGTCTGGCACGCCCAGCAACTCCAGCACGACATCATGGGCTACCTGCCCGGCTACGCCACCCCACGGATCGTCTGCGACGTCCCCTTCGTCGGCAAGCGCTGGGTGCACATGCTCACCGACTACGACCGCGACCGCGGCATCTCCTACTGGACCAAGAACTACCGCACCTCCATCGAGTCCGCCGACCTGGAGGCGCTCAACAAGCGCTACGCCTACTACGACCCGATCGACACCCTCCCCCAGGGCGGCCAGCAGTGGTGGGCCGACCACCGCGACGACTGACCCACCACCAACGACACCCCGGGAATCCCCTTCCCGGGGTGTCGCCCATTCCGGACGGCTACGGTCCCCACCATGGGACACCGGCGGCCCGCCCCCGAACACCACACCGCCGAACGGGTCACCCCCGTCGAGGTCTTCTTCGACGTCGTCTTCGTCCTCACCATCACCCAGCTCACCCACGCCCTCGAGGCGGACCTGACCTGGGCCGGCCTCAGCCGCACCGTGCTCATCTTCGGGCTGCTCTGGTACCTCTACACCGGCTACGCCCGGCTCACCAACCACGTCCCACCCCGGCAGACCACCGCCAAGCTGCTGCTCCTCGCCGGCATGGCCAGCTTCCTGCTCACCGCCGTCGCGCTGCCCGACGCCCTCGCCGACACCGGCCTCACCTTCGCCATCGGCTACCTGGCCGTGGTCGTCGTCCACCTCATCATGTTCATGCGCTCCGACGCCCGCGCCGGCGCACTCCGACTCGCCCCCTACAACCTCGGCGCCGCCCTGCTCATCCTGGCCGCCGCCGCGCTCGACGGCCCCGCCGTCCCCACCCTCTGGGCCGCAGCCGTACTCGTCCAGGCCGTCCTGCCCTACCTGCTCCCCCACCACTCGTGGATCGGTGTCGCCGCCACCTTCCACCTCGGCCCGGCGCACTTCGTCGAACGACACGGCCTGCTCGTCATCGTCGCCCTCGGCGAATCCGTCGTCGCCATCGGCATGGGCGTCCCCGCCGACGAGGTCACCGCCGCCCGGGCCGGCGCGATCCTGCTCGCCCTCGCCCTGCCCGCGGCCCTCTGGTGGGTCTACTTCGCCGACACCCGCCCCGCCGAGACCGCGCTCGCCGAAGCGGCACCCGCCGCCCGCAGCCGAATGGCCGCCCGTGCCTACGTCCTCCCCCACTTCCTGCTGCTGCTCGGGGTCATCCCCACCGCCGCCGATCTGCAGGCCACCGTCGCCCACCCCGACCAGCCCGCCACCCTCGGCGCCGCCCTGGGCCTCGGCGGCGGCGTCGCGCTCTAGCTGACCGGCGTCTCCGCCGTCCGCCGCGCCCTACGCCTGCCCGTCGCCCTCACCCGCCCCACCGCCGCGCTGGCGGTGCTGGCGGTGCTGGCCACCATCCCGGTCGGCGTCGCCCTCCCCGCCACCGTGCAGCTCGTCACCGTCACCGCCGTGCTGATGCTGATGCTGGCGGCCGACGCGCATCGTGCTGGGGCGTTGACGTGAGGGATGCCGCCCAGGGCGTGTGAGCCAGCGGCTGCGCCCCGCAACAGCGCGGATGCCCCGGCCGCCGCATCGAGCCTCGTCGGGCCCCGTCGAACCGCCCGGTGGGCCGCACAGGGCCCAGTCCGATCCACAGCTCTCGAAGATCCCTGATGGCCGGATCAGGGAATCGGACTCACCTTTGCCGCGAACGTGGAACAATTTCGCAAAGGGTGCCAATCGAACCGAGTGCTGGACGGTCTCGCCGACAACGACCCTCCGGCGCACGGCACCTTTGCCTGCCTGAGTCCGGTCACGAGTGGTTCGTCCGCCGGTGATCCCGCGGCTCAGGACCCTACGAAGAAGGGAGCAGCAATGATGGGACGTACCCGACTCTGGGCGGTCGCGATGGCGGCCAGCGCAGCAGTGGCGGCAACCGCCGTCGGCACCGCCGCCATGGGCGACGGCCGGGACGACTCGGGCGACAAGCGGGATTCGCACGACTCGCGGGACTGGAGCGACTCGCGCAACAACAAGGACGTGAACGTCCGGGCCAAACTCAGCGGCTTCGAGGAAGACCCAAAGCCGATCTCGACGCCCGGCTCCGGCCGGTTCGAAGCCACGATCGACGAACGGGACAAGAAGATCGAGTTCGAGCTGAGCTACAAGGACCTGAAGGACGTCCAGCAGGCGCACATCCACTTCGGAGGGAGACACCAGAGCGGCGGCATCGCCGTCTTCCTCTGCTCCAACCTGAAGGACGCGAAGGGTGGCGCGTCGCACGACGTCCAGTCCTGCCCCCAGGCCCCTGCCACCATCAAGGGGACCATCAAGCCCGATGACGTGGTCGGGCCCGCCGACCAGGGCATCGAGCCGGGCGAGTTCGACGAACTCGTCGACGCGATCGAGGCCGGTGTCACCTACGTGAACGTGCACACCAAGAAGTTCCCGAACGGCGAGATCCGCGGCCAGATCAAGAGCGACGACAAGCGGGACCAGAAGGACGAGAACCGAGGCCGCGACAAGGACGACGAGGGCCGGAACTCGTGGTGGAGCGGCGACGAGGACCGGAGCTGGAACGAGTTCAAGAAGAACTGGGACCGGGACCACGAGGACCGGGACAAGGGCCACGAGGACCGGGACAAGGGCCACGACCACGGGGACGATCAGTCCAACGACGAGAAGTGACCTGTCGCCTCGCGACGGGACGAACGCCCAACCCGTCAAGGGTTGGGCGTTCCGCGCCACGGCGAGGCACCGGTCGGTCCATCACGAGCGTGATGCCCCTGCGGTATCAATATGACTCCGAGGTATCACGCTCGCCGACACGACCGGCATCAGATGCAGCGACCCGCCTGGCCGTGTCGACATCTCGGGGCTGGACGGGCGCGCCGGTCAGGCAGCGGCCAGCACCTCGGACAGCGTCGCCGGGACCAGACCCTGCTCGCGCAACCCCGCCAGGATGAGCGGCAGTGCCTCGTCCGTCATCGCGGCGTTCGCCTCGGTCACATGCATGATCACAACCGATCCGGGGCGGACGTTGTCCAGCACCGCCCGCACGATCGGCTGCCAGGCGGTGGCGAAGGGATCACCGCTGACCACGTCCCCGTCGACCACCGTCACCCCGAGCGGAGCGAGCGCGGACAGCGCCGCCGCGTCGTGGCAGAGCCCCGGAAAGCGGAAGTACCGGGTCTGCCGGCCGCCGTACGGCTCGATCGCCCGGAAGGTCTTCGCCACGTTGTCGGTCATCCCGTTCGCCCGTACCCGGGGCAGGTCGTAACAGTCGCCGGTAAACGCCTCGTGCCCGTACGTGTGGTTCGCCAACTCGAAGCGCGGGTTGCCGGCGAGCCGCCGGGTCACCTCCGGATACCGCTCCACCCACTTGCCGGTCAGGAAGAAGGTGGCCGGGACCTGCTCCCGCTCCAGCAGATCGATGATGCGCAGGTTGGCGTAGGACTTCACCCGACCGGTGCGCAGGTTGTGCAGCATCCCGTCGGTCATGTCCGCGTCGAAGGTCAACGCGACCCGGTTGCCGGCACGCGGCCCGTGATCCACCACCGGCGGCCGGCTCCCCACGCGCGTCGATCCGGGGACGGTGGCTGCCGGCGCGGGTGCCTGGGCGGTAGCGCCGGGGTTGCTCGACGGCGCTCCCGCGCTGCCCGACGAGGCCCCCGCGCTGGCCGACGGTGCTTCCGGGACGGCGGCGTGCCCGGACGGACCGACGAAGGTCGGCGCATCCGTCGACGGCGCCCCGGAAAGAGCGATCGCGGACGCCGCGCTGGCCAGGATGCCCGCCGCGACCAGTACGCCGAGCAGCGGACGCAACCGAGGTCGGATCACGCGGAAGATCATCCCAGACGCGAAGGGCCTTCACTGCCCCGCAGAGCGTTCAGCGGGTGGGACCGTTACGCGGGACCGCCGCGCGGGGCGTACATGATGACCGCGACGCCGAGCAGGCAGAGCGCCGCACCCGCCAGGTCCCACCGGTCCGGGCGGAACCCGTCCACCACCATCGCCCAGCCCAGCGAACCCGCCACGAACACCCCGCCGTACGCGGCCAGGATCCGGCCGAAGTGCGCGTCCGGCTGGAACGTGGCGACGAAGCCGTAGCAGCCCAGCGCGACCACGCCGGCGGCGATCCACCACAGGCCGCGCTGCTCCCGCCAGCCCTGCCAGACCAGCCAGGCGCCGCCGATCTCGGCCAGCGCGGCCAGCGCGAACAACACCAGGGAACGAAGCACGGTCACCTGGCGACCCTAGCCGGAACGCGCAGCGGGTCCCCGGGCGCAGTGTCGCCCGGGGACCCGCTGGGACCGCTCAGGTCACTTCGTGAACGATTCCTTCACGTTGCGACCAGCGTCCTTCACGTTCTGACCAGCCTGCTTGGCGCGCGCGTCGCTCTGCTGGCTGGCGCCCTCGCCACGCATCTGCTCGTTGTCGGTCACGTCGCCGATCCGCTCCTTCGCGGCACCGGCCATCTGCTCGACCTTGTTCCGTGCCTTCTCGGTGAAGCTCATCGCGCCTCCTCGGTCTGGCGTCTCTTCCCGCTCGCTTGCCCGGTCTGCGGGTGCCGAAACCGGCGGTGCCGGGCGGCACACCGCGTAGCGCATCCTAGGAAGATAGGTTGAGTGGCGGGAGGCGGCATCGGCGCCCGCCGGATGCCGCCCTGTCCGCGATGGTTAACTGGCCGCATGGGAGAGCTCCTGCTGATCCGGCACGGCGAGACGACCTGGAGCGCCACGCGGCGGCACACCTCGTACACCGATCTGGAGCTGACCCCCGACGGCGAGCGGCAGGCCCGCACCCTCGCCGCGTTCCTGGCCGGCCGGCGATTCGTCACCGTGCTGGCCAGTCCCCGCTCGCGGGCGCTGCGCACCGCGCAGCTGGCCGGGCTCACCGTCGACGCCGTCGACGAGGACCTCAGCGAGTGGAACTACGGCGAGTACGAGGGACGCACCACCGTCGACATCCACGAGGACGACCCGCACTGGAACATCTGGACCGACGGCTGCCCCGGCGGCGAGTCACCCGCGCAGGTGGGCGCCCGCCTCGACCGGGTGCTGACCCGGGTCACGCCGCTGCTCGACCGGGGCACCGTGGCGCTGGTCGGCCACGCGCACAGCCTGCGGGTGCTCGGCGCCCGCTGGATCGGCCTGCCCCCGTCCGCCGGCGGACGGCTGCGGTTGGACACCGCCACGGTCAGCGTGCTCGGTCACGAACACGGCCGGCAGGTCATCCTGCGGTGGAACCAGCCGGCTCCTCCGGCACCCGGGACCGCGACCGACTCGGTGGCGCGGCACTGATCTTCGGCGGCCGGTTCTCGTACGGGGTGGACAGCACCACGGTGGTCCGGGTGGTCACGTTCGCCGACATGCGGATCTCCTGGAGCACCCGCTCCAGGTCGGCCGGGCTGGCCACCCGCACCAGCAGCATGTAGAAGTCCTCCCCCGCCACCGAGTAGCAGGAGTCGATCTCGGGCAGGTGGGCCAGTCGCTCCGGCGCGTCGTCCGGCTGGGACGGGTCGAACGGGCGGATCGCCACGAACGCGGTCAACGGCAGGTCCAGCGCCTCGAAGGAGACCCGGGCGGCGTACCCCTTGATCACCCCGCGCTGCTCGAGCCGGCGCACCCGCTGGTGCACAGCGGACACCGACAGCCCCACCTTCTCGGCCAGGTCGGTGTACGACAGGCGGCCGTCAGCGCTCAACGCTGCGACGATGGCGCGGTCGATCTCCTCCACGGCGAGCAACCTACCGGGAAAAACGCGCGACGGCGATGACGCTCCCACCGGACGGCGCCGACGGCGGGCCGCGGTGAACCCACCGCAGCCGCGCCACCACGCGTCGTCGACCCGTGCTCAGCCCTTGGCGAGGGCCCGGGAGATGACCATCCGCTGGATCTGGTTGGTGCCCTCCACGATCTGCAGCACCTTGGCCTCGCGCATGTACCGCTCCACCGGGTGGTCGGCCACGTAGCCGGCCCCACCGAGCACCTGCACCGCGTCGGTCGTCACCCGCATCGCCATGTCGGTGGCGAAGAGCTTCGCCTTGGCCGCCTCGATCGAGTACGGCCGCCCGGCGTCGCGCAGCCGGGCCGCCGCAAGGGTCAGCGCGCGGGCGGCGGAGATCTGGGTGGCCGCGTCGGCGAGGGTGAAGCCCAACCCCTGGAAGTCGATGATCGCCCGACCGAACTGCTGCCGCTCCCGCGCGTACCCGATCGCGTAGTCCAGCGCGGCCTGGGCCAGCCCGACCGCACAGGCCGCGATGCCCAGCCGGCCCGAGTCCAACGCGGACATCGCGATGGTGAAGCCCGCGCCCTCGCCGCCGATCAGCCGATCGGCCGGCACCCGCGCCCCGTCGAACGCGATCTGCGCCACCGGTGAGGAGCGCAGCCCCATGGTCCGCTCGGCCGCCTGCGGCGTGATGCCGGCGGTGCCCGCGTCGGCGAGCAGGCAGGAGATGCCCTTCGGGCCGGGCCCGCCGGTGCGGCAGAAGACGTTGTAGAAGTCGGCGGTCCGGGCATGGGTGATCCACGCCTTGGTGCCGGAGAGGACGTACGCGTCGCCGTCGCGGACCGCCCGGGTGCTCAGCGCCGCCGCGTCGGAGCCGCCCTGCGGCTCGGAGAGGCAGTACGCGCCGAGCAGTTCGCCGCCGAGCATGTCCGGCAGCAGCTTGCGCTGCTCGTCGCTGCCGAACGCCGCCACCGGGTGGCAGGACAGGGTGTGCACGCTGACCGCCTCGGCGACCGCGAGCCAGCGGCTGGCCAGGATCTCCAGCACCTGCAGGTACACCTCGTACGGCTGCGCGGCGCCGCCGTGCTCCTCCGGGTACGGCAGGCCGAGCAGGCCGGCCCGGCCGAGGGTCCGCAGCACCTCGCGGGGGAACTCGGCACGCTCCTCGAAGCCGCCGGCCTTCGGCGCGAGCTCGCGGTCGGCGAGTTCGGTGGCGAGGTCCAGCAGGTCGTGGGCCTCGTCGGTGGGGAGGATCCGGTCGACAGTCATAGCGCGATGAGCTCCGTGGGGGTGGTGTTGAGCCGCTGCACGCCGTCCGTCGTGCAGACGACGATGTCCTCGATGCGGGCGCCGTGTCGGCCCGCCAGGTAGATGCCCGGTTCGATGGAGAACGCCATGCCGGGCTCCAGCGGCCGGTCGTTGCCGGCCACCAGGTAGGGCTCCTCGTGACCGTCCAGGCCGATGCCGTGGCCGGTGCGGTGCAGGAACGCGGGGCCGTAGCCGGCGGCGGTGATCGGCTCCCGGGCGGCGGCGTCGGCCTCCGCTCCGCTGACCGCGGGCCGCACGGCCGCCACCGCGGCCCGTTGGGCGTCGCGCAGCACCGCGTAGTAGTCCAGGAAGTCGGCCGGCGCCGGCCCGCCCGCGACGTACGTGCGGGTGCAGTCCGAGCGGTAGCCCGAGGCCATGGTGCCGCCGATGTCCACCACCACCGGCTCGCCGGCGCCGATCGGGCGGTCGGAGGTGCCGTGGTGCGGGCTGGCCCCGTTCGGCCCGGCCGCCACGATCACGAAGTCCACCCTGACGTGCCCGGCGGACCGGATCGCCGCCGCGATGTCGGTGGCCACCTCGGCCTCGGTGCGCCCGGGGCGCAGCCACTCCCCCATCCGCAGGTGCACCTCGTCGATCGCCGCTCCGGCCTCGGCGAGCGCCGCGATCTCCGCCGGGGACTTGCGGATCCGCAGCTCGCGCAGCACCTCGCCGGCGAGCCGCTGCGCCGCGCCGGGCAGTGCCGCCCGCAGCGCGAGCACCTGCTCGGCCCACATCCGGTCGGCCAGCCCGACCGCCGCGGGCGGGCCGTCGAGGGCGGCGACGACCAGGGGGTACGGGTCGGTGCCGTCGGAATGGTCGACGATGCGCACCCCGGTGGCCGGCGCCGGGGACGCCTCCGCGGCCGGCCGCTCCAGCGTCGGCACGATCAGCGTCGGCTCGCCCTCGGCGGGTAGCACCAGGCAGGTCAGCCGCTCCCCCGCGTGGGCGTCGTACCCGGTCAGGTAGCGCAGGTCGGAGCCGGGGGTGAGCAGCAGGGCGTCCAGACCGGCGGCGGCCGTGGCGCGCTGCGCGGCGATCAGCCGGTCGGACGGATACAAGCCCTCGATTCCCACGTCGCCAGCTTAACGGTCGTTCGGGCAATGCCGGGAGCCGGCGCACTGCCCGGAGGACGGACGCCCGGGAAATCCACCGATGTTGATTGACTCGGACAGTTAACACTCTTTAAGATTTGGCTGCCTCGAGGCCCACCCGTTCCTGCGTCCCCCACCGACCGCCCGCGACGACCCTGCGCGGGCGGCTGTCGTCCCCCGCCCACGGGAAGGCCCCCGATGTCCTCACCACTGCGCCGCGCCCTCGCCGCCGGCCTGCTCGCCCTGGCCACCGCCAGCGCCACCCTGACCCTCGCCCCCACCGCCGCGCAGGCCGTGGTGCTGCCCAACAACTTCAAGAGCGTCGGCTACATGCCCTCCTGGGCCGGCAACGTCAACACCGTCCAGTACAACAAGCTCACCCACATCAACTACGCGTTCGTGCTGCCCAACAACGACGGCAGCCTGCGCCCGGTGGAGAACCCGAGCAAGCTCTCCTCGCTGGTCTCGCTCGCGCACGCCAACAACGTCCGGGTGTCGATCGCCGTCGGCGGCTGGAACGACGGCAACGACTCCGCCTTCGAGGCCCTCGCGGCCAACGCCGGCAGCCGGACCAACTTCGTCAACAACCTGGTCAACTTCGTCAACCAGTACAACCTCGACGGCGTCGACATGGACTGGGAGTACCCGGACCCGGGCGCCTCGGCGAACAACTACACCCAGCTCATGACGCAGCTCGGCAGCGCCATGCACAGCCGCGGCAAGCTGCTCACCGCCGCCGTGGTCTCCGAGGGATACAACGTCGACGGCGTACAGACGGCCGTGTTCGCCCAGGTCGACTGGCTCAACATCATGGCGTACGACGGCGGCAGCCCACACGCCAACTACGACTGGTCGATCGCCAGCGTCAACCTGTGGAAGTCGCGCGGCCTGCCGGCCGGCAAGGCCGTCCTCGGCATCCCGTTCTACAGCCGCCCCGGCTACTACACCTACTCGGCGCTGGTCGGGATGGACCCGGCCAACGCCAACCGGGACTGCACCACCGTGGGCGGCGCGCAGCAGTGCTACAACGGCGTGCCGACGGTCAAGCGCAAGACGCAGTGGGCCCTGGCCAACGCCGGCGGCGTGATGAACTGGGAGCTGTCGCAGGACACCACCGGCTCGACGTCGCTGGTCAGCGCCATGTACGACACCATCATGGGCGGCACCACCCCGCCGCCGAGCGGCCGTACCGGTCCGATCACCGGCATCGGCGGCAAGTGCGTCGACGTGGCCTCGGCGAGCAGCGCCAACGGCACCGCCATCCAGTTGTGGGGCTGCAACGGCACCACCGCGCAGAGCTGGACCGTGGCCAGCAACGGCACGCTGCGCGCCCTCGGCAAGTGCGCCGACATCGCCAGCGGCTCCACCGCCAACGGCGCGAAGGTCCAACTCTGGGACTGCAACGGCAGCGGCGCGCAGGTCTGGCAGGCCCAGTCCAACGGCACGCTGCGCAACCCGCAGTCGAACAAGTGCCTGGACGCCACCGGCAACAGCTCCGCCGACGGCACCCGGTTACAGATCTGGGACTGCTTCGCCGGCGCCAACCAGCGCTGGACCCTCCCGGCCTGACGGTGTGACACGGAAGGGCTCCCCGCGCGACCGCGGGGAGCCCTTCCGTGCACCTGGCTCGGTCAGGCGGCGCGGTGCTCGCGGACCACGTCGAGCATCTCGTCCACCGAGCCGGCCGGATCGGTGACCGGGAACTGCACCGCGCGGACCACCGCCGTCGGGTCGACCAGCAGCGTCAGCCGCTTGAACCGGGTGACGCCGCCGGCCCGGAAGGTGGGCAACAGCAGCCCCGCGCCGAGTCGGCCGTCCTCGTCGGACAGCAGCGGGAACGGCAGCCCGGCGTACGCGGCGAAGGCGGCGAGCTGGTCCGGCCGCTGGGTGCTGATCCCCCACACCCGCGCCCCCGCGTCCCGAAACTTCGGATACCGGTCGGCGTACGTGGTCGACTCCAGCGTGCAGCCCCGGGCGCCGGGGATGTCCGCCCAGCCCGGCGGGTAGCTGTCCACGATCCCCGGCGCGTACGCCCCCGGGAAGAAGTAGAGGACGCTCCAGCCGTCGGGGGCGCCCACCGCGACCGGCTGGCCGTCGGCGCCGGACAGCACGACCTCGGGCAGCCGTCGCCCGATCAGGTGGTGCACCCGGCGAGTCTCGGCCGACGCCGCGTCGGCGGTCGCGGTCAGCTCACCATCACCCATCAGGTGTCTCGTCCCCCAGTCCTGTAGAGCGATCAGCACCGGCAGCAGCCCCGCGCCCTTGGCGGTGAGCAGGTAGTCGAAGCGCGGTGGGTGCTGCGAGTACGGCCGACGCTCCAGCACACCGTGCTCGACCAGCGCGGCGAGGCGTTCGGTCAGCGACCGCCGGCTGACGCCCAACTCGCGCTGGAGGGCGTCGAAGCGGGTCGTCCCGCCGGCGACGTCGCGCACGATGAGGAACGTCCACCAGTCCCCCAGGACGCCGAGCGCCTGGGCGATGCCGCAGTCCGCGTCGGCAAGATCTTCCCGCCGCACCCGCCACCCCCATTCCGTACGGACCTCGACTATAGTCCGTTCCAGATTGGAACGCACTGGATCGGGTGAACGGGGGCGGACGACATGCACGTCCGAGAACGAGCCGGAGTGTTCTGGCGATGGTGGGCCGCCGGCACGACCAGCATGGTCGGGTCGGCGGTCGGCGCGGTCGCCCTGCCGCTGACCGCGCTCACCGTGCTCGACGCCACCGCGTTCCAGATGGGTCTGATCGCCGCGGCCAGCTACATCGCCTGGATCGTGATCGGCCTGCCCGCCGGCGTCATCGTGCAGCGGCTGCCGCTGCGCGGCGCCCAGGTGGGTGCCGACCTGGCCCGCGCGGCCGCCGTCGCGTCCATCCCACTGGCCTGGTGGTGGGGGCACCTCACCGTCGCGCACCTCGTCGTCACCGCGCTGGTGGTCAGCTTCGCCAACGTGCTCTTCGACGTGGCCAACTCCACCTTCCTGCCCAGCATCGTGGACCGCGAGCAGTTGCAGTCCCGCAACAGCCTCACCTCGGCCACCCACGCCGCCACCCAGCTCAGCGGCCCGTCGCTCGGCGGGCTCGCCGTGCAGGCACTCGGGGCGGTGCCCACCCTGCTCGTCGACTCGGCCAGCTACCTCGTCTCGGCGGCGCTGCTGCGCACCCTGCCCGCCCGCCGCGACGACGCTCCGGACCGCTGGCCACCCGTCGGCGAGCTGATCCGCGAGGGTTGGCGCTTCGTCGCGTACCACCCGGTGATGGGGCCCGGCATGTGGGCCGCCACGGCCATGAACTTCGTCTGCGGCGCGCAGTTCGCGCTGTACCCGCTCTACCTGGTCCGCGAGCTGCACGCCCCGGCCGGCCTGGTCGGGGTGCTGCTCGCCGTCGAGGGAGTCGGCGCGCTGGTCGGGGCGGCGCTCACCAACCGGATCACCGCCCGGATCGGCACCGCCCGCGCGCTGATCGCCTCCGGGTTCACCACGGTCGCCGGGGCGTTCCTGATCCCCTGGGGCACCGGCTGGCCGGCGTACGCCGCCTTCGCCGCCGGCAACGTCGTCTTCTCCCTCGGGACGGTGGTGCTCAGCGTGACCACCCGGACCTACCGGCAGATCGCCAGCCCACCCGACCTGCTCTCCCGGGTGATGGCGACCGTCCGGTTCGTCTCCTGGGGCGCGATCCCGGTCGGCGGCCTCGTCGCCGGCGCGCTGGCCGGCCCGCTCGGCGCGCGGGCCACCCTGTTCGTCTTCGCGGCAGCGGCGGTGGGCGCGCCGCTGGCGCTGCTGTTCTCCCCCGTCCGGCACCTGCGTGACCTCACCGACCACGACCGGAACGACGAGCCGCCGCGACCCGCCGCACCAGCGGTCACCGTCGGGGATCGGTGACCACGGCGCCGGACCAGAGGCTGTCGGCCAGCCGGCGGACCCGGTCGGCGTGGGTGAGCACCTCGACGCTGTGCACGTACTGGTCGACCGCACCCAGCGGCGGCCGGTCGCGCAGCGCGGGGTCGGTCACGCCGGCGCGGAGCCCGGCGGCGATCCGCTCGGCGTGCAGCACCAGAAACGGGCGGTGGTGGAACAGCCGGGCACGGGCGTGCACCGGTGCCGCGAGCCCGGTCTCGTCGGTCCACCGGGCCACCGCCTCCAGCGCCGCCACCAACCCGGCCTGGCGCCGGGTCCAGTCGCCCGGGCCGAGGGCGTGGGTCAGCGCCGCGACCACCGGCGCCGCGCCGGGCAGGCCGCCGAAGACCGTGCCGAGCCACTTGTCGTACGGCGGCCAGCGCCGGTGCAGCAGCAGGCCGAGTCGCATCAGGTCCCGGGCCAGGCCGGCGGTGACCATCCGGCTGCCCAACTCGTCGCCGACCTCGGCGCACCGGCCGGGCAGGTGCTCCGCCTGCGCGATCCGGGTCCACGCCGCAGCAAGCACGTGCCGCCACACGTCCGACGGATACCAGGCCAGCGCGGCCCGGCGCGCCGTTAGCGCGCCGTCGAGGCCGTCGTGGAAGACCGCGCCGCCGGTGACCTCCGCCAGCCGCTGGGTGGGGGTGGCCAGCCAGTCCGCCGTGCTGACACCGACCGCCGGGTCGAAGCCCAGTCGGTGGCGGCACCAACCAGCCAGCTCGTCGACGCCGACCCCGTGCCGCGTGCCCGCCGGATCGACGACGCCCAGCCGCCCGTCGTCGCCGGCGAAGCGGGTCGGCCAGCCGAGGAACTCCGCTGGCAGGTCGGCGTCCAGCGCCGCACGAAGACCGGGAATCCGGGCGGCATCGGTGGCCATGACGAACACCTGCACGCGCGGCCCCCAGTCGTGGTCGGTGGACCGCGCGGTGTCCAGGCCCAGCAGCTCCGAGCCGCCGTCCAGCAGGCCCGCCGCGTACCGCAGCGCCGGGAAGCGGTGGCGCAGGATCGGTGCGATCACCTCGTCGTGGTAGCGGCGGGCGAGCGTCAGACCGGGAAGAAACGCCACACTGGCAGTCTGCGCCGCCCGAGCGGGAGCCCGCACCGCGGTTTCCCAGGTCCGGCGGCACCGGGGGCCATAGCCTGGGTCGGAGCGCCCCGAGTCGGGCGCCGCGCGACGGCGGCCGGGCGTACCCCTGATCGTCGGTGGGCTGTGCCAGGCTGTCGGGCGTGGCACACCGATCCCCGATCCTGCTGATCGACGCACCCAGCCTCTACTTCCGGGCCTACTTCGGCATCCCGGAGTCCGCCGCCCGGGCCGAGGACGGCACCCCGGTCAACGCGGTGCGCGGCTTCCTCGACATGCTCGCCACCCTCATCCGGGGTCGCGGCGCGGACCGGATGGTCTGCGCACTGGACTACGACTGGCGCCCGGCGTGGCGGGTCGACCTGCTGCCGTCGTACAAGGCGCACCGGGTGGCCCCGCAGGGTGGCGAGGTCGTACCGGACACGCTCTCCCCGCAGGTGCCGATGATCCTGGAGGTGCTGGCCGCGGTCGGCATCACCGCCGTCGGCGCGACCGGCTACGAGGCCGACGACGTGCTGGGCACGCTCTCGGTGACCCAGCCGGGCCCGGTGGAGGTGGTCTCCGGCGACCGGGACCTGTTCCAGCTCGTCGACGACGCCCGACCGGTCCGGCTGCTCTACGTCGGGCGGGGCGTGGCCAAGCTCGACGACTGCGACGACGCCGCGGTGCGGGCCCGCTACGGGGTGCCGGCCGACCGGTACGCCGACTTCGCCGCGCTGCGCGGCGACCCCAGCGACGGGTTGCCCGGGGTGCCGGGCGTCGGCGAGAAGACCGCCGCCCGACTCATCGAGCGGTACGGCAGCATCGCCGGCATCCTGGCCGCCCTGGACGACTCGGGCTCGGCCTTCGCACCGGGTCTGCGGGCCAAGCTGGCCGCCGCCCGCGACTACCTGGCGGTCGCGCCGACGGTGGTCCGGGTCGCACTGGACGTCCCCCTGCCGGAGCTGCCCACCGCGCTGCCGACCACCCCCGCCGACCCGGACCGACTGCTGGAACTCGCCGGCACGTGGAACCTGGCCGGCTCCGCCCGCCGCCTGGTGGACGCCCTCGCCGCCCGCGCCGACACCTGACCACCGGCGCTCCGTGGCGTCCCGCCCCCGCCTAACGATCCGGGCTGTGGGCGGGAGCCATGATGCGTAGCGCGTTGGCGTCCAGGCCGATCCGGATCGGGGTCTCGCCGTACAGTTCGCCGTCGACCTCCACCGGCGCGGGCCGGTCGGTCTCCAGCCAGAGCTGGCGGACGGCGAGGAACGGCTCGTCGCCGAGCATGCGGCGATGCCCGGTCGCGGCGTTACGGGCCGTGTCCCGCAGCAGCTCGTGGCGCGCTCGGCCGCCCACCGGATAGGCGACGAGGAGCCGGTCGTCGGCGTCCGCGTCCGCGGTGATCGGCCGGCCGGCGTGGAAGCCGCCGTTCGCCACGTACAGCTGGTGGGTGACGAACTCGTGCTCCCGCCCCTCCGCGCGCACCAGGGCGCGCAGCGGACGGTGCCGCGTCAGCAGCGTGAGGGCGGTGGCCGGGTACGCGAGCCGGCCGGTGGCCCGCTTGAGACGCGGCGGTGTCCTGAGCATCACGTCGGCGGACAGGCCGATGCCGACGTGGTTGGTGAACCGCCTGCTGCCCACGAGGCCGAGGTCGACGTCGATCACCTTGCCCTGGGCGAGGACCGCCACGGCCGCGTCCAGGTGGAGTGGCACGCCCACGGTGCGCGCGAAGTTGTTGGTGGTGCCCAGCGGCAGCAGGCCCAGCGCGATGTCGCGGTGCGCGAGCAGCCGCGCGGCGGTGCTGATCGTGCCGTCGCCGCCGCCCGCGATCAGGAGGTCCGGCTCGAGATCGGCCGCAGCCGCGAGGCACTGCTCAAGGTCCGCGGGCACCTCGACGGGGTACGTGGCCAGCAACGTGAACCCGGCGGCGGTGAGCCGATCCCGAGCACGCTCGTAGAGGCGGCGGCCGTGGCGGGAGTGGGCGTTGACGACGAGCGCCGCGCGCCGCTCCCGTCGGATGGCAGCGCTCAGCTCCGGCTTCGTTCGCATAGGGCCGGAGCCTATCGTCGGATGGTGGGGCGAAAACCTCACTTGGCCTCGTCGCGCTCCACATGGACACACGTCACGTCGTCCCCGAAGGGAACTCGGTTCGGGTGGCTGCCGGGGCCTCCTGGACGTCGGCACCGTCGCGGAACCAGATTGCGGCTGACGGCATGGACCGACTGGAACATGAGCTGGGACGAGTACGTCAAGGGCAGCGCCGTGCCGTACGAGCCGCCGGCGGACCCGGACGTCACGCCGACGCCG